>NZ_NKFE01000004.1:0-1050410 GCF_002223195.1 Burkholderia sp. AU28863 | reverse complement strand
GACTAGATCCCCTTGAAGGGTCGTTCGAGACCAGGACGTTGATAGGTCAGGTGTGTAAGCGCAGTAATGCGTTCAGCTAACTGATACTAATTGCCCGTAAGGCTTGATCCTATAACAAGTCTGCCTTTACAGGACGGTTGGATTCTCGTGTGTGATACACACAACTCAAGATTACTGCTTCTTCCAAGATTGGTTGCGCTGCGAAGCAACGCAACAACCCTCTTTGCCTGATGACCATAGCGAGTCGGTCCCACCCCTTCCCATCCCGAACAGGACCGTGAAACGACTCTACGCCGATGATAGTGCGGATTCCCGTGTGAAAGTAGGTAATCGTCAGGCTCCCTAAGCCAAGAACCCCCGCCCGAAAGGCGGGGGTTTTTGCATTGGCGCGGCAGAAATGTGCGGTGCGCCTGGTATGGGTTGCAGCTCCTGCCGACAGGCTAAACGGCAGCGGACCTGAGTGTCTGGCCCGCTGCGCTTGCATCGCAATCGTCGCTTGTCACAGTTACTAACGGTATCGAGTCTCGGGTGCTGAGCTACCTGAGCGGTGGTGACTTGCGATGCCTACCATGGGCAATGCGCTGATCACATCGGCGTGATGATGAGTCGCTTGTCCTCGACGGTAATCCGAACGCGTTCTCCGGCCTCGAATCCCGCGTCCTCAAGCCATACTCCCGCTATTTTGATCCACGGAAAATACGTCGTGTTCAGTTTCCGGTGCGCCCTGATGGCACGGAGAACCCGGGACAAGGAATGATGGCGTGCTGACTCTTGGACGGTGACGAAACGTTCCGTTACGGGGGTACGTGACTTATGATTGGCGTTAGCCATGATCAACTCTCCTGTGATGAGTTGGTGGTGGTCAGCGGGTCGTATGGGTGGCAGCCCATGCGGCCCGCGCTTTTTTGCGGTGCTGCAGGTTCAGTTTAGAAGATAGGTGTTGGTTGAGGGAACTAGCCGGACGGTATAGCCGCCCCTCGAAGATACTACTTGATCGCTGGCTCTGCAGCTGACATGAAGCGTTTCGTAGCCGATATATCGGTTGAAATGTCGAGGGTTAGCAGGGCAATAAAACCGAAAAAAATTGTCGGGAGCATTAAAATTGCCGCAGTCTGCCACGATAAATCCTGATGTGAAAAGAGATACCAGGGACCAAGGGCGGCGTAAACGGAGATTGCGTATGCCGCAGAAAAAATCAACTTTTTCGATTTCCTTTTCCGTTCCGAATTGTAGGCATCTCTGAATATAAATAGGTTTGAGTTCTCATCGAAATCGATCAAATGGCGAACTGTTTTCATCATGGATAAAACGGTCAGTGGTGATCGCGAATTGAGTATAGATAATATTTCCCGGTACTCGAACAGGGAGCCGAAAATGGCTCGAAATTGCTGCTCTACAACGAGGCGGCTTCGCTTGGAAATGTCTGTGGATAAAAACGACGCTAGTTGATCTAGTTTTGCTTGTTCTAAGCTTTTCGATTTAATTTTTTCCTTCCATCGCATTTGAAGATGTGCGATCAACCAGGCGGCAACCGTGGTCGCCAATCCCGGGAGAATTAGCTCTGTAAGGTGTTGGGCTGATGTGGTCATGTTTTTTTTCTGAGTCAAGTTTTTTGAGGCGATTGTAGTCGTGTGTGATGGGGTGAATTGAAAATATCGAAGATATTTCCATCTGTTGTTTCTATAAAAGTTTGCTGGATGTGTCAACTGAAATACTCCATGGATCGGCCAAAATTTCATAGGCACTTGTGTGCCAACGCCGACTCGAAACTAACCCACTTTCCGACGCTTCGCCGTAGTAAATCTGGCCCACACTGGATCCAGTGTCGCGTGCCAGCTTTCGCGCTTGCCCTCAGTCGCTAGCTCTCGCCGCTGATTTGATCGATGTGGGCGTGATGCAAGAGCCAGCCGGACATGGCAGCCATGAGCCTCTGGTCGTTGTCAAAGACGGTGGCCTATTACATGCACCAGGTCGACGGCCGACATGATGGTGCCATGCTCGTAGCGTTTGGGGACGATGTTGAATAACATGCTTTCCCCCTACGCTCGAACCGCAAATAGCGGATTTCGTTGATGACCAAAACGGCCTCGGTCCGGTGACTGCGAGGTTGAAGAATTCCCGCCAGCGCGTCCGTTGCATCGTCAGGTCGGCGGTCCTGATCAACCGCGTTTTGATGCTCGCCTGCGTCGACCGATAGCTAGCGCGCTCGCAATGTGCGTCTTCCCGGCACCTGAGACGGTCCAAGCAGGACGACGTTTTCGGCACGCTCGATTAATGCGAGACTGACCAGTTCCTGTATCTGTGTGCGCTGCCCCCTCTAGCAAAACCGCAGGCGTATCACTCCTGGGTCTTACGGCTGGACAGAGAGGCGAGTCTCGTGAACGTCTAACGCTTGCGTTTGTCGCGGACATCCGGCCGGTAGCAGATGCTTCAGAAGATCGGCCAGACGCGCAGCGGCCGTGGCAGTGTGTTGATCCAGGGCGCCTCGATTATCGGCGAAGCGGCCGAGCTTTGACCTGCACCCGCAAGTCGGTGTCGACCGAGATAGCCCCGCACAGCAGGACAGGCAGTAGGTCGGGCAGGAGGCGATCCACCCTCAAAACTACTCGTCGGTATTGCATCGACGGGTTGCGGTAGCAGAAAATCGTCGAATTTTTCAAGTTTAATGGGGCTAGATCAGGGCGCTCGCTTTTTGGTCGACTTGCCGTCACGCGGTTCTAGCCGGCCTTCGTCGTTCCAAAGGTAAAATTAGTCCGACCTGCCTCATTGCACTTTGCGCAATGGACGATATACGAATACCTGCCGCACCTACGGATACCAATGAACCATCAGGCGCTGTCATCCTTTATCTGGTCGGTCGCCGACCTGCTGCGTGGCGACTACAAGCAGTCTGAATACGGCAAAGTCATCCTGCCGTTCACCATCCTTCGCCGCCTCGACTGCGTGCTCGAATCGACGAAGCCGAAAGTCCTGACCGAACTCGCGTCCATCAGTAAAACCGGTCTGAATCCCGACCCGTTCCTGCGACGAATTACCGGGCAGGCGGTGTACAACACCTCGCCGCTGGACCTGGTGAAGCTGCTCGGCGACCAGGACAACATCCGCAAGAACCTGTACGACTACGTGGCGAAGTTCTCGCCCGACGCGAAGGACATCTTCGAACGTTTTGATTTCCACACGCAGATTGAGCGTCTGGCCAAGGCCGACCTGCTCTACCTCGTCATCGAGAAATTCGCGAACATCGACCTGCACCCCGAGGTCGTCGACAACACGCAGATGGGACTGGTCTTCGAGGAACTCATCCGCAAGTTCGCGGAAATATCGAATGAGACCGCCGGGGAGCACTTCACGCCGCGCGAGGTCATCCGCCTGATGGTGAACTTGCTGTTCATCGAGGACGACGAGGTGCTGCAACCCGGCAATGCGGTCGTGCGCACCATCTATGACCCGACTGCGGGTACCGGTGGCATGCTTTCCGTCGCGGGCGAGTTCCTGCTCGAGCACAACCCGGCTGCGCGCCTGAACATGTTCGGCCAGGAGCTCAACGACGAGTCCTATGCCATCTGCAAGGCCGACATGCTCATCAAGGGGCAAGACGTCGGCAATATCGTGGCCGGCAATACGCTGTCCGACGATGGCCATGCGGCGCGCAAGTTCGACTACATGCTGTCGAATCCACCGTTCGGCGTCGAGTGGAAGAAGGTCGAAAAGGCCGTGCGGAAGGAGCACGAGGACAAGGGCTTCGATGGCCGCTTCGGCCCTGGCTTGCCACGGGTTTCCGATGGTTCGATGCTGTTCCTGCTGCATCTCATCTCGAAGATGCGACCGGCTGTTGATGGTGGCTGCCGCTTTGGCATCGTGTTAAACGGTTCGCCCTTGTTCACCGGCGGCGCCGGCTCAGGCGAGAGCGAAATCCGCCGTTACGTGCTGGAAAACGACCTGGTCGAAGCCATCGTGGGCCTGCCGACCGACATGTTCTACAACACGGGCATCGCGACCTACGTGTGGATTCTGTCGAACAAGAAGCCGGCAGCCCGCAAAGGCAAGGTACAGCTCATCGACGTTTCCAGCTTCTCGCAGAAGATGCGCAAGTCGCTCGGCAGCAAGCGCAAGGAAATGTCAGACGAGCAGATTACTGACGTGACGCGCCTGTTCGGTGGCTTCGTGGAGGCGCAGCTCGCGACCGTGTTTGATGCCGATGGCCGGGAAGTCGCACGGCGCGTTGTCTCTGCTGGTGAACACGTGCCGGAAGCGAAGACTGGCGAGACCGTCAAGCTCGCGCCGATTTCGCGCATCTTCCGGAACGAGGATTTCGGCTACACGACCATCACGGTCGAGCGCCCGCTGCGCGATGAACACTGCGAGATTGTGCTCGGCGTGAAGGGTAAACAGAAAGGAAAGCCGCAGGCCGATAGCGCGTTGCGCGATACCGAGAACGTGCCCCTTTCAGAGGACATTACCGCGTACTTCGAGCGGGAGGTGCTGCCTCATGCGCCAGATGCCTGGATTGACGAAGACAAGAGCAAGGTCGGTTACGAGATTCCGTTCAACCGGCACTTCTATGTATTCGAGCCGCCACGCGACCTGCATACGATTGATGAAGAGCTAAAGGCGGTTTCTGCCAACATCATGAAGATGCTCGAGGAGTTGGCTGAATGAGCCTAGCAAAATATTTACACTATAAAGATAGTGGAACTGCCTGGCTGGGCGAAGTCCCGTCCCATTGGACCTTGGCGCCTCTTTGGACGCTTTTCAGCCGCACTAAACGCACCGGTTACGAGCATGACGAGCTTCTTTCCGTATACCGTGACTATGGCGTAATACCGAAGGCAAGCCGCGACGATAACAACAACAAACCCTCTGACGATTTGGCCTCATATCAGCTGGTCATGCCTGGTGATTTGGTAATCAACAAAATGAAGGCGTGGCAAGGTTCGGTTGCAATTTCTGACCATCGTGGAATCGTCAGTCCCGCATACTTTGTCTATAAGTCAAAGCACACTGAAGAGCCTCGTTATTTGCACTATTTGATGCGCTCACCCCGCTACATCACTGGGTATCTATCGCTTTCAAAAGGCATCCGCGTAAACCAATGGGATTTGGAACCGCAATACCATTCGCGTATGCCTATCCTACTGCCCCCTCGTGAAGAGCAGGCGGTTATCGCTACCTTCCTCGACCGAGAAACCGGCAAGATTGATGCCCTGATTGCCGAGCAGGAAAAGCTCCTCGAACTGCTCGCGGAAAAACGTCAGGCCACCATCTCGCATGCAGTTACGCGCGGGCTCAATCCGTATGTGTCGATGAAGGATTCGGGTGTGGAGTGGCTGGGCAAGATACCAGCACATTGGAAGGTCACGCGCCTAAAATTTGTCGCAACGGTCCAGACGGGTATCGCCAAGGGAAAAGATACCTCGGGCAAGGAAACGATAAATGTGCCCTATCTACGTGTGGCCAACGTGCAGGACGGCTTTTTGGCCTTAGCCGACATAGCCACTATCGACATTGAACCTGAGCAGCTGTCGCGATATCGTTTGCTTCGCGGTGATGTGCTCATGAATGAAGGTGGCGATTTCGACAAACTCGGTCGTGGCGCAATCTGGTCAGGCGAAATTGACGACTGTATTCACCAGAATCATGTCTTCGCTGTTCGTCCGCACGGTGTGTCTTCCCAGTGGCTGAATCAAGTTGCCAGCTCACGCTATGCACAGTTTCACTTCATGGGGCGCTCCAAGCAAAGCACCAATTTGGCTTCCATCTCGTCGACAAATGTTATGGAGCTGCCGCTTGTATTGCCACCTGAAAGCGAGCAAGAAACGATTCTCAATTTCACGAATACCGAAGTAGAACGACTCAGTCGTCTGAAATCTGCAGCACAGCACGCTATAGAATTACTCAAAGAACGACGCAGCGCCCTAATTTCCGCCGCTGTCACCGGCAAAATCGACGTCCGTAACGAGCTGCCACAGGAACTTGCTGCATGAGCGACATTCAGCTTTTTCGCTTGTCAAATGGTGCGGCAAGCGAACTACCCGGCCAGGTTGCAAAGCTGGAGAAGCAACTCCAGACGCTGATTGAAGCGAACATGCAGGCCTTTTTAGGTGTCCGCTTCCTCGCCAGCGAGTACGCCACCGGCAAGACGCACAAAGGCCGCATTGACTCTCTCGGCCTCGATGAGAACGGTTGCCCGGTCATTATCGAATACAAGCGCCACAGCAACGAAAACGTCATCAATCAAGGGCTGTTCTACCTGGACTGGCTGCTCGACCACCAAGCGGAATTCCGTTGGCTTGTGATGGAACAGCTTGGTAAAGACGTGGCCGAGCATATCGAGTGGAGCGGCACTCGCCTGCTCTGTATCGCCGTCGACTTTACGCGCTACGACCAACATGCTGTCCAACAGATTCCGCGCAATATCGAACTGATTCGCTACAAGCTGTTTGGCGACGACCTGCTGCTGCTCGAACTGGTGAATGCGCAGAGCGTTGCCGACGCCACGGCGAGCAAGTCCGGACCCGCTGACCAGCCCACGGAACCTGAAGTGCCGAAAGCAGCCGGTAAAGACAAATCGCTGGATGAACAGCTTGCGCTCGCGTCTACCGAAACTCGTGACTTGTACGCACAGCTCACCGGTTACCTCATGGCATTGGGTGACGACGTTCAGGAGAAGCGCCTGAAGCTCTACACGGCGTTCCGGCGCCTAAAAAACTTTGCGTGCGTCATTGTCTATCCGAACAGAATCCTCGCAACACTCAAGCTTGACCCAACGTCCGTCATGCAGGAGGAAGGTTTCAGCCGGGACGTCAGCCAAGTCGGGCATTGGGGCACCGGCGATGTCGAGTTGACATTGCGCACGCTGGCCGACCTGGAGCGTGCCAAGCCTTTACTCGAACGCAGTTACGCGGAAGGCTAACCGACCTGAGCGACATTCAAGAAAAACGACACGATCAGACGCATGGGGTATTCGTGAGCAATCTGCACCAGGAACATCATTTCGAGGCGGCCATCTGTGAACATCTGGCGCAGCACGGCTGGCTGTACGAGCAAGGTGATGCCGCGCCGGGTTACGACCGGGCCAGCGCGCTCTATCTCCCCGACCTGCTCGCGTGGGTTGAAACCACCCAACCGGATGCCTGGCAGGCTTTGACCAAGAACCATGGCTCGACGCTGGCCACGGTGCTGGCCGAGCGCATCCGCAAGAACATGAACGAGCGGGGCACGCTCGACGTGTTGCGCCGTGGTGTCGAGATGCTTGGCCTGAAGCAGCCGCTCTCGTTTATACAGTTCAAGCCCGCGCTCGGCTTGAATCCGGAAATCCAGAATCTATACGCCGCCAACAGGCTTCGCGTCGTGCGGCAGGTGCGTCATTCACTGAACAATCCGCACGACGCCATCGACCTCGTGCTGTTCGCTAACGGCATCCCAGTCGCGACGGTCGAACTAAAATCCGACTTCACGCAAAGCGTCCAGGATGCGGTTGACCAGTACCGCTTTGACCGCAATCCACACCCAAAGGGTGGCCTCGCAGAACCGCTGCTCGGGTTTCCGGGCGGCGCGCTGGTGCATTTCGCCGTGAGCCAGAGCGAAGTACAGATGACGACGAAGTTGGAAGGCACGAGCACTTACTTTCTGCCATTCAACCGCGGCAACCAGGGTGCGGCCGGCAATGTGCCGAATTCGGATGGCTACGCAACGGCTTACCTGTGGGAAGGAGTCTGGGCTCGCGAGAGCTGGCTCGAAATCCTGGGGCGCTATCTCATCGTCAAGCGCGATGACAAGAAGCAGCCGAAGAACGTCATCTTCCCTCGCTACCACCAGCTCGACGCCACCCGAAAGCTGGTCGCTGATGTGCTGCAAAACGGACCCGGTCAGCGCTACCTGATTCAGCATTCTGCCGGCTCCGGCAAGACGAACTCGATTGCATGGACCGCACACTTTCTTGCCGACCTACATGATGCCGCGAACAGCAAACTGTTCGACAGCGTGCTCGTTGTGTCGGACCGCACCGTACTCGACGCCCAATTGCAGGAAGCGATTTTCGATTTCTCGCGCACGACCGGCGTTGTCGAAACCATCACCAACGAGAACGGCAGCAAAAGCGCGCTGCTCTCGCAAGCTCTGAAGGGCGGCAAGAAAATCATCGTCTGCACCATCCAGACGTTCCCGTTTGCACTGCAGGCTGTGCAGTCATTCGCCGCCACCGAAGGTAAGCGCTTCGCCGTGATTGCCGACGAGGCGCATAGCTCACAGACCGGCGAAGCAGCCGCCAAGCTTAAGCAGCTTTTGTCCGCCGAGGAATGGGCTGACGTGCAGGACGGTGGCGAAGTGGATACCGAAGCGCTGCTCGCCGCACAGATGGCTGGGCGCGCAGGTAGCGCGGGCCTGACGTACGTTGCGTTCACCGCGACGCCCAAGCAGAAGACGCTGGAGCTGTTCGGTCGTCTGAACGCCGATGGTTTGCCCGAACCGTTCCATGTGTACAGCATGCGCCAGGCCATCGAGGAAGGCTTCATTCTCGATGTGCTGAAGAACTACACGACCTACAAGCTCGCGTTCAAGCTGGCCAACGACGGCAAGGAATACGACGAGAAGGAAGTCGAGCGCAGCGAAGCCATGAAAGGCATCATGCAGTGGGTCCGACTCCATCCGTACAACATCAGTCAGAAGGTCCGGATTATTGTCGAGCACTACCGCGAGAACGTCCAGCCGCTACTGAACGGTAAGGCGAAGGCGATGGTCGTGGTCGCGAGCCGCAAGGAAGCGGTCCGCTGGCAGAAGGCCATTCGTGCCTATATCCAACAGCAGAACTACCCGCTCGGCGTCCTGGTCGCCTTTTCCGGTGAAATCGATGACCCGGAAAGCTATCCGGCACCCGTCACGGAAACGAGCAAGGACCTGAACCCGGGCCTGAACGGTCGCGACATCCGCGAGGTGTTCGCGAAACCGGAATACCATCTGCTCCTGGTTGCCAATAAATTCCAGACGGGCTTCGACCAGCCGTTACTGTGCGGCATGTACGTCGACAAGATGCTCGGTGGTATTCAGGCGGTGCAGACGCTATCGCGCCTGAACCGTGCGCATCCCGGCAAAGACACCACGTATATTCTCGATTTCGTCAACGACGCCGACGAAACCCTGAAGGCGTTCAAGACTTACTATGAGACAGCCGAGCTGGAAGCGAAAACCGACCCGCATCTTGTCTATGACCTGCGCGCCAAGCTGGACGCCAGCGGCCATTACGACGATTTCGAAGTGGACCGGGTCGCAAAAGTCGAGCTCGACCCGCAGGGCACTCAGCAGCAGCTCAGTGCCGCGATTGCACCCGTGGCCCAGCGCCTGCTGACGAAATACAAGGCAGCCCAGCAAGCCCGTACCGCGGCAATGGAGCAGAAAAACGCAGATGCCGAGCAGGCAGCCAAGGACACGCTCGATGCGCTGGTGCTGTTCAAGGGCGACATGGGCACGTTTGTCCGGCTGTATGCCTTCCTGTCGCAGATTTTTGATTACGGCAATACGGACATCGAGAAGCGCTTCCTGTTCTACAAGCGTCTTACCCCCTTGCTTGAGTTCGGTCGTGAGCGGGATACCGTTGACCTGTCGAAGGTCGTGCTAACCCACCATAACCTGCGCAATACAGGTAAACGCGCGCTCGACCTAAAGCAAGGTGAAACGCCGAAACTGCCTGCGATGGACGAGGTCGGCACTGGAGCTGTCCAAGATAAGGACAAGGTGCTGCTCGACGAGATTATCCAGAAGGTAAACGGACTGTTCGAGGGCGAGCTGACCGACGACGACCAGTTGGTCTACGTGAATGGCGTCATCAAGGGCAAGCTGCTCGAGAACGAGATGCTGGTCCAACAGGCCGCAAGCAACAGCAAGGAACAGTTCTCGAATTCGCCCGACTTGGTGAAGGCGATCACAGATGCCATCATTGAGGCGTTTGATGTGCACACGAAGATGAGCACCCAGGCCCTGGGGTCGCAGCGAATTCAGGACGGCATCAAGGATGTCCTGCTCGGACCGGCGCAACTGTATGAGGCGCTGCGCGAACGGCACGAGCAATCGTCCGCTCGATAGAAATACCCGACTGGGACAGGCACGCAGCCTGGTGAGCTGGGAACTGGGAATAGACAGCGGCTTCTTTTTGTAGCAGTTTAACCACAACGTTGCAATACCAGCACTTTCTCAGTTGCTCGAACTGGCTTTCTGTACTTCAATGATTTTTGGTTGATGCTTCCCATGTTCTGGCCAACATTAAACGAGGCAATTCCAGTAAGGGAAAATCCATGTGATATTGCCATTTCCAAGAAAATCTGTGGAAGGTCGACTGGATATTCTTTATAGTGTGAGCCCTGCAATACAGAACAAACTACCCCTCCAATCTTTACGACTCGCCCGAGCTCACCTAACGAGCGGTGCAAAGAATCAAAATATTGGACAAAATTTTTATAGTAGTAGGACCTTGAGCCGCTAGATGGATGGTTGTAAATCTGTTCCAGCAGATTATTGCATGTCGTTCCCCAACTCTGCATGCGTGAGGCGCTTTTCTCACGAATTGCCGTCGTACCAAGCAGCTCTCGCCGCAAGGTCGAGTTAACGGTAGACGTAGAGAGTCCCAGAACCGCGAGTTCGATAAGTGTCGCTACCGCGTAGTCAATTCGCGTGCAGTACGGAGGTGAAGTCAAGACTACATCGACACTTTCACTTTCCAAGGGTACAGCCTCGGAAGAAGCACATTCGATATTGATGAGCCTCGAATCGACCGGCCACGCTTCTGCCATCTGCAAGCTGATTTCTGCTAAGCGGTCAATTTGTGCAGCAATCTGTGTTCTCCATTCCTGGGCTGTGTACCATCTCGCCGGCGCTGTCGGCTGCTTGGTCCAGGTTGGATTTGAAGAGGCTTTACTTGCTGCGCCAGTTTTTACGGCACGAAAAATCGCTAGCACCAGCAGGCAACTACCCGGCGATGCGTTAGATACGGCTCGTCCAACCTCTGCCAATTCGCTAGTTGTCGTTTCTAGTCCGCGACGACTAGGTAGTGCGCTTTGGACCAGTCGCCGAATGAAGCCAGCTCCCTCCGCACCAACCCAGGGGATCAGCGCATCATCTTCAGTACTTTCACCTCGATTTGGGCGCGAAACGTTGGCGAACTGTTCGCGAGCTGCTGCGATGTCCGCAGGCGAAGCGCATTTGGCTTTGGCCACGATGACCATTACGGGATTGAGGTCCGTACCACATGCCGGCCGGTTCATTGTTGCCGCAGCATGCGTTGTGGTCCCAGCGCCATTCCATGGATCGAAAACGACTACGCCTGGTTCCGACAGTCGCTGCAAAGCGTCGCGTGCAAAGGATTCCGCGTACCCCGCATAGTAAGGGTAGCTTTCCTCTGCTTTGGATGCACTCGTAGCTCGTCGCTTTGGAGTGCGTACGTGGAACCGGCCAACGCCAACGGCGTTTGCACTCGAGGCCTGTTTCGACAGAGTGCTCCCTTCGTCACGAGCGGGCATCATCGCTCCAACTTCGTCAACTATTAACAAGCCAAGCCTCTACTGACGCGTGAAAGGAATCAATCAGAGCCGATGTATAGTCAAGTAGATCGGTAACGGTGTTTTCTCTTGGATAGTCCAAAAGTCCACCGTGAGCAATTTCGTTGCGCCGATTAAGTAGCTCATTGAGTTTCGAAAAATCGACATTCGTTATGTCCAGGCCGATGATGCCACAATTGAGTGATGCGACTTCCTTGTTGACATTTGAATATGTCATTACTAGTTCGTCGAAGTTGGTTAGGTGGCTAATTGGGGCATCAAGCCAATCACTCATTTTTGCGGAAAATTCGGAGACGGCTAGGTATTTGCCTGCATTTATTTTTTTGGATGTGCGTCCAAATTGCATGGCATTAAATAAGCTTTGCAGAAAGGAGTCAAAAAAACCTTCCTTTTGCAGCCAGAGGGCGGCGTATTTGCCGGTATATTTTTTCGCCTTTTTCCCAACATGACATTGTCGCCTGAGACATATTGAACAGGCCAGGCGAAAATACCCTTCCCAGGCTGCATATATTACAGGGATTGCCAGAAGAAATAGAAATTGATCTTTTGTTTCGTTGTTCTGAATGCAGTGTAGTCGAATGTCATCCAGCATTTTTGCATGTCGAATTCGCGCACTTTTTATTTCCTGGCGGGCATAATTTAGTTGAAGATGGCGCGTCATTTTATTAAGCTGAAAACCAGCTTTTGCCAAACGTTGCACGCCCCAACATTTTTGCTCGGGTATTTGAGCCAGCGCCGGTCAGGTCTAGGGTCTTTTTTTGGTCATGTAATTCTAGGATGCGATTTCGCAAGGCGTCGCTCCCTTTTCGTCTACATTTGACTAAATTTTTAAATACTCCACAGGCAACAATGTCGAAGAGATTAGGGCTAAAGGCTCCTTGGAATCTACCGTTTCGATGAAATTTGAACGCCTCTCCGTGTGGATATGCATCCGCGATCAATTCGAATGTTTCTCGAATTTTTCTCTCCATATCTTCGGAAAAGTCAAAATCACCTGAGGCTGCTTGATACATAACTGAGTCCAGGAAATCTTCGATACTCTTTGTCGGCGGAGTGAAATTCCCGAATGCTATCAGTCTCAAAACATTTTCTTGTGCACCCATCGAACTCGCTTCTTTCGAGGATAGGCCGAGCGCAGTTCGCACGGCTGAGTCATTTCCGAGTGAATTCAGCCGGTCCGCAAAATCGCTCTCAAACAAACGTGCTGAGCAATTTCTTATTTCTTGATTCGAAAGCGTTGTTCCGGCGCGATTTAAGCGAGTAAAAACGTTATAGCGAGCGATGCTGCTCGATTCCTTCTTGAGGAGAATCACCTGAACGCGCGAGTATCTCAACGTGCGAACGAGTGTGTCCGGAAATGTCGCGCGCGACAGGCCAAAAAGTCCATCCAGTATTGGAGCCTCAGTCAGAATCAATGGAACTTTGACATCGTTTTCGACTGAAGCATTATTGTCTTCAGTATCTGCATTGTCATCGAAAATTTCAGCAGCAAAGAATTTAATAATAGTACTGAAGCGTTGCAGTCCATCTATGACTTCGAAGCTACCGTTCGGCTTCTCTGCCAAAAATACCGGCGGCGTAGGAATATTCAACAGCAGAGATTCAATATATGTCGTTTGCTGATCGTATGTCCATCGAAATGCTCGCTGATACGCAGGGTCGATTTCGACATCGCCGGCACGATACTGAGCAATGAGCTCATTCCACGTTGGTGTGTAGCTGTCGACAACTACGTGATGTCGTTCGCGTTCAACCGCTTCGATTAGATTCATATTCTTTGTCATCTGATTTGATCAATTGCTCGCAAGAATTCGGGAGCAGGTCATCTCTGCGAGGTACACAACTCTTTGCAATCTACGTCAGCAGACGTTAGGCATCTGCAATGCCCAATGAGCTTTGGTAATGTCATTCGACCTTCCATGCATTACCGGAGTTGAGCTCGACATACTTCTAGACCAGCTGTATGCACGTTCGGATGAGTTTGAGCAAAAATATCACTCCGTATGGAAGAATATGAATTAATGCTGTGCTATCAAAAAAGGGGCCATAAATACTTAAACTTATAGCCCCAATTCACGTGCGCGATGTTTTGTGGGGATAACCTCAAACGTCAATATTCCCCGCCCGCAACGCATTCGACTCGATAAACGCCCGCCGCGGCTCGACATCATCCCCCATGAGGGTGGTAAAGATCCCGTCCGCAGCAATCGCGTCTTCGATCTGCACACGCAGCAGACGCCGCACTGCCGGATCCATCGTCGTTTCCCACAGCTGCTCGGGGTTCATCTCGCCGAGCCCCTTATAGCGTTGCTTGGAGACGTTGCGTTCAGCATCCGCCAGCAGCCACTTCATCGCGCTCTTGAAGTCCGCCACGGCCATGCTGCGCTCGCCGCGCTTGATGACCGCACCTTCCCCAATCAGCCCCTTGAACGTATTTGCGGTCGTCACGAGCTGCTGATAATCCGCCGTGTGCTGGAATTCCTGGTCGATGACCGAAACCCGCACGTTGCCGTGGTGCGTGCGCTCGACATGCAGCGCACGTTGTTCGCGAACCGGGTCATACGAAGGCACTACACGAACTTCGTTCTTCAAAGCCTCGTCATGCAACGCCGCATGAAGCGCCTTCGCCGAAGCCTCAGTCGAAGCCTCGCTGGAGAGATCGATCACCACCCCATCCATAACCGCTTCCAGCGCGGCCGGGTCATACAACCGGCTCAACCGATCGATCACGCTCTGCGACAGCAGATACGACCTTGCCAGCTCCCCAAGCGCATCCCCAGAAATCGCCGCCGCATTTTCACCCGGCACCAGCTCCGACCCTTGCAGCGCCAACCGCAGCATATGCGCGTTCAGCTCCACGTCATCCTTCAGATACCGCTCGTCCTTGCCCGCCTTGATCTTGTAAAGCGGCGGCTGCGCGATATACACGTACCCGCGCTCGATCATGTCCGGCATCTGGCGATACAGGAACGTGAGCAGCAGCGTCCGGATGTGCGCACCGTCGACGTCCGCGTCGGTCATGATGATGATGCGGTGATAGCGGAGCTTCTCGAGGTTGTAATCGTCCTTGCCGATCCCGCACCCGAGCGCGGTCACGAGCGTGACGATCTGCTCCGACGACAGCAGCTTGTCGTAGCGCGCCTTCTCGACGTTCAGCACCTTGCCGCGCAGCGGCAGGATCGCCTGGAACTTGCGATCACGCCCTTGCTTGGCCGACCCACCTGCCGAGTCACCCTCGACGATGTAGATTTCGCACTTCGCCGGGTCTTTCTCCTGGCAGTCCGCGAGCTTGCCGGGCAGGCCAACGCCGTCGAGCACGCCCTTCCGACGCGTCATCTCACGCGCCTTCCGCGCCGCATCCCGCGCCCGAGCAGCTTCAACGATCTTCCCGCAGATGATCTTCGCGTCGATCGGCGTCTCGAGCAGGAACTCTTCCAGCGCCTTCGCCACAACCTCTTCAACCGGCGCACGAACCTCGGAAGAAACCAGCTTGTCCTTCGTCTGCGAGCTGAACTTCGGCTCCGGCACCTTCACGGACAGCACGCACGACAGCCCTTCGCGCATGTCGTCGCCGGTCGTCTCGACCTTCGCCTTCTTCGCGATTTCGTTGTCGGTGATGTACTTGTTGATGACGCGTGTCATCGCGGCCCGCAGGCCGGTCAGGTGCGTGCCGCCGTCGCGCTGCGGAATGTTGTTCGTGAAGCACAGCACGTTCTCGTTGTAGCTGTCGTTCCACTGCATCGCGACTTCGACGCCCACGCCGTCCTTCTCGCCGTTGGCGAAGAACACCGTCGGGTGCAGGTTGGTCTTCGTCTTGTTGATGTACTCGACGAAGCCCTTCACCCCGCCGGCGAACGCGAAATCGTCTTCCTTGCCCGAGCGCAGGTCCGTGAGACGAATCCGCACGCCGTTGTTCAGGAACGAAAGCTCGCGCATCCGCTTCGCGAGGATGTCGTAGTGATACTCGACCGTGCCGAAAATCGTCGGATCGGCCATGAAGTGCACTTCGGTGCCGCGGTTCTCGGTATCACCGGTGACGAGCATCGGCGACACTTCCACGCCGTCCACCACCTCGATCACGCGATCCTGCGCGACGCCACGGTGGAACTCCATGAAGCGCTTCTTGCCATCGCGGCGCACGGTGAGGCGCAGCCAGCTCGACAGCGCGTTCACGCACGACACGCCCACGCCGTGCAGACCACCGGACACCTTGTAGCTGTTCTGGTCGAACTTGCCGCCGGCGTGCAGCTCGGTCATCACGATCTCGGCGGCGCTGCGCTTCGGCTCGTGCTTGTCGTTCATCTTCACGTCGGTCGGAATCCCGCGGCCGTTGTCGGTCACGGAAATCGAGTTGTCGGCGTGAATCGTCACGTGGATGTCGTTGCAGTACCCGGCCAACGCTTCGTCGATCGAGTTGTCGAGCACCTCGAACACGAGGTGGTGCAGACCGGTGCCGTCCGACGTGTCGCCGATGTACATCCCGGGGCGCTTGCGCACCGCTTCCAGACCTTCGAGGATCTGGATCGACGAGGCGCCGTAGCTGCTGTTATCGGGTTGCGAATTGTGCTGTTCACTCATGGATATCTTCCGGTTCTGCGGGGCCACTCTCGTGGCGGCGCGGTGCGTTTCAGCGAGGGAAATCGCCGGCCGCTCCAGTTTCCTGGCCCGCCCCAAGTGCCGAAAAGGCACTAAAAGGGCGGGTTGTCGGTTCGCCATAAAAACGCCAAAGGGGCTTGCCGCCCCCTGGTGTGTGTCGCGATGTCGAGCGCGTCAGATGCGCATCGGCATCACGACATACTTGAACTCGTCGTTCTCGGGCACGGTAATCAGCGCGCTCGAGCTGGCGTCGCCGAGGCTCACCTGCACGGTGTCGACCTTCAGGTTCGCGAGCACGTCGAGCAGATACGTGACGTTGAAGCCGATGTCGACGGTATCGCCCTGGTAGGCGATTTCGAGTTCTTCCTGCGCCTCTTCCTGATCGGCGTTGGTCGACATGATCTTCAGCTGGCCCGGCGCGATGATGCAGCGCACGCCCTTGAACTTGTCCGAGGTCAGGATCGCCGCGCGCTGCAGCGAACGCTGCAGTTCTTCACGGCCGATCTCGAACGTGTTCTTGTGCGCCTTCGGGATCACGCGCTGGAAGTCGGGGAACTTGCCCTCGACGAGTTTCGACACGAGCTCGACCTGGCCGAACGTGAACTTGGCCTGGGTTTGCGCGATGTCGATGGTGACGGTGTCGTCGATGTCTTCGAGCAGGCGCTGCAGCTCGAGAATCGTCTTGCGCGGCACGATGACTTCCTGGCGGCCGAACGTGCCGCCTTCGAGCTTCATCGACGAGAACGCGAGGCGGTGGCCGTCGGTGGCCACGGCCATCAGCTGGTCGCCGTCGACGACGAGCAGCATGCCGTTCAGGTAGTAGCGGATGTCCTGTTGCGCCATCGCGAAGTGCACCATGCCGAGCAGCTGGCGGAACGACTTCTGCGGGACGGTGAGCGTGGCGCCGAAATCCTTCGCCTGCGCGACGGTCGGGAACTCGTCGGCCGCCAGCGTCTGCAGTGCGAAGCGGCTCTTGCCCGATTGAACGGTGAGGCGCTTGTCGGCGAGCGACAGCGTGACCTGGCCGTCAGGCATCGCGCGCAGGATGTCGAGCAGCTTGCGCGCCGCGACGGTGGTCGCGACCTGGTCGCCGCCGACGCCGAAATCGGCGCGCGTGGTGATCTGCAGCTCCAGGTCGGTCGACAGGAATGAAACGTCCGGGCCGTTCTTGGTGATCAGCAGGTTGGCGAGGATCGGCAACGTATGGCGGCGTTCGACGATGCCGCTGACCGTTTGCAGCGGCCTGAGGAGGGTGTCTCGTTCGGTCTTGACCAGTTGCATAGAGTTCCTTCGTTGAGTAACGGCCTGCAGCGCAGCAGCCACGCAGCGCCCCGCCGGCCGGGCTCTTGGCCCGCCACCACCGGGGCGGTCAAACCAGTATTGTGCCTCAAAACCGAACCGCCCCCCTTAAATTGGGGCGGAGGCCGAATTATCAAGCGCGGTGCGCGCGCTCAGCCCTTCAGCGTTTGTTCCAGCACGTGCAGCTCGTGGTTGAGCTGCGCGTCCTTGCTGCGCTCGTCGGCGATCTTGCGCACCGCGTGCAGCACGGTGGTGTGATCGCGCCCGCCGAACAGCTCGCCGATTTCCGGCAGGCTCTTCTGCGTGAGTTCCTTCGCGAGATACATCGCAATCTGTCGCGGCCGCGCGATGTTCGCGGGGCGCTTCTTCGAGTACATATCGGCGACCTTGATGTTGTAGAAGTCGGCGACGGTCTTCTGGATGTTCTCGACCGAAATCTGCCGGTTCTGCACGGTCAGCAGGTCCTTCAGCGCTTCCTTGGTCAGCTCGATCGAGATCTCGCGGCCGTGGAACTTCGAATACGCGAGGATCTTGCGCAGCGCGCCTTCGAGTTCGCGCACGTTCGAGCGCAGGTGCTTCGCGACGAAGAACGCGACGTCTTCCGACAAATTCACGCCTTCCGACTGCGCCTTGCGCATCAGGATCGCGACGCGCATTTCCAGCTCAGGCGGCTCGATCGCGACGGTGAGGCCCGAGTCGAAACGCGAGATCAGGCGATCGTCGATGCCCGAGATTTCCTTCGGATACGTGTCGCTAGTGATGATCACCTGCGCCTTGTTCGCGACCAGCGCCTCGAACGCGTAGAAGAATTCCTCTTGCGTGCGCGACTTGCCGGAGAAGAATTGAATATCGTCGATCAGCAGCAGGTCGAGCGAATGGTAGTAGCGCTTGAAGTCGTCGAACGCCTTGCGCTGGTACGCCTTCACCACGTCGGACACGTATTGCTCGGCGTGGATGTAGCGGATCCGCGCGCCGGCCTTGTCGAGCAGCAGCTGGTTGCCGATCGCGTGGATCAGGTGAGTCTTGCCGAGGCCGACGCCGCCGTACAGGAACAGCGGGTTGTACGAGATCCCCGGATTGTCCGCGACCTGGATCGCGGCGGCGCGCGCGAGCTGGTTGGCCTTACCGGTCACGAAGTTGTCGAACGTGAGCACGGGGTTCAGCTTCGAACGTTCGTACATCGAATCGGCTTCGCCGCCGTTCGAGGGGGCGGCGCCGGGGCCCGGGCGCCACGTGCGGCGGCCGGCTGCGGCTTCGTGCGCGGGCAGGCTCGGCAGGTCGATGTCGGCGTCGTCGGCGTTCAGGTGGTGCGCGGCGGCCGCCGACGGCGTCATCGGCACGTCGGCCGGCGCGCTGGGCGCGGCGGCGGCATGCGCGGTCAGGTTGGCGGCGATCGCGGCGACCGTCGCGGCCGGGCCGCTCGGCGCCAGCGGCGCGCGCGGGGCGGCCGGTGCGGCGCCCGCGGGCGCGCTGCGCATGCCTGCCTTCGGATCGAGGATGAACTGGACTTCGATCGGCGTGTTCCAGAATTCACGGGCCAGATCGGCGATCCGGCCCGAAAACTGGCTCTTGACCCAGTCCAGCTTGAAACGGTTCGGCGCGGCGATGGACAGCGTGTTCGCCGACGCATCGAAGGCCACCGGGGCCAAGGGTTTGATCCACGTCACGTACTGCTGGGGCGTCAGCTCGCGCTCCAGCAGTGCGGAACAGTGTTGCCAGAAATCGTTCATCAAGTAACTGTCGTTTTTTGCGTGCACAGCGCGGCTCGCCGGCGCCCTTGTCGCGGTCGCGCAACAAGGCCCGAAGCGGTCGTGCGAGCGTGCGTCGGACGCCTGCGTCACAGTCTTGGAGGGGCAGGCGCGAGCCGAAGCGGCGTGCGGGATTCTTGGAGATAAGGCGAGATTCTAACGCCAAACGCGGCCACAGCGGGACTTATCCACAGGCTGTGTTTGTGGGTCGCGGGGCCGGATCGGAGCGGCCCGGCACAGGCGAGCGACTCCTAAAGTATTGACCGTCAAGAGAAAAACGGTTTAAATAGCGGGTTCCGCGAAAACCAATCCTGTATTCCCGGCGATTGCGTTCGCCCGAATGCCTCCGGTTAAGGGCACGCGGTCCCCTGAATTTCGACATTCTCGAACAAGTGAGAACATCATGAAACGTACTTACCAACCGTCCGTGACGCGCCGCAAGCGCACCCATGGCTTCCGTGTCCGCATGAAGACGGCAGGTGGCCGCAAGGTCATCAACGCTCGCCGCGCGAAGGGCCGCAAGCGCCTCGCCATCTAAGGCAGGTTGCGCGCTGTGTCCGCCGTCCGCAGTCCTGCGGAAGGTGCCGTCGAGCCGGGTGCGAATCCGTCGCAGACGAAAGCCGCCTTCCCGAAAGCTGCGCGACTTCTGAAAACGGATGAATTTTCATCCGTTTTTCGTTTGCGCCCCTGGCGGCGCTCCGCGCACTTCGTGATCTACGGCAAGCCGACCGGTCAGCCCGCGCGTCTGGGGCTCGTCGTCGGCAAGAAGTATGCGCCGCGTGCGGTAACACGTAACCTCGTGAAGCGGCTGGCGCGCGATCAGTTTCGCCTGCGCCGCGCCGAATTCGCCGGTTACGACCTGCTGCTGCGGCAGCACACGCGCTTCGACAAGAAAGCGCTGCCGAGCGCGGCTTCCGCCCCGCTCGCGGCGATGTGCGCGGCCGAAATCCGCGAACTGCTCGACAGGGCAGTCCGGGAAATCGCCCGCCGTGCGTCGAAGCCCGCGTCCGAGTGACGCATCCGTGCCCCGGTGCGGCGTTCGCGCCCGCCCGGCCGGTTTTGACGCGGCGTCGTACGGCGCCGCCCAAGGTATGAAAACGGTATTGATCGCCTTGCTGCGCTTCTACAAGGTTGCCGTGAGCCCGATGCTCGGCAACCGTTGCCGTTTTTATCCTTCCTGTTCGGATTACGCGCGCGAGGCAATCCAGTATCATGGCGCCGCGCGCGGCACGTATCTCGCCGTCAGGCGCGTGTGCCGATGCCATCCGTTTTCCGCGGGCGGCATCGACCTCGTCCCGCCGCCCAACTCCGACACTCGCGCTCGCGGCGAAGCCGACGCGCGGTCCCATCGACTCTGAGACAACGCATGGATATCAAACGCACCGTCCTATGGGTGATCTTCTTCATGTCAGCTGTCATGCTGTACGACAACTGGCAGCGGGACCATGGGCGCCCGTCGATGTTCTTCCCGAGCGCCACGCAGACGGCTCCGGCCGCTGCCGGCGGCGCATCGGGCACGGGCGCGACGACGACCGCAGGTGATGTGCCTGCCGCCGCAGCCGGCGCCGCACCGTCGACCACGGCCCCGGCCGCGCAGGCGCAGCTCGTGAAATTCTCGACCGACGTGTATGACGGCGAAATCGACACGCGCGGCGGCACGCTCGCGAAGCTGACGCTGAAGAAGCAGGGCGACGGCAAGCAGCCCGACCTGTACATCACGCTGTTCGACCACACGGCCGGCCACACGTATCTCGCGCGCACGGGCCTGCTCGGCGGCGATTTCCCGAACCACAACGACGTCTACACGCAGCTGAACCCCGGCTCGACGTCGCTGACGGGCGACCAGAACACGCTGAAGCTGTCGTTCGAATCGCCGGTGAAGGGCGGCGTGAAGGTCATCAAGACCTACACGTTCACGCGCGGCAGCTACGTGATCGGCGTCGACACCAAGATCGACAACGTCGGCACCGCCCCGGTCACGCCGACGGTCTACATGGAACTGGTGCGCGACAACACGGCCGTCGAAACGCCGATGTTCTCGCATACGTTCCTCGGGCCGGCGGTCTACACGGACGCGAAGCATTTCCAGAAGATCGACTTCAGCGACCTCGACAAGAACAAGGCGAACTTCGAGAAGTCCGCCGACAACGGCTGGGTCGCGATGGTGCAGCACTACTTCGCGTCGGCCTGGATTCCGCAGCAGGGCGCGAAGCGCGACATCTACGCTGAAAAGATCGATCCGTCGCTGTACCGCGTCGGCGTGAAGCAGCCGGTCGCCGCGATCGCGCCGGGCCAGTCGGCCGACGTGCAGGCGCGCCTGTTCGCCGGTCCGGAAGAAGAGCGCATGCTCGAAGGCATCGCGCCGGGCCTGGAGCTCGTGAAGGACTACGGCTGGGTGACGATCATCGCGAAGCCGCTGTTCTGGCTGCTCGAGAAGATTCACGGCTATGTCGGCAACTGGGGCTGGGCGATCGTGCTGCTGACGGTGCTGATCAAGGCCGTGTTCTTCCCGCTGTCGGCTGCAAGCTACAAGTCGATGGCGCGCATGAAGGAAATCACGCCGCGCATGCAGGCGCTGCGCGAACGCTTCAAGAGCGATCCGCAGAAGATGAACGCCGCGCTGATGGAGCTGTACAAGACCGAGAAGGTCAATCCGTTCGGTGGTTGCCTGCCGGTCGTGATCCAGATCCCGGTGTTCATCTCGCTGTACTGGGTGCTGCTCGCATCGGTCGAAATGCGCGGCGCGCCGTGGATTCTGTGGATTCACGACCTGTCGCAGCGCGATCCGTTCTTCATCCTGCCGGTGCTGATGGCCGTCTCGATGTTCGTGCAGACGAGCCTGAACCCGACGCCGCCGGACCCGGTCCAGGCGAAGATGATGAAGTTCATGCCGATCGCGTTCTCGGTGATGTTCTTCTTCTTCCCGGCAGGTCTCGTGCTGTACTACGTCGTGAACAACGTGCTGTCGATCGCGCAGCAGTACTACATCACGCGCAAGCTCGGCGGCGTGAAGAAGAAGCCGGCCTGACGTCAGTCGTACTCGTGGGCGGCCAGCCGCCCGCGAGGCACGCAAAAAAAGCCGCATGGTTCATGACCATGCGGCTTTTTGTTTCCTCGGCGGCGGCGCGGGCGGTTGCTGCTGCTCAGGCCTTCTTCGCTTCGAGTTTCGGATCGCCGTAGAACTGCTCGACCAGTTCCTGAACCAGGTAGCGCTGATGCGGGGACAGCGCCTCGATCTTCGAAGCAAGTTCGATCGTCTCGGGTGTCGGCGGATAGCGTTCGTCGCGTGGCAGCGGTTGCGGCGTCGGATGTTCGACCACGCTCGGCGACGGCCCGTAATGCAGCCAGTGCACTTCGACGCGCAACCATTCGGCCAGCGTTTCGAGTTTGTCCGACGTCGGGATCGTGCGGCCCGTCAGCCATTTGTGCGCGGTCTGCGGCGAAACGGGATGCGTTCCGCGGTGGCGCAGATTGAATCGGTTCGCCAGTTCCGTCGCGCCCGTGACCTTCTCCGGGCTGCGCCGCAGGGCGAATTTCAGGCGTTCCGAGAACGCGGCTTTTTCTTCGGATGTCGGCATGAGGGAGATTGTGCAATTTCATCGCCGCATCTCAGACAACCATATGGGATAAAAGTATCTCATTCGGATGAATCCCAGCCCGGATCAGGATGGGCGATGAAATTGAGGGACGCAGTGTCGAGCCGCTCCAGCAAACATACTTGTCCGAAATGGTCGGTGTGTCGTGACACCGAACTCATACTCGGCTTATCCCCGGCGGGATAAATTCGGGCAAATCCGAATCGGGCGCCGCAGCCGGTGGCTTATGAGCCCGCACGCTACAATGCCGGCGTTCCTTTGCCCGAACTGTTGCGCGGGCGCACCATTGACTCGCTGATTACCCGATTGCTCCGATTGCCATGCTCGCTACCGATTCCGATCCGATCGTCGCCATTGCCACTGCTGCCGGCCGGGGCGGCATCGGCGTCGTCCGCGTGTCGTTCGGGCGCGGCGGCGAGGCGGCCGCGCTGCCGCTGATCGACGCGTTGTGCGGGCAGAAGCTTGCGCCGCGCCATGCGAGCTACGTGCCGTTCCTCGACGCGCACGGCGCGCCGCTCGACCGCGGGATCGCGCTGTATTTCCCTGCGCCGCATTCGTATACCGGCGAGCACGTGCTCGAGCTGCAGGGGCATGGCGGGCCGATCGTGATGCAGTTGCTGCTGCAGCGCTGCCTGGATGCGGGGCGCGGCTTCGGGCTGCGGCTCGCGGAGCCGGGGGAATTCACGCGGCGTGCGTTCCTGAACGACAAGCTCGACCTCGCGCAGGCCGAGGCCGTTGCCGACCTGATCGAGGCGAGCACCGAGGCGGCGGCGCGCTCGGCCGGGCGTTCGCTCGACGGCGCGTTCTCGCGGCAGATCCATGCGCTCGTCGAGGACGTGATCACGCTGCGGATGCTGGTCGAGGCGACGCTCGATTTTCCGGAGGAGGAAATCGACTTCCTCGAAGCGGCCGACGCGCGTGGCAAGCTCGCGAAGATCCGCGCGCAGCTCGCGCACGTGCTCGGCGATGCGCGGCAGGGTGCGCTGTTGCGCGAAGGGTTGTCGGTCGTGCTGGCGGGGCAGCCGAACGTCGGCAAGTCGTCGCTGCTGAATGCGCTGGCGGGCGCCGAGCTGGCGATCGTCACGCCGATTGCCGGCACGACGCGCGACAAGGTCGCGCAGACGATCCAGGTCGAAGGGATTCCGCTGCACATCATCGATACGGCCGGGCTGCGCGAGACGGAGGATGAAGTCGAGCGGATCGGCATCGCGCGCACGTGGAGCGAGATCGAGCGCGCGGACGTCGTGCTGCATCTGCTCGATTCGCGCACGGGGATGACGCCCGATGACGCAGTGATCGCCGCGCGGTTTCCGGGCGGCGTGCCGGTGGTGCGCGTGTTGAACAAGACGGATTTGACGGGCGTGCCGGCGTGTGTCGAGCATCCGGCGGCGGAGGGCGATCTGACCGAGGTCCACCTGTCGGCGAAGCGCGGCGACGGGATCGACATGCTGCGCGCGGAATTGTTGCGGATTGCGGGATGGCAGGCGGGGGCCGAAGGCGTCTATCTGGCGCGCGAGCGGCACCTGATCGCGCTGCGAGCCGCGCAGGAACATCTCGCGCAGGCGGCGGATCACGCGGAGCAGCGCGCGCAGTCGCTCGATCTGTTTGCCGAGGAACTGCGGCTCGCGCAGGAGCAGCTCAATGCGATTACCGGGGAATTCACGTCGGATGATCTGCTGGGGGTGATTTTCAGCAGGTTTTGTATTGGGAAATGACCAGTCCCCCATCGTTGCCAAACATCACCAAGTAGATCGTTGTTTGACAAGGGTTTTAGGCTGAATCCTTCGCAAAGTTTGCCAACATTCCCCCATTGACACCAAGGCTGTATTAGTACACATTTCAGTACACATGACATCCGTGTACTGAAAATCGTGTACTAACCATGCCCAGAATCGTCCAACCACTGACCGACACGCGGATCAAGGCCCTGCAGCCGAAGGTGTCCCGCTATTCCGTATCGGACGGCGGCGGCCTCGTGCTCGAAGTCATGCCGTCCGCGGCGAAGATCTGGCGTTTCCGGTACTCCCTCCATGGCAAGCAGCAGCCGACCGTGACGATCGGCGACTATCCGGCGGTGTCTCTCGCCATCGCCCGTGAGCGCGCGCGCCGGTACGCCGAGATCGTCGCCGGCGGCGTGTCACCGGTGGCGGACGCTCGGAAGGATCGCGGCACGATGAAGAGCCTCGACACGGTTCGGGCGTTTGGCGCGTACTGGATCGAGCAGCAGATGGCCGACAAGTCGGAGGAGTACCGGCGGACCACGACCCGGGCGCTCGAGAAGGACGTCTATCCGGCCATCGGCGGCAAGTCGGTGTCCGAGGTGACGCCTGGTGACGTGCTCGCCATCTGCGATCGGGTGAAGCAGCGCGGCGCCCCGAAGATGGCGCTCTCAACGCGGAACGTGATCAAGCGGATGTACGAGTACGCGATCGCCCGCCAGCTCGTGACGACCAATCCGGCGCAGGCGATCGTAGCGCGGTTTGTCGCCACGCAGGAAAGTCGCGATCGCGTGCTGTCGCCGGATGAAATCGGGCATGTGCTGCGCGCGGTCTACGCGTCCAGCATTCGGCGGCCGTTGAAGCTTGCGATTCATCTGCTCGTGCTGACGATGGTCCGCAAGTCCGAGCTGATCGAGGCGCGTTGGGACGAGTTCGATCTCGACGCCGGCGTCTGGCGTATTCCCGCCGAGCGGATGAAGAAGGATCGCGAGCACTGGGTCTACCTTGCTCCTCAGGTCGTGTCGATGCTGCGCGAGTTGCATGAGAACCGCACCAGTCAGCAGTACGTCTTCCCGTCCTCGCGTGGCGCCGATCGTCCGATTGCGAAGAGCACGCTCAACCAGGCTGTCCGCGCGCTGGACATGGAGGTTCAGCACTTCGTGCTGCACGACTTCCGCCGCACCGCATCGACGCACCTGCACGAGATGGGGCAGCCGTCCGACGCGATCGAGAAGGCGCTCGCACACTCGATCAAGGGTATCAAGGGCGTCTACAACCGGGCTGAGTATGCCGACGAGCGTCGCCGGATCTTGGCGCTGTGGGCGGACTTCGTCGACGCGCAGATCGACGAGGGGCGCAAGGTCGTCATCGGGAAGTTCGGCGCGACTGCGGCTTGAATACAGAACGAATGCAATCGGGGTTGCGATGAACGAATACGACATCGAGATCGTGCAGGGGAAGCTGGATACGGCGCTGCTGCACATCCATCTCGCGCGCCGCCAGCATGGCGACGATCGGAACCTGACGCCGGCGGCGCGAGCCATCGAAGAGGCCAAGGGCGTGTTGGAAGGTTCGCGCTCGGACTTCGGCGCGTAGCCGGAGTGGATAGCGGTCGGCCGATCTGCCGGCGTTCGACCTGAGGAAGAATCCGTGGAATTAGGTGACGTACATGCAGCTTTCGAGCGTCTCCAGCGAAGCTGTCGCGATGCAATTGACACTGCCAACGAATATTCGAGATCTGGTGGAGCGAGATCGATCACGGCTGCAGGTATCGATAGGCTTCCGGCTGAACTGGTTGCGCAGATCGCCCGCCGCGCGGTGCAGCTCTATGCGGAGACTCATCCGCGGCCAGTGCATGTTACCCAGGCGCAGGCCGCTGAAATGCTCGGCATTACGGCGCGTACCGTGCACACGCTCGTACGCACGGGGAAGCTGAAGCTGAACGGCCTCGGCCGTATCCCGATTGCTCAGATCGATGAGCTGATCGCCGCGCGCAACGCATAAATTGTACGGCTCCACGCGGGCACACACTGCCTGAGGCCGTTGCGGAGACGAGCGTCGCCGCGCCGCCCGCGCCGCCGAACCTGAATTCAACCCTGACCGGCTACGAACGCGAGATTCGTGGCTGGGTCGAACTCTGCATGATGACGAGGTCTCGATAATGGACACCCGACTGATGAACGACGACGATCTCGTCGATGTGACGGGAAAGAAGCGCCGCAGCGCGCAAGTGGCGTGGTTCGAGCGCCATTTCGGCCTAACGCCGGTTACGCGCGCCGACGGGCGCATCATCCTGACGTGGGCTGCATTCGAGGCACTGCTCGCGAAACGCGCCGGCGTGTTACCCAACTCGACTACGCCCACGTCGCGGCCACCGTTGATGCCGATCCGGAAGGCAGCTTAAACGCAAGAGCCGAACGAAACCCATGGGGCACTCGCTAGACGTTTGCATGGAGGGCCTTATAGGTATCGCAGTGCCTGGGAAGGACACAAGCTATGAAAGTGCTCCGCATGAAGGACTTGGTCGAGAAGATCGGGCTCGGCCAGTCGACGATCTACCGAATGATGGCGGACGGCACGTTCCCGAAGCCGTTCGAGCTCATGCCTAAGCGCAGCGGGTGGTTTGAAGACGTGATCGATGAGTGGCTCGCGGCAAGAGCAGGACGGCTTGCAGCGGTGACTACACCGCCGCAGCCGCACATCGCTGCCGCGCGGCAGCCGTTGGCGGAGTCGGATGTAGGCCATCGCGATGCTGCGGAGTGCGAACACCTCGTTCCGCTCGATGAACTTTCCGTGGAGGCTAGCCGCTGGGAGGCCGTCGATCGGCGTCTGTGCTATCTGAGTCACATCGAGCAGACTGCACGTAAGCGCGGCGTGTCGGTGATGCGGGGCTCGCCCGTCGGTGATTGGCTTCATGCCGAACGTCGCGTGTGCGCGGACCTCGACCCGGCGAAAGAGCGGCTGCGCGCACTGCTCGCGGCCGCTGAGAGCCCCGACGACGGCGCCGCAGAACTGACGCCGACGCGCTCACGAAAGGCAGCAGCCGGCACACTTCGCGTACGTACCGATTTGGCATAATCTTCCCATACCGCGCCTAGCCCGACGGGGCAAAAACGGGGTTCCCTCACCTCGCTGGCGCGGTTTCTTTTCCGCCGAGGGGCTACATCGCATGAGGGTGCGATAAATGGATGCGCACGTATCATTTCCCGCGTATGTGCCGGAGGATGTCCGCCACTACGTCACCAGGCAGCTAGACCAATTCTCCAGGCTTTACAGCAGTAGCCAGGAGAAGCTCGGCGAGCTGCGCCAGCCTGCTTGTGACGGCGACGACGAAGCGCACCAAGCTGAGACGCGTAATGAGGCGCGGCGTAGTGAGTACTGGGTGCAGGCTGCAGCAAGGGTGCGCCGGATCGTGTTGGATTCCCGGCTGCGCAATGTGTTTGAGTTGCTCGAAACGGAGCTCAGTGGCGGCAATGGATACGAGGGCTTTTTCCATGCCGCGCTGAACACGAACAACGATTACAGCGAGTTTCGGGACGCGCATCGAGATGCCTTGACGGTGGCGCAGGAGATAGCCGTGGTGGCCGATCGTCTCGCCAAGCTGCTCGGGCAATTTAAGCGCATTGGGATCAGTGGTCCGCCGGAGTTTTTTTCTGTACGCGAACTCCTGCGCATGGCGGACTGCACTGGCGTTAGCGAGGGACATAGAGGGCGGTGGCTTGCCGATGGTGACTCGCTTCTCGGGAGTTCAGTCATTGATGCACCGGGCAATGATCGGCTGAAGATGCTATGGAAATCAGCTCCTCCTGCTGAAAACTTGATTAGGGTCATGGCATCTGCCGCTCGCCGTTTCGAGCCATACGAAGACGGTCCGGCAGGGGCCGCGCTCAATAGCAGGCAGCGCAATCGCAAGTGGGAATATCTTCGGGCCTTCATTTACGAACTCCTGAATAATGGGTTCAGGGTACCCGATCCGAAGATGACCTCTGCAGTTGCGATGACGGCAACCATTGTGCTTGATAATGATGTGAGCGATGACGATGTCCGCAAGGCGACCAAGCGCGTTGCGGATTATATGATCGAAGAATGGGGCGGTCCGCTACCCGACTGATATCTGCTCGAACCCGCATCGCTTAGGAATGCACGCGCCCTGCTCGCTGCGCGTGCGTTCGCGCGCAAGCTCGATACCGAAAGCGCGCTGGCCGACTGGTGCCGCACGCGCCGGATCGCGCTCGTGCTGCTGCTCGACCCCGAAGCGACCCGGGCGGCCGACGACGCGCGCGCCGACGATGCGCCGCTCGTGCGCGAGGCGGATCGCACGCCGCACAGCGGCTTCCACGGGATCTGCTCGGGCGTCGCGCAGTTGCAGCGCACCCACGGCGAGCTGCTGTGGGTGGTCGATTTCTGGCGCGCGGGCGACACGCTCGCGGCCGGCGAGGTGCGCCCGCTGCGCTTCGGGCCGGGCGGCCGGCTGTCGGCGAGCGTCGATGGCGGCGCGGTCGAACCGGCACGCCGGATGAAGCTCGCGAGCGACGAGGATCGCGTGGTGGTCAGCCGCGCGGTGCTCGACGGCGCGAGCCGCGTGCCGGACGGGTGGGAGATCGTCGACGACAACGCGGCCGTCGTCGCCGCGTGCGCGAACGCGCAGGCCGCGACCGCGGTGCTCGTGTTCCGCTCGCACGCGCAGCTCGAAGCGCTGTGCGCGGACGTGCACGCGCTGCGCCGGCAGTGCGGCGGCGCGCTGAAGATCGCGGTCGTCGAGCGCGGCGAGGTGCTGCGCCAGCAGTTCGAGGTGCTCGTGCTGAGCGTCGGCGCGAACCGGGTCGTCGCGCGCGACCTGCCCGTCTCGCGGATGCAGGCGGCCGTGCATGCGCTGCACGGCCAGCTCTACGCGCGGCCCGTCGCGGCCGACTATCGCGCGGCGCTCGCGGCCGCGCTCGGCGATTCGGTGCTCGGCTATCTACCGGTCGGCGCGTTCTGCCTGCGGATTCGCGCGGTGCTCGATCGCGGCGCGGTGCTCGCGCTGCCGCACACGCTCGCGAAGCTCACGCTGTTGCCGGGCGTGTCGCACGTCGACGCGCTGCGGCACTGCCGGGCGCGCCGCGCGGGCGACGTCGTGACGGCCGATGCGGGGCACCTGTTCGTGTTCCTGTTCGCGTGCGAGCCAGTGGACGCCGAAGACGCGCTCGCACGGATCTTCGACGTGCCGGTCGATACGCTGTCCGATCGCGTCGTGTGCCTCGGCCAGGGCAGCATCGATACCGAGCTCGATGCGCTGAAGGCCGAGAACCGGCGCGCGCCGATCGCCGACTACAGCGACCTGTTCGCGGCGACGCAGCCTGCGGGCGCCGCA
The DNA here is from genome assembly GCF_002223195.1 of Burkholderia sp. AU28863. NCBI lineage: Bacteria > Pseudomonadati > Pseudomonadota > Betaproteobacteria > Burkholderiales > Burkholderiaceae > Burkholderia > Burkholderia sp. AU28863. The sequence goes on along the minus strand of NZ_NKFE01000004.1, from coordinate 1,020,554 downwards.
CGCGCAGCGCCCGCACACGCCGCTCCCGGCGCGGCGTTGCCCGACCCGAGCGAGGTGAGCGACGCGATCGAGGCGATCGATACCGTCGTCGCGCTCGACGCGATCGGCGCCCCGCAGGCGTCCGAGCCCGCCGCCGATGCCGTCGACGCCCCATCGCCGGACCCCGTGATTCCCGCCGCGCGTGCGCGCGGCGCCGTCCGCAGCGCGATGCCGCTGCGCAAGCAGGAGGACGCATGATCGCCGAACTCGTCATCGGCTTCATCGTCGGTATCGCGATCGCGGTGCCGGTGTGGATCGTCGCGCAGCACCTCGGCATCGGCCGCGGCTTCCACGCGCCGCGCGGCATCGACCGGCGCGACGCGGTGCCGTGCGAACTCGTGCCGGTCGCGCTGCGCGGCCGCCTGCTGCCGGATGTCGGCGGCGAAGAAGCCGGCGAAGGCCACGAACGCGACAGCAAGGTGGCACGATGAAGACGATCGCCCTCACGTCGACGACGGGCGGCGCGGGCCGCACGACGCTGGCCGCCGCGCTCGCGGTGCTGCTCGCGCGCCGCGGCCGGCCGGTCGTCGTCGTGCCGCCGGAGCCGGTCGCGTGCGCGACGACCGCCGCGCGGCTCGGCGCGCTGCGGGCCGGCCGCGGCGCGCTGCAGATCGTCGTGAACCGGCTGAACCCGGCGCGCGACATGCAGCGCGACGCGCTGGCGATGCTGCGCGCGGTCGCGGGGCCGGCGTCGATGCTTGAGCAGCGCATCCATGTCGACGCGGCGATGCCCGAAGCGCTCGCGCGCGGCAGCTGGATCTTCGACGATGCGCCGTATTCGCAGGCGTTGCACGACCTGAACGGCGTCGCGAACTGGGTCGACACGTGGCTGAAGGCGGCCGTCGCCGGCCGTGCGGGAGCCGCGCGATGAAGGCCGCGCTCGCGTCGCGACTGCGCGCGTTCGGCCGTCGCGCGGCCGACTGGTGCGCGCGCGGCATCGGGCTGCCCGCGGAACGCACGCGGGTGGACTGGTTCGTGCGGCTGTTCTTCCACGCGCCGCCGCCCGGCCGGCCCGATCATGTGCGCCGCTGGGTGCGTATCGCGTTCCTGCGGCTCGCGCACGACTGGGGCGTGCTGCAACCGCTCAGCGTGCGCGAATGGCTGTGGCGCGCGATCGTGCGCGCGCCGCGTGCGGCCGACGGCCGGCCCGCGCCGGTCATCCTGAGTGCTCCCACCCTCAGAAACTCACGATCTGAAAATCTTGCGACTTTCTTTTTCTGCGGAGTGCTTGATCGATAAATTTCGCCCATATCCACCAACAAACCACAAGGTTACGGTATGGAAATCAAATCTCGGGCAGACGTGCGCGCGGGCGGTCCCGTACCGTCGGCTCCTAACACGCGCGGGCTCCTCCCGAACCTCGACGCATTTCCGACGACCGGTTACAGCCGATGGCGCGATCTAGCGCCGTTCGTGCGCTTCTCGCGCGAATGGGTACGTCTGCAGGAGGCGGCGGGCCGCTTTCCACGCGGCGTACGCGCATCGGCCACACTCGTCGTGTGGCCCAATGCGGAAATCAAGCGCTGGCTGACTGACCCTCTGAACTACCGGGCGGAGGGGCAATGATGACCTCCATTCACGCCCACATCGAAGCATCGACGACCCCTGGCTTCGTTTTGCTGCGCACGAGCGCCGGCACGGACCTCGAGCGTAAGCCCGCGATGCTCGTCTCGCGTGCAGCTCTCACCGGTGTCCTGCTGCTGTTGCTCGATGCTGCCGCGCATTTCGATTCCGACACGTTGGAGGCCGGAGCATGCTGAACGTTGCCGGCAATTGCAAACCACAAGGATCGGGCTATACTGCAACCGTGCTCGAGACAACGGGCACCGGGTTTGGCGACCCGATCATGATGGCGGACGACCGCCGCAGTGCGGTTTTTTTACGTCCGTATGCCTTCGCGCGCCTTTTCAATGGGTGGGCCTGGGTGGGGAGACCTTTGGGTCTGCCGGTGCCATCGTGCCGGTTCGCCAACCCCGTTCAGTGCCCGCCCACCCCGTTTGGCGACGGGACGCGGGCCTTCCTCAATCACGATGGAGGCCGCACCATGCCGCGCCGTATCCTCGCTCGTCCTGAGCAAACGCAATTCCCAGTCGAACTTGTGCGCGCCGCCCTGCGCGCTGCTGCGACGTCCGATCGTCCGAACGAGGCGATCGACATTCTGGCCGACGCGCTTCTTCGTCTTGCCGAGATCGCGGAGGTACACCATGGGTAAGCTCGAATGGATCGGCGACGACATCGGCTTGAATCCCGGCGAAGACGTCACGGTGCAACTGCGCGATCCGCAGATGCCCGGCGGCGCGTGGCACGTATCACTAGCCGAGGCGTTGGCGGTCGCAGACAGGCTCGACGATCGCGCCCACCAGCGTCTGGAACAGGCATTACCCTTTTGCGCCGAGCACGGCTATCTGAGCGCTGCGGATCTCGCTGTGTGGCAATCACAGGTGCGCCGGATATTGGAGCTGCTCGCGCGCCGAGGTCATGCGGGGCTGGATGGGGTGCGTCACGCCGCATGAAGAACGGTTACGACGACATCGAGCGTGCCCGCTCAGCTTTGCGATCGCTCGATGCGACCTGCAGTCGCGAGGAGTGGGTCCGCGCGGGCATGGCGGCGAAGGCGGCCGGACTGTCTGAGGATGACTTCCTCGATTGGTCCGCGGGCGGCGCCAATTTCGGCGGCGAACGTGATGCACGCAATGTGTGGCGCAGCATCAAGCCGGAAGGCGGCATTAGCGCTGCGACGCTGTTCCACATGGCTGGCGGTATCGGTGGCGGTGACGCGCGCGGGCGACCTCGCAAAGAGCGGCCCGCAAAGCGCGTATCCGGCCAGACGCAGACTGCGCACGAGGCGGTGCGTAGTCTGCGGAAGCCGACGGCCGATCTCGATGCCTTGCTTGATAGCTTTCCGCAGGCACCTGCTGACCACACGTACATCATCGCGAAGCGCGGCAGCGTCGACGGGCTGCGCGCGGTGCCCACCGACAGCGCGCTGACCATCCAGGGGCGCCCGGTCGCCGGTTGGCTGGCCGTACCTGTCCGCGCGCTCGACGGCGAGCTGCGGACGATCCAGTTCATCCCGCCGCCGGGCGTCGGCAAGAAGCTCAACATGCCGGGCGCGCAGTTCAGCGACGGCCTCTTTGTGGTCGGCGAGCTCGTCGCCGATGGCACGGTGTACGTGTGCGAAGGCATCGGCCAATCGTGGGCGTGCGTGCGCGCCGACTACACCGCCGCCGCTGCTGTGACATTCGGCGCTGGCCGTTGCCGGACGGTTGCGATGCTGTTGCGAGAGCGCTACCCGGCGGCGCGCATCGTGATCGTGCCCGACCGCGGTAAAGAGACGGACGCCGAAGCCATCGCGCGGGACGTCGCCGGCGCGTGGGTGGGTCTGCCCGCCGACAGGCCGGCGAACTACGACGCGAACGACTACGAGGTCGAGCACGGTACCGACGCGCTTGCGGATCTACTGCGCGCCGCTCGCGCGCCCGAGGTGCGACTCAGTCTAGACGTCGCGTTTGCCGACGAACTGCCGGACGCCGTTGCCGCGCCGGACGAACTGGTGCAAGGGCTCCTGACCGCCGGCGGCGGCAGCGTGCTGTATGGCGATTCGAACAGCGGCAAGACGTTCTTCGTGATCGACATGGCGGCGGCGATCGCGCGCGGTGTGCCGTGGATGGGCAGGCAGACCGAGCCGGGACTCGTCGTGTATCTCGCCGCGGAGTCACCGACCTCGGTGCTGGTGCGGCTACAGGCATACCAACTGTATCACGGCGAACGGGTACCCAACTTCGCGATCACGCGCAACCCGATCAACCTGTTTGACGGCGACGCCGACGCGGAGGCGATCATCGACACGGTGCGCCAGCTCGAGGCACAGCGCGAGCAGAAGGTGCGGCTCGTGGTCGGTGACACGCTGGCGCGCCTTAGCGCCGGCGCGAACGAGAACGCCGGCCAGGACATGGGGCGCGTGATCGAGCGTTTCGATCGAATTCGCACCGAGTGCGATGCGCACTTCCTTCTGATCCACCACGCAGGGAAGGCTGTTGCCGCTGGCGCGCGCGGGTGGAGCGGCATCCGTGCGGCGATCGACACTGAGATCGAGGTGTCCGACTCCACCAGTGGCCGGTGTGCCGAGATCACGAAGCAGCGCGACCTGGCCAGCAAGGGCGAGCGCATCGGCTTTCGGCTCGATGTTGTGCAACTCGGTTTGTCGAAGTGGGGCACGCCGATTACCTCGTGCGTGGTGTTGCCAGAAGACGCTCCGGACAGGCCAGTGACGACGCGGAAGCTAGGTCCGGTTGAAGGTGCTGTTCTCGAGTTCCTCAGGGCGCGCCGGGTGGGCGCAAAGAAGGCAGAGGTCGCTAAGCACTTCGATGGGCAGTACCCGCGGACATCGGTGTATCGCGCCTGTTCCGCGCTTGCGGAAGCAGTCCTGATTCACGAAACGGCCGGTGTCGTCGCCTTTGCAGGAGACGCGCAATGAGCCCCCCGATTTTGTCTCGCGAAGGGGAAAAGCGGCCGATTTCTCAGTTGTCTCGTCTGAGGCGCGAGACACGCGAGACAAATGAGCGCATCAAGCTCGACGTGATTCCACTGAATGCCCGTCAGCATTGGATTGCAGCGATATCGAGGTTGTCTCGTATGCCCGCGAGACAGGCGAGACAAGACCCACTGCAGTTTTGTCTCGTTGTCTCTCTCTCCCTTTAGGGGAGAGACACGCGAGACAAGACAGGGTGCATGGCGCTTTGGGGAAATATCAAAACGGAGGTGGGACGTGATTGACGGACTGGTGAGCGGAAAGCTGTTCGGCACGGCGACGAGTCGGCAGGGGCGAGGTGGAGGGACGTTCGTGACGTGCAAGGTGCGTGCCGCGGTGGACGGTGGCGAGTCGCTGTTCGTGAACGTGATCACGTTCAGCACGACGGCGGGTGATGCGCTGCTGGCGCTCGCGGATGGTGATTCCGTGGCGCTGGCCGGCACGCTGACGCCGAAGGTGTGGACAGACAAGCACGGCGACGCGAAGCCGGCACTCGACATGGTGGCGCATGCGGTGTTGACGGCCTACCACGTGAAGCGGAAACGCGCCGCCGTGCGCGGTGACGGAGCTGACGGTGACGGAGCTGGCGGCCGGCCGGCGGTGGGCGGGGCAGATCAGGCGCGTCAGATGTACGGCGGCGCATCGACGGACGATATGAATGACGACTTGTGACCGGTGATAACGGTGGGAGAGACGGATATGGCAACGACGGCAGAGCGCCTGAAAGAGCACAGCAAGCGGATGCGGACGGCGGGTTTCGTCCAGATCACGGCATGGGCATGCCCCGAGCTGGTTGCGCTGCTCAACAACGCGAAGCGGCCGGGCGAGTGTCGCGGCAGGACGCTGGAGCGGTTGATCTTGGGCGAGGCACGTGAGCGGCCAGCCTTCTGGAGCGAGGCGGAGCGGGCTGAGATGACGCCCAGCGGCGGTCGGAAAGGCCGGATGCGGACGCGTCGCCGGCTTGCTGGGTTGATGGAGCGGGCAGCAGCGGTTGGTGCGTCATCGACGGAATCTGCCGGCGAAAGTCCACAGGAGTGTGCGCATGAGTCGAGAAACGAAGTCGTCGAAGGTCACGATCTGCAGCCGCGAAATACTGAATACGGAGGTGCATCCAAATGAGTTTCACGAAAAAGCGAATCGACGTGACGATTACCCTCGCCGAGGGGGAGTTCGGCGACGATGGCTCGAACACCGTGACGCTGACCGGTCTGCGCGTGCAGTCGCTCATCACGATTCCAGGTGGCGAAGAGATGGCGGGTGCACAAGTCAGGATCTCCGGCTTACCACTGTCGATGATCAACCAGCTCACGACGATTGGGCCGATCAACACCTCGTTTCGCAACAACAAACTACTGCTCGCGGCCGGCGACGACGAGAACGGCATGCACGTCGTCTACTCGGGCACGATCGGAGAAGCACACGGGGATTTTCAGGGCATGCCTGACGTGGCTTTAAACATCCTCGGATGGGCCGGACTATACGATTCCGTGAAGCCGGTCGGCGCGCTCAGCTATGCCGGGTCAGTCGACGTCGCGACGATCATGCAAGATCTCGCGAACACGATGGGCCTCACGTTCGAGAACAACGGCGTGCAGGTGCAGCTCTCGAACCCGTACTTCCCGGGCACGGCTCTCGCACAGGTCCGAGCATGCGCCCGCGCCGCGGACATCAACTACCTGATCGACCGCGACACGCTCGCGATCTGGCCGCGCGCGGGTGTTCGCGCGACGGCCGGCGACATCCCATTAATCTCGCCTGAGACGGGCATGCGCGGCTATCCGATGTTCTCGAGCAAAGGGATTTCTCTGGTGACCGAATTCAATCCCGATATCAAGTGCGGCAGTCAAGTGAAGATCCAGAGTTCGCTCGATGCGGCGAATGGAGTCTGGAACGTCTTCGAGATCTCGCATGCACTCGAAAGTGAAATGCCCGACGGGCAATGGTTCACGCAGCTGTCGGCGTTTCCGCAAAACGGCTATTGATCCAGATGGCTGCAGAAGTGACCGAAACTTCCAACTAGTTCTTGAGGATTTAATCATGCAATCGAATCAAACACCAACTCTCGTGCCGCTGCCGTTTGCGACGAACGGCACAAAAAACACGATCCCGGAAGCGTCGCAGATCGGCATCACGCCCGGCGCCGCGTCGCTCAACGACGGCTTCCCGCCGCTCACGTTCACCCCGATTGCAGCGGGTGGCGTTCCGCCGTCGGGTGGCGACTTCAACGGCGTCCTGAACCTGATCACGCAATCCATTCGCTGGGCCCACGCAGGCGGTCGATACGCGTTCAGCTCGACCTTCGCGGCCGATGTGAACGTCGGTGGCTATCCGGCCGGCGCTGTGCTGATGAGCGCTGACCAACAAGGTTCGTGGCTGAGCTTGAACGACAACAACACGGACAACCCAGACACCGGGCCGGGCACGAAGTGGGTGCCGTCTCATGCTTATGGCGGAACGTCGATCACCGGTCTCGCGGGTTCGAACGTGACCCTGACTCCCGCTCAGGCGATGAAGTCGAAAATCTCGCTCGCTGGAACGCTCACGGCGAACGTGCAGATCATCTTTCCTGCGTGGACGCGCGACTGGACCGTCGTCAACAATACGACCGGCGCGTTCACGGTGACAGCCAAAACGGCAGCAGGAACGGGCGTCGCGCTCGCGTTCGGGCAACAAAAAATCAGCGGAGACGGCACGAACATCGTGCAGCCGCCGGAGAGCGTGGCTCCGGCCGTGCAAAGCCAGCACGCGATGCAATACGGTCAGGCCGTTGGCCGGCTGATCAACGTGCAACGCTTCACCGTGAGCGGAACGTATACGCCGACTCCCGGCACGACTTCGATCATCGCTGAAGGCGTCGGCGGCGGTGCTGGCGGCGCTGGTGCGACCGCAACGTCGAGCCAAACGTCGTGCGGCGGTGGCGGCGGAGGCGGGGCTTATGCGAAGGTTCGCATTACCGCTGTTCCGGCGTCCGCTTCCGTCATCATCGGCTCAGGCGGTTCAGCAGGCGGCACTACCGGAGGCGCAGGCGGCGTGACGTCATTCGGCTCATATTTCAGCGTCGGCGGCGGTGCTGGCGGCCAGGCGAGTGCCGCAGTCGCGGGACAGAGTACCGCTGCGCCGGGCGGCGGATCCACGACCATCTCGACCGGTGGTGGCGCTGCTCTGATCGAGCAAGGCCAAGGTGGTATGGGTGATTGGGGTCTCGTCTGGGGCGTCGGGACCGTCGGCCTTGGGGGGAAGGGCGGCGTCTCTTTCTTCGGGGGCGGGGCAAACGGCGCGGGGACCGGTTTGAGCGGTTTCGGATCAAGTAGCTACGGTGCCGGTGGTGGCGGGGCATGCAACGTCAATACAGGCAGCGGCCTACCCGGTGGACCCGGTGCACCTGGCGTTGTTATCGTGTACGAATTCGCATAAGCAGAGATCCAACTTATTTTGGTGATGACATGACAGTTTCCAATTACGCAGTAGTCGAAAACGGCCTCGTGACGAACCTTGTTGTCTGGGACGGTGAAACCGAATGGACGCCACCGGAAGGCTCGACCGTCGTGCTGGTCGAGCCCGGTACGTTCGTGAGTATCGGATACACCTACGACGGAAAGACGTTCGCCGAGCCTGAAAACGGCGCCCCGGCGAACTGAGCGCCTACCTGCTATTGAAGCGACGCGACGAGCCTCCCGACCTGCGTGACGCCGAGCAATTCGGGGCTCGCGAGCGGATTGCGTACGATGCTCTGCATCGCGACGCGGAAAGCAGCGGTGTCATGATTCATTGTTGCTTTGGGTGAGGTGGGCGCTTGGCGTCTGCGGCGTCGAGCAACGTGCTCACCTGGAACCGCTCGAGGTAAGCGCGCAATCCATGATTGCCTTTGCGTACGTCATGGTTGGCGGCAATGGCGGAAATGTCTGCGCCGTCGATCGTGCTGCTGGCCGATAACACTATCGGCTTGACGTCGGGCGGCCAGATCACGAACTCGGCGCCCGCGGTGGAAATCGACGGTCAGATGACGCAGGGCGAAGGGCGGCTCGGCGGCAACGCGGCGACGCAAGGGCCGCTCAACATCGTGCAGGACGTCACCGCGCCGGGCACGAGCGTGCACACGCATACGCATGGCGGCGTGCAGACCGGCGGCGGCAATACCGGGATGCCGAACTGATGTTCTGCGAATGTGCGGCATGTCGAGCCAGCGGCAGTTGCAATCAGCAGGGTAAACGCGGCAACAGATCCTAGTTGACGATCATTGGATTTTCCGACAATATCCGGTTGACGATTCCGCCATTAACCGAAAAAGTGAGCGCTGATGCAAATGCCATTGCCGTGGAAGTCGAAGGCCGCCTTGTCCGAAGACCGCCTGAACCTGATTGCCTCGAATCTGCGTGAAATCTTCTACGGCGTCGAGACGCTTCTCGATTCCGAGGACGATTGTAACTACGGCCGGGGTGCATTGTTCTTCAGCCGCTCGCGCCAACGTCTTATTCGCCTGGCGACTTCGGGCGAGTATTCGTGGCTGAAGCTGACCAACTCGGCGATGGACGTTACGCTGGAGATCGGTGGGCTTCCGTTTCGGTTCTTTCGGGACGATCACGAAACTCCCAAAAAGAAGGGCTTTTGGCGCCGCAACGATTCCGATCGACTGTTCGATCCGGACGATCGCGAGCCGGTGATCTTCCGTTTTATCGTTCAGCGTCCTTTGACGGACGATGATGAGCTCGAGATTTATTTCGTCGGCTACAACGTCATGCAGGAGGCAGTGTGCGAGTGGCGTTACGGTCATGTTCGTGTCCTCCGTGACGTCAATGATCAACTTCCGGCAGAGGTGCCTCAAGCACCCGCGCGTGCAGATATCCCGGAATCCGAGGAGTCCGCTCCGCGTGCAGGTAATGACAACGCGAAATGACAGCCGTATTTGATGGAGCAAACCTTCGCCTCGTTCGCTGCGCACAGGGATTGTCGCTGGCGGACGTTGGCGAGGCTGTAGAGAAATCCAAGCAATATATCCAGCGTATCGAGGCGGGAACTGATACGCCAACGTCTCAGCTGGTTGATGCATTAGCGTCCTTCCTCAACGTTGAACCCGAGTTCTTGTTCGCAGGTGACAAGCAGGCGTTGAGAGAGGACGTGTTTCATTTTCGGAAGCTGATCGGAACGAAGCCGACGGACAAGCAGGCCGCTATGGCTACGGGGGAGCTTTTTCGAAAAATCGTTGATTTCATCGACGGTACGCTTAGGCTGCCGAGAGTCGACTTCCCGGAACACGATATTGGGTCGCCGGAAGCCGCCGAACGTGCAGCTGAGAAATGCCGCATTCACTGGGGGCTTGGTGTCGGGCCGATTGGGAATATGGTTCGAGTTGTCGAAAACGCTGGGGCTGTAGTAACTACGTTTGAAAGCGCGGGGCGTGGGATTGATGCGCTCTCGATTGCAGCACCGCGGCCGATCGTGGTCACGAATAGCAATGACGCTTCTGCGTGCCGGGTCAGATTCGACCACGCTCATGAAATCGGCCATCTCGTTGGCCATGTCGGCCGAAGCACTGGCGACAAAGCGACTGAAGCAGAGGCGAATCGTTTTGCGTCAGCATTCCTGTTGCCGCGGAGTTCGTTTGCGAAGGAGTTTCCGGCGCTACGCGGCGGCACGCAAATTAATTGGATTGCTCTGTCAGAAATGAAAATGCGCTGGCGTGTTAGCAAGGCTGCATTGCTGTACCGAGCACGCCAATTGGGGATTCTGTCCGAGGATATGTACAAGCGCGCTCTGATCGGACATTTGTTTGCGAAGGGCGAGCGGTACGGCGAGCGCGAGGATTCTCAGATTCCTCACGAGAGCCCGGAATTGTTCGACAGCGCCATATCACTCTTGTCTGAGCGGCTGGGTATGTCGCTTGAGCAAATTGCTGCGTCGGTGAAGATGAAGAAGGCACTGCTTTTGTTGGTAGCGCCTCAAGCTCGTGCCCTTGAACGACGGTCGACGAGCGCAGTGGTTTCGCTTAGGGCATATCGCAAAGCGGCTCCTAGCCGGATCTGAGCTAGGCGGGTCGCGCGCGTACTCACTTTATGTCTGCGGGCGGCAGGTTGGGTCAATCAGCTGAGTGAGTACGCTCTTTGAGCGTGCTAGGGTTTGCTCGCTCGGGAATCGAACGACGGCGCATAGGCGAGATACTTAGCTCGAGCGAGGCGTGCATTGATCACGATAAACACCGAAAAGCAGCTCATCCGAGTGGATGACTGGTCGACCATCGTCGAACGGGCCGGATTCACCGACAATCTAGATCCGAAGCAGCACGAGCTCAAGGAAATCATCGGCCGCTACGTGTTCAAGGATAAATTGCGATGTGGCTTATCGAGCTGCCATACGCCGCACAATCGCGGCTTCATCGTTGTGACCAAGAGCGGCTTGGAAACCAATATCGGAAAGGATTGTGGGAGGACCCACTTCGGTGTGGATTTCAACGACAAGTCCCGCCAGTTCGAGCGCGATATCACCGAAAAGGAAAACCGCGAGGCGCTATGGAGCTTCCATTTTCGCCTGGATGAGCTGATGCAGACCATCGAAGAAATTCGTAAAGGGGAGAGAGGTGCGGACTGGGTTTACAGGCACGCCCGCCCTCTCGTGGAACTGAATAAAGGAGTTCCAGAAAAAATCGTCCGATACGTCTGCGACATGGTCAAAAGGGGAAGCAGCATCGTGACGGTCCCGCGTCAGGCCACCAAGGAAGAGGCGGACGCGGAAGAGACGCGCATCGGCCGCCACGTGCCGCGTCCGTTCATCATCGACCAACCCGTCGGCCAGGTCAGTAATCTCGATGCGCTGTATCGCGAGAACGATTTGAGGGAGATACTCGTTCTCGACTTGGAAATGAAGTGCAAGGAACTGTCCGAGCTGGATGTCGATACCCTGACCTACGACCAATTGACGAAGTGGGTCAAATGGGTGGGCACAGTCGAGGCGAAGCTTCAGCGCGCTCGGGATGCAGTGGTGTCGGGCCGGCAACTTCTCACCGTTGCCAATCTGTCGTGTCTAGGCGAGGTGTCCGTGGCCGACGCATGGGAGTTCGAGCAATATCTCAAGACTCTCAACTGATCGATCGGCGAGATAGCCATGGATAAAGATCGGATCAAGGAGCTCTACGGCATTGAGCTCAAGCCACGTGTGCTCGTGCGGCCGAAATCGTCGGTCAGCGTCGCCACGCCGGAAGGACGGCGGGAAGTCATCGCGGCGATTCAAAAGGTGGTGGTAGAGCACCGCGATGTACTGATCGCTCTCAAGGATCGGTAATCGGAATTCGTGTTGGCTCCTGCCGGGCGGCTGGCGAGCTCTATCGTCTACTACACACACTGACCAGCGGCCCCGTATCGCGTACCTGCGCCAGCACGTCCGCACGGCACGCGGTCGCGTCGAGCCGCGGGGTCCGCGACACGGAGGATCAGCGCGCCCCACGCGGCCGCGAGCCACGCCGCGTGCGATGCCGGCGCGCGCCGAGCATCGTCGCGACGTGCGGCGCCATCAACCCGATGAAGCCGACCGGCCCGACCGCCGCGACGATCACGCACGCGGCGGCAGCGAGCCCGCACACGAACAGCAGCGGCACCGACGCGACTCCGGTGAGTGCCGGCACGAGCATCGCCGCGTGCAGGCCGAGTTGCGCGCCGCCCGTCACGCGGAGCAGGTCGGGCGACGCGAGCGGATTGTGCTGAGCGAAGACCCCTGTGGATAACTCGGGTCACCTTGGGTTTTTAGTACACGAGTTAGTACACGAAATCGATGCGCCCGCATGCGATCCTTGTAATTAAAGGCGTACACGGATCTCGCTAGGTTTTGTATTGTTACTGCCGGCGGCGTGCCATCGAGTACGAACAGCGCTGGTACTCATGCATCGTCATTGCCGGATGCCGAAACGAATTCAAACATCCGGAATGATGTGGTGCTCGGCCGGAAGGCCTTAATCCCAATGACGATGATGGTGATAATACCCGCCACCACCGTAATACCCGCCACCATCAGGCACCACGATACAGCCGCTCAACAACACGGCGACGCCGGCAATCAGCAAAAGGGTCTTCTTCATCGCGTTCACCTGCTCGGATTCAATATGAAATCCAGCATAGCGAGCGGCTCCGGCCCGGGCTGTAAGCGATCGTATCCCCGCGCCGCAATCCGTAACGGCGGATTATTCCGGTCACAATGACCGTAACAATTGGCCAAACAGCAGACGTTTCAGGCGACGACGACCCGGTTTCGCCCCGTATCCTTCGCCCGATACAGCGCGGCATCGGCGGCTTCGATCAACGCGTCGGGGGTCGACAGATCGTCGGCCGACACGGTCGCGCAGCCGACGCTGACGCTCACGCGTCCGGCCGGCGAGTCGGGCATCGCGAGGTCGAGCCGCAGCACCGCGTCGCGCACTTCGTCGGCCACCACGCGCGCACCGCGCGCGCCGGTGTTCGGCAGCACGATCGCGAATTCCTCGCCGCCGTAGCGCGCGACGATGTCGGCGGGCCGCCGCACCGCGCCGGCCAGTGCATTCGCGACGGCGATCAGGCACGCATCGCCCTTCACGTGACCGAACGCATCGTTGTACGCCTTGAAGTGATCGACGTCGACCATCAGCAGCGACAGCGGTTCGCCTTGCCGCCGCGCCTGCAGGAACAGCGTATGGAAATGATCGTTGAAGTGGCTGCGGTTGAACGCGCCCGTGAGACCGTCGCGCGCGGACGAGCGGATCAGTGTCGCGTGCGCTTCGAACAACTGCTGATACAGCATCGTCACTTCCCACGCGAGCACGCACACGAGCACGCCGGGCGTGAACATGCTGAACACGCGCGCGACATACCAGCCGACCGTGAAGCGGTTGGTGCTCAGCAAGTTCAGCGTCGTATCGGTGAGACACGCGAGCACCGCGATCGCGAGCCACAGGTCGAGTGTCGTGCGCAGCCGGCCGGTGACCACGACGACCACGAGCGCGAGCAAATTGAGGATCCACACGACGAGCGCAATGCCGTTGACGGGCAGCACGGCAGCGTCGCGGGGCGGATGGAACGCGGGCGGCAGCGAGACGTTCAGCGCGAGCGCGCACAGGAGCGCTGCGGTGATCGCCGGGCCGCCGACGAGCGCAATCGTCCAGCGGCGCGTCTCCTTTGCGCCGATCGGGGTGCGCGTCAGTCGCTCGCGAGCGAACAGCGCGGCCATCACGAAGCACGGAAAGCCGGCATGCCAGAAGATCCACATCCATGCGGCGCTTTGCGGGCGTGCGCCGAGCAGGCCATGCGGGGCGAACACGCCGGGAAAGGTGAGCAGTTGCAGCGCGACGGCGAGCGCGGTGAACGCATAGGCGCCGCCGAGCGCCCCGAGCACGGGCTGGCGCGTGACGGTGAATTGTGCGCCGAGGAAGAACGCCGCGATGCTCGCGGTCGTGAACACGGTGAGCGCGCACATCGGCATGAACGGCTCGACGGGCGGCAGCGCGACGTTCGCGTGCGGCGCGGCGATCCCGAGGGTGAGCAGGATGACGAGCGCCGTCAGCGCGCCGAACCACAGCTGACGTTGCGTCGTGTGCTGGATCAGGATGCCTTCCATGGGGTCCCCCGGACACGCGTGCGAAGCGCCCGATCTTGCGCCGGGCGGCACGCATCCCGATCGCGGCGCGACCGGTGCGGCCCGATCCTATCGCGTTATTGGCATCCGCTCAAATGCCGAGCCCCGGGCCGAAGTTGCCGGCGACGCAGCGCGTGACGGCATCGACGTCCGCGTAGTCCTGTTCGGGCAGACCGTCGAGCATCGACAGCACCTCGTTACTGGCGCCGGCGTCGCGCGCGGCATCGACGATCGCATCCTTGTTCGCCGGATAGCGGACGGCCGCCAGCACATCGGCGATCTGCAGATCAATCGTTTCGTTCGGGATATCGTGCGGAGGAATGGCGGGCTTGTCGTTCACGTCGGTGTCTCGCGGGTTGGGCGGGAATCGGATCGCGCGCAAGGGCTGTACCCGCATCGCATACGACCCGGCCCGGATGCCCGGCCGGCGCGGGCTGCGGACCGGCGGTATCGAGGTCAGTGCCCGCGCCGCACGCGGCGCCACGGATGCTTCCAGTCGATGTGCGGGGCGTTCTCGTCGCGCGGATGCTGGCGGCGATGCTCCTGCCAGAGTTCGTCGGAAAACAGCGCAGCCACGATGACGAGCGGCAGCACGAGGAAAATTCCGAGTATGACTTGCTCGATCACGATAGCCTCCTTGCGGTGGCAGGAACCCTTGCTCCCATTCTAGGCTCTCAACTGCGCCCGCGTTCAAATTCTTACAGTGCGAAACGGGCCCGGACGCGGCCGCGCCGCGCGGGCGTTCCGCGTGTGCACCGGCATCAAAAGGGACATGACCATGCAACTCCAGAACGACACCAACACGCTCGCGCTGCGGCCGCTGGAGCGCCAGGACCTGCGCTTCGTCCACGAGCTGAACAACGACGCGAAGATCATGCGCTACTGGTTCGAGGAGCCGTACGAAACCTTCTCGGAACTGTCGCAACTGTACGACCGCCACGTGCACGACCAGCGCGAACGCCGCTTCGTCGCGGTCGACGCGCAAGACGAACTGGTCGGCCTCGTCGAGCTGATCGAACTCGACTACATCCACCGCCGCGGCGAGTTCCAGATCATCATCGCGCCGCAATGCCAGGGACGCGGCTACGCGGGCCAGGCGACGCGCCTCGCGATCGAGTATGCGTTCAAGGTGCTGAACATGCGCAAGCTTTACCTGATCGTCGATACGTCGAATGCGGCGGCGATCCATGTGTACGAAAAATGCGGATTCCAGCACGAGGCGGAATTGAAGGAGGAATTTTTCGGGAATGGCGCGTATCACAACGCTTATCGCATGTGCATCTTCCAGCGTGATTATTTCGAGCGCCAGCAAATCGGGCTGAATAAAGCAGGGTAAACGCCACGCGGACGAAAGGCGCTTGCGACGGGGGCTCGGCGGCGCCGAATGGATGCGGGGAACTACGGATAAATACGGATACGCTTATACCTGGCATTTTTCTTGTTTCAGGTAAATGCGATTGTGCGCCACGGTAAACTCGAATCGTTTCGGATGACTTTATGTGCGATGCATCAAAATGGTCCGGACAGCGAAATGGATTATCCAAACCGTTCAACCGCAGCATTGTAACTTTGATGAAAGCCTTGCCGGATAACGGTTTCCGCCCGGCGGCGAAGGCCTATCCGCAATTCGGCGGCGC
The DNA here is from genome assembly GCF_002223195.1 of Burkholderia sp. AU28863. Classification (NCBI taxonomy): domain Bacteria; kingdom Pseudomonadati; phylum Pseudomonadota; class Betaproteobacteria; order Burkholderiales; family Burkholderiaceae; genus Burkholderia; species Burkholderia sp. AU28863. The sequence goes on along the minus strand of NZ_NKFE01000004.1, from coordinate 1,004,759 downwards.
TTGCCACTCGCGCGCGTCGCGTCAAAAGCAGCTTGCGCACGGGGTGCGACAATCCGCCGCTATTGCGGTCGCACAACAAATGTGCTTGCTATCGTTTGCCGGTCTTCTAAAGTGAAAAACGCGGGTTCACGATCACCTTTAAACACATAGCTAACCCAGCCTGGTGCCCGCAAGCCTGGAGACAGAACATGACGAAGCGTACCGGTGTCCTTTTTGCCCTTGTCGGCGCATTTTGCGCTGTGTCGATTGCCCAGGCCGGCGGCGATTCGGCCGTCAAGCCGAAGCAGGAAATCCAGCTGACGAAGAATGCATGGGGCTGCCTGTCGAAAGACAATCTGGACTCCGTATTGAGTCACGAACGTGACGGCAAGTCGCAGGCGAAGCAGCAGTACTTCGACGACTTCCGCTGCCTGTCGGTGCCGGAAGGCCAGCGCTTCCGCGTGGTGGCGGTCGACCAGGGCGACGTGCAATTCGTCAGCGCCGACAATAGCGACCAGCAAGGTCTCTGGACCGATTCGCGCTTCGTCAAGCAGTAACCGTCCATTCGCCGCGCCGTCGTACGACGCGCGAGCGCGCCGGCCCGACGAGCGGGCGGCGCGAACCGAACACGGCCCGGCGCATGCCGGGCCGTTGTGCTGTGAACGGCGCATGACGCACGCCGGGCGGCGCGCATTCGGTATCATCACGGCCCGACCGAACCGAATGCCCGCCCGGGCCGTATCCGCATGGCGCTGAAATCCACGATCTACAAAGCCGAACTGCAAATCGCCGACATGGATCGGCATTACTACGCCGATCACGCGCTGACGGTGGCGCGCCATCCGTCGGAAACCGACGACCGGATGATGGTGCGCATCGTCGCGTTCGCGCTGTTCGCGCACGAGCGGCTCGAATTCTGCAAGGGGCTGTCGGACGTCGACGAGCCCGACCTGTGGCAGAAGGACCTGACCGGCGCGATCGACGTGTGGATCGAGGCCGGCCAGCCTGACGAACGGCGCATCTCGAAGGCGGCCGGCCGAGCCGGACAGGTCACGGTGATCGCGTACGGCGGCAAGACGTCGGATATCTGGTGGCAGGGCGTGCGCAGCAAGGTCGAACGGCTGCGCAACGTGCAGGTGCTGTCGCTCGCCGACGGCGTCGCGGCCGCGCTCGGGCGGCTCGCGGAGCGCACGATGCGCTTGCAGTGCACGGTGCAGGACGGCGCCGCGTGGATCTCGAGCGCCGATCACGATCCGGTCGCGGTCGAATGGACGGTGCTGAAGGCGCGCGAGGGCGCGTAAGGGCCCGGAAGGGCCCGCGCGCCGGCCGCGGTCAGCCGAGCGCGGCCGGCGGCCCCTTGAATTCGACCATGTTCCCTTCGGGATCGAACAGGTAGATCGACGGCCCGTAGCCGCCGGCACCGTAGCGTTCGGCCGGCGCGCCCGGCCGCGCGCCATGCGCGGCGAAATGGGCGATCAGTGCGTCGGGATCGAACGGCTCGACGCGCAGGCACAGGTGATCGAGATTGCGCCCGGTGCCGGGCGGGCCGCTGTCGGGACGGTCGATCGGGCCGCCGACCATCAGCAGGTCGATCAGCGCGTCGCCGGCGCGCAGTTGCACGAGGCCCAGGTCGGGCTGTTCCTTCTCCACATGACAACCGACGGCATCGCAGTAAAAGCGCGTCATCGCCGCCATGTCGGTCACGCGCAGCACGATGTGATCGATTCCGCGGATGGTGGGTTTCATGAGCGGGGGACTCCTTCGCAGTCGACGAGCATCGAGTGTAGACGCATCGCGCCTGCACTGCCGGCCGGCGCGCGGCACAATCGACGGACGAAAAAAAGCCCGTTCACGCAGTGCGGAACGGGCTTAATCCATATCAGGAGGAGACATGGAGGAGACAGTTCCAACTATACACACGGCGATGGTGCGACGCAATATTCCGATTGCAAAAAAACGTCAGGACGGCGATTTGTCGCATCCGCACTGCAGCAAAACGGTGACGGGACGATGACGAAAACCGCGCTGGAGCGGCCGCCGCGCGCGTTTCGTCGGCGCTATTTCGATCGATGCGACCCCGATTTTCCGACACGAATCACAGAGCAAGATTCAGGGCGCGACGGCATATGCCGATGGCTAGAGTAGGCACCATCTACACTAGAGCGTGCGAGGTTCAGATGAAAACCGCCTATCCGACCGACGATGCCCGCTGGGGCGCCGTGACCAAGCGCGATCCGCATGCGGATGGCGCGTTCTTCTATGCCGTCAGCACGACCGGCGTGTTCTGCCGCCCGACCTGCGCGTCGCGGCAGCCGCGTCGCGAGAACGTGTCCTTTTTCGCCGATCCGGCGGCCGCGCGCGCGGCCGGCTTCCGGCCCTGCAAGCGTTGCCAGCCGGAAGGGCTGCCGCGCGAGCTGGAGATCGTCAATCGTGCGTGCGCGGTGCTCGACGCGCAGGCCGAGCGGCTCACGCTGCAGCAGTTGAGCGACGCCGTGCACGTGAGCCCGTTCCATCTGCAGCGGCTCTTCAAGCGCGTGGTCGGCGTGTCGCCGCGGCAGTACCAGGCCGCGCAGCGCGGCGCCGCGTTGCGGCAGGCGCTGCAAAGCGGGCAGCCGGTCACGCAGGCGGCCGTCGACGCGGGGTTCAACTCGCCGTCGCGGCTCTATGCGTCGGTGCCGCGCGAGCTGGGGATGGCGCCGTCCGCGTTCCGCCGTCAGGGCGCCGGCCTGCGGATCGACTATGCGACCGCGTCGACGTCGCTCGGCACGGTGCTCGTCGCCGCTACCGAACAGGGCATCTGCCGGATCGCGTTCGGCGACGATGCGGCGTCGCTGGTCAATGAGCTGAAGGACACGTTCGCGCGGGCCGAACTGGTCGAATCGTCCGCGCGGCTCGCGCCGTTCGTCACGCAGATCCGCGCGTACCTCGACGGCACGCGGCATGCGTTCGACCTGCCGCTCGACATCGCGCCGACCGCGTTCCAGCAGCGCGTATGGGAAGCGCTGACGCATATCCCGTACGGCGAAACGCGCAGCTATTCGGAGATCGCCGAGGCGCTCGGCTCGCCGCGCGCGGTGCGGGCGGTCGCGTCCGCGTGTGCGTCGAATCCGGTCGCGCTCGCGATCCCGTGCCACCGCGTCGTGCAGAAGGGCGGCGCGCTCGCCGGCTATCGCTGGGGCGTGCGCCGCAAGGCGACGCTGCTCGCGGCCGAGGCGCGTCATGTTCACAACGATGAAGCCGAGACGGAGGGCAGCGCGGTTTGAGCATCGAGAAAACAACGATTACGTCCCTCGCGAACGGCGGCCCTGTGCCGCCGTCCGCGCAGATGGAACTGCGCTACAAGGCGCCGTACGACTGGGCGCGCGTGCTGCGCTTCTTCAGCGGGCGCGCGATTCCGGGCGTCGAGCAGGTTGCCGACGGCGTGTATCGCCGGATCGTCGATTTGCACGGCGAGGCAGGCCGCCTCACCGTCAAGAAACATCCGCGCAAGCACTGCCTGATCGCGACCGTCGAAGGGGCGATCGCGCGTCACGTCGACGATGCGTTCGCCGCGCGCGTCGCGACGATGTTCGACCTCGGCGCCGATCCGGCTGCGATCGGCGGCAGCCTCGCGCGCGATCCGTGGTTCGCGCCGCTCGTCGAGGCCGCGCCGGGGCTGCGCGTGCCGGGCGCATGGTCGGGGTTCGAGCTGGCCGTGCGCGCGATCGTCGGCCAGCAGGTGAGCGTGAAGGCCGCGACGACGATCGTCGGCCGGCTCGTCGAACGGGCCGGCGAGCGCGTCATTCCGGAAGACGACGGCGCGCCCGCGTGGCGTTTCCCGACGCCCGACGCGCTGGCCGCGTGCGACCTCGACAAGATCGGGATGCCCGGCAAACGTGTGGCGGCGCTGACCGGCGTGGCGCGCGCGGTGGCGGCCGGCGACGTGCCGGTCGATCGCGCGCATGCCGATCTCGCGACGCTGCGCAGCGCGTGGCTCGATCTGCCCGGCATCGGCCCGTGGACCGTCGAATACATCGCGATGCGCGCCTGGCGCGACCCGGACGCCTGGCCGGCATCCGATCTCGTGCTGATGCAGTCGATCGCCGCGCGCGACCCGGCGCTCGACCGGCTCGCCACCCAGAAACGCCGCACCGAAGGCTGGCGGCCGTGGCGCGCGTATGCGGCGCTGCATCTGTGGAACGAAGTGGCCGACCGGGCGGGCGGCGCGCGCGGCGGGTAAGCGCGGCGGCCCGCGGCCGGGTGCGCCCACGAGAAGGTCGTGCCGCGACCCGTCGCGCAAGCGGTGCCGGCCTGCGGCAAGCGTTGGCGTGACGCGGCCCGTCACGGCGCTTCCACGTCTCCGGCGCCGGCCGGACGTCGGGCGCGCGATGTCGGCGCACGCGTCGTTTCGCGATCCGTTCGGCCGCCCGTTGCATCTGCCGCCACGCGTTCGCCGTTCACGTTTCATCCGACGAATTCCGCCGACCTGCGGGCCGCTCGGCCTCGTCCGGAATCGGTGAGGCGGCCCGCGGCTACCGCGCCCGGCCCCGCCCGATCGCCCGCTCAGGCCCGCGCGCCGTGCCCGCGGCCACCTCAAGCGCGGCTTTCGGCGAGATGTTAAAGTGCCCGCTACCAACGAAGCGACCAACAATCCAGCCGGCCGCGCGCGGCATTCTGCGCGCGGCCGTCACGCACTTGCGTCTCCATGTCGAACACCATGACTCACCGCCAGTCCGAACTGCTGCTGAATCGCCTCGACGCGCTGAGCTCGGGCCCGACGCGGCAGCATCTGCCCGACGGCCTGCGCGGCATCGAAAAGGAAAGCCTGCGCGTGACGCGCGACGGGATGATCGCGTTCACGCCGCATCCGCGCGCGCTCGGCTCGGCGCTCACGCATCCGGCGCTGACGACCGACTATTCCGAAGCGCTGATCGAACTGATCACACCCGCGGAGCGCGACGCCGCGCTCACGCTCGAGCGCCTCGACGATCTGCATCGCTACGTGTATGCATCGCTCGGCGACGAGATCCTGTGGAACGACTCGATGCCGGGCCTGCTGCCGGCCGACGACGAGATCCCGATCGCCAACTACGGCACGTCGAACATCGGCCGCCTGAAGACGGTGTACCGGCGCGGCCTCGCGTACCGCTACGGCCGCACGATGCAGTGCATCGCCGGCATCCACTACAACTACTCGCTGCACGAGGAAGTGTGGCGGCGCCTGCACGCGGACGAAGAGTCGACGGCGACGCTCGTCGATTACCAGTCGGAACGCTATCTCGCGCAGATCCGCAACTTCCGCCGCCGCAGCTGGCTGCTGATGTACCTGTTCGGCGCGTCGCCGGTGCTCGACACGAAGTTCCTGCGCGGCAAGCCGCACAAGCTCGACGCGTTCGACGCCGATACGCTGTACCGGCCGTATGCGACCAGCCTGCGGATGAGCGATCTCGGCTACTCGAACACGACGGCCCAGGCCGCGCTGCACGTCGACTACAACACGCTGCCCGGTTATCTCGACGCGCTGTCGAAGGCCGTGAGCGAGCCGTATCCGGCGTACGAGGCGATCGGCACGCATCGCGACGGCGAGTGGATCCAGATCAACACGAACGTGCTGCAGATCGAGAACGAGTTCTACTCGACGATCCGGCCGAAGCGCGTCACGTATTCGGGCGAGCGGCCGCTGCATGCGCTCGCGTCGCGCGGCGTGCAGTACATCGAGGTGCGCTGCCTCGACATCGATCCGTTCGAGCCGACCGGCATCGCGCTGGAGACCGCGCGCTTCATCGACGCGTTCCTGCTCGCGTGCGCGCTCGACGAAAGCGCGCCGCTCGACTGCGACGCATACAAGGAAGCGAACGCGAATTTCGGCAACGTGACGCTGGACGGCCGCAAGCCGGGGCTCACGCTGACGCGCGACGGCCAGCCGGTCACGCTGCAGCAGTGGGCCGACGAGCTGATGGCCGATATCGAGATCGTCGGCCGCCGGCTCGACGAAATCCGCGGCGGCGACGAACATGCGCGCGCGATTGCCGCGCAGCGCGAGAAGCTCGCCGATCCGGAGCGCACGCCGTCCGCGCGCGTGCTGCGCACGATGCGCGAGAACGGTCAGTCGTTCCTCGCGTTCGCGCTCGCGCAGAGCGAGGCGCATGCCGCGCATTTTCGCGCGCGCCCGCCGTCGGCCGAGACGCTGCGGACCGAGCAGGCGCTCGCCGCGAAGTCGCTCGCCGAGCAGGCCGAGCTCGAAGCGAAGGAGGCGGGATCGTTCGACGCCTTCGTTGCCGCCTATCGCGCCTATACGCTGAACCGCTTCAGCGTGTGACGATCGCGCATGCGGCCGGCGCCGGGTGCGCCGCGCCGCTGCCGCGTGATCCATCCGGTTCCGTCAGTGATCCGGTCAGTGATGCGCATACGTGCCGCGATCGACTGCGTGCGGCAGCGCCGGCTTGCCCGATGCCGTGTCGGCCCGGCCGTCGCTGCCGTAACCGGCGGCGTCATCCCCACCGCGCGCCTGCGCGGCACGCTGCATGACCGCCTGCATGTTCCGCGGAAAGTCGGGACTGCTTGCGAGGCTCGACCGGTAGCCGGCGGCCTGCAGTGCCACGAGTTCCTGACGGACCTGCGCGCGCGTGAGCGTCGACGCGGCTTGCGCGTGAGCGACGAGCGCCGCGCCCATCAGTACGCATGCGCATGCCGCGTGTTTCATCGTCTTCATCGTGTTGGCTCCGTGCGTTCCCGGTGCGCGCCATCGGCGACGTGGGCGGAAACGATGCAGCCAGTCTAGGCTTCGGACGCCAAACGAAACATCCACGTGGCTGGCAGTCACCTTTTCCGGTCGCGCAACATTGCGCGCATCGGTGAGCCGTCACGACGGGTTGCCTGTCGAACGCGACAGCGGCGCGCCATCTGCCGGCCATCGTGCGGCGGCCGGTTCGCATCGGCTCGCCCGCATCGGGCTTCTCCCCCTTGTACAAGCGCGTTGCGCCTCCTAACCTCTTTTAAGCGACCGATCGGTTGGCCGCGCAGCGTCGTTGCGTACGCAAGCGCCCGAGCGTGGTCGTGACCGCAGGACATCGTTTTGTACCGAATCCGGCGCATCGACACGCGAACCCGGGTCGACCGCACAAGGCATGGGACCCGAGTAGGCGCTGAAGCGCCAACTCGGGTCGACCGCACAAGGCATGGGACCCGAGTAGGCGCTGAAGCGCCAACTCGGGTCGACATCTGGAGACACGATGAACCCCACCGACGCCCTCCCGCCCGGCATCGTCTTCGTACAACCGTTGACGCCCGTCGCGCACTCGCTGCTCCTGTCGTTCCTCGTCGCCGCGATCCCGATCGCGGTCGCGCTGGTCGCGCTCGGCGTGCTGCGCCGCCCCGCGTGGCAGGCGTCGCTCGCCGGGCTCGTCGCGGGCCTCGCGGTCGCGATCGGCGGGTGGGGGATGCCGGCCGGGCTCGCGTTCAACGCGGTCGGCGCCGGCATGGCGCTCGCGGTCGTGCCGGTGATGTGGATCGTCTTCAACGCGCTGCTGCTGTACAACATCGCGGTGAAGTCGGGCCGCTTCGACCAGTTCCGGCAGTGGATGCTCGACAACCTGCCCGACGACCGCCGCCTCGTGCTGCTCGTCGTCGCGTTCTCGTTCGGCTGTCTGCTCGAAGGGATCTCCGGATTCGGCACGCCCGTCGCGATCACGAGCGCGCTGCTGATCGCGCTCGGCTTCCCCGCGCTCGAAGCGCTCACCTATACGCTGCTGTTCAACACGGCGCCGGTCGCGTTCGGCGCGCTCGGCGTGCCGATCACCGTGCTCGGCGCGGTCACGTCGCTGCCGCCCGCGACGCTCGCGCAGATGGTCGGCCGCCAGTTGCCGTTCTTCGCGCTGCTGCTGCCGTTCTACGTGGTCGGCGCGTATGGCGGACTGCGCTCGATCGCGAAGCTGTGGCCGGCGCTGCTCGTGTCCGGCGGCAGCTTCGCGATCGCGCAGTTCGTCACGTCGAACTTCCTCGGCTACCAGCTCACCGACGTGCTGTCGTCGCTCTCGTCGCTGATCGTGACGATCGGCTTCCTGCAGGTGTGGAAGCCGCAGCCCGATCCGCAATACGCGCTCGCGCGCAGCGTGCCGGCCGCGGCCGGCGCCGCGCGCGCGGGCTTCGGAGGCTGGCTGCCGTGGCTCGTCGTGTCGGTGGTCGTGATCGTGTGGGTGCACGCGAACATCGCGGCGATCGGCGACTTGAAGATCAAGTGGCCGGGCCTGCACAATGCCGTGTACGTGTCGCTGTACCACAAGCCGTATGCGGCGATCTGGGATTTCCAGCCGCTCGGCACGGGCACCGCGATCCTGCTGTCGGCGATCATCACGGCCGCGCTGACGCGCACCGGGCCCGGCGCGTTTGTCGAATGCGTGGTGAAGACGTGGCGGCAGACGTGGATCGCGATCGTCACCGTGATGATGATCGTCGGCCTCGCGTACCTGCTGAACTACTCGGGCATCAGCTACACGCTCGGCACCGGCGTCGCGTCGACGGGCGCGCTGTTCCCGCTGGTGTCCGCGTCGCTCGGCTGGATCGCCGTGTTCCTGTCGGGCAGCGACACGTCGGGCAACGCGCTGTTCGGCAACCTGCAGGTCGTCGCCGCGCGGCAGCTCGGCCTCGATCCGGTGCTGATGGCCGCGACGAACTCGTCGGGCGGCGTGATGGGCAAGATGATCTCGCCGCAGAACATCGCGACGGGCGTGTCGACGACGGACCTGAAAGGGCAGGAAGGCGTCGTGTTCGCACGCACCTTCTGGCACAGCGTGATCCTCACGCTGCTGCTCGGCGTGCTGGTGTTCCTGCAGCAGCACGTGCTGACCTGGATGATTCCGGCGCTGCCGAAGTGACGCACGGCGCCACGACAGAAGGAAGGCACGAGGAAAACGACGGAAGGCGCGGGAAAAGCGCCAGTCAAGTGCGGAACCGGCGAACGTGCGGCAGTCAGCGTGCGTTCACGCGTCGCGCCGGTTGTCCTTGATCCGCCACGTCGGCCGCTTCGCCCCTGCCCGGCAGGATGCACGCGAGGAACGCGTCGATCGCAGGGCTTTGGCGGCGCGCTTTCAGGTAGTACACGTATTCGTCGATCGTCGTGTCGACGCCGCGCAGCGCGATCACGCGCAAGTCCGGATGGCGTTCGGCCTCGCCGAGCGGAAAGAGGCTCCCGCCCACCCCGTGCAGGATCGCCTCGCGAATCGCTTCGCGGCTGCCGATCTCCGCGACCGACGCGGCCGCGACGCCGGCCGCTGCGAGGATCGTCTCCGTGCAGCGGCGCGTGACCGACCCTGCCTCGCGAATCAGAAGCCGCACGTCGGCGAGCCGCGCCGCGTCGATCGAATCGAACCGCGCGAGCGGATGATGGCGGTGCACGACGAGCACGAGCGGATCGGTCGAGATCACCTTGCGTTCGAGGCCGTCGGCATCGTTGCGCTGCGACGAGACCGCGAGATCGATGCGGAAATCCTGCAGCGCCTGCAGGATTTCGTCGGAGTTGCCGATCCGGCACGTGAGCGCGATCGACGGGTGCGCGCTCGAGAAGCGGCCGACCGCGTCCATGATGTAGTACGGGCCCGTCGCGCCGATCCGCAGATGGCCTTCGAACAGGCCGCCGACGTTGCGCAGCATGATGTCGGCCTGCGCCTCGAGCGCGATCATCTTCTCGACGAGCGGCAGCAGCTCGATACCCGTCTGCGTCACTTCGAGCTTGCGGCCGCTGCGGTAGAACAGCTCGACGCCGTACACCTGCTCGACCTGCCGGATCTGCGCGGCGATCGTCGGCTGGCTCACGCCCAGGTGGCGCGCGGCGCGCGTGATGCTGCCCTGCCGGACGGTCGCGTGGAACGCCTTCAGCTGATCGAACACGACTCGGCTTCTCTCCCCTCTTCATCGCGCGTCAGCGTAGCGCGGGCGTGTGTCGGCCGGATGAAAGGCGCGTCGGGGGCGACTTCGAAAAAAAGCTGGGGGTGACCGCAAGAAACCTGCGGGAACCGGTCACGGCAGGGACATGCCGGTGCGGGGTAATAACGGCGACGCCAGATCGCCGGCCCGCTCGCCCGGCGCCCCCACTCCCACCGACCACAGGGTGCTCTTCATGTCCTCGAACAATCGACGCGATTTCCTGCGCCTCGCCGCGCAGTCGGCCGGCGCGATGGCCGCCTACGCGGGCTTCCCGCCCGCGATCCGCAATGCGCTGGCGATGCCGGCCGCCTATCGCACCGGCACGATCCGCGACGTCGAGCACGTCGTGATCTTCATGCAGGAAAACCGTTCGTTCGACCATTACTTCGGCGGGCTGCGCGGCGTGCGCGGCTTCGACGACCCGCGCCCGCACCTGCTGCCGAACGGCGCGCCGGTGTGGCAGCAGCCGCCGGCGTCGGTGTTCACGAAGAACTACCATTCGCGCGGGCTCGATCCATCGGCGCCATACGTGCTGCCGTTCTATCTCGATCCGAAGCAGACGACCGAATTCCAGCCGGGCACCAACCACGGCTGGAGCAGCGGCCACCTGTCCTGGAACAACGGCCAGTGGGACCAGTGGGTGAACCAGAAGCAGGACGTGCTGACGATGGGCTACCTGAAGCGCCAGGATCTCACGTACCACTACGCGCTTGCCGACGCATTCACGATCTGCGATTCGTACTTCTGCTCCGCGCACGCCGACACGGCGCCGAACCGCATCTACCTGTGGACCGGCACGGTCGACTCGCGCAACGTCTACGGCAGCGCGCCGAACGGCCCGGGCATCGGCGAGCGCAACGACGTGAACGGCTACACGTGGACGACCTACGCGGAACGCCTCGAGAACGCGAGGATCAGCTGGAAGGTGTATCAGGGCGGCACCGGCATCCCGGGCGACCCGACCGACAACTACACCGACAACTCGCTGATGTTCTTCAAGCGCTTCCAGGTGAAGGAAGGCGCGAGCGGCCCGCTGGTCGACAAGGGCGCGTCGGACCACACGCTCGCCGAGCTGAAGGCCGACGTGCAGGCCAACCGGCTGCCGCAGGTGTCGTGGATCGTGTCGCCGTACAAGTACAGCGAGCACCCGCAGGCGTCGCCGACCGACGGCGCGTTCTACATCAACATGGTGCTCGAGGCGCTGACGTCGAACCCCGAAGTGTGGGCGAAGACCGTGTTCATCCTGAACTACGACGAGAACGACGGGCTGTTCGACCACGTCGTGCCGCCGGTGCCGCCGGTCACGAGCGGCGTGGGCGGGCAGGGCATCGTGTCGTCGAACCTGCTGTCGAATCTCGGCGACGAGCTGCTCGACCTGAACAAGTACCCGGGCGAGATGAGCCCGCTCGTGCCGGGCGCCGACCCGGGCGGCATCCAGCCGATCGGCCTCGGGCCGCGCGTGCCGCTGATCATCATTTCCCCGTGGACGAAGGGCGGCTGGGTCTGCTCGGAGACGTTCGACCATACGTCGGTGCTGCGTTTCCTCGAAGCGCGGTTCGGCGTGAAGGAGCCGAACATCAGCGCGTGGCGCCGGTCGATCTGCGGCGACCTCACGTCGGCGTTCGACTTCTCCGCGCGGCCGGATACGCGCCCGGTGAGCTTCACGGTGCCGCAACACATCGCCACCGCCGGTCAGGCGTACCAGGTGCCCGCGCAGCAGTCGATGCCGACGCAGGAGCCCGGCACGCGCCCGGCGCGCGCGCTGCCGTACGAGCTGTTCGTGCACAGCCGCGTGGGCGCGCATGACGACACCGTGTCGCTCGACTTCGCGAACACCGGCGACGCCGGCGCCGCGTTCTACGTGTACGACCGCCGCAACCCGGCGACGCCGCCGCGCCGCTACGCGGTGTCCGCGCGCGACCGTTTCGTCGATACATGGAGCACGTCGGCCGCGCGCGGCGACTACCATCTGGCCGCCTACGGCCCGAACGGCTATCTGTGCGAATTCCAGGGCAACACGCGGCTCGCCGCGGATGGCCGCCACGCGAACCCCGAAGCGAAGATCGGCTACGACGTGCGCAATCGCCACGTGTATCTGCAACTGCGCAACAGCGGGCGCGCGACGTGCCGCGTGACGGTCGACAACGCGTACAGCCATGCGCATGCGCGCACCTACACGCTGGAGCCGGGCGAGCGCGTCGAGGCGCACTTCGAGCTGTCGTCGAGCCACGGCTGGTACGACCTGACGATCACCGCGACGACGCTGCGCGGCGGCGGCGACAAGGTCGTGCGCCGCTTCGCGGGCCACGTCGAGACGGGCCGGCCGAGTCACAGCGATCCGGGGCCGGTGAAGCACACGGCCTGACGGCGGTGCAGGCGGCGCGCGATATGGGAGGCTTCGCCCGCACCGCGCGACCGCCGCGTGCCCGTGGTGCTGCGATTGCGGAGCGGTACGCCGGATTGGCTTTTGGAAACTGAAAACTGTTGACGATTTGGCGGGGCGAGGGGTATACAACGATCATTCGCCGATATGGCGCCCGCGTTTTGACCTCTACCCCGCTGCCAGCCCGCCCATGACTGCCCCGAACGCCCTCAGCGCCATCGAACTCCTGCAAAGTCAGTCGCTCGCGATGATCGTCCAGGACATGCTCGAGCGCGCAATCGTGTCCGGCGAATACGCACCGGGCGAAAAGCTCAACGAAGTCGATATCGCGACCAAGCTGAACGTGTCGCGCGGCCCGGTGCGCGAGGCGTTTCGCGCGCTCGAACAGGCCGGCCTGCTGCGCAACGAGAAGAACCGTGGCGTGACCGTGCGCATCGTGCCGCTACGCGAGGCCGAGGAGATCTACGAAGTGCGCGCGATGCTCGACGAGTCGGTCGCGCGCGCGCTCGCGAAGCGCATCTCGCCCGATACGCTGAAAGTGCTGAAGGGCATCATCCAGTCGATGAAGGATGCGGCGAAGACGCACGACGTCACGCGCTATACCGAGCTGAATGTGCAGTTCCACGACGCGATGGTGGTCGGTGTCGGCAATACGCATCTCACCGATACCTACCGGCGGCTCGTGCGCCAGCTCGGCTTGCTGCGCCAGGCGGCGATCGAGGCCGAGGAGGATGCGATCGCGGTGTCGGCGGCCGAGCACGACAAGATCGTGCAGGCGCTCGCGGCCGGCGACGAGGACAAGGCTGTCGCGCTCGTGCGCGAGCACGTCGCGCATGGTCTCGCGCGGATGCGCCGCATGCATGAGCAGGGGCTGCCGGTGACGAGCAAGGCGGCGCGGGAGAAGGCGGGGGCGTGAACAACGGGCGCGGGACGTGTGGCCGGTAGATCGATGACGAAAGGGCGCCGATATGATTGATCGGCGCTCTTTCCTGTTTAAGCGAGGTTCACTTTCTTCGCCGTGCCGGACGGGTTCAGACTCGGTCAAAATTGACGACGTCGGAGCCGAATACCGCGATCGCCTTTGGGGTGATTTCGTCTCTGACGATTCGCAGCAGGACGAGGTCGTTGCTGTAATCGGCCGCGACGTCCTCGTCGTCGGATGTGTTGCAGATCTCGGTCCAGTGCTTGTCTGTTTCGGCAAGCGCCTCGAGGACGATTTTGACCTGGCTGGCTGTCAGTTCGAGTTTCATGGTTTCCATATGAACTCCTATTTTTTGTTGAATTCCCGCGTGGCGAACATAGCCATTTCTTCAAGAAGTCCCTTGTATTTGTCAAGGGGCATGCTCCTCGACGGAGCAATCACATAGTGATCTTTGCCGTCCGGAACGATCTGCAAATCGCCAGGAACATAAGCCCCTTTTTTGAATCGCCACACCCATCCGCCGACAGGGCGATGCTTGATGCCGTCAGCGGTGAAGAGACTGATCCCCTTGCCGTTCGACTGCACGACGTCGATGCCGTTGATCTGAACGATAGTTATATCTCTGGGCCGGATATGAGTCAATCTGGGGCTCGTTGAATTGCCGAGGCGGTAAAGATCCTCGCTTAATAGAAAACAATCTGAAGGAAGCATGCTGGCCCCTTATTTAATATGTATGGGCTGAATGCTAGCAAATAATTTTTTTGAGAAACTTAATCTCGTTATTTAAATAGAATTTAATTGCGATGCTGGTTCAGATTCCAGTAATGGTACTTGTCCGGTGGCGTTTCGAATCCGCGTCTGAAGCCGAGAAGTGCTTTCCGAAGCATGCCGGCCGTCAAGACATCTCGTGTAAACAACGATGGACTTCTTGAAATGTGTTTTTCGGGAAAACGAGATAAATTCCACTCCCTTCACGAAGAAGGGGGGCGAAAATCGTGATTGCCGGTTCTCTTGCATCGCGATAAATATCGCGGCATTCTATGCTGCTGGGGTTGTCGGGCGGATCGCTGGCCCGGGGCGAGTGTCACGGCAGCCGCCTCCACAACATCAAGCACGCCTTATCACATTTCAAGCCTTATCCGCCTTCCCCGCCGCGCTCGCAAACTTCGCGAGCCACGTATCGATAGCCGACGGCTGCCGGCTCTCGTCCTCCGCGCGCTCCTTGCGACGAATCGCGTTGCGCACGACGTGCGCGCCGACATAACGGATCGGCTCCGGCGGGAAATGGCCGAGCGGGCCGCGCACGATCGGGCTGCGCGTCCACGCGTTGTCGAGGCCCAGCACCAGCGACGACAGGATCTGCCCGCCCATGTAGGTCGGCCCGACGCCGTTGCCCGAATAGCCGAAGCCGTAGAACACGTTCGGCGCGCCATCGAGGCGGCCGAAGAACGGGAAACCCGTCACCGAGCGATCCGACGGCCCGTTCCAGCTCGCGGTGATCGGCACGTCCGCCAGCGACGGGAAGAATTCGCGCAGGCTGCGCGTGAGCTGCGCCTCGTACGGCGAGCGGCGGTCGAACACGGGCGCGATGCGGCTGCGCCACGAGAACGTGTTGCCGCCTTTGCCGAGCATCAGCCGGCCGTCGACGGTCGTGCGGTAGTAGTGCACGAAGATCCGCGAATCGAGCACCGACACGCCGTCCATCAGCCCGGTCTTTTCCAGTAGATCCGGACATTTCTCGGTGATGACCATATCGCTCGACACGACCGCGATCGTCCGTTCGAACTGCGGGAAGCGGCTCGCCATCCATGCGTTGATCGCGAACACGAGCCTGCCCGCGCTCACGCTGCCGGCCGGCGTGCGCACGACGGCCGGGTGGCCGGGCGTGAAGTCGAGCATCGGCGTGCGCTCGTAGATCCGGATCCCCATCGCAAGCGCGACGCGGCGCAGCCCGCGCACGAGCTTGCCGGGATGCACGGTCGCGGCGATTGGCGAATAGACGCCGTCGAGATTGCGCACGGAGCCCGAACGGCGCGCGACTTCGGCGGGCGGCAACGGTTCGTAGCTGTGGACGCCGCACGCGGCGAGCGCGTCGAGCACCGGTGCGAGCGTGCCGACCTGCGCGCGCGATGTCGCGGTGTACAGCGTGCCGTCGAGCCGCAGCTCCGCATCGATGCCTTGCGCGCGGCAGAAATCGGCGATGTGCTGCACGGCCGCTTCCGACGCCTTCACGAGCCGGATCGCCTCGGCTTCGCCGAACAGGCGCCGCAGCGTCAGGAATTTCGCGGACCACGTGAGCAGGCAGCCGCCGTTGCGTCCGCTCGCGCCGGCGCCGCACAGGTCGGCCTCGAGGATCGCGATGCCGAGCGCCGGGTGCTGCTGCTTTGCCTGGATCGCGGTCCAGAGGCCCGTGAAGCCGCCGCCGACGATACACACGTCGGCCTGCGTCGCACCTTGCAGCGCGGGGGCGAGGTCGCCGTCGTTGAACAGCGCTTGTTCGATCCAGAAGGGTCGCATCGGATGTCGTACCAGTGAGGGTGAGGTTGCCGTGCCGCACACGGCGCGAAAAAGAAAACCAGTGCGAACGCGAAATCGGCACCGCCGCACCGCGATGCACGGCAGCGTCGCAGCGCGGCCCGATTCGTCGAGCCGGGCCCTCGCTTCCGCGGACATGCGGCGCACGCCCATCGCCTTCAGCGTATCGGCGATCGCTCCCGGAATACCGGCTTCGTCGAAGTGGCCGATGCAGCGGACGCGGAACGCGTCGACCTCGGCGAGCTTGCCCGATACCCAATGTAGCCGCGCTTTTTGACCGCCTGATAAAAACCGCGCCGCGACACGAGGCCGCTGGGTGGTCCTCCCTTCGTGGACGTTAGCCGTCAGTCTTTGCTTTCTGTTCTCTGCATGTTGTTGACAATCTACAAATCATCACTTTTAATGTCAAGCCTGGAAATACTTCCCATCGGCGCGGCGCGGGCGCCGACGGCTCACCCCTTCGATCGGAAAGGACTGAACGTCATGACTGAAATGCCTGTATCCGTGGAAGTGAACGGCCGCCGCTACAACTGGATGCGCCAGCCCGTGGTGGTCGTCTGCGTCGATGGCTGCGCATACGAATATCTGGAGGAAGCCGCCGCGGCCGGCGTCGCGCCGTTCCTGCGCACGCTGCTGAAGCCGGGCACGGCGCTCAAGGGCGAGTGCGTGGTGCCGAGCTTCACGAACCCGAACAACCTGTCGATCGTCACCGGCGTGCCGCCGGCGATCCACGGGATCAGCGGCAACTACTTCTACGATCGCGACACCGGCGCCGAGGTGCTGATGAACGATCCGAAGTACCTCGTCGCGCCCACCGTGCTCGCGACTTTCGCGGAACAGGGGGCGCGCGTCGCGGTCATCACCGCGAAGGACAAGCTGCGCCGCCTGCTCGGCAAGGGGCTGAAGGGCATCTGCTTCTCGTCGGAAAAGGCCGACGAGGCGAACATCGCCGAAAACGGCATCGACCACGTGCTCGAGCTGGTCGGCAAGCCGGTGCCGAGCGTGTACAGCGCGGATCTGTCCGAATTCGTGTTCGCGGCCGGCGTGCGCCTGCTCGAGACGCGCCCGATCGACCTGATGTACCTGTCGACCACCGACTACGTGCAGCACAAGTGCGCCCCCGGCACGCCCGGCGCGAACGCGTTCTACGCGATGATGGACATCTACCTGCAGCGACTCGACGAACTCGGCGCGATCGTCGCGATCACCGCGGATCACGGGATGAACGCGAAGCACGACGGCGCGACCGGCGAGCCGAACGTGATCTACCTGCAGGAGCTGTTCGACGAATGGCTCGGCCACGATGCGGCGCGCGTGATCCTGCCGATCACCGATCCGTACGTCGTGCACCACGGCGCGCTCGGTTCGTTCGCGACCGTCTACGTGCCGGCGACGGCCGATGCCGAGGCGCTGCGCGCGCGGCTCGCCGCGGTCGACGGCATCGAGGTCGTGCTGACGGGCGCCGAAGGCTGCGCGCGCTTCGAATTGCCGCCCGCGCGGATGGGCGACCTGATCGTGATCTCGAAGCACGACGTCGTGCTCGGCACGCGCCGCATCAAGCACGACCTGTCGGGCCTCGACGTGCCGTTGCGCTCGCACGGCGGGATCGCCGAGCAGATCGTGCCGCTGATCTTCAGCAAGCCGGTTGCGCCAGACGTCGCCGGCCGCGCGCGGCTGCGCAACTTCGACATCGTCGACATCGCGCTCAACCATCTGCAGTGACGCGGACGCATCCGCCAGGAGACAGTCATGAACGCCACTGCAGTATCGACGGATGTCCACGAGCTTCGTCGCGAAGCACTGCGAATCGATGGTGAAAAGATCTACCGCGATGCGGTGATCGACGTGCGCAACCCGTACGACGGCGCGCGGGTGGGCACCGTGCCGAAGGCGACGCTCGACGACGTGCGCCGCGCATTCGCGGTCGCGCGCGCGTACCGGCCGGCGCTCACGCGTCATGAGCGCGCGGCGATCCTGCGCCGCGCGGCCGACATCGTGCGTGCGCGCACCGCGGCGATCGCGGCGTTGATCACGGCCGAGGCCGGGTTGTGCATCAAGGATTCGACGTACGAGGCCGGCCGCGTGGCCGACGTGCTGACCTTCGGCGCCGGCGAAGTGCTGAAGGACGACGGGCAGATCTTCTCGTGCGATCTGACGCCGCACGGCAAGAAGCGCCGCGTGTATACGCAGCGCGACCCGCTGCTCGGCGTGATTTCGGCGATCACGCCGTTCAATCACCCGATGAACCAGGTCGCGCACAAGATCGTGCCGTCGGTCGCGACCAACAACCGGATCGTCGTGAAGCCGTCGGAGAAGGTGCCGCTGTCGTGCTACCTGTTCGCGGACATCCTGTACGAAGCCGGCCTGCCGCCGCAGATGCTGCAGGTGATCACCGGCGACCCGAAGGAGATCGCCGACGAGCTGATCACGAACCCGGCGATCGACATGATCACGTTCACCGGCGGCGTGTCGATCGGCAAGTCGATCGCCGCGCGGATGGGCTACCGGCGCGCGGTGCTCGAACTCGGCGGCAACGATCCGATCATCGTGATGGAAGATGCCGATCTCGACGAAGCAAGCACGCTCGCGGTGTCGGGCTCGTACAGGAATTCGGGGCAGCGCTGCACGGCGATCAAACGGATGCTCGTGCATGAGGCGGTGGCCGATCGCTTCACGGAGCTGGTCGTCGAGAAGACGCGCGCGTGGTCGTACGGCAATCCGTCCGATCCGTCGGTCGACATGGGTACGGTGATCGACGAAGCGGCCGCGAAGTTCTGCGAGCAGCAGGTGAACGACGCGATCGCGCGCGGGGCGCGGCTGCTGGCCGGCAACGTGCGCGACGGCGCGCTGTATTCGCCGACCGTCGTCGATCGCGTGACGCCCGACATGCCGCTGGTCAAGCATGAAACCTTCGGCCCGGTGTCGCCGATCATGCGCTTTCGCGACATCGACGAAGCGATCCGGATGTCGAACAGCACCGACTACGCGCTGTCGTCGTCGGTCTGCACGAACCGCTTCGACCACATCACGCGCTTCATCACCGAGCTGGAAGTCGGCAGCGTGAACGTGCGCGAGGTGCCCGGCTATCGGCTCGAACTGACGCCGTTCGGCGGCGTGAAGGATTCGGGGCTCGGGTACAAGGAAGGCGTGCAGGAAGCAATGAAGAGCTTCACGAATACGAAGACGTATTCGCTGCCGTGGTAAGCGATGTGTAAGGCGCCCGCGCCGGCATCGCGGCCGGTGCGGGCGTTATTCGATCGGCTCATATCGTTAGCCGATTTGCGTTTTTGCCGGGCCTCGACGCATCGGTAGAATTCGCGGACCTCTCGCACGGCGCAGGCGCGCAGGCGGGACGATCCTCTCCAATCATTCGGGGTCCGCACCATGAAATTCCTCCGCTCCATCCTGGTCGTCGCGCTGCTGCAGGCCGTCGCGGCCACCAGTGCGCTGGCTGCCGACGACCTGTCGCAGATCAAGTCGTCCGGCGTGTTCCGCGTCGGCACCGAAGGCACCTACGCGCCGTTCACGTACCACGACGAGACCGGCAAGCTGACGGGTTTCGACGTCGATATCGCAACCGCGATCGCGCAGCGCCTCGGCGTGAAGCCGCAGTTCGTCGAAGGCAAATGGGACGGGCTGATCGCGGGCCTCGACGTGAACCGCTACGACGCGGTCGTCAACGAAGTGTCGATCACCGACGCGCGCAAGGCGAAATACGATTTCTCGACGCCGTACATCACGTCGCATGCGGTGCTGATCGTGCGCGCGGACAACACGACGATCCGCTCGTTCGACGACCTGAAGGGCAAGAAATCCGCGAACACGCTGACCAGCAATTTCGGCAAGCTCGCGGCCGCGCACGGCGCGGACGTGGTGCCCGTGCAGGGCTTCAACGAATCGATCGACCTGCTGACGTCCGGGCGCGTCGATGCGACGATCAACGATTCGCTGTCGTACCTCGATTTCCGCAAGCACAAGCCCGACGCGAAACTGAAGATCGCGGCGACCGACAAGACCGGCGCGGGCGATGCGTCCGGCGTGCTGCTGCGCAAGGGCAGCCCCGCGCTGGTGGCCGCGATCGACAAGGCGCTCGCCGACATCAAGGCGGACGGCACCTACGCGAAGATCTCGCAGAAGTACTTCGGCCGCGACGTGTCGCAGCCGTGACGCGAGACTGAACGATGCCGGCCTGGCTGCACCTGATGGTGGAATCGCTGCGTCCCCTGCTGGTCGCGGGGCTCGTGTTTACGGTTCCGCTCACGCTCGCGTCGTTCGCGATCGGCCTGTTGCTCGCGTTCGGCGCGGCGCTCGTGCGGCTGTTCGGGCCGCGCTGGGCGCAGGCCGTCGTGCGGTTCTATATCTGGCTGTTCCGCGGCTCGCCGCTGCTCGTACAGTTGTTCGTGATCTTCTACGGGTTGCCGAACGTCGGCATCGTGCTCGATCCGCTGACGGCCGCCGTGATCGGCTTCTCGCTGAACGTCGGCGCGTACAACGCCGAGGTGATCCGCGGCGTGATCGAGTCGATCCCGAAGGGGCAGTGGGAAGCCGCATACTCGATGGCGATGACGCGCGCGCAGGCGCTGCGCCGCGCGATCCTGCCGCAGGCCGCGCGCGTTGCGCTGCCCGCGCTGTCGAATTCATTCATTTCGCTCGTGAAGGACACGTCGCTCGCGGCCGTGCTGACCGTGCCCGAAATCTTCCAGGCCGCGCAACGCATCGCGGCCGTGACCTACGAGCCGCTGATCCTCTATACCGAAGCCGCGCTGATCTATCTGCTGTTCAGCTCGGCGCTGTCGTCGCTGCAACGCCGGCTGGAGCTTCGCTTCGGCCGCCACGCGCTGTTCCACGCGGAGCTGCGATGATCCGCCTCGAACGCATCGACAAGTCGTTCGGCGCGCATCGCGTGCTGAGCGGGATCGACCTCGCACTGCAGCCGGGGAGCGTGACGGCGCTGATCGGCCCATCCGGCAGCGGCAAGAGCACGCTGCTGCGCTGCGTGAACCTGCTCGAAGTGCCGGAGGCGGGTGCGCTCGTGGTCGGCGATGCGCGCATCGACTTCGTGCCGGCGCACCGGCCGTCGCGCGACGCGGTGTTCGCGGTGCGCAAGCAGACCGGCATGGTGTTCCAGAACTTCCAGTTGTTTCCGCACCTGAGCGTCGTGCAGAACGTGATGGAGGGGCTCGTGACCGTGCAGCGCTGGCCGCGCGAACAGGCGCGCCAACGGGCGCTCGCGCTGCTCGACAAGGTCGGCATCGCGGACAAGGCCGACGCATGGCCGGCCACGTTGTCGGGCGGACAGCAGCAGCGTGTCGCGATCGCGCGGGCGCTCGCGCCGTCGCCGCAGGTGCTGCTGTGCGACGAGCCGACGTCGGCGCTCGATCCGGAGCTGTCCGTCGAAGTGGTCGAGGTGCTGCGCCAGCTGGCACGCGAAGGCACGACGATGCTGATGGCCACGCACGACCTGCGTCTGGCCGCGTCGATCGCGCACGACGCGGTGTTCCTTGCCGATGGCCGCATCGTCGAGGCCGGCGCATCGCGCGACGTATTCGGCCGGCCGCGCGACCCGCGCACCGCGAAGTTCGTCGCGACGCTCGCGCAAGGCGTGCCGGTGTTCTGACGCGATACGCGATGCGGTGATGCTCAGCCCGGTGCGTCCCCATCGAGCACGGCGGCGACGATCGCTTCCGGCGCATCCTCCTGAACCAGATGACCCGCGTTGGGGACCCGGATCAGCGTGCCGTTCGCGATGCGATCGGCCAGCGCCTGTCCTTGCTCGAGCGGAATCCACACGTCGTCCTCGCCCCACACGATGCGCACCGGAAAGTCCGGCGGCGCGTAGCGGGCCTCCGCTTCCTCGATGTAGCGCTGGCGCATCTGCGCGATCTGGCGATAGAACGCGGCTTGCCCGGCCGGCGTGAGCCACGGCTCGCGGTAGATCGACAGCACGTCGTCGCTCAACGGCCGCGCGACCGCCTGGCTGATATAGGCCGACAGGAGCGCGTGATGCGCGTACGCGGGCAAGCCGGTGAACGCGGCTTCGTGCTGCGCGACGTGACGCACGAACGGCGACCCTTGCGGCGCGATCGCAACCGGGTTCACGAGCGTGAGATCCGCATACGCGATGCCGTCGAGAAAGTGCGCGCGAAGCACGGTAGCGCCGCCGTAGTCGTGCGCGAGCACGCGCGGCCGCGACAGTTTCCATTCATTCAGCAGCGCGCCGAACAGCGCGTTCTGGCGGCCCAGCGACACGTCCGCGTCCGGCATGTCGGACTGGCCGTAGCCGAGCAGGTCGTAGAAATACACGCGGTGGCGCCGCGCGAGCCACGGCGCGATCCGGCGCCATACCTGCGACGAAAACGGCGTGCCGTGCACAAGGACGAGTGGCGGGCCTTCGCCGAGCGTGCCCCATGCAATCCGGTGGCCTTCGAAATTGAAGCGGTTCGCGAGTTCGAGCATCGGCTTCTCCGTGATAACCTGTTTCGGTTGTTAACAGGTTACGCCGGATTGTCCGGATGTGAAACCGATAGGTGAAAATAAATGGTTACTCGATCCGACCCGGCTCGACATGAGCACGAATGGAGCGCGGCCGATTTCGTCGGCGGTCATCCGGCGCTCGACTTCCTCAACACGGTGGCCGACACGGGCAAGACACGCGACGAGGAGAAGCTTGTCGACTGGCCGGCCGTGCGCGCTTGGGCAGGGAAGGCGGGATTGCTGACGCCGGACGATCTGGCGCGGTTGCTGCGTCATCCTCGGCAGGACGGCCCCGGCGAGCTGGCGGCGCTGCACCGCTTTCGCGACGACGTGTACGCCGCGATCACGCACCTGACGACCGAAGGCGGCGGCAGCGCGGGCGCGCGTGCGGCGGACCGGCTCGCAGTGGCGATCCGCGAAGCGATCGGCCGCAGCGCGTTCGACGCGGTCGGCGGCCGCTTCGCGTGGCGGCCCGACGCGCGTGTCGCGTCGCGCTGGATCGACGCAGTCGCGCTCGGTTTCGAGCATCTGATGCGCAGCGACGATTTCGCGCGCGTGCGGCAGTGCGGCCGGTGTACGTGGTTCTTCGTCGACCGCGGCCGCGGCGTCGGGCGGCGCTGGTGCGACATGCGCACGTGCGGGAATCGCGCGAAGGTGGAGGCGTTCAGGGAGCGGTGACGCGCGCGTCGCGACGGTTGCCGCGCCGCGCGTGCGTCATTGAGCGGCTTCGTGCGGCCGCTGGTGGTCGGGCCATAACGTCGCGGCGATGAACAGCCCCGCTGCAAGGAACGGCGCACCGATCGCGAACAGGATGGCCGTGAGGCCCCAGCGATCCCAGAAGCGATCGACGAGCGCACGCTCGGGGGTGACGGGGTCGTACAGCACGTTGACTGCGTCGCCTTCGTGCAGGCCCGGGCGCGACGACGCCGAGCCTTGGGCGAACGTGATCAGCCGCCCGCTGTCGGTGGTGAACGCGACGACGGCCGAATACGGCGCCGTGCGCGACCGCGACGACCGCCCGTTTTTCGCGATCTCGACCACATGGCCGGTCGAACGCGCATAGTGGTGGACGATCTGCCACTGACGCAGGCCGGCCGCGCCGGCGCCGGCGAGAAAGCCCGTGCCGATCGCGATCGGAATCAGCACGATCGCCACATCCCAGCGGCGCCGAGTCGGCTTGCGTGCGGTGCGGGGCGGCGCCGGGTCCGATTGCCGGCGGCGACGCTCGCCGGCAATCAGCAGGCCGCCGATCGCGAACGCCGCGACGGCGAGCAGCGCGGGCACGGCCACCGGAAACCAGCGTTGCGTGAAATCGTCGATCAGCGCGGGGCGCTCGGGGTGGTCGGGGTCGAGCAGGACGTCGACGTTTTCGCCGATATCGTAGGCGGGGACTGGCGATGCGGTATTGCCGGCGACTTCGCGGCGCTGGCCGTCGTTCGCGAGGTACGCGACGATCGGCCGGTACGCGCGCATCGCATCGCTGTCCTGGACGATACGCACGACCGTGCCCGGCGCGCGGACCAGGTGGCCGGGTTCCTGGCTTGCGGTGATGGCCAGTACGCCGGCCAGCACGAACAGGACGATACCGATCATCAGCGCGACCCGCGCGCCCTTACCCGGCATGACGCGATCCGGTTCGTGCGTCGCGCGGATTCGGGTGTGCCCGGGTGAGCGGCCTATCGCGACGGACGGGCCGATATTGGCGCAACCGTGCCCTCTGAATGGTCGCGCGTCGTTCACATGCTTCCATGTCTGACGTCCCATGCTCTCTCAGTGCCGGCGGGCCAACGACGATGCTTGGCGCCGGTCGTGTGATATTTGTCGGACGATTCTAGCGGAAACGATGCGCGCCGGGCGCGCGGTCGTGTACCGCCGTGAAAGGCGCACGCCGCGAATGCGGCGCGCCAGAACGGAAAAAGGCCGGTCAGCTTTCGCTGACCGGCCTTTGGAATTCCTGGTGGGGCGTGAGTGACTCGAACACTCGACCTACGGATTAAGAGTCCGCTGCTCTACCAACTGAGCTAACGCCCCCAACAGAAGAAAGATTATGCCGGTGTTTTCAGGACATGGCAAGCCCTTTCTGCAGATTTTCTTAAAATATTTCGTCAAGGCAAAGGCGGCCGTCCGCGCCGTAACGAGCGGTCGCAGTTTGCGCGCTCCCGGTATGATGACGCCACACGCGTTGCGCGGCGGTCGCGCAACGTTTTCTGGACATTCGAAGATGGACGAAAACGCAGTCCGCGAATTGCTGGATCGCCTGCTGGCCCCGTGGGTCCGCTCGCTGGGTCTGGTCCCCGTGTCGATCGGCGACGACAGCGTCACGCTGCGCCTGCCGTTTTCCGGCGAGTTCCGCCATTCGGGCGGCGTGATCTGCGGCCAGGTGTTCACGGCGGCCGCCGACACCGCGATGGTGGTCGCGATTTCGGCCGCGCTCGGCGAATTCCGGCCGATGACGACGGTGTCGCTGAACACGAACTTCATGCGTCCGGTGCGCAAGGGCGACGTGCTGGTTACCGCGCGCGTGCTGCGGATGGGCCGCAACCTCGTGTTCGGCGAAGTCGAGCTGTTCGACGAGGACGGCAAGATGGCCGTCCACGCGACGTCGACCTACGCGCTCATCGGCTGAGCGGCGCGATGTTCGACCAGATCGTCTTTGCGGGCGGCGGCAATCGCTGCTGGTGGCAGGCCGGCTTCTGGGACGTCGCGCAGCCGGCCCTCGGCCTGCGCCCGCGCGTGATCACCGGCATCTCGGCCGGCGCGGCCACCGCATGCATGCTGTATACGCGCGACGCCGCGTGGGTGATGCGCTATTACGAAGAGGCGCTGCGCCACAACCGGAAGAACGCGTACTGGGGCAACCTGTTCGGGCGCGAGCCGGTGTTTCCGCATTACCGGATCTACCGTCAGGCGCTGCTCGACATCTACGGCGAGCCGTTCGCGAAGCTCGCCGCGGCGCCGGAGATCCGCATCGGCGTGTCGCACGTGCCGCGCTGGCTCGGCGCGCGTAGCGCGGTCGCCGCCGGCCTCGTCGCATACAACATCGAAAAGTACGTGCGCAAGACGCTGCACCCGACGCTCGGGCGCACGCTCGGCTTTCGGCCGGAATTCGTGCGCGCGCAGGCCTGCACGCAGGTCGACGAACTCGCCGACCTGATCCTGCAGTCGTCCTGCACGCCGCCGTTCACGCCGGTGCTGCGGCGCGGCGGGCGGCCGGTGCTCGACGGCGGGATGGTCGACAACGTGCCGGTCGATGCGCTCGATCCGTCGCCGGGCGACGTGCTGGTGCTCGTCACGCGGCTGTATCCGCGTCCGCAGATGTTCACGGTCGCGCATGGCGAGCAGCGGCGGCTGTATGTGCAGCCGTCGAGCAAGGTCCCGATTTCGAGCTGGGATTACACGAGCCCGTCGCAGATGCGGCATGCGTACGATCTCGGGCGGCGCGACGGCGAGCATTTCCTCACGCGCGTCGGCGCGATGACGGGCGGCCGCGTGGCCGCCTGACCAAGGGGGGCCGCGCGACGTGCGCGGCCCGTGCGATCAGCGCTTGCGGATCGGCGTCAGCGCTTCCGGGTTGGCGACGCTCGACATGTCGCCGTCGTCGAACGCGAGAATGTTGCGGAATGCGGCACTGAAATACAGCTCGTAGCTTTCGCGTTCGACGTAGCCGATGTGCGGCGTGCAGATGACGTTTTCCATCCGCAGCAGGCTGTAGCCCTGCAGGATCGGTTCGCTTTCGAACACGTCGATCGCGACCATCCCCGGACGGTTGTGCGACAGTGCGTTGACGAGCGCGTTTTCCTCGAGCAGCTCGGCGCGGCTCGTGTTGACGAGCAGCGACGTCGGCTTCATCCGCATCAGGTCTTCCTGCTTCACGATCCCGCGCGTGTCGTCGTGCAGACGCAGGTGCAGTGACAGCACGTCGCTCTGCTCGAACAGCGCTTCGCGGCTCTCGGCGGCCGTGTAACCGTCGGCGCGCGCGGCTTCGAGCGAATGCTCGCGGCCCCAGACCAGCACGTTCATCCCGAACGCCTTGCCGTAACCGGCGACGAGCCGGCCGATCTTGCCGTAGCCCCAGATGCCGAGCGTCTGGCCGCGCAGCACCTGGCCGAGGCCGAAGTTCGGCGGCAGCGCCGACGTTTTCAGGCCCGACTGCTGCCACGCGCCCTGCTTCAGGTTCGCGACGTATTGCGGAATGCGGCGCTGGGCGGCCATCACGAGCGCCCAGGTCAGCTCGGCCGGCGCGACCGGCGAACCGGTGCCTTCGAGCACCGCGATGCCGCGGTCGGTACACGCGTCGAGATCGATGTGACTCGACACGCGGCCGGTCTGGCTGATCATGCGCAGGTTCGGCAGCTTTGCGAGCAATTGCGACGTAATCGGGGTCCGTTCACGAATCAGCACGAGCGCCTCGACTTCCGCCAGACGGCTGGCGAGCTGTCCCAGGCCGCGCACCGTATTGTTGAAGACCTTCACGTCGTGGCCGGCGAGCATCTCGAAGCAGTTCAGCTTGCGGACGGCGTCCTGGTAGTCGTCGAGGATGGCAATTTTCATGGTGAACGGGGTGTCGCGCGTTGAAAGCGGCAGGGGCGGCGGCGCAGCTTGCGCGGCCGTCTCGCCCGGCCGGGGCCGACATGATGCAACGTCGGCCGCCTTCATGGTGTCTTTTTAACAGGTTGTTACGCTCCGCCGCAATCGGCCCCCGCCATCCCGGGCGCTCCTCCCGCGCCGTGCAAAGGGGCGCGCTGTTGTGTCGCATCAAATACGTCTTTCCTGATTCGGCCGCTTACTCGACGAGGTTCACCCAATTGTTGCTTCAAGCAGAATAATTGGATCAAGTATCCGCAGAAGGCGAGGATTTTTGACTATTTTTATCGTCAACCGGCCCCTTGTTGAGCAACTCTGCATCATTTCCGCTGTCGTAGGAGAATTACGCATTTGCTTCATCTTTTTGAAGTTGTAACAGCGGCAGGAGTCGTTTATGGATCATTTGCAGTCGATGCGCGTGTTCGTCAAGGTTGCAGATCTCGGCAGTTTCGCGCGGGCCGCGAGCGCAATGGATATCTCCAACGCGGTCGCGACGCGCCACGTCGCCGATCTGGAAGGCCGGCTCGGCACGCGTTTGCTTAATCGCACCACGCGCAGCCTCTCCCTGACGGAGTCGGGTCAGGTCTATCTGGAGCGTGCCCGCCAGATCCTCGACGAGCTCGAGGATGTCGAACAGATGGTCGTCGCGCGCAATCACGAGCCGGTCGGCACGCTGCGCATCGTCGCGCCGGTCGTGTTCGGCCTGCACAACCTCGCCCCCGTCCTGCAGTCGTACACGGAGAATTTCCCGAAAGTGGTGCCGGATCTCACGCTGGTCGACCGGCAGGTCGATCTGGTCGAGGAAGGCTTCGACGTCGGCATCGTCGTCACGCGCCAGATGCGTAGCGCGAGCATCGTCACGCGGCGCCTGACCACCGGCTGCATGACCGTGTGCGCGACGCCCAGCTATCTGGAGAAGCACGGCGTGCCGATTCATCCGGAGCAACTCGCCGAACACCCGGCCCTGAGCCTGCCAACCGAATACTGGGGCGACGAGCGCGTGTTCACGGGGCCGGACGGCGAAGTGCGCGTACGCCCGACCAACGTGATCGTCGCGAACAACACCGCGATGCTGCGCCAGTTCGCGTTGCTCGGGATGGGCGTCGCGATCCTGCCGAGCTACCTGATCGGCAGCGACATCGCGCGCGGCGCGCTCGTGCGGCTGCTGCCGGATTTCCGGCTGCCGCAGGTCGAGATCAACATCGCGTACCCGAGCCGGCGCCATCTGCCGGCGAAGGTGCGGACGTTCATCGACCACCTCGTCGAGCATTTTAGCCACTCGACCGACGCGACGATGGGCGAACAATGGGCCGCGCAGAGCGCGACGGTGCCGCCGATCGGCGTCGAGATGCGTGCCGAGCAGCCCCCCGAATCGACCGGTCCGAACCTGCAGCCGCGCGTGGCGCGCTCGCCGCGCACGCGCGTGGCGGTGCCGTCGCCGCTGTAACGGGGCGGCGCCCGGTAGCATTACGGCCGGCGCAAATAAAAAACGCGGATCGATCGATCCGCGTTTTTTTATGGCTGCGTGCCGGCGCCGGGCACGCCCGAAGCGGCGCCCGGCGGTCGGGCCGTCACGAACCCGTCTTGCGCGCCGTCGTCTTGCGGGCGGCGGTCTTGCGCGCCGGCGCCGGTTTCTCTTCGGCGCCTTCGGTCACGGTTTCGGCATCCTTCGTCGCCGATTTGGCCGTCTTCTTCGCCGCGGCCGCCTTCGGTTCCTTCTTCTCGAACTCGAAGCCGATCTTGCCGTCCGGCTGCTTCACGAGGAACGCCTTGAAGTTGCGGCCGGTACGCGACGACTTGAAGCCCGGCAGCAGATCCGTGCGGCCGTCGGCCAGCAGCTTGCCCATCTGCTCGCGCGTGATTTCCTGCTGCAGGATCACCTTGCCCGAGCGGAAGTCGCAGGTCTTCGGGTTCGCGACCGAGTGCTCGCACACGTAGCTCATCCCGTGCTCGAACACGCGGCCCTTGCACTTCGGGCACGCGCCGACCGGTTCCTGCGCGGAGAAGTCGGGCGCTTCGCCTTCCTCGCCGCCCTGGTCCTGGCCGAAATCGAACTCGAGCTTGTAGTTCTTCGTCTCGTCGTCGAAGGACAGCTTGAGGATCGCCGAGAACGGGCGGCCCATCTTGCTGCGGAACCCGGACAGTGGCCCGATTTCCTTTTTCTGCAACAGCTCCTCGACTTCCGGGATCTCGAACTGCCGGCTACCCGGGATCTTCGAGATCGAGAAGTCGCACTTCGTGCACGCGAAGCGGCGGTAGTTTTCCTTCACCTGGCCGCCGCAATTCGGGCACGGCGTCTGAAGGGTCGCGTAGTCGCCGGGAATCGTGTCGGAATCGTATTCCTTCGCGCGCTTGACGATCTGCTGCGTCATACGGGCGATTTCCTGCATGAACGCGTCGCGGCCGAGATTGCCGCGCTCCATCTGCGACAGCTTGTATTCCCATTCGCCGGTGAGCTCGGGCGCGGTGAGTTCCTTCACGCCGAGGCCGCGCAGCAGCGTCATCAGCTGGAACGCCTTCGCGGTCGGGATCAGTTCGCGGCCTTCGCGCAGCAGGTACTTCTCGCCGAGCAGGCCTTCGATGATCGCCGCACGCGTCGCCGGCGTGCCGAGGCCCTTCGCGGCCATCGCCTCGCGCAGCTCGTCGTCCTCGACCAGTTTGCCGGCGCCTTCCATCGCGGACAGCAGCGTCGCTTCCGAGTAGCGTGCGGGCGGCTTGGTCACGAGCGCGACGGCGGCGATTTCGTCCGTCTTCACCTTCTCGTCCTTCTGCACCGGCACGAGGTTCGCGTCCGCGCCTTCGGCATCGCGGCCGTACACCTGCAGCCAGCCTGGCTCGACGAGCACCTTGCCTTCGGTCTTGAAGTGATGGCCGGCGACTTCGGTGATCCGCGTCGTGACGCGGAATTCGGCTGCCGGGAAGAACACCGCGAGGAAACGCTTCACGACCAGGTCGTACAGCTTCTGCTCCGGCTCGGACAGCGATTTCGGCGCCTGCAGCGTCGGGATGATTGCAAAGTGGTCGCTGATCTTCGAGTTGTCGAAGATCCGCTTGTTCGGCTTCACCCAGCCCTTGTCGAGCACCTGCTTCGCATGCGGCAGGTAGTTGTGGCTCTCCTTGAGCATCTCGAGCGTGGACTCGACCGTCGACAGGTAGTCTTCCGGCAGCGCGCGCGCGTCGGTACGCGGGTAGGTCAGCACCTTGTGCTTTTCATACAGCGCCTGGGCGAGGCCGAGCGTGTTCTTCGCGGAGAAGCCGAAGCGGCCGTTCGCCTCGCGCTGCAGGCTCGTCAGGTCGAACAGCAGCGGCGACAGTTGCGTCGACGGCTTCGATTCCTCGGATACCGTGCCGACCTGGTCGCGGCAGGCGGCGACGATCGTTTCGGCCGCCGGCAGGCTCCACAGGCGGGAGTCGCGTTTTTCCGGATCGAACTCGTCGCGCTTGAATTTCGGGTCGTACCACTTGCCTTCGTAGAAGCCGGCCGCGCACGCGAATTCGGCTTTCACTTCCCAGTAGTCGCGCGGGACGAAGCGGCGGATTTTCTCCTCACGTTCGACGACGATCGACAACGTTGGCGTCTGAACGCGGCCGACGGTGGTCAGGAAGAAGCCGCCGCCCTTGCTGTTGAACGCGGTCATCGCGCGGGTGCCGTTGATCCCGACGAGCCAGTCGGCTTCCGAGCGACAGCGTGCGGCGTCGGCGAGCGGCTGCATGTCCGAGTCGCTGCGCAGGTTCGCGAAACCGTCGCGGATCGCCTGCGGCGTCATCGATTGCAGCCACAGTCGTTGGACCGGCTGCTTCGCCTTCGCGTGCTGCGCGATCAGGCGGAAAATCAGCTCGCCTTCGCGCCCCGCGTCACATGCGTTGATCAAGCGGTCGACATCCTTGCGCTTCATCAGCTTCGTGAGCACCTTGAGGCGCGACTCGCTTTTTGCGATCGGGTTCAGGTCAAAATGCGGGGGGATGACGGGCAGATGCGCGAAGCTCCATTTCCCGCGCTTGACCTCGTATTCCTCCGGGGCGGCGATTTCCAGCAGGTGGCCGACAGCGGACGAAAGGACGAAATCGTCGCTCTCGTAATACTCGTCATGCTTGGTAAAGCCGCCCAAAGCGCGTGCGATGTCGTTCGCGACAGAAGGCTTTTCCGCAATGATCAGTGCTTTGGACATGACAGGTGTGTGTTGGTAGACCGGGTTCGCCGGTGTGGGTCCCTTTTACGACCGCTTTATAGCACACGCCGCAGCGACGGCGGCTCAGCGTGTAAAAAGCGGCTCATCATAGTGGGGGGCCGCAACGGCGGCAAGCGCCGGGCGCGGCGGGGCGCGCAAACCTGCGCCAAACCGCCGCGCCGGCCCGCGAATTCAGGCTTCGACGTTCAGGACGTCGCGCAATTTCGGTGCGTGAGGCGCACCGGGCACCGCGCTCAGGTCGGACAGCATGCGCTCGACGATCGCCGCGTGCGGCAGCACCGTGCCGAAGAAGCGTGCGGTGTGGGCATCCTCGATCAGGATGGTCGGGAAGTTCTCGACGTCGAGATCGTCGAGCCGGTCGGCATGGGTTTCGATGTCGATCCACGCGAAGCAGGCGTCCGGATGCGCGTCGGCGAGCCGGTCGAAGGCGGCCCGGTAGTCGCGGCACGTGCCGCACCAGTCGGCGCACAGGCACGCGACCAGCAACGTGCCGGGATCGGCGAGGCGCTCGGCGATCCGATCTGCGTCGGTGTCGAGATTCAGCGCGGGCATGGCATTCCTTGAGTAGCGTCGGCGGCCGGGCCGCCCCTATGCCGGGGAATGTAGCACGCCCCGCGCGGACGGGGTGGGCGCCGCGTCAAGCCGCGCGAAGCGTCCGCCGGGGACGCTCGCGACGCGGCCGGCGAGTTCCAGCGCGAGCAGCGCGCCATGCAGCACCTCGTCGGACAGGCCGCTGTGCTCGGCGAGCCATTCGTACGTCACGGGGCCGTATCCCAGCGCCGCGAGCACCGCCTGTTCCGACGGGTTGCCCGGTGGCGGGGCCTCGATGCGGGGCGGTGCGGCGGGCGCGACAGGGCGATCCGGTTGCGCGACGCCGTTAGCTTCGGGCTGGCGAATGTCAACCGCGTTCGGGCCAGGGTTCCCGGCCCGCACCGCGCCGCTCATCGTGCGCGCGGCCGGCTCGCCCAGCCCGTATTCCTCGAGCACGTCGAGCGGCGCCGCGGTGAGCTTCGCGCCGTCGCGGATCAGCGCGTGGCAGCCCTGCGCGAGCGGGGCGTGGATCGAACCGGGCATCGCGAACACATCGCGCCCCAGTTCGTTCGCGAGCCGCGCGGTGATCAGCGAGCCCGAGCGCGGGGCGGCCTCGACGACGAGCACGCCGATCGCGAGCGCGGCGATCAGCCGGTTGCGCTGCGGAAAATGCGCGGCGCGGGCCGGCGTGCCGAGCGGCCATTCCGACACGATCGCGCCGTGCGCGGCGATCTCGTGGGCGAGCGCGCGGTGCCGCGCCGGATAGACGAGATCGGCGCCCGTCGCGATCACCGCGACGGTGCCCGAGCGGCCATCGAGTCCGCCACGATGCGCGGCGCCGTCGATTCCGAGCGCGAGGCCCGAGACGATCGTGAGGCCCGCGTCGGACAACGCGTGCGCGAAATGCGTGGCGTCGGCGAGCCCCTGCGGCGTCGCATGGCGGCTGCCGACCACGGCGAGGCCACCTGCGTGCAGCAGGTCGAGCCGCCCCTTTACATATAGCAGCGGAGGCGGATCGTGCAGGTCGCGCAGCCGCGGCGGGTAGGCCGGGTCGCTCAGCGTGACGAGCACGTTGCCCGGCCCGTCGAGCCACGCGAGCGCGGCGCTCGTGCGCGTATCGAGATCGTCGCGCTCGCTCGCGCGCACGGCCTGCGCGGCGGCGGGGCTGCTCACGGCGGCGATCGCGTCGCCGGGCGCGCACAGCAATGCCGCCGGGGAGCCGAATGCCGCGAGCAGCGCCTGCAGCACGGCGGCCGAGAGGCCGGGCGCATGCGCGAGCTGCAGCCATGCGCGCAGCGCGGCGGGCGTCAGCGCTTGCGGGGACATGAGCCTGCCCTCGAATGCGGCGTCCAGCGGAGCGCGTGGCGCCATGATAAAATTTTCATCATCCGAAATACTCGACAGGGCCGTGCGCACAGGCGCCCGGCCGATTGCAGGAGGCGCGATGCGCGGCATTGATATGCCACGCATCCGCCTCATCTTCATTGCATCCCGGCGGCGGCGCCAGCCGGCCGGATGGCCGATGCGGCGCGCCGCTCCACCGAATACCGAACACCATGGCTTTGCTCAATATTCTTCATTACCCCGACAAGCGGCTGCATAAGGTCGCGAAGCCCGTCGACAAGGTCGACGACCGGATCCGCAAGCTCGTCGCCGACATGGCCGAGACCATGTACGCGGCGCCCGGCATCGGCCTGGCGGCCACGCAGGTCGACGTGCACGAGCGCGTGATCGTGATCGACGTCTCCGAGGAAAAGAACGAGCTGCGCGCGTTCATCAATCCGGAAATCGTGTGGTCGAGCGACGCAAAGCAGACCTATGAAGAAGGCTGCCTGTCGGTGCCCGGCATCTACGACGAAGTCGAGCGCCCCGACCACGTGCGCGTACGTGCGCTCAACGAGCAGGGCGAGACGTTCGAGCTCGACTGCGAAGGGTTGCTCGCGGTGTGCGTCCAGCACGAGATGGATCACCTGATGGGCCGCGTGTTCGTCGAATACCTGTCGCCGCTCAAACAGACGCGTATCAAGACGAAGATGAAGAAACTCGAACGCGCGATGTGATGCGCGTGCGCCCAGCCCGACTCCGAACGCTGTCATGACCCATACGTTGCGCGTGATTTTTGCCGGCACGCCGGAATTTGCCGCTGCCGCTCTTGCCGCGATCCACGAGGCCGGTTTTCCGGTGCCGCTCGTGCTCACCCAGCCCGATCGCCCGGCCGGGCGCGGGATGAAACTCCAGGCAAGCGCCGTGAAACGCTACGCCGTCGAGCACGGGATGACCGTCGCGCAGCCGCCGTCGCTGCGCCGCGCGGGCAAGTACCCGGCGGAGGCGGCCGACGCGATCGAACTGCTGCGCGCGACGCCGCACGACGTGATGGTGGTGGCC
Source organism: Burkholderia sp. AU28863 (assembly GCF_002223195.1). NCBI lineage: Bacteria > Pseudomonadati > Pseudomonadota > Betaproteobacteria > Burkholderiales > Burkholderiaceae > Burkholderia > Burkholderia sp. AU28863. The sequence continues at coordinate 970,876 of NZ_NKFE01000004.1, read as the reverse complement.
GCGTACGGCCTGCTGCTGCCGCAGGAAGTGCTCGACATTCCGCGCGCCGGCTGCATCAACATTCACGCGTCGCTGCTGCCGCGCTGGCGGGGCGCCGCGCCGATCCATCGTGCGATCGAAGCCGGCGACGCCGAGACGGGCGTCACGCTGATGCAGATGGATGTCGGTCTCGACACCGGCGCGATGATCGAGGAGGCGCGCATCGCGATCGCGCCCGACGATACGACGGCGACGCTGCACGACCGCCTCGCCGCCGACGGCGCGCGGCTGATCGTCGACGCGCTGGTGCGGCTCGAGCGCGACGGTACGCTGCCGGCGACGCCGCAGCCGGCTGACGGCGTGACCTACGCGGAAAAGATCGGCAAGCACGAAGCGGCGCTCGACTGGCGCAAGCCTGCCGACGTGCTCGCGCGCCAGGTGCGTGCGTTCGATCCGTTCCCAGGCGGCGTCGCGACGCTCGACGGCGCGGCCATCAAGCTCTGGGCCGCGGAGCCTGTGGCGGCGCGCGGCACGAATGCCGACGCAGCCCCCGGCACGATCGTCGAAGCCGCGCCGGAAGGCGTCGTGGTCGCATGCGGCAGCGGCGCGCTGCGCGTGACCCAGTTGCAGAAACCGGGCGGCAAGCGGCTGCCCGCGCGGGAATTCCTCGCCGGTTCGCCGCTCGCCGCCGGCCAGCGTTTCGCGCTGCCGGACGCTGACTGACACGGCCCGAGCGGCATTCGACCCGGTCTGCCGGCCCGGCGCAACCGGCCGGACGGCCGAGTCGCGCGGGGCCCCAGCCGCGCGTAGAATTTCCCTGCGCTCTCCGGTTTCGAGGTTTTCATGTTCGGCATCACCCATTTCGGCTTCTTCGTGTTCGCGGTTTTCCTGCTGAACATCACGCCCGGTCCCGATACGGCCTACATCGTCGGCCGCAGCGTCGCGCAGGGGCGCGGTGCCGGGCTGATGTCGGCGTTCGGCATTTCGGCCGGCTGCTGCGTCCACGCGCTCGCCTGCGCGTTCGGGCTGACCGCGCTGCTGGCGGCGTCGGCAACCGCGTTCACGGTGATCAAGCTGGTTGGCGCCGCGTACCTGATCTATCTCGGCGTGCGGATGATCATCGCGAAGCAGGCCGCCGCGCCGTCGGGCGCCGAAGCCGCGCAGGCCGCGGCCGCCAAGCCGCTGCGCCAGCTGTTCATGCAGGGTTTCTGGACCAACGTGCTGAATCCGAAGGTCGTGCTGTTCTTCGTATCGTTCTTTCCGCAGTTCGTGTCGGCCGACAGCCCGCACAAGGCTTGGGCGTTCCTGACCCTCGGCGCGGTGTTCGTCGCGATGAGCACGGTGTGGACGAGCCTGGTCGCGTGGGTGGCGGGCAGCGTCACGCAGCGCTTTTCCGGCAAGCCGGGCGTCAAGAAGTGGCTCGACCGTACCGTGGGCAGCGCTTTTGTCGGCCTCGGCCTTCGTCTTGCAGCTTCGCAACGCTGAGATTGAATTTTTCCGGCGAGACCTTATCTAACAAATTGCTTACAATTTTCCGCCGTGCGCTGCGATGCGCGGCGGGTCCCCTGACGGATAAGGAGTGGGTATGTTCAATTGGGTCAAAACGGCGATGCTGATGGCCGCGATCACGGCCCTGTTCATCGTGATCGGCGGGATGATCGGCGGCTCGCGCGGCATGACGATCGCGCTGCTGTTCGCGCTCGGCATGAATTTCTTCTCGTACTGGTTCTCGGACAAGATGGTGCTGCGCATGTACAACGCGCAGGAAGTCGACGAGAACACGGCGCCGCAGTTCTACCGGATGGTGCGCGAGCTCGCCACGCGCGCGAACCTGCCGATGCCGCGCGTCTACCTGATCAACGAGGACGCACCGAACGCGTTCGCGACGGGCCGCAACCCCGAGCACGCGGCGGTCGCCGCGACGACGGGCATCCTGCGCGTGCTGTCGGAGCGCGAGATGCGCGGCGTGATGGCGCACGAGCTTGCGCACGTGAAGCACCGCGACATCCTGATCTCGACGATCACCGCGACGATGGCGGGCGCGATCTCGGCGCTCGCGAACTTCGCGATGTTCTTTGGCGGGCGCGACGAGAACGGCCGGCCGGCCAACCCGATCGCGGGGATCGCGGTCGCGCTGCTCGCGCCGATCGCCGGCGCGTTGATCCAGATGGCGATTTCGCGGGCCCGCGAGTTCGAGGCGGACCGCGGCGGCGCGCAGATTTCCGGCGATCCGCAGTCGCTCGCCACCGCGCTCGACAAGATCCATCGCTATGCGGCGGGCATCCCGTTCCAGGCGGCCGAGGCGCACCCGGCCACCGCCCAGATGATGATCATGAACCCGCTGCACGGCGGCGGCCTGCAGAACCTGTTCTCGACGCACCCGGCCACCGAGGAGCGCATCGCGCGCCTGATGGAGATGGCGCGCACCGGCCGCTTCGAGTGACCGTCGGCGACCCGTGCGGCCGTTGCCGCGCGGCGTTGCTCGCCACCCCGCATGCTTCGCGCTGCGGGGTGTTTCATTTGTGCGCGCCGTAAAGGGGCCAAAGGGGCGGCATGGCTGCACGCTACAATGCGCGGTTTGGGATCGCCGGGCCATCTGGCGGTTGCGATCCCGCCGTTTGCCGCATTTCTTTGCCGCACCCGATTGCCGCACCCGATTGCCGCGCCCGATTGCCGCGCCTGTTTGCCGATTCCGCACCGATGACACGACCCCGTTCTTCCGCTCCGACCTCCTCCGGCCGCCCGGCGCGCCTGGCTGCGCTGCACCTGGCGCCCGATTCGCTCGGCTTCGCGCTCGACGCGGCCGCGCAGGCGGTCGATGCGGTGCGACGCGGCACCGCGTTGCCGGCGGCGCTGTCGGCGGTATTCGCGCAGATGCCGTCCGGTGCGCAGGCACTCGCGCGCGGCGCGACGCAGGACGTCGCCTACCGGACGATGCGCCGCCTGGGCAGCGCGGACTGGCTGATCGGCAAGTTCGTCAGCAAGGCGCCGCCCGCGCACGTGCACGCGGTGCTCGCCGGCGCGTTCGCGCTGCTGCTCGACCCGGCGGACGAGGCCGCGTACCCGGCGTTCACGGTGGTCGACCAGGCCGTCACCGTCATCGGTGCGCGGCGCGAATTCGCGTTCGCGAAGGGAATGGTCAACGCGGTGCTGCGCCGTTTCCTGCGCGAGCGCGACGCGCTCGTCGCCGCGATGCAGGACGACCCGGTCGCGCGCTGGAATTACCGCGAATGGTGGGTCGATGCGGTGAAGCGCGCATGGCCCGACGCGTGGCAGGCGATTCTCGCGGCGGGCGAGCGTCAGGGTCCGCTGACGCTGCGCGTGAACGCGCGCCGCGCGAGCGTGGACGCGTATCTCGACACGCTGCGTGCGAACGGGATCGACGCGACCGCGATCGGCCGGCATGCGGTGCGGCTCGCGTCGGCGCTGCCGGTCGAACGCATTCCGGGATTCGCCGACGGCGTGGTGTCGGTGCAGGACGCGGGCGCGCAGCTCGCGGCCGAATGGCTCGGCGCGCGCGACGGCATGCGCGTGCTCGATGCATGCGCGGCGCCCGGCGGCAAGACGGGCCATATTCTCGAACTCGCCGATGCGGACGTCGTGGCGCTCGAAAGCGACCCGACGCGCGCTGCGCGGATCGGCGAGAATCTCGTGCGCCTGTCGCTCGCCGCGAACGTGTGCGTCGGCGACGCGGGCGCACCTGACGCGTGGTACGACGGACGTCCGTTCGATCGCATCCTGGCCGACGTGCCGTGCTCGGCGTCCGGCATCGTGCGGCGGCACCCCGACATCCGCTGGCTGCGCCGCGAGGCCGACATCCCGGCGCTGGTCGCGGAGCAGCGTCGCATCCTGTCGGCGCTGTGGCCGCTCGTGAAGCCGGGCGGCGAACTGCTTTACGTGACCTGCTCGATCTTCCCCGAGGAAGGCGAATTGCAGGCCCGCTGGTTTGAAGCGGCCTGTGAAGATGCGGTACGATTGGACGCCCCCGGCCAACTGCTGCCGGGCGGCGTGCAGGGACGGGCGGCCGCCGGCGCACTCGACCAGAACACCGATCACGACGGATTTTTCTACGCGCGGTTTCAGAAACGGTGACGATCAAACACCTTTTTCCCCTTCGGCTCGCGGCCGTCTTGCTGGTCGCGTTGACGCTGTGTCTGGCCGTCGTCCGGCCGGCGCATGCCGAATCGATCGCCGTGCAGCGCGCGTCGCTCCAGTCCGACGGAAGCGGCTGGAGTCTCGACGCACGGTTCGACTTCGAGCTGAATCCGAACCTCGAGGATGCCGTCAACAAGGGCATCCCGCTTTACTTCACGACGGACTTCGAGCTGAGCCGCGCGCGCTGGTACTGGTTCGACGAGCAGCCGGTGGCGGTCACGCAGACGATCCGCCTGTCGTTCCAGCCGCTCACGCGCGAATACCGCGTGTCGACGGGCGGCCTGCAGCTCGGCTTCCCGTCGCTGAAGGATGCGCTCGCGGTGGTCCGGCACATCACGTCGTGGCACGTGATCGACCGCAACCAGGTGCGCGCGGGCGAAACCTACACGGCGTCGGTGCGGATGCAGCTCGATACGGCGCTGATGCCGAAGCCGTTCCAGGTCGATGCCGTGAACAACCGCGACTGGACGCTCGGGTCGGACTGGAAGCGCTTCAACTTCACGGTGACCGAACGTGCTAAATAAAGTGCGCCGCGCGGCCAGCGGGAAGAGTCTCCTCATCCGCGTGATCGTCTCGACGGTCGCGCTGACCGCGCTGCTGCTGCTCGTGCTGCTCGCGGCCGCGAGCGCGAACACCGAATTCTTCGACCGCTACTACTCGTGGCTGTACGCGACGAACATCGTCGTCGCGCTCGTGTTCCTGCTCGTGGTGCTCGGGCTGATCGGGATGATCGTCGTGCGCCTGAGGAAGGGCAAGTTCGGCACGCGGCTGCTCGCGAAGCTCGCGGTGTTCTTCGCGCTCGTCGGCGTGGTGCCGGGCGGGATCATCTACATCGTGTCGTACCAGTTCGTGTCGCGCAGTATCGAATCGTGGTTCGACGTGAACGTCGAGACCGCGCTGACGGCCGGCCTGAACCTCGGCCGCGGGATGCTCGATGCGTCGCTGTCCGATCTGCAGACGAAGGCGCGGCTGATGTCCGACCAGCTCGCGAGCGTCGATGCGAACACGAACGGCACGACGCTCACGCTGCTGCGGCTGCGCGACCAGTTCGGGGTGCAGGACGCGACGATCGTCGAGCCGAGCCGCGGCGGCTCGGGCGCGGCGCCCGACCTGCACATCATCGCGCAGGCATCGGGCAATTTCGCGGCGCTGATTCCGGATGACCTGCCGACGCCGCTGATGCTGAGCCAGGCGCGCGAACACGGCGCGTATGCGGCGATCGAGGGCGAAGTCGACGGCGACCCGCGTGCGCACGGCGCGAAGGGCGCACTGCGGCTGCGCGTCGTGCGGCCGATTCCCGACGCGACGACGTCGCTGCTGCAGCCGGCGGAGCGGTTCCTGCAGCTCACGCAGCCGGTGCCGCCCGGCCTCGCGCACAACGCGGACGCCGTGCAGCGCGCGTACCGCGAGTACCAGGAAAAGTCGCTCGGCCGCACGGGCCTGCGCAAGATGTACATCGGCACGCTGACGCTCGCGCTGTTCCTCGCGACTTTCATCGCGATGATGCTCGCGCTCGCGCTCGGCCAGCAGCTCGCGCGGCCGCTGTTCCTGCTCGCGCAGGGCACGAAGGAGATCACGGAAGGCGACTACACGCCGAAGCGCGAGATCAAGACGCGCGACGAGCTCGGCTTCCTCACGCAGTCGTTCAACGCGATGACGCGCCAGTTGTCGGAGGCGCGGCTCGCGGTCGAGAAGAACCGCATCGCGCTCGAGCATTCGAAGACGTATCTCGAGAGCATCCTCGCGAACCTGACGGCCGGCGTGTTCGTGCTCGACCGCCAGTTCCGGCTGACGACGGCCAATCGCGGCGCCGAGCGGATCTTCCGGCAGCCGTTCAACTCGCTGATCGGCACGACGCTCGACCGGATCGGCGTGGCCGCCGGGTTCGGCGCGATGGTGCGCAAGGCGTTCGCCGATCGCGAGGCGGCGTCCGACGGCGGCAGCGGCGATCGCGGCCACTGGCAGCAGCAGTTCGCGATCGAGGTGCCGGGCGAAACCGATCCGCTGACGCTGCTCGTGCGCGGCACGCGGCTCGTGTCGACGGTCGAGGGCCAGGCCGACGATCCGCAGACGTCCGGCTACGTCGTCGTGTTCGACGACATCTCCGACGTGATTTCCGCGCAGCGTTCGGTCGCGTGGGGCGAGGTCGCGCGGCGGCTCGCGCACGAGATCAAGAATCCGCTGACGCCGATCCAGCTGTCGGCCGAGCGGCTGCAGATGAAGCTGTCGGACAAGCTTTCACCGCCCGACGCGGACGTGCTCAAGCGCGGCGCGACGATGATCGTGAACCAGGTCGCCGCGATGAAGCGGATGGTCGACGATTTCCGCGAATACGCGCGCACGCCGCCGGCGGTGCTCGCGAACCTGCAGTTGAACGAACTGGCGAGCGAGGTGCTCGGGCTGTACGGCGTCGGCGAAGGCAAGAACCCGATCGTCGCCGAACTCGCGCCGTCGCTGCCGGTGATTCGCGGTGACGCGACGCAATTGCGCCAGGTGATTCACAACCTGCTGCAGAATGCGCAGGATTCGGTTGCGGAGTCCGCGCATCCGCGTGTGTTGATCGAAACCAAGACAGTAGAATATGGCGGCCCAGACGCCGAGGGCAAAACGCGCGTCGCGGTACGTCTGACCGTGTCCGACAACGGGCCCGGTTTTCCGGCACGCATCCTGACCCGCGCGTTCGAGCCTTACGTGACGACGAAGGCGAAGGGCACGGGGCTCGGGCTGGCCACGGTCAAGAAAATCGTTGACGAGCACGGCGCGCGGATCGATCTGCGCAATCGCATGCACGGCGAGACCGTCGAGGGTGCGCAGGTGTCGATCCTGTTCCTGCAGATGGCGAGCGATACGCCAGGCGCCGAACCCGGTGCGCAGGACGGGGCGACTCCCGCCAAGACAAAAGCAAGTGAGCAGACAAAGGCAGCGTAAATGGCAACCATCCTGGTGGTAGATGATGAAATGGGCATCCGGGAATTGCTCTCGGAGATCCTCAGCGATGAAGGACATGTCGTCGAGGCGGCGGAGAACGCGCAGGCCGCGCGGGAATACCGGCTGAATCAGGCGCCCGATCTCGTGCTGCTCGATATCTGGATGCCCGATACCGACGGCGTCACGCTGCTCAAGGAATGGGCGGCGCAGGGGCTGCTGACGATGCCCGTGATCATGATGTCCGGGCACGCGACGATCGATACCGCCGTCGAGGCGACGAAGATCGGTGCGCTCGATTTCCTCGAGAAACCGATCGCGCTGCAGAAGCTGCTGAAGTCGGTCGAGCACGGTCTTGCGCGCGGCGCCGCGCCGGTGTCCGCGAACACGGCGGCGAAGGCGGGCGGCGGGCAGGCCGCGGGGCCGGCGGCGGTCGCGTCCGCGGCGGCGCTGCCGACGCTCGGCGACGACATGGCGTCGGCGCTCGGCCTCGCGGGCCAGACGGCCGCGATTCCGTTCGACATCCCGTTGCGCGAGGCGCGCGATGCGTTCGAGCGCGCGTACTTCGAATATCACCTCGCGCGCGAGAACGGCAGCATGACGCGCGTCGCGGAGAAGACGGGCCTCGAGCGCACGCACCTGTATCGCAAGCTCAAGCAGCTCGGCGTCGAGCTCGGCAAGAAGCCGTCCGAAGGTGCGCTGTAAAATATTTCGCGAAAGCACTTGCTCGGGGGCGAATAGCTCGATATACTTTCATTCTTCGTTGGCCCGGTAGCTCAGTTGGTAGAGCAGCGGATTGAAAATCCGCGTGTCGATGGTTCGATTCCGTCCCAGGCCACCAGCATTTAAAACCCCAAGAATCGGAAGGTTCTTGGGGTTTTTCGTTTGTGGTGGATATCGCGCGTCGTGATCGGCGGGCCCGGCAGCATTCGCCGGGGCATGATAAAATCCGTGCCCGCTCAATGACTTAGCGCATCGCTTCATGCGCATGGCAGGCTGCCCGCGGCGCGCCTGCCGTGGCGCGCGGCCACGATGCCGCGCGATGAGCGGTATAAGCGCGCCGCCGCATTCGCGGCCCACCGCGCTGCCTATACTGGTCGGGCCGGCGCAGGCCGGCCGCGTCGGCCGCCCGGCGGCAGCCGGCCTCGGGGCGCAGTGCGACGCGAGCCTACACATTCACGGAGTATCACGGTGATTCGGACAGACGCTAAAGACGGCGCGCTCGTGTTGTTTTCCGGCGGGCAGGACTCCGCCACGTGCGTGGCATGGGCCCTCGAACGCTACCAGACGGTCGAGACGCTCGGCTTCGACTACGGCCAGCGTCATCGCGTCGAACTCGAGTGCCGCGAAGGCGTGCGCGAAGCGCTGAAGCACACGTTTCCGGCGTGGTCGGACCGGCTCGGCGACGATCACATGATCGACCTGTCGGTGCTCGGCGCGATCAGCGATACCGCGATGACGCGTACGATCGAGATCGAAACGACGGCGAACGGCCTGCCGAACACGTTCGTGCCGGGCCGCAACCTGATGTTCATGACGATCGCCGCGGCGATCGCCTATCGCCGCGGGCTGCGCGTGCTGGTCGGCGGGATGTGCGAAACCGATTTCTCCGGCTATCCGGACTGCCGCGACGACACGATGAAGGCGCTGCAGGTCGCGCTGAATCTCGGGATGGATACGCGCATGGTGCTGGAGACGCCGCTGATGTGGCTCGACAAGGCGCAGACCTGGCAGCTTGCCGAACAGCTCGGCGGCGACGCGCTTGTCGAACTGATCCGCGTCGAGACGCATACGTGCTACGTGGGCGAGCGCGCGGAGCTGCACGACTGGGGTTTCGGCTGCGGCGAATGCCCGGCCTGCAAGCTGCGCAAGCGCGGCTACGAGGCCTACCTGAAGGGCGAGCGGGTGACCGAAGCGCCGCTGTGACGCGGCTCGCGCGGGCAGCGCTTGATGGACAACGGATTCTGATCGACAACGAGCGGCGCGAGCCGGACGAAGCACGATGACTTACGCGGTCAAGGAAATTTTCTACACGTTGCAGGGCGAGGGCGCGAATGCGGGCCGGCCGGCCGTGTTCTGCCGGTTCGCCGGCTGCAACCTGTGGTCGGGCCGCGAAGAGGATCGTGCGGAGGCCGTGTGCCGCTTCTGCGATACGGATTTCGTCGGCACCGACGGCGAGAACGGCGGCAAGTTCAAGGATGCCGCCGCGCTCGTCGCGACGATCGCCGGCCTGTGGCCGGACGGCGAAGCGCACCGCTTCGTCGTCTGCACGGGCGGCGAGCCGATGCTGCAGCTCGACCAGCCGCTCGTCGACGCGCTGCATGCGGCCGGCTTCGAGATCGCGATCGAGACCAACGGTTCGCTGCCGGTGCTCGACACGATCGACTGGATCTGCGTGAGCCCGAAGGCCGATGCGCCGCTCGTCGTCACGAAGGGCAACGAACTGAAGGTCGTCGTGCCGCAGGACAACCAGCGGCTGGCCGACTACGCGAAGCTCGATTTCGAGTATTTTCTCGTGCAGCCGATGGACGGCCCGTCGCGCGACCTCAACACGAAGCTCGCGATCGACTGGTGCAAGCGTCATCCGCAGTGGCGGCTGTCGATGCAGACCCACAAATATCTGAACATTCCTTGAGCCACGGCTTTTGACATCGTGCTGATTACCCGAAAACTCGAATTCGACGCGGGCCACCGCATCCCCGATCACCGCAGCCAGTGCAGGAACCTGCACGGCCATCGCTACGTGCTCGAAATCACGCTGCGCGGCGATCTCGTCGATACCGAGGGCGCGCCCGACCGCGGCATGGTGATGGATTTCGCCGACGTGAAGGCGCTCGCGATGGAGCACCTCGTCAGCAAGTGGGACCACGCGTTCCTGGTCTATGCGCGCGACGACGTCGTGCGCTCGTTCCTCGAGCAGATGGCCGACCACAAGACGGTCGTGATCGACCGGATCCCGACCGTCGAGAACCTCGCGGCGATCGCGTTCGACCTCCTCGCGAACGTGTACGACGCGCACTACGGCGTGAACCTGCGCCTCGAGCGCGTGCGCCTGTACGAGACGCCGAACTGCTGGGCCGACGTCGAGCGCCAGCCCGGCCGCTGATCCTGCCTGCCCCCCGGCAGCCCGCCGTCCGGCGCGGGCTGCCCGTCACCGCGTCTGGCGGCGTCGCTTCCCTTGGTCCTGCGCCGGCACGGCTTCCCCCGTCTGTTCCCGCATCGAGCACCCGCCGCGCTATGATCGTCGTGCGGCACCGAAACACGCTCGCGTGAGCCATCGCGCGGCCCGCGCTGTCAGATTGGCCGTCCCGCCCCGACTCACGTTCTCCGGCGCGCGATCTGCCGCCGCCGCCGTGCTTCGATTGCCCGGCGGGGTGCGTTTCGCCGCGCCTGTTGCTTGTCCCGTTCGATTGCCGTTCCGTCCCGGAGGCCGTATCGATGAGCACGCTCACCAATTCCCTCAAACAACGCCTGCGCGACGGTGACGAGCCGCTGTACGGCCTGTGGCTGTCGCTCGGCAGCGACTCGGCCGCGGAAGCGCTCGCGCATGCCGGTTACGACTGGCTCTGCATCGACATGGAGCATGCGCCGAACGACAGTCGCGACGTGGCGTCGCAACTGCGCGCGATCGCCGCGGCGCACCTGCCGAGCGAGCCGGTCGTGCGCGTGCCGGCGCGCGAGCCGTGGCTCGTGAAGCGCGCGCTCGACGCCGGCGCGCGCACGCTGATGTTCCCGTGTATCGAGACGCCCGACGACGCCGCGCACGCGGTGCGGCTCACGCGCTTCCCGTCGCCCGAATCGCCCGACGGGCTGCGCGGCGTGGCGGGCATGGTGCGCGCGGCGGCATTCGGCATGCGCCGCGACTACCTGCAGACGGCGAATACACAAGTCGCGGTGGTCGTGCAGGTCGAATCGGCGCGCGGCGTCGCCGAAGTCGAGCGGATCGCGGCGACGCCCGGCGTCGATTGCCTGTTCGTCGGCCCGGCCGATCTCGCGGCGAGCCTCGGGCATCTCGGCGATATCCGCCACCCGGACGTCGAAACCGCGATGGCGCGCGTGCTCGCGGCCGGCAAGCAGGCGGGGGTCGCGGTCGGCATCTTCGCCGGCGATACGGCGGCCGCGCGCCAATATCGCGACGCCGGATACCGGATGATCACGGTATCGGCCGACGTGAGCTGGCTGTTGCGCGCGACGCGGCAGGCGTTGCAGGAGGTACGGTCATGAACGGAGGAGGCGCTGTGTGCCGCAGGCGAGTGCGGATCGGGGCGATGGTCGGGCTGTGGACCGTGTGGGCGGCGGCCGCCGCGCAGGGCGCGCCGCAAGCGAAGCCCGATCCGTCGCACGAGACGCAATCGGCGGTCGCCGACTACAACGCCGGCGACTATCGCGCGGCGCTCGTGCAGTTCCACGATGCGGCGGAGCGCGGCGATCGCCTCGCGCAGTTCAACTACGCGATGATGCTGCTGACGGGCGAAGGCGTGACGGCGAACGTCGACGAAGGACTGCGCTGGCTGAAGCGCGCGGCGGAAGCGAACATGTCGCATGCGCAGTACGTGTACGGCCGGATGTTCGACGACGGCGAGTTCGTCGCGCGCAACCCGACTGAAGCGCATCGCTGGTTCCTGCGGGCCGCGAAGCAGGGGCACGTGCAGGCCGAGCTGTCGCTCGCGAACCAGTTCCTCGACGGGCGCGGCACGCCGCGCGACAACCGGCAGGCGTTCGTGTGGTACAAGCAGGCCGCCGACGCGGGCGAGCCCGTCGCGCAGTACGTGACCGCGTCGTTCTACGAGCGTGGCGGCGACGGCGTCGCGCAGAACCTGAACATCGCGCGCGCGTATTACGCGGCGGCGGCCGCGCAGGGCGACGAGACGGCCGGGCTGAAATTCAAGGAGCTGAGTGCGCGGCTGAAGGCGCCGACGCCGGCATCGGGCGCCGGCGCGGCGCAGCAAGGCAAGGCGCACGCGCCGCCGCAGTAAGCGGCCCTCGCCCAATGAAAAACGGCGCCGGGGCGCCGTTTTCGCGTATCGCGGTGCAGGCCGCGCGGTCAGCTCTTCATCAGCCGCCGCTGCCGCCCGACGCTCATGATCATCCCGATCGCGATGCCGAGCGTCGTGAGCGCGGTGCCGCCGTAGCTCATGAACGGCAGCGGCACGCCGACGACTGGCAGCACGCCGCTCACCATCCCGATGTTGACGAACGCGTAGACGAAGAACGCGAGCGTGAGCGAGCCCGCGAGCAGCCGGCCGAACTGCGTCGCGCCCTGCGCGGCGATGTAGAGGCCGCGCGCGATCAGCGCCATGTACAGCGTCAGCAGCACGAGCCCGCCGGCGAGCCCCCATTCCTCCGAGAACACCGCGAAGATGAAGTCGGTGTGCTTTTCCGGAATGAATTCGAGGTGCGCCTGCGTGCCTTTCAGGTAGCCCTTGCCGAGCGCGCCGCCCGAGCCGATCGCGATCACGGCCTGGATCGTGTGGAAGCCCTTGCCGAGCGGGTCGGACGTCGGGTCGAGCAGCGTGCACACACGGTGCTTCTGGTAGTCGTGCATCAGCGGCCACTGCACTTCGGGCTGGCAGATGCGTTCCTCGAACACGGCGATCGAGCCGACCGCGATCACGCCCGCGACGAGCACGGGCACGATCAGCTTGAACGACAGGCCGGCGAGGTAGATCACGAAGAAGCCGGCCGCGAACACGAGCAGGCCCGTGCCGAGGTCGGGCTGCTTCGCGATCAGCCCGACCGGCACCATCAGGATCCCGAACGCGGCGACGAAGTCGTACCAGCGCAGCCCGCCTTCGCGGCGCTGGTAGTACCACGCGAGCATCAGCGGCGTCGCGATCTTCAGGATTTCCGACGGCTGGATCACGACGCCGACGTTCAGCCAGCGCTTCGCGCCCTTCTTGGTCATCCCGAACAGCGCGACGGCAATCAGCAGCGCGACCCCGAACGTATAGAGCGGGACCGCGAAGCGCATCAGCGTGGTCGGCGGGATGTTGGCGATCACCCACATCAGCACGAACGTCAGCAGGATGTTGCGCAACTGGTCCTCGACGCGGCCCGGCACGTCGATCGACGCGCTGTACAGCGTGACGATGCCGACGCACAGCAGCAGGAACACGATGAGGGCGAGCGGGCGGTCGAAGCCCGCGAACATCTGCTTGATCTTGTCGAGCCAGGCGCGCTTGTCGAATTGCATGCCTTTCTCCGTTAATGAGCGGTGCCGGCGTCCGCCGCTTTCGCGGGGGCCGTCGCACGGTGGTTGTCGTCCCGCGGCGTGGCGACGACCGGCTGTGCGTCGCTGGCCGACCGGCGCGGCCGGTGCGGTCGCCGGATCGGCGGCAGGCTCGCGGCCATCGGTGCCGCGGCGCTCGCGTCGGCCGGCGCGGTGGCGCTGGCCGCTCCCGAGGCCCCCGAGGCCCCCGACGCGGCCGATGCCGCGTCGGCCGCGCTGGCCGGCGACGGCACGACCGGCTGCGGCAGCGCGGTGAAGCCGGCCGCGATCGTGGCCGGCTTCGACGTGTCGCCGACCACGGGCGCGCTCACCGGCTCGGTGGCCGACGCCGCGGCGGCCACGGCCGCGGCTTCGTTCTTCGGGTTCTGGCGCTCGACCAGGTAGTAGTCGAGCACGCGGCGTGCGATCGGGCCGGCGGCCTGCGCGCCCCAGCCGCCGTTCTCGACGACCAGCGCGATGGCGATCTGCGGATGGTCGACCGGCGCGTACGCGATGAACAGCGCGTGGTCGCGCAGGTGTTCGGCGAGCAGATGGCCCTTGTAGTTCGACCCCTGCAGCGAGAACACCTGCGCGGTACCGGTCTTGCCGGCCGCGAGGTACGGCACGCCGCGGAACACCTTGTACGCGGTCCCGGACGGGTTCTCGATCACGTTCTCCATCCCGCGCTTCACGACGTCGATGTCGGCCGCCTTCAGCGGAATCACGTCGCTTTCCTTCGGCACGGTCAGGTGGCGCGCCCGCGAGATCGGATCCTCGACTTCCTTCACGAGGTGAGGCTTCATCACGACGCCGTTGTTCGCGAGCGTTGCCGTGGCATGCGCGAGCTGCAGGATCGTGAACGAGTTGTAGCCCTGGCCGATCCCGAGGCTGATCGTCTCGCCGTCGAACCACTTCTGCTGCGCCGCTTTCTTGAACGCCTTCTTCTTCCAGTCGGTCGACGGCAGGATCCCGCGCGCCTCGCCCTGGATGTCGATCCCGGTGATCTGGCCGAAGCCGAACGGCTTCATGAAGTTCGCGATCGCGTTCACGCCGAGGTCGCGCGCGAGCATGTAGAAGTAGGTGTCGTTCGACACCATGATCGCCTTGTTCATGTCGACCCAGCCCTGGCCCGAGCGCACGTCGTTGCGGAACGTATGGCCGCCGAACGTGAAGTAGCCGGGATCCTGGAAGCCCCAGCCCGGCGTGCGCTTGCCGAGCGTCAGGCCCGCGAGCGCCATGAACGGCTTGTACGTCGAGCCGGGCGGGTAGGTGCCGTGCAGCGGGCGGTTCAACAGTGGCTTGTCGGGCGAGTTGTTCAGCTCGTCCCAGGTCTGCTGGTCGATGCCGTCGACGAACGAGTTCGGGTCGAAGCTCGGCGACGACACGAACGCGAGCACGTCGCCCGTCTTCGGCTCGATCGCGACGAGCGCGCCGCGCTTGCCGGCGAACGCCTGCTCGGCGACCTGCTGCAGCCCGATGTCGAGCGACAGCACGAGATTGTTGCCGGGCGTCGCCTGGGTGCGCGACAGCGTGCGCACCGGCCGGCCGCCGGCGGTCACCTCGACTTCCTCGAAACCCGTCAGCCCGTGCAGCTCGGTTTCGTAGCTCTGCTCGACGCCGATCTTGCCGATGTAGTCGGTGCCCTTGTAGTTGTTCGCGTCGCGTCGCGGATCGTAGTGCTCCTGATCGCTGTCGTTGTCGTCGCTGATCGCGTCGATGCGATCCTGGTCGCGCTTGGAGATCCGGCCGATATAGCCGATCACGTGCGCGGCCGTCATGCCGAGCGGGTACTGGCGGAACAGCCGCGCGCGCACGTCGACGCCGGGGAAGCGGAAACGCTGCGCGGTGAAGCGCGCGACTTCCGCGTCGGTGAGCCGCGTGCGGATCGGCAGGCTCTCGAAGTTCTTCGAGTCTTCCTGCAGCTTCTTGAAGCGGCGGCGGTCGCGGGCGTCGATCGGGATGATCTCGGACAGCTTGTCGATCGTGTTGTCGAGCGTGTCGTCGAGCTTCGACGGCGTGATCTCGAGCGTGTACGCCGAGTAGTTCTTCGCGAGGATCACGCCGTTGCGATCGGTGATGATCCCGCGGTTCGGCACGATCGGCGCGACCGAGATGCGGTTTTCCTCGGCCTGCAGCGCGTATTTGCCGTGCTGCATCAGCTGCAGGTAGAAGAAGCGGCTCGCGAGCAGCCCGAAGCAGACGAACACGAACACGCCCGCCGCCGCGACGCGCAGGCGGAACCTCGAGAGCTGCTGTTGGGTGTCGTTGAATTCGGTCATTTAAGGGCAATCTGGCCCGCGCGCGGGCGCGGGCGAGGTGCCGCCCCGGAGCGCGGCGCGCGGCGGGCGTGGGGGCGGCGGGTATTCAAGGTCGGTCCGGCTCAGATCGGGCGCGTATCGTCCGGGTCGACCGGGCGGCGTTGCGGCATCAGCAGCAGGTGGCTCGCGATCGGCCACAGCGCGGCTTCGACGAAACCGTCGACCAGATAGCGCCAGCCGGGGAACGCGGCGCCCATCAGCAGGCGGATCACGAACGGCACGAGCTGCGCGGCGACCAGCAGCGGCGTGACGTACAGCACCTGCACGCCGATCGGCATCCACAGCACGCGGCGGTGGATCGTGATCGCGCCGTACGACAGCAGCGTATAGGCGAGCGCGTGCTCGCCGAGCAGCCCCGCGTCGTGCACGTCCATCAGGATGCCGAGCGCGAACGCGACGCCCATCCCGACCTTGCGCGGCTGGTGGATGTTCCAGAACAGCAGCACGAGCGCGACGAAGTCGGGCACGCCGGGCAGGCGGCCCCACGGCATCAGGTTCAGCAGGAACGCGGCGGCCAGGCTGAAGACGATGAAGTACGGATTGACCGGCTGCAGGATGTATTGCGGGCGGTTCATCGCTGGGCTCCTGATTGCCCGGCGGCGGGCTTCGCGGGCGCGGCGGCCGGCTGGACCGGCGCGGCAGGCGCAGCGGGCGCCGGCTTCGCGCCGGGCTGGGCCGCGGCGGCCGGCTTCGCGTTCGCGTCGGCCTTGTCGGTTTTCTCCGCTTTCTCGCCCTTCGCGGCGGCTTTCGCGCCCTTCTTGCCCTTCGCGTTCTTCTCGGTCGCGGGATCGGGCTCGGCCGGGCGCGGCGGGATGTCGTTGCGGTAATGCAGCACGAGCATCTGGCGCGCGCCGCGCACGGCCGCGACCGGTGCGCAGGTCACGCGGGCGAACGCGGTATCGGCCAGCTTGTCGACGCGCACGACCTTCGCGACCGGCAGGCCGGGCGGATAGACGCCGTCGAGGCCGCTCGTGACGAGCTCGTCGCCGGCGACGAGATCCGCGCTCGTCGGCACGAAGCGCAGGTCGAGCGAGTCGCCCTTCGGCGTGCCGTAGATCACGCTGCGCAGGCCGGTGCGCAGCACCTGCACGGGAATCGCGAGATCGCGGTCGGTGACCAGCGTGACTTCGGATTGCAGCGGGAACACGCGCGTGACCTGACCGATCACGCCGTCCTCGCTGACGACGGGCGAGCCGTCCTGGATGCCTTGCTGCGAGCCTTGGCCGACCACGATCTTCTGCGTGAATGGATCGCTCGTGTCGTACTGGATCTCGACCGGCGTCGATTGCGTCGCGATGTGCTGGCGCAGCTCGAGCACAGCGCGCAGATGGACGTTCTCCTGCGCAAGCACCGCGGCCTGGTTGGCCTGCGTGGACAGCTGCAGGTTGCGTTTGCGGAGGTCGTCGTTCTCGTGGCGCAGCGACGCGCCGGTGACGGCGATGTCGGCCGCGCCCATGAACAGGTCGCGCGGCACGAGCGCCGCGCGTTGCAGCGGATAGAGCACGGTGCCGAGCACGCCGCGCACGATTTCGAGCGTGCTGAAGCGCGCGTCCGACACGAGGAGCGCGATGGCGAGGGCGACGAAGAAGATGAGCCGCGCGAGCGCGGGCGGACCTTGCTTGAAGAGGGGCGGCGGACTGTATTCCATGGTCGGCGCCGGGCGCGTGTGATCGGTTAAATAATGCTCAGACGCGCAAACGGCGCGGCGGTTCGTTCTGAACGAGCGATCCGGCCACGCCGCGGGTGCGTCATATCAAACGGGACTGCTTAGGCGATCACTCGTACGAGAAGATGCTGCCCAGCTTGTCCATGCGCTCGAGCGCCATGCCCGAACCGCGTACGACGCAGGTGAGCGGATCTTCGGCGACGAGCACCGGCAGGCCGGTTTCTTCCGCGAGCAGGCGATCGAGGTCGCGCAGCAGCGCGCCGCCGCCCGTCAGCATCATTCCGCGTTCGGCGATGTCGGCGCCGAGTTCCGGCGGCGTCTGTTCGAGCGCGATCTTCACCGACGACACGATCTGGTTCAGCGGATCGGTCAGCGCTTCGAGGATTTCGTTGCTGGAGATCGTGAAGCTGCGCGGGATGCCTTCCGACAGGTTGCGGCCCTTCACTTCCATTTCCTTGACTTCGGAGCCCGGGAACGCGGAGCCGATTTCCTTCTTGATCGCCTCGGCGGTCTGCTCGCCGATCAGCATCCCGTAGTTGCGACGGATGTAGTTGACGATCGCCTCGTCGAACTTGTCGCCGCCGACGCGCACCGAGCCTTTGTAGACGATCCCGCCGAGCGAGATCACGCCGACTTCGGTCGTGCCGCCGCCGATGTCGACGACCATCGAGCCGGTGGCTTCGGACACCGGCAGGCCCGCGCCGATCGCGGCCGCCATCGGCTCCTCGATCAGGTAGACCTGCGATGCGCCGGCGCCGTGCGCGGCTTCCTTGATCGCGCGGCGCTCGACCTGGGTCGAGCCGCACGGCACGCAGATGATGATGCGCGGCGACGGCGAAAACATGCGCGATTCGTGGGCCGTCTTGATGAACTGCTTGATCATCTGCTCGGTGACGGTGAAGTCGGCGATCACGCCGTCCTTCATCGGGCGGATCGCCTCGATGTTGCCCGGCACCTTGCCGAGCATCTGCTTGGCTTCCTTGCCGACCGCCTGGATCGTCTTCTTGCCGTTGGGGCCGCCTTCCTGGCGAATCGACACGACGGACGGCTCATCGAGGACGATGCCCTTGCCGCGCATGTAGATCAGGGTGTTTGCGGTGCCGAGGTCGATCGCGAGATCGTTGGAGAAGTAGCTGCGCAAAAAACCGAACATTCAGAATCCTGTTTCGCTCTGGGCCGGCCCTGCATAGCGAGCGCTGAGGGCGGCAGCGGAAAAAATAACAGCCTCGGGAAGCGTGGCGGAAGCGGCCGCCGCGGCGCACGAAGCTGCGAGTGATGTCTACCGGGGATCGCACGAAGCACGCACGGCTTGCCGAAACAAGGCGAAACGGTGCGGGAAAAGGCTGCCGGGTTTGGGTCGAACGCGTAATGATACCTTATAATTTCACGGTATTTGAATCGAAACGGGCGGTATTTTTGCCGCTTCGGCCCCGATTTTTGAGGGTGGGATCGCACCCTCCAACCCCCCGCCGCAGTGCTGCCGTCGACGCACTGCGCAGTCTTGTTTTTCCGGTGATCGCATGGCCCTGACCCTGACCGATGTGAAACGCATCGCGCACCTGGCGCGACTCGAAATGGCCGACGCCGACGCCGAGCACATGCTCGGCCAGCTCAATGAATTCTTCGGCCTCGTCGAGCAGATGCAGGCGGTCGACACCGCCGGCATCGCGCCGCTCGCCCACCCGATCGAACAGATCCAGGAAGTCGCGCAGCGCCTGCGCGACGACGCCGTGACGGAAGTCGTCGTTCGCGACGACAACCAGCGTCCGGCGCCGGCCGTCCAGGACGGCCTCTATCTCGTGCCGAAGGTGATCGAGTAAGCGTTCGATGACAAGCGCGCCGGCCGTCCAGCGCCGCGCGCGACCCAGAATTCCCAGGAAAACCACTCAATGCACGCAAAAAGCCTGACCGAACTGCGCGCCGCGCTCGCCGCCAAGGAATGCTCGGCCGTCGAGCTCGCGCAGCACTATCTGAAACGGATCGACGCCGCGCGCGACCTGAACGCGTTCGTCCACGTCGACGCCGACCTCACCCTCGCGCAGGCGAAAGCCGCCGACGCCGAACTCGCGCGCGGCGCGGGCGGCGCGCTGACCGGCCTGCCGATCGCGCACAAGGATGTCTTCGTCACGCGCGGCTGGCGCTCGACCGCCGGCTCGAAGATGCTCGCGAACTACGAGAGCCCGTTCGACGCGACCGTCGTCGCCCGCCTGCAGGCGGCCGGCATGGTCACGCTCGGCAAGACCAACATGGACGAGTTCGCGATGGGCTCGTCGAACGAGAATTCGGCGTTCGGCGCGGTGAAGAACCCGTGGGACACGAACGCGGTGCCGGGCGGCAGCTCGGGCGGCAGCTCGGCCGCCGTCGCCGCGCGCCTCGCGCCGGCCGCGACCGGCACCGACACCGGCGGCTCGATCCGCCAGCCCGCGTCGTTCGCGGGCGTGACGGGCATCAAGCCGACCTACGGCCGCGTGTCGCGCTACGGGATGATCGCGTTCGCGTCGTCGCTCGACCAGGGCGGCCCGATGGCGCAAAGCGCGTCCGACTGCGCGCTGCTGCTGAACGCGATGGCCGGCTTCGACGAGCGCGACTCGACGAGCCTCGAGCGCGACGATGAAGATTTCACGCGCCACCTCGGCCAGCCGTGGGCGCCCGGCAACGACGCGGGCAAGCCGCTCGCGGGCCTGCGCATCGGCTTGCCGAACGAGTATTTCGGCGCCGGCCTCGCCGACGACGTGCGCGCGGCGATCGACGCGGCGCTCAAGCAATATGAAGCGCTCGGCGCGACGCTCGTGCCGGTGTCGCTGCCGAAGACGGAGCTGTCGATCCCCGTGTACTACGTGATCGCGCCGGCGGAAGCGTCGTCGAACCTGTCGCGTTTCGACGGCGTGCGCTTCGGCCACCGCGCCGCGCAGTACGGCGACCTGCTCGACATGTACAAGAAGTCGCGCGCCGAGGGCTTCGGGCCCGAAGTGAAGCGTCGGATCCTGGTCGGCACGTACGTGCTGTCGCACGGTTACTACGACGCGTACTACCTGCAGGCGCAGAAGATCCGCCGCATCATCGCGAACGATTTCCAGGAAGCGTTCAAGTCCTGCGACGTGATCATGGGCCCGGCGTCGCCGACGGTCGCATGGGATCTCGGCGCGAAGGGCGACGATCCGGTGCAGATGTATCTCGCGGATATCTACACGCTGTCGGTGAGCCTCGCGGGCCTGCCCGGCATGAGCGTGCCGTGCGGCTTCGGCGCGGGCGCGAACGCGAAGCGCCCGGTCGGCCTGCAGATCATCGGCAACTATTTCAACGAAGCCCGGATGCTGCAGGTCGCCGACGCGTTCCAGCGCGCGACCGATTGGCACAAGCAAGTTCCGGCGGGGGTGTAAGCATGACTCAATGGGAAGTCGTTATCGGTCTCGAGACGCACGCGCAACTGTCGACCGTCTCGAAGATTTTCTCGGGCGCCTCGACGCAGTTCGGCGCCGAGCCGAACACGCAGGCATGCCCGGTCGACCTGGCGCTGCCGGGCGTGCTGCCGGTGCTGAACCGCGGCGCGGTCGAGCGCGCGATCCGCTTCGGCCTCGCGATCGGCTCGACCATCGCGCCGCGCAGCATCTTCGCGCGCAAGAATTATTTCTATCCTGATCTGCCGAAGGGCTATCAGATCAGCCAGTACGAGATTCCGGTCGTGCAGGGCGGCCAGATCACGATCCAGGTGCCGGCCAACGAAAAGGCCGGCAAGGCCGCGTACGAGAAGACCGTCAACCTGACCCGCGCGCACCTCGAGGAAGACGCGGGTAAGTCGCTGCATGAAGACTTCGCCGGGATGACCGGGATCGACCTGAACCGCGCGGGCACGCCGCTGCTCGAGATCGTCACCGAGCCGGAAATGCGCAGCGCGGCCGAGGCCGTGGCCTATGCGAAGGCCCTCCATGCGCTCGTCGTGTGGCTCGGCATCTGCGACGGCAACATGCAGGAAGGCTCGTTCCGCTGCGACGCGAACGTGTCGGTGCGCCCGGTCGGCCAGGAGAAGTTCGGTACGCGCGCCGAAATCAAGAACCTGAACTCGTTCCGGTTCCTCGAGGAAGCGATCAACTACGAAGTGCGCCGCCAGATCGAGCTGATCGAGGACGGCGGCGAAGTCGTGCAGGAAACGCGCCTGTACGATCCGGACAAGCGCGAGACGCGTTCGATGCGCAGCAAGGAAGACGCGCACGACTACCGCTACTTCCCCGATCCCGACCTGATGCCGCTCGTGATCGGCCAGGACTGGATCGAGCGCGTGCAGTCGGGCATGCCCGAACTGCCGGCCGCAATGCAGCAGCGCTTCGTCGACGAGTACGGCGTGTCCGCGTACGACGCAGGCGTGCTGACGTCGAGCAAGGCGATGGCCGCGTACTTCGAGTCGGTGGTCGCGAAGGCCGGCGCGGCGAACGCGAAGATCGTCGCGAACTGGCTGATGGGCGACGTGTCGTCGCAACTGAACCGCGACGGCATCGAGATCGACGCGATTCCGGTGTCGGCCGCGCAGCTCGCGCTGTTGCTGCAGCGCATCGCCGACGGCACGATCTCGAACAAGATCGCGAAGGAAATCTTCGCGACGATCTGGGACGAGAAGGCGACCGACGAAGGCGCGGCCGACCGCATCATCGACGCGAAGGGCCTGAAGCAGATCTCCGACACCGGCGCGCTGGAAGCGATCATCGACGAAGTGCTCGCGGCGAACGCGAAGTCGGTCGAGGAATTCCGCGCGGGCAAGGAAAAGGCGTTCAACGCGCTGATCGGCCAGGCGATGAAGGCGACCAAGGGCAAGGCCAATCCGCAGCAGGTCAACGAACTGCTGAAGAAGAAGCTCGGCTGAGCATGCGTGCGCGCCTGAACCGCGCTTGACGACGGGCCGCTCCGAACCAGTTCGGGGCGGCCCGTCGCGTTTGGTGGATGCGTTATCGTATGCATCGCACCGTCCAACGGAGGAACGAATGGCGAAACAACCGTCGCTCGACGATTTCCGCGTGCCGTACAGCACGCGCGACAAGGAAGCCGCCGCATTCAAGCTCGACGCGTTCGACCCGGCCGCGAAGCCGTTTTCGTCCGGCTCGAAGGAGGCCGACCGCGAGCGCCTGTCGGCCGTATCGACCGAACTCGACGTCCAGCAGGAGCGCCTGCACACGCAGCAGAAGAAGCGCGTGCTGCTCGTGCTGCAGGGGATGGATACCAGCGGCAAGGACGGCACCGTGCGTGCGGTGTTTCGCGAGGTCGATCCGCTCGGCCTGCGCATCGTGCCGTTCAAGGCGCCGACGCCGATCGAGGCCGCGCACGACTTCCTGTGGCGCGTGCATGCGCAGGTGCCGGCGGCGGGCGAACTCGCGATCTTCAACCGCAGCCACTACGAGGACGTGCTGGTGCCCCGCGTGCTCGGTGCGATCGACGACAAGGAATGCGAGCGCCGCTACCGGCAGATCCGCGATTTCGAGACGATGCTGTACGAGAACGGCACGACCATCGTCAAGTGCTTCCTGCACATTTCGAAGGACGAGCAGCGCGCGCGGCTGCAGGCGCGCATCGACGACCCGACCAAGCACTGGAAATTCGACATCTCCGATCTCGACGCGCGCAAGCACTGGGACGCGTACCAGTCCGCGTACCGCGACGCGCTCGCCGCGACGTCGGCCGAGCATGCGCCGTGGTACGTGATCCCGGCGAATTCGAAGACGCACCGCAACGTGATGATCGCCGAGCTGCTGCTGCGCACGATGACCGACATGAAGCTGGAATTCCCGCCGGCGAAGCCCGAGCTCGAAGGCGTGAAGATCCGCTAAGCTGCCCCCCTGTAAAAACATCGAACTGAACGGAACCCGACATGATGCGAGTGATTACCGCCAACCTGAACGGCATCCGCTCCGCCGCGAAGAAGGGCTTCTTCGACTGGCTCGGCGAACAGAACGCCGATTGCGTGTGCGTGCAGGAAATCAAGGTGTCGGCCGACGACCTGCCGGCCGAATTCGTCGAGCCGCACGGCTTCAAGAGCTATTTCCACCACGCGGAGAAGAAGGGCTACAGCGGTGCGGGCGTGTACAGCCGCCGCGAGCCCGACGACGTGATCATCGGCTTCGGCAGCAGCGAATTCGATCCCGAAGGGCGCTACGTCGAGGCGCGCTACGGCAAGCTGTCGGTCGTGTCGGTGTACGTGCCGTCCGGCTCGAGCGGCGAAGAGCGCCAGCAGGCGAAGTACCGCTTCATGGCCGAATTCATGCCGCACCTCGCCGCGCTGAAGAAGAAGCGCGAGGTGATCCTGTGCGGCGACGTGAACATCGTCCACAAGGAAATCGACATCAAGAACTGGAAGAGCAACCAGAAGAATTCCGGCTGCCTGCCGGAAGAGCGCGAGTGGCTCACGAAGCTGTTCGACGACGTCGGCTACGTCGACGTGTTCCGCACGCTCGATCAGCGCCCGGAGCAGTACACGTGGTGGAGCAACCGCGGCCAGGCATACGCGAAGAACGTCGGGTGGCGGATCGATTACCAGATCGCGACGCCGGGTGTGGCCGGTACCGCGAAAAGCACGTCGATCTTCAAGGACATCAAGTTCAGCGATCACGCGCCGCTGACGATCGACTACGACTACCAGAAGTGATGGCCGGCGCTACGCGGTGCGCGTAGCCGCCAAATGCAAAACGGGCCGCATGTCGAACATGCGGCTCGTTTCGTTGGGGGCGGCGCTTACTGCTTGAGCGACGCCATATCCACCACGAACCGGTACTTCACGTCGCTCTTCAGCATCCGTTCGTAAGCGGCGTTGATCTGCTGCATCGGAATCGTTTCGATATCGGACGTGATCCCGTGCTCCGCGCAGAAATCGAGCATTTCCTGCGTTTCCGCGATCCCGCCGATCAGCGAGCCCGCGAGGCGGCGGCGCTTGAAGATCAGGTTGAACACCTGCGGCGACGGATGATCGTGCTCCGGCGCGCCGACGAGCGTCATCGTGCCGTCGCGCTTCAGCAGGTGCAGGAACGGGTTCAGGTCGTGCTGCGCGGCGACCGTGTTCAGGATGAAGTCGAAGCTGTTCAGGTGCGCGTTCATCTGCGCTTCGTCCTTCGAGATCACCACTTCATGCGCGCCGAGCCGCTTGCCGTCCTCGATCTTCGACGGCGACGTCGTGAACAGCACGACGTGCGCGCCCATCGCGCGCGCCAGCTTCACGCCCATGTGGCCGAGGCCGCCGAGCCCGACGATGCCGACCTTCTTGCCGGGGCCGACGTTCCATTGCCGCAGCGGCGAGTAGGTCGTGATTCCCGCGCACAACAGCGGCGCGGCGCCGGCCGGATCCAGCGTGTCCGGTACGCGCAGCACGAACGCCTCGTCGACGACGAGCTGCGTCGAATAGCCGCCGTACGTGATGTCGCCCGTCACGCGATCCTGGCCGTTGTAGGTGCCGACGAAGCCGTTTTCGCAATACTGCTCGAGGCCTTCTTCGCAGCTCGCGCAGGTGCGGCACGAATCGACGAGGCAGCCGACGCCGACCAGCTCGCCGACCTTGAAGCGCGACACCTGCGGGCCGGTCGCGGTCACGCGGCCGACGATTTCATGGCCCGGCACGACCGGGTAGATCGTGTTGCGCCATTCGTTGCGCGCCTGATGAAGGTCCGAGTGGCAGACGCCGCAGTAGAGAACGTCGATCTGGACGTCGAGGTCGCGCAGCGCGCGACGCTGGAATTCGAACGGGGCGAGCGGCGACTGCGCATCGGTCGCCGCGTAGGCATAGGTTGTGCTCATGCAATGGGCTCCTTGTCCGGAAAACGTCCGGTGAAACAGACTGCCGCCGCACCCTGTGGCGATGCGGCGAGACAGGACCTCATCGTAAGGAGCGCGGCGCCGCGGCGAAATACATGAAGGTCTTGAAGGTTTGCCTATTCCTCTCGAATTGCGCGCGAATGCCCGTCAAAACGCGTCCAAGGTGCTAAATTGCGAGCCAGATTCTCTTGCCGGACAGGACCACGCAGATGAGCTTCCAGCCCCTTTTTGCCGACTCGGGCGACCACGTGCAGCGCCGCATGATCGAGCTGCACACGCGCCTCGCGCCGAACGAGGGCGACACGCTCGCGGCGCTCGACGGCGTGCGCTTCTTTCGCGTGAGCCGTCCCGCGCCGCGCATGCCCGTGCTGTACGAGCCGAGCATCATCGTCGTGTGCCAGGGCCGCAAGCTCGGCTATCTCGGCGACCGCTCGTTCGTGTACGACGCGCAGCAGTATCTGGTGCTGTCGGTGCCGCTGCCGTTCGAGTGCGAGACGTTCGCGAGCCAGGACGAGCCGTTTCTCGCGATCTCGATCCGCGTCGATCTCGCGGTGATCGCCGAGCTTGCGATCCTGCTCGACGAGACGCTCGGCGCGGCCGTCAGCGAGCCGCTCGGCGTCTATTCGACGCCGCTCGATGCGCCGCTGGCCGACGCGGTCGTGCGCCTCCTCGAAGCGCTCGCGTCGCCGCACGATACGCGCGTGCTGGGGCCGGCGATCATGCGCGAGATCGCGTATCGCGTGCTGACCGGCGAACAGGGCGACGCGATGCGTGCGGCGCTCGTGCAGCAGCATCATTTCGGCCGCATCGCGAAGGCGTTGCGGCGCATCCATGCGGAGCTGAGGGCCGATCTCGACGTCGAGACGCTCGCCCGCGAGGCCGGGATGAGCCTCGCGGTGTTCCACGCGCAGTTCAAGCACGTGACGGCCACGTCGCCGATGCAGTACGTGAAGACCGCGCGGCTGCACCAGGCGAGGCTGATGATGGTGCGCGACGGCGTGGGCGCCGGCGCGGCGGCCGCGCGGGTCGGCTATGCGAGTGCGTCGCAGTTCAGCCGCGAGTTCAAGCGGCTGTTCGGCCGCAGCCCAGGGGACGAAGTGCGCTGGATGCGTGACAGCGGCGTGCGCCCGGCAATGGCTGACGCGGACGCGTAGTGGCCGGCGTCGCGCGGCGGCTCAGCGCCGCACGATCTTGCGCCGCTGCGCGCTGATGCCTGCGTAGTCGGGCAGCGATTCCACGCGTTTGCCCGTCGCTTTCGCATAGAGCGGCATCAGGTCCGGCAGCCGGTTCAGCAGATCCTGGCGGCGCGCGGTGCTGTACGGGTGCGTGTAGATGAAGCCCGACGCCTTGTTCGCGCGCGTCGCGACCGCGAGCTTGTCCCATAGCGTGATCGCCGCGCGCGGATCGAAGCCCGCGCGTGCGGCGATGTCGCCGCCGATCACGTCTGCCTCGGTCTCGTCGGTCGGGTCGTAGTGGAGCGACTGCAGGCGCTCGCCGAGGTTCAGCGCCTGCGGCAGCGGATCGCCGACGCCGAACAGCGGCGGCAGCGCGGCCGCGCGCAGCGACGTCTGCGAGGCCACGCTGAAGTTGCTGCGCGCGTGTTCGCGCAGCGCGTGCGCGATGCCGTGCGCGAGCAGCACGCCGAACTCGTCGTCGTTCAGGCGCACGCGGTCGAGCATGCCGCCGTACACGAGCACCTTGCCGCCCGGCAGGCAGGTCAGGCGGATGTCGCGCGAGCGGATCGCGTTCACGTCCCACGCCCAGCTTTTCACGCGGTCGTTCCACTTCACCGAATACGGCGCGAGCTTCGCAACGATCGCGCGCAGGCGCTTCACGCGCGGCTGGTTCGCGGGCAGCAGCCGGTTGCTGTCGGCGGCCGTCTGTACGATCTGCGCGTATTCGTTCGCGGTGAGCTGTTCGAGCAGCGGCGACGGGATCAGCGTGCGGAACGCGATCGCGTTGCCGTAGCGGACTTGCGGCGGCGTCGGCGTATAGGCCTTCGCCGGCGCCGCGGCGCCGGTCGGCTGCGCGCCTTCGGCGGACGGCGGGACGGGCGCGGCGGAGGTTGCAGCGGCGGGCGGCGCGGCTTGCGCGGCGGCCGGCGCGGAGCCGGCCGCGGTCGCGCCGGTGTCGGTCGCGTGCGCGACCGTGGCGGCCAGCGCCGCGGCGCCGACGCTCAACGCCACCGCCGCGTGTGCGAGCCGATGCGGGCGGTTACCGCGCACGGCTCGCCTCGCCGTTGCGCGCGGTACCGTTCCACGGCGCGATCCTGAACAGCAGCAGCATGCCGGGAATCGCGAGCGCGGTACACACGATGAAATAGTCGTACCAGCCGATCTTCGCGACGACGAAGCCGCTCGCGGCCGACGCGAGCGTGCGCGGCACCGACGCGAGGCTCGTGAACAGCGCGAACTGCGTGGCCGTATAGCGCGGGTCGGTCGTGCTCGCGATATACGCGACGAACGCGGCCATCGTCAGGCCGGTCGTGAAGGTTTCGAAGCCATAGACGATCGCGAGCGCGACCGTCATCGGGCTGAATTGCGGCGTGACGGCGATGCCGAACACCGACAGCACGGACGCGATCGCGTGGCTCGTCGACACGGTGAAGTCGTAGAGCATCGCGAGCACCGGCGAGCCCGGGCCGAGCTGCGCGAGCCACGCGAAGCCGAGCGTCGACACCATCTGCAGCGCGCCGAAGATCCACAGCCCGCGGCCGATGCCGATCTTCACGAGCCAGACGCCGCCAATGATGCCGCCGGCGACGCTCGCGACCAGTGCGGTGGTTTTCGCGACGATGCCGATCTCGGTGCGCGTGAAGCCGATGTCGAGGAAGAACGACGTCGACAGCGTGGTGGCCATCGTGTCGCCGATCTTGAACAGGAAGATGAACGCGATGACGAGCAGCGCGCCGGCCCAGCCGTCGCGCTGGATGAATTCGCGGAACGGCAGCACGATCGCGTCGCGCAGGTTGCGCGGCGGCGCGCCGACCACTTCGGGCTCGCGCACGACGAGCGTCATCAGGATGCCCGGCAGCATGAACGCGCCGGTGATCGCGAACACGGCATCCCACGGCAGATGATCCGACAGGATCAGCGCCAGCGAGCCGGGGATCAGCGCGGCGAGCTTGTACGCGTTCACGTGCACCGCGTTGCCGAGGCCCTGCTCGGTGTCGCGCAGCAGCTCGCGGCGGTACGCGTCGATCACGATGTCGGCGCTCGCGCCGAAGAATGCGACGAGCGTCGTGAGCGCGGCGACCGTCCAGATCGAGTCGCGCGGCGACACGAAGCCGAGCGCGGCGATCGCACCCGCGACCAGCAGTTGCGTGAGCAGCAGCCAGCCGCGCCGGCGGCCTGGCCGCCAGCCGGGCAGGCGCGGGATGTAGCGGTCCATCAGCGGCGCCCACAGGAACTTCCACGTATACGGGAACTGGATCAGCGCGAACAGGCCGATTTCCTTCAGGTTCACGCCCTCGGAGCGCAGCCATGCCTGCACGAGGTAGACGAGCGTGAACAGGGGCAGCCCCGACGTGAAGCCCAGGAACACGCAGATCAGCATGTGCGTGTTCAGATAGGCTCGCCAGCCGGGGTGATCCTCGTGAGCGGTGAGTGCGGGCGCCTCGTGTGGCGTTTTCGACATGGGCTGGAACTGGGTAGCGTTGACTGATGGCGGCGGCAGCGCAGGTGGCGCGGACGGCGCAGGAGGGGCGGCCGCGCGCGTGGGCGGGCCGGATCTTCCGTCAACGGCTCCCCGGCTCAGCTGCGCTTGACGCGATAGACAGCAAGACTACCACGCCAGTTCGCTCCCCATCGAATCGGCTGGCCTTCGTGCAGCACGACGCGGTCGAGGATCGTCACGCCCACTTCGGGCGCCAGCGCCTCGAAATCCTCGATCGTCAGCACCCGCACGTTCGGCGTGTTGTGCCATTGGTAAGGCAGCGACTTCGATACCGGCATCCGGCCGTTCAGCACCGACAGCCGGTGCGGCCAGTAGCCGAAGTTCGGGAACGACACGATGCACTCGCGGCCGACGCGCGCCGTTTCGCGCAGGATCGCGGCCGTC
Source organism: Burkholderia sp. AU28863 (assembly GCF_002223195.1). Classification (NCBI taxonomy): domain Bacteria; kingdom Pseudomonadati; phylum Pseudomonadota; class Betaproteobacteria; order Burkholderiales; family Burkholderiaceae; genus Burkholderia; species Burkholderia sp. AU28863. The sequence continues at coordinate 941,781 of NZ_NKFE01000004.1, read as the reverse complement.
TGGTGGATCGTTTGCAGCGTTTGCGACAGGATCGCGATGTCGAAGCTGTGGTCCTCGAACAAGCGCAGGCCGTCCTCCAGGTTCTGCTGGATCACGTTGATGCCGTTCTTCGCGCTCGCGAGCACGCCCGCGTCGTTCAGTTCGATCCCGTAGCCGGTGACGTCGAGCTCCTCCATCAGCAGCGCGAGCAGCGAGCCGTCGCCGCAGCCGAGATCGAGCACGGTCGAACGCGGCTCCACCCAGCGCGCGATCGTGCGGAAGTCCGCGCGCGCGGACAGGGAATTCAGCGCTTGCTGGTTCATGCTCCCACCTCGTTGGCGATTCGTTCGTAATACGCGCGGATCAGGTTGTGATAGCGCGCGTCGTCGAGCAGGAATGCATCGTGACCGTGCGGCGCATCGATTTCCGCGTAGCTGACCGTGCGCTTGTTGTCGAGCAGCGCCTTCACGATCTCGCGCGAGCGTGCGGGCGCGAAGCGCCAGTCGGTCGAGAAGCTCGCGATCAGGTACTTCGCCTGCGTGTGCGCGAGCGCGGCCGTCAGGTTGCCGTCGAACGCCTTCGCCGGATCGAAGTAGTCGAGCGCGCGCGTGATCAGCAGGTAGGTGTTCGCGTCGAAGTAGTCGGCGAACTTGTCGCCCTGGTAGCGCAGGTACGACTCGACCTCGAACTCGACGTCGAAGCTGAAGTTGTACGCGTCGAGCGCGCCGTCGGCACGGCGCAGCGCGCGACCGAATTTCTCGGCCATGTCGTCGTCGGACAGGTACGTGATGTGGCCGATCATCCGCGCGACGCGCAGGCCGCGCTTCGGCTTCACGCCGTGCGCGTAGTAGTCGCCGCCGTGGAAATCGGGATCGGACAGGATCGCCGAGCGCGCGACCTCGTTGAACGCGATGTTCTGCGCGGACAGCTTCGGTGTCGACGCGATGTCGATGCAGTGCGCGACGCGCTCCGGATACATCAGGCTCCACGCGAGCGCCTGCATGCCGCCGAGGCTGCCGCCCATCACCGCGGCGAAGCGCTCGATGCCGAACGCGTCGGCGACGCGCGCCTGCGCATGCACCCAGTCCTCGACGGTCACCACCGGGAACTTTGCGCCGTACGGCTTGCCGGTCGACGGATCGATGCTCATCGGGCCGGTCGAGCCGAAACACGAGCCGAGGTTGTTCACGCCGATCACGAAGAAGCGGTTGGTGTCGAGCGGCTTGCCCGGGCCGACCATGTTGTCCCACCAGCCGGTGCTGCGCGGATCGTCCGCGTAGACGCCGGCGACGTGGTGCGACGCGTTGAGCGCGTGGCACACGAGCACCGCGTTCGAGCGCGCGGCGTTGAGTTCGCCGTACGTCTCGACGACGAGCTGATAGTTGCCGATCACGCTGCCGCTTTGCAAGCGCAGCGGTTCGGCGAAGTGCATGGTCTGTGGAGCGACGATGCCGATCGATTCCATTCGTTCCGCCTTATGCCATATGACTGGGCGGCTAAACGGTGTCGGCGGGGCGCGGAGGCGAAGGTGCGCGGCTGACGACCTCTTTAGCCGCATTTGTAGTGAACCGCCGGGCCGCACATCCACGCCCCGGCCGGTTCGCGCGCCCGCAATCGAGTCAGCAAATCGGCGCGCTTCCGACCTGCCGCCCGTGGGGGCGACAGATCGAAGGAGTATAGCGGAATTCCGCGGGAGCGCGAATTTCGCGCCCCCGGCCGCGGGCGGGGTTACCAGCGGTATTTGGCCGAGAACTGTCCCGTTACCACCGTGTAGTCGGACAGGTTTCCTTCCACGCCGAGGCTTGCCGATACCGAGAATTGCCGACTCAACTGGCCGGTCGCGCCGAGCCGGACCGCCACGCGGTCGCGCGGCACGCTGAACGAGAACGCATTGCGGTCGAGCGTCAGCGAGCGCGAACCCGGACCGTGCCACCAGTTCGCCTCGATGAACGGCCGGAGTTCGCGGCCATGCGGCATCGCGGTCACGCCATGCACGCGTACGCCCAGGCGGGTGAGCACGTCGGTCGAGCCCTGGCCGTCGAGGCGGCCGCCAGCGGTGCCGTGCGCGTCCGCGCGATAGTCGGACACGACGAGCTGCGCTTCGGGCTCGACGAAGAACCGCGTGTCGCCCCGCTCGTAGAACCCGAGTGAATAGCCGGTCTCGATCGAACCGGTCGCGGTGCGCGACCGGTACGAATCGGCCGCGAGGCTGCCGCCGACCGTGTTCGCATAGGCGCCGTACATGAACCACGCGTCGACGTAGGGGCCGGTCAGGATGTCGCGGTTGCCGTACCACGTGCCGTACAGACCGACGTTGTAGCCGGAGACGCTGCCGCGTGCGGTGGCGTCCATCGTCCGGCCCTCGAGCGCATTCCACAGCGGGCGTGTCGACCAGTTCGTCTGGCTGCCGTACATCCCCATCGCACCGATGCGCACGCTGCCGCCGCGACCGTCGTCGAAGCGGAGCAGGTCGGCGCCCGCGTGAATCAGGCGGCCATTGCCCGACACGCTGCGGTTGCCGCCGGACATCGACGTTATCTGGCCCTCGGCGCGCAGCCACACGGCGCCGTCCAGCGGGCCGGTTGCTTCGGCGCGTAGCGAACGATCGTCACGCTGATGCAGCGAATGAATCGCCATCGTCGCTGCGGCGTCTGCGTTTGCCAGATACGCGTCGGGTTCCGGTGCGGCGGTGCGCGGCGGAGGGGGGACGACTTCCGGCACGATCGGCGGATCGGGCTGGACCGGCGGCAGTGGCTTTGCCGCGGAGACGAGATACCAGTCTTCCGCCTGCCCGCCATCGCCGCCACGTTTGAGCATGTAATCGTAGCCGCCTGCCGACAACGTACCGAAGCCGTTCCGGTAGCCGTCCGATGCCGCATCGAGCGTGAATGCCGATGCATCGGTCGTGCCGCCGTTGCGGGTTTCGACGAGCGGGATGCCGACGGTCGTCGCCGCGCCGTCGCCGCCCGCGCGTTTCACGACGATGCCGGTATCGCCCGATGCATGGCCGCCGTCGATCACGAGGCGGTCGCTGGGCGACGAGTCGTCCTGCAGCGTCGTATGGAGGACGAGCTTGCCGTTGCGGGCCGCATAGTCGCCCGTCACCACGAGCGTGTGCGGTGTCGGCGCGCCCCGGGCCGCCGGCGTGTCGAATGCGATCGTCGAATCGTTCAGCGCGACGGAGCCGACCGACGAATCCGCGGTGACGGTCCAGAGACTGTTCGTGTTCAGCGACAGCGTGCGAACCGCGTCGGTCGCGCCCGTCCACGCGGACGCGTTCGTGAGCGCGACGTCCGTCACCGCCTGCGTCGGACTGCCGTCGTCGGTCGGGTGGTTGACGATGTCGCCTGCGGCATGGGAGCGCTCGTCGAGCGTCAGGCGTACCGGCGCACCCGACCCGGCATGGACGGACAGCAGCTTGCCGTTGCCGCCGATCGCGCGCGTGCCGTTTTTCAGCGTGACCGTCGCATCGGATGCGTCGATCGCGCCATGGCGCTCGCTGACGAGCGTGCCGTCGTCGATCGTCAGCGTGCCGCCATGGACGGCCGCCCCATACGCGTCGGCGCCGGTCGTGCGGGCGTCGCTGCGCAGCAGATCGACCGTGCCGCCGACACTCGCGTACAACGCGGTGGCTTCGGCGCCGTGCGTTTCGACGCTCGTATCGGTGAGCGAGGCGACGGAGCCTGCGCCGGCCGACAGCACGCCGCGCGCGCGTTCGCCGCTCGTCACGATGCCGCCGCGTGTCATCGCGACCTCGCCGCCGAGCCGGGCGACGGCGCCGATCGCGCCCTTGCCGTCGGTCGTCACCTGCGTATCGGTGGCGTCGATGACGGGCGTGTCGGCGTACTCCTTCGACGCGTAAAGCCCGTGCGAACTGATGCCGTGCGTAACGACGCGCGTGCGTTCGAGCCTGACGCTGCCCTCGCGGGTATCCACGCCGAGCGCCGCGTATCCGCTTGTTTCGAGATGCGAGTCGCTGAAGGTGACGGTAGATGCGCCCGGCATGTACAGCACCGACGCATACTCGCCATCCGTGCGGATATCGGTGCGCTTCAGCGTGGCCAGAATGCCGCCGTAGCTGAGGGACAGGCCGGTGCCGAACAGGCCGCTGGTGCGGATCAGCGTGTCGGTCACGTCGAGAGTGCCGCCCGGAACCAGGATCGTCGCGATGCCCGACGCCTCCTTGCCGCGTGTCACGATCACGCTGTCGGAGAGCGATAGCCGCCCGTTGGCGCCGTCGATGTATGCGCCGTGCGCGTAGTCGCCGTCGGTATCGATGGAGATGCGCTCGGCGGCTGCGCCGCCGCCGTGACGAAGATCGATGCCTGCGCTCGAGTCGCCGCGCGTACGGATTTCCGTATCGCGCAGCGCGACGCGCGACCCGGTACCCCACGCGGACGCGCCGGCCGTGACGTTGCCGGTCGTGAACACGCGGGTCTTGCCGAGGGTCGTCAGCGTGCCGCCGTTGACGGCGGAAAGTACGGCCGTGCCGGATGCGGTTGTCGAATAGTCGCCGGGGGCGACCTCGAGCGCGATGCCGTCCGCTAGTTGTGGTCCGCCGCCGACGACTTGTGCCATTGACGCCCACGGCATCGCCGCGCTGGCGAGCAGTGCGGAATGCAGGACACGCCGGCCGATGCGTGCATGAGAAAAAGAAAAATGACTGCAGTTCACCTGATCACCTTGACTTCTCCTGAATAAGGTAATGTGATCTCGCGAAGGATATTTTTAAATTGGACGAGTTCGAATTTTGGCGGTTGCTTCGCGTCCGGCACGGAACACGCCGAAATGCGGGGATTTTTCGACGCGCGTGATTCGATCGGCCGTGATTGCCTTCGGGGTATTCGACGCGAGCGGATGGTGTACTGAACGGCCGCACGCGATCCGGCGTGCATGTTCCAGCCAATTGGAGGGGGAGGGCAAAACGAATGGTGCGCGGTGCGGTCCGCGCGAGTGCCGAACTTGTCCGGGCGCGAATGGACGGCCGCCGAGCGACTGTGTGCGTACGGCAGCCATCGGCAAGCCGGGGCGCGCATCCTGCCGCGCGCCCGGCAACGAACCGGCGCGCGGGACGCGCGCCGGTTCGCCGTTTCTTACTGGTACATGATCGAGTACATCACCGACGTATTCACCGTCCCCTGGCCAGCAGCGCCACCCGTTGCGACGTATTGCGCGTAGTACGGGAGCTCCGCGGTGCCGTTCGACAGCGCGACCGCCTTCGAGTTTTCATCGGCCTTGCCGACCCCGATATTGCTCGTATCACCGTTGAGCAGGCCGATCTCGACGTTCTTCGCGGTGCCCGATGCGTTGAGCAACTGGCCGGTCGTCGAGTTGACCGTGGTGCCCGGCTCGAAGTGCGTGTAGACGTTGCCCGTCGACGGCGAGCAGTTCTTCAGGCCGATCTTGAACGACGTGCGGCCGGCCGTCGCTCCGCCCGTGGCAAGCGACGACGTGGACACCTTCGGCAGCGCGACGGTGAAGTCCTTGCCGCCGGTGCCGTTGCCGTCGATCGTGCAGGTCTGCGTGCCGATCTTGCCGTTGATGGTGATCGTGCCGTCCGCGGCGTGCGACACGGCCGGCAGTGCTGCCGCGGCAGCGACGGTGAGAGCGGCGATGCTGGAGAATGCGAGTTTCATGTCAATTCCTCTAGTACTAGGAGATGTAAAAACGGACTCCGCCGTCGAGCCGTCCGCATGCCGTAACCGGCCGTACGGGTGACACCCGACTTCGTCCGTCAATGACCTTCCGATGCAATCCAATAGGACTGCAAAACAGAAGTTTGTTGCGGTCATCGATCGAGCGATGACCGACTTAGCAGACCTGCCGTTTGCGATTGCCTGGCGACCGGCGCGCTATCGAATCACTGAGCTATCGAGCGCAGAACGCTCACTGGTAGCTCATCGTAAACGTCGCGACACCCTTGACCTTTCCGCCGGATACCGGCCCGGTCGCGATGTACTGCGCGGACAGCGGAATGCTGGTCGTTGTCGCGGACGGCCCGACCAGCCATTGGTTGGTATTGCCAATGGCGATGGAATCCGGACCGTAACCGACGGGCTGCCCGTTTCTCAGGATGCGAAGCTTCACGCCTTTCGCCGACGAATCGGGCGTGAGGGTCAATTGATTGCCGGTATTGCCCTGGTCGGTCAAATCGGTCAGTGTCACGTAAACGTTCGAGCCGGATTTGCAATTCAGCCCGATATTGAATCCCGCATCGCCTGCGGTCATGCCGACGGTATTCAGTTGGCTTGCCGCGACGGGCGGTAGTTTCACGTCGACCGACGGTGTGGTGACCGTGCAGGTGTTAGGCATGACGATAAGTTTGCCGACGGGCTCTTTCCAGGTTAGGTTCCATTGGGCCGCGCCGTATTTACCATCAGGTCGACTTCGTATATAGATACTAAGTGGCGCGGTGGCATTCCTCGGGAGCGATGAGTTATATATATTGTCGTCGACCTTTATCAATTCGATTTTGAGTGGCACTGTGCCCTCAATCGGTTTGGTCGTCGGGTTGGGCGGCGCGAAAGGCACGAGGTTTCCGCCGGGGCTGATGATCGCTCCAGTCTCAGCATTGCTGATACGCAACCCTAATCCTTTGTAGTAGTTTCCTGCAGCAACGGATGCGACTCCGGGGATACTAGATTCCCATAGGGAGACCATCGCCATGGCCTCATATCCTCCGGGCGGGTTCGGGTTGGCATTGCATTTATAGCTCATCGGCCGATCCACTGTTGCTGTCGCAAGAACGGCACCATTCGGGGTGTCGTAGGAGACAAGTACATTGCCGAAACTGTAATGGCGAACGTAATCTCCGGTGTTGTTTCCACCGGGGTAGGTGCAATAACCACTAGCTTGTGCAAGGCTGGGGTTTGATTTCAATAGGGTTGTGGTGTAAAGCATGAAAATAAGCAGATATTTAAATTTCATGTTTTCATGTTCCATTTATCGAAATCTGGATTGAATTCGATTCATTGAAAGGCGGCGCTCAGACGCGAGTCATCGATCGAGCTGGCCGGAGTGATGCCGGCTTGATTGGAATCGGTGAAATGCTGACGCGCATCTTTTTCGGCAGCGTCTTGCGGGCGCGCATTCGCCGGCATGGTGCGTGCGCATATCGCATCGACACGCGCGTACACTTCGGCCTTGTCGTGCTTGGTCGGCAAGCGGTAGTTAAGCGAGCAGACCTCGGTTGCACGATTGCCCCATTTCGCGGTCAGCACGCCGGTTTCGCTCAGGCCGCGGGCGAACAACATGCCGCCCTGCCCGGACACACCGACGGTCTTGCCCTGCGCATCGGCAACGGTGCTGCCGAACGGCACCGGCGTGCCGTCCGGCTGACGCATCGTCATCAGCACGGGGCGGCCGGTCACCGTCTCGAACTTCAGCTTGACCACCGAATTCGCCCGCGGCGCGACCTGCTGGCTGGTCGACAGCATTTCGACGTCGGTCGGGATGCCCTTCGGGTCGAGTTCGATCGTGTTCATCTGGTAGGGCGTCAGGTACGGGAGCACCGCATAGCCGCGCCGGTCGATCCGGATGTCCGTGCCGTTCGTGATGCGTGCGCCGATGGCGTCCTTTGCCTCGATGATCGCGGCGGTTTCGCCGAGATCATTCGCGAGCGTGAGGCCGCCCGCATGGCCGACGACCGCGCCCGACACGCCGACGGACACGCTCGAGTAGCCGCTGCCGCCGCTCGCGCTGCCGGAGAGCGTCGCATACGGGCTGCGGTACTGGGCATTGCCGCCGCCGGACGTCGCACTCCTGCCAGTGTTGACGTTCACCCCATACGAGAAGGCATTGGACTTCCCGACAGAACCGGTGAGCGACATTTGCCCGGTCGCACCGCCGTGGCTGTCGTGCGCGACGCTCGCGGACAGTGTCGGCGCGTACGACCGCCGGCCGAGTGGAATGGTCACGTTTGCGTACATCTGGTTGTTCAGGCGGCCCGTGTAGCCGTCGCGCTGCCGCGAAACGGACAGGTTGTAGCTCAGGTTGAGGCCGCCGATCCGCAGGCTGTTGTTGTAGCCGACCTGGAACTGCGTCGTCGTGCCCTTGCGATTCCAGTAACTGGACGTCGAGCCCACCGCGAACAGGCTGCCGCGCCCTTCACCGAGCGTCTGGTTCAACGTCAGCTGAACCTGGTTGCGTTGCCGGTACGCGTCGTTCGGATCCGCGCCGGCAGCCGCCCGCTCGCGGGCGTACATCGCGTCGCGCAGCTCCCAGTAGCCGCGGGACGAGTAGCGATACGCGGCGACCGCGATGTTCGTGCCGGTCGCCTCCACGGACTTGCTGTAGCTCACGCGCACGCTCTGCCCGCTCGTCGCCGACACGCCCGGGATGCGGGCGCTGGCGTGCGTGACGTCGACGGCGAGCGCGCCGAGCGGCGTGTTGAACGCCGCGCCGACCAGCCCGGCCAGATAGTTTTCCGCGACGATCGCGCCGACGTAACCCGTCATCAGGTTGCTGATGCCGCGCTGATACGTAGCCTGGGCAAAGTTCGGATGACGATCGAACTGCGGCTCGCGCAACTGTCCGAGCGCGACGCCGAAGCGGGAGACGCCAGGGCGCAGCGACTGCGCGACAGCCGCATACGGCACGGTGAAGCTGTGCTTTTTGCCGTCGGCCTCGGTGACGGTGACGAGCAGGTTGCCGCCGTAACCCGTTGCGTACAGATCGTTGATTTCGAACGGCCCCGGCGCGACGTTCGTTTCGTACAGCACGGCGCCGTTCTGCGCAACCGTGACGTGCGCGTTGCTGGTTGCGACGCCGCGAATCATCGGCGCATAGCCGCGCATCGAATCGGGCAGCATGCGATCGTCGGTCTCGAGCGTGACGCCGCGCATGCCCACGCTGTTGAACAGCGTGCCGTCGGTGTACGTCTCACCGATCTTCAACTGGCTGCGCCAGGCGGGCAGGTCGCGTTGAACGTACGTGTTCAGCGCTTGATAGCGGTTCTCGCCCTGCGATTGCGACGCATAGGAGCCGTTGTGCCGGAAATGCCAGTTCCCGACGTTCACACCCGCATTCAGCCCCACGTACGCCTGCGTGCTTGCGTAACCTGACGACGCGTTGCGGTACGCGTTCGCGTTGTACTTGAGCGTCGCGCTCGGTACGCCGTCGTCCCACAGTTCCGGGCTCACGTAGCCGCGCGGATTGCGCAGCAGCGCCGCTTGCGGGACGCTCACGTTCAGGCGCAGTTCCGACATGTCGAATTCGACCGTCGCGTCGGCGACCAGCTTGTCGACGTCCGTGCATGCTCCTGCCAACACGCGGGCCAGTTCGGCGCGTCCGGTGTCGGTCAGCGCCTGATCGTCGAGGCCCAGCCGGGTCACGAGCGCGCGATCGAAGCATGGCGTCGCGGTGTCCGCGCCCTGGGCCGCGCTGAAGCGTACCGTCGAACGGCCGTTCCACGTGCCGTTGACGTAGAGATCGACCAGATAGTCGCCCGCCGGAACCGGATTGCCTTTCGAGAAACGATCGAGGTCGAGTCGCTGACCGCGCGGCTTCATCATCAGCGTGTCGTTGAACTGAACCTGCGCGACGTCGAAACCGTCCGCCGGTGCGGCGAGCGTGTCGGCTGCCCAGTTGCCGAGCGCCGCCATGACGAGCAGATATCCCGGCTTGAGCGGGAAGCGCGCCGGTGCCTCGAGTGTTCGGCGTTGATAAGTTGTTCGCATGAATCAGATGTATTAATGCCGCATCTTCATGATGCGAACGACGGATTGCCTGCGCCGATGCGATTGCCGCGTCGGCGGGCCAGCGAGAGTTGAATCAGGGAGGGGTGAGTGGCGTCAGTGCGCTTTTCTTGGCGCGTAGCTGCCTTCGACGCCGCCGCCGTAGTCGTTGAGGAACGTGTAGTCGACCTCGATCGGTCCGCCCGGCAGCGACGGCACGTTGCCGACGTCGAACTGTTCGGTGGCGCCGGGCTTGACCATGCCGCCCTTGTCGTTGCTCCACGTTGCGCCGCCGGACTTGACGGTCAGCTTGGTGAACGTCACGTGGAAAGGCGTCGGGTTCTTCGCCTGCAATGCATAACCACCGTCGACCTTCGGGGCGAAGTTCCAGGTCACCTTCTCCGCGGACTCGTCAGCCACGCCTCGCAGCGCGGCAGGACGGAAGAACAGCTTGATGCGCGAACGGAATGCGAGCTGCAGCAGGTTGGGGGCGTCCGGATCGTCGGTGGCCTGCGGCGGAACGTCGAGGACGTTGAGCCAGTAGAGCGTTTCCTTGTCCTGCGCGAGCGGCTCCTTCGTATAGATCAGCCTCAGGCTCTGGCCTTTGTTCGGATCGAGGCGGAACAAAGGCGGCGTCAGCGTGAACGGCACCTTCGAATCGTCAGGCAGCGCGTTTGCGTTGCCGTCGTCCACCCAGGCCTGCACGAGCGACGGCCGGTCGCCATTGTTGGTCAACTTGACCGTGACTTCGCGCTCCTTTTCCGGATAGATCACGCGCGTCCCGCTGATGACCACGCTCGCGTCCGCCGCGCCCATGCCGGACAGCGACGCGACCAGCGCCGCGGCGCCCACGCTTGAGCGCCAGTTGATAGACATCCCCATCGCCGATTTCTCCTTGTAGATAGACAGATCACATACCGTCGGCCGGAGGCGGCCCGTGCGCCGCCATGACTTCGCGGGCCCGGGCCGCCGATCGCGACACCGGATTACTGGTACGAGACCGAATACATGACCGACGTGCCGACCGTGCCGGCCGTGGCAGAACCGCCGGTTGCGACGTACTGCGCGTAGTAATCGAGCGTTGCCGCGCCGCCCGAGATCGGAACGACCTGCGAGTTCTGCTGAGCCTGGGCCGCGCCGAGCTTGATGTTCGAGCCGTCCTTGTTCAGCAGGCCGACCTCGACGTTCTTCGCGTCACCCGTTGCGTTGAACAGTTGACCCGTCTGCGCGTTGACGGTCGTGCCCGGCTCGAAGTACACCGATGCGTTGCCCGAGTTCGGCGAGCAGTTCGACAGGGCGATGCGGAACGGTTTGCGGCCGGCCGTCGAGCCAGGCGCGCTCAGCGCCGACGTCGACACGTTGGGCAGCGTGACGGTGAAGTCCTTGCCGCCGCCGTCGCCCGAAATGTTGCAGGTCTGGGCGGTGATCTCGCCGGTGATCGTGATCGTGCCGTCGGCTGCCTGGGCCGACGAAGCAACGGCCAGGAGACCTGCTGTCGCCATCAGAATGGGAAGTGCTTTTTTGGACATGAAAGTACCTGTTAGTAAGGAGTCCTGCGTCGAATGACGACGCACTGACGTTTCCTGAACGCTGTCTGTCGACGTCGTCGAAACGAACTGAAGCGGCGGCAGGAAACAGGCGATATTGTCGATTTCTAAGGGATTTAAAGGAATGGGACGATTACTAATGCGATTGGGTTTTTACTAGTTCAAGTACTAATTTCTTTTAAAAAACGTCAGGCATACGAACTCGGTGCTCATCGTCGCTGAGCGCGGATGCAGTCGGAGCGGAGGGGGATGCTGTGGCGCTGAGAGGGGCGTTGCGAACGCCCGAGCGAGTGGCGGCGGATGCTGACGAAATGTGACCGTGAGCGGGTACCACAGGTGCATGTTAATGAAAAGGCGTCCTGATCATGAGTGGGGCCCGTTCATGTGTGTGGCTGCATCGGTTCGTTCGTCTGCCGTGTCGATCGTCACAAGGGCAGACGATGCCCGGGCAAAGTGCGCGTGGATGGGCGTGGCCTGCACCGGGCCACTCGAACCGGAAATGGCGCGTGATTCGGTGGTGGGCGGCCGTTACGCGGATGAGCCGGATCGTGCGTCGATTTACGCGTGCGCGCCGCGCATCACTGCAGGATCAGCCGCAAATGCGCATCGGCCTGCTCGCCCGGCGGCTTCTGGAACCCGCCTTTCGCGAAGCGGTGCCACCGGCCGATCACATAGCTGACGAGCAGGCTCGCGCGGGCGCCGGGATCGTAGTCGGCAGGCAGCACGAACGGCGTCGCGCCGCCCTGCGGCGCATTCGCCTCGGTGCGCGCGACCCGCAGGCACTGCTTGACGGTTGCCTCGATCCGGTCGAGCAATTGGTTCACGCGCTCGGTCAGCCGCTCGTCCTCGCCGACCAGCGCCTCGCCGGTCAGCACGCGCGTCATGCCCGGGTTCTTCGCGGCGAAATTGAGCATCGTCAGCGCGATCGTGCGGGCCTGCAGCACGCCGTTCGGCTCCTTCGCGACGATCTGGTTGACGAGCCCGAACAGCGCCTGCTCGATGAACTCGATCAGCCCTTCGTACATCTTCGCCTTGCTGGTGAAGTGCCGGTACAGCGCGGCTTCCGACACGTCGAGCCGGGCCGCGAGCGCGGCCGTCGTGATTTTCTCGGGTTTCGGGGCCTCGAGCATCGTCGCGAGGGTCTGCAGGATCATCACGCGGCGCTCGCCCGGCTTCGGGCGCGGGCGAGCAGGTGTGGTCTGGCCTTCGGTTACGGCTTGGTCCTGCGGGTAAGTCGGCTGCATTTTTGTCGCCCCGATCGTGTGCCCAGTCGCAGCGATTTTAACGAACGAATGCGCTGGTCGACATAAAGCGGGCGTCCGGTGCCTGGCAGGTGGCCGGGCAGGTGGCCGGTGATCCACACCGTGCCGATGCCGAGGCGCTTGTAGCGCTTCAGGTGGCCGAGTGTATCCTCGACGAGGATCGCGTCGGACGCACGGGCATGCACGGCGCGCAGCGTACGGCGCAGCATCGTGTGATCGGGCTTCGCGCGCCACGTGCGGCGGTCGCGCATGTGCTCGATCGCGATCACGCGTTCGAACAGCCGCTCGATGCGTAATTCGCGCAGAACCGCGCGCGCATAGTTCTCGGGCGCATTGGTCAGCACGAACTTGCGGCCCGGCAGCGCGGCGATGATGTGCGCGAGGCCGCGCTCGGCGCGCACCATCGCGGGAAGATCGGCGAACGTGTGGACCACGCGCAGGAAGTCGTGCGGATCGATCGGGTGATGGCGCGCGAGGCCGAGGAGTGCGGCGCCGTAGCGCTGCGTGTAGCCGGTGCGCAGGCGGTCGGCTTCGGCGCGCTCGACCTGCAGCGTGTCGATGATGTATTGCGTCATCGCGCGGTTGATCTCCGGAAAGATCGCGTGCGATGCGTGGTGCAGCGTGTTGTCGAGATCGAACAGCCAGACGGGCGAGCCGGCGCGCGGCCGGCTGCGGGAGATGCGCCGGCGTCGCAGCGACGCCGGCAGGTCGGGGCTGGAGGGTTTGCGGCGCGTGCTCAATGCGAGCGGATCATCGTGCCGAACGGCTGCTCGGTCAGGATTTCCAGCAGCACCGAATGCTCGATCCGGCCGTCGACGATGTGCACCGACTTCACGCCGCTCTTCGCGGCGTCGAGCGCCGACGAGATCTTCGGCAGCATGCCGCCGGAGATCGTGCCGTCCTCGAACAGCGCGTCGATCTCGCGGGCGGACAGGTCGGTCAGCAGGTTGCCGTCCTTGTCCATCACGCCGGGGATGTTGGTCATCATCAGCAGCTTCTCGGCGTTCAGTACCGTGGCGAGCTTGCCCGCGACCAGATCCGCGTTGATGTTGTACGACAGGCCGTCCTCGCCGAAGCCGATCGGCGAGATTACCGGGATGAACGCGTCGTCCTGCAGCGCCTTCACGACCGCCGGGTTGATCGCCTCGACTTCGCCGACCTGGCCGATGTCGATGTACTGGCCCGGGTTGTCGCGGTCCGGCATCAGCAGCTTGCGCGCGTGGATCAGGCCGCCGTCCTTGCCCGTCAGGCCCACCGCGTGGCCGCCGAAGTGGTTGATCAGCATCACGATGTCCTGCTGCACTTCGCCGCCCAGCACCCATTCGACGACTTCCATCGTCTCTTCGTCGGTGACGCGCATGCCCTGGATGAAGGTGCCGGCCTTGCCGATCTTCTTCAGCGCGTGATCGATCTGCGGACCGCCGCCGTGGACGATCACCGGGTTGATGCCGACCAGTTTCAGCAGGATCACGTCGCGCGCGAAGCCCTGCTTGAGCCGCTCTTCCGTCATCGCGTTGCCGCCGTATTTGATGACCACGGTCTTGCCGTGGTAACGGCGGATGTACGGCAGCGCCTCCGCGAGGATTTCTGCTTTCAGCGTGGGGGCGATCTGCGAGAGGTCGATGGGCTCGGACATGGCGGCGGCTCTGGCTGGGAACGGTTGAAACAGGCCGAATTGTACAGGAGTGGCGCAGCGCAGCATCGGGTTTTTGGGCCGGGCGGAACACGGTCGGCGCGACGCGGCATCGCACGCGGCGGCCCGCCGGCTATGGCGCGGCGCGATTCGGGCGGCACCCTTCGGGTGCCGCCGACGGGCGGGCGCGCGCGTGTTTGCGCCGCACCTCGGCCGTGTGGCCGGCGTGCAAAATCCCTGCGCCGCGCTATGCTTGTCGCGTGGGGCGATGTCCCGCCCGTTTCCGCGATTGCGCCATGACCGATTCCGCCGCCGACGCCCGTTCGGCTCCGCGCCGCGCGCGTTGCCCGCACTGCGGGCGCGGCTTCGACTGCGGTGCCGGCACGCAGCCGTTCGACTGCTGGTGCGCGTCGATGCCGGTGCCGCCCGGCGGTACGCCGCCCGCGGCCGGCGCGCGGTGCCGATGCCCCGAGTGCCTGGCCGACGAGATCGCGCAGCGCATGGGCGGCGCGGCCGGTTGACGGTGTTGCGCCATGCACGCGCGTGGGTCGTTCGTGCGCACGGATCCGGCCCCGCTGGAGGCGCCGGGCGCTAAACGGGTAAACTGCCCGGATGCAACGAATCACCACCACCGGCCGCGTCAACCTCAGTCACCTGTTCTGGCTCCGCAATCTCGCGATCATCGGCCAGCTCGTGACGATCGGCGTCGTGCAGACCTATTTCGGCGTGCACCTGCCGTTGCCGGCGATGCTGATGGTCATCGCGCTCGAGATCGTTTTCAACGCGCTGACCTGGGTGCGCGTGCTGCGTGCGCGGCCCGAGACCAATTTCGAGCTGCTCGGCCAGCTGTGGGTCGACCTCGGCGCGCTGTCCGCGCTGCTGTTCCTGTCGGGCGGGACGACCAACCCGTTCGTGTCGCTGTACCTGCCGTCGCTCGCGATCGCGGCGGCGGTGCTGCCGTGGCACCTGATGATCTGGCTCGCGGCGTTTGCGGTCGCCTGCTACGCGGCGCTCGGCTTCGACTCGGTGCCGCTCAACATGGACAACCCGGCGAACCTGTTCGATTACTACCGTACCGGCATGTGGGCGAACTTCATGGTCAGCGTCGGGCTGATCGCGTGGTTCGTCGCGCGCATGTCGAACGCGCTGCGCCAGCGCGACGCGGCGCTCGGCGAAGCGCAGCAGCATCTGCTGCGCGACGAGCGGGCCGTCGCGCTCGGCGTGCAGGCCGCCACCGTCGCGCATGAAATGGGCACGCCGCTGTCGACGATCGCGATGCTCGCCGAGGAGTTGCGCGACGCGGCGCGCGCCGATCCGGGGCTCGCACGCTACGAGGCCGACCTGAAGGTGCTCGAGGAACAGATGTCGCTGTGCACGTCGGCGCTCGCGCGCCTGCGCAGCCGCGCGAGCGCGCCGGCGAGCCGCCAGCCGGTGGACGACTGGCTCGACACGTTCGTCGAGCACTGGCGCCTGCGGCATCCGCACGTACAGTTCGAGCTGCTCGGCGCGCGCCCGGCCGGCGTCGCGCTCGACGATACGGTCGCGGCCGGCCAGATCCTGACGATCCTGCTCGACAACGCCGCGCGCGCGAGCCCGCAGCGCGTGACGCTCGCCGCGAAGGTCGCGCATGGCGGCACGGCCGACGAAATCGAATTCGAGGTATGCGACGACGGGCCCGGCATTCCGGCCGCGCTGCGCGAATCGCTCGGCGCGATGCCGGTCGACAGCACGCAGGGCGGGCACGGCGTCGGCCTGTATCTGGCGTTCAGCGCGGCCGCGCGGCTGGGTGGCGAGATCGAACTGTCCGACGTCGCGCCGCGCACGGCGGGCGGCAACGGCCGGGCCGGCGGTGCGGCGAATGGCCACGCAGCGGCCGCATCGGGACAACGCGCGGGTTCGCGCACGGGCGCACATGCCGCCGAACGGCCGGCCGGCACGCCGGACAGCCGCCCGGCCGGCGCTCCGGCAGGGCGCGGCACGCGGGCCGTGCTGCGCCTGCCGGTCGTGCGGGTCGCGCTGCCGGCGGCCTCAACCAACACGTAGACGGAGAAACCACATGAGCGAGAACAATTTCCTGGTGATCGACGACAACGAGGTGTTCGCGGGCACGCTCGCGCGCGGCCTCGAGCGCCGCGGTTACGCGGTCCAGCAGGCGCACGACAAGGAAGCGGCGCTGCGGCTCGCCGCGGGCGGCAAGTTCCAGTTCATCACCGTCGACCTGCATCTCGGCGAGGATTCGGGGCTGAGCCTCATCGCGCCGTTGTGCGACCTGCAGCCCGATGCGCGGATTCTGGTGCTGACCGGCTACGCGAGCATCGCGACCGCCGTGCAGGCCGTGAAGGAGGGCGCGGACAACTACCTCGCGAAGCCGGCGAACGTCGAGTCGATCCTGGCCGCGCTGCAGACCAACGCGACCGAAGTGCAGGCCGACGAGGCGCTCGAGAATCCGGTCGTGCTGTCGGTGGATCGGCTTGAATGGGAGCACATCCAGCGCGTGCTGGCCGAGAACAACAACAACATTTCGGCGACCGCGCGTGCGTTGAACATGCACCGCCGCACGCTGCAGCGCAAGCTCGCGAAGAAGCCGGTTCGGCAGTAAGCGGCGCAGCAACGAAAACGGGCGGCCCCCGGCGAAAGGGGCCGCCCGTTTTTCATCCGGCGCCGCGCGCGTTACAGCACGTAGCGCGACAGGTCTTCGTCCTGCGCCACTTCGCCGAGCGCGCGGTCGACATACTTCGCGTCGATCGTCACGCGCTCGCCGGCGTGGTTGCCGGCCGAGAACGACACTTCCTCGAGCAGCTTCTCGATCACCGTGTACAGCCGGCGCGCGCCGATGTTCTCGGTTTTCTCGTTGACCGCGAACGCGATCTCGGCGAGGCGCCGGATGCCGTCGTCGGCGAATTCGAGCTGCACGTCCTCGGTCGCGAGCAGCGCCTGGTACTGCTTGACGAGGCTCGCGTCGGTCGCATCGAGGATCGCCTCGAAATCTTCGACCGACAGCGAATCGAGCTCGACGCGGATCGGGAAGCGGCCTTGCAGCTCGGGAATCAGGTCGCTCGGCTTCGCGAGGTGGAACGCGCCGCTCGCGATGAACAGGATGTGATCGGTCTTCACCATCCCGTACTTCGTGTTGACCGTCGTGCCTTCGACGAGCGGCAGCAGGTCGCGCTGCACGCCCTGGCGCGACACTTCGCCGCCGCTGCCTTCGTTGTTGCGCGACGTGATCTTGTCGATCTCGTCGAGGAACACGATGCCGTTCTGCTCGACGTTCTGCACGGCCTTCGTCTTCACTTCCTCTTCGTTGAGCATCTTCGCCGCTTCCTCGTCGGTCAGCAGCTTCAGCGCTTCCTTGATCTTCACCTTGCGGCGCTGCTTCTTGCCGCTGCCGAGGTTCGAGAACATCGAGCGGATCTGCTCGGTCATCTCTTCCATCCCGGGCGGCGCCATGATGTCCATGCCGACCGACGGCTGCTCGAGGTCGAGCTCGACTTCCTTGTCGTCGAGCTGGCCTTCGCGCAGGCGCTTGCGGAAGGTCTGACGGGTCGCGTTGTTGTCGTCGTTCGCGTGCTCGGCATTGCCGCCGAAGCCCACCGCGCGCGGTTGCGGCAGCAGGATGTCGAGGATGCGGTCTTCGGCCTGGTCGGTCGCCTTGCTGCGGACCTTGCGCATTTCGGATTCGCGCGTTTGCTTGACCGAGATCTCGATCAGGTCACGCACGATGCTGTCGACGTCGCGGCCGACATAGCCGACTTCGGTGAACTTGGTCGCTTCGATCTTGATGAACGGCGCGTCGGCGAGCTTCGCGAGGCGGCGCGCGATTTCGGTCTTGCCGACGCCCGTCGGCCCGATCATCAGGATGTTCTTCGGTGTGATTTCCTGGCGCAGCGGCTCGGCGACCTGCTGGCGGCGCCAGCGGTTGCGCAGCGCGACGGCGACGGCCTTCTTCGCCTTCGCCTGGCCGATGATGTGCTTGTCGAGTTCCGAGACGATCTCGGCAGGGGTCATGGTGCTCATGGGGCGGTCCTTACTCGATCGTTTCGATGATGCGGTTGTGGTTCGTGTAGATGCACATGTCGCCGGCGATCCCGAGCGACTTCTCGACGATCTCGCGCGGGGACAGATCGGTGTTCTCGACGAGCGCGCGGGCTGCGGCCTGCGCATACGCCCCGCCCGAGCCGATCGCGCAGATCCCGCCTTCCGGGTCGAGCACGTCGCCGTTGCCGGTGATCACGAGCGTGGTGGTCGCATCGGCCGTGATCAGCATCGCCTCGAGGCGGCGCAGCATCCGGTCGGTGCGCCAGTCCTTCGCGAGCTCGACGGCCGCGCGGGTCAGGTTGCCCTGGTGCTTCTCGAGCTTCGCCTCGAAGCGGTCGAGCAGCGAGAACGCATCGGCGGTGCCGCCCGCGAATCCGACCAGTACCTGGTTGTTGTAGATCCGCCGCACTTTCCGCGCGCCACCCTTCATGACGATGTTGCCGAGGGTTACCTGGCCGTCGCCGCCGAGCGCGACCTGGTCGCCGCGCCGGACTGAAACGATGGTCGTGCCGTGAAATTGCTCCATCTGCGTTCCTTGAGAAAAACGGGGAAGAGTCGGGCGGCGCGATGCGCCGCCGCGTGAATCCGCAGTGCGCCGGGGAGCGGCCCGGCGCGCGTCCGTTTCATTTTAGGGCGGGCGCCGGGATATCAAGAGGGGAAGGCAAATCGGCCGGCGGCCCGGAACCGGCGCCGGAAAAACAAAAAGCGCGCGGCAGGCCGCGCGCTTTCGGGAAGCAGCGTGTTTGAGCGGAACGCCGCCCGATCAGTCGCCGAACAGCTTCTGGCGCAGCTCGCGGCGCTCCTGCGCCTCGAGCGACAGCGTGGCGGTCGGACGTGCGAGCAGGCGCGGAATGCCGATCGGCTCGCCGGTTTCCTCGCACCAGCCGTAATCGCCGGAATCGATGCGGGCGAGCGACTGCTGAACCTTCTTGAGGAGCTTGCGTTCGCGATCCCGCGTACGCAGCTCGAGCGCGTGCTCTTCCTCGATCGTCGCGCGGTCGGCGGGATCGGGGACGATCACCGTCTCGCGCAGGTTCTCGGTCGTCTGGCCTGCATTCTTGAGGATGTCCGCCTGCAACTGTTCGAGCCGATTTTTGAAGAAGGCGAGCTGATCCTCATTCATGTAATCCTTGTCGCTCATCTTCAGGATTTCGGCTTCGGTCAAGAGTTTCTTCGTCATCTGCTTGCTTCTTCAATGTGCGGCAAATCGAGAGATATTGCCTGCACTTTGGGATTACCCGCAACCGCGTTTGCATTCATTTGCGATTTGCCGCCGCGGGGCCGAAAGCCTCTGGAAACCGGTTCTCAAATACCAGGATAGGCCTGGCGCGGAGTTGTGCGCGCTGCGAACCGGTGTGCTGCGCGGCACATCGCATCGGCCGCGGCCGGGAGGCGGATTGGCGATCCGGCGCGGTTGCGATGCCCGGAAAACTGGTTCAGCAAGAACCGGGCCTGTTTGTTGCCGTACTCCAGCGGGCACGTATTGTAACTGAATCGCAAGCGGGCGCCGTATCGGGTCGATCCCCGTCGGCTGCGCCAATATCTAGAAAATATAACGCGCAAATCGCGAAAAAGCGATGACGGCGAAACCCTGCCCGAAAAAGGCGCCCCGGGGCGGCCGCGGCCACCTGGGCTGGCGGCCGCGCAGCGGGGCGCGGCGGGCGCCCGCGCGGGTCAGGCGAGGCAGGCGTCGAGGCCGTCGGTGATCAGGTCCTGCGGCAGGTCGACGCCGATGAACACCATCTTGTTGGTCTTCTTCTCGACCGGCAGCCACTTCGCCGCGAGGTCGCTGCCCATCATCTGGTGCACGCCCTGAAACACGACCTTGCGGTCCACACCCTTCATGTACAGCACGCCCTTGTAGCGCAGCATCCGCTCGCCGTAAATCTGGAGGATGCCGCCGAGGAAGTCTTCCAGCTTGTTCGGGTCGAACGGGCGGTCGTTGCGGTACACGAACGACTTGATCTTGTCGTCGTGGTGCGCGTGGTGGTGGTGGTGATGGTGGCCGTGATCGTGCGCGCATTGGCCGTGATCGTGATCGCAATTCGCGTGATCGTGATCATGGTCATGATCGTGGTGATCGTGCGCGTGATCGTCCTCGGCGAGGAAATCGGGATCGATCTCGAGCTTCGCGTTCAGGTTGAAGCCGCGCAGGTCGAAGATTTCCTTGATGTCCGCTTCGCCGAAATTCACGACCTTGATCGCGGCCTTCGGGTTCATGTGCATCAGTCGGTGCTTGAGGCCCGCGACGGTCTGGTCGTCGACGAGGTCGGACTTCGTGATGAACAGGCGGTCGGCGAAACCGACCTGGCGCTGCACCACCTCGTGCTCGTCGAGCTGCGCGTTCGCGTGCTTCGCGTCGACCAGCGTGATGACCGCGTCGAGCAGGAAATCGTCGGCGATTTCGCTGTCGATGAAGAACGTCTGGGCGACGGGGCCCGGGTTCGCGAGGCCGGTCGTCTCGATCACGATGCGGTCGAAATCGAGCTTGCCTTCGCGCTTCTTCGCGGCCAGATCGCCGAGCGCGCGGGCGAGGTCGCCGCGGATCGTGCAGCAGATGCAGCCGTTGCTCATCTGGATGATCTGCTCGTTCGAATCCTGCACGAGGATTTCGTTGTCGATGTTCTCTTCGCCGAACTCGTTCTCGATCACGGCGATCTTCATGCCGTGCTGTTCGTTCAGGATGCGCTTGAGCAGCGTCGTCTTGCCGCTGCCGAGGAAGCCGGTGAGGATGGTGACGGGAGTGGCCATGTCGGTCGCCTGTGGTTCGTGAATCGGGGTCAAAACCAGGATGTGCGTCGCGCCCTCGCGCTGCGAGCCGGGGCGCACAACCATCCATTGAAACATACCTGTCAAGTCCCCGCCCGTCGTCCGGACGACAGACGAAAGCGCGGGCCCGACAGGCGGGGCCGGCGGACCGGAGTGTCCGCCAAGATCGGGGCGATCAGACGATTTGCAACAGCAGGCCCTTCAGATATTCGCCTTCCGGGAACGCGGCGAGCAGCGGGTGATCGACGCCCGCGCCGAGCCGCTTCAGGATCCGTGCGTCGACCTTCGCGTCGGCGGCCGCGCCCGCGACGATCTTCTGGAACAGGTCCATGTCGATCGCGCCCGAGCACGAGTACGTGAACAGCAGGCCGCCCGGGCGCAGCAGCCTGAAGCCGCTCAGGTTGATGTCCTTGTACGCGCGCGCCGCGCGATCGACGCTGTCGCGGGTCGGCGCGAACTTCGGCGGATCGAGCACGATCAGGTCGAAACGCTCGCCTTCGTCGACGAGGCGGCGCAGCGTCTTGAACGCGTCCGCGTCGAGCCAGGTCGCGCGTTCGGCGTCGAAGCCGTTGGCGACGACGTTCTGCTGCGCGAGCGCGAGCGCGTCGCCCGACGAATCGATGGACACGACGCGTTTCGCCCCGCCCTTGAGCGCCGCGAGCGAGAAGCCGCCCGTGTAGCAGAAGCAGTTGAGCACGTCGCGGTCGGCCGCGTACTGCGCGACGAGCGCGCGGTTGTCGCGCTGGTCGACGTAGAAGCCCGTCTTGTGGCCGTTCGGCACGTCGACGTGATAGCGCACGCCGTTTTCGTTCGCGATCAGCGTCGCGGGCGGCGCGTCGCCGGCCAGCACGCCGGTCATCTGTTCGAGCCCTTCCTTGTCGCGGATCGACACGTCCGAGCGCTCGTACACGTTCGGGCAGCCGGTCGCGCCGGTGAGCGCCGCGACGATCGCGTCCTTCCATGCTTCGACGCCCGCGGCCATGAACTGGCAGACGAGCTGGCCGCGCGGCGCCGCGCCGGCTTCGGCGGTGTCCGCGACGTAGTAGTCGACGATCAGCCCCGGCAGCCCGTCGGCTTCGCCGAACACGAGCCGCACCGCGCCCGTGCCCGACACCATCGTCGTGCGGTGCGCGACCGCGCGCTGCACGCGGCGCTTGAAGAACGCGTGATCGATCGGCTCGTGCTCGTCGAAGCTCCATACCCGTACGCGGATCTGCGACTGCGGGCTGTACGCGCCGCGCGCAAGGAAGCGGCCGTCATGCGCGCGCACCAGTACGGTCGCGCCGGGCGCGGGCTTGCCGTCGACGCGGTCGATCGCATTGGCGTAGATCCACGGATGGCGGCGCAGCAGCGATTTTTCCTTGGACGGCTTGAGGGTGACGGTTTGCATGATGAGATCGAAATGGGCCGCGCGCGACGCCGGCCGGTGCCGGCCACCGCGCGCGGCGGGTAACACGGGACGCGCGTCAGTCGCGCTTCTTCGCGCGCGGATGCGCGCTGTCGTAAATCTTCGCGAGATGCTGGAAGTCGAGCGACGTATAGATCTGCGTCGCGGCGACGCTCGCGTGGCCGAGCAGTTCCTGCACCGCGCGCAGGTCGCCGCTCGACTGCAGCACATGCGTCGCGAACGAGTGGCGCAGCACGTGCGGGTGGACGTTGGCGGGGATGCCGGCGGCCAGCGCCGCGCGCTTCACGCGCTCGCGCACGACGCCCGGCGACATCCGGTTGCCGCGCACCGACACGAACAGCGGATGCGGATCGTGCTTCACGAATTCGCCGCGCACCGCGAGCCACGCGTTCAGCGCGTCGATCGCCTTGCGGCCGACCGGCACCTTGCGCTCCTTGTTGCCCTTGCCGCGCACGGTGACCTCGGCTTCGGCGAGATCGAGCCAGCCGGCCGAGCGATAGCCGTCGGCCTGCGTGTACCGGACGTCGAGCCCGACCAGCTCGGCGAGGCGCAGCCCCGACGAATAGAACAGCTCGAGGATCGCGTGGTCGCGGATGCCTTCGGTCGTGTCGGGCAGCGGCGTATCCATGAGCGTGACCGCATCGTCGACCGACAGCGCTTTGGGCAGCGATTTCTCGCGTTTGGGCGCGCGTACCCCGGCGACGGGGTTCGCGGGCATCTCGATGCGCTGCGCGAACCAGCGATAGAACGCACGCCACGCGGAAAGCCGGTGCGAGATCGAGCGCGCGGACAGCCCGGCCGCGTGCCCGCGCACGACCGCGCCGCGCATGTCGGCGGCGGTCAATGCTTCGAGCGGCCGGCCGGCCGCGAGCTTCTTCAGTTCGTCGAGTTCGTGCGTGTACGCGCGCAGCGTGTGTTCCGACAGCTGCCTGACGTGCTTCAGGTTCGACAGGTAGGCGGCGATCGGATCGTCGGTCATCGCGTGCGGCGGATCAGTGCGGCAGCAGGCGCGTGAGCGCGGCGCTCGCGAGCGTCGCGATCTGGGCGAGGAAATCGGTGGCCATCCCGTCGTGGAAGCGGCGCGGATCGGGCGAGCCGAGCACGAGCAGGCCGAACGCGGGCGCGTCGTTGCCGGCGAGCGGCGCGCGCAGCGCGAGCAGCGCGACCGACGCGGCCGCACCGTCGCCGGCCGGCGCGGCTTCGGCGCCTTCCGCCGCGCTCGCGGCGGGGGCGGCGAGCGCGGGTGCGAGCCACTGCGCGGCCTCGAAGCCCGTATTCGCGCCGCAGTACGGCGTCGACAGGCCATTCGCGAACAGGCGCACTTCCTCGCCGACCTGGCGCGCGAAATCGGCTTGCGCGTAGGTGTCGGCGACGTCCCACACGCGCAGCGCCGTCTGCGGCACGTCGAACACGTCGGCGATGCCGTCGGCGATCGTGCGCGGCAGCGCGTACGGATCGCGCTCCGCGATCACGCGCGCGGTCCAGCGGCTGAACTTCGCGGACAGGCTGTCGTTCTCGTGGCCGTAGCGCACGAGTTCGGCGAGCCGGCGCTCGAGATGCTTGTTCTTGTCGCGCAGCATCTCCATCTGCCGCTCCTGCAGCGAGATCGCGGCCTTGCCGTGCGGGTTCGCGAGACGGATCGTCGCGAGCAGCTCGGCGTGCTGCGCGAAGAATTCGGGATTGGCGAGCAGGTAGTCGGCGACTTCGCGATCGTTCATGTGGCTGGCGCGTTCAGTTATCAAGGACGTTGCAGGGTCAGGCGGTCAGGTCGATCTCGCCTTCGAACACAGTCGTGGCGGGGCCGGCCATCATCAGCGCGGCGGCTTCGTCGCGCGTGCCGTCCCAGCCGATCGTCAGCGTGCCGCCGTGGGTGTGCACGGTCACGGGCGAATCGAGCAGGCCGCGCCGGATGCCGGCCGCGACCGCCGCGCACGCGCCGGTGCCGCACGCGAGCGTCTCGCCCGCGCCGCGTTCGTATACGCGGAGCTTCACCTCGCGGCGCGACACGATCTGCATGAAGCCGGCGTTCACGCGCTGCGGGAAGCGCGCATGGCGCTCGATCAGCGGGCCTTCTTCCAGCACCGGATACGCTTCGACATCGTCGACGATTTGCACCGCGTGCGGGTTGCCCATCGATACCGTCGAGATCCAGCGCGTGGCGCCGCCGACGTCGAGCGGCCACAGCGTGTCGTGGCCCTGCGTGCGGCCGTCGAGCCCCGACGCGTCGAACGGCACCTGCGCCGGCGCGAACATGGGCGCGCCCATGTCGACGACGACTTCGCCGTTGTCCTGCAGCGTCAGCGTGATCAGGCCCTTCATGACCTGCACGCGCACGCTGCGCTTGTCGGTCAGGCCGCGGTCGCTGACGAACTTCACGAAACAGCGCGCGCCGTTGCCGCAGTGTTCGACCTCGCCGCCGTCGCAATTGAAGATCCGGTACTTGAAATCCGCGCCGTCGACGGTCGGCTTCTCGACCAGCAGCAACTGGTCGGCGCCGATGCCGAAGTGGCGGTTGGCGAGCGCGCGCACCTGCGCGTCGGAGAGCGGCGGCAGCGCGCGCGAATAGCCGTCGAGCACGACGAAGTCGTTGCCCGCGCCGTGCATCTTGGTGAACGAGAGTTTCACTGGGTCCGGAATTCCATGGCGAACGAGGCGGTCGGCACGACACGGATGGCCGGCGGCCATGCCGGGCGGCCTCGTTCGTCGTGCTGATCTCAACCGTAAATGATACATGCAGCCGACAGGGGCGTCCTGCGCGGGTGGGCTGCGCGTCTGTCATGGAGATGGAAGGGGGGCGCTATCTGCCGATCGGCCGACTGGTCGTGCGAATGATGAGCGGTCGGATTGACGGGGGGCGTGGCGGGCGCGCAGAAGGTGGGGAGGGCGCGGGCACGCGCATGACGGCGCACCCGCGAACGTCTCGCGGCAGGGTCAGTACAGGCTCGGCTCGCCGGGCGGGCGCGTCTTGAAGCGCTTGTGCACCCAGTAGTACTGCTCGGGCATCAGCGGAATCTGTTCTTCGAGGAATGCGTTCATCCGCCGCGCGTCGAGATCGTCGTCGCCGGTCGGGTAGTGATCCCACGGCTTGAATACCTTCAGACGGTAGCCCTTGTAGTTCGGCAGCACCTCGCCGATGAACGGCACGACCTGCGCGCGGCCCGTCTTCGCGAGCCGGCCGACGGCCGTCAGCGTGCACGCCGGCACGCCGAAGAACGGGACGAACGTCGAGTTGCGCAGCCCGTAGTCCATGTCGGCGCCGAGCATCACCGGCTTGCGGTCGCGCAGCCAGCGCAGCACGACGCGCGCGCTGTCCGCGCGGCCGACCATCTCGGCGTCGAAGCGTCCGCGCGCCTTCTTTGCTTCTTCCTCGAGCACCGCGTTCGAGAACGGCTGGTAAAGCGATCCGCAGCGGCGGTGCAGCGAACGGTTCAGCCAGATCGAGCCGGCCTCGATGCCGACGAAGTGCAGGCCGAGGAACAGCGTCGGCGGCAGGTCGGGATCGTCGAGATCGACCGCGCTGTCGACCTGGATCAATTTCGCGAGCTTCTTCTCCGAGCCGAACCACTGGACGCTGCGCTCGACGTAGCTGCGGATCGCATGACGGAAATGCTGGCCGGCCACTTCCTCGCGCCGCGCGTCGCTCCAGTCGGGGAAGCAGAGTTTCAGATTCGTATGTACGATGCGCTTTCGCCGGCTGGGGATCTGATACAGCAGCCAGCCGAGGCCATCGCCGAACCGTGCGGTCAGACCGTATGGCAGCAGGGCGAGCAGCTTCAGCAAGCCGATGGCGAGGTGCGTGCCGAGGCGGCCTAGCATGCGGAATCTCCGTAGGGCCGGCTGGCCGGCACGTTGCGAACAGGGTGGTAAGACAGCGGAAGATGCAGCACGGGCGGCGCTCTGTGACAATTCATGAAAGCCGCTATAATACGGGCTTCGCCGAGTTAACTGACAACTTGCGGGGCGAAGCCGGCTGGCGCGACACACGCCGCCCGGTCCTGGTAATCCGCTAAAGCGTCGCCGCTTCAGGCCCAACGAAGCTGGCTACGTGAAACCAACCGTAACCACACAGGAGCCTGAAAAAGTGGCAAACGATTATCTCTTCACGTCCGAATCCGTCTCCGAAGGCCATCCGGACAAGGTCGCGGACCAAATCTCGGACGCGATTCTCGACGCCATCCTCGAGCAGGACAAATACTCCCGCGTTGCGGCCGAAACGCTGTGCAACACGGGTCTCGTCGTGCTGGCCGGTGAAATCACCACGACCGCCAACATCGATTACATCCAGATCGCGCGCGATACGATCAAGCGCATCGGCTACGACAACACCGACTACGGCATCGACTACAAGGGTTGCGCGGTGCTCGTCGCGTACGACAAGCAGTCGCCGGACATCGCGCAGGGCGTCGATCGTGCACACGACGACAACCTCGATCAAGGCGCGGGCGACCAGGGCCTGATGTTCGGCTATGCGTGCGACGAAACGCCGGAACTGATGCCGCTGCCGATCTACCTGTCGCACCGCCTCGTCGAGCGCCAGGCCAGCCTGCGCCGCGACGGTCGCCTGCAATGGCTGCGTCCGGACGCGAAGTCGCAGGTCACCGTCCGCTACGTCGACGGCAAGCCCGATTCGATCGACACCGTCGTGCTGTCGACGCAGCATGCTCCGGACATCGAGCTGCCCGCGCTGCGCGAAGCGGTGATCGAGGAAATCATCAAGCCGACGCTGCCGGCCGACCTGATCAAGGGCGACATCAAGTTCCTCGTGAACCCGACCGGCCGGTTCGTGATCGGCGGCCCGCAGGGCGATTGCGGCCTGACCGGCCGCAAGATCATCGTCGACACGTACGGCGGTGCCGCACCGCACGGCGGTGGCGCGTTCTCGGGCAAGGATCCGTCGAAGGTCGACCGTTCGGCTGCGTATGCCGGCCGTTACGTCGCGAAGAACATCGTCGCGGCCGGCCTCGCGTCGCGCGCGCTGATCCAGGTGTCGTACGCGATCGGCGTGGCCGAGCCGACCTCGGTGATGGTCAACACGTTCGGCACGGGCCGCGTGTCGGATGCGGTGATCACGAAGCTCGTGCGCGAGCATTTCGACCTGCGTCCGAAGGGCATCATCAAGATGCTCGACCTGCTGCGCCCGATCTACGAGAAGACGGCAGCTTACGGCCACTTCGGCCGCGAAGAGCCGGAATTCTCGTGGGAAGCGACCGACAAGGCGCTCGTGCTGGCCGAAGCGGCCGGCGTGGAGCCGACGGCACGCGTCGCGTAAGCGTCGTCCGCCTGAAATGAAAAACCCCGGCCTGGCCGGGGTTTTTTTATGGGTCGAGCGCCGAGGCAACGGTGGCGATCGGGCGGACAACGCCCGCCGGGCACACGCTCAACGCGCGCCGAACCCGAACCAGCCGTTGCTGGCCGCGAGGCGGCGCGGGCGGTTGATGCGGCGCTGCGGGCCGAGCTTGCGGCGCAGCGCGAGCGCGCGCAGCGACGACGGTTTTTGCAGCAGCGAGCGCAGGCCGGCGCGGCGAGCGAATGCCTGCGCGCTCATCATCGAGAAAAACGCGTGGAACCACGCACGGATGCCGTCCAGCCGGCTGTGCGCGTGCGTACGTTCGGCCAGCGCCTGCGTCCGTGCGCGGTGATGGCGCAGCGAGCGGGCGGGAGCGGACGGCACGACGCGCTTCGCAGCGCGGTTGAAACGGGAAGTCAGACGGAATGGCATGTGAACGATGCTTCGCTTGTATGGTGGCGCCCTGCAGAGCGCACTGGTATGAACGGCCTCGGATGACGCAACGGATCTTATCGAAACCCGTTGCGCGCCGCGCCCGCCAGAATTGACAGGCCGCGTCAGGCTACAGGGGATTCGTGACGGGCAAAAGTCGCGATAAACCCTTGTGCCGCAAGGCGTGTGCCGCCTACCGCCTGTCGCTGAGGCAGGCGCCGCGCCGCACAGTTCCCTTGCGCTGGATCAAATCCGCGATTGGCATGCCCCTGCGCACGACAATGGCGCTGTTCGCGATATCCGGCGCCGATTTACAATCGTCACATTCACACAATAAACGTCTGGCATCCCATGTCGTCTCCATTGCAGTCGGAATCGATCCGCGCGCAAGTCGCGGAATTGCGCGAGCGCGGCTTCGTCGTCGCGCGCGGCCTCGTCGGCGAAGCGCAGTGCGCGGCGCTCAGGCAGATCGCGGAGCGCCAGTTGCGGGAGGCTGCCGAGCCGATCGAGTTCGAGGCCGACCTGCGCTATCCGGGCGCGCCCGAGTCGAAGCATGCGCCGGGCGGGCATACGGTGCGACGGCTGCTCGATGCGTACTCGCGCGATCCGGCGTTCGCCGAGCGCGCGATCGCGCCCGAAATCGGCGCATGGATGCGTGAGTATTTCGGTGAAGAGCCGGTGCTGTCGCGCGCGCATCACAACTGCATGATGACGAAGCACCCGGCGTACGGCAGCCTGACCGGCTGGCATCGCGATTTCCGCTACTGGGCGTTCGAGCGTCCGGACATGGTGTCGGTGTGGCTCGCGCTTGGGCCCGAAACCAACGAGAACGGCGCGTTGTGGCTCGTGCCGGGTTCGCATACGGCCGAATTCGGGCCGGAAGCGTTCGACGACGCGAAGTTCTTCCGCAGCGATCTGCCGGAAAACCGCAGGATGATCGACGCGGCCACGTGCCCGTCGCTGCAGACGGGCGACGTCGTGTTCTTCCACAGCAACACGCTGCATTCGGCCGGGCAGAACCGTTCCGACCAGGTGAAGTTCTCGCTCGTGTACACGTATCACGGCGCGAGCAACCGGCCGTTGCCCGGCACGCGCTCGGCGTCGAAGCCGGAAGTGCAGTTCTAGGCGCCGGGCAGCCGGCGAAGCGGCCGCGATCACGTAATGCGGCGCATCGCGGGCGAATGAAGCAACGGGCGGCCTGGCCGCCCGTTTCGTTTGGTGCGGCCCGCGCGCGTGGCGCGGGCTGGATGTGCGTCGCGATGCGTCTCGATCAGCGCTTGCCGCCCGGCATCGCGAGGCCGATCAGGCCGACGAACGACGCGACGGCGCCGCCGACGATCAGCAGGATCGTCTTCGTCGCCGGCGAGCCGGTGAAGAAGCGCGACACGTTGTCGTTGATCGAATGGAACGACTGGCCGCCGAAATACAGCAGCACGACGCCGCCGACGAGCAGTGCAACCGAGATGACCCGGGACATACCAACCTCGCTGAAACGGTGATTCGAGACGCCGCAGTGTAGGCGAGCGCCGCGGTCGCGTCCATCGCCGTGCCGCCGTGCATGATCCGGCCGCTTTCGCTACCATAGTCGTCGTATGACTTCTTCGCCGCCGTCGCGCCATGGGCGCGGCGGGCGCGCGTCCCTTCCCCCGATGTCCTGACGGAACAGACTCATGGCCTACGAAGCAGCTTCCGAACGTTATGCCGGCATGCAATACCGCACCTGCGGCCGATCCGGGCTACAACTGCCCGCCCTGTCGCTCGGCCTGTGGCACAACTTCGGCGATTCGACGCCGATCTCGACGCAGCGCGAGATCCTGCGCACCGCGTTCGACCTCGGCATCAACCACTTCGACCTCGCGAACAACTACGGGCCGCCGTACGGCAGCGCCGAAACCAACTTTGGCCGACTGCTGAAGGAGGATTTCCGGCCGTATCGCGACGAGCTGCTGATCTCGACGAAGGCCGGCTGGGACATGTGGCCGGGGCCGTACGGCAGCGGCGGCGGATCGCGCAAATACGTGCTCGCGAGCCTCGACCAGAGCTTGCAGCGGATGGGGCTCGACTATGTCGACATCTTCTACTCGCACCGTTTCGACGCACATACGCCGCTCGAGGAAACGGCGGGCGCGCTCGCGTCGGCGGTGCAGCAGGGCAAGGCGCTCTACATCGGCATTTCGTCGTACTCGGCCGCGAAGACGCGCGAGATGGCCGCGCTGCTCGCGCAATACAAGGTGCCGCTGCTGATTCACCAGCCGTCGTACAACATGCTGAATCGCTGGATCGAAGAGGATCTGCTCGACACGCTCGACGACGTCGGCGCGGGCAGCATCGCGTTCACGCCGCTCGCGCAGGGCCTGCTCACGTCGAAGTACCTGAACGGCGTGCCGGCCGACGCACGCGTGAACAAGCCGGGCGGCGGCTCGCTGAAGCAGGACCACCTGAGCGCGGACAACCTCGAGCATGTGCGCAAGCTCAACGCGATCGCCGAACGGCGCGGGCAGAGCCTTGCGCAAATGGCGCTGGCGTGGGTGCTGCGCAACGGCCGCGTGACGTCCGCGCTGATCGGCGCAAGCCGGGCGGAGCAGGTGCGCGAGAACGTCGGTGCGTTGAGCAATCTCGAATTCTCCGCTGAGGAACTCGCGGAGATCGATCGTTACGCGACGGAAGGCGGCATCAATCTGTGGGAAAAGCCGTCCACCGATCAGGCGATCTGACCGGAAGGCGATACGGGATGCGAAACATCGCGTGCCGTATCGCCCACGCGCAGGCCGTCCGTTGCCTCGCTGCGGTGCAGCGAGGCACGTCACGCGTGAGTGTGATGGCGCTAGATCAGCGCAGGCAGGCCTTCAACGAGCAGCACCGCGACGCCGACGCCGAGAATGACGCCGAGTACGCGCAGCAGGTTGTGACGGAACTGAGTGGCGCACGGCACCGCGCCGAGAAATAGCGCTCCGGCCAGCGCCATCGGAATCAACAGGATGAAGTCGCCGATCGTGAAATAGGTCGTCATGCGTGTCTCCAGTGTCGGCCGAAGTGGGCGCGTCAGCGCTTGCCCGGGCTCCATCCTTGCCGGATGTCGGCCGAAGTCGGCGCACGTTCGCTCACCCCGGTCCCATGCCGGGCGTTTCTAGTTGGTCCGGCCCGTCGTGCGCAGGCCGGTCAATTCGAGTATAGGCAACCGGCGGCGTTTTTCGCTATCCGAACCATTAAAAATCAGCGGAAAGCCCCGGGAATCGCGCGTTTTTCATGCAAACAAGACGAACGCCTTGCGCGTATCTTTCCCGTTCCTTTCGGTTTTCGCGGAATCGTCGTATGTGTCCGATGCGGGCCGCCGCACCCGCGCGTGGCGGCCCGCCCGCTTACGCGCCGTCGGGTTGCGGGCGGCCGGCCGGCGCGCGAAACACGAGCGCGAGCCCCGCGATGATCGCGCCCATGCCGGCGAGCGCGAGCGGCTCGGGCCGGTTGCCGAGCCACGCGGCATCCATCAGCGTGGTGACGACGGGCACGAGATAGAACAGGCTCGTCACGTTGACGAGATCGCCGCGCTGCATCAACCGGTAGAACAGCAGCTGCGCGATCACCGAAATCACGATGCCGAGCCACAGCAGCGGCACGACGAACGCCCAGCTCATATCGAACGATACCGGCCGGAACGGCACGATCGCGACGCACAGCGCGAGGCCGATCGCATTCTGCAGCGGCAGCACGTCGGCAGGCGCCGCGCGTACGCGCTTTTGCAGCAGCGACCCGACGGTCAGCGCGACGAGCGCCGTGAGCGCGCACGCGATGCCGGCAGCCGACAGGCCGCCCGTCCCGCCGCTCACGCCGCGGCCCACGACGAGCGCGAGGCCGGCGAGCGACAGCGCGAGTCCCGCGATGCGCACGGGCTGCCAGCGACGCTCGACGATCGCGAGCGTGAGGATCGGCTGCACGCCGAGGATCGTCGCGAGCACGCCGGGCGCGATGCCGCGCTCGAGCGCGAGCAGGTAGAAGATCGAATAGCCGCCCATCATCAGCAAGCCGGTCAGCGCGGCCATGCGCCGCTCGCCGCGCGGCGGCAGCCAGCGTTTGCGCATGAAGGCCAGCGCGAGCAGCACGAGCGATGCGAGCGCGAAACGGGCAGTGAGAAAGGCGAACGCGGACGCGTGACGCAGACCGAGTTCGGCGAAGATTGCGCCGCTGCTCCACAGCAGCACGAAGAGCGACGTCGCGCCATGCGCGGCGAGCGCGCGTTTGAACGAAACCATGTGAATCCACCTGTCGAACGGATCGAAACGTTCCATTCGCGCGCACGGCTACACGCCGCGCGTCATGACGCACGTACCCGCAGCCAACGGAGCGAATGGAGGACGAAAACGGATGCCGGCGAGTCAGCCGGCGCGTGCCGCCGAAGGGGGCGGCGCGGCGCAGACGAGCGGCGGTGCGACAGGGGGAGGAAGGACCGACGGATGCACGCACGCCTGCGGCCGCGAGTCGAACTGCGGCCGGGATTTTGCGAGGGCGGACGTGAGCGGATGCATCGTGTCGGAATGCGGTTGAACGCGAATGAAAGCCAAAGGTACAGCAAGGCAGCGGTCGAGCGCAACAGCTGTCGGCGGCTGCGCATCGCGGGCGATGGTGTCGTGTCGATGCAGGCCGACGCCGGGGCGCCGGCCGCTGCGCACGCAAGCATTCGACGAACGGAAGAAAGCGATCGCCATGCGACGCGCGCGATGCGATGTCGGCGTGGTCGACGGGCGTGCCCCGATGATCCCGCACGGGCGATGCGAAGCGGTACGTCTATTGCGTCGATCACATGCGCGCGGCGGCGCCGGGCGGTTTCGGTGGGCAGTCACATTCGACAGGGTATGATGGGGGTAACCGGGCGGGCAAGTGCGTGTCCGGCGCAGTGGTTGATTGGAGACATTCGACGAATTCGCGGCACTTCGCCTGCTTCTTCTTCTTTTCGCGCTTCGATAAACCGTGAACAATGGGATCACGCGCAACGCTCCGCCGAGAGCGGCGCGGATCGCGCATTTGCCGGCTCGCCAGCGGGCCGGGTTTCAAGATTCAAGAGTGGGGAACCATCATGCATATCGGGTCGATTGTCTGCACTACCCATATCGCGGTGCCGAAGGGCGCGCGCGGCATCGTCCAGCGCATCCTGGGCGACATGGCCATGGTGACCTGGTACGCGGGCGTGCCGGGTGAGTCGAAAGAACTCAACACCGAGCCGTTCTTTCTCGAGGACCTGATCGACACCGGCGAATCCGTTCTGCCGGCCGGCGCGGCGCTTCACTAGGGCTGTTCACGCGAATAGCGGGCTTGCGAACGCGCCTTTCCGCCCGTCCCCCAAGGAGACTTCCTTCGGGCGCAGGCAAGAAGAGAGGAGGCGCAATAGCCGTAGCTATTGCAACGACGAACGACGCCGCCATGCGGGCGCAAAGGCGCGTTCCCCTGTTTGGAAAATTCGTTCGTGGGGCCAGCGCAAGCTCGTCATTTGCGTGAACAGGCCCTGGCACATCGCACCGGACGCTCGTCTTTCGGTCCGGCTGGCGGCACAATGCGGGGCATGACAGACGCCACTTCCGCTCCCGCTTCTCCCGCCAGCCCGCCGTTCGCCGGCCTCACGCCCGAATGCGTGCTCGATGCGCTCGACAGCGTGCTGATGCCGGCCGGCCTGCGCACCGACGGGCGCCTGCTCGCCCTCAACAGCTACGAAAACCGCGTCTACCAGGTCGGCATCGAAGACGGCCCGCCGGTCGTCGCGAAGTTCTATCGCCCGGCGCGCTGGTCCGACGACGCGATCCTCGAAGAGCATGCGTTCGTCGCCGAACTCGCCGCGCGCGAGATTCCGGCGGTGCCCGCGCGAGCCTTCGACGGCCGCACGCTGCACGCGTTCGACGGCTTCCGTTTCTCGATCTTCGAGCGGCGCGGCGGCCGCGCACCCGATCTCGACCGCAGCGACACGCTCGAATGGCTCGGCCGCTTCATCGGCCGCATCCATGCGGTCGGCGCGACCGAGCCGTATGTCGCGCGCCCGGTGCTCGACATCGGCACGTTCGGCTACGAGCCGCGCGACTACCTGCTCGCGCACGATTTCATTCCGGATGACGTAAGACCGGCGTACGAGACCGCGGTCGCGCTGGCGCTCGAAGGCGTCGAGGCCGCGTTCGCGCGCGCCGGAGAGATTCGCCTGCTGCGCACGCACGGCGACTGTCATCCGAGCAACGTGCTGTGGACCGATGCCGGCCCGCATTTCGTCGACTTCGACGACAGCCGGATGGCGCCGGCCGTGCAGGATCTGTGGCTGCTGCTGCCGGGCGATCGCGAAGGCGCGTCGCGCGCGCTGGCCGACCTGCTCGCCGGCTACGAGGATTTCTGCGAATTCGAGCCGCGCGAGCTGCATCTGGTCGAAGCGCTGCGCACGCTGCGGCTGATCCACTACGCGGCGTGGCTCGCGCGGCGCTGGGACGATCCGGCGTTTCCGGCCGCCTTCCCGTGGTTCAACACGCATCGTTACTGGGAAGCGCGCGTGCTCGAATTGCGCGAGCAGATCGGCGCGATGCAGGAAGGGCCGCTCTGGCCCGTGTGACGTGTGACGGCTGCATGCGCGGCATCCATGCCGCGCGGCAGGTTGGCCGGGGCCGCGGCGCGACGCGCACGGCCCGTTCCGCTCAGAACTTCAGCATCAGCTTGATCAGCGCGGCGAAGCGCTTGCCGTACGGCGGCGCGAGCAGGTTGCGCGCGTTCAGCCGCGCCTGCGTGAGCACCGGCTTCATCTTCGAGAACGTCACGAAGCCATCGTAGCCGTGATACGCGCCCATGCCGCTCGCGCCGACGCCACCGAACGGCAAGCTGCCGCACGCGATGTGCATCAGCGTTTCGTTGACCGTGACGCCGCCCGAGACCGTTTCGCGCATCACGCGGTCGATCGTGCCGCCGTCCTCGTCGAACAGGTACAGCGCGAGCGGACGCGGGCGCGCGTTGACGTACGCGATCGCTTCGTCGAGCCGCTCGTACGGCACGAGCGGCAGCAGCGGCCCGAAGATTTCCTCCTGCATCAGTTGCGACGCGGCCGGCACCTGTGTGACCGCGCACGGCACGAAGCGGCGCGACGCGGGATCGGACTGCGCGTCGGATAGCGGATGCAGCTGCGCGCCGGCGGCCTGCGCCTCGCTCGCCAGTTGCTGCAGGCGCGCGTAGTGACGCGGCGACACGATCGTCGTGTAGTCGCCGTTGGTCGACAGGTCCGGATACAGCTTCGCGAAGCGGGTCCGCGCGCGTTCGATGAACGCGCCTTCCATGCCGCGCGGCAGCAGCACGTAGTCGGGCGCGATGCAGGTCTGGCCGGCGTTCAGCGTCTTGCCGGCGACGATCGCGTCGACGGCCGCGTCGAAGCGCGCATTCGGGCCGACGATCGCCGGCGATTTGCCGCCAAGCTCCAGCGTGACGGGCGTCAGGTTGTCGGCGGCCGCGCGCATCACGTGGCGGCCGACTTGCGTCGAGCCGGTGAACAGCAGATGGTCGAACGGCAGCGCGCTGAACGCGGCGCCGACTTCCGCGTCGCCGTTCACGACCGCGACGTGGTCGCGCGTGAAGGTCTTGCCGATGAGCTGCTCGAACAGCGCCGACGTGCGCGGCGTCAGTTCGGACATCTTGATGATCGCGCGGTTGCCGGCGGCGAGCGCGCAGATCAGCGGGCCCGCGGCGAGCAGCACCGGGTAGTTCCACGGCACGACGATGCCGACCACGCCGAGCGGTTGCGGCATCACCTTCGCGCGCGCCGGGCGCAGCCACTTGTTCATCGGCTTGCGGACCGGCTTCATCCAGCGCTTGCCGTGCTTCAGCGCGTCGTCGATCTCTTCCTTCGCCATCCAGATTTCCGACAGCAGCACTTCCTGCTTCGCGCGATGGCCGAAGTCGGCGCTGATCGCGTCGGCGAGTGCATCCGCGTGATCGATCAGCATCGTGCGCAGCGCGCGCAGGTGCTGCGCGCGCGTGTCCCATGCCGGGTACGGTGCGCGCAGGTACGCCGCGCGCTGGTCGTGCAGCAGCGACGTCAGCGCATCGACCGACGGCAGTGCTTGCGGGGCCAGTTCGGGCAGGTCGTTCTTCATGTCGTCTCCTCCAGTTGGGCCTGGCCGATCGGCCGGCCGTCACGCCGCACGCGCACGCTCGGCGAGCACGGCGACGCGGATCGGGTGATGCGTGTCGCATGGCGCGGGGCCGGATGCGACGGGTACGCGAAAACCGGTTTCAGCACGTGGCAAGCGTCGTATCCGCGCGACGGTGTCCGCGTCGGAACGTCGTGCCGCACGGTATGCGCATACGAGCCGATACGGTGACGCGCGCGCACGCGATGCCGTCTTGCGACCGTCTGCCGGTGCACCGCGGCAGCGCAGCGCGACAGATCCGCGACGGCGCGGCGCCGCGCATCGTGCGGCGGCGGCGACACACCGTCCAAACGGTCGGCGACGACACGTGCCGTTCGATTTCGACCGACTGCGCGCATGACGCCGTGCATCGTCGCGCGGGCCGTCGTTTGAAATGAAATGCGAACCGCGCGCGCGACCGCCGGATTCATCGGGCCGGCACGCGGCGTGCAGGCGCTGGCGCTGCATCGTCGTTCCTCCCGTTTCGCGACGAATCGGCTTCTCGTGGCCGGTGCATCGCGCGACGCGACTCGATACATCTTAAATTTAGTTCACGCGGGCGTTTAGAGGAATCGCTCTTGAATCGGCGCGCCGCGCACGGGACGGCCATTCCTACAATGCCCGAACACAAGAGGAGACGCGGTCGCGCGGCGGTGCCGGGCGCCTTCCATGACACGACGGAGACGTGACATGCAATACGACTACATCATCGTCGGCGGCGGCTCGGGCGGCTCGAGCCTAGCCGGCCGTCTCGCCGATGCCTGCCCCGATGCGACGATCGCGCTGATCGAGGCCGGCTCGCATACGGAGCGCAACCTGCTCGTCAACATGCCGGTCGGCATCGCGGCGCTGGTGCCGTTCAAGCTCGGCACCAACTACGGCTACGAGACGGTGCCGCAGCCCGGCCTTGGCGGGCGGCGCGGTTACCAGCCGCGCGGACGGGGGATGGGCGGCTCGAGCGCGATCAACGCAATGATCTACACGCGCGGCCATCCGGGCGACTACGACGAGTGGGCGCAGCTCGGCGCGACGGGCTGGGGCTGGCAGGACGTGCTGCCGTATTTCCGCCGCGCGGAAGGCAACGAACGCGGCGCGGACGCATGGCACGGCGCGGACGGCCCGCTGTCGGTGTCGGATCTTCGCTTTCGCAATCCGTTCTCCGAACGATTCATCCAGGCCGCGCACGCGGCCGGCTATCCGCTGAACGACGACTTCAACGGCGCGACGCAGGAAGGCGTCGGCTTCTATCAGGTCACGCATCGCGACGGCGCGCGCTGCAGCGTGGCGCGTGCATACATCTACGGCCGCAACCGGTCGAACCTGCACGTGGTCCCCGATGCGACGGTGCTGCGCGTCGGCTTCGACGGCAAACGCGCGGTCGGCGTCGTCGTGTCGCGCAACGGGCGCGTCGAGACGCTCGGCGCGCGCGCGGAAGTGGTGCTGTCGGCCGGCGCGTTCAATTCGCCGCAATTGCTGATGTGTTCGGGGATCGGCCCGGCCGAGCAATTGCGCCGGCACGGGATCGCGGTCGTGCACGATGCGCCGGACGTCGGCGCGAACCTGATCGACCACATCGACTTCATCATCAATACGCGCGTGAATTCGTCGGAACTGGTCGGCGTGTGCCTGCGCGGCATCGCGAAGATGACGCCGGCGCTCGTGCGCTATTTCTCGCGCCGCACGGGGATGATGACGAGCAACGTCGCGGAGGCCGGCGGCTTCATCAAGAGCGATCCGTCGCTCGCGCGTCCCGACCTGCAACTGCATTTCTGCACGGCGCTCGTCGACGATCACAACCGCAAGATGCACTGGGGCTTCGGCTATTCGCTGCACGTGTGCGCGCTGCGGCCGTTCAGCCGCGGCACGGTCGCGCTCGCGAGCGGCGATGCGCGCGACGCGCCGCTGATCGACCCGCGCTTCTTCAGCGATTCACGCGATCTCGACCTGCTGGTGCGCGGCACGCAGGCGATGCGCCGCATCCTGTCGCAGGCGCCGCTCGCGTCGCAGGGCGGGCGCGAGCTGTACACGCGGCCGGACCAGAGCGAAGCGGAGCTGCGCGCGACGATCGTCGCGCATGCGGACACGATCTATCACCCGGTCGGCACCTGCCGGATGGGCTCGGATGTGCGGGCGGTCGTCGATCCGCAACTGCGCGTGCGCGGCGTCGACGGGCTGCGGGTGGTGGATGCGTCGGTGATGCCGACGCTGGTCGGCGGGAACACGAATGCGCCGTCGGTGATGATCGGCGAACGCGCGGCGGACTTCATCGTCGCCGCGCGCAGGGGCGGTGTGCCGCGCGGCGAGGCGGCCGCGGCGGTGCACGGCCGATAAGCGGTGGGCAGCGGTCGGCCCGGCGATGCCGGGCCGATTTCTCGCCGAGGCTCTGTGCCAACGCCGACCGTGACTTGCTACGGCAACTGCGCCATCGCTCGATCAAGAAAGGTTGGTGGCAAACTGATTCGGCCGAGTTCTTGCTCTTCGGCGTACATCAGTGCGCGCTCCTTCCAATAAAGGCTCACCGGGAGGCCAGACGTGTCCCGATACGTTCGTTCGGCAAGGAGACGCTTTCCCTCCTTGTCGTACAGTCTAAGGACGATCGTATTCCGAAAATAGCAGTATCGAGCTAGATAACTTCCGTCCGGAGAGTGTTCGCTGTCTCGCGTGTCTGGCTCGCAACTCGCACGCCGCTGCGCATCCTTCCAGTAGCCCCACACAAATCCAAGGGCGACGATGACGGCAACTGCCGTGAAGGTACGTCGAATTAAAATCCTGACCTCCTGCTCAATGGCGCCGCCCCAGTCGCCTGGATTGGACAGGATCGAGTGCAGCAATCGAACGAGAGAAGCGAGTGTGACGATGGGTAAGGTCGCAACCAGAAGGATTGCCATTAGGGCAATGCCGGCTTCGTTGACGATTGTGCTCATGCGAATCGAAGTTGAATGGGTTGCCGCAACGTTATATAGCGGTAATCGGAAAATATGACAAAGTCACCACCACGCTGGTGGTGCCGCTGCCATTGGCGAAACGAGCTATTTCGAACGGGATAGTAGACGTTCTCTCGAACCCGAATGTCGCCAACGGCAACGGGGTAATCTATCCATGGAATACCGGCAATCCCGGCGCCCCCCGCGGCCGGCACAATAACCACACCGCGACGATTCCAGTGTCCGAGGTACTGAGATGGCAGATTTGCGTCCGTAGTGAATGTGTAATTGTCTTTGATGTAAACGATGATGGAGATGATCGTAACGTGACTGGCATTGTGGTTAAATTTTGCATAACCGATTGCCGCGTAAAAATTAAAGGAGCCAAGCGCACCAGTCAGGTCATCAGGTATTCCGCTCCCGCGCACTCGTTGAGAAATGAAGGTTTCAATTTTTTGGCTGAGCGAGCTTTCCACTCCGGCGCGCTGGAACTGGAAGCGCTTGTGCAACTCGTTCAAATCTCCTTTGCAAAGGTCGAGGGCATCAATTTCTCGATATGATGCCCTCAGCGAGAACAGTGCTTTGCCAATCGATTCTAGTGACTTCGAGGTGTGTAAATATTCAATCTGTTGTAGGGCTTCATACTGTTCCTTCGCTCGCTTGTATTTCAGTACCCAATCGAGTTTCACTGTTTTCGTGTCGTACATGTCAGATGGGTATGGCTTGCCATCCTGATTGATGTTTGTCACCTCGTCGCGATTATTTTGCGAATAATTTAGCGCGCCAGAGAACCATCGCTCCATCAATCTTGCCGATATCGGCATCAGCAGTTTGCGCATGGCATCGGGAATTTCCTGAATATCAAACGGCGGTACGACTTCCTTCTTTTTTCGACTGGAGCAGGTTCAGGGGCTTTCGACGGTTCGGGCGTGTTCAGCCATGTCTTGAAGCGCGAGAACGCGTCGGCCATTCGTGCAATGTCATCGACCATCTTGTCCAGCGGATCGAACTGCGGCGGGCTGGATGCAGGCTTGGGTAGGGCAGTCTTCGGTTCCGGTTGTTTTGGCAGCGGAGGCGGAGCCAGGTCCATCGATAGCGCGAGATCGGGAACAATCCTGCAGCCGTCCACACCGTCGCGAAGTCTCCATTGCCAAATCAACTTGCTTGCTGCGTAGTATGGGATTTTCTCGTTCGCCATTAATTGTCGAAATGTCGAAGATCGTTTGCGAATCGTTTATCGAGTGTGGATCTTTAAGAGTCCAATAATCTATTCGAAATCCCGAGTAGCCACCATGCTCCCGGCGCGATTGCCCTTTGCGGGGAAGTAGCGAATCGCATGTCTCTCGGAGCGATCGAATGCTCGGCCGCCGCCTTCGATGAGCGCGCCGATGATGGCGAAAAGGTGGGTTGGTGCCCTATACGTGTTCTTCATCCGGGTTTCCCTTCTCGACAGACGAATCAAGTTTGCTACGCGTAAATTTGCGTGAACTAGAAAGGAGAAGCAATCAGACGAATTCGAAATTGCCATTAATAACGACGTGGCCGTCGGTGAAGGCCGGTGCCGGGTTCGCATGGATCATGCTGCTCAGAACTTTGCAGTCTTGCGGCGCATCTGTTTGAACCTGCGCAAGGTAGATAAAGCCACGAAGGCCGGCATCAAGAATCGGCGGCCCAGGCCGGGGCCAGCGATGCTTACCGCGCTGCCATTCTACGTTTGTGACATTTCATGCGATTGCCCCTGCGAAATTGAGCCCATTGCAAATGGGTCGACCCTGAACGAACAGGCGCATGGCAAAGGCAAGGAGGGGGCAGATCGGTCGAGGTTTCCGGCACTCGCTTATTGTCGCGAGCCAAGCGTCTGGGGCGGTTGAGCCAGCCGAAGCTGCGCTCGGCCCCCTCCGGCGGCCGGCGCGCGCTCGTGATTGGCGGGGCACGCCCTAGGCAAACGTATCGACGAGGCCGGCGCGGCTCACGCGCGCGGCGACCGGTGCGGATTGCGCGGCGTCGACGGGTGCATCGACGGCTGACGGTCCGCCGTTCCCGCGTCGCGACGACTGGCCGCCGGCGAAGGCCTGC
The DNA here is from genome assembly GCF_002223195.1 of Burkholderia sp. AU28863. Taxonomy (NCBI): domain Bacteria; kingdom Pseudomonadati; phylum Pseudomonadota; class Betaproteobacteria; order Burkholderiales; family Burkholderiaceae; genus Burkholderia; species Burkholderia sp. AU28863. Next base: position 900,620 of record NZ_NKFE01000004.1, on the reverse strand, counting down.
TGCGGGTTTTGCTGCTGTTGCTGCGAAGCGAGGCCGCCGTCGCTGACGGTCGCGCTGCCGAGCCCGAGCCCGCCCGCTTCCATCGCTTCGCGCAGCTTCGGCAGCGCGGCTTCGACCGCGTCGCGCACCTGCGCGTGCTGCGACACGAACAGCGCGTGCGCATGGTTGTCCGCGACGCGCAGCACGACCTGCAGCGGCCCGAGATCGGGCGGGTTGAGCGTCAGCTCGGCGCTCTGCTGGTGCGCATTCGACAGGAACACCACTTTCTGGCTCAGCGCGTCCGTCCAGTCGGCCGTGCCGACGTGCGGCGCGAGCACGTGCGCGTTGGCGGCGGCGATCGCCCCGGCGGCTGGCGACAGTTGCAGGTTCGCCTGCGCGGCGGCGGTGGCCGCGGCGCCGGCGGCGAGCGTCGCGCTGGCGGCCGGGTCCGTCGCGTTGCCGGCCGCCGCGAGCGCGTGCTGGGCGCCGGACTGCGCGTTCGCGTCGGCCTGCAGCGTCTGCGCGGTGATCTGTGTCGGCGTCTGCTGGGTGGCGAGCGCGCCTTTCGCGTCGGCGAGCGTGCGGTCGAACGTCGGCACTTTCGGCGTCAGCGGCGCGGCGGCGTTCGACGTGGTCGTGGCCGGCGCCGTCGGCGTGGCGGCGGCGGCGGTCGCGCCGGTCGCGGGCATCGCAATCGCGTTCGCACCACCCGTCAGCTTGGCGAGCGCCGCTTGCAGCGCGTCGCGGCTCGATGCCGGGTCGGTCGGTTGGGCGGCCGCCTCATGGGCTGCATGATTGGCGAGCGTCGCCGTGGCGTCCGGCTGGCCGGACACAGCTGTCTTTTGAGTCGCGGCCGCGGCAGCAACGGCCGCAGCCGTCGCCGCGTCGGCCGGCGTCGCGATGTCCGGGCGCGCCTGCAATTGCGCCTGAACGGCCGCGGCGGCCGCGAGTGCGGCGGCGTCGGGATTGGCGGTGGCGGTGTTCGCGGTGGTGTCGTCGGTCGCCGTGTCGTCGTCCGTGCCGGACGGCTTCGCACCGGCGGCCGGCTTCGACGCAGCCTGTTGGGTCGGCACGTCGGGCGTACCGGCGTCGGCCGTGTCGCCTCGCGTGGCGACGCTTTGCTTCAGCGTTTGTGCGAACGGCACGGCGCTCGTGGCGGCCGACGCATCGTTGGCGGCGGACGAACCCGAGCCGCGGGCGGCCTTGAGTGCGGCGCCGGCGGTGTCGAGCAGCGCGCCGAGCAGGGGCAGGGGAGGCATGACGGTTCTCTCGTTCGAATGCGGTGGTCGGTTACGACGAACGGGCCGCGTCGGCCCGCATGCGCAGGATCTTCGCGGCGTGTTCGTCGGCGTCGCGCTGTTCGCGCCGGGCGTCGCGCTTCGCTTCCTGCGCGACGCCGCGCGCCTGCAGGATTTCATACGAGCCGACGGTACGTTTCTTCTGCTGCCAGTTCGGGCGCGCCTCGTCGATGCGGACTTCGGCCGCGGCGAGCACGGTGCGCTGCTGCGCGATCGCGGCATCGAGCGTGTCGATGAACGCCTGGAAATTGCGCCAGTTCCCCGCCGGCATCCCGCTTTGCGCGGATTGCGCGAAGCGCGCGTGATATTCGTCGCGGTAGCGCAGCAGCGCGTCGAGCTGTTCGGCTGCCGCGGTGCGGTCGCGCTGCGCGGTGCCGAGCTGCTTCGCGGCCGAGTCGAGGTCGTCCTGCGCGCGGTCGAGCAGCAGCTGAAGGGGAAAGCCGTGGGCCATCGGGATCAGCCTCCGTAAGCGTCGAACAGCGCATCGAGCGCAGTGAGGCTCGATGCGAACGGCGCGCATTCGCGAAAGCCCTGCTGCAGGAACGCCTCGATGCGCGGGTAGAGCGCGATCGCGCGGTCGAGCTGCGCGTCGCGGCCGGGTGCGTAGGCGCCCACTGCGATCAGGTCGCGATTGCGCTGGTAGCGCGACAGCATCTGCTTGAACTGCCGCACGTGGTCGAGGTGCGTTTCGTCGATCAGCGCCGTCATCGCGCGGCTGATCGACGCCTCGATGTCGATCGCGGGATAGTGGCCGGCCTCGGCGAGCGCCCGCGACAGCACGATGTGGCCGTCGAGGATCGCGCGCGCCGAATCGGCGATCGGGTCCTGCTGGTCGTCGCCTTCGGTCAGCACCGTGTAGAACGCGGTGATCGAGCCGCCGCCTTCGGGCCCGTTGCCGGTGCGCTCGACGAGCGCCGGCAGCTTCGCGAACACCGACGGCGGATAACCCTTCGTCGCGGGCGGCTCGCCGATCGCCAGCGCGATCTCGCGCTGCGCCATCGCGTAGCGCGTCAGCGAATCCATCAGCAGCAGCACGTGCTTGCCCTGGTCGCGGAAATACTCGGCGAGCGACGTCGCGTACGCGGCGCCCTGCATCCGCAACAACGGCGACACGTCGGCCGGCGCCGCGACGACGACCGAGCGCGCGAGTCCGTCCTCGCCGAGGATCTGTTCGATGAATTCCTTCACTTCGCGGCCGCGTTCGCCGATCAGCCCGATCACGATCACTTCCGCGCTCGTGTAGCGCGCCATCGTGCCGAGCAGCACCGACTTGCCGACGCCGGAGCCCGCGAACAGGCCCATCCGCTGACCGCGGCCGACGGTGAGCAGCGCGTTGATCGCGCGCACGCCGACGTCCAGCACGTGGTGGATCGGTTCGCGATCGAGCGGGTTGATCGACGGCGCCGACAGCGGCGCATCGACTTTCGACGCGAGCGGGCCGAGGCCGTCGAGCGGGCGGCCCGACGCGTCGACGACGCGCCCGAGCATCTCCCAGCCGACCGGCAGCCGCTTCGCGCCCGCGAGCGGGTCGGCGACGGGCGCGCTTTCGCGCGGCCACACGCGTGCGCCGGGCAGCACGCCGGCGACGTCGGTGGTCGGCATCAGGAACAGGCGATCGCCGGCGAAGCCGACGACTTCGGCTTCCGCGTGCGGCAGCGTGCTGCCGGGCGGCAGTTCGATCGTGCATTCGGCGCCGACCGACAGGCGTAGCCCGATCGCCTCGAGCACGAGGCCGGCCGCGCGCGTGAGGCGCCCGCACGGCCGCAGCGGCAGCGCGTGGCGGCTGCGCGCGGCAAGCCCGTTCAGATGCGTGCGCCAGTGCGCGAGATGCGGATTGTGCGGCGCGCGCGGGGCGGCGGCGATGCCGGCGGCCGCGGGGTCCGGCGTGGCATCGTGCGCGGCCGCCGGCCCGAACGACGCGAGTGCGAGCTCGCGTTCGAGCGGCGTCATGCCGTCGTGCGCGAGCGCGTCGGGTGAGCGCGTCACCACGTGCTCACCTTGCCGATCGCGGCGGCGACGCGCTGCCAGCGCGTGGGCAGCGTCGCGTCGACCTCGCCGGTCGCGGCGTGCGCGCGGCAGCCGCCGCGCTCGATCGACGCGTCGGTGCGCACGTTCCAGCCGAGCGTGTCGAGATCGTCCTGCAGATACGCTTCGACGACGGGCAGATCGGCCGGATTGACCGCGAGATGCGGCGCGCCGGACAGCGCGGGTTCGGCCGCGAGCACGTCGCGCACGGCGGCGACCAGCGCGGCCGGGTCGTGCTTCACGTGCTGGCGCACGACCTGCTGCGCGATGTCGAGGGCGAGCTGCGCGAGGTCGGACGCGAGATCGTGTTCGACGGTCGCTACGGCTTCGCGGAACGACGCGGCGAGCGCCGCGAGCTGCGCGGCCTGTTCGCGTGCGTCGGCCTGGCCGGCCTCGAATCCCTGTTCGCGGCCCTGCTCGAAACCGGCCTGGTAGCCGCGCGCCTGGCCTTCGACGTGGCCGGCCGCATGGCCTTCGGCGTGCGCGGCGTCGCGCACGCGCTGCAGTTCCTCGGCGAGCGCCGCGGCGGCGGCGGCCGCGTCGTCGGGCGGCGGCGGGGGCGGCGGCGGGTCGAACGACGCCATCTCCCACCGCTGGTACGCGGTGAGGGTGCCCACGCGATCGCTCGCCGAATCAGACATACGCGTCTTCCGCCTTGCCGCCGATCGCGATCGCGCCGCTCTCGGCCAGGTTGCGCACGATCTGCAGGATGCGGCGCTGCTGCGTCTCGACGTCGGACACGCGTACCGGGCCGCGCGCGTCGAGATCCTCGGCGAGCAGCTCGGCCGCGCGCTGCGACATGTTCGCGAGGAACTTCTGGCGCAGCGCGGGCGGCGCACCCTTCAGCGCGATGATCAGCGTTTCCGACTCGACTTCCTTGAGGATCATCTGGATCGCGCGATCCTCGAGGTCGAGCAGGTTCTCGAACACGAACATCTGGTCGATGATCTTCTGCGCGAGATCGGCGTCGTACTGGCGCACGCTTTCGAGCACGCCTTCCTCGTGCACGCTCGTCATGAAGTTCAGGATCTCGGCCGCGGTGCGGATGCCGCCCATCGGGCTGCGCTTCAGGTTGTCGCTGCCGGACAGCAGGCCCGTCAGCACGTCGTCGAGCTCGCGCAGCGCGGCCGGCTGGATGCCGTCGAGCGTCGCGATCCGCAGCAGCACGTCGTTACGCAGCCGTTCGGTGAAGCACGACGCGATTTCGGAGGCCTGGTCGCGGTCGAGGTGCACGAGGATCGTCGCGATGATCTGCGGATGCTCGTTCTTGATCAGTTCGGCCACCGCGGCCGAATCCATCCATTTGAGGCCCTCGATGCCGCTCGTGTCGCTGCCCTGCAGGATGCGGTCGATCAGCACGCCGGCCTTGTCCTCGCCGAGCGCCTTCGTCAGCACCGAGCGGATGTACTCGTTGGAATCGAGCGACAGCGCGGTGTGCTGCTCGGCTTCCTTCACGAACTCCTGCAGCACGTCCTCGACCTGCTCGCGCGTGACGTTCTTCAGCGCGGCCATCGCCACGCCGATCTTCTGGACCTCGCGCGGCGCGAGGAACTTGAATACCTGCGCGGCCTCTTCCTCGCCGATCGACATCAGCAGCAGCGCGCTCTTGGTCAAGCCTTCAGCGTTCATCGGACACCCAGTTCTTCACGACGGTGGCGACGATCTTCGGATCCTGGCGGGCGATCGTGCGCGCGTAGTCGAGGTTGCGTTCGTAGCGGTTCTTCTCGTTTTCGAAGCCCAGCAGCAGCGGATCGGGTTCGTCGGCCGCCTTCTCCAGCGCGGGCAGGCCGTCGAGCGCGACCGTGTCTTCCGGCGCCGCGAGCGCCGGCGCGGCCGGCTCGGGCGGCGGGAACGCGCGCCGCATCGCCGGGCGCACGAACATGAAGTAGAGCGCCGCCGCGGCCGCCGCGATGCCGAGCCACTTCGCGGCTTCCTTCGCCATCGCGATCACGTCGGGCTGGCGCCACCACGGCAGGTCGGCGTACGGGTCGCTCGCGGTCGAGAACGCGCTGTTCACGACGTTCACCGAGTCGCCGCGCTTCGCGTCGTAGCCCATCGCATCCTTCACGAGCTGTTCGACCTGCGCGAGCTTCGCGGGCGGCAGCGGCTGCATCGTGACGTGGCCCTTCGCGTCGGCGACCGGCTGGTAGTTGACGACGACCGCGACCGACAGCCGCTTCACGCTGCCCATCGGCTGTTCGGTATGGCGGATCGTCTTGTCGAGCTCGTAGTTGGTCGTCTGGTCCTTGCGGTCGCTGACCGGCGTGGTCTGCGGCGCGTTCTGGCCGTTGCCGGCGACGATCGGCGCGGAAGCCGGCTGCGGCGGCGTGTTCGACAGCGCGCCCGGCACGCCCGACGCGCCGCCCTGCGCGAGCTCGGTCGAGCTGCTGGTCTGCTGGCTGCGGATCGCGGATTGCTGCGGATTGCCGTTCGGGCCGTAGCTTTCGGACGTCTGCTCGATCTTCGAGAAATCGAGATCCGCGCTGACCTGCGAGCGCGCGTTGCCGGCGCCGAAGATCGGCGCGAGGATCGCGTCGATGCGCTTCTGCGTGTTGTGCTCGACCTGCTGCACGTACTTGAGCTGGCTTGCGTCGAGGCCGGACGCGGACGCGGTCTGGGTCAGCAGGTTGCCGTCCTGGTCGACGATCGTCACGTTCTTGGCCGGCATGTCGGGCACGCCGGACGACACCATCCGCGTGATCGCCTGCACCTGGCCCTCGTCGAGCACGCGGCCCGGGTAGAGGTCGACGAACACCGACGCGCTCGGCGCTTCCTTGTCGCGCACGAACACCGACGGCTTCGGGATCGCGAGATGCACGCGCGCGCCGCGCACGGCGTTGATCGATTCGATGGTGCGTTGCAGCTCGCCTTCGAGCGCGCGCTGGTAGTTGATCTGCTCGGCGAACTGGCTGATGCCGAATTTCTGGTTGTCCATCAGCTCGAAGCCGACCGAGCCGCCCTTCGGCAGCCCCATCGCGGCGAGCTTCAGGCGCGTCTCGTGCACCTGGTTCGACGGCACGAGGATCGCGCCGCCGGCATCGGCGAACTTGTAGGGGACGTTTGCCTGCTGGAGCGCGGCGATGATCGCGCCGCCGTCGCGGTCCGACAGGTTGCTGTACAGCACGCGGTAGTCGGGGGCCCGGCTCCACAGCACGAGCGCGGTGATCGCGGCGATCGCGAATGCGACGGCGATCACGAACGGCAGCTTCGGGTTGCCCTTCATCCGCGAGATGCCGGGAATGCGTTCGGCGAAGCCGCCAAGCCCGAAGTCCGCGCCTGCGCCGCCCGCGCCCGGCAACGCGGCGGCCGCGGCGGCGCCTGGCGCCGGGCTGAGGCCCGCGCGGGCGTCTGGGTTGATCAGCGAGTTGGCCTGCGAATCCATGCGTCGAGTTTCTCCGGAGCGGGACGACTGAGCTCGCTCGGACGAGCGGGCGGACAATGACACGATGCGATTATCGTGACCCGCGGCGCACTCCGATCGTCCGAAAAGAGCGGGGTTTCCCCCGTACTTTCGCGGCTTTGACGCGCGCCGCGCTGCTATCCTTTTTCGCGATCCGGCATGGTGCGCGTGGTGCGGCGCCGGCGGGTCGCCCGGTGCGTCCGGGTCTCTTCTCTATGTCTGGGGACAGCATGACTGCGAACGTCAGCGGAATCGGTTCGGTGTTGCAACAGATGCAGTCGATGGCCGCGCAGGCGTCCGGCGGCGTCGCGAGCCCGACGGCGGCGCTGGCCGGCTCGGGCGCGGCGACGGCCGGCACGTTCGCGAGCGCGATGAAGGCGTCGCTCGACAAGATCAGCGGCGACCAGCAGCACGCGCTCGGCGAGGCGAAGGCGTTCGAGGTCGGCGCGCCGAACATCTCGCTGAACGACGTGATGGTCGACATGCAGAAAGCCAATATCGGCTTCCAGTTCGGGCTCCAGGTCCGCAACAAGTTAGTGAGTGCTTACAACGACATCATGCAGATGTCCGTGTGAGGGGCCGTCACGCGACGGGCATCCGGGGCGGGCATTCGGGGACGGCTAACCGGCGACGGGCATCCAGGGACAGTTCCGGGCTTGCGCAACGGGGCCGGCGAGCCGGCATCGGACGCCCGGCGGCAGCCCCGCGCACCTAAAGCTTTTCAAATCCCTTCCGATAACTCCGGTGAAAGCCGCACCGTGCGACACACGGCGGCGGTTCCCGACTAGCCAACGCAAATAACGAGGAGAAGCGCATGTTTTCCCCAGGACACGCTGGAGCCAGTGCGTACGCGCGTGTCGGCGTCGAGACCGGGGTGATGGGCGCCTCCCCGCACCGGCTGATCGCGATGCTGTACCAGGGCGCGCGGCAGGCGATCGCGCTGGCGCGCATGCATTTGCAGCAGGACAACGTCGCCGGGCGCGGCGAAGCGATCGGCAAGGCGATCCGGATCGTCGAGAGCGGCCTGCAGGCGTCGCTGAACCGCGACGCGGGCGGCGAGATCGCCGAACGGCTCAATGCGCTGTACGCGTATATCGGCCGGCGCCTGCTGGAAGCGAACGCGCAGGCGAGCGACGCGATGCTGGTCGAGGTCGACGGCCTGCTCGCGACGCTCGAGGAAGCATGGACGGGCATCGCCCCGGAAGTCGCGCGGATGGCCGCGCAACAGGTAGCGGAAGCATCACGATGAATCACAAGGCCGAATACTTCGCGCGTTACGAGGCGCTCGCCGCCGTGTCGGGCCGGATGCTGTGCGCCGCGCGCGGCGCCGACTGGAACGCGTTGCCGGAGTTGCAGGCCGAATTCATGCAGCTCGTCGACGGGTTGAAGGAGGCCGATCCCGGCGTCGTGCTCGACGAATCGGATCTCGGCCGCAAGCTCGACCTGATCCGCCGCATCCTCGCCGACGACGCCGCGATCCGCGATCTCGCGAGCCCGGACGTCGCGCGGCTGTCCGCGCTGTTCGAGGCGCGGCGCTCGACCCAGGTATTGACCGATCTCTATCGCGCGCGCGGGTAGGGCCGCGTGCCGGGCGACCGGCGCAAGGCGCCCGGGCCGGCGCCGCACGCGGCGCGCGCTGTTCCCGTGGGCGGCACCGGCGTGCCGTGCCCGGATTCGCAACCAGCTGGCTGAGGTGAGCAGGCTCCGATCATGACCGGTATCGACTCCGTTGCGGCCGCGCTGCTGGCGAGCCGCCTCGACAGCCTGCTGACCGACACCGTATCGGCGCCGGCCGGCGGCGGCGCGACCGCGCAGGTCGGCACGCCGGGCGCCGGCGCGTCGTCCCCGCTGCCGGCCGGCAGCCCGCCCGCCGCGCCGCCGGCTTCCACGCAGACCGCGCTGTCCGATGTCGGACGCGTGCTCGACGCGATCTCGCGCTCGGGCGGCGATGCAACGCCGGCGATCGTCGGTCGGCTCCCGCTGCTCGCCGATCCCGCCGTGCTGCTCACCGATACGCCGGTGCCGGCGCGTGCGCCCGCTGCGCCCGGTCCCGCAGCGTCTTCCACGCCGGCTGCCGATCCTGCGTCGTCCGCCACGGCAGTGCGCGGCGCGGCCGCGCCGCCGCCGGTCGCGACGTTGCGTGCGGCGTTGGCGCAGGCCGTGAGCGAAAGCGGCCTCTTCTACGAATCCCATCTCGCGCAATGGCTGGCCGGCCAGCGTCCGCTCGCGGCGCTGATGCGCGAGCCGCAGGCACGCCTCGCGACCGCGCTCGCGCCGGCCGACCCGGCAGCCGTCCCGCACGAATCGACCGACGTGCTCGACGAACTGCTCGCGCAGCGCCCGCCGCCGCCGGCCGCCGCGCGGGCCAGTGCGCCATCGCCGGCCCCGGGCGGCGCACCGGCGCGCGACTCCGCGCAGGCCGCACCGGCATCGACCCGGGCGGGCGCGTCGTTGCCGCCCGATACCGCCGATCCGCTGGCTGCGCACGCCGATACGCGCTGGCCGCTCGTGCGCGCCGAGCCGGCCGCCGCATCGTCCGATCCGCAGGCGCAGCCGCTCGCGACCGTGCATCCGGCCGCCGTGCCGCTCGTTCGGCAGCAACTCGATGCGCTCGCGACCGACCAGTTTCGCTGGACCGGCGAGGCGTGGCCCGGCGCGCGGCTCGACTGGACGATCGAACCCGACGAGCCGGGCCACCGCGCGCCGCGCGGCGGCGACGACGCCGGCGACGGCATCGCGTGGCGCACGCGCCTCACGTTGACGCTGCCGTCGCTCGGCACGGTCGATGCCGAACTGGTGCTGAACGGCGCGCAGCTCGTCGCCCGGCTGCGCGCGAACCAGACGGGCGCCGACCGTCTCACACGCCACGAAGCGGCGCTGCGGCAGCGGCTCGAAGGCTCGGGGCTCAAGGTGGGCGGGTTGTCGATCCGCGCGGTCGACGACGGGCCGGACGGCTTCGACCTGTTCGCCGCCCAGGCAGCCGCCGCCGCGTATGCGCGCGGCGCGGCCGGCGGCCCCGGCCTGCGGGTGCCGGGCGACGATGACGAGGCGCTGCGATGAGCATGACGTCCCGCAAGCGCGCGGCCGCGCTCGTCTACGACCCGAAAGGCGGCGACGCGGCGCCGCGCGTGGTCGCCAAGGGCTATGGCGTGCTCGCCGAGATGATCGTCGCGCGCGCGCACGATGCGGGGCTGTACGTGCACACGGCGCCGGAGATGGTGTCGCTGCTGATGCAGGTCGATCTCGACGACCGGATTCCGCCGCAGCTCTATCAGGCAGTCGCCGACCTGCTCGCGTGGCTGTACGCGCTCGATCGCACCGAGCCCGCGCCGAACGACGCCGCGCCGCGTTTCCCGTTGCCGCCGTTGCGCTGAACGGCCTCCCGTCGGGCGGCTTCTGACGGATGGCTGTCCGTGGTCAGCGGGATCATTCCGCCGGCATTTTGCGTCTATCGATCGGCATCGCGTCGCAACGCATGCCTTTCTTGCGCGTTCGCGCACGCGCTGAACCTGCCGCTCCGTACGCGCACGGATTGAGCCGCCTTCCGATTTATGTAATGATATCCATTCTCATTTTCATGTTGCCCGGGCGGCGCGCATTCCCTGCGCGCCGCCCGTCGTTTTGAACGAATGGATACCTTCGCGTGAACGCGCCCGAAACGATCGACCCGCCCAAGACGGGCATGCCGCGCGCCGGCGTCACCGTGCTGCACCCGGCGGGCCGCCCGCTGAACGCCGACGAGCTGGCCGCACGCCGTCAGCGCTCGCGCCGCGCGACCTTCATCAAGTGGCTGCGCAAGGTGCACGGCTGGGTCGGGCTGTGGGGCGCGGTGCTCGGGCTGCTGTTCGGCGTGACGGGCGTGGTGCTGAACCACCGCGCGCCGCCGCTGAAGATCTCGACCGGCGAGCCGCAGGTCGAGGAGATGCAGATCGCGCTGCCGGATCCGGTGCCGAAGACGCCCGCCGCGATGACGAAGTGGCTCCAGCAGGAGCTGCATTTCGACGGCAAGCCGGGCCGCATGCGCAAGGAGCCCGCGCAGGCCGTCGCGTGGGGCGACAAGCGCGTGATGCAGCCCGAGCACTGGCAATTCGGCGTGTTCGGGCCGCACCAGAACCTGCAGGGCGAATACTGGGTCGGCAACGGCTACGTGTCGGTGAAGCGCACGGGCAACACGTTCCTGACGACGCTGAACAACCTGCATCGCGGCGTCGGGATGAATCTCGGCTGGGTGCTGCTGATGGATACGATCGCGGGCTCGCTGATCCTGCTGTCGCTGACGGGCGTGCTGCTGTGGACCGAGCTGAACAAGCGCCGCACGGTCGGCGTCGTGCTGGTGGTGGGTTCGGTCGCCGCCGCGCTGGCTGCCGGCCTGACCTGACCTGACCGACGGTCGCGCCGGCCGGGCCAGCGCCCGGCGCACGCGCGGCCGCCCGCCACCGCGGGTCAGAGCCCGCAGGCCGCGCCGCTGTTCGCCGCGATTTCGCGCGCGGCCTTCGCGCCTTCGACCTGCAGGATCGTCGGCAGCGACACGTTGTTCTTCGCGGCGGTGATCTCCGCGAGAATCGAGATCGCGATTTCCGGCGGCGTCCGGCTGCCGATGTAGATGCCCGCCGGCCCGTGCAGACGGGCCAGTTCTCCTTCGCTCAGATCGAATTCGCGCAGCCGCTCGCGCCGCGCCGCGTTGTTGCGTCGCGAGCCGAGCGCGCCCACGTAGAACGCGGGCGTCTTCAGCGCCTCCATCAGCGCGAGATCGTCGAGCTTCGGGTCGTGCGTGAGCGCGATCACGGCCGAACGCGCATCGAGCTTCATGTCCAGCACCGTATCGTCGGGCATCGTATGCACGACGCGCGTGAGCGGCACGTCCCACGCATCCGTGTATTCGTCGCGCGGATCGCATACCGTCACCTGATAGTCGAGCCCGACCGCGATCTGGCACAGATAGCGCGACAACTGGCCGGCGCCGATCACCAGCATCCGGTAGCGCGGCCCGTGGATCGTCACGAGCCGTTCGCCGTCGAACGCGAGCCCGTCGGTCGCCTGCGCGGGCGACAGCGACGCGCGGCCGGTCGCGAGCGTCATCGTGCGCGTGACGAGGCGGCCGGCCTCGACTTCGGCGCACAGCGCGGCGATCCCGCTGTCGCGCGTGAGCGGTTCGAGCACGAGCTGGATCGTGCCGCCGCACGGCAGCCCGAAGCGGTGCGCCTCCTCGGCCGTCACGCCGTACTTGAGCGCTTCCGGCCGCGCATCGGCCGCGATGCCGCTCGCATGCACGCGGGCGATCAGGTCGTCCTCGATGCATCCGCCGGACACGGACCCGACCACCAGGCCGTCCTCGCGCACCGCGAGCATCGCGCCTTCGGGGCGCGGCGACGAGCCCCACGTCTTCACGACCGTCACGAGCAGCACGCGGCGCCCTTCTTCGAGCCAGCGCGCGCTGGATTTCAGTACATCGAGATCGACGCTTTCCATCGTGTTTTCCTGTTGCCGGACGGCGAGCCGCGCGCCGCCGTCGTTCGATGGCGGGATTATGAACCGGCCGGCGCGCGCGTGCAGGCGGCGCGCTGGCCGGCGCCGGCAAATCCGGAGGATCGGGCAAGAGATCGCGACGATCGGACAGTGATCGCGCGCGGGCGGACGGTTCGGGGAAAGGACGCGTGCGGGGCCGCTACGGGCCCCGCGTGCGATTTGTCATGGCGCACCGTGGAAGGCGCGCCATGAACGGCGCTCAGTGCGCGTCGGGATGGCCGTGCGCGAGCTTCGAGTGGTGCCGCGAGTACAGGAAGTAGATCACGAGGCCGATCACGAGCCAGATGCCGAACGCGGCCCACGTGACGGGCTGCAGGTTCAGCATCAGGAACAGGCACGACGCGACCGCGAGGATCGGCACCACGGGCACGCCCGGGCAGCGGAACGCGCGCGGCAGCTCGGGGTGCGTGCGGCGCAGCACGAGCACGGCGATCGACACCATCGAGAACGCCGCGAGCGTGCCGATGTTGATCAGCTCGGCGAGCACGTTGAGCGGCACGAGCGCGGCGATCAGCCCGAAGAACAGGCCGACCAGCCAGGTCGTCAGGAACGGCGTCGCAAAACGCGGATGCACGCGCGACAGCGCAGCCGGCAGCAGCCCGTCGCGCGACATCGCGAAGATCACGCGCGTCTGGCCGTAGCTCATCACGAGGATCACGGTCAGCATGCCGAGCACCGCGCCGAGATCGATGAAGCCCGCGACCCACTTCTCGCCGGCGACCTGCAGCGCGTACGAGATCGGGTGCGAGATGTTCGCGTACTGGGCCGACGGCACGATGCCGGTCGCGACCGCGGCGACCGTCACGTACAGCACCGCGCATACCGCGAGCGACGCGATGATGCCGATCGGCAGATCGCGCTTCGGGTTCTTCACTTCCTCGGCCGCCGACGACACCGCGTCGAAGCCGATGAACGCGAAGAACATCACGGCGGCCGCGCCGAACACGCCGTTCCAGCCGTGCGGCATGAACGGCTTCCAGTTCGCGGGCGTCACGTGGAACAGGCCGACCGCGATCACGAGCAGCACGACCGACACCTTGATGAACACCATGATGTTGTTGATGCGGGTCGATTCGCGGACGCCGATCGACAGCAGCGTCGTGATCACGATCATCACGAGGAACGCGGGCAGGTTGAACCACGTGGCGACGCCGGGCACCGCGCCGGGCGCGGCCGTCAGCACGGTAGGCAGCGACAGCCCGAAGCCCTGCAGCAGCGATTGCAGGTAGCCCGACCAGCCGACCGACACGGCCGACGACGCGAGGCCGTACTCGAGCATCAGGTCCCAGCCGATGATCCACGCGACGAGCTCGCCGAGCGTCGCGTACGAATACGTGTAGATCGAGCCGGCGACGGGGATCGACGACGCGAACTCCGCATACGACAAGGCGGCCAAGCCGCACGCGATCGCGGCGATCACGAACGACAGCATCAGGGCGGGGCCGGCCTGGACGGCGCCGGTGCCGGTCAGCACGAAAATGCCGGTGCCGATGATCGCGCCGATGCCGAGGAACGTGAGGTCGATCGCGCCGAGCGCTTTCTTGAGCCCGGCGGCTTGCGCGCCGGCGATCATGCGATCGACGTTTTTCTTGCGGAAGAGAGACATTGCGGATGAATCGCCAGCACGCGCAGGCACGGCGCGCCGACTGAGTGAAAACCGATAATTTTAGCTGATTTGGCGTGCAAGCCCCGTTGCGGTGCAGCGGCGCGCCGCGGAATCGTCCGAAAAAACAAGCGTTTGCGCGCGACACGGGCGCGCTCGGGCGCCGCGCGGCGTTCGCCGCGTCGCCGGATCGGACGAATTCGGGGCCGGCCGGGCAATCAGGCGCCGGCCGTGGGCGCCATGTCGACGAGCCGGTTGCTCATCACGTAGAACGTGAGTTCCGCGTTGTTCGACAGCCGCATCTTCTCGAGCAGCCGCGACCGGTACACGCTGACCGTCTTCACCGACAGCGACAGCGTGTTCGCGATATCGGTGAGCCGCTTGCCCGACGCGAGCATGCAGAGCGTCTGGTATTCGCGATCGGACAGCTTCTCGTGCGGCAGCGGCTCGTTCTCGAACGACACGTATTCGGCGAGCGCCTCGGCCATCGCGGGGCTCACGTACTTGCGGCCGGCCGCGACCTGCTGGATCGCGCCGATCATCTGCGCGGCGTTGACCGTCTTCGACAGGTAGCCGGACGCGCCGGCCTTCAGCGCACGCACCGCGTACTGATCCTCGCGGTACATCGAGAACATCAGCACCGGCGTGCGCGTCAGCTTGCGCTTGAGGCGCTTGAGCACCTCGATGCCGTTCGTGTCGGGCAGCGAGATGTCGAGCAGGATCACGTCGAATTCCTGCTTGTCGACGGCGGCCATCGCGTCGCCGCCGTTTTCGGCCTCGGTCACGTCGCGCGCGACGCCGCGGTCGATCAGCAACTGGCGGATCCCTTGCCGGACGATCGCGTGATCGTCCACGAGCAGGATGTTCAGGCTCATCGCGACCTCACGAAAGCGACGTGCGGCGTGCCGCGGCAGGCACCGCGAGCAGCGAATCCCACGCGAAGCGTGCGGTGACGCGCGTGCCGCGGCCGGTGGCCGGCGTGGCCGCCTCGAAGCTGCCGCCGAACGCCTCGCAGCGGGCGCGCATGCCGGCCAGGCCGTAGCCGCTGCGGCGGTGCCGGGCGAAACCGGTCCCATCGTCGGCGACACTGAGCGACAGGTGCGTGCCGTCGGTGGCGATCCGGACGTCGACCGACGTCGCGCGGGCGTGTTTCGCGACGTTCGACAGCGCTTCCTGCGCGACGCGGAACACCGCGAGCGCGCTCGCGCCGGCGAGCTGCGTCAGGCGGGCGTCGGCCGCGCATACGAAGCTCGTGCGCAGGCCCGTGCGTGCCGCATGGGTATCGATCCACGACGCCAGCGCGCCGACCATGCCGGCGTCCAGCGCCGGCGTGTCGCGCTCGTCGATGAGCCGGCGATTCGCGTCGGTCGCGGCGTCGAGCGCCTGCTGCGCCAGCGCCAGCGCGCGCAGGCAGCCTTCCGGCGCATCGGCCGGCAGCCACGTTTGAACGTTTGCGAGCGCGAAGCGGGCGGCGGTCAATTCGGCGCCGAGCCCGTCGTGCAGCTCGCTGGCCAGATGGCGGCGGGCCGCTTCGTCGGCGGCGAGAAGCTGGGCGGAAAGTGCCGCGATCCGTGCGGCGGACGCGTCGCGTTTCGACGCGGCGTCGGCCACCGGCGGAGTAGCAGCGCAGCCAGGCATGCGCTGCCGCGACGGGAACGGGGCGTGGGCGCCCGAGGGCGCGTTAAGCGACGTATCCATGACTCTCCCTGCTGTCAGAAAGCGGTTCAGACACCGGCTGGCTGCGTGGGCTGGCTGCCGTTTCGATGACGGTCGCCGCCGGAGAATCGCTCCATGCCGAGGTAACAAAAGTTACGTCTTGTAACACTTGCATCCGACCCTTTCAAGCTCATCCAAACGGCAACCACGCGCGCCGAATAATATCTCAAAAATTCTGAAAAGGTCATGTCGGGCGGACATTTAAGGGTAAATGTGAATAATCGGAATGAAGGTGTTGTAGGAAAAACACTGACACCCGAGCGCCCGGGGATGACGTATCAAAATGTAACTATTTGAGATGGAATGGTCCCAGTTTGTTACGAATTCGCCAAGTCCGGACGAAAAAAAACCGGAGCTTTTGCTCCGGTTGTTGATGACGCGCAACGAGGGCCCGTTATTGGCGGGAACAAGCCCCCAAGGGATCGATCAGTCCACGAACGCGCGCTCGATCACGTAATGACCCGGTGCGCTGTTCTTGCCTTCGACGAGGCCGGCCTGCTTCAGCAGCTCGGTCGTGTCCTTCAGCATCGCGGTGCTGCCGCACAGCATCACGCGGTCGTTTTCCGGCGAGAACGCCGGCACGCCGAGGTCCGTGAACAGCTTGCCCGTCGCGATCAGGTCGGTGATCCGGCCCTCGTTGTCGAACGCTTCGCGCGTGACCGTCGGGTAGTAGACGAGCTTTTCCTTGATGATGTCGCCCAGGTACTCGTGGCCCGGCAGGTCGTGCTTGATGTAGTCCATGTACGCGAGCTCGCCCTTCAGGCGGCACGTGTGGGTCAGGATCACCTTGTCGAAGCGGTCGTAGATGTCCGGGTCGCGGATGATCGACATGAACGGCGCGAGGCCCGTGCCCGTCGACAGCATCCACAGCGTCTTGCCCGGCAGCAGGTTGTCGGCGACCAGCGTGCCCGTCGGCTTCTTGCCGATCAGCACCGTGTCGCCCACCTTCAGGTGTTGCAGGCGCGACGTCAGCGGGCCGTCCTGCACCTTGATGCTGAAGAATTCGAGATGCTCTTCGTAGTTCGGGCTGACGATCGAGTAGGCGCGCGCGAGCGGCTTGCCGTCGACTTCGAGGCCGACCATCGTGAATTCGCCGTTGTTGAAGCGCAGGCTCGCCTCACGGGTGCAGGTGAAGCTGAAAAGCGTGTCGGTCCAGTGATGGACGGATTGGACGGTGGCGGTGTCGTATTTGCTCATGGCTTTGAAAACGGACGCGCGTGGCGAACGCGTGTAACGGGCCCAAAAAATGGGCAAAAACCGAGTGCGACGGCCCGATCGCGGATCGGCCGGCTGGCGCGTCGGACACGCGCCTTCTCGATGACAGACGTTTGAGGAACTCGTTATTTTACCCTGTCGACGCGGATCGCGGGCTTGACCCGCGTGGCTGCGCGGATTTGGCGCAACATATCCTTTCAACATGCTTTCGGTGGTCGGCCGCGTGATTCGCGGCCCATGCGGCGCGCTCCGGCGGCGCCGTGACCGGGCCGCGGCCGGCGGCGCGCGTTACCGCGGATCGAGGCGCAGGCGCGCGATGTACGGCAGGTGGTCCGACAGCCACGCGGCTTCGCCGGACGGCGCGCGCCATTCGAGCGGCGTCAGGCCGCGCACGAACATCTTGTCGAGCGCGAGTGCCGGCGAGAACGCGGGGAACGTGCGGCCCGATTCGCCGAGCAGCGTCGCGACCTCGGACAGCCCGATCTCGCCGAACAGCGCGACCGAATCGTTGCGCCAGTCGTTGAAGTCGCCGGCGAGCATCAACGGGTCGTCGCCCGCGTTGCGCTCGATCCAGTGCGCGATCCAGTGCATCTGGCGCAGCCGCGCGGCGCGCGTGAGCGCGAGGTGCGCGCACAGCAGCGTCACCGGGCGCGCGCCGGCGAGCGTCGCGCGCGCGACCAGCAGCCCGCGCCGCTCGAAGCGGTGCGCGGAGATGTCCCAGCGGCCGCCGAGGTCGAGCGGATGCGGCGACAGGATCGCGTTGCCGTGCCGCCACGACGGCTTGAACACGTTCGGCCCGAGCGCGATCTGCCAGTCGAGCGCCTGCGCGATCTCGGTGGCCTGGCAATGCCACACGTCGTCGACCGTGTCGTCCATTGGCGCGCCGAAGCCCGGTGCGAGCATCGGGCGCGGCATGCGGCGCGCCATCGCTTCCTGCAGGAAATACACGTCGGCGTGGGTCGACTGCATCCAGTCGCGCATCGCGTTCCACGCGGTGAAGCCGAGCGGCGAGCGCCCTTTGTGCAGGTTCCAGCTGACGGCGGTGATTTCGTCGGGCGCGGCGTGCGGCTCGGCGAACGGCAAGGAGAGGGCGTCGGCGGACATGACGTTCAATCCTTCGCGACGTGCGCACGCACGCGGTACACGAGATGCGGATGCTGCTCGACGAGCGTCCAGTCGGTCCACGCGTCGCCGCCGACCGCCAGGCCGGGGTGGCTCGCGACGATTTGCCGCGGCGACGCCGGCACGCACGGATCGCCGCGCGTCGCGTTTTCGTCGTCGAGCGTTTCCTGCACGTCGAGCCCGAGCGACACGGTATTCGCGCCGGCGTCGACGGCGAGCGGCGCGACCGTCACCGAGCGCGCGCGCTCGGTCGGCACGACGCGCGCGGCTGTGCCGCAGCCGACCGGCACGGACGACGGATAGCGATGGGTATCGGTGCGGGACTGGCCCACGGTGGTGTTTTGCTGGAACGTGTCGATCGTCTGACCGTCGCGCACCACCTGGATTTCCCATGCGACGACGGCCGGCGCGGGGCTCTGCGCATGGGCGGCGAGCACGACGCTCGCAAGCAGGACGGCCAGGCCGTGTTTCAGCATGAAACGTCTCCGGAAACGCGGGATAGCGGGGAACGGACGCCCATCTTACGCCCGATCGATTTCGGTCGCGATGTGACGGGACGTGCCGCGACAGGTTCGCAGCACGATGCGGTCCTGCTCGACAGGTAGGGCCGCGTCATGCGTTTTCAAGCGAAAAAACGCGTGAACTCGGCGACGCTCGCGCGCTCGGTGACGAGGCGGTTCTCGATCGCGTCGGGATCCGCATGGCCGAGCGACATCCCGCAGACGAGCAGCTCGTTGGCGGGGATGTCGAGATGTTTGGCGACGATCCGGTGAAACGGCACGAATGCGGCCTGCGGGCACGTATCGAGGCCGCGGGCGCGCGCGGCCGTCATCACGCCTTGCAGGAACATCCCGCAGTCGAGCCATGCGCCGTGGGTCATGACCCGGTCCAGCGTGAAGAACAGCGCGACCGGCGCATCGAAGAAACGGAAATTGCGCGCGTGCTGCGCGTGCATGCGCGCCTTCTCGTCGCGGCGGATGTTCAACAGGCCGTACAGGTCCCAGCCGACCTTGCGGCGCCGGTCGATATACGGCGACACCCATTCGCGCGGGTAGTAGTCGTATTCGGCGACGTATTTCTCGTCGCGCGCCGGATCGTCGTAGGCCGCGGTGAGCGCGGCGGCGAGCGCGTCGCGCGTGGCGCCCGTCGCGACGTACACGCGCCACGGCTGGATGTTGGTGCCGGACGGCGCGCGGCTCGCGGCTTCGAGGATCGCCTCGATCGTGTCGCGCGGCACCGGCGTCGGCAGGAACGCGCGGACCGCGCGACGCGACTTGAGCGCGGCGTCGACGGCATCGACGGAACGGATCGCGTCGGAATCGACGCGCGGCGAAGCGGGGGGGACGGGCATCGGCATACCTTCGGGCGGCGAGGCGTCAGGCGAAGTGCGGGGCGGTGTGCGAGCGGCGCGCGGGCGCGATCGGCGAGCCCGCCGCGAGCGTCGTGAACGTTCGATCATACGCCGCGGCGCCCGGCCGTGCAGCGTGCGCGCGCTGTTAGCAGCAGACTCCCCCGGCTGCTTGCTTGCACGGCGATGCGGGATCGTTACACTGAAATCGTAAGGGTCTGATGAGTGTATGACGGCAAGTGCAGCGAGGTGGGTATGACGACGGCGATGGTGAAACAGGAACTGGCGGTGGCGTCCTTCAGCACGGTGTACGACCTCGAGCAGGTCGAGACGGCGCTGAGCGACCTGAACGAGAGCGCGAGCGACGCACTGCGCTCGACCTACGAGCGGATGCTCAAGACGGGGAATCTGCGCTTCTGCGTGAAGCCGAACCGGATGCCGTCGTTCGACGCGCTCGGCGAAGCGTTGCCGAATTTCGGCGAGCCGCTCGACGACGTGCGCAAGCAGATCGCACTGTGTCTCGAAACGGAGGATCGGCTCGAACTGATGCCGATCCTGCTGCTCGGGCCGCCCGGGATCGGCAAGACGCATTTCGCGAAGGCGCTCGCGCAGTTGCTCGGCACCGCGTACCACTACGTGCCGATGAGTTCGCTGACGGCCGGCTGGATCCTGTCGGGCGCGTCGTCGCAATGGAAGAACGCGAAGCCCGGCAAGGTATTCGACGCGCTCGTGAACGGCAGCTACGCGAACCCGGTGATCGCGGTCGACGAGATCGACAAGGCCGGCAGCGATGCGCAATACGATCCGCTCGGCGCGTTGTATGCGTTGCTCGAGCACGACACCGCGCGCGCGTTCGTCGACGAATTCGCGGAAGTGCCGATCAACGCGGGCAACGTGATCTGGATCGCGACCGCGAACGACGCGCAGGCGATTCCGGAGCCGCTGCTCAACCGGATGAACGTGTACGAGATCGCGGCGCCCGACGCGGCCGGCGCGCGCCGCATCGCGCAGACGATCTACGACGAGATCCGCACGTCGCATGCGTGGGGGCGGCGTTTCCCCGAGACGCTCGGCGACGATGCGCTCGACGTGCTGGCCGCGACGCCGCCGCGCACGATGCGCCGCGCGCTGCTGCACGCGTTCGGCGCCGCGCGGCTCGACGGCCGCGACGCGATCGGGCCGGCCGACATCCGCGCCGACGAAGGCGCGGCGAAGCGCCGGCCGATCGGCTTCTGACGCTGCCCCGCGCGGTCCGGCTGCGGCGCGCGCGCGGGGTGTTCGTTGCGCGCCCGGCCGCATCGTTGTTCGCACCGTCGCGACACGATGCGCACGCGTTCGGCAAGCGGGCGAACCGGGACGTACAATTCTTCTCTCTCCCTTCGACGCGCGGGCAGCGCGAAAAGCCATGGAGCAGACGGATTGTGTCGTGATCGGCGCGGGTGTCGTCGGTCTGGCGATTGCGCGCGAGCTGGCCGCGCGCGGGCGTGAAACGATCGTGCTCGAGGCGGCCGACGCGATCGGCACGGGCACGAGTTCGCGCAACAGCGAGGTGATTCACGCGGGGCTCTACTATCCGCGCGGGTCGCTGAAGGCGACGTCGTGCGTGCACGGGCGCGACCTGCTGTACGAATTCTGCGACACGCATCACGTGCCGCACCGGCGCACCGGCAAGCTGCTGGTCGCGACGAGCGCCGCGCAAGTGAAGCAGTTGAAGGCGATCGGCGCGCGCGCGGCCGAAAACGGCGTGCTCGACCTGCTGCCGCTCACGCGCGCCGAAGCGCAGACGCTCGAGCCCGCGCTCGAATGCGTGGAGGCGCTGTTCTCGCCGTCGACCGGCATCGTCGACAGCCACCAGCTGATGCTCGCGCTACTCGGCGATGCCGAACGCGACGGCGCCGTGTGCGCGCTGCAATCTCCGGTCGAGTCGATCGACGTGCTGCGCGGCGGGCGCTTCATCGTGCGCACCGGCGGCGCCGCGCCGACCGAGATCGACGCGTCGTGCGTGATCAACAGCGCGGGGCTCGGCGCGCAGGCGCTCGCGCACCGCACGCGCGGCCTCGATCCGCGCTGGGTGCCGCCGCTCTATCTCGCGCGCGGCAATTATTTCAGTCTGTCGGGCCGTGCGCCGTTCTCGCACCTGATCTACCCGATGCCCGATCGTGCGGGGCTCGGCGTGCACCTGACGTTCGATCTCGGCGGGCAGGCGCGCTTCGGCCCGGACGTCGAGTGGTGCGATGCGCTGCGCTACGAAGTCGATCCGGCGCGCGCGGGCGCGTTCTACGCGTCGATCCGCGCATTCTGGCCGGGCCTCCCCGACGACGCGCTGCAGCCGGCGTACGCGGGCATCCGGCCGAAGGTCGCGGGGCCCGGCGAGCCGCCGGCCGACTTCATCGTGCAGGGCGCCGCGCAGCACGGCGTGCGCGGGCTCGTGAACCTGTTCGGCATCGAGTCGCCGGGGCTCACCGCGTCGCTCGCGCTCGCGCAGCGGGTGGGCGACATGGTGTCGCGCGCGTGACGCACGGCCCGCCGCCGTGCGGGCCGGCCGGATGGAACCCGTGTGAAATCCCTTATCTCCGGCATTTCGGCGCGCACATTTATTCGCTTGAGCGTTATTCTGTTGGACGCCGTCGCCAGAACGGCTTTCAAACCGATAACGTTGGAGCGAGTCCCCCATGAAAACATCCCGTCGGAGTTTCCTGATTACGAGCATTGGCGCGGTGTCCGCGCTGGCGCTGTCGCGCGAAGCGCTGGCCGATGCGCCGATGCTGTCGGAAACCGATCCGACCGCGGTGGCGCTCGGCTACAAGGCCGATGCCACGAAGGTCGACAAGACGAAGTACCCGAAATACGCAGCGGGCCAGGATTGCGCGGCCTGCATGCTGTACCAGGGCAAGAAGGGCTCGGCTTCGGGCCCGTGCGGCGCGTTCCCCGGCAAGCAGGTGTCGGCGAAGGGCTGGTGCAGCGCTTTCTCGAAGATGGGTTGAGGCCCGTGCGGCATCGTGCGATGCCGCAATGCGGCGAAAACCGCAACACGCTCGCTGTCGTTCGATGGCGGGCGTTTTTTTATGCTTGAAAACGGTTCCGTCGCTTTCTACACTCGCTGCACACCAGCGCGCCGCGGTACCCCGCGCGCCGAACCGCCCGATACGGCGAATCCACGAGGACGAGGCACGCATGGCGACGATTGCGAATTCAACGAAAACGGCCCGGCCCGAGCGCGCGCTGAACCGGCGCGCCGTCGTGGCCGCCGTGATCGGCAATGCGCTCGAGTGGTACGACTTCACGGTGTTCGGCTTCATGACGGTCGTGATCGCCGAGCTGTTCTTTCCCACCTCCAGCGAATACTCGTCGCTGCTGCTGACCACCGCGACGTTCGGCGTCGCGTTCTTCATGCGCCCGATCGGCGGGATCGTGTTCGGGCTGTACGCGGACCGTGCGGGCCGCAAGGCCGCGCTGTCGCTCGTGATCCTGCTGATGACGGCCGGCATCTTCCTGCTCGCGATCGCGCCGCCCTATGCGGCGATCGGCATCGGCGGCCCGCTGCTGATCGTGCTCGGCCGCCTGCTGCAGGGCTTCTCCGCGGGCGGCGAATTCGGCAGCGCGACGGCGCTGCTGATCGAAGCGGCGCCATTCTCGAAACGCGGTTTCTATGGCAGCTGGCAGATGGCGAGCCAGGCGGGCGCACTGCTGATCGGCGCGCTCGTCGGCGCGGCCGTCACGCGCGGGCTGTCGCACGACGCGCTGCGCAGCTGGGGCTGGCGCGTGCCGTTCGTCCTCGGGCTCGTGATCGGCCCGATCGGCTTCTACATCCGCCGTCATCTCGCGGATTCCGAAGCATTCCTGCATGCGCAGCAGAGCGCGCGCCGCGCGACGCTCGGCGAAGTGTTCACGCGCCATCCGCGCGAGGTGCTGTGCGGGCTCGGCTCGGTGATCGCGCTCACCGTGACGATCTACGTGCTGATCAGCTATCTGCCGACCTTTGCGGTGAAGCAGCTGAAGCTGCCCTATGCGGAATCGTTCTACGCGGTGATCGTCGGCAACCTGCTGCTGATGGTGCTGTCGCCGGTCGCGGGCGCGTGGTCGGATCGCATCGGCCGCAAGGGGCTGTCGCTGTGGTCGCTCGTGCTGACGCTCGCGCTGATGTATCCGCTGTTCGCGTGGCTCGACGCGGCGCCGAGCATCGGGCGGCTGATTGCGGTGCAGGCCGTGCTGTCGGTGACGCTCGCGGGCTACTACGGGCCGTTCGGCGCGATGATCGCCGAGCTGTTCCCGGCCAACGTGCGCTCGACCGGGCTGTCGATCGCGTACAACGTCGCGGTGATGCTGTTCGGCGGCTTCGGCCAGTTCATCGTCACGTGGCTGATCAAGGTGACCGGCACGCCGCTCGCGCCGACCTACTACGTGATGGCGGGAATCGCGCTGTCGATCGTCGCGGTCGCGTTCGTGCCCGCGCGCAACGCCGACCTCGACGCGCCGGCGTGACGGCATGACGATTTGAAGACGGTCATCGAATCGTTTCGCAAAACGCAATGATGTGCTGCGCAACGCGGGGAAACGGTGCGGCGCCCGTTCGTGTTCGCACTCGAATTGTTTAGTCGTCGAACGAAACATGCGCGAAATGCACGAAATTGTCGCTCGCGCGCGTTGTCGCATTTTTTACCCCCACTAAAAATCGGCAAAAACCCGGCGGGCATCTAGAAGAGTTTTTTCTCCAGCTTGTTGCCGCATCGTTAGCTCAAGTAATATCCGCGTACGCCGGACCCTGGCGGGACCGGTTCCGATCTGGAGACCTGGAGGAAACATGGAATACAACCGTCTGTTGCACACCCTGCGTGTTACCGCCATGGCAGGCGTGGCAGCGGCATCGCTCGGCGTCGCGGGCTCTGCATTCGCACAGATCCCGAACAAAACGCTCGTCTACTGCTCAGAAGGCAGCCCGGCGGGTTTCGATTCCGCGCAATTTACGACCGGCGTCGATTTCACCGCCGCCACGTTCACCGTCTACAACCGCCTCGTCGAATTCGAGCGCGGCGGCACGAAGGTCGAGCCCGGCCTCGCCGAGAAGTGGGACGTGTCGTCCGACGGCAAGGTGTACACGTTCCACCTGCGCCACGGCGTGAAGTTCCACACGACCGACTTCTTCAAGCCGACGCGTGAATTCAACGCGGACGACGTGCTGTTCTCGTTCCAGCGCATGCTCGACCCGAACAATGCGTTCCGCAAGGCGTACCCGGTGTCGTTCCCGTACTTCACCGACATGGGCCTCGACAAGCTGATCACGAAGATCGAGAAGGTCGATCCGTACACCGTGAAGTTCACGCTGGCCGAGCCGAACGCGCCGTTCATCCAGAACATGGCGATGGAATTCGCGTCGATCCTGTCGGCCGAATACGGCGACCAGCTGATGAAGGCCGGCAAGGCCGCCGACATCAACCAGAAGCCGGTCGGCACGGGCCCGTTCATCTTCCGCAGCTACACGAAGGATGCGACGATCCGCTTCGACGGCAATCCTGACTACTGGAAGAAGGGCGAAGTGAAGCTGTCGAAGCTGATCTTCTCGATCACGCCGGATCCGGGCGTGCGCGTGCAGAAGATCAAGCGCAACGAATGCCAGGTGATGAGCTATCCGCGCCCGGCCGACATCGCGACGCTGAAGGCCGATTCGAACGTCGACATGCCGTCGCAGGCCGGCTTCAACCTCGGCTACCTCGCGTACAACGTCGAGCACAAGCCGGTCGACAAGCTCGAAGTGCGTCAGGCGCTCGACATGGCGATCAACAAGAAGGCGATCCTGGAATCCGTCTACCAGGGCGCCGGCCAGGCCGCGAACGCGCCGATGCCGCCGACCCAATGGTCGTACGACAAGAACCTGAAGCTGCCGGCCTACGACACCGCGAAGGCGAAGGCGCTGCTCGCGAAGGCAGGCTTCCCGAACGGTTTCGAGATCACGCTGTGGGCGATGCCCGTGCAGCGCGCGTACAACCCGAACGCGCGCCTGATGGCCGAGATGATCCAGGCCGACTGGGCGAAGATCGGCGTGAAGGCGAAGATCGTCACGTATGAATGGGGCGAGTACATCAAGCGCGCGCACTCGGGCGAGCAGGACACGATGCTGATCGGCTGGACGGGCGACAACGGCGACCCCGACAACTGGCTCGGCACGCTGCTCGGCTGCGAGGCGATCAAGGGCAACAACTTCTCGCACTGGTGCTACAAGCCGTTCGACGAGCTGGTCCAGAAGGGCCGCACGACGACGGGCCAGGACGCGCGCACGAAGCTCTACACGCAGGCGCAGCAGATCTTCGCGCAACAGCTGCCGTTCTCGCCGATCGCGAACTCGACCGTCTACCAGCCGGTGCGCAAGAACGTGGTCGACATGCGGATCGAACCGCTCGGCTATGCGCGTTTCGACGGTGTCAGCGTGAAGTAACCGGGCTGGCGTAAGCTGTCGTCATTGAGAAAACCGGCTTGAAATCATCCGGCGGCGAGGGGCCAAAAGCCCTTCGTCGCCGGTCGCACATTTCCCACAAGAAAATACGAGACGCATCATGTTCAGATTCGTGTTGCGCCGCGTGGGGATGGTGATCCCGACTTTCATCGGCATCACCGTCCTGGCGTTTGCGCTGATTCACCTGATACCGGGCGACCCCATCGAAGTGATGATGGGCGAGCGCGGCGTCGATCCCGCGATGCACGCGGAGGCGATGAAACGCCTCGGGCTCGACCAGCCGCTGCCCCTGCAGTACATCCACTACATCGGCCGGGCGCTGCATGGCGACCTCGGCATGTCGATCATCACCAACACGAGCGTCGCGGGCGAGTTCTTCGCGCGCTTCCCGGCGACCGTCGAACTGTCGCTGTGCGCGCTCGTGTTCGCGCTCGTGGTCGGGCTGCCGGCCGGCGTGATCGCCGCGCTGCGGCGCGGCTCGGTCGTCGATCACGGCGTGATGGGCACCGCGCTCACCGGCTATTCGATGCCGATCTTCTGGTGGGGGCTGATCCTCATCATGGTGTTCTCGTCGTATCTGGGCTGGACGCCCGTGTCGGGGCGCATCGCGGTCGAATACGATTTCCCGCACCCGACCGGCTTCATGCTGATCGACGCGCTGCTCGCACCGGACGAAGGCTCGTTCAAGTCGGCGGTGAGCCACCTGATCCTGCCCGCGATCGTGCTCGGCACGATCCCGCTCGCGGTGATCGCGCGGATGACGCGCTCGTCGATGCTCGAGGTGCTGCGCGAGGACTACATCCGCACCGCCCGCGCGAAAGGGCTGTCGCCCGTGCGCGTGGTCGTCGTGCATGCGCTGCGCAATGCGCTGATCCCGGTCGTCACCGTGATCGGCCTGCAGATCGGCACGCTGCTTGCTGGCGCCGTGCTGACCGAGACGCTCTTTTCGTGGCCCGGCGTCGGCAAGTGGCTGATCGATGCGATCGGCCGCCGCGACTATCCGGTCGTCCAGGGCGGCATCCTGTTGATCGCGACGCTCGTGATCGTCGTGAACCTGGTCGTCGACCTGCTGTACGGCGTGCTGAATCCGCGCATCCGCCACACGAGGTAATTCCATGAGCAATCTGCAAAATACCCTGCCGACCGAATCCGCGCCGGCCGGCGGCCGTGCGCTTGCGCTACGCGAGTTCTGGGCCAACTTCTCGCGCAACCGCGGCGCCGTCGGCGCGGGCATCGTCGTGATCGTGCTGATCGCAGTCGCGCTGCTCGCGCCGCTGATCGCGCCGCACAGCCCGGTCGAGCAATACCGCGACTACGTGAAGATTCCGCCCGCGTGGCTCGCCGGCGGCAACTGGCAATTCGTCCTCGGCACCGACGAAGCGGGCCGCGACATCCTTTCGCGGCTGATGTTCGGCGCGCGGATGTCGTTCTGGATCGGCTTCGTGTCGGTCGTGCTCGCGCTGATCCCCGGCATCGTGCTCGGGCTCGTCGCCGCGTTCTTCCAGAAGTGGGCGGACACGCCGGTGATGCGCATCATGGACGTGCTGCTCGCGCTGCCGTCGCTGCTGCTCGCGGTCGCGGTCGTCGCGATCATCGGCCCGGGCCTCACCAACACGATGTTCGCGATCGCGATCGTCGCGCTGCCGGCCTACGTGCGTCTCACGCGCGCATCGGCGCTCGGCGAGCTGCAGAAGGAATACGTGACCGCGTCGCGCGTGGCCGGCGCCGGCACGCTGCGCCTGATGTTCTCGCAGGTGTTGCCGAACTGCACGGCGCCGCTGATCGTGCAGGCGACGCTCGGCTTCTCGTCGGCGATCCTCGACGCGGCCGCGCTCGGCTTCCTCGGCCTCGGCGTGCAACCGCCGACCGCCGAGTGGGGCGCGATGCTCGCTTCCGCGCGCGACTACATCGACAACGCATGGTGGATCGTGACGATGCCCGGCCTGTCGATCCTGATTTCGGTGCTCGCGATCAACCTGCTCGGCGACGGGCTGCGCGACGCGCTCGATCCCAAACTGAAGCGGATGGCATGACATGAGCGAGAACCTACTGACCATCCGCAATCTCGCGGTGAACTTCAACGGCCTGCCCGCGGTCGACCGGATCAACCTGTCGGTCGCGCCGGGCGAGGTGGTGGGCGTCGTCGGCGAATCGGGCTCGGGCAAGAGCGTGACGATGATGGCGCTGATGGGCCTGATCGACGCGCCCGGCAAGGTGACGGCCGACGAAGTCACGTTCAACGGCGTCGACCTGCTGAAGGCGTCGCCGAAGGCGCGCCGCAAGATCGTCGGCAAGGACATCGCGATGGTGTTCCAGGACGCGCTGACGAGCCTGAACCCGAGCTACACGGTCGGCTACCAGATCAAGGAAGTGCTGAAGCTGCACGAAGGGCTGCGCGGCGACGCGCTGCACCGGCGCGCGCTCGAACTGCTCGACCAGGTCGGCATTCCCGATGCGAAGAACCGCATCGCGTCGTTCCCGCACCAGATGTCGGGCGGGATGAACCAGCGCGTGATGATCGCGATGGCCGTCGCGTGCAACCCGAAGCTGCTGATCGCCGACGAGCCGACCACCGCGCTCGACGTGACGATCCAGGCGCAGATCATGGATCTGCTCGTGAAGCTGCAGAAGGAACGCGGGATGGCGCTCGTGCTGATCTCGCACGATCTGGCCGTGGTGTCGGAGGTCGCGCATCGCGTCGCGGTGATGTACGCGGGCGAGATCATCGAGACGAACCGCGTGCCCGACATCTTCCGCGCGCCGCATCATCCGTACACCGAAGCGCTGCTCGCGGCGATTCCCGAGCACAATCAGGGGGCGCGTCGCCTTGCCGCATTGCCGGGCATGGTGCCGGGCCGCGATGATCGCCCGTCCGGGTGCCTGTTCGCGCCGCGCTGCAAGTACGTCGTCGACGACTGCCGCAAGGCGCGGCCGGCGCTCGACGCGCTGGTGTCGGGCAACGATGCGATGCGCGCGCGCTGCATCAAGCCGCTCAATGTTTCCAACCTCGACCTGACGGCTTTGCATGGGACCGGAGTAAGCGCTAAAGCGCAAACTCCGGTCGACAGGAGTTCACGATGAATGCAGATCAAGAAGTCCGTGCCACGTCGCACGACGAGGAAGCGGTACTGGTGGCCGACGGCCTCGCGAAACACTATTCGGTGAAACGCGGGATGTTCGGGCAGGGCACGGTGAAGGCGCTGAACGGCGTGTCGTTCTCGCTGAAGCGCGGCAAGACGCTCGCCGTCGTCGGCGAGTCGGGCTGCGGGAAGTCGACGCTCGCGCGCCAGCTGACGATGATCGAGACGCCCACCGCGGGCAGCCTCGTGATCGACGGCAAGAACGTCGCCGGCGCGAACCGCGAGACGGTCGCCGACCTGCGCCGCCGCGTGCAGATGGTGTTCCAGAACCCGTTCGCGTCGCTGAACCCGCGCAAGACCGTCGAGCAGACGCTCGCCGAGCCGCTCGAGATCAACGCGAACCTGACGGCCGCCGAGCGCGCCGCGCGCATCGCGCAGATCATGCGCACGGTCGGCCTGCGCCCCGAGCACGCGAAGCGCTATCCGCACATGTTCTCGGGCGGCCAGCGCCAGCGGGTCGCGATCGCGCGCGCGATGATCCTCGATCCGCGCATCGTCGTCGCCGACGAGCCGGTGTCCGCGCTCGACGTGTCGATCCAGGCGCAGATCCTGAACCTGTTCATGGATCTGCAGGAGCAGTTCAAGACGAGCTACGTGTTCATCTCGCACAACCTGTCGGTGGTCGAGCACGTCGCGGACGACGTGATGGTGATGTACTTCGGCAGCGTCGCCGAACTCGGCGACAAGGCGACGATCTACGCCCGGCCGCGTCATCCGTACACGCGGGCGCTGATGTCGGCGACGCCGGCGATCTTCGAGGAAGATCGCCGCGTGCAGATCAAGCTGCAGGGCGAGTTGCCGTCGCCGCTCAATCCGCCGTCGGGCTGCGCGTTCCACCAGCGCTGCCCGTACGCGATCGAGCGGTGCCGCGTCGAGGAGCCGCCATTGCGCGAAGTCGACGGCCGGCGCGTGGCCTGCCACCGCGCCGAGGAGGTCGGGGAGGAGAATGCCTGAAGCGTTGGCGGCGCGCGCGTCCGGCGTGCGCCGTGCGGGAGCCGGCGGCGCGCGCGCGATGCGCGCGTACCGCTGCGCGCGGCGCTGGAGCGTACGTACCGTCACGGGCGCGGCGCTGGCCGGCGCGTGCGTGGCGGCCAGCGTCGTGGTCCCCGTCGAACCGGCGCGCGCCGAAGGGCGCGCGCCGGCGACCTCGCCGATTCATCCGTCGCAGGCGCGGCCGTCCGGCATGAGCCTGCCGGGCTTCCATGCGCCGGCCGTGTCCGATGGCACGGTGTCGCGCGGCACCGTGCGCGTGCAGCCGGCGCGCATGCCGTTCTACGTCGCGACCCGGGGCAAGGTCACGCTCTACGTGCTCGGCACGCTGCACACGGGCGACCCGTCCGATTACCCGAGCGCGCAGCCGTTCCGGCCGCAGATCCTCGCGGCGCTCGCCGCGTCGCCGACGCTCGCGCTCGAGCTGTCGCCCGACGATCTGCTCGAATCGCAGGACGACGTGTCGAAGTACGGCGTGTGCCGCTACCCGTGCCTGCAGCGCCTGCTGCCCGAGCCGCTGTGGCAGCGGCTCGCGGCGCGCCTGCGCGGCAATCCGGCCGCGCTCGCCGAGATCCGCAAGATGCGGCCGTGGCTCGCGGCGCTCGTCGTCGAGACCTACGATTCGCTGTCGGCCGGCCTGCAGACCGAATACGGCACCGAGGCGCAACTGCAGAACGTGTTCCTGAAGCGCAAGGGCGGCCGCGTGATCGGGCTCGAGACGCTCGCCGAACAGATGCGCGCATTCACCGGGCTGACGCTCGCCGAGCAGCGCGAGATGCTCGCGCAGGACATGGTGCAGACGCCTGCGCAGAACGCCGACGACATCAAGGCGCTGCACCGGCTGTGGCGAATTGGCGACGCCGATGCGATCGCCGCGTGGGCCGTCGCGAAGAGCGAGCGGCTCGCGCGTTCGAAGGCGTTGTCGGCGTCGCTCGACAACAAGATCGTGTACGAGCGCAACCGGCGCTTCGTTGCACGGATGACGGCAATCGCCGCGCCGAACCGGCCGCTGTTCGTCGCGATCGGCGCGCTGCATCTGGGCGGCTCGCGCGGCGTGCTCGAATTGTTGCGCCAGCAAGGATACCGGGTCGACGCGAACTGATCGCGCCCGACTGCCCGCACCGATCTTCCCCTGTTTGATCGACGTCGCGCCCCCGCGCGAAGCGCTTGCGCGCGGGCGTCGTTCGATAAGGAAAACCCTCGAATCGTCGGAAAATAGCGTTTAAAACGATTGACATCCCGATCGGCCGATATCTATTCTTCATCCCACAAGTTGAAAAAATGAAAAGAATAGATAAGTTCTACGGGGTAGCAGAAATAAAGCGCGGGGTGAGCGTCGCCGGCACGTGAAGCACGTGCCGGCCGCGGAGAGTCTGCATGCACGGCGGGGCCAATCATCGTCGAACAACACATGCATGCAGGTCGACTTGCACATAAGCGACGTTCCGTCGTCTGACCGGGGAAGGCAGTGATCGGGCGGCGGCGGACGTTTTTTAATCCGGAATATTTTTCCGGTCACCGTCGAAAGACGGTTTCGGGGGGTGAATCGACAGACGGCGAAGCCGCGGCGATTGCGCCAACGGAAAAGCGCCACGAGGGCGCTTTTTTCTTTTGGTGCGACGAAAACGTGCGGCGCGCGCACGCAAGGTGCGGACTGCTTCGTCACGCGTCCTCGTCGGCCTGCACCGTCCCGGGCGCAACCACGTCGACGCCGGCGGCCTCGAGCGCCGCGCGGATCCGCTTCGCGAACGCCAGCGCATGCGGCCCGTCCCCATGCAGGCAGACGGTCTGCGCATTGAGCGGCACCCATTCGCCGCTCAGCGCGCGCACCTGCCGGTTGCGCACCATGTCGAGCGTGCGCGCGAGCACCGCGTCTTCATCGTCGATCAACGCGCCGGGCTGGCTGCGCGGCACCAGCGAGCCGTCCGCGCGGTAGCCGCGATCGGCGAACACTTCCTCCACCGCCGCGAGTCCCGCATGCCGCGCGGCCGCGACGAATACGCTGTTCGCAAGCCCGAACACCGCGAGCGACGGATCGAAGTCGTGGATCGCGGACACCACCGCGTCGGCGATCATCGGGTCGCGCGCGGCCTGGTTGTACAGCGCGCCGTGCGGTTTCACGTGCGCGATGCGCCCGCCCTCGGCCTGCGCGATCGCCGACAGCGCGCCGAGCTGGTACAGCACGCCCGCATAGATGTCGCCCGCCGGCAGCTGCATTTCCTTGCGGCCGAAATTCTCCGGATCGTGAAAGCTCGGGTGCGCGCCGATCGACACGCCTTTCTGCACGGCCCAGCGCACGCAGTCGCGCATCGCATTCGCGCCGCCTGCATGCCAGCCGCATGCGATATTTGCCGACGTGACGAGGTCGAGCAACGCCTCGTCCGATCCGCATCCTTCGCCGAGATCGGCATTCAGATCGATTTCCATGATGTTCCTCGTCCACTGGTTGCGTGGCGCGTCTTTCGCTGCTGCTTCCGCCATTGTCACGCCGCGCGCGATTGGGCGCGGCGGCGCGCTTCCTCGCGCATCTCGATCGCGACGTCGATTTGCCGGAGGTACGCCCGTTCCGCGACGAGCGCGGCGCGCGCGGCGTCGGGCGTCGTGCGCACGAAGCGGATCGGCAGGTTGAGCCGCGCCTGCGCGAGCTTCCACAGGTCGGCGCGGATCACCGTGCCGATCTTCGGGTAGCCGCCGGTGGTCTGCGCGTCGTGCATCAGCACGATCGGCTGGCCATTCGGCGGCACCTGGATCGTGCCGGGCAGCACCGCGTGCGACAGCAGCTCGACCGGCCGCTCGCGCACGAGCTCGGCGCCGGCGAGGCGATAGCCCATCCGGTTGCTGTTCGCGGTGACGAGCCATTCCTCGTCCCAGAACGCTTGCTGCGAATCGGCCGCGAACGACGCGTAGTCGGGGCCCGGCAGCACGCGCACGGGCATCGCCCACGGCGCATGCGCGGGGCGGTGACGGCGCGGCGGCTCGTCGACGCGCACGAACGCGCACCACGCCGGCGCCTTCACGCCGAATTCGGGCGCGTCGGCCGCGAGGCAGCCGGCGCCGGCCGGCGGCGCGCCGACCGGCAGCCGGTCGCCGTCGCGCAGCGTGCGGCCGCCGAGGCCGCCGAAGCGCGACGCGAGATCGGTGCTGCGCGAGCCGAGCATCGGCAGCACGTCGATGCCGCCCGCGATGCACAGGTAGCCGCGCATGCCGCGCTTCGCGGCCGGCAGCACGAGCGTCTGGCCGGCGTCGACCGGCAGGCTCCACCACGAATACACGGGCTTGCCGTCGAGCGTCGCGCCGAACTCGGTGCCGGTGATCGCGATGCGCGTGGCGCGCGTGAAGCGGAACGTGGCGGGGCCGATCGTGATTTCGACGGCCGCCGCGTCGGGGCGGTTGCCGACCAGCCGGTTGCCGACTTCGAGCGCGAGACCGTCGAGCGCGCCGCCTTGCGCGACGCCGAGATGGCGCGTGCCGCGGCGCCCGAGATCCTGCACGGTCGACAGCGGGCCGGCCCGCACGACCTCGACGGTGCCCGGTGCGTTGCTCTGGGTCATCGTGCGTCGACTCCCGCAATGGTGAAGCGTACGCGGTCGCCGGGCAGCAGCAGCGTCGGCTGCGGCCGCGCCGGATCGAACAGCTGCCGCGACGTGCGGCCGATCAGTTGCCAGCCGCCGGGCGACGTGGCCGGGTAGATGCCCGTCTGCGCGCCGCCGATGCCGACCGAGCCGGCCGGCACCTCGAGGCGCGGCGCCGCGCGGCGCGGCGTATGCAGCGACGCGTCGAGGCCGCCCAGATACGCGAAGCCCGGCTGGAATCCGACGAAGAACACGACATAGGCGCCGGCCGCGTGGCGCGCGACGACCTCGTCGGCCGACAGGCCCGTGTGCGCGGCGACGGCGGCCAGGTCGGGGCCGGCGGCCCCGCCGTACTCGACCGGGATCTCGACCTCGCGGCCGTCCGCGTGCTCGACGTCGGCCGTCTCCCACGCATCGCGCAACGCGGGCGTGAGCGAATCGGCCGTTGCGGCGAGCGGGTCGAACACGATGGTCAGGTTGTTCATGCCGGGGACGACGTCGATCACGTCGGGCCACGCGCGCGCGGCCTCCGCCACGGCCCAGACGCGGCGCTGGCAATCGAGCGTGGCGGGCGGCGGCACCTCGCAGACGAGGGCGGCATCGCCGAGCGGATAAATGCGGGGTGGCGTCATCGGACTGGCACGGTTCGGACGGCAATGTTAGCGCACATTGTCAATAAAATATCGACAACTTCTCAATAAGCGTTTTCGCCTAGCTCGTAGGCCAGGGCTTCTGGCGTACACTCGGGCACATCCTGTCATCCGGCTTGCGCCGCCTTTCCATGAAGCGTCCTGCGACCAAGATCGTGTCATCCGAACACCTCGTTTCCGATTCGAGCGCGGAGCTGTCGGAGCTCGAATACGGGCTCATCATGGCCGGCAACGCGTTCAATCGCTGGATGGTGCGCTGCATGTCGGCGGCGGGCGCGAAGGACATGACGGCGGTCGAGGTCTCGCTGCTGCATCACGTCAGCCATCGCGAACGCAAGAAGAAGCTCGCCGACATCTGCTTCGTGCTCAATATCGAGGATACGCACGTCGCGACCTATGCGCTGAAAAAACTGATCGCCCGCGGCTATGTGAAAAGCGAGAAGAGCGGCAAGGAAGTGTTCTTCTTCGCGACCGACGCGGGCCGCGAGCTGTGCCTGAAGTACCGCGAGGTGCGCGAGCATTGCCTGATCGAGACGCTGAAGGACAGTGGCCTCACCAACGAGCAGATCGGCGACGCGGCGCAGTTGCTGCGCCACGCATCGGGTCTCTACGACACGGCCGCGCGCGCGGCGGCGTCGCTGTAAACGCGCGCGGAAACGGTCGGTCGCCGCGACGCGCTTACGGCAAACCGCGACGAATCGCGGCGCCGCGCGCGCCATCATCCGGCGGCCGGATAAAGCGCACCGTCGGTGACGATCCAGCGCAGCGCGAGATCGTGCGCTTCGGCCGGCAGCGCGTCGACGCGGCAGGCTTCGTACGCGATGCCGACCGTCACGGGCAGCGTGTCGCCCGGCCATGCGGCGAGCGTGCGATCGTAGTAGCCGCCGCCGTAGCCGAGCCGGTAGCGCTGCGGATCGAATCCCACGCACGGAATCAGCAAAAGATCGGGTACGACGACGATTCCCGACGCCGGTTCGGGAATCCGGTGATGGCCTTCACGCATCGGCGTGTGCGTGTCCCACGCGTGGAACGCGAGCGGCGTGTGGCGCTCGCCGATCACCGGCAACGCGGCGCACCGGCCGGGCCCCGCCGCGCACCATGCGAGCACCGCCTCGCGCGCATCGAATTCGCCCGGCAGCGGCCAGTAGAACCCGACCGTGCGCGGCGCCAGACGGTCGAGCAGCGTGCGTAGCCGCGCGTCGAGCGCGGCGTTCGCGGCGGGTTGCGACGCGGCGTCGCGACGGGCGCCGGACAGCGTTTTGCGCAGTGCAACCTTCGGGTTCGGCACAGGGTTGCGTGCTATGCTTTCGGTCACTTCGTGCTCCATTCAAAACGATGTCGAACAGCCTTTTCCGAGTATATCGCGCGGTCGCGCTCGCGCTTTCGGCCGCCGCGCTCGTCGCGGGCACGGCCGCCTGCGCCGCACCGAACGACGACACGCTCGCCGGGGACGACCAGATCTTCGTGCAGCTTCGCGAAGCCGCACGCCGCAACGACGCCGCGAAGGCCGCGCAGCTCGCGTCGATGATCCCGAACTATCCGGTGCCGTCCTACGTCGAGTATTTCCAGATCAAGCCGCAGCTGTTCGATTCGACGGGCCGCGCGCGCGTCGATGCGCCGGACGCGCCCGTGCAGTCGTTCCTGCAGCGCTACGATGGCCAGGCGATCGCCGATCGCCTGCGCAACGACTACCTGCTCGTGCTCGGCGCGCGCCACGACTGGCGCAATTTCGACGACCAGTACAAGCGCTTCGTGCTCGACGACGACACGCAGGTCAAGTGCTATGCGCTCGAATCGCGCGCGGCGCGCAACGAGAACGTCGCCGACGCGGCGCGCGCGCTGCTCGTCGAGCCGAAGAACTACGGCGATGCGTGCGTCGACCTGATCACCGCGCTCACCGTCAACCAGCAGTTCACGAGCGACGACGTGTGGCAGCAGGCGCGCCTCGCGTACGAGCAGAACTACACGACGCTCGGCGGCAAGATCGTCGACGCGCTCGGCCCGCGCCCCGTTGGCTTCGACCAGGCGACGAGCGCGCCGCCGCTGTATCTCGCGCGCGGGGTCGGCGCCGACGCCGCGTCGCATCAGATCGCGCTGATCGCGCTCAGCCGCATGGCGCGCAACGATCCGGACGCCGCCGCCGGGATGCTGACGACGGTCGCGCCTTCGCTGACCAAGCAGGAGCAGGCGATCGCGTGGGGCGCGATCGGCTATCAGGGCGCGATCAAGCGCTCGCCGATGGCATCGGTCTGGTATGCGAAATCGGCGAACGCGCCGCTGTCGAACCCGGGCTACGAATGGCGCACGCGCGCCGCGCTGCTCGCCGGCAACTGGCCGATGGTGCGCTGGTCGATCGAGCAGATGCCGCCGTCGCTGCGCAACGATCCGGCGTGGATCTACTGGCATGCGCGCGCGCTCAAGCAGAGCGGCGACACGCTGCAGGCGAACCAGGAATTCGAGCAGGTCGCCGGCCAGTTCAACTTCTACGGTCAGCTGGCCGGCGAAGAACTCGGCCAGCGCACGACGATTCCGCCGCGCACGAAGGTGAGCGACGCAGAGGTCGACGCGATGGGCAAGATTCCGGGCTTCGCGCTCGCGCAACGCTTCTACGCGCTGAACCTGCGTCTCGAAGGCAATCGCGAATGGAACTGGCCGCTGCGCGGGATGACCGATCGCCAACTGCTCGCGGCCGCCGAATACGGCAAGCGCGTCGAGCTGCTCGACCGCACGGTCAACACGGCCGACCGCACGAAAGCCGAGCACGACTTCACGCTGCGCTATCCGTCGCCGTACCGCACGACCGTCGAGCGCTATGCGCAATCGACGGGCCTCGACGTCGAGTGGGCGTACGGGCTGATCCGCCAGGAATCGCGCTTCATCATCAGCGCGCGTTCGTCGGTGGGCGCGGGCGGCCTGATGCAGCTGATGCCGGCGACGGCCCAGATGGTCGCGAAGAAGCTCGGCATGGGCGCGATCTCGCGCGCGCAGATGCACGACATCGACACCAACATCCAGCTCGGCACCTGGTATCTCGCGGACATCTACAACAACTTCGACAGCTCGCCGGTGCTCGCCACCGCCGGCTACAACGCGGGCCCGGGGCGGCCGCGCCAGTGGCGCCAGGTGTTGACGCAGCCGGTCGAAGGCGCGATCTTCGCGGAGACGATTCCGTTCAACGAGACGCGCGACTATGTGAAGAACGTGCTGTCGAACACCGTCTACTACGCGGCGCTCTTCGAGGGCAAACCGCAGTCGTTGAAGAAACGTCTAGGCATGATCTCGCCCTGATACACGAACTGCCGCGCGAGACGCGGCAGTGTTTAAGGGGCTGTTCACGCTAATAACGGGCTTGCGAACGAGGCTGGCCGGCTGCAGTGCAAGAAGCAAGGAGCGCCGTTTGGCCGAGCCAAACAAGCGACGCGCGACGCCGCAATGCGGCCGGCCAGCCTCGTTCCCCTGACTGGAAAAAATCATGAATGGGGCTGGCC
This sequence comes from Burkholderia sp. AU28863, assembly GCF_002223195.1. Taxonomy (NCBI): domain Bacteria; kingdom Pseudomonadati; phylum Pseudomonadota; class Betaproteobacteria; order Burkholderiales; family Burkholderiaceae; genus Burkholderia; species Burkholderia sp. AU28863. The sequence goes on along the minus strand of NZ_NKFE01000004.1, from coordinate 863,100 downwards.
GCCGGAAGGACCGATCGCTGCGTCATGCTCCTTGCGAATACGTCGAGTATTCGCTGCGTCGCAATCCTTGCGCTCGGCCCTTCTGGCGGCCAGCGCAAGCCCGTTATTAGCGTGAACAGCCCCTTAGAGGTTCCGAACATGGATCGCCAGACCGTCGCGCTGCTGGGCGGCACCGGCTTCATCGGCAGCCGGCTCGTCAATGCGCTGATCGACGCCGGCAAGCAGGTGCGGATCGGCACGCGGCGGCGCGACCACGCGCGCCACCTGCAGATGCTGCCGGTCGACATCGTCGAACTCGACGCGCTCGATACGCGCACGCTCGCGCGCTTCGTCGCCGGCGCGCACGCGGCGATCAACCTGATCGGCGTGCTGCACGGCGGCCGCGGCACGCCGTACGGGCCCGGCTTCGAGCGCGCGCACGTCGCGCTGCCGGCTGCGCTCGCAACCGCCTGCACCGAGGTCGGCGTGCGGCGCGTGCTGCACATGAGCGCGCTCGGCGCCGATTCACACGGCGCGAGCATGTACCAGCGCTCGAAGGGCGACGGCGAAGCCGCGCTGCATGCGATCGCGGCCACCGATTCGCTCGCGCTGACGATCTTCCGGCCGTCGGTCGTGTTCGGCCCCGGCGACGCGTTCCTCAATACGTTCGCGAACCTGCAGCGCACGGTGCCGGTGCTGCCGCTCGCGATGCCCGACGCGCGCTTCCAGCCGGTGTTCGTCGGCGACGTCGTGCGCGCGTTCGTCAACACGCTCGATCTCGTCGGCGCGCACGGCAAGACCTACGAACTCGGCGGCCCGACCGTCTACACGCTCGAGCAACTGGTGCGCTACTGCGGCACGCTGGTCGGCCGGCAGGCACGCATCGTGCGGCTGCCCGACGCGCTTGCGCGGCTGCAGGCGAGCGTGTTCGAATGCTTGCCGGGCGAGCCGGTGCTCACGCGCGACAATCTCGCGACGATGTCGGTGCCGAACGTGCTGTCAGGGCCGCTCGCGCCGGAACTCGGACTCTCGCCCGCGAGTCTCGAAAGCATTGCGCCCGCGTATCTCGGCGAAGCGGCGACGCGCTCGCGGTTCGACTGGTTCCGCTCGCGTCGCTAATACCCGCGGGGCGCCGCCGGCCGGCCCCCGTTCTTTTCCTGTTTCGCGTTTTCCGGAACCCTGTCATGAAACTCGTCATTGGAGACAAGAACTACTCGTCGTGGTCGATGCGGCCGTGGCTGCTGCTCGCGCATTTCGGCATCCCGTTCGACGAGATCGTGGTCGAGCTGCGCCGCGACGACACGGCCGCGCGCATCCGCGAATACTCGCCGACCGGCAAGGTGCCGTGTCTGGTCGACGATCACGGCGCGGCGATCTGGGATTCGCTCGCGATCGCCGAGACGCTCGCCGAGCGCTATCCGCAATTCCCGATGTGGCCGGCCGACCCGCTCGCGCGTGCGCATGCGCGCTGCGTGTCCGCCGAGATGCATTCGGGCTTCATGGCGCTGCGCACGCAGATGGGCATGAGCATCCGCGCATCGATGCCGGGGCGCGGCGCGACGCCCGAGGCGCTCGCCGACGTCGCGCGCATCGACGCGCTGTGGAGCGAATGCATCGAGGCCTCGGGCGGGCCGTTCCTGTTCGGCGAATTCGGGATCGCCGATGCGATGTATGCGCCCGTCGTGATGCGCTTCAACACGTATGCGCCGGCGCTGTCGCCGGAGGCGGCCGGCTATGCGGCGCGCGTGACGGCGCTGCCGGCCGTGCAGCGGTGGATCGATGCCGCGCGCCGCGAAACCAACGTGATCGCCGAATACGAGCCGCAGTGATGAACATCTACGCAGTAGGCGGAGCGATCCGCGACGAATTGCTCGGCGTGCCGGTGCAGGACCGCGACTACGTGGTGGTGGGCGCGACGCCGGAGCAGATGATCGCGCAGGGCTTCCGGCCGGTGGGCAAGGATTTCCCGGTGTTCCTGCATCCGCAGACGCAGGAGGAATACGCGCTCGCGCGCACCGAACGCAAGACGGCGGCCGGCTATCACGGCTTCCAGTTCCATTACGCGCCGGACGTGACGCTCGACGAGGATCTCGCGCGGCGCGACCTGACGATCAACGCGATGGCGCGCGAGGTGAGCCCGGAAGGCGCGCTGGTCGGCCCGGTGATCGATCCGTTCGACGGGCAGGCCGACCTGCGCGCGCGCGTGTTCCGGCACGTGAGCGACGCGTTCGTCGAGGATCCGGTGCGGATCCTGCGCATCGCGCGCTTCGCCGCACGGTTCGCGGATTTCACGGTCGCGGACGACACGCTTGCGCTGATGCGGCGGATGGTCGACGCGGGCGAGGTCGACGCGCTCGTGCCCGAGCGCGTGTGGCAGGAAATCGCGCGCGGACTGATGGAGGCGAAGCCGTCGCGGATGTTCGCGGTGCTGCGCGATTGCGGCGCGCTCGCGCGCATCCTGCCCGAGGTCGATGCGCTGTGGGGCGTGCCGCAGCGCGCCGATTACCACCCGGAAGTCGATACCGGCGTGCACGTGATGATGGTCGTCGACTACGCGGCGAAGCAGGGCTATTCGCTGGCGGTGCGCTTCGCGGCGCTCACGCACGATCTCGGCAAGGGGACCACGCCCGCGGACGTGCTGCCGCGCCACGTCGGCCACGAAAGCCGCAGCGTCGAGCTGCTCAAGCCGTTGTGCGAGCGGCTGCGCGTGCCGAACGAATGCCGCGATCTCGCGCTGGTGGTCGCGCGCGAGCACGGCAACCTGCATCGCGTGATGGAGATGGGCGCGGCCGCGCTGGTGCGGCTCTTCGAGCGCAGCGACGCGCTGCGCAAGCCGGCGCGCTTCGCCGAGTTGCTGCAGGCGTGCGAGTCGGACGCGCGCGGCCGGCTCGGGCTCGATGCGCAGCCGTATCCGCAGGCCGAGCGGCTGCGCGTCGCGCTCGCGGCCGCGCGCAGCGTCGATGCCGGCGCAATCGCGCGCGGCATCGGCAACGACACGGAGAAGATCAAGGAAGCCGTGCATCGCGCGCGGATCCAGGCCGTCGCGCAGGCGCTCGCGATCGGCGAGTAGGCGACGAGTAGGCGGCACGGAACCGGGCGCGCGGCATGTGCGCCCGTCGGCCGTTACGGTTTCTTCTTGCGTGCCGGAGTCGCGGTCGCCGGGCGTTTGCCGGCGGCGGCGCGCGGTTTCGCCGAACCCTTCTTTTCGGCTGCGTCACCCTTGGACGGCCGCGCCGCGGCGGCGTCGCGACCATCCCGTTCGGGCCCCGGCGCGCGGCGGCTCACGCGCGGCCCGGCGGGCTTCGACGGCCTGATTTCCGCCGTCGCGGGCGCGAACTCCGCCGAACTGTCGTCGAACAGCGGCAGCGTGCTGACGGTGATCAGCTCGGCCGGCCCGTCGCCGACATTGACAACGCGATGCCGCTTGCGCGCGTCGAAGTGCAGCGAGTCGCCCGGCGCCAGCGGGTAATTCTTCTTGCCGACCGTGTAGCAGACGCGGCCGGCCAGCACGTACACGAACTCGTCGCCGCCGTGCGCGACCCATTCCGACCGGTAGCCTCCCATCATCTGCACCTTCAGCGCGTTGATCTGGCTGCCGTCGAACGTGGTGGACAGCCGCTCGTACCACTGAGACGCGGCGTCGAGCGCGTACGGCTTGCGGCTGCCCTCGTGCGAATCGGGCTGAGTCTGGCGCGGCTGCTCGATCAGCGTGCCGAGCGGCACGCCCAGCGCCTTCGCGACGTTGACGAGCGACGACAGCGAGATGCCCGTCAGATGACGCTCGACCTGCGACAGGAACCCGACCGACAGTTTCGCTTCGGTCGCGACTTCCAGCAGCGTCTTCTTCGCTTCCCGGCGCAGGCGGCGAATGCGCTGGCCGATACGCATGAGGTCTGAATCCATGAATCTCTTTCGTGGCAACGAGTCGGGGCGCGGGCACGGCGTCGGTGCGCTCGCCGGGGCGGAGGCCGGCGCATTGTACCGCGCAGCATCGCCGGGCGAAGTGACGACGCTGTGCCGGGATCCGCAGACCGTGCGCCGATTTTAGTCCTACGAAAATTTTGGCTTGACCTCGATTTCGGCCTGCTCTAGATTCTGTCGCGCATCAAACAAAGTTAAGTGAGACGAAAATTTCCCGAGGGCGGCCGCTGAAACCGCGGCGCGGCCCGGCCGCGCGTCGCGCCATGTGCGACCTGCGCCGCGGCGACGTGTGGTATCGGCCGGCGCGATGCCGCGACACGCCGCTAGCCGCCGACAACAATGAATAACGGGCATCCGATGATCGATCGACTGAAATACAGCTTCTCCGGCCTTCCCCCGTACGACGCGTCCGTCGCCGAGACCCAGGCCGGCCTGTCGCGCCTGCTCGATGCCGCGCGACTCGACGCGGTGGTGATCACGTCGCAGGACGAGTACGTGACCGAGTACCTGCCGCGCGGCAACAACCCGCGCTACGCGGTGTCCGGCTTCGACGGTTCGGCCGGCTGCGGGATCTTCCTGAGCGCGGCGACCGCGCAGGCGCTCGGCGTGCCGCCGTTCGTGCTGTTCGTCGACGGCCGCTATCACTTCCAGGCCGACGAGCAGTGCGATCCGGCGCGTGTGCGCGTCGAGAAGCTCGGCATCGACGTGACGATCTGGCAGGCGATGGCCGACTGGCTGGTCGCGCACGCGAGCCGGCTCGCGCGGGTCGGCTACGACGCGCGGCGGATCAGCGTCGCGCAGCGCAACCGGCTGTTCGAGCGGACGCAGGCCGCGACGCTCGACTGGGCGAGCCTCGCCGATCGCGAGATCGATCGCGCGCTCGCGCTGCCGGGCTGGAACGTCGAGCGGCCGATCTTCGAGATTCCGGCAACGATGACCGGCCTGAGCGTCGCGCAGAACCTCGACGCGCTGAACCGCCGGCTCGCCGCGCATACCGGCGCGGCCGACGGCAAGACCGCGTTCTTCACCTGCGCGTCGGACGATCTCGCGTATCTGCTGAACAGCCGCGGCTATCACATCCCGAATGCGTCGTCGCACCTCGGCTTCCTGTTCGCGATCGGCGCTCAGGTGGTGTTGTTCTTGCCGGAAGGCTGCGATCGCTGCGAGGTCGCGCTCGATTCGTATCCGGCGCTGCACGTGATCCGGCGCGACGTCGCGGCGCTCGAGCGCTTCCTCGCGCAGTTCGCGATCGAGCACGTGTGCTACGGCTTCGAATCGGTGAACTGCGCGCTCGTCGACGCGGTGAGCCGCGTGTGGCCGCACGCGCGGCATGCCGATTTCAACCCGGTCGAGGCGATGCGGGCGAGCAAGACGCCGGCGGTGCTCGACCAGTTCCGCCACGCGTTCGCGCGCAGCTCCGCGGCGATCGCCGAGACGATGCGCTGGGCGAAGACCGGTGAACCGGGCGTGCGCCACACCGAGTACGACCTCGCGCGCACGATCAACGACGCATACGGCGCCCGTTCGGCGGTCGCGCTGTCGTTTCCGTCGATCGCGGCGAACGGCGCGAACAGCGCGTTCGCGCATTACACGGCGGCGAGCGCCGACGTCGAGCTGACCGAAGGCGAACTCGTGCTGCTCGACAGCGGCGCGTACTACGAAGCGGGCTTCGCGACGGACTGCACGCGCGTCGTGCTGCGCCGCACGCAGCCGGACACGGTCGCGCAGCCGTGGCAGCGCGAGATCTACACGGTCGCGCTGAAGGCCTGCATCAAGGGGCTCGTCACGCGCTTTCCGGCGACCGCGACGGGCGGCGACGTCGATGCGCTGGTGCGGCAGGTGTGCCGCGATCATGGCCACGATTTCGGCCACGGCACCGGGCACGGCGTCGGGATTCACGTGCACGAGGGCGGCGTGCGGTTCGCGCCGGGCGCGCGGTACGGGCTGGTGCCGAATGCGGTGATTTCGGTCGAGCCGGGCATCTACCTGCCGGGCAAGGGCGGCGTGCGGATCGAGAACATCGTGATCGTGCGGCCGGACGACGCGCAGCCCGACACCGTGACGTTCGAGAACATCGTGACGGTCGGCTACGACTGGGACCTGATCGATCTGGATCTGCTGGACGACGCCGAGCGCGCGTACCTGCGCGACTACGAGCGGCTGTGCGTGGAGCGCGGCACGCAGGTCACCGCGTGTCCGCTGCTGTAACGAAGGGAAGGAAAGGGGCGCGGCCGCCGGGCGGCCGCGCGGCGCGACGTCAGCGCGTGAGCGCCGACACGCGTCCGTCGGGGCCGTACACGCCGGCCGGCGCGGGCGCCGAGCGCAGCACCGCGAGCGCGCGCTCGTTGTAGTCCATCCGGATCCGGATCAGCATCCCGTTGTTCGCATTGGCCTGGCGCGCGCGTTCGGCGGCCTGTTGCAGCAGTTGCCAGCGGCTCGCGAGGCGCGCATCGCGCTCGGCCGCCTGATCCATGCCTTTCTTGCCGGCCGGAAAGCCGAGCGCGGAAAGCTGCGTGTCGCGCGTGCGTTCGAGCTGCGCGAGCCGGTCGATCAGTTCGCTTTTCTTCTCGACGATGCCGGGCAGCATCTCGAGCGGCTCGGCCGTCGTCAGCGCCTTTTCCTCGTAGACGAGCAGGGACGCGAACGCCTCGATCGTCGCGTGTTCGTCGTTGACCGTGGCCAGCAGCTCTTCTCTCATCGCGTCATGCTCGTCACGCCGGTGCGTGCGGTGTCGCGCGCGCCGGCAAACCGGGTGACCCGGCCACGAGGCCGGGGCTTAGCCCTGCGGGCGCTGCTGCTGCAGCAGTTCGCGGGCGGTGTTCAATACGCCGTCGGCAATCTTGTTCGCGTCGATCGTCAGCGTGCCGTCCTTCAGCGCGTCCTTGATCGACTGGACGAGACCCGTGTCGATATCGGCGTCGCCCGACGCGGATACCGACCGCAACTGGCCGGACAGACCCGACAGGTTCACGTTCGTGTCGCCGCCGGTCGATCCTGCGTCGGCGGCCTGCGCGGACGACTGGGCCGTGCCGGACGGCGCACGGGCCGCGCCGTTGCCGGTCGGCGCGAGGGGGCTCGGTTTCGGAGTGGAATCGATCTTCACGATGGGTTTCCTGTACGGTTTGACCCAGATAACGGCCGGGTCGGCCCGAACTTTAGCATCGCGAGCCCGAAATGCTCCGAATAAACAATTCTTTACATTTTTGCGGCAGATCCGTCCCTACAGCGGAATTTCGACGGTGCCGGCGTCCTTGACGATCGCCGTGACGATCTGCCCCGCCGCCATCCGCACCCGTACCGACTGGCCGGGCGCCGCATTCGCGAGCACGCTGCCCTCGGCCGAAATCGTGAAGCCGGGGCCGGCCGCGACGACCCGCACGGTCTGGCCGGCCGACACCGACGCCGCGCTCTTCAGCATGTCCTGCCGCAGCGGCAGCCCGGCCGAGATGCGCGCGAGCGCGGTCGCGCCGACGGCCTGCGCCGGATCGGTGATCACCGCGAGCGGCAGCACCGTCAGGTCGCCGTCGCGGGCGACCAGGTCGGCGGCGGAGAGCGGCTCGCCGGGCGCGATCTGGCGCGCGGCGACGTAATAGGTGGCCTGCACGGCGACCTTCGCCTGCAGGTAGACGGTCCACGGCCGCTCGCCCGCGCAGCGCACGCCGACCGTCGTGCGGCCCCACAGGCGTGCGCCGGTCGGCAAGAACGGTTCGAGCGTCGTGCAGGCGGCGAGCCCGCGCGGAAAGGCGGTCGTGACCGTCGCGGTGCTCTTGCCGGGCAGCCCGGCGATCTGCTGCTGCAGGAACGCGAGCGCCGCGCGCCGGATCGTTTCGGGGTCTTGCTGGCCGGGCGGCGTCACGGGCTGGGGCGCGGCGGCAGCCGGGGCCGGCGTCGGGTTGGCGGAAGCGGCCGCCGTGCGTGCCGCCGCGGCGACCGACGCGGCACGGGCCGCCGCGAGGCGGGCCGAGGCTGCCGATTGCGGCGCCGGCCGCGCGAAAGCCGATGCAGGCTCGGCCGTGCCGGCGACGACCGTCGCGACGGCGGCGGGGTCCGCCGCGCGCGGCGGCGCGCCGTACCCGGCGTTCGCGCGAGCGGCTGCGTAGACGGGCAGCGGCGCGGAAGCCGGCGGCGGGACGCTCGTCACGACCATCGCGCCGGTCGATTGCGCTGTGTAGCCGCCGGCGACCGCGGCGCTCGTCGCGCCGGCCGCACGCGGCGCACCCGAAGTCGACGCGATCCCCGCATTCCCGCCGAACTGCCCGCCGCTCGCCGCATTGGCGTGCGCGAGCGCGGTTTCGGCCGTCTCGCCGCGCCCGGGAATCACGATCATCCCGTCGTCGGCGCGCACGGCGGGCGCGGCGATCCACAGCGCCGCGGCGAGCGCGAACGCACGCCGGACGTGCGTGAGCCGCCCGTTCCTGTCGCGAAGTGCGCCGCCCGTCATCGCCATGCCCCCGATCCGTTGTTCCGCTTCGCATTCTAGGGAGCCGGGGCGTCGCGCAAACGATGAATAGAGGGGGCCTTTGCCGCGTTATTCGCCCGATTGCCGGTTGCGTCCCGCGCCTACCATCGCTGTCATGGAAAAAAGCCTCTCGGGTCGCCATCCGGTGCGAGGGGCGTGCAGCGCTTCATACGGAGAGACGCACACATGCTGGACAAACTCGATGCGGAATTCGCGTTCGGCCGACAGGCGCTCGACGTGCGCGCCTATCGGCAGGAACTGCTGTCGTCGAACATCGCGAACGCCGACACGCCCGGCTACCAGGCCCGCGACGTCGATTTCGCGTCGACGCTCGCGCGCTCGCTGAAGCAGACGAGCGGCGCCCTCGCGCCCAGCAACGCCGCGCAACTGCCGATGGCGCAGCCGGCCGGCGTGACGAGCGGCATGTCGATGGTGTCGACGGCGGCGGGCCACATGGCCGGCACCGCGAAGCTGATCCCGACCGGCGGCCCGTCGGACGACTACGGCCGCGCGCAATACCGGATGCCGCTGCAGCCGTCGCTCGACGGCAACACGGTCGATCTCGACGTCGAGCGCGTGCAGTTCGCGAACAACGCGCTGCACTACGAAACCGGGATGACCGTGATGACCCAGCAGATCAAGGCGATGATCGCCGCGATCACGACGAACTCGTAACGAACTCGTAAGCGCCGCTTCCGAATCCGGAACCCAGCACAAGGAGCCTCCATGCCTTCGTTGATGAACATCTTCGGCGTCGCCGGTTCGGCGCTGTCCGCGCAATCGCAGCGCCTGAACGTGACCGCGTCGAACCTCGCGAACGCCGACAGCGCGACCGGCCCCGACGGCAAGCCGTACAAGGCCAAGCAGGTCGTGTTCGCGACCGATCCGCTCGGCGGCGCGCGCAGTGCGTCCGGCCAGGGCGTGGGCGGCGTGCGCGTGACCAAGGTGATGGACGACCCGTCGCCGATGAAATCGACCTACGACCCGGCGAACCCGGCCGCCGACGCGAACGGCTACGTGCAGATGCCGAACGTCGACCCGGTGCAGGAGATGGTGAACATGATCTCGGCGTCGCGCTCGTACCAGGCCAACGTCGAGACGCTGAACACCGCGAAGACGCTGATGCTCAAGACGCTGACGATCGGCTCGTAAGCCGCGCGCCGCCCGACTTACCGAACCGACAGTTCCGACAGAAGGCCAACAGGATGACTTCCTCCAACACGACGATCGGCGGCAACGGCACCAACGTGTCGACGCTGCCGACCGACACGATGAACACCAACAACGTGTCGTCGACCAACGGCACGTCGGCGAGCGACCTGCAGGCGACGTTCCTGAAGCTGCTCGTCACGCAGTTGCAGAACCAGGATCCGACCAGCCCGGTGGACAGCTCGCAGATGACGTCGCAGCTCGCGCAGATCAACACGGTGAGCGGCATCGCGCAGCTGAACACGTCGCTCACGTCGCTGTCGACGCAGCTCGCGGCCGGCCAGCAGACGCAGGCCGCGCTGCTGATCGGCACGAACGTGCTCGCGCCGGGCAATGCGGTCGCGGTGAAGAGCGGCGCGGCATCGCCGTTCGGCGTGTCGCTCGCGAGCTCGGTGTCGAACCTGACGATCACCGTGAAGAACTCGGCGGGCGCCGTCGTGAACACGATCAACGCGGGCGCGCAGTCGGCCGGCACGGTGCCGTTCAACTGGACGCCGACCGACGCGGCCGGCAACGCGCTGCCGGACGGCAAGTACACGGTCAGCGCGTCGTACACCGACAGCAACGGCACGCCGCACGCGGCCACGACGCTCGCGGCCGCGACGGTGCAGAGCGTGGTCAAGCAGGCGGACGGCACCGCGGGGCTCGTGCTGTCGAACGGCACGACGGTGGGGCTCACCCAGGTTGCGTCGATCTTCCCGAACACGAAGTCGTCGTCGTCCGGCGACACCACCACCAACTGATCGAGCTTTCTCGTCACGGAGAACGAAATGGGTTATCAACAGGGTCTGAGCGGCCTCGCCGGCGCATCGAACGCGCTGGACGTGATCGGCAACAACATCGCGAACGCGAACACGGTCGGCTTCAAGTCGAGCACCGCGCAGTTCGCCGACATGTACGCGAACTCGGTCGCGACGTCGGTCAACACGCAGATCGGCATCGGCACGTCGCTGAACTCGGTGCAGCAGAACTTCGGGCAGGGCACGATCAATACGACGAACTCGTCGCTCGACGTCGCGATCAACGGCAACGGCTTCTTCCAGATGTCGAACAACGGCGTGACGACGTACTCGCGCGACGGCACGTTCCAGCGCGACAAGAACGGCTTCATCGTCGACGCGCAGGGCCGTAACCTGATGGGCTACGCGGCCAACGCGGGCGGCGTGATCAACACCGCGCAGACCGTGCCGCTGCAGGCGCCGACCAACAACATCGCGCCGACCGCGACGACCAAGATCATCGGCCAGTTCAACCTGAACTCGCAGGACACGGTGCCGACCAAGACGCCGTTCAGCGCGACCGACAACACGACGTACAACTACTCGACCGCGATCCAGGTGTACGACTCGCTCGGCGGCTCGCAGGCGGTCAACATGTATTTCGTGAAGTCGGCGGCCGGCACGTGGGAAGCGTACGCGGGCGTCCAGGGCGGCGCGACGACCGATCTCGGCACGATCACGTTCGATACGTCGGGCGCGATCAAGAGCACGACGACGGGCACGCCGGCCGCGCCGACCGCGTCGCTCGGCCAGTTCCAGTTCACCGTGCCGAACACCGACGGCTCGGCGACGCCGCAGGCGCTGACGCTCGACCTGACCGGCACGACGCAGTACGGCGGCAAGGACGGCGTGAACAATCTCGCGCAGGACGGCTACGCGAGCGGCAGGCTCACCACTTACTCGATCGGCGCCGACGGCAAGCTGACCGGCAACTACTCGAACGGCCAGACCGCCGTGCTCGGCCAGATCGCGCTCGCGAACTTCAACAACCCGAACGGGCTGGTGAACCTCGGCGGCAACCAGTACGCCGAATCGTCGGCGTCGGGCGTGCCGCAGGTGTCGGCGCCGGGCAGCACGAACCACGGCACGCTGCAGGGCAGCGCGCTGGAGAACTCGAACGTCGACCTGACCTCGCAGCTCGTCAACCTGATCACCGCGCAGCGCAACTACCAGGCGAACGCGCAGACGATCAAGACGCAGCAGACCGTCGACCAGACGCTCATCAACCTGTAAGCGCGGACAACCGGCAGCCATGGACCGACTGATCTATACGGCGATGACGGGCGCGTCGCAGTCGCTCGACCAGCAGGCGATCGTCGCGAACAACCTCGCGAACGCGTCGACGACGGGTTTTCGCGCGCAGCTCGCGACGTATCGCGCGGTGCCGATGAATTTCGGCGACGGCAGCAACATCGACCCGACGACGACGCGCACCTACGTGCTCGCGTCGACGCCCGGCGCCGATTACGCGCCGGGTCCGATCACGCGCACCGGCAATCCGCTCGACGTCGCGGTGCAGGGCGCGGGCTGGCTGTCGGTGCAGACGGCCGACGGCGGCGAGGCGTACACGCGCGCCGGCAACCTGCACGTCGACGAGAACGGCCAGCTCGTCAACGCGAGCAACCTGCCGGTGGTCGGCAACGGCGGCCCGATCTCGGTGCCGCCGAACGCGGAAGTGACGATCGGCAAGGACGGCACGGTGTCCGCGCTGATGCCGGGCGACCCGCCGACCGCGGTCGCGATCGTCGACCAGATGAAGCTCGTCAATCCCGATCCGGCCACGCTCACGCGCGGCAACGACGGGCTGTTCCGCACCGCCGACGGCAATCCGGCCGACGCCGACCCGAACGTGGTCGTCACGCCGAATTCGATCGAAGGCAGCAACGTGAACCCGGTGACCGCGATGGTCGCGATGATCGACAACGCACGGGCGTTCCAGCTGCAGTCGAAGCTGATCCAGACGGCCGACCAGAACGAGCAGACGGCGAACCAGCTGCTCAACTTCAGCTGAGCGATAGGGTCTGTTTACCTATGGAACGCACATGCGAATGCCCGAAATCGCTCGTAGGGCAAGAAGTGAGGAGCGCCGTTTGGCCGCGCCAAACAAGCGACGAGCGACGCCGCCATACGGGCGATTTCGGGCATTCCCGTGACATGATTTTTAATTTGGGGTTGCCACGAGAACGGCCGCTCGCCGCGTTGCGCTCCTTGCGAATACGTCCAGTATTCGCGGCGTCGCGCGCGTCGCGAGCGGCCGTTCTCGTGGCAACGCATGCGCGTTCCATAGGTAAACAGACCCTATGCCACCCCACGCAGGAGACCTGACAAATGAATCGTTCGCTCTACATCGCCGCGACCGGCATGAATGCGCAGCAGGCGCAGATGGACGTGATTTCGAACAACCTCGCGAACACCAGCACGAACGGCTTCAAGGCGTCGCGCGCGGTGTTCGAGGATCTGCTGTACCAGACCATCCGCCAGCCCGGCGCGAACTCGACGCAGCAGACCGAGCTGCCGTCGGGCCTGCAGCTCGGCACCGGCGTGCAGCAGGTCGCGACCGAGCGCCTGTACACGCAGGGCGGCCTCACGCAGACCGGCAACTCGAAGGACGTCGCGATCAACGGCGCGGGCTTCTTCCAGGTGCTGATGCCGGACGGCACCAACGCGTACACGCGCGACGGCTCGTTCCAGACCAACGCGCAGGGCCAGCTCGTCACGTCGAGCGGCTACCAGGTGCTGCCGGCGATCACCGTGCCGCAGAACGCGCAGTCGCTGACGATCGGCAAGGACGGCGTCGTGTCGGTCACGCAGCCGGGCTCGAGCAACGCGGTGCAGATCGGCTCGCTGCAGATCGCGACCTTCATCAACCCGACCGGCCTCGAGGCGAAGGGCGAGAACCTGTTCGCGGAAACGACGTCGTCGGGCGCGCCGAACGTGTCGCAGCCGGGGCTGAACGGCGCGGGCGTGCTCAACCAGGGCTACGTCGAGGCGTCGAACGTGAACGTCGTGCAGGAACTCGTCAACATGATCCAGACGCAGCGTGCCTACGAGATCAACAGCAAGGCCGTGACGACGTCCGACCAGATGCTGCAGACCGTCACGCAGATGAAGAGCTAACCGGAACGTCCCGTCGCAGCCATGAAGCAGGTTCGCCTCCCCTCGTCAGCCACCGTCCGCGCCGCGTGCGCGGTCGCGGTGGCGGCGCTCGCCGGTTGCGCGCAGATTCCGCGCGATCCGATCATCCAGCAGCCGATGACGGCGCAGCCGCCGATGCCGATGTCGATGCAGGCGCCCGGCTCGATCTACAACCCCGGCTACGCGGGGCGGCCGCTGTTCGAGGATCAGCGCCCGCGCAACATCGGCGACATCCTGACGATCATGATCGCGGAGAACATCAACGCGACCAAGTCGTCCGGCGCGAACACCAACCGGCAGGGCAACACCGACTTCAACGTGCCGACGGCCGCGTTCCTCGGCGGGCTGTTCGCGAAGGCGAACCTGTCGGCGACCGGCGCGAACAAGTTCGCGGCCACCGGCGGCGCGAGCGCGGCGAACACGTTCAACGGCACGATCACGGTGACCGTCACCAGCGTGCTGCCGAACGGCAACCTCGTGGTCAGCGGCGAGAAGCAGATGCTGATCAACCAGGGCAACGAATACGTGCGCTTCTCGGGGGTCGTCAACCCGAACACGATCTCGGGCGCGAACTCCGTCTATTCGACGCAGGTCGCCGACGCGAAGATCGAATACTCGTCGAAGGGCTACATCAACGAAGCCGAGACGATGGGCTGGCTGCAGCGCTTCTTCCTCAACATCGCGCCGTGGTGATGACGATGCAGCTGCCTCTTTCCCGCCGCCTGTCGTTCCGTGCACTCGCCGTCGCGCGGTTTGCCGCCTTCGTGCTGGCCGCGTGCGTGCTCGGCGCCGCGCCCGCGCACGCGGAGCGCCTGAAGGACCTCGCGCAGATCCAGGGCGTGCGCGACAACCCGCTGATCGGCTATGGCCTCGTCGTCGGCCTCGACGGCACGGGCGACCAGACGATGCAGACGCCGTTCACGACGCAGACGCTCGCGAACATGCTCGCGAACCTCGGCATCTCGATCAACAACGGTTCGGCCAACGGCGGCCCGTCGTCGCTGAACAACATGCAGCTGAAGAACGTCGCGGCCGTGATGGTGACGGCCACGCTGCCGCCGTTCGCACGGCCCGGCGAGGCGCTCGACGTGACCGTGTCGTCGCTCGGCAACGCGAAGAGCCTGCGCGGCGGCACGCTGCTGCTCACGCCGCTGAAGGGCGCGGACGGGCAGGTGTACGCGCTCGCGCAGGGCAACATGGCGGTCGGCGGCGCGGGCGCCAGCGCGAACGGCAGCCGCGTGCAGGTGAACCAGCTCGCGGCCGGCCGGATCGTCGGCGGCGCGATCGTCGAGCGCGCGGTGCCGAACGCGGTTGCGCAGATGAACGGCGTGCTGCAGCTGCAACTGAACGACATGGATTACGGCACCGCGCAGCGGATCGTGTCCGCGGTCAACGCGAGCTTCGGCCCGGGCACCGCGACGGCGCTCGACGGCCGCACGATCCAGCTCGCCGCGCCGGCGGATTCCGCGCAGCAGGTCGCGTTCATGGCGCGCCTGCAGAACCTCGACGTGAGCCCGGACAAGGCCGCCGCGAAGGTGATCCTGAACGCGCGCACCGGCTCGATCGTGATGAACCAGATGGTCACGCTGCAAAGCTGCGCGGTCGCGCACGGCAACCTGTCGGTGGTCGTCAACACGCAGCCGGTGGTGTCGCAGCCGGGGCCGTTCTCGAACGGGCAGACGGTGGTCGCGCAGCAGTCGCAGATCCAGTTGAAGCAGGACAACGGCGCGCTGAAGATGGTGACGGCCGGCGCGAATCTCGCCGACGTCGTGAAGGCGCTGAACACGCTCGGCGCGACGCCCGCGGACCTGATGTCGATCCTGCAGGCGATGAAGGCGGCCGGCGCGCTGCGTGCCGACCTGGAGGTGATCTAAATGGCAGCCACGCTCCCCAACGCAAACGACCTCACGCAGCGCTTCGCGCTCGACGTGCAGGGTTTCGACGCGCTGCGCGCGCAGGCGAAGCAGTCGCCGCAGGCCGGCGCGAAGGCGGTCGCCGGCCAGTTCGACGCGATGTTCACGCAGATGATGCTCAAGAGCATGCGCGACGCGTCGCCCGACGGCGGCCTGTTCGATTCGCACACGTCGAAGATGTACACGTCGATGCTCGACCAGCAGCTCGCGCAGCAGATGTCGACGCGCGGCATCGGCGTCGCCGACGCGCTGATGAAGCAGTTGCTGCGCAATGCGGGCGCCAGCGCGGGCGGCGACACGGCGGCCGACGTCGGTGCGGGCGGCCTGGGCGGCATGGGTGCCGGCGGCCTCGGCACGGCCGGCAACGAAGGCAGCCTCGCCGCGATGAACGCGATGGCGAAGGCCTATGCGAACGCGGCGAACAACGGCGGGCTCGCCGGCGCGCGCGGCTACTCGGCCGGCAGCGCGCTGACGCCGCCGCTCAAGGGCGCGAGCGGCGTGCAGGACGCGGACGCGTTCGTCGACCGGCTCGCGGCCCCCGCGCAGGCGGCCAGCGCGACGACCGGCATCCCGGCGCGTTTCATCGTCGGCCAGGCCGCGCTCGAATCGGGCTGGGGCAAGCGCGAGATCCGCGCGACGGACGGCTCGACCAGCTACAACGTGTTCGGCATCAAGGCGAACAAGGGCTGGACCGGCCGCACCGTGTCGGCGCTGACCACCGAATACGTGAACGGCACGCCGCGCCGCGTGGTCGCGAAGTTCCGTGCGTACGACTCGTACGAGCACGCGATGACCGATTACGCGAACCTGCTGAAGAACAACCCGCGCTATGCGGGCGTGCTGAGCGCGAGCCGCAGCGTCGAAGGCTTCGCGCACGGGATGCAGAAGGCCGGCTATGCCACCGACCCGAATTACGCGAAGAAGCTGATCTCGATCATGCAGCAGATCGGCTGACGGGCCCGCCCGCTCCCGGTTCGCCCCCCTTTCGGACCGCGCCCGGCACCTTGCCGCGCGCGGTTTCAACGTTTGCGAGAAATAAATCGCCGTTTCGATCTAAACTTTCGGTCAGCACTGCCGCTAAGTGTGAGAGACCTGCGACCGGGCCCCCGTTCTGGCCCGGTTTTATTGCGCACCGGTTGCCCCGGGCGCCCATGACAAGAAAGACCGGCTAGCCATGAATATCGAAACGTCGACGGACCCCAGCCTGGATGCAGGCCACTCCGGGCCCGACTATGCCCGCCGCAATCCGCTGGAAATCGGCGTGCAGCTGCGCAACCTGGTGAACCGCGGCGATTTCCTGACCGTCCAGTATCCGGGCGGCCAGCTCGTCACGCGTCTGCTGGAGGTCGACGTCGGCGCGCGGACGTTCACGTTCGACTGGGGCGCGCTGTCCGAGCAGAACGCCGGCATCCTCGGCGCGTCGCACTGCACGTTCGCGGCCGCGCCGGAGGGCGTGCGCGTCGAATTCACCACGGGCACGCCGCGCGAGACGCGCTACGAGGGGCTGCCCGCGTTCGTCGCCGATTTCCCCGACGTGCTGGTGTGCATCCAGCGCCGCGAATATTTCCGCGTCGACGCGCCGATCGTCGATCCATTCCTGTGCCGCGGCAAGCTGCCGGACGGCGAAAGCTTCCTGTTCGAGGTGCACAACCTGTCGCTCGGCGGCGTGGGGCTGCGCACGGCCGACGAGCGCGTCGAGGCGCTCGAGGTCGGCACGCTGCTGCCGGACGTCGAGCTCGAGCTGACCGGCCACGGCAAGCTGTCGCTCGACCTGCAACTGGTGTCGCAGCGCTCGACGCAGATGCCGAACGGGTCGCGCCGCTACCAGCTCGGTTTTCGCTACATGTCGCTCCCGGGCAGCGCGGAGAACACGCTGCAGCGGTTGATCACGCAACTCGAAATGAAGCGCCGCTCGCTCGCGCGGGCCTGACGCGCATCCGGCGGGAGGCCCCCACGGGCCGCCCGCGCAACGCTGCCGGCGCCCTCGGTCGGCCGCGTCCAGCGGCGACGCACGCCCGTGCGCCGCGCGTGCATTTTTTCCTCAATTTTTTCGATCCGCGGCCGTTATACCGGGAGTCACGCAACCCGGCGGCCGCAGCGCGGCCGGCTCATCAGGATCGCGCATGTCCAACACACTCATGAACCTCGGCGTCAGCGGCCTGAATGCCGCGCTCTGGGGCCTCACGACGACCGGCCAGAACATCAGCAACGCCGCGACGCCCGGCTATTCGGTCGAACGCCCCGTCTATGCCGAGGCGAGCGGGCAGTACACCAGCAGCGGCTACATGCCGCAGGGCGTGAACACCGTCACCGTCCAGCGCCAGTACAGCCAGTACCTGAGCGACCAGCTGAACGGCGCGCAGACGCAGGGCGGCGCGCTGTCGACGTGGTACTCGCTCGTCGCGCAGCTGAACAACTACGTCGGCAGCCCGACGGCCGGCATCTCGACCGCGATCACGAGCTATTTCACCGGGCTGCAGAACGTCGCGAACAATGCGTCCGATCCGTCGGTGCGGCAGACCGCGATCAGCAACGCGCAGATTCTCGGCGACCAGCTGAAGGCGGCGGGCCAGCAATACGACGCGTTGCGCCAGAGCGTGAACACGCAGCTCACCAGCACCGTGTCGCAGATCAACACGTACACCGCGCAGATCGCGCAGCTGAACCAGCAGATCTCGGCGGCGAGCAGCCAGGGGCAGCCGCCGAACCAGCTGATGGACCAGCGCGACCTCGCGGTGTCGAACCTGTCGAGCCTCGCCGGCGTGCAGGTCGTGCGCAATGACAGCGGCTACAGCGTATTCCTCGCGGGCGGCCAGCCGCTCGTCGTCGCCGACAAGAGCTACCAGCTTGCGACCGTCACGTCGTCGTCCGATCCGAGCGAGCTCACCGTCGTGTCGCAGGGCATCGCCGGCGCGAATCCGCAGGGGCCGAACCAGGCGCTGCCGGATGCGTCGCTGTCGGGCGGCGCGCTCGGCGGCCTGCTCGCGTTCCGCCGTCAGACGCTCGACCCGGCGCAGGCGCAGCTCGGCGCGCTCGCGACCAGCTTCGCCGCGCAGGTCAACGCGCAGAACGCGCTCGGCGTCGATCTGGCGGGCAAGCCGGGCGGCAACCTGTTCACGGTGGCGAACCCGACCGTCTATTCGAATCAGGGCAACACCGGCAACGCGTCGCTGTCCGTGTCGTTCGCCAGTGCGTCGCAGCCGACGACGAGCGACTACACGCTGTCGTACGACGGCACGAACTACACGCTGACCGACCGCGCGAGCGGGTCGGTGGTCGACCAGAAGGCGGGTCCGATGCCGGTCTCGCTCGGCGGGCTGAACTTCTCGTTCTCGTCCGGCGCGATGAATGCCGGCGACCAGTTCACAGTGCTGCCGACGCGCGGCGCGCTGACCGGCTTCGGCCTCGCGACCACGAGCGGTTCGGCGATCGCGGCCGCGTCGCCGGTGGTCGCTGCGGCAGCGAAAACCAACATCGGCACGGCAAAGATCACGCAGGGCGCGGTGAGCGCCGGCTACCAGGTGCCGACGACGCCGACCAAGCTGACCTACGACGCGGCGTCGCAGTCGCTGTCGGGCTTCCCGGCCGGGACCACGGTGACGATCGCGGGCACCCCGCCGACCTCGGTGACGATCACGAGCCCGACCGACAGCGTGCCGTACAACGCGACGGCCGGCGCGAAGCTGACGATCAACAGCACCACGCAGCCGGCTCCGGCGGGCGTGATGAACGGCGTGACCGTCACGCTGTCCGGCGCGCCGTCGGATGGCGACACGTTCACGATCGGACCGTACGCGGGCGGCACGAGCGACGGCTCCAACGCACAAGCGTTGTCGCAGCTCGTCACCGCGAAGGCGCTCGGCGGCGGCACGACGACGCTGACCGGCGCGTATGCCAACTACGTGAACGCGATCGGCAACACGGCGAGCCAGCTGAAGTCGTCGAGCGCCGCGCAGACTTCGCTCGTCGGCCAGATCACGACCGCGCAGCAGTCGGTGTCGGGCGTGAACCAGAACGAGGAAGCGGCGAACCTGATGCAGTACCAGCAGCTTTACCAGGCGAACGCGAAAGTGATCCAGACGGCGGCGACGCTGTTCCAGACCGTGCTCGGCCTGTTCAACTGACCGGATTCGAGGGATAGAAGCGATGCGAATTTCCAGCGCCCAGTTCTTCCAGCTGAACGTTTCACAGATGAACGATCAGCAGGCGCAGCTCGCGCAGCTGTATCAGCAGATTTCGAGCGGCACGAGCCTGCAGACGCCGGCCGACAACCCGGTCGGCGCGGCGCAGGCCGTGCAGCTGTCGATGACGTCGGCGACGCTGTCGCAGTACGCGACCAACCAGACCACCGCGCTCGCGTCGCTGCAGGCCGAGGACCAGGCGCTGCAGAGCGTGAGCAGCGTGCTGACCGGCGTGCAGACGCTGGTCGTGCGTGCCGGCGACGGCTCGCTGGCCGACAGCGACCGCTCGGCGCTCGCGACGCAGCTGCAAGGCTATCGCGACCAGCTGGTGACGCTCGCGAACTCGAACGACGGTGCCGGCAATTACCTGTTCGCCGGCCTGAACAATTCGACGGCGCCGTTCACGGCCAGCCCGAACGGCAGCATCAGCTACGTCGGCGACTCGGGCACGCGCCAGGTGCAGATCGCCGATTCGAGCAGCGTGTCGCAGGGCGACGCCGGTTCGGCGGTGTTCATGTCCGTGCCGTCGCTCGGCAGCGCGCAGGTTCCGTCGGCCGGCGCCGGCAACGTCGGCACCGGCGCGATCAGCGCGGTGACGGTGACGGACCCGTCCGCCGCGACCAACGATCACCATTTCACGATCACGTTCGGCGGCACGCCCGCCGCGCCGACCTACACGGTGACCGACAGCTCGGCCAAGCCGCCGACCACGACGCCCGCGCAGGCCTACACGTCGGGTGCGTCGATCGCGCTCGGCAGCGGGATGACGGTGGCCGTATCGGGCACGCCGAGCACCGGCGATACGTTCGCCGTGACGCCCGGCCCGCAGGCGAGCGGCGGCGCCGACATCTTCTCGACGCTCGACTCGATGATCGCGGCGCTGAAGACGCCGGTGACCGGCAACCCTGTCGCGGCCGTGTCGCTGAAGAACGCGCTGATGACCGGGTCGATCAAGGTCGGCAACACGATGCGCAACGTGACGACGATCCAGGCATCCGTCGGCGGCCGCGAGCAGGAAGTGAAGGCGATGCAGGCCGTCACCCAGACCGCGTCGCTGCAGACGACCAGCAACCTGACGGACCTGACCAGTACCAACATGGTCACGACGATCAGCCAGTACCTGCAGGTGCAGAACGCGCTGACCGGCGCGCAGAAGGCGTACGTGCAACTGCAGAACCTGTCGCTGTTCCAGTACATCAATCCGTGATGCACGACGCGCCGGCCGCGATGTGAGCGCATGCTTACTTCGCGGCCGGCGCGTGCCGCCGCCAGCCGCGCATCATGCGCGGACGGGCGCTTCGCCGGGCCGCGCGGTCGCGCACCGGTTCTCGCGCGCGGCCTGCCGCGTTCTCGTTTGGCCGACCCTGCCTGCCGGTTCGCTTGCCAGCCCCATTTCCGCTCCGTAAACTCGCGCCAGATTCCAGACCGGCGCATCCTTCGCAGCCGGCGACCGACGACCGACAGGAGCGCTTTTCCCATGTCCGATTCCTACTTCCCGCGCTGGCGGGTCCAACCGACCGGCGCGGCCTCGCGCGTGGTCGGCCCCGACGAGCGCCTCGCGTGGCCGCAAATGGTCGCGATGGGCGTACAGCACGTCGTCGCGATGTTCGGTTCGACCGTGCTCGCGCCGCTGCTGATGGGCTTCGACCCGAACCTGTGCATCTTCATGTCGGGCATCGGCACGCTGCTGTTCTTCGTGCTGGTCGGCGGGCGCGTGCCGAGCTATCTCGGCTCGAGCTTCGCGTTCATCGGCCTCGTGATCGCGGTGACGGGCTACGGCGGCAGCGGCCCGAACCCGAACATTCCCGTCGCGCTCGGCGGGATCGTCGCGTGCGGCGTCGTGTACGTCGCGCTCGGCGCGCTGGTGCAGGCGATCGGCACGCGCTGGATCGAGACGCTGATGCCGCCCGTCGTGACCGGCGCGGTGGTCGCGGTGATCGGGCTGAACCTTGCGCCGATCGCGGTCAAGGGCGTGTCGGGCTCGACCTTCGAATCGGTGATGGCGCTCGTCACGGTGCTGTGCGTCGGCGGCGTCGCGGTGTTCGCGCGCGGGATGATGCAGCGCCTGCTGATTCTCGTCGGGCTCGTGATCGCATACGTAATCTATGCGATCGCGACCAACGGGATGGGCCTCGGCAAGCCGATCGATTTCGCGATCGTCTCGCATGCCGCGTGGTTCGGTGTGCCGAGCTTCCGCGCGCCGGTGTTCGATCCGCACGCGATGCTGATGCTCGCGCCGATCGCGGTGATCCTGGTCGCGGAGAACCTCGGCCACATCAAGGCCGTCAGCGCGATGACGGGGACCAACCTCGACCGCTACGTCGGCCGCGCGTTCATCGGCGACGGGCTCGCGACGATCGTGTCGGGCAGCGTCGGCGGCACGGGCGTGACCACCTACGCGGAGAACATCGGCGTGATGGCCGTCACGCGGATCTATTCGACGCTGGTATTCGCGATCGCCGCGCTGATCGCGATCGGGCTCGGTTTCTCGCCGAAGTTCGGCGCGGTGATCCAGACGATCCCGGGCCCCGTGCTCGGCGGCGTGTCGATCGTCGTGTTCGGGCTGATCGCGGTGACGGGCGCGCGGATCTGGGTCGTCAACAAGGTCGACTTCTCCGACAACCGCAATCTGATCGTCGCGGCTGTCACGCTCGTGCTCGGCGCCGGCGACTTCTCGCTGAAGATCGGCGGCTTCGGGCTCGGCGGGATCGGCACCGCGACGTTCGGCGCGATCATCCTGTACGCGATCCTGCGCAAGGAGAAGGAGCCGGGGCCGGTGGTGTGATGCGGGAGCGGGCGGTGCGATGCCGCCCGTCGTCGTGCATACCTCATGCACCGGTATTCGACTGCCCCTGCAGCCACGCACAGAACTGCGCGACGAGCGGATCGTCGGCCGGCGCGCCCGGCGCGATCCACCAGTAGCTGCGCGTCGCGATGCGCGGCCCGTCGAGCGGCATCACCAGGCGCCCGCTCGCGAGCTCGTCGTCGATCAGCGGCAACGGCCCGAGCGCGACGCCCAGCCCGTCGACGGCCGCCTGCAGCGCCAGGTAGAAATGGTCGAACGACTGTCGCTTGCGCCCCTTCATCGCGACGCCCGCCGCCGCGAACCAGTCGCGCCAGCCTTCCGGCCGCGTATCCGAATGCAGCAGCACGTGCCGCGCGAGATCGTCCGCGCGCGTGATCGGCGCGCGCTTGAGCAACGCCGGGCTGCAGACCGGAATCACGCTTTCGTCGAGGAAGTGGCCGCTCGTGCAGTTCGGCCAGGGGCCGGGGCCGCGGCGGATCGCGACGTCGAAGCCGTTCAGCGTGTCGAGCGGCGCGTTCGACGTCGACAGCTTCAGCTCGACGTTCGGCACGTCGCGCTGAAACCGCGACAGGCGCGGCAGCAGCCATTTCATCGCGAAGGTCGGCAACGCGTTGATGCGCAGCACGCGCGCCGCGCCGGTATTGCGCAACTGCTCGGTGGCGAGCGCGATGCTGTCGAACGCCGCGCGCACGGTGTCCAGGTAGCGGCGGCCTTCGTCGGTGAGCTTCACGCGCTTGCCGTAGCGGTGGAACACCGGCTTGCCGAGCCACGCCTCGAACCCGGCGATCTGCCGGCTGATGGCACCGTGAGTCACATGCAGCTCGTCGCCGGCGGCGCTGAAGCTTTCATGTCGTGCCGCGGCTTCAAAGGCCCGAAGCGCGGAAAAGGGCGGGAGATCGCGTGCCATGCTTGTGATTCTAGATCACAAGGGCGCGCCGATAAAATCGTTTTACCGGCATCCTGAACGGCGGTAACCTCGATTCACCGTTTGATGAGGATCCCCATGCAATCCGCTTTTCCGCCTGCCTCGCCGCCGCCTGCCGCGTCCCCTCGCAGCGTCGGCCTCGCCGAGCTGTTCACCGGCTTCCTGTCGCTCGGCCTGATGTCGTTCGGCGGCGCGTTGCCGTTCGCGCGGCGCACGATCGTCGACGAGCGCAAGTGGCTCTCCGCCGACGAATTCACCGATCTGCTCGGCCTGTGCCAGTTCCTGCCGGGTGGCAACGTGATCAACCTGTCGGTCGCCGTCGGCATGCGCTTTCGCGGCGTCGCCGGCGCGTTCGCCGGGATTCTCGGGCTGATCGCGGGCCCGACGCTCGTCGTCGTCGCGCTCGGCGTGCTGTACGCGAAGACGCAGAACGATCCGCGCGTGCAGCACCTGTTCGCGGGGCTCGCCGCCGCGGCGGCCGGGCTGCTCGTCGCAATGGCCGTGAAGGTCGCGAAGCCGCTGCTTCGGGCGCCGCGCACGGCGGCGGCGATTGCGGCGCTCGCATTCGTCGCGATCGCGGTGCTGCGGCTTCCGCTCTTGCCCACGATGCTGGTGCTGACGCCCGTCAGCATCTGGCTCGCGACGCGCCGCCGCGAGGCCGGCGCGTCGCGGCCGGCGCCGGCTGCCGCGCGCGGCACGCACGATTCGCACGACTCACCCCACGCGCAACAGGAGCGTCGGCCATGAGCGACACGCTGATCGCCATCGCGACGATCTTCAGCCAGTTGTCGCTGCTTGCGTTCGGCGGCGGCAACACGATCCTGCCGGAGATGCAGCGGCAGGTCGTGGACGTGCACCACTGGATGAGCGCGCACGAGTTCACCGCGCTGTTCGCGCTGGCCCAGGCGGCGCCGGGGCCGAACATGATGATCGTGTCGCTGGTCGGCTGGCACGTGGCCGGCTGGGCCGGGCTGCTCGTCGCGTCGGTCGCGAAGTTCGGGCCGTCGTCGATCGTCACGGTGCTCGCGCTGCATGTGTGGGAGCGCTTTCGCGACCGGCCGTGGCGTCGCTACGTGCAGCAGGGGATGATGCCGGTGACGGCCGGGCTCGTCGCGGCCAGCGCGGTGCTGATTTCCGAGGCGTCGAACCGCACCGCGATCCAGTGGGGCATCACGGCCGCGTGCGCGGTGCTGGCATGGCGCACGCGCATCCATCCGCTGTGGCTGCTCGCGGGCGGCGCGCTGATCGGGCTCACGGGCATCGGGCAGTGAGCGGCGGCCGGTAGCCGGCGCAGTGGCCGGTATACTCGGCCGGTCTTTCGGCCCGGCCACTCGCAACGGCGTGCGAGCGGCCACGTTGCCCGCAGGCAACTGCGCTTGCGGAGCCGGCCACTACATTTATGGTGCGGCAGGCGAGCGGGCGCCGTGGCCGCGCGCAAGTCGCGGTGTCCGGCGCTCGCCGCAACCGCGGAATTTCGCATCGCCCGCCGCGCGCGGCCGGGCGGCGCGCACCACGGAGGATCGATGGATCTCGACGGCGCCAGCCGCAATCTCACTGTCGCCGCATTGCTGACGCTGTCCGGCGGCTACCTCGACGCGTACACGTACGTCGGCCACGGCCACGTGTTCGCGAACACGATGACCGGCAACGTCGCGCTGCTCGGCATCAACCTGTCGGCAGGCGAATGGGCCGCCGCGCTGCATCACGTGCCGCCGCTCGGCGGCTTCGTGCTCGCGGTGTTCGTCGCGCACCTGCTCGGCCTGGCCGCGCAGCGCGGCTGGATGCGGCATACGGCGTTCGTGAGCCTGATCGTCGAAATCGCGTTTCTCGGCGTGGCCGCGAGCGGCCTCGTCGGCGCGTCGAGCGCATGGCTGATTCCGGGTATCTCGTTCGTCGCGACGCTGCAGACGCTGTCGTTCACCCATCTCGAGGAACTGTCGTACACGTCGGTGATGACGACCGGCAACCTGCGGCGCGCCGCGCAGAAGCTGTTCGTCGGGCTGATTCCGCGCTACGACGCGGGCGCGCTGCACGATTCGGCGCTGCTCGCGACGATCAGCTTCTGTTTCCTGGGCGGCGCGGTGGTCGGCGGCCTCGTGACGCGGCTCGTGCCGGACATCGCGCTGTGGGGCGCCGTGCTGCTGCTCGTTGGCGCATTCGCGGAAATCGTGCGACGTGCGTGGCGTCGCGCGGGGAACGGCGGTGCGGATGGCGACGGCGGCAACGGCGACGCGGGCGGCAGCAGCGACGGCGCGACGCAAACGGCCTGACGGCAGGCGGGCAAGCTTCAACCCGCAACCCGCCGCAACGAGCACATCGGCAATTGCGCCGCGATCCGCGTGGCCACGCCGCACCATTGCCAAACCTCGCCGCGCCGCGCGTGCCCGCCGGTACCGCCGCGCACCGTGCCACCGCCGCGCGACACAGCCCCGGCGCGGCAACCGTTGTTCCCGGACGACAATCGCGCAATTGCCGGGTATTTCAATTTCTTTCAGCGTTCGCACTCGTCTTATGATTCAGCCCACATCGCGCGCGCCATGAGCGTGTGCGATCGCCACCCGGCTGCGCACGCGGCCGGTCATGAATGGAGACACCTAAAAAAGGAACGCTCATGAAGCAGACCACCCGACTCGCAGTCATCGCAGGGGGCGCGGCGCTGGCCTTCGCCAGCCAGTACGCAGCAGCACAAAGCTCGGTCACGCTGTGGGGCGTCGCCGATGCCAGCATCCGTTACCTGACCAACGCCAACGCGAAGAACGACGGTCTGCTGTCGATGACCAACGGCGCGATCACGAACAGCCGCTTCGGCATCTACGGCACGGAAGACCTCGGCGGCGGCCTGAAAGCGGTGTTCAACCTCGAGAGCGGCGTGAACCTGCAGAACGGCGCATTCGCCGACAGCGGCCGCCTGTTCAACCGCGCGGCGTACGTCGGCCTGCAGAGCCCGTACGGCACGGTGACCCTCGGCCGCCAGAAGACGCCGCTGTTCGACCTGCTGGCGGATACCTACGATCCTCTGACCGTCGGCAACTACCTCGAAAACGCATGGCTGCCGGTCGCACTCGGCGGCGGCCTGTATGCGGACAACCAGATCAAGTACACGGGCAAGTTCGAGGGCCTGACGGCGAAGGCGATGTACTCGACCGGCACCAACTACGAATCGACCGGCGCCGGCGGCTTCTCGGGCCAGATTCCGGGCTCGCTCGGCAAGGGCAACGCGTGGGGCGTGTCGCTGTCGTACGTGATGGGCCCGCTCAGCATCGCGGCCGGCGCGCAGCAGAACAGCGACAACTCGGCGCGCAAGCAGACGATCTATCACGCGAACGTCGTGTACGCGTTCAGCAAGGCGAAGATCTACGCGGGCTACCTGCGCTCGAAGGACGACACGGGCTTCGTCGACAGCCTGCTCGCGCAGCAGACGATTCCGGTCGCGAAGGGCACGGGCCGCATCGACGACGGTCCGTTCGCGGGCGTCAGCTGGCAGGTCAGCGCGCCGCTGACGCTGACGGGCGCGTTCTACTACGACCACATGCGCAATGCGATGACGACGAACGGCACGCTCGCGAGCGGCAATCGCTACGCGATCGTCGGCATCGCCGAGTACGCGCTGAGCAAGCGCACCGAAATCTACGGCACCGTCGACTTCAACAAGACGAACGGCGCGGCGAACGTCGAGCTGCCTGGCCGCAGCAACCAAACGGGCATCGCGATCGGCCTGCGCAATATCTTCTGACGAACGTCGGAACATGCATGTGCCGGCGTCGTCCGGCGCACATCGAAGAGGCTCCGCGGAGCCTCTTTTTTTCGTCACGCGCGCTTCATACGCGCACCCGACTATTCGGCAGACGCTCCATTGCGGAAGTCCCGCGCCGTAAGCGATCCGTCGGCAATCCACAACATACTTTTACAGTCCGCGCGGGGGCTTTCCGCTACGCTGCGTGCATCGCGCGTTGCACGCCGCCCGGCATGCGCGCGCGTCGTTTCGCTGGCGCGCCGCGAGCGCGGCCAGCCGGTGCGTAACTTGTGTATCCGGCGATGACAAACGCGGTCCGCCGGTTTTCTTTCGTGGGACGATGCGCTCACGATTTTCTTGAAAGGGGATGACGATGGGTATCCTGAACGTCGTGGGCGAGATCGCCGGCGCAGTCGCCGCCGTCGAAGGCGTGGAAAAGGTGGATCCGGATGCGGGCCTGCTGACCAAGGCGGCCGCGGCCGTCGCCGGTTTCAAGGGCGCGGAGGCGATCGAAGGCCTGCTCGAGAAGAAGGACGAGCAGCCGCAGCAGGCGGACGATACGCAGGCGACGGACGGCAGCGACACGTCGCAGGCATGAGCATGGCGGCCGGTCCGGCCGCGGGCGCGCCCTTCGCGCGCCCGGGCCGACCGGTGCCGCGCAATCGGCAGGTCGGGCATGCGGTCGATCGGTGACGCATGGCACAACCGCCAGCCGGTTTGATCGGCGAGAGGCCTCGTCTCTCGCCGTTTTTTGTTGGGCGCGCGGCACGCACCATGCGCCGCACGAATCCCCGAATCTTGCTATCGTCACCCCATCCGAACTGCGATGAGGGAATGCGATGGATTTCGACTATGACCTGTTCGTCATTGGCGCCGGCTCGGGCGGCGTGAGGCTCGCGCGCATGTCCGCGTCATACGGCGCACGCGTCGGCATAGCGGAAGAAGAGCAGATCGGCGGCACCTGCGTGCTGCGCGGCTGCATCCCGAAGAAACTGCTGGTCTACGCATCGCACTACCCGCACGAAGTCGACGACGCGAAGGGCTTCGGCTGGACCTTCGGTGCCGGCACGCTCGACTGGCCCGCGCTGATCGCCGCGAAGGATCGCGAGATCAACCGGCTGAGCGACATCTACATCAGCCTGCTGCGGCAATCGGGCGTCGACATGCACGCCGGCCGCGCGACGCTCGTCGATGCGCATACCGTCGCGATCGGCGAGCGCACGATCCGCGCGCGCCACATCGCGATCGCGACCGGCTCGCGGCCGTCGCTGCCGCCGCGGCCCGGCATCGAACATGCAATCACGTCGCGCGAGGCGCTGTCGCTCGCGACGCTGCCCAAGCGCATCGCGGTGGTCGGCGGCGGCTATATCGCGGTCGAATTCGCGGGCATCTTCAACGGCTTCGGCAGCCACGTCGACCTGTTCTATCGCGGCGAAAAGATCCTGCGCGGCTTCGACGACGACGTGCGTCAGTTCCTGACCGACGAGATGACGAAGCAGGGCGTCACGATTCATCCGCGCGCGGTGATCGAATCGATCGAGCGCGCGAGCGACGGCACGTTGTTCGTGCATGTCGGCGACACGCGGCACGGGCCGTACGATCAGGTGCTGTATGCGACCGGCCGCGTGCCGAACGTCGACGGGATCGGGCTCGAGCAGGCGGGCATCCTGCTCGATGCGCGCGGCGCGATTGCCGTCGATGCGTATTCGGCGACGTCGGTGCCGTCGATCCACGCGATCGGCGACGTCACGTCGCGGCCGCAGCTCACGCCGGTCGCGACGCGCGACGCAGGCTTGCTCGCGCGCACGCTGTTCGGCGGGTCGCGCGTGGCGGTCGATCACGCGTACGTGCCGTCGGCCGTGTTCAGTCAGCCGGAGGTCGCGACGGTCGGCCTGACCGAGGCCGATGCGCGTCGCACGCTTGGCGACGTCGACATCTACCGCACGTCGTTCAAGGCGCTGCGCCACACGCTGTCGGGCCGCGACGAGCGCACGCTGATGAAGCTCGTCGTCGCGCGCGACAGCCAGCGCGTGATTGGCGCGCACATGGTCGGCCGCGATGCGGGCGAGATCATCCAGGGCATCGCGATCGCGATTCGCGCGGGTGCGACGAAGGCGCAGTTCGACGACACGATCGGCATTCATCCGACGGCGGCCGAGGAGTTCGTGACGATGCGGCAGAAGGTGGCCGATTAGCGGAAACGGACACCGCACGCGCGTTTGCACCGATGCCCGCGCGTGCGGCTGGCCTGCCGGGGTGCGTATCGGCCGATCGGTCGTCCGTTCACGGCAATGCCGAAGGCCCGTGCGCGCCGGAGTCAAGCGCGTGTCCCATATCAGTCGGAAATGCGTCGATTCTTCTCAAGAATCCCCGACTCGACAAGCGGACTTGGTATGATCGCGAAAAATCACATACGGGGCCGATCATGCGCGATCAACAGCGCAGCAATCAGAATGACGGGGTAACCGGCGCACGCGAACCTGTCGCGTATCGCATTGCCCATCCGCTTCGTGCCGCCACCCATCCGTTGCGGGCACTTCTCCTCCCTATACCGCTATCGCCGGCCCGGCGATGAATGCGTACGCGCGCATCGCCTCGATGCGCGCGTGTCCGCTCGCGCCGCAGCCGTTTCAACCGCCGGATCGTTCGCGAGCCGGCGCGCCCGTCCGGGCATTCTTTCCATGCAAGGAGACCAGTAGTGAACATTCAGACACGACGCACCGTCCTCGTGGCGGCAGCGGTCGTCGCGGCGCTGTCCGGCTGCGCGACCGAATCGTCGCGCACGCTCGACGTGCCGGCCGTCAGCAGCGCGCAGAAGCCGTACGCGGGCAAGCCCGTCGCGATCGCCGTCGGCAAGTTCGACAACCGTTCGAGCTACATGCGCGGCATCTTCTCCGACGGCATCGACCGCCTCGGCGGACAGGCGAAGACGATCCTCGTCACGCGCCTGCAGCAGAGCCGCCGCTTCAACGTGCTCGATCGCGAGAACCTCGACGAGATCAAGCAGGAAGCGGGCTTCATGAAGAAAGCGCAGGCCGTGAAGGGCGCGAACTACGTGGTGACGGGCGACGTGACCGAGTTCGGCCGCAAGGACGTCGGCGATCATCAACTGTTCGGCATTCTCGGCCGCGGCAAGACGCAGGTCGCGTACGCGAAGGTCAACCTGAACATCGTCGACACGACCACGTCGGAAGTCGTCGCATCGAGCCAGGGCGCGGGCGAGTTCAGCCTGTCGAACCGCGAGGTGATCGGCTTCGGCGGCACGGCCGGCTACGATTCGACGCTCAACGGCAAGGTGCTGGACCTCGCGATCCAGGAAGCCGTGAACCATCTGGCGGAGCAGGTCGACGCCGGCGCATTGAAGGTCGCGCAGTAAGCGGCGCGCGATACGCCGCAGCGGGCGCCGGGGCCGGCGCCGCGCTCGACCGATTCACCACGACATCAAAAGAGAACAGACCATGAAACGGGGTAACTGGCTGCCGGCGACGGCCGCCGTCTTGCTGCTCGCCGGCTGCGCGAGCTCCACGCCGCCACTCTATCAGTGGACCGGCTATCAGCCGCAGGTGTACGAATACTTCAAGGGGCAGAAGTCGCCGCAGGAGCAGATCGACGCGCTCGAAAAAGCGCTGCAGGACATTCGCGGCAAGGGGCATACGCCGCCGCCGGGCTTCCATGCGCATCTCGGCATGCTGTACGCGAGCATCGGCAGCGAGCAGCAGGCCGAACAGGAACTGCAGGCCGAGAAACAGCTGTTTCCGGAATCCGCGACCTACATGGATTTCCTGCTGAAGAAGAAAACCGGTGCGCCGAAGGCCGCTGACTCGAAAGCAGCGGGCCAGAAGGCGGCCGATCAGACGGTTGCCGGCCAGAAGAACGCCGATCCGACCACCGCCAAACAGTGAGCGACGTACCAGCCATGTTCAAGACCTTCTCATTCAAGCTGCTGTCCGTGCTGTCGCTCGTCGCGTTGCTGAGCGCGTGCGCGCAGCCGGTGAAACGGCCCGATTACGCGGCGTTCAAGAAGAGCCAGCCGCGCTCGATCCTCGTGCTGCCGCCCGTCAATGCAACCTCCGATGTCGGCGCGACCTACGGGATGCTGTCGCAGATGACGCTGCCGCTCGCCGAGTCGGGCTATTACGTCGTGCCGGTCGCCGTGATGGACGAGACCTTCAAGCAGAACGGCCTGACCAACGCGGCCGAGATCCAGGAGACGTCGCCCGCGAAGCTGCGTGAGATCTTCGGCGCGGACGCCGCGCTGTATTCGAAGGTGTCGCAGTACGGCACCGTCTACCGGATTCTCGCGAGCGCGACGGTCGTATCGGCATCGGCGAAGCTCGTCGATCTGCGCACCGGCGACGTGCTGTGGCAGGGCCGTGCGAGCGCGAGCAGCGACGAAGGCGGCAACAACGGCGGCGGCGGCTTGATCGGCATGCTCGTGGTGGCCGCGGTCAAGCAGATCGCGAATACGTTGATGGACCAGAGTCACGACGTCGCCGCGTTCACCAGCAGCCGCTTGCTGTCGGCCGGGCCGCCTGCCGGCTTGCTGTACGGTCCGCATTCGCCGAAGTACGGCACGGACTGACCGGCGCATACGGCACGCGGGCATCGGCAGGTGTCCGTTGCGCCGCCGTGTAGCGATCCGATCGAACGGCTGCGCGCGAGCGCGGCCGTTTTTCCTTGTGCATCGGCATCGCGGGCACGCGGACGTGCTCAATGCACGCCGAACGCGTCCAGCAGCCGATACCAGCTCATCGCGAGCACCAGCGCCGGCGTGCGCAGCGCGTGGCCGCCCGGGAAGTCGCGATGCCGGATCTTGCCGAACAGGTCGAAGCGGCTCGCCTGTCCGTCGATTGCTTCGGCGATCAGCTTGCCCGCAAGCGCGGTCGTATTCACGCCGTGCCCCGAAAAGCCCTGCGCGAAGTACGTCGTCGGCGCGATGCGGCCGAAATGCGGCGCGCGGTTCATCGTGATGTCGACGAACCCGCCCCATGCATAGTCGATCTTCACGTCCGCGAGTTGCGGGAACGTCTTCAGCATGTCGGCGCGCATCGCCGCGGCGAGATCGCGCGGTTCGCGCGTCGAATAGCTGACCTTGCCGCCCCACACGAGCCGCGTGTCGGGCGCCGGCCGGAAATAGTCGAGCACGAAGCGGCTGTCGCAGATCGCCGCGCGCGCGGGCATCAGCGCGGCGGCGCGCGCTTCGCCGAGCGGCTCGGTCGCGATCACGTAGGTGCCGACCGGCATGATCTTCTTCGACAATGCGGGCGCGAGCGTGCCGACGTAGGTGTTGCACGCGAGCACGACGAAGCGCGCGCGCACGTTGCCGCCGCTCGTCTCGACGACGTGGCCGCCGGACACGTCGCGCACGCGTGTCACGCAGCTGTCCTCGTGGATGCGCACGCCCGCGTCGATGGCCGCCCGCGCGAGACCGAGCGTGTAGTTGAGCGGATGGAGGTGGCCGCTGTCCGGGTCATACAGGCCGCCGCAATAGCGGGCCGACTGCACGTAGTCGCCGAGTTCGTCGGCTTCGACGAAGTTGAAGCGGTCGTAGCCGAAGCGCTTCGCGGCTTCGTCGCGCCACCGTTTCAGCGCATCGGCGTCGCGCTCGGTATTGGCCGCGGTCAGGTAGCCGGGCACCAGCGCGCAGTCGATGTCGTGGCGCGCGATGCGCGACTTCACGAGCGACAGCGTTTCCAGCCCCATGTCCCAGATCCGCTTCACGTCGCCTTCCGGCATGAATTGCGCGAACGTGTCGATGTCGCACGCGAAGCCGCCGATCAGCTGGCCGCCGTTGCGGCCGCTCGCCGCCCATCCGACCCGCGACGCTTCGAGCACGGTCACCGAATGGCCGCGCTCGGCGAGGTTGAGCGCGGCGGACAGGCCCGTGAGGCCCGCGCCGATCACGCACACGTCGGCGTCGGTGGTGCCGGCGAGCGGCGCGTGGCGGGTCGAGTCGTTGGCGGTCGCCGCGTAGTACGACGCGACGTGCGGCTGGTTGGCGAATGTCTGCATGATGAGGAAGGCGGAGTGAGAGGACTCAGAACAGCTCGCGCACGCGGTGGTACAGCATCCCGAGCTCGAGCGCCGGTTGCCGCCATGCGTCGCCGCCGGGAAAGCGCCGGTGACGCACGCGTGCGAACAGGTCGAACGCGCGCGTGTCGCCTGCGATCGCGCCGGCGACCGCGCGTCCGGCGATCCCGGTGAGCGCGACGCCGTGCCCGCTGAAGCCCTGGACGTAGAAGAAGTTCGGATCGATCGCGCCGAAATCCGGCGCGCGGTTGCGCGTGACGTCGACGAAACCGCCCCACGCGTGCTCGACGCGCACGTCGCCGAGCTGCGGGAACACGCCGACCATGCGCTGCCGGATCGCTTCGGCGAGCGCGGCGGGCGACGCGCCGGCCGAATTCGCGCGGCCGCCGAACAGCATCCGGTCGTCGGCCGACAGCCGGAAGTAGTCGAGGAAGAAGTTGTTGTCGCACACGGCTTCGCGCCGCGCGATCAGCGCGTCGGCGCGCGCGCGGCCGAGCGGCTCGGTCGCGATGATGTACGACGCGATCGGCGCGATGCGCGCGGCGGTCGCGGCCGGCAGGATGCCGCCGGGGCCCGCGTTGCAGCACGACACGACGAAGCGGCAGCGCACTTCGCCGGATGGCGTGCGTACGACGGGCCGCGCGCCGCGCACGACGTCGAGCGCGGGCGTGTGCGCATACAGCGCGACGCCCTCGCGGCGCGCGGCATCGGCGAGGCCGAGGCAATACCTGAGCGGATGCAGGTGACCCGACAGCGGATCGTGCACGCCGGCCAGATAGCGCGTCGATGCAATGCGCGTGCGGATCTCGCCGGTATCGAGCCACGCAAGCGACGGATGGCCCCAGCGCGACGTCGCGGCGTTCATCCACGCGCGCAGGTCGTCGACGCGGCGCGGCTTCGTCGCGACCGTCAGGTAGCCGCGGGTGAAGTCGCAGTCGATCCCGTAGCGCGCGATGCGTTCGGCGATCAGCGCGACGCCGTCGAGCGACAGCGACCAGGCGGCGCGCGCGCCGTCGGCGCCGAGCTGTTTCTCGATCACCTCGTCTTTCGCGAAGCCGGTGATCGCCTGGCCGCCGTTGCGGCCCGACGCGCCCCAGCCCGGCCGGTTCGAATCGATCACGGCGACCGACAACCCGCGCGCGCGGCACTCGAGCGCCGTCGACAGGCCCGCGAAACCGGCGCCGATCACGCAGACATCGACGTCGATCGCATCCTCGAGGATCGGATCGTCGGCCACGGGCCGTGCGGCCGTGGCTTCGTAGTACGAGTCGCGCGCGAGCGCATCGGCGCGGCGGGTGAAAGACTGCGTCATGAAACCGACTCCCTCGACAAGGCTGCAACCAATACGCAGCCGAAAAACGGCGCGGGACGCCATGCGTGCGGCACGGCGTCCCGCGCGTGCTGCATCAGAACGAATAGATGAACTGCGTCGCGAGCAGGTCGTTGGACTTGCCGTACGACCCGTCGTTGCGCAGGAACACCTTGTTGTTCGCCCAGTCGTGCCGGTATTCGACCTTCACGGTGATCTGCTGGGTCGGATAGAACAGCAGGTCGAGCGCGACGTCCTGGCGCACCGCACCCTTGCACTCGAAGCCCAGGCCGCCGCCGGCCTTCGACTGCGCGAGGCAGTCCGCGTCGACGCCGAAGCCGTTGCTCGGATCCATCCCGTTCCCGTTCAGCGCGATGCCGCCACCGCCGCCGCCGTTCTTCGAGTTGGCGAGCAGGTCATAGCGCAGCGTCACGCCCATGCGGCCGACCACCGGCGCGTTGAACTTGCGGTGCGCGAGCAGCGACAGCCCGTACCACTGCGCGAGCCCGCCGTTGAACGCCGCATGCTGCTGCCGGCCGTAGTCGACTTCGGCGTTGTACTGAATATCGGCGAGCGTGTAGGTCGCATCGAGTTCGCCGAAGAAGAACGTGCCGTAGGCGCTCGGCGCCGCGCCGCCGGGGCCGTAGTGGACATTGCCCTGGTCGTCGATCGCACTCGCCAGCGTCTGCCGCCCGATGTTGAACGAGCCGCCGAGATCGAGCGCGCTCGACCACGTGTAGTCCGCGCGCGCGGTGAAGGTCGGCACCTTGTTGCTGGTGGTGATCGGGTCGCCGAGCGCGTTGGTGCCCGTCTGCGTGACCGAACCGTAGGTGCGGTACTGCTCGTTGCCGAGGAAGAACTTCCACGCCCAGGCGCCCTTCGTGTAGTTCGCGCCGACACCGACGTAGCTGCCCGGATCCGAGAAATCGTACAGCAGGTTGTGCGTGAGCGTGAGCATCTGGTTCGACTGCTGCACTTCGTAGCCGCCGAAGCTCGGGATCAGGCCGGCGACGAGCGTCGTTTCCGCGGTGATCGGCACGTTGATGACCGCCGTGTTCAACAGGTTGTCGGTGATCGAGCCGCGCGAGTTCTGCAGCAGCGTGATGCCGTTGCCGCGGTTCGGCATCAGCGTGATTTCGGCCGACGGCGCCATCGGGCCGACGCCGAACGTCTTCTTGATGTCGAGGTAGAGATCGCCGAACGTGCTGTTGAAGTAGTTGTACGCGTTCTCGTGGTTCGCGAACAGGAACGACGACGTGCCGGCCGCGCGGTTGTAGATGTAGGTCGGATCGATGTAGCCGGTGACCGACAGGCCGGCGAGCGGGCCCGTGGTGGCCGCGTCGGTCAGCGAGTCGACCTTCAGCTGCTGGTTCGCGATCTGCTGCTTCATTTCGCTGACCTCGTCGTTGGTCAGCGTGGCCCGCGCCTTGCCGTAATCCGGCGAGCCCGGGTCGGCGGCGACCGCGACGGCGTTGCCGCCGCCGGCCATGCCGCCGCTCGCGCCGGCCGGCACGGGCGCCGCGCCGCCCGGCTTCGCGGCGAGTTGCGCCTGCATCGCCTTCATCTGTTTCTGCAGCGCCGCGACCTGCGCCTGCAGCGCCTTGATCTCGGCGGATGTCGAACCGGCCAGCGCGATGCCCGGCAACGCGCCGGCCACCAGCAGGCAGATCAGTTTCTTCTTCATTGCGGATTCTCCTAGTCGTGCGCCTGTCAAATCGGGATCGAATCGCGCGCCCCCCTGGGGCAGCGCGTCATGCTTGTCTGCACTGCTTGTTATCGTTGAAGGTGGCGAGCGTTCAGGCCATCGCGAACGCGGCCTTCAAGTCGGCCATCCGGCGCCGTTCGCGCGCGATCATCATCCGGTTCACGACGATCACGCCGATCGTCACGGCCGTGATGAACAGCGTCGCCAGCGCGTTCATTTCCGGGTTCAGTCCCAGCCGCACGCGCGAGAACACCACCAGCGGCAGCGTCGTCGAGCCCGGCCCGGACAGAAACGCCGACAGCACCAGATCGTCGATCGACAACGTGAACGACAGCAGCCACCCCGACAGCAGCGCCTGCGAGATCAGCGGCAGCGTCACCACGAAGAACACCTTCAGCGGCGTCGCGCCGAGATCGAGCGCGGCCTCCTCGAGCGACTTGTTCATCTCCTTCACGCGCGACTGCACGATGATCGCCACGTACGACACGCACAACATCACGTGGCCGATCCAGATCGTCGCCATCCCGCGCCCCTTCGGCCAGCCGAACATCTGCTCCAGCGCGACGAACAGCAGCAGCAGCGAGATCCCCTGGATCACCTCCGGAATCACCAGCGGCGCGTTGATCATCCCCGTGTACAGCGTGAAGCCCTTGAAGCGGCCGAAGCGCGCGAGCACGAAGCCCGCCCACGTGCCGATCACGACCGACGCGGTGGCCGTCAACAGGCCGATCTTCAGCGACAGCCACGCGGCGGTCAGCAGCTCGTCGTCGTCCAGCAGCGCCGCGTACCACTTCAGCGAGAAGCCGGACCACACCGTCACCAGCTTCGATTCGTTGAACGAGTACACGACGAGGCTGATGATCGGGATGTACAAAAACAGGAAGCCGAAGGCGAGAACGCCCGTCGACAGCGGTTTGCTCGGCTTGATCATTTCGCGTCCTCCAGTTCCTTGACCTGGTAGTACTGGAACAGCGCCATCGGCACCAGCAACAGCAGCACCATCGCGACCGTCACCGCGGACGCCATCGGCCAGTCCATGTTGTTGAAGAATTCATCCCACATCACGCGGCCGATCATCAGCGTGTCGGCCCCGCCGAGCAGCTCGGGGATCACGTACTCGCCCACTGCCGGGATGAACACCAGCAGGCTGCCGGCGATGATCCCGTTCTTCGACAGCGGCAGCGTGATGCGCGTGAACGCGACCCACGGTTTCGCGCCGAGGTCGTACGCGGCTTCGAGCAGCGTCAGGTCCATCTTCACGAGGTGCGCATAGAGCGGCATCACCATGAACGGCAGGTACGAATAGACCATCCCGATATAGACGCCCGCATCGCTGTGATAGAGCCGCAGCGGCGTGTGGATGATGCCGAGCGCGATCAGCGTGTGGTTCAGCAGGCCGTCGTCCTTCAGGATGCCGATCCATGCGTACACGCGGATCAGGAACGACGTCCAGAACGGCAGCATCACGGCCATCATCAGCACGTTGCGGCGGTTCGGCTCCGAGCGCGCGATGTAGTACGCCATCGGATAGCCGATCAGCAGGCACAGCACGGTCGACACGGCGGCCATCTTCAGCGAGCTGAGGTAGGTCGCGATGTACAGGTCGTCCTGCAGCAGGAACGCGTAGTGCGACAGCTGCAGCGCGAAGTGCACGACGCCGTCCTTGAACTCGACGAGCGACGTGTACGGCGGGATGCCCATCACCTGGTCGGCAAAGCTGATCTTCAGCACCAGCACGAACGGCAGCGCGAAGAACACGGCCAGCCACAGGAATGGCACGCCGATCGCGACCGTGCGGCCCGACGGCAGCAAGCGCGACAGCGCGGCGAAGCGGCCGCGGCGTCGGGAAGCCGGCGTGGCGGCGGCCGTGCCGGTCGACACCGGCGCGGAAGGCGTGGAAGCGGAGGTTCTCATCGCGGCGTCCTCACTGCGTCAGCACGACGCCGCTGGCCGGCGACCACGACACGAACACGTCGTCGTTCCACGCCGGTGCGCCGTCGTTCATCAGGTGCGAGCTCGACAGGTTCGACACCACCGTCTTGCCGCTCGGCAGACGCACGTGATACAGCGAATAGCTGCCCATGTACGCGATGTCGGTGACGACGCCGCGCGCCCAGTTGTGCCGCGCGCCCGGCTTCTCGCGCGACACGTGCACGCGCTCCGGACGCACCGAGATGCCGACCGGCATCCCGAGCGGGCCGGTCACGCCGTGGCTCACGTACATGCGGTTTTCGAGGTCGTCGCTTTCGACGAAGATGTGATCGGGCTCGTCCTCGACCACGCGCCCCTCGAACAGGTTGGTCGAGCCGATGAATTCGGCCGAGAAGCGGCTGTTCGGGTATTCGTACACTTCGCCGGGCGAACCGATCTGCACGATCTTGCCTTCGCTCATTACCGCGAGGCGGCTCGCCATCGTCATCGCCTCTTCCTGGTCGTGCGTGACCATCACGCAGGTCACGTCGACCTTCTCGATGATGTTCACGAGTTCGAGCTGGGTTTTCTGGCGGATCTTCTTGTCGAGCGCGGACATCGGCTCGTCCAGCAGCAGCAGCTTCGGGCGCTTCACCAGCGAGCGGGCCAGCGCGACGCGCTGCTGCTGGCCGCCCGACAGCTGATGCGGCTTGCGCTTCGCGTACTTGCTCATCTGCACGAGCGCGAGCGCATCGGCCACGCGTTCCCTGATTTCGTTCTTCGGCGTGCCTTCCTGCTTCAGGCCGAACGCGACGTTCGATTCGACCGTCATGTGCGGGAACAGCGCGTACGACTGGAACATCATGTTGACCGGGCGGCGGTACGGCGGCAGCGACGCGAGGTCCTCGCCGTCGACGAAGATCTTGCCGGAGGTCGCCGTTTCCAGCCCGGCGAGCATGCGCAGCAGCGTGGACTTGCCGCAGCCCGAGCTGCCGAGCAGCGCGAACAGCTCGTTCTTCGCGATCGTCAGGTTCACGTTGTCGACGGCCGTGCTGTCGCCGAACTTCTTCACGACGTTTTCGATGCGCACGAACGCATCGTTTTGCGTACGGGGCGCGGCGGCCGGTTGGGTCTGGCGTGCAGCAGCGGAAGAGGGTATCGATTGCATGGGAGTCACCATTCGTTCTTCACGGATTGCAGGCGCGAGCGTCCCCACGCGAGGCGCGCAACGCGACTCGCGAGCAACGGCTCGTGCCGGATGGAACAGCGCGCGTGGCGCGCGGGCGGACGGAGGTCCGCGAATTTCAGGCGGGCAGGCGTACCGCGATGCCTGCGCCGCCGTGCGGCATCGCGATCAGTGGCCCGTCTTCAACTGGGCCCACAGACGGTTCTCGAGGCGCAGGATCTCGGCCGGCATCGGCTTCATCAGCACCATCTTCTTCAGCACGTCTTCGGGCGGATAGACGGTCGGGTCCTGCGCGACGGCCGGCGTGACGAACTGATGCGCGGCCTTGTTCGCGGTCGGGTAGAACACCGTGTTGGTGATCGCCGCGTTGACCTTCGGGTCGGAAATGTAGTTGATCCACTTCAGCGCGGCCTCGGGGTGCGGCGCATCCTTCGGGATCACCATCACGTCGAACCACAGCAGCCCGCCTTCCTTCGGGTTCGAGAACTTGATGTCGTACGAACGCTTCGCTTCGGCCGAGCGGCGGTGCGCGATGCCGACGTCGCCCGACCAGCCGAGCACGACGCACACGTCGTTGTTCGCGAGGTCGTTGATGTAGCCGGACGAGTTGAACTGGGTGATGTACGGGCGGACTTTCTTCAGGACTTCGAATGCAGCCTGGTAGTCGCCGGGGTTCTTGCTGTTCGGGTCCTTGCCCATGTACTGCAGCGTGGCGGCGAACACGTCGACGGCCTGGTCGAGGAACGACACGCCGCAGCTCTTCAGCTTCTCCATGTTGGCCGGATCGAACACCAGCGCCCAGCTGTCGACCGGCGCCTTGTCGCCGAGCGCCTTCTTCACCGCCTGCGCGTTGTAGCCGATACCGTCCGTGCCGTACGCCCAGGGCACGCCGTACTGGTTGCCCGGGTCGGCGTCCGAGATCATCTTCATCAGCAGCGGGTCGAGGTTCGCGAGGTTCGGAATCTTCGACTTGTCGAGCTTCTGGTACACGCCGGCCTGGATCTGCTTGGCCATGTAGTTCGACGTCGGCACGACGATGTCGTAGCCGGAGCTGCCGGCCAGCAGCTTCGCCTGGAGCGTGTCGTCGCTGTCGTAGTTGTCGTACTTGACGTGAATACCCGTCTGCTTCTGGAAGTTCGGGATCGTGTCCGGCGCGATGTAGTCGGACCAGTTGTAGACGTTCAGGTCCTCGGCATGGGCCGACGGGCTGGCGACAGACGTGAACGCGGCCACCGCGGCAAGGGCCGCGATGGAACAGGCTTGGCGAAGTAAGCAGGCACGCATGGTGGAATTCCCTTGGGTGATGGCGGCGTACGGCGCCCGCCGCACGCCTGTAGGCAAAACCGTTACGAAATACCCAGTTGCTGGGCGGTGGCATCGACGGCCTTCTTCGCCTTCGACACGAGTTCATCGATTTCCTGGCGCGAGATCACGAGCGGCGGCGACAGCAGCATCCGGTCGCCGGTCGCGCGCATGATCAGGTTGCCGTTGAAGCAGAAGTCGCGGCAGATCGTGCCGACGTCGCCGCCGTTCGCGAAGCGGCGGCGTTCGGCCGGCGCTTCGGCCAGCTGCAGGCTCGCGACCATTCCGTGGCCGTGCACTTCGCCGACGATCGGATGACGCGCGAAGGTTTCGCGCATCAGCGCCTGGAAGTACGGGCCCGTGTCGGTCTTCACGCGCTCGACGATGCCTTCGTCGCGCAGCAGCTTCAGGTTCGCGACCGCGACGGCCGCCGCCACCGGATGGCCGGAGTACGTGAGGCCATGATTGAATTCGCCGTTGTCGATGATCGGGCGCGCGACGCGCTCGTGAATGCCCACCGCACCCATCGGCACGTAGCCCGACGTGAGGCCCTTTGCCATCGTGATCAGGTCCGGCTCGAAGCCGAAGTGCTGGTGCGCGAACCATTCGCCGGTGCGCCCGAACCCGCCGATCACTTCGTCCGCGACGAGCAGGATGTCGTACTTGCGGCAGATCCGCTGGATTTCCGGCCAGTACGTCGACGGCGGGAAGATCACGCCGCCCGCGCCCTGGAACGGCTCGCCGATGAACGCCGCGACGTTGTCCGCGCCGAGCTCGAGGATCTTCGCTTCGAGCTGCTGCGCACGTGCGAGACCGAACGCTTCGGGCGTCTCGCCTGGCTGCGCTTCGCCGAAGAAATACGGCTGGTCGATGTGCACGATGTGCTCGACCTTCGACGGCATCTGCTCGTGCATGTAGCCCATCCCGCCGAGCGTGCCGCCCGCGATCGTCGAGCCGTGATAGCCGTTCTTGCGCGAGATCACGTACTTCTTCTGCGGCTTGCCCTGCACGCGCCAGTACTGGTGCACGAGTCGCAGCACGGTGTCGTTGCCTTCCGAGCCGCTGTTGCAATAGAAGAAGTGGTTGAAACCGGCGGGCGTCACCTCGGCGAGCATCGCCGACAGCTCGATGATCGGTGGATGCGTGGTCTTGAAGAACGTGTTGTAGAACGGCAGTTCCTGGATCTGGCGATACGCGGCGTCGGCGAGTTCCTTGCGGCCGTAGCCGACGTTCACGCACCAGAGGCCGGCCATCCCGTCGATCACCTTGTTGCCGTCCGAGTCCCACAGGTAGACGCCGTCGGCCTTGACGATCACGCGGCTGCCGGCTCGGTTGAGCGCGCCCATGTCGGAGAACGGGTGGATGTGGTGCGCGGCGTCGAGCGCGCGGTATTCGGCGGTCGTGCGTGCCTGCGTCGCGCGCGGCGCGGCGGCGGCTGCGGCGGTCGGTGCGGCCGGCTGGATCCAGGCAGATTCGTTGCGGTAGGTCATGTTTCCTCCGTGATTCCGTATGCGGTGATGCACGCTCAAACGTGCAGCAGCAGATGGCGGCGTTCCCACGAGCTGATCACGCGGAAGAACGCTTCGTATTCGGTTTCCTTCAGCGCGAAATACGCCTTCAGGAACTTGGGCCCGAGGATCTCGCCGAGCGGCTCGCACGCGGCCATCAGCGTCAGCCCTTCCTCGAGGTTGCGCGGCAACTGGTACGGCAGGCTGTAGCCGTCGCTCACCAGCGGCTCGGTCGGCTCCAGGCGCTGCGTCATGCCGAGATAGCCGGCCGCGAGCGTCGCCGCGAGCGCGAGGTACGGGTTGCAGTCGACGCCGGGAATCCGGTTTTCGATGCGGCGCGCGGCCGGGCCCGAGTGCGGGATGCGGAACCCCACCGTGCGGTTGTCGTAGCCCCACTGCACGTTGATCGGCGCGGCCATGAAGCGCGACAGGCGGCGATACGAGTTGATGTACGGCGCGAAGATCGGCATCAGCGCCGGTGTGTACTTCTGCAATCCCGCGAGGTAGTTGTAGAACATCGACGTCGCGCCGCCGGTTTCGGACGACGTGAACAGGTTCTGGCCCGTTTCCTCGTCGACGATGCTCTGGTGCACGTGCATCGCCGAGCCCGGTTCGTTTTCCATCGGCTTGGCCATGAACGTCGCGTACATGTTGTGACGCAGTGCGGCCTCGCGCACCGTGCGCTTGAACAGGAACACCTGGTCGGCCAGCGACAGCGCGTCGCCGTGCATGAAGTTGATCTCCATCTGCGCGGCGCCGACTTCATGGATCAGCGTGTCGATGTCGAGGTTCTGCGCTTCGCAGTACTCGTAGATGTCCTCGAACAGCGGGTCGAACTCGTTGACGGCCTCGATCGAATACGACTGGCGGCCCGTTTCGGGGCGGCCCGTACGGCCCACGGGCGGCCGCAGCGGCAGGTCCGGGTCCTTGTTCATGTCGACCAGATAGAACTCGAGTTCGGGCGCCACGACCGGCTTCCAGCCCTTCGCCTTGTACAGGTCGAGCACGCGGCGCAGCACATAGCGCGGCGAGATCTCGACCGGCGAGCCGTCGAAGTGCACGCAATCGTGGATCACCTGCGCGGTCGGATCGACGGCCCACGGGATCAGCCGGATCGTCGACGTGTCGGGCACGCACACCATGTCGGGATCGGTCACGCCGGTGAGCGACCCGTCTTCCGGATAGTCGCCGGTGACGGTCTGCACCATCACCGCCTGCGGCAGGCGCATCGATTCGCCGGACGTGAACTTGTTGCGCGGCGTGATCTTGCCGCGCGCGATGCCGGCCATGTCGGGAATGATCGCTTCGATCTCGGTGATCCGGTGCTGCTTCAGAAAGTCTTCGATGTCTTGCATGTCTGTTCTCGTTGTCTGGTGGGCGCGCTCAGGCGAGCGCGGCGGCGGCCATGGCGCGCGTGCGTGTGGCGCGGCGGGCGCGGCACGCATCGCCGAACGCGCGGAAGATCGCGCTCGACAGCGGGTCCTGCGCGTGTCGCCATTCCGGATGCCACTGCACGGCCAGCGCGAACGCCGGTGCGTCGACGACGCTCACGGCCTCGATCAGGCCATCCGGCGCGACGGCCTCGACGGCAAGGCCGGAGCCGAGCTGCGCGATGCCCTGCTTGTGCAGCGAGTTCACGTGCACTTCGTCGCGGCCGCCGGCGAGCGCGTGCAGCTTGCCGCCGGGCGTCAGGCGCACGACGTGCGCGGGGCCGTATTGCGTATCCATCGGCGCGTCGTCGTCCTCGCGGTGATCGGCGAAGCCGGGCACTTCATGTACGCGCTGGTGCAGCGTGCCGCCGCAGACGACGTTCAACTCCTGGAAGCCGCGGCACACGGCAAGCACGGGCACGCCAGCGACGATTGCCGCGCGCAGCAGCGGCAGCGTCGTCGCGTCGCGTGCGGGGTCGTGCTTCGTGCCGGGCTCGCTCGGCTCGCCGCCGTACCGATGCGGTTCGACGTTCGAGTAGCTGCCGGTAAACAGCAGCCCGTCCACGGCGTCGAGCACGTCGGCGATCGACTGTCGCTCGCCGAGCGCCGGCAGCACCATCGCGAGCGCCTGTGCGCCGTCGACGATCGCGGCGACGTATTTGTCACCGACCGTATGCGACGCGTGTGCGCCGATCTGGGTGAGGTCGGCGGTGATGCCGACGAGAGGTTTCCTTTCCATGACGTCAATCAGTAATCCATAGGGACGTGACGCGCGTCGGCCCGAATGCGGCAAAACGCGGGCGCGACACGACCCCGCAGCCCGGCGCTGAGCGCAGGGCCGCTGGTGAATGGGCGCAACGGGATGGCGTGGCGATCCGCGCTGCGCGCGACGGTCAGGCCGTCGTTCGTTTCATTGCGATACGCGACGCGGCAACGAATGCGCGAACGCGTTCCGTCACCGCACGGACGATGCGGTTGGCGAATCGGCAGACAAAACGAACGACGTGAAGAAAGGAGAGGCGCTACGGCAGCAGCGACGCCACTTCGTCGGTATCGACGGCGACGAATGCGCGTGCGGAAACGGCGTTGTGGCGCCGAACGGAACGACGGGACAGGATGGTGTAGATCGACAGGTGAAGCAGGCGAGGACTATGCCAGCCGCAACTGCCGTCGGAAGCGGGAACGGCGCTGCGCAAACTTCGCACATCGCCTCGATCCCACCTCACCAGAGGGCCACGGACTCTCACGATTACACTCGACTGGTTTGTTGAAAGTATTGAACACCTGATCGTTTCGACGCGCGGGGCGTTTAAAATAATCGAGGCGCCGGCCCTGCGTCATTTACATCGACGGGCATCGATTGTTGCGTTGCGATAACGCTTTTCGACGCCTGTGAAAGCCAGATGACGCTGACCTGAGAGCCAGCATATACGAGCCAATAACGCCGTCAAATGTTTTTTAACGGTCCTGCATCAGGGCTTTCCCGAGCAAT
This sequence comes from Burkholderia sp. AU28863, assembly GCF_002223195.1. Lineage (NCBI taxonomy): Bacteria > Pseudomonadati > Pseudomonadota > Betaproteobacteria > Burkholderiales > Burkholderiaceae > Burkholderia > Burkholderia sp. AU28863. Next base: position 818,187 of record NZ_NKFE01000004.1, on the reverse strand, counting down.
GCGAACAAAAGATTCGCAAAAGGAATAGTCGATGCGCCGTCCATTATTTCGAACGCCTTTCAGGGTTTTCCCCGCTGATGTGCGGCATAAAGTGATTAGAATATTCAACGGCAGTCCACCGCGTCGTTTCACTTTGTCATCGCACTTATCGTGTCCGAAACCGAATCGATGTCCACCGAAGTCGCCGAGCGCCTGCGTTTCGTGCGCAACAAGCATGGCCTGTCGCAGCGCGAACTCGCGAAACGCGCCGGCGTCACCAACGGCACGATCTCGCTGATCGAACAGGGCCGCGTGAGCCCGTCGGTCGGCTCGCTGAAGAAACTGCTCGAATGCATCCCGATGAGTCTCGCGGAGTTCTTCACGTTCGAACTCGTCGAATCGCGCGCGGTCGTGTCGCGTCGCGACGAGATGCCGAACCTCGGCAACGAGTCGCTCGCGTTTCACCTGGTCGGCGCGAACGTGAAGGATCGCAACATGTGCATCCTGCGCGAGATCTACCAGCCGCTGGCCGACACGGGGCCCGAGATGCTGGTGCACGCGGGGCACGAGGGCGGCGTCGTCGTGTCGGGCCGGCTCGAGCTGACCGTCGATAGCGCGACATGGCTGCTCGACCCCGGAGACGGCTACTACTTCGAAAGCCGTTTGCCGCATCGTTTTCGCAATCCCAGCGCGGAACTGATCTGCGAGGTCGTCTCGGCCAATTCGCCGGCGACCTTCTGACCGCGTGTCACCGCATTCGCGGCAGGCCGTCAGCGCGCCATGCGCGCGGCGTGCCGCATCGCGAATGTCAAAAAACTGAGGCATCCTGATGAACAAGTTGACTTTGGCTGACTGGCAACACAAGGCGGCGGCGCTCGAGATCGACGGGCGCGCATTCATCGATGGCGCGTCGCGCGACGCGCACGGCGGCAAGACGTTCGACTGCGTGAGCCCGATCGACGGCCGCGTGCTGGCGAAGGTCGCCGACTGCGGCGAAGCGGACGTGAACGCTGCCGTCGCGGCCGCACGGCGCGCGTTCGACGCGGGCGTATGGGCCGGCCTGAACCCGCGCGCGCGCAAGGCCGTGCTGCTGCGGTGGGCCGCGCTGATGCGCGCGCATCTCGACGAACTGTCGCTGCTCGAGACGCTCGACGCGGGCAAGCCGATCGGCGACACGACGACGGTCGACGTGCCGGGTGCCGCGTACTGCGTCGAATGGTTCGCCGAGGCGATCGACAAGGTCGGCGGCGAGGTCGCGCCGGCCGATCACCATCTCGTCGGTCTCGTCACGCGCGAGCCGGTCGGCGTGGTGGCCGCCGTCGTGCCGTGGAACTTCCCGCTCCTGATGGCCGCATGGAAATTCGGCCCCGCGCTCGCGGCCGGCAACAGCGTCGTGCTGAAGCCGTCGGAGAAATCGCCGCTGACCGCGATCCGCGTCGCGCAGCTCGCGTTCGAGGCCGGCATTCCGGCCGGCGTGTTCAACGTCGTGCCGGGCGCGGGCGAACCGGGCAAGCTGCTCGCGCTGCATCGCGACGTCGACTGCATCGCGTTCACGGGCTCGACGGCGGTCGGCAAGCTGATCATGCAGTACGCGGCGCAGTCGAACCTGAAGCGCGCGTGGCTCGAGCTCGGCGGCAAGTCGCCGAACATCGTATTGCCCGATTGCCCCGATCTCGACCGCGCGGCGCAAACGGCGGCCGGCGCGATCTTCTACAACATGGGCGAGATGTGCACGGCCGGCTCGCGGCTGCTCGTGCATCGCGACATCAAGGACGCGTTCATCGAGAAGCTCGTCGCGGCCGCCCGCGCGTACGTGCCGGGCAATCCGCTCGATCCGTCGGTATCGATGGGCGCGATCGTCGACGGCATCCAGCTCGAGCGTGTGCTCGGTTACATCGAGGCGGGGCGCAACGAAGGCCGGCTCGTCACCGGCGGTGCGCGCGTGAACGCGGAAACGGGCGGCTTCTATGTGGAACCGACGGTGTTCGAGGTGAAGCCCGACGCGAAGATCGCGCGCGAGGAAATCTTCGGGCCGGTACTGTCGGTGATCGTGTTCGACGACGTCGACGAGGCCGTGCGGATCGCGAACGACACCGAATACGGGCTGGCCGCGGCCGTGTGGACGTCGAACCTGACGACCGCGCACGACGTGTCGCGCCGGCTGCGTGCGGGCACCGTGTGGGTGAACTGCTATGACGAGGGCGGCGACATGAACTTCCCGTTCGGCGGCTACAAGCAGTCGGGCAACGGTCGCGACAAGTCGCTGCATGCGCTCGAGAAATACACCGAACTGAAGTCGACGCTGATCCGGCTGCGCTGACACGCCGCCGGGCGCGGGCGCGTCGCTGTCCGGCGCTGCGCCCGCGGCCTTCGGCGCGCGTTACGCGGTGCGCAGCGCGGGATGGAAGCCAGCGGCTTCGATGATCGACTGCACGCGCTCGGCGCCTTGCGCCGAGTCGACCTTGACGATCTTCGCCGCGACGTCGATGTCGAGCTTCGCGGCGGGGTCGGCGGCCGTCACCGCGCGCGTGATGGCGTTGGCGCAGCCGCCGCAGGTCATGTCCTGGACTTCGAATTCCATCGTGTTCTCCCGGGTGGGTGGTTGGTGAGTACGTTCAGCATGAAGGTTGCCATGGTGGGAAGGTCAAGTGCTGCATGCAGCGATGCGCATCGCATCAGCCATTTGTAATGCTGATGTCTGACGAATAGCCATTCGTGTGCGCGCGTCAGTCCGAATTTGTCCCGATTGACGGCTGCACGTTGTCGGCAAAATCCCGCGAACCCTTGCGCGCCAACGAGCGCGCGGGATCGACGACGCACGATCTCCATGCGCCGAGTAAGGGTACTCCGAGGTGAAAATGCGAATCGATCTTAGTATCGATTCCCTTCCATATTTCCGTTCATTACATCCATGACCCGTTTCGCTATCGGTTTCGCACTGGCCCTGCTGGGCGCCTCGGCCACGTCCGCCTTCGCCGCCGACGACGTCGTCAACCTCACGTTGAAGGACCACAAGTTTTCGCCCGACGGCGTGACGATCCCTGCCGGCAAGAAGGTGAAGTTCATCGTGAAGAATCTCGATGCGACGCCGGCGGAATTCGAAAGCGACGACTTCAAGGCGGAGAAGGTCGTGCCGGCCGGCAAGTCGGTCGAGATCCTGGTCGGGCCGCTGAAGGCCGGCACCTACGAGTTCCACGACGAGTATCACGAAGCGCAGTCGAAGACGCACCTGACCGTCAAGTAAGCCGATACCGACATGCTGTCTACTGCCCTGATCGTCTTTCGTGAAGTGCTCGAGGCCGCGCTGGTGGTCTCGATCGTGATGGCCGCCACGAAGGGCGTGCCGCGGCGCGGCTGGTGGGTCGGCGGCGGGCTGGTCGGCGGCGTGGTCGGCGCCGGCCTGATCGCGGCGTTCGCCGACGTGATCTCGCAATGGGCGTCCGGCATGGGGCAGGAAGTCTTCAACGCGGGCGTGATGTTCGTCGCGACGCTGATGCTCGCGTGGCACTGCATCTGGATGAGCCGGCACGGCCGCGAAATGGCGCTGCACATGGGCGAGGTCGGCCGCGCGGTCGCGGCCGGAAGCCGGCCGTTGACCGGGCTCGCGATCGTGGTCGGCGTCGCGGTATTGCGCGAGGGCTCCGAGGCCGTGCTGTTCCTGTACGGGATCGCGGCGGGCGAGCCGGGGCAGACGCCGCAGATGATCGCCGGCGGGCTGCTCGGCGTGCTCGGCGGCGCCGGCCTCGGCTACGCGATGTATGCGGGCCTGCTGCAGATTCCGTTGAAGCGCCTGTTCTCCGTCACGAACGCGCTGATCGTGCTGCTCGCCGCGGGCATGGCGAGCCAGTGCGTCGGCTTCCTGCTGGCCGCCGGCCTCGTGCCGTCGTGGGGCGATGCGGTCTGGGACACGTCGTGGCTGCTCAAGGAATCGAGCATCGTCGGCAAGGCGCTGCATACGCTGATCGGCTATACCGCGCGTCCGGCGGGCATCCAGATCGCCGCGTACGTCGCGACGCTGGTGGCGATCCTCGTGCTGGCGCGGCTCGTCGGTCGGCCGCAGGAGACGGTGAGGCCGCCGCACGCCGCGGCGTGAGTGTTTCCGGGCTTCCGGGTTCGAATGAAAGAAGGGGCGTCATGGACGCCCCTTCTTTTATTTGCGACGCGCGACGCACCTGCGTGGCCCCGGTGACGGCGGCCGCGGATGCGCGTGGTTGCGTTCGGTCAGCTGTGGTTGTCGATCCACGCGCGTGCCCATTCGAGCCCTGCGTCGCGCGCGTCGTCTTCGGTGTCGAACACGCCGAGCACGCCCGACGCCTCGACGAGCCGGTTGTTCTGCGTGATCGTGCCGCTCGCCGCGAAGCGCTCGGGCTGCATGATCTCGTCCTGCTGCAGGATCGCGTGGCCCCAGATCTGGTAGCCGTGGTAGGTCTGCGCTTCCATTATCGAGTCACCTCCGCGGAGCGGCCTTGCGTGCCGACCTGCAGCACGTTGCCGTCCGGCGTGTATTGACGCGGGATGTCGGAGAAGGTGAGCGCGCGCGTCGCGTCCGGCGCGGCCGGCTGCATCACCGTGAGACGCCCGGGCGCGGGGTGCGCGACGGGGCGCGGGGCGGCCGGGGTGTCGGTCGCGGCCGGGCGATTCGAGCCGGCTTTCACGGCCTGCGCGACGCGGCGCTTGGGCGGTTTCGCGGCGGCTTTCGGCGTGGCGCTCGCGTGCTTCTCCGCGCGCTTGCCGGTGCGCGCGTCGGCGCCAGGGCGTGCAGCCGGCGTACGCGCCGCCGGTTGCCGCGCCTCGGGCGGGTTCCAGACCTCGACATAGTGCTCGGCGGCCCAGCCCGTCGACGCGAACGTCAGCGCGAGCAATCCGCATCCAAACAGTCTTACCATTGTCTCTCCGTCATATTCGTTGCGGCGCGCGTCCAGCCGGGACCGTGCAGGGGCGTTCGGGGAATGCCGGCTCAGGAGAACACCTCGAGCCCGTGTTTTTCGACGATCTGGAGCATGCGCGCGGCGATGCCGCTGGGCCGCTTGTCGCCCTGTTCCCATTGGCGGATCGTCGATGTCGTCGTGTTCAGGTAGAGCGCGAACACGCTCTGGCTGACGTTGACCGACTTGCGGATGCGGGCGATCGCTTCCGGATCGAACTGCGGCGCGGCTTCGATGCGGAGATCGTCGTATTCCCGCATCGTCTTCTTGTCGATCAGGTTGGCGCGATACAGGCCCGACGCGGCGCTGTGGGCCGCCTCCGTCGCGTCGCCCTTGAATCGACTCTTGGCCATTGCAAATCTCCACAAGCTCTTTCAGTGCGACCGGCGTCGCGATGTCGCTGTCGATGTGTCGACCTACGTCCGCGGCGAGCTTTCCGAACGCGCGACGTTCGCATGCGTCGATTTCTTCCAGACGTTGCCGCCGAGATCGACGCCCTGGCCGCGGGCCAGTTCCCGCACCGCGCGGCAGAGTTCGCCATCGGCGATTCCCGCCTTTCCGGCCGCCTTGTGAAACCTCTTCGTCTTGAAGACGCGTCGTACGGAAGCAGGCATGTCGAGCCGGTCGAGTCAGCACAGGATTATATACCACTACGTGGTACATATTTCGACCTGGCCGAACGGCCTGCCTCGCGCCGCAAGCAGTCGGGACGACCCGGCGAGGGGCCATCCTGTTGCCCCGTTTTACTCCACCGTCACCGACTTCGCGAGGTTGCGCGGCTTGTCGACGTCGGTGCCGCGCGCGCACGCGGTGTGATACGCGAGCAGTTGCAGCGGCACGACGTGCAGGATCGGCGACAGTTGCCCGTAGTGCTCCGGCATCCGGATCACGTGCAGGCCGTCGTCGTTGACGATCTGCGTGTCGGCATCCGCGAACACGTAGAGCTCGCCGCCGCGCGCGCGCACTTCCTGCATGTTCGACTTCAGCTTCTCGAGCAGCGTGTCGTTCGGCGCGACCGTGACGACCGGCATCGCTTCCGTGACGAGCGCGAGCGGCCCGTGCTTCAGTTCGCCGGCCGGATAGGCCTCGGCGTGGATGTACGAGATTTCCTTCAGCTTCAGCGCGCCTTCGAGCGCGATCGGGTAGTGCAGCCCGCGGCCGAGGAACAGCGCGTTTTCCTTGCGCGCGAATTCCTCCGACCACGCGATGATCTGCGGCTCGAGCGCGAGCACGCTGTTCAGCGCGGCCGGCAGGTGGCGCAGCTCCTTCAGGAATTGCGCCTCCTGCGCGGCGTCGACGTGCCCGCGCAGCTTGCCGAGCGTCGCGGCCAGCACGAACAGCGCGACGAGCTGCGTCGTGAACGCCTTCGTCGACGCGACACCGATCTCGGTGCCCGCGTGCGTCAGGAACTGCATCTCGGTCAGGCGCACCATCGCGCTCGTCGCGACGTTGCACACCGCGAGCGTATGCGTGTGGCCGAGCGACTGCGCATGCTTGAGCGCCGCGAGCGTATCGGCCGTCTCGCCCGACTGCGAGATCACCAGCACGAGCTGGCGCGGGTTCGGCACCGACTCGCGGTAGCGGTATTCGCTGGCGATCTCGACCTGGGTCGGGATCTTCGCGATCGATTCGAGCCAGTACTTCGCGGTGAGGCCCGAGTAGTAGCTCGTGCCGCACGCGAGGATCAGCAGGCTGTCGATCTCCGCGAACGCGGCGGGGGCCGCATCGCCGAACAGCGTCGCGTCGAAGGCTTCCGTCTGCGGCACGGTGTCGCCGATCGCGCGCGGCTGCTCGAAGATTTCCTTCTGCATGAAGTGGCGATACGGGCCGAGTTCGACCGCGCCGCCGTATGCGCTGACCACGCGGATTTCACGCTGCACGGTGGCGCCGTGACGATCGACGATCGTCACGCCGTCGAGCGACAGCTCGCACACGTCGCCTTCCTCGAGGAACGTGAAGCGGTCGGTGCTGCCGGCCAGCGCCAGCGCGTCGGACGCGAGGAAGTTCTCGCCGTCGCCGTGACCGACGACGAGCGGCGAACCCTGGCGCGCGCCGACGACGGTGTGCGGCTGGTCCTTGTGGATCACGGCGATCGCATATGCGCCGTGCAGCTGGTGCACGGCTTCGCGCACCGCGTCGAACAGGTTGCCGCGGTACAGGCTGTGCACGAGGTGCGCGATCACTTCGGTGTCGGTCTGCGACACGAATTCGTAGCCCTTCGCGCGCAGCGTTTCGCGCAGCGTCTCGAAGTTCTCGATGATGCCGTTGTGCACGAGCGCGAGTGCGTTCGACGAGAAGATCGGGTGCGCGTTGTGCGTGACGGGCGCGCCGTGCGTGGCCCAGCGCGTGTGTGCGACGCCGGTCGTACCTTCGAGGTGCGTGTCGCGCACCTGCGCATCGAGATCGGCCACGCGTGCGACGCTGCGCGCGCGCTTCGGTGCGCCCGGCTCGAGCACGGCGACGCCGCACGAGTCGTAGCCACGGTATTCGAGGCGCCGCAATCCTTCGATGAGGACCGGAACGATATTACGTTGCGCAACTGCGCCGACAATGCCGCACATGAATGGTCAATCCTGTCAGTCGAAGCGGGCGCCGCGCGGGCGCCCGCAAAAGGTTCAGCTCTTTTTCTTGACCGGGCGGACGTAGCCGCTCTTCGCGGTCTGCGTCTTCTCGTTCAACGCGAGGACGCCTTCGGCGACGTCCTTCCAGATCGTCGTGCCGGCCGCGATCGTCACGCCGCGGCCGACGCGCACGGGCGCGACGAGCTGCGTGTCGGAGCCGACGAACACGTCGTCCTCGATCACGGTGCGGAACTTGTTCGCGCCGTCGTAGTTGCAGGTGATCGTGCCCGCGCCGATGTTCACGCGCGCGCCGATGTCGGCGTCGCCGATGTACGTCAGGTGATTCGCCTTCGAGCCGTGGCCGATCACCGCGTTCTTCACCTCGACGAAGTTGCCGACGTGCGCTTCGTCCGCGAGCTGCGCGCCCGGGCGCAGCCGCGCGTACGGGCCGATCACGGTGTTCGCGCCGAGCACGGCGCCGTCGATGTGCGTGAACGCGTCGATGCGCGTGCCCGCGCCGATCGACGCGTTGCGGATCACGCAGTTCGCGCCGATCGTCACGTTGTCGGCGAGCGTCACGTTGCCTTCGAACACGCAGTTCACGTCGATCGACACGTCGCGGCCGCAGCGCAGCGTGCCGCGCACGTCGACGCGCGCCGGATCGGCGAGCGTCACGCCGTCGACGAGCAGCGCATCGGCGACGTTGCGCTGGTGAATGCGTTCGAGCTCCGCGAGTTGCGCCTTGCTGTTCACGCCGAGCGTTTCCCATTCGTCGTCGGGCTGCGACGTGACGACCTCGAAGCCGGCCTCGATCGCGAGTTCGACGACGTCGGTCAGGTAGTACTCGCCCTGCGCGTTTTCGTTCTTCAGCGCGCCGAGCCACATCGACAGCTGGGCCGTCGGCGTGACGATGATGCCGGTGTTGATCTCGGCGATCCGCAGCTCGTCCGGCGACGCATCCTTCTGCTCGACGATGCGCGTGACGAAGCCGGCCGCGTCGCGCACGATGCGGCCGTAGCCGGTCGGGTCGTCGAGCGTGACGGTCAGAATGCCGTAGCGGCCGTCGCGCGCGGCGTCGACGAGACGCTGCAGCGTCGACGCGCGGGTGAGCGGCACGTCGCCGTACAGCACGAGCGTCGGTTGCGCGGGATCGAGGAGCGGCAGCGCCTGGCGCACCGCGTGGCCGGTGCCGAGCTGCTCGGCCTGCACCGCGAACTGGACGTCGGGCGCGGCGACGGCGGCCTGGACCTGCTCGGCGCCGTGGCCGACGACGACGACGAGCCGGGACGGCTGCAGCGTGCGCGCGGTGTCGATGACGTGGGACAGGAGCGGCCTGCCGGCCAGGGGGTGAAGCACTTTCGGCAGCGCGGAACGCATGCGCTTGCCGGTGCCTGCCGCCAAAATCACGATATTCATGGCGCGCGCTTGGGTCAGAGTTCGAAGCCGTCCATTTTAGCATGCGGCCCTTGTCGCTCCGGGCCTGTCGCGGCGCGGCGACAACGCCGAAACGAGGCCGTTGGCCCCGGTTTCGGCGGGTGTTCGGTCCCTGCTTACAGGTCGTCGAACTGGACGATCGAGATCGGTCGGGCCGCGACCGGTTTGCCGGCGCCGGGCGCCGTCGCGTCGTCGCCCGATGCGCACGGCTCCTCGTCGAACGCGATGTCGCCTTGCGGATCGGCTTCACCCGTCGCGCGCAGCGACTGGAACGGGTACAGCGTCGTGTCCATCAGGTGCGACGGCACGACCTTCGCGAGGGCGTTGAACATGTTGTCGACGCGGCCCGGGAAGCGCTTGTCCCATTCGCGGATCAGCGCCTTCATTTCCGCACGCTTCAGGTTCGGCTGGCTGCCGCACAGGTTGCACGGGATGATCGGGAATTCGCGCAGCTCCGCGTATTTCTCGAGATCGGTTTCCTTCACGTACGCGAGCGGGCGGATCACGATGTTCTTGCCGTCGTCCGACTGCAGCTTCGGCGGCATTCCCTTCAGCTTGCCGCCGTAGAACATGTTCAGCAGCAGCGTCTGCACGATGTCGTCGCGGTGATGGCCGAGCGCGATCTTGGTCGCGCCGAGCTCGCCGGCCACGCGGTACAGGATCCCGCGGCGCAGCCGCGAGCACAGCGAGCAGGTCGTCTTGCCTTCCGGCACGAGCCGCTTGACGATGCTGTAGGTGTCCTGGTTCTCGATGTGGAACGGCACGCCGACCTGCTTCAGGTATTCGGGCAGCACGTGCTCGGGGAAGCCCGGCTGCTTCTGGTCGAGGTTCACCGCGACGATGTCGAAGTCGATCGGCGCGCGCTCGCGCAGGCGCAGCAGCACGTCGAGCATCGCGTAGCTGTCCTTGCCGCCCGACAGGCACACCATCACCTTGTCGCCCTGCTCGATCATGTTGTAGTCGCCGATCGCCTGGCCGACCTGGCGCACGATCCGCTTGAACAGCTTGTTGTTCTCGTACGCTTCCTTCTGCTCGCGGCGCGTCAGCGCGGGGCGGCCGGTTTCGGCGGTCGCGGCGTCGGCCGCCGTGTCGTTCATGTGGGGGGCGTTCATTGGCGCTCCTCGTCCTTGATGCGAAAGACTTCGACGCCGACGGCGTCGCAGTCCGGATAGGCGTCCGGTTTCTCGGTACGGACGCGTACCGCGCGCACGGCGTCGTGCGCCAGCAGGTGCGCGGCGATCGAATCGCACAGCGTTTCCTGCAGATGAATGTGGCCGCGCGCGAGGCACTGCGCGACGCTCTGCTTCATCAGGTCGTAGTCGACGACTTCATGCAGCCGGTCATCGACGGGCGTCGACTGCGCAAGCGGCACGAACAGGTCGACGTTGATGACGACGCGCTGCTCGCCGCGCTTCTCGTGTTCGAAGGCCCCGATGTTGATGTGCACCTCGTAGTCGCGCAGGTAGAGCCTGCGGCAATCCGCGAGGCGGGGGTGCAGGAGAGCGGAAAACATGGTCGTCCCAGTCAAATTGGCGTGCGCGCACGCAAAGCGGCGCGGGCGGCGGTCAGGCCGCGCCCGCGCGGTTCATTCATTCGGGCCGGCGGCGGGCGGCACCAGGTGCTCGCCGCCGTCGACGGTCAGCGTCGCGCCCGTCACGCCGGGCGCGCTCGCGAGATAGCAGGCGGCCGCCGCGATGTCGTCCGCGTGCGGCGCGTGGCCGCGCACGAGCGCCGCGACCCGCACCTTCGGCGCGAGCGCCAGCGCGAGCGCCGACGTCGCGCGGTTCAACGCGGCCTGCATCAGCGCGTGCGACAGCTGCGCCGGCGCCGGGTGAAACAGGGCCTGATCCAGTACGTGGATCGCGCACGCGCGCAGCGCTTCGTGCTCGCGCGCGGCGTCGGGCGTCGCATCGGCGAGCGCGCGGGCCAGCGCGAGCGGCGCGGTCACGTTGCGCGCGAGCGCGGCGGCGAGCGACGCGGCGTCGACCGTGTGCGCGTCGTCGGTGCCGGCGCTGGCGCTGACGAACACCGCACATGCGGGCCGGCCGAGCGCTTCGCCGCACGCGGCGACGAGGGCCGCGGCATCGGCTTCCACGGCCAGATCGGCGTCGAGCACGGCCGCGCGGCGGCCGAGCGCCGTGACTTCGGCGACGAGCGCGTCGGCGGCCGCGCGCGGCGCGCGTTGGCTGCGCTGCAGCGCGACGTCCCAGCCGCGGCGGGCGAAACCCGTCGCGAGCGCGCGGCCGATCGACGCGGCGTCCGCCGCGTTACCCACGGCGCCCGTGACGAGCACCACGCGTGGGGTGGACGTATCGGCTGAAACGGTCATTTACAATGCCGGGATGAACCCGAAAGCTCACGAACCCGCTAGTTTACCTGCTCCCGGCCCTGACGCGCTCGCGCAGTCCGAAACCCTCGCCGCGCAACTGCGCGACGAGATTGCGGCGGCCGGCGGCTGGCTGCCGTTCGACCGCTTCATGGAGCGCGCGCTGTATGCGCCGGGCCTCGGTTATTACAGCGGCGGCGCGCGCAAGTTCGGGCGCCGCGCCGACGACGGCAGCGACTTCGTCACCGCCCCCGAGCTGTCGCCGCTGTTCGCGCAGACGCTCGCGAACCCCATCGCCGAAGCGCTCGCGGCGAGCGGCACGCGCCGTGTGATGGAGTTCGGCGCCGGCACGGGCAAGCTCGCGGCCGGGCTGCTCGCGGCGCTCGACGCGCCGGGCGTCGAACTCGACGAATACCTGATCGTCGACCTGTCCGGCGAGCTGCGCGAACGGCAGCGCGACACGATCGAAGCCGCGGTGCCGGCGCTGGCCGCGAAGGTGCGCTGGCTCGACGCGCTGCCCGAGCGGTTCGACGGCGTCGTGATCGGCAACGAGGTGCTCGACGCGATGCCGGTGCGCCTCTTCGCGAAAGCGGATGGCGCGTGGCGCGAGCGCGGTGTCGCGCTCGACGCACGGCAGGCGTTCGTGTTCGACGACCGGCCGGTCGGCGCCGCCGGCCTGCCGGCGGTGCTCGCGACGCTCGACGTCGGCGATGGCTACGTGACCGAAACGCACGAGGCCGCGCTCGCGTTCACGCGCACCGTTTGCACGATGCTCGCGCGTGGTGCGGTGCTGCTGGTCGACTACGGGTTTCCCGCGCACGAGTACTACCACCCGCAGCGCGACCGCGGCACGCTGATGTGCCATTACCGTCACCACGCGCACGACGACCCGTTCGTGTACCCGGGCCTGCAGGACATCACCGCGCACGTCGAATTCACCGGCATCTACGACGCGGGCGTCGCGACCGGCGCCGATCTGCTCGGCTACACGTCGCAGGCGCGCTTCCTGTTGAACGCAGGCATCACCGACGCGCTGGCCGCGATCGATCCGTCCGACGTCCATCAGTTCCTGCCGGCCGCGAACGCGGTGCAGAAGCTGATCTCGGAGGCCGAGATGGGCGAGCTGTTCAAGGTGATCGCGTTTTCGCGCGGGATCGACGGCACGCTCGACGCGTTCGCGCGCGGCGACCGCTCGCACGCGCTCTGACGGAGCCCTGACGTGCTGCGCTGGCTATTGACGACGTTCGTCGCGGTGATGATCCTGACGCGCTGCTGGCCGTGGCTCGGCAAGCTCGGGATCGGGCGGATGCCGGGCGACGTCACGCTGACGCTCGGCGGGCGGCGCTACCCGTTTCCGTTCATGTCGACGCTGGTGCTGACGATGCTGGTATCGATGGTGGCGCGGCTGCTCTGAGCCGCGCCGAACAAGAGGGGGGCGTCACAGCTCGATCTCGCCGAGGATCCGGTGCGCGAGCGCCTTCGCCTCGTCGAACGCTTCTTCCTCGCTGGGGCTCGTCGAGTGGACGTCGTAACGCATGTTCTCGGTGTCGTCCCCGTCGTCGCGCGCGAGGATCACGTAACCCTGGAACTGCCCGTTGCCCGCATGCTGCGTATGCGCCTTGGCCGTGTAGATGCCTTTCGTGAACGTGTTCGTGTCCATCGTGCTCTCCCGCAAAAAGGACACTTCATCGTAGCACTGCGGCGCAGCATGGTGAACGCGGTTTATCGGTGACCGATCAGCGACCGGTCACCTGCCTGCGCGTCCCTTCAACACCTGTTCAACCTTCGAGCAGCGCGACGACCTCGTCGAGCGTCGGCGCGTGCGCGCCCGTGTGCCGGCACGCGGCGGCGCCGGCCGCCAGCGCGAACGCGAGATGCTCGCGCCAGCCGCGCTGCGGCGCGGCCATCAGGCTGAACAGCAGGCCGCCGATCGACGCGTCGCCCGCGCCGACGGTGTCGGCCACCTCGACTCGCGGCGGACTGGCCTCGTGCACGTCGCCGTCCGCGTGGAGCGTCGCCGCCTGCGCACCGCGCGTGACGAGCACGGCCGCCCGCGGGTTCAGCGCGCGCACCGCCGCGATCGCGTCGGGGCCGTCGCCGCCGAACAGGTGCCGCAGGTCTTCGTCGGACACCTTGATCAGGTCGGCGAGCGCGGCCATCTTCTCCAGCGTCGGCCGGTATGCGGCCGTCATCAGGTTCCGCACGTTCGGGTCGAAGCTGATCTTCACGCCGCGCGCGTGCAGGTCGGCCGCGAGCGCGGCCAGCGTGCCCGCGAGCGGTTCGCGCACGAGGCTGATGCAGCCGAAATGCGCCCATTGCACGTGCTCGGCCCAGCCGGCCGGCAGCCGCGCGGGATCGAACGCGAGATCGGCGCTCGCTTCGCCGATGAAGAAGTACGCGGGCGGGCGCGTCTCGTGAACGATCGCGAGCAGCGGCGGCCGCGCGACGCGCTGCAGGAAGCGCAGGTCGAGCCCGGCCGCTTCGCTCGTGCGCCACAGCACGTCGGAGAAGCAGTCTTCGCCGATCGAGCCGGCGAGCGCGCTCGGTATGCCGAGCCGCGCGACCGCGCGCGCGACGTTCCAGCCGGCGCCGCCCGGCACCGACGTCCACTGCGCGTCGCCCGCGCGCACCATGTCGGTCAGGATGTCGCCCGCCGACACGAAAGCCGGAAACGTGGCGCCGCTCATTGCGTCGGCTCGCTGCGTTGCATGCGCGCGAGGGTCGCGAGCACGTCGTAGCAGGCGCCCATCGTGTGATAGTCGGTCTTGCCGGCCGGACTCTTCTCGTCGCTGTACTTGCGGTTGTCGCAGGTGAGGATCCGGTACCACGCGCCGTAGCGGTGATCGACGAAGTGCGCCCAGCTGTAGCGCCAGATCTCGTCGTACCAGTCCCAGAAGCGCTCGCTGCCGGTGCGCGCGCCTAGCATCGCGGCCGCCGCGAAGGTTTCCGCCTGCACCCAGAAATACTTGTTGTGGTCGCAGATCGTGAAGTCGGGGCCGAAGCCGTAGCAGAGGCCGCCGTGATCCGCGTCCCACGCGTGCGTGAGCGCCGCGTCGAACAGCTCGGCCGCGCGCGGCGCGAGCCAGTCGAGCGGGCGGTGCCGCTCGAGGATCAGCAGCAGCTTCGCCCATTCGGTCTGGTGCCCGGGCTGGAAGCCCCACGGCCGGAAGATGTTCGAGCTGTCTTCCTTGTTGTAATCCCAGTCGATCGACCAGTCCGCATGGTAGTGCTCCCACACGAGCCCGCCCGACAGCGCGGCCTGGCGCTGCGTGATGTGGGACGCGAGCTTTTCCGCGCGATCGAGGTACGTCAGATGGCCGGTCGCCTCGTACGCGGCGAGCAGCGCTTCCGTCATGTGCATGTTCGCGTTCTGGCCGCGATACGACGACACGTTCCAGTTCGGCGTCGCATCGTCCGCGTAGAGGCCCGCGGCCGCATCCCAGAAGCGGTGCTCGGCGAGCTCGTAGGTCGACGCGATCAGCGGGCGCGCTTCGTCGATGCCGGCCATCGTCGCGTGCGCGGCCGCGAGCAGCACGAACGCGAGGCCGTAGCAGTGGCGCGTGCCGTCGAGCGTCGCGTGCTTCGCGCCGTCGCGCCAGTCGAGCTCCCAGTCGTAGCCCTGCAGCGCGTCGTCCCAGTGCGCGTCGCGCAGGAAGCGCAGCCCGTGGCGCGCGTAGTCGAGGTGGCGCGGATCGCCGAAATGGCGGTACGCCATCGCGTAGTTGAAGACGAACCGGCAGGTGCTGACGAGGTGGCGCGACGTGCGGTTGTAGATGCTGCCGTCGTCGCGGAAGTAATGGTAGAAGCCGCCCGTCGGGTCGAATGCGTTCGTCGCGTAGAAGCGCAGCGTGTCTTCGATGTGCGACAGCAGGAACGACGGGTCGCGAAAGCTCGCGACGAACGGTGCCGCTTGCGCGTGGCTGGCCGGCGCGGCGGCGCGGGAGTGGACCGGGGGCATGTTCATGACTCTTGGACCGTGGCGGTATCGAATGCCGGTGAGCCGGCGGGCTGGCTGCTGGCCCGCACGATCAGCGCGACGGGCAGGGAGATCTCGGTGCGCTCGGGCGATTCCGCGAGCAGCAGTTCGACGCCGCGGCGGCCGAGCGCTTCCTTGTCGACCGCGAGCGTCGTGAGCGGCGGGTTCGCGTGCGCGGCGGCCGGGATGTCGTCGAAGCCGACGATCGCGATGTCGTCCGGAATCCGCAGGCCGCGCGCGATGCACACGCGCTGCGCGGCCAGCGCGGCCGCGTCGTTGTACGCGAACACGGCGTCGGGGCGCGGGCCGGGCGCGTCGAGCAGTTGCTCCATCGCACGCGCGGCGCCCGTGTCGGGGTCGAGCCCCGCGTCGATCGTCACTTCGTATGCGGGATCGAACAATCGCCCGGCTTCGAAGAACGCGCGCCGGTAGCCGATCGCGCGCTGCGCGATGCTGTAGTGCGCGGCCGAGCCGCCGATGAACGCGATTCGCGAGCGGCCGCTGGCGAGCAGGTGGCGCATCGCGAGCGCCGCGCCCGTCGCGTTGTCGATGTTGACCGAACGCAGCCCGGGCGCCCACAGGTCGATCAGCACGAGGGGCCGGCCGGTGGCGGCGAGCGCCTCGATCGTCTCGGGCTCGATGAAGCCGGCGACCGCGATCGCATCGGGCGCATGCGGGCGCATCTGGCGCAGCACGTCGTCGTTCGGGCCGACCGTGAGCAACGTCGGCACGATGCCGCGCTCGCGGCAGGCGTCCTCGACGCCGTGCAGCACGTGCGAGAAGAACGGGCTTGCGGGAAAGCGGTTGTGCTGGCGGTGCAGCAGAAAGGTGAGCCGGCGGATGCGCGGCCGCAGCTGGGCGGGATCGTAACCGAGCTGCCGGGCGATCTCGACGATGCGCGCGCGCGTGGCTTCGGACAGGCCGGGCTGGTTTTTCAGCGCGCGGGAGACGGTGCCGATCGAGACCTCAGCCGCCCGCGCCACGTCGCGAATGGTCGTACCCATCGTTAGGGGTCCGGTTTGTTTAGGGTGGAGGCGATTGTATAGTAAAACGCGCTGCGGAATTCGGGTCGGATAACCGGGGAATACCCGCAAATAACGGGGTTTTAGCCGCTAATCTGCGAAAACACCGTTACTAAAAATACTAAACAAAACACGAAAAAGGCAAGGTTGGTGTGCGGATGTCCACTAGCGCCGGCGGGGCGCGGCAACGCGCGGTGGCGGCGGGTGCGCAGGTCAGCGCGAGGGCGCGGCACCTTGCTGCCTGCGCGTGCGTCGACGAGGCGCCGCCGCGCCACAGCCCGACCACGCGCCGGACGGGCACCGGGCGGGTCGGTCGGTGCACGGACGTTGCCGGTGCGCCCGACGCCTGTGCGCCTTCAGCCCGCCGCTATCGCCGCGGCCGGCGGTTCGCCGCGATCGCGCAGCGCGGCGCGGCCGGCATCGAGATCGACGACCGCGAGCCCGTCAGGCTGCTGCTTCGCCCGCCGCTTCGCGAGCGCGGCGACCGATGCGATCTCGTCGCTGCCGTAGCGTTGCGCGCCGTGCGCGCCGGCCGGCACGCCGACCGCGCCGATCGCCATCGTCACGAAGCCGAAGAACGCCGGGTTGCCGTGGCGGTCCTCGCCGCGCAGCCCGCCCGCCTGCCGGTCGGCCTGCGTGTAGAAGCGTTGCGCGCCGTCGTTGAAGCGTGCGATCGCGTCGGCGGCGCGCTCGCGCCAGTCGTCGCGCTGGAACAGCACGAGGAAATCGTCGCCGCCGACGTGGCCGAGAAAGTCGCGCTGCGGATCGCACACGCCGGCCAGCACCGTCGCGGCGAACTTCAGCACTTCGTCGCCCTGCCAGTAGCCGTACTGGTCGTTGAACGGCTTGAACTGGTTCAGGTCGACGTAGCACGCGTGAAAGCCGGCGTCGCGCTGAAGCAGGCGGTCGATGTGCGCGCTGATCGGGATGTTGCCGGGCAGGAACGTCAGCGGATTCGCGTAGCGCGCGGCCTCGATGCGCATCTCGGTCACCGTGCGCACGAGGCTCTCGCCGGTGCCGAGCCCGACATAGCGGCCGTGTTCGGTGATCACGAAGCCGTCCGCGAGATAGCGCTGGTCGTGGCGCGCGAGCAGCGTCGCGAGCTGCTCGAACGTGGTTGCGTTGTCGATCATCAGCGGCGCATCGTTCGCGAACTGCAGGCACGGCTTCTTCCCGAACACCTCGCGGTGATACGGCAGCGCGAAACGGTCGATGAAGCCGCGGCGATTCACGAGCGCGATGGGCCGCCCGCGCTCGACGAGCGCGACCGCATGCAGATCGGGCATCCGGTTGAACAGGTCGAGCACGTCGTTACTGGTCGCGTCGCGCGGCAGCGCCGGGGCGGGCACGAGCATCTTCCCGGCGATCGTGCCGGCCGGCCGCACCGCGCGCGTCACGCCGGGAAACACCGCGATGTGCGGCGCGCGGATCGCGTCGCGCGCGGCCGGCGCGACCACCGGCGACGGCTGCGCGTTCGGCCGGCCGAGCAGGAAGCCCTGCACGCAGCAGATGCCCATGTCGCGCACGACGATCAGGTCGCATTCGTTCTCGATGCCTTCCGCGATCAGCTTCGCGCCGCTCGCTTGCGCGAAGTGCTGCATGGCCCTCACGGCCTCGAACTTGAGCGGGTCGTGCGCGATGTCGTGGATGAAGAAGCGATCGATCTTCACGACGTCCGGGTGCAGGCGCAGCCACAGGTTCATGCTCGCGTTCGCGGTGCCGTAGTCGTCGAGCGCGAACTGGATGCCGGCGTCGCGCAGCGTCGCGACCGCCGGTCCGATGTCCGCGAGATCGGGAATCGCGTTCTGCTCGGTGAGCTCGATCACGATGCGTTCGGCGCCGATTTGCGCGCGGCCGAGGAACTGGCGTGCGCGCTCGCGTTCGCTGGCGAGCGTGAGGATCGTGCCCGCGCTGAAATTGAGGAACAGCTTGCCGTCGCAGCCGAGCGCCGCGAACGCGTCGAGGCAGGTGAGCGCGGCGGCCCGTTCGAGCGCGATGGTCTCGCCTTCGCGCGCGGCCTGCGCGAACAGCGCGGCGGGCGGCTCGAGGTCGGTGCCGCGCGGGCCGCGGATCAGCCCTTCGTAACCGACGACCGTGCCGGACCCGAGGTCGACGATCGGCTGGAAAACGGCGGCGAGCGCGCGGTCCGCGATCAGGCGCGTGGTGCGGGGGGCAGCGGAATCGGAGGAGGGCGCGGGCATGGGCGAGGGCAGCCGGATCGACGGGACGACCGGCTTATCGGCACCGCTGGCGGAGAATTGAATGAAGATTTCGTGACACGACAGGCGTTGCCGGTGCATCGAGCGGGACGCGCATCGGGGCGGGACTGGAAGGGGAGGTGGACGGAAAGCGGGAGGCGGAAAGCGGACAGCCGCCAGCGACGGCCATCGCGCGCCCGGGTGCGTCAGCGCTTGCCCGCGCTCAGCGCGCCGGACGCGGCTGCCGTGCCGCCTTCGTCGCGCTCGCCGCTCGTGTCGCGCGCGCCCCAGCGCTGCGCGAGCGCCGCGCACGCCATGAGCTGGATCTGGTGGAACAGCATCAGCGGCAGCACGATCGCACCGACCGCGTTCGCCGAGAAGATCACCTTCGCCATCGGCACGCCGGCCGCGAGGCTCTTCTTCGATCCGCAGAAGATGATCGTGATCTGGTCGGCGCGGTTGAAGCCGAGCCGCTTGCTGACGAACGCGGTCAGCAGCAGCGCGATCGCGAGCAACACGAGGTTGACGACGAGCAGGCCGCCGAGCGCGCGCGGCGGAATCTGGTGCCACAGCCCCTCGTTGACGGCCTCGCTGAACGCGACGTAGACGACCAGCAGGATCGAGCCCTGGTCGACGAAGCGCAGCACGCCGCGATTGCGGTCGATCCAGCCGCCGATCACGGGCCGCAGCAACTGGCCGGCGATGAACGGCACGAGCAGCTGCATCACGATGCTGCCCACGGTGCTCCACGGCGACGCGGTCGCGGCCGACTGCGACGTGATCATCAGGCCGACGAGCGCCGGCGTGACGAAGATCCCGAGCAGGCTCGACGCCGATGCCGCGCACACGGCGGCCGGCACGTTGCCCTTCGCGATCGACGTGAACGCGATCGACGACTGGACCGTCGACGGCAGCGTGCACAGGAACAGCACGCCCGCATACAACGTCGGCGTGACGAGCGGCTGCAGCACCGGTTTCAACGCGAGGCCGAGCAGCGGGAACAGTGCGAACGTGCTGAGCAGCACGACCGCGTGCAGTCGCCAGTGGGTCGCGCCGGCGATGACGGCTTCGCGCGACAGTTTCGCGCCGTGCAGGAAAAACAGCAGGCCGACGGCGATGTTGGTCGCCCAGTTGAACGCATGGGCGGCCGGGCCGCGGCAGGGCAGCAGGCTCGCGAGCACGACGGTGCCGACGAGCGCGAGCGTGAAGTTGTCGGGGAGAAAACGGGGACGGGCCATCGGGGGACTCGGTTCGGAAGCGGCGAAGGCGCGCGTCGCGCGCGGATCGCGTTATTGTCCCGGTTGACGATTCACCAGACAAATTCATTGTGCGAATCGATTGATGAATCGATTGCATGCAATGAGGGCTGCCGCGTCCACCCGGCCCCGCGCAAAACCGCAGAAGAATGTTCTGTCGCGACCGCGTGCCGAAGCGAAAAAACCTAGCAGTAACATGGTGTTACACCGATGCCGGCGACATAACACTTTTTGGCTCGACACACTTTCCGCCCGCTCATAAATTACTGCTGAAAGCCTTGGGTCGGCCGAAAGGAACCGACCGCGGGCGTCGATGGGCACGGAACGATGACGGAACGGGTGAAACGGAAGATCGGACGATGGGTGGCGGGCGTGCTCGGCGCGCTGCTGATGCCGCTCGCGCTGGCCCAGCCGCCCCATGGCGGTCACGGGTTCGGTGGCCACGGCTTCGGCGGCGGCGACATGCGCGCGTACGGTCAGCCGGCCGGTGGCCCCGGCGGCGGTCCGGTCTGGCGTCGCGTTCCGCCGCCTGCCGGCGTGCGTCCCGGCGGCGTGAGCGGCGCCGGTTCCCGCTGGGGGCTGCGCCCGACGCCGTCGTACGGCCATTACGCCGCGCAAAGCCCGTATCGGCCGATCAGCGCCGAAGTGCGCCAGATGCCGCGCCCGCCGGGCGGCGGCAACGTCCCGCTGCGGGCCGGCTCGATCCGCGCCGACGTCGCGCGCTACAACGAGGAGCGCGGCGGTCGCCCGATGCCGCCGCCCCGCTCGCAGGAAGAGCCTGCGCACTCGCCTTCTTTCTCCCCGTTCTACCGAAACTGAGCGCCCCGCGCTCAGCCCCTCGCCGGCTGATGCGAATTCGCCACAGTCGCGCGCAGATTTCCGCTGATTTTCCCGCCGCATTGCGCTATCTTTCGCGCCCGGTACGCGCATGCCGCGCCGCCGCCCGCCGGTGCGACCGCATTCGCGGCGGGCCGCCGCCGTGCATCCGGCCATGGATACATGCCGCGAAGTTAATGCCGGCGCTATACCCGCAATAAGTGTGCGCAATTTTGACCGGACGAATGATCCGTAAAGATGGCTGCGCCCCATACGACGCAAGCACTCGGCTCCAAAAAACAACGCTCGCGCCACTTATCGACTATCCGACAAAACCTGGAGATCCCATGAAAGCATTCGCCCGTCGTGCGTCGCGCACGTCCGTCAAGCTGATCGCCGCAGCCGCCTGCGTGGCGGCCGCCGCACCCGTCCATGCGCAGTCGAGCGTCTCGCTCTACGGGCAGGTTGACGAATGGGTCGGCGCCACCAAGTTCCCGGGCGGCGATCGTGCTTGGAACGTGTCGGGCGGCGGGATGTCGACGTCGTACTGGGGCCTGCACGGCGCCGAGGATCTCGGCGACGGCTACCAGGCGATCTTCACGCTGGAGAGCTTCTTCCGTGCGCAGAACGGCCAGTACGGCCGCTTCCAGGGCGACACGTTCTTCGCACGCAATGCGTACGTCGGCATCAGCTCGCCGTACGGCACGGTGACGGCAGGCCGCCTGACGACGCACCTGTTCCTGTCGACGATCCTGTTCAACCCGTTCTACGACTCGTACACCTTCTCGCCGATGGTGTACCACGTGTTCCTCGGCCTCGGCACGTTCCCGACCTATCCGAGCGACCAGGGCGCGGTCGGCGATTCGGGCTGGAATAACGCGGTGGGGTACACGTCGCCTTCGTTCGGTGGCCTGAATTTCGGCGCGATGTACGCGCTCGGCAACCAGGCCGGCGACAACCGCTCGAAGAAGTGGAGCGCGCAGTTCAACTACGCGAACGGCCCGTTCGCGGCGACCGCCGTGTATCAGTACGTGAACTTCAACAACGGCCCGCAGGACCTGAGCGCGCTCGTGACCGGCATGAAGAGCCAGGGCATCGCGCTGGTCGGCGCGACCTACGACCTGAAGCTCGTGAAGCTGTTCGGCCAGTACATGTATACGAAGAACGACCAGGTCGCGGGCAGCTGGCACGTGAATACTGCGCAGGGCGGCGTGTCGGTGCCGATCGGCGTGGGCAACGCGATGGCGTCGTATGCGTACTCGCGCGACGCGGGCGGCCTCGACCAGACGCGCCAGACCTGGGCCGTCGGCTACGACTACCCGCTGTCCAAGCGCACCGACATCTACGCCGCCTACATGAACGACCACATCAGCGGCCTGTCGACCGGCAACACGTTCGGCGCGGGCATTCGCGCGAAGTTCTGACGCGCGCGTGCAATCGGCGCGCCGGCCGCGTGCGTGAATCGCGCGTGCCGGCTGCATGTTTTCCCGGCCGTCATTTCCGGCCCGAAGCGGCGCCGCCACCCGCGGCGCCGTTTTGCCTTTCTTGACCTTTCTGTTTCCTCGCCTTTGTTACCCTATCTCGTAATTGGTTGATTCCCCGGGATTGCGAGCTAGTTCGATGGATACCCTCGTCAGCATGAATGTGTTTCGCTACGTCGTCGAAGTGGGCAGCTTCGTCGGCGCGGCGGAGCGCATGCAGATGTCGGCGGCGATGGCGAGCAAGCACGTGATGCACCTCGAGCAGCAGCTCGGCGCGCGGTTGCTGCATCGCACGACACGACGCGTCGCGCCGACCGAGGCGGGACGCGAATACTACGAGCGCCTCGTGCAGGCGCTGTCCGAACTCGACGAAGCCGGCCAGGCCGTCGGCGCCGCGAGCGTGGTGCCGCAGGGCAGGCTGCGCGTGACGTCGCTGTCCGCGTTCGGGCTGCGGCACGTGATGCAGGCCGTCACCGATTATGCGGGCCGGTTCCCGGACGTGACCGTCGACATGACGCTGTCCGATCGCGTGGTCGACCTGATCGAGGAAGGCTATGACGTCGCGGTGCGCGCGGCGCCGAACGGATTGAAATCGTCGTCGCTGGTCGCACGCCAGATCGCGACCGCGCACATCCTGCTGGTCGCGTCGCCCGAGTATCTCGAGAAGCGCGGCACGCCGCAGACGATCGCCGATCTCGCGAACCACAACTACCTGCGGCGCGATTCGAATTCGACGATGCTCGATTCGCTGGTGATCGATGCGGCCGCCGCGTCGCGCGTGAGCCTGAACGGCAACCTGATCGTGAACCATCTCGAAGGGCTGCGCGCGGCCGTGCTCGCCGGCGCGGGCATCGCGCTGCTCGGCACCGAAGTGGTCGGCGACGACATCGAGTCGGGCCGGCTCGTGCCGGTGCTGCTCGATTCGGTGCCGCCGCACGAGGCGCCGATCTATGCGGTGTATGCGAGCCGTCGCCACGTGTCCGCGAAGGTACGCTCTTTCGTCGATTTCCTGGCCGCGCGTTTCGAAGGGCAGTCGCTGTGCCCGTCGATCGAATCGCACCTGCGCGTGCTGCCGATCACGCGGATGAAGCGCGCGGTCTGAGCCGCGTCGTCCGCCGCGGCGGGGCAATGAAAAAGCGCGAACCGCTGCCGGTTCGCGCTTTTCGTTTGGCATCGACGATGCTCGTGTCGATGGCGGCCGCGATGGCCGCCGCATCCGTCAGCGCGGGATGCCGAGCCGCGCCTTCGCGTCGTCGTATTCGCGCTTGAGCCGCTCGACGAGCGCGCTCACGCTCGGCAGATCGTCCATCAGGCCGACGCCCTGGCCGGCGCCCCAGATGTCCTTCCACGCCTTCGTCTTGTCGCTGCCGAAATTCATCTTGGTCTTGTCCGATTCCGGCAACGCGTCCGGATCGAGGCCGGCCTTCTCGATGCTCTCGCGGATGTAGTTGCCGTGCACGCCCGTGAAGAGGTTCGTGTAGATGATGTCCGACGATTTCGCGTTCAGGATCGCGTGCTTGTAGTCGTCGATCGCGTGCGCTTCCTGCGTCGCGATGAAACGCGTGCCCATGTACGCGAAGTCCGCGCCCATCGCCTGCGCGGCGAGGATCGAGCCGCCGTTCGCGATCGAGCCGGACAGCACGATCGGGCCGTCGAAGATCTTGCGGACTTCGCCGACCAGCGCGAACGGCGACGTCGTGCCCGCGTGGCCGCCGGCGCCGGCCGCGACGAGGATCAGCCCGTCGACGCCTGCTTCGAGCGCCTTCTGCGCGTGGCGCAGGTTGATCACGTCGTGCAGCACGATGCCGCCGTAGCCGTGCACCGCGTCGACGATCTCGCGCGCCGGCGCACGCAGGCTCGTGATGAAGATCGGCACCTTGTGCTCGACGCACACGCGCACGTCGTGCTCGAGCCGCGCGTTCGACTGGTGGACGATCTGGTTGACCGCGATCGGGCCGATCACCGCATCGGGGTGTTTCGCCTTGTGGTCGGCGAGTTCCGACTGGATCTGCGTGAGCCACTCGTCCAGTAATTCGGCCGGACGCGCATTGAGCGCGGGGAACGAACCGACGATGCCCGCCTTGCATTGCGCGAGCACGAGTTCGGGGTAGCTGACGATGAACATTGGCGACGCGATGACGGGCAGCGTCAGGTTCTGCAGGACGGTGGGCAATGCCATGTGATGTCTCCAGTCTCCGGGGCGTTGCGGTCGGACGGTGATTCGAGTGTAGCGGCCGAGCGCGTTCGATCATATTAATACGAACGGTCGTGCGATTCTACGCGAGCTTAACAAACTCCGCGGTGTGCCGGCAATCGAGTGAGTGTTCTCTTTCTATGGTTTCGCGTGCTTGCCTCGCTGTGAAGACGCGCCGGCGCCCATAAAATAGCCGCCATAACAAACCAACGAGAAACAAACCATGTCGTTTGAGGCGTTTGCACCGTTTCGCGTGACGGTGCAGGACACCGACATTTTCGGTGTCAAAGGAGGCGCGGGGCCGCCGCTGCTGTTGCTGCACGGCCATCCGCAGACCCACATGATCTGGCATCGCGTCGCCGCGACGCTCGCGAATCACTTCACCGTGATCGCCACCGACCTGCGCGGCTACGGCGCATCGGGCCGGCCGCCGAGCGACGCGCGGCATGCGCCGTATTCGAAACGGGCGATGGCGGCCGACCAGGTCGCCGTGATGCGGCATTTCGGCTTCGAGCAGTTCCACGTGTGCGCGCACGATCGCGGCGCGCGGGTCGCGCACCGGCTCGCGCTCGATCACGCGGAGGCCGTCGAGCGGATGATGCTGCTCGACATCGCGCCGACGCTCGCGATGTACGAGAAAACCGATCGCGCGTTCGCGACCGCGTATTTCCACTGGTTCTTCCTGATCCAGCCCGAGCCGCTGCCGGAGACGCTGATCGGCGCGCACACCGATGCGTACGTCGAGCGCGTGATGGGCAACCGGTCGGCCGGGCTGGCGCCGTTCGCACCGGAGGCGCTCGACGCGTACCGGGCGGCGCTCGCGCAGCCGGGCGCCGTGCATGCGATGTGCGAGGACTATCGCGCATCGGCGACGATCGATCTCGAGCACGATCGTGCGGATCTCGAACGCGGCAACAAGATCGCGTGCCCGCTGCGCGTGCTGTGGGGCGCGCAGGGCGTCGTCGGCCGCTGCTTCGATCCGCTCGACGAGTGGCGCCGCGTCGCGCGCGACGTCAGCGGCCGCGCACTCGATTGCGGGCACTACATTCCGGAAGAGGCGCCCGTCGCGCTGATCGACGAATTGCTCGCGTTCTTCGACGCGCGCGACGCGGCCGCGTGACGGGGTGGGCGGGCGGCGCGTGCCGCCGGCGGCCCGACGGTGCGCGCCGCCGCGGCTCGATGACATGCGCCGCGCGCGGCTCAGCGGTGCGCGTGGTCGTCCTCGACGAGCGGCGGCAGGCGGCGCGGCACGGGCGTCGACTTCACGATCGCGGTGCTCGTCTCCGCGCGCTCCGTCACCTTCGACAGGATGTCGTCGAGGTGCTCGATCGTGCGCAGGTAGAGCCGGCAGATGAAGCAGTCGTCGCCGGTCACCTTGTCGCATTCGACGAATTCGGGAATCCGCCGCAGCAACTCCTCCACCAGATGCAGCTGGCCCGGCAGCGGCTTCACGCGGACGATCGCCTGCAGCGTGTAGCCGAGCGCGCGCGGGTCGAGCTCGACGGTGAACGCGGCGATCACGCCTTGCGCCTCGAGCCGGCGCACGCGGTCGGCGGTCGCGGGCGCCGACAGCCCGATCTGCCGCGCGAGTTCGCTGGTCGCGATGCGGGCGTCGTCGGCCAGCGCGGCGACGATCGCGCGGTCGGTCGCGTCGAGCGACGCGACGGCGGGCGGAGAAAGGCGTTTCGGCATGATCGCTTTGCTTTCGAAGGTCAATCGGCTGTTTCGCTTCAGTTTAGCCGTGGTTTCGGCGAAAGCAAGTTTCTAGAATCGGACTCATCCCCGCTCTCCAACGGAGTTCATGATGGCCTCGAATGAAATTCGCCGCGGCGCCGCCGAGATGATCGTCGCGATGCTGATGTCCGGCACGATCGGCTGGCTCGTGATGTCGTCGCAGCAGCCGCTGACCAATGTCGTGTTCTTCCGCTGCGTGTTCGGCACGGCGACGCTCGCGATCGTCTGCGCGGCGTTCGGCTTCCTGCGCCGCTCGCTGTTCTCGCCGCGGATGCTCGTGCTCACGATGCTCGGCAGCCTCGCGATCGTCGCGAACTGGCTGCTGCTGTTCGCCGCCTATTCGCGTGCGTCGATCTCGATGGCGACCGCCGTCTACAACACGCAACCCTTCATGCTCGTCGCGCTCGGCGCCATCGTGTTCCGCGAGCGGATCACCGCGTCGACGCTCGCGTGGCTCGCGCTCGCGTTTGCCGGGCTCGTGTTCGTGGTGCGCGTCGAACCGGCCGTGCTCGCGGTGCCCGGCGAATACCTGGAAGGCGTCGCGCTGTCGCTCGGCGCGGCGTTCCTGTATGCGATCTCGTCGATCATCACGAAGCACCTGAAGGGCACGCCGCCGCATCTGCTCGCGCTGCTGCAGGTCGGCCTCGGCATCCTGCTGCTCGCGCCGTTCGCGCACTTCGACACGTTGCCGGCGACGGCCGGGCAATGGGCCGACCTGATCGTGCTCGGCATCGTCAACACGGGGCTGATGTACGTGCTGCTGTACGGCGCGGTCCAGAAGCTGCCGACCGCGATGACGGGCGCGCTGTCGTTCGTCTATCCGGTCGTCGCGATCGCCGTCGATCGCGTCGCGTTCGGGCAGACGCTCGCGTGGACGCAGGTGTTCGGCGCGCTGCTGATCCTGCTCGCGGCGGCCGGCGTGAACCTCGGCTGGCGCATCGTGCCGGCCCGTCGCACGGCGGTCGGCAACTGAAACGGTCAGAGGATTCGTCGCGGCGGCGCGGTCACGCCGCGGCGCGTCGAATGCGCGTGTCGCGCGTGAAGCTTGCCTGCGAAATGACGTCGCTCGGACGTCGCGCGCGTCCGCGAAAAGCGCTGTAAGAAGCTGTAGGGAAACACCCGATGCGATGCGCCCGCGTCGCTCGTATGATGCGGGCTGTGACGTTGATCACGTTCACAGGATTCCGATCTCGATGCCGTTCGCCCGTGAGGCTGAACGGCTTTTTTTTATGTCTCGCTGCCCGCGATCAGCCGCCGCCGCGCGTCCAGCCGCGCGAGCAGCGCGCGCCTCGCGTCGTCGTCCGACGCACGCCATCCCTTGATCTCGCCGCGCGTGCGCAGGCAGCCCGCGCACCAGTCGGTGCGCGGATCGATCCGGCAGACGTCGGTGCACGGCGACGCGACCGTGGCGACCGGCATCGTCGCGTCGCTCATGCCGGCTCCCGCAACGCGACGTCCGCGACCGGCGCGCCCGTCAGCGACACGAGTTCGTGCGGCGACAGGTTGAACACCGCGTGCGGATGGCCGGCGGCGGCCCACAGGCTGTCGAGCGCGAGCAGGTCGGCGTCGATCAGTGTGACGGGTTCGACCAGATGGCCGATCGGGCACACGCCGCCGATCGCATAGCCGGTGTTGTCGCGCACGAACTTCGCGTCCGCACGGCCGACCGGGCCGACCTGCGCGGCGACCTTCTGCTCGTCGACGCGGTTCACGCCGCTCGCGATCACCAGCACGGGCACGCCGTCGGCCTGCCGGCGAAACAGGATCGACTTCGCGATCTGCGCGACCGAGCAGCCGAGCCCGGCCGCGGCCTCGGCCGACGTCTTGCCGGTTTCGGCGAGCATCACGATGCCTTTCGCATGGCCGCGCTCGCGCAGCAGCAGCGCGACGCGTCGCGCGGAATCGGGCAGGGAATCGAATGAAGCGGGTGTGGTCATGTGGAGGATCCGTGGAATGGCGTGATCAGACGCAGTTCGCGACGTCGGCCGCGCTCTGCGCCTTGGCAAGCAGGGCACGACCGGCGCGCGACACGTTCGCGCGGCCGATCGCGTTCGAGATGAAGTCGCCGGCCGCGACGACCTGCGCGAGATCGATGCCGGTCTCGATGCCGAGGCCCTGCATCAGGTACAGCACGTCCTCGGTCGCGACGTTGCCGGTCGCGCCCTTCGCGTACGGGCAGCCGCCGAGGCCCGCGACCGACGCGTGGAAGATCTCGATCCCTTCGAACAGCGCCGCGTAGATGTTCGCGAGCGCCTGTCCGTAGGTATCGTGGAAGTGGCCCGACAGGCGTTCGCGCGGGAACACGCGCGTGACCGCCGCGAGCACCTCGCGCGTACGCTTGGGCGTGCCGACGCCGATCGTGTCGGCGATGTCGATCTCGTCGCAGCCGAGCGCGGCGAACCGCTCGACGACGTCGACGACCGACGCGACCGGCACCTCGCCCTGGTACGGGCAGCCGAGCGCGCACGACACGCTGCCGCGCAGCCGCAGGCCCGCGTCCTTCGCGGCCTTCGCGACGGGCTCGAAGCGCGCGATGCTCTCGGCGATGCTGCAGTTGATGTTCCGCTGCGAGAAGGCTTCGCTCGCCGCGCCGAAGATCACGACTTCGTCCGCGCGGGCGGCGACTGCGTTCTCGAAGCCCTTCAGGTTCGGCGTGAGCACCGAGTACACGGTGCCCGCGCGGCGCTCGATGCCGGCCATCACGTCGGCGCCGTCGGCCATCTGCGGCACCCATTTCGGCGACACGAACGACGCGGCCTCGACGTTGCGGAAGCCGGCGCGCGACAGCCGGTCGACGAGCGCGATCTTCACGTCGGTGGGCACGAAGGTCTTCTCGTTCTGCAGGCCGTCGCGCGGCCCGACTTCGACGATCTTGACGGCGGTGGGGAACGTCATGGTTGTCTCCAATTTTGTGTAGGGCGGAATTCAGTAGCCGCGCGCGTAGTCGACGATGCCGCTGACGGGCGCGCCGCGCTCGAACGCGCGGATCTTGCCGGCGATCTGCTCGACGGCTTCCGCGCGCAGCGTCTCGGCCGAGCTGTGCGGCGTGATCGTGATGCGCGGCGCTTGCCAGAACGGATGGTCGTCCGGCAGCGGTTCGTGCTGGAACACGTCGAGCGTGGCCGCGGCGACCTGGCCGCTCGCGAGCGCGTCGAGCAGGTCGGCTTCGACGAGATGGGCGCCGCGCGCGACGTTGACGACGTACGCGCCGCGTGCGAGCCGCGCGAATGCGCGCGCCGACAGGATGCCGTCGGTGTCGCGCGTGCTCGGCAGCAGGTTGACGAGCACCTTCGCGCCGTCGATGCACGCGTCGAACGCGCCGTCGCCGGCGAAGGTCGCGATGCCGTCGAGCTGCTTCGCACTGCGGCTGTAGCCGCGCACCGGCAGGCCGAGCGCGGCGAGCGCGCGGGCGACCGCGGCGCCGAGCACGCCGAGGCCGAGGACCGCGACGGTGAAGCTCGTGCGCGCATGCGGTTCGAGCGGCTGCCAGCGGCGTTCGCGCTGTTGCAGGTCGTATTCGTCGAAGCGGCGCAGGTAGCGCAGCACCGCGTGCGTCACGTATTCGACCATCTGCCGCGCCATGCCCGAATCTTCGAGCCGCACGAGCGGCACGTGCGCGGGCAGCGTGCCCGGATGCGCGTGCTCGAGCGCGAGCAGCGCGTCGACGCCCGCGCCGAGGTTGAAGATCGCGCGCAGGCCGTCGCGCGGCGTGAAGAACTCGCGCGGTGCGCGCCACACGAGCGCGTAGTCGGCGGCGGCCGTATCGCCCGGCTGCCACGCGCGCAGTTCGGCTTCCGGCAGCGCCCGCGCGATCTCGTCGCGCCAGGCGCCGGCTTCCTGATGCGGTGAATGGAACAGGATCTTCATTGCGTGACGGCGCGCGCGCCGGCGAGGCGCGTCACGGGAACGGCGAGCGAAGCCGGGCGCGGCGCGCCGGCGGACGTAGCGGACATCGGGCGACTCCTGACGACTGGCCCGGCGCGTCGGCGCGGGGACCGGTTCCGTGTGAAGCGGACGGGAAGCCCACATTCTACGGTTTCGCGGCACATTGCGCCCCCGGTGCGGGCCATGCGCCCGGCGCGGGCCGCGGCCGGTCACCGCGCCGCGCAAAAGCAAAGCACAAAATATTGGTTCGGCCGCGGCGTACCCGACGCCACAATCGAACCTCGTCTTCAAGCAAGCGAGGGCAATCATGCGCGCATGCAGCAAATCGGCGTGGCCGCCGCGGCTCGTCACCGTCCCGGGCCTGCACGGCAGCGAAGGCGCCCACTGGCAGACCTGGCTCGAGCGACAGTTCCCGCGCTCGTTGCGTGTCGAGCAGCACGACTGGGATGCGCCCGATCTCGCGGGCTGGGCGCAAGCGGTGCGCGCGCTGCTCGATCGCGAGCGCGGCCCGTTCGTGCTCGCCGCGCACAGCTTCGGCTGCCTCGCGACCGCGCATGCGCTCGCGCAGTGGCCGCACGTGGGCGATGTCGCGGGCGTGCTGTTCGTCGCGCCGGCCAGCCCGAAGAAATTCACGTTTGCCGGGCCGTTCGACGCGCGCCGGCTCGCGGTGCCGTCGATCGTGATCGGCAGCGAGACCGATCCGTGGATGCCGCTCGCCGATGCGCGCACGCTCGCGCAGCGTCTGGGCAGCGCGTTCGTGAACCTCGGCGATGCCGGGCACATCAACACGGCGGCCGGCTTCGGGCCGTGGCCGCGCGCGAAATACTTCATCGACACGCTGGTGCATTGCGCGGCGCCGCTGCGTTTTCGCGACGCGGACGACGGCTTCGAGGCCGCGCTCGTCGATCGCGCGCTCGCGCACGCGGTCTGACGGGCCGGTTGCGCGGCGCATGCCGCGCGGTGGCTGTCGCGGCATGGCGGGCCGGCGCGCTTGCCATGCGCGGGCGGGGCTGACGGCGGCCAGGCCCGAATCGCTCGGCCGGCCGTGCCCGACGTGGCCCGCGAAGCGGCGCGCCCCCGTGCCGTTCGCGCCGTCGCCGACCGTTACGTCATGTCAGGGGCGGCTCGACGCGAGCGCCCACTGCTCTGCCTGAACAGATCCGACTCCTATCACGCGGCGGCGGGATCAGCCCGGCGACGACGCGGCGGCGCTCGACGCGGCTGCATTCGCGGTGGGCTTCGCATCGTCGTCGTCATCGGGCGGGTAGTGCACGACGGGCGGCGCGAGCGGCGCGGCATCGGATGCGGCGGCGTTCGCGGTCGCGTCGCTGTTGAATGCGCTGGCGGCGCCGCTCGACGCGCCGGCCTGCGGCGTGGCGTCGGTCACGTTGGCGTCGTGCGGTGCGTCGTCGCTGCACGCGGCGACGAACACGGCGGCACACAGAACCACGGCGACGGAAACGCGACGCATGACTTCTCTCCTGGCAGGCTGATCGGGAAACGTTTTCGAGTATGCCGCCGCGATGCGACGTTTCGGTGAATCGTTTGCGATTCCGGCGTGATCGCGAAATGGTTTCGTCAGGCTGACCGCGGTCGCGGCGATCCACCGGTACGCATGGCGGAATTTTCCAGCAGAGGCGGATGCTGCGCGCATTTACACGGCGCGCGACGCCGCGACCCGGCCGCGGCGATGCGGGCGCCATGCGCGGCATCGCACATGCGACCGGCAACTTCCGACCGATGCGCAGCCGGCCGCACGCAAAAATCGGGCGTTATTGCCGCTTCGTCAGCAAGCGGCCAGCCGCGCGTCAGCGTGGCGTCATGGACGCGCGATCGCCGCCGGCTCGGCCCGTCTGCCGCCCGGTGCGCGCCGCGCACGGTGGCCGGCGCCGCACCTGCATGCGGCCCGCGCCGTTTCGCGGCACCCGAATTGCTCTTTGCCGATGCGCGTGCCGACCGCGCTGCCATCCGGGCACGCGGCGCACGTCCGCGTCCATCAACCACGGAGCGAGCAGAAGCCATGTCCAGCGATCGATCCGATTCCCCGTCTGCCGAACCGGCGCGCGACGCTGCCCCGTCGCCGCTCGGGCCCGGCCGTTCGGCGGCGCCGCCGCCGTTGCCGCACGATACGCCGTCCAGCGCCGCGCGGCGCCGTTTCCTGCAATCCGCGGCGGCGGCCGCGACCGTCGGCGCCACATCGCACGTTCATCCGCAGCCGCCGCACGCGGCGTCCACGCCGGCCGCGCCCCGTCGCGATACGGTGCCGGCGCGGCCCGTGCATCTCGACATCAACGGGCGCGCGTACACGCTGCAGCTCGAACCGCGCGTCACGCTGCTCGACGCACTGCGCGAATACGCGGGCCTCACGGGCACGAAGAAGGGCTGCGATCGCGGGCAGTGCGGCGCGTGCACGGTGCTCGTCGACGGGCGGCGCATCAACGCTTGCCTGACCCTCGCCGTGATGCACGAAGGCGCGCGGATCACGACCGTCGAAGGGCTGGCGCGCGGCGGCGTGCTGAGCCCGGTGCAGCGCGCGTTCGTCGAATGCGATGCGTTCCAGTGCGGCTACTGCACGTCCGGCCAGCTCTGCTCGGCGACCGCGCTGCTCGACGAGTTCGCGGCGGGGGCCGGGAGCGCCGCCACCGACGACGTGCGGCGCCGGCCCGCGCAGCTGTCGGACGACGAGATCCGCGAGCGCATGAGCGGCAACCTGTGCCGCTGCGGCGCGTACCCGAACATCGTCGCCGCCGTGCGCGCCGCGCATGCGGCGCACGGCTAGCCGACGGAGGGCACCGCCATGGAAGCAATCTCCTACGAACGCGCGACCGACGTTGCCGGCGCCATGCGCGCGGCGCAGCGGCCCGGCGCGGCCTTCATCGGCGGCGGCACGAACCTGCTCGACCTGATGAAGGGCGGCGTCGCGCGGCCCGTCGCGCTCATCGACATCACGCGCATCGCGGGCCTCGATACGGTCGATGCGCTGCCCGGCGGCGGCGTGCGCATCGGCGCGCTCGTGCGCAACAGCGATGCGGCCGATCATCCGCGCGTGCGCGCCGACTATCCGCTGCTGTCGCAGGCGCTGCTCGCCGGCGCGTCCGCGCAATTGCGCAACATGGCGACCGTCGGCGGCAACCTGATGCAGCGTACGCGCTGCCCGTATTTCTACGATCCCGCGTTCGCGCAATGCAACAAGCGCGAGCCGGGCAGCGGCTGCGCGGCGATCGGCGGCCACAACCGGATGCACGCGATCCTCGGCGCCAGCCCGCAGTGCGTGGCGGTGAACCCGTCGGACATGAGCGTCGCGCTCGCCGCGCTCGACGCGGTCGTGCAGGTGAGCGGCCCGCGCGGTGCACGGCAGATTCCGATCGCGTCGTTTCACCGCTTGCCGGGCGATCGTCCCGATCTCGACACGACGCTCGAAGCGGGCGAACTGATCACCGCGGTGGACTTGCCGCCGCCGCGCTTTGCCGACCATGCGCACTATCTGAAGGTGCGCGATCGCGCGAGCTACGCGTTCGCGCTGGTGTCGGTCGCGGCCGCCCTGCGGATGGACGGCTCGCGTATCGCCGACGCGCGGATCGCGCTCGGCGGCGTCGCGCACAAGCCGTTGCGTGCGACGGAAGCGGAAGCGCATCTCGTTGGCCGCACGCCGACCGACGCGACGCTGCGCGAGGCGGCCGCGCTGGCGTTGCGCGATGCGCGGCCGCTCGACGGCAATGGATTCAAGATCGCGCTCGCGCAGCGGGCGATCGTCCGTGCGGTCGAAACGGCCGCTGCCACGACGGGAGGTGCCGCATGAACACGATGACGGGACAACCGCTCGACCGGGTCGACGGTGTACTGAAGGTGACGGGCGGCGCGCACTACGCGGCCGAATTCTCCGATGCGCGGCTCGCGCACGCGGTGCTCGTCACGAGCACGATCGCATCCGGGCGCATCGAGTCGATCGATGCGGCGCGCGCCCGCGCGATGCCGGGCGTGCTGCTCGTGATCACGCACGAGAACGCGATGCGGCTGCCCAACGGCGGCAAGCCGCCGCTGTCGCCGCCGGCCGGGCGCCGTCTCACGTTGCTGCAGGACGACACGGTGCGCTACAGCAACGAACCCGTCGCGGTCGTCGTCGCCGAAACGCTCGAGCAGGCGACCGACGCCGCCCATGCCGTGCAGGTGCGCTATCGCGCGACCGATGCCGTCGCGGATTTCGCGCAGGCGAAGCGCGGCGCGCGCGTGCCGCCGAAGCAGCAGGGCCGCCCGATGGATACGCAGCGCGGCGACGTCGATGCGGGCCTGCGCGAAGGCACGGTGCGCATCGACGCGACCTATACGACGCCGATGCAGCACCACAACCCGATCGAGCCGCACGCGACGATGGCGCGCTGGGACGGCCCGACGCTCACGCTGCACGATGCGACGCAGGGCGTGTCGGGCGCGAGCACGGCAGTGGCCGCCGTGTTCGGCATCGCACCGGAACACGTGCGCGTGATTTCGCCGTTTCTCGGCGGCGGCTTCGGCTGCAAGGGTTCGTCGTGGTCGCACGTGTCGTTGTGCGCGATGGCCGCGAAGCAGGTGGGGCGTCCGGTTCGCCTCGCGTTGACGCGGCCGCAGATGTTCGGCCCGGTCGGCGGGCGGCCGTTCACAGAACAGCGCATCGTGCTGGCCGCCCGCCAGGACGGCACGTTGACCGCGATGCGCCACGACACGATCGCCACCACGTCGACGTTCGAGGACTGGATGGAAATGTGCGGGATGCCGTCGCGGATCATGTACGCGGTGCCGAATCACGCGACCACGCACCGGATCGTGTCGCTGAACGTCGGCACGCCGACGTTCATGCGTGCGCCCGGCGAGGCGTCGGGCTCGTTCGCGCTCGAATCGGCGATGGACGAGCTCGCATGGCAACTCGGCATGGACCCGGTCGCGCTGCGGCTCGCGAATTACGCGGCGGTCGATCCGCAGGACGGCAAGCCGTGGTCGAGCAACGAGTTGCGCGAATGCTACGCGCTCGGCGCGCGACGCTTCGGCTGGTCGCGCCGCACCGGCGCGACGCGCACGATGCGCGACGGCGACACGCTGATCGGCCTCGGGATGGCGGCCGCCACGTATCCGGCGAACCGCAGCGAAGCGTCGGCGCGGGCGCGCATCCTGCCGGACGGCACGGCCGAAGTCGCGTCGGGCACGCAGGACATCGGCACCGGCACCTATACGGTGATGACGCAAGTCGCGGCCGATGCGCTCGGTTTCGCGCCGCGGAACGTACGCTTCGCGCTCGGCGATTCGAGCCTGCCGCGCGCGCCGGTATCGGGCGGCTCGCAGTCGGCGGCGAGCGTGGCGCCCGCCGTGCGCGAGGCCGCGCTGCAGGCGCGCGCGAAGCTGATCGCGCTGGCGATCGCCGATCCCGGGTCGCCGCTGCACGGCGCCGCGGCCGATGACGTGACGGTCGACAACGGCTGGGTCGTGCATCGCGGCGAGGTGTCGCGGCGCGATCCGGCCGCGGCGGTGATCGCGCGTGCGGGCGGCCAGCCGATCGACGCGCAGGCGACGACGAAGCCGGGCGACGAGAAGTCGCGCTATGCGTCCCATTCGTTCGGCGCGGTGTTTGCCGAAGTGCACGTCGACGCCGAACTCGGCACGATTCGCGTACCGCGCATCGTCGGCGTCTACAGCGTCGGCCGCCTGCTCAACGCGAAAACGGCGCGCAGCCAGCTGATCGGCGGGATGGTGTGGGGGCTCGGCACCGCGCTCGAGGAAGGCTCGCATCTCGACGTGCGGCACGGCCGCTTCACGAACGCGAATCTCGCCGAATATCACGTCCCCGTGAACGCGGACATCGGCGAGCTCGACGTGACTTTCGTCGACGAAAGCGACACGCATTTCAATCCGCTCGGCATTCGCGGCATCGGCGAGATCGGCATCACCGGCGTGCCGGCCGCGATCGCCAATGCGGTCTATCACGCGACCGGGGTGCGGGTGCGCGATCTGCCGATCACGCTCGACAAGGTGGCGATGCCGATGCGCGCGTGAGCGTCGGCATCGGCGTCAGCGCCGCGGCGTCCTGCGCCGCACTTCGCTGCGCAGCCAGTCGAGCCACGTGCGGATCGCCGCTTCGCAGGGATGGCCGGGGCGCCACACGACGTAGTGCGCGTACACGTCGGCGATGCGCACCGTGGACACGCGCACGAGCGTGCCGTCCGCGAGTTCGGGCTCGATCAGCGAGCGGCGCGCGAGCGCGACGCCTCGGCCTTGCAGCGCCGCGTCGATCAGCGCGTTCGTATCGGCGAAGCGCGGCGCGCGTGCGGATTCGGTGAGGTCGAGCCGCGCGGCCTGGAACCACGGTTCCCACGGCTGCGCGGGATGGCGCAGCAGCGTCGCGCGCACGAGGTCGGCCGGCGTGCGCGGGGCGACGCCGTCGCGATTGCGGTACGCGGGGCTCGCGACCGGGAAGATCGTCTCGTTCATCAGCTTCTCGGCGACGACGCCGGGCCACGTGCCGGGCCCGTAGCGCAGCGCGACGTCGATGCGGTCGCGCTTGCGCAGCGGCGCGAGCGCGACAGTCGGATGCAGCACGATCGAGATGTGCGGATGCGCGGCCGAGAAGCGCGGCAGGCGCGGCGCGAGCCAGCGCTCGGCGACGCTCGGCAGCACGCTCACGTTCAACGTCACGTCGCAGGTGCGCGGGCGGCGCACCGCCAGCGTCGGCTCGAACGCGCGTTCGAGCACGCTCAGGCCCTGGCGCACCTGCAGTGCGAGTGCATGCGCGGCGTGCGTCGGCGTCGCGCCGTTGCGTTCGCGCGTGAACAGCGGGTAGCCGAGCTGCGCCTCGAGCGCGCGGATGTGCTGGCTGACCGCGCCTTGCGTGAGCGCGAGCTCGTCGGCCGCGCGCGTGAAGCTCTGCAGCCGCACGGCGGCTTCGAACGCGCGCAGCGTCTGCAGCGGAGGGAGGTGGATGCGTCGCATTCGGGTATTAGTAACACTAATGTCCGAGCACGACAATTCATCGTTTGTCGCGCACCGGCATGCGTTCCTACACTCGGTGCCGTCTTCCACAGCCCGTCGCGCACACCACCATGAACGCCTATCGTCTCTATCTTTCGCCGGGCGCCTGCTCGCTCGCCGCCCACATCGCGCTGGAGGAAACCGGCGCGCCGTTCGACGTCGAGATCGTGTCCGTGCGCGAGCGGCAGAACCTCGACGCGCGCTATCTCGCGATCAACCCGAAAGCGCGCGTGCCCGTGCTCGCGATTCCGGGCGAGCCGCGCGTGCTGACCGAAACGCCGGCGATCCTCACGTATCTCGCGCGCCGCCATCCGGATGCGCAATTGCTGCCGCTCGACGATCCGCTACGCGAGGCGCGGTGCCACGAATGGCTCGCCTGGCTGGTCGGCTGGGTGCACGGCGTCGGCTACGGCGCGCTGTGGCGGCCGGCCCGCTTCATCGACGATCCGGCGCTGCACGGCGCGATCAGCGCACACGGACGCAGCACGATCGAGGCCGCGAACGCGTCGATCGAAGCCCTGCTGGCCGACGGCCGCACGTGGGCGGAGCCGGGCGCGCATTCGATCGTCGATCCGTTCCTGCTCGTGCTGTATCGCTGGGGCGTCGCGATCGGGCTCGACATGACGCGGCATTCCGCATGGACCGCTCATGCGCAGCGCGAGGCCGAACGGCCGGCCGCGCGGCGCGCGCTGGCGCGCGAGGGAGGCTGACGGGGTGGCGCGCGGCCGGCCGGTGGCCCGGCCGTTTCGTTCGGCGGTTCGTTCGGACCGCGAAGTTCGGACGTGTCCAATTGCCATGTCGCACTCAATTCTATTGAATGAGAATCATTATCATCAATGGAGTGGAGTGAACATGAGCCGTTGCATCCAGTCGAGCGCGACGCCGCCGCGCCGCGCGACCGCATCCGTCGCGTTCGCGATGATGACCTGTGCGGCCGCGCCGGCCTGCGCGGAGGAAGGCGAGTCGCGCCACGCACCGCAACTGGACCCGATCGTCGTGCACGGCGCGCGCGATGCCGGTTCGCGCGTCGACCGATCGGGCTCCGCCAAATATGCGACGCCGCTGCTCGACGTGCCGCAGACGATCACCGTCGTGCCGCGCGCGGTGCTCGACGAACAGCAGGCGCTGAGCTTGCGCGAGGCGCTGTCGAACGTCGCGGGCATCACGTTCAACGCCGGCGAGGGCGGCGGCGGGTCGGGCGACATGTTCAATATCCGCGGTTTCGGCGCGAACGCGAACCTGCAGCTCGACGGGCTGCGCGACAGCGCGCAGAACAATCGCAGCGACCTGTTCAACGTCGAGGCGGTCGAGGTGATCAAGGGGCCGAATTCGGTGTTCGGCGGCGCCGGCACGACGGGCGGCTCGGTGAACCTGGTCAGCAAGACGCCGAAGGCCGGCGCGTTCACCGAGGCCGGCACGATGCTCGGCACGTCGGACTACCGCCGCGTGACGCTCGATGCGAACCGGCCGCTGCCCGGCACCGACGGCCGCGCGGCGTTCCGCCTGAATGCGATGGCGCACGTCAACGACGTGCCCGGCCGCGACGACATCCGCAAGCGGCGCTGGGGCATCGCGCCGTCGCTCGCGTTCGGTCTCGGCACGCCGACGCGCGTCACGCTCGGCTATTTTCACCAGTACGACAACAACCTGCCCGACTACGGGCTGCCGGCGCACAACGGCCAGGTGCTGGCCGGCGTGCCGCGCGACCGCTATTTCGGCTGGCGCAACCTCGACCGCGAGCGCATCACGTCGGATACGTTCACCGTGAAGGCCGAACACGACGTGTCGTCCGGCCTGAAGG
This sequence comes from Burkholderia sp. AU28863, assembly GCF_002223195.1. Taxonomy (NCBI): domain Bacteria; kingdom Pseudomonadati; phylum Pseudomonadota; class Betaproteobacteria; order Burkholderiales; family Burkholderiaceae; genus Burkholderia; species Burkholderia sp. AU28863. The sequence continues at coordinate 779,606 of NZ_NKFE01000004.1, read as the reverse complement.
TGCAGAACCTGAGCCGCTATGCGCACCTGAATCGCGACACGGTGATTTCGGCGTCGCACGTGAACTTGCAGGGCCTGCCGCCGGGGCGCTACCAGCCGGCCGGGCCGCAGGGCTATGGCCGCGATGCGTCGACCGCGATGTGGGCGAACCAGACGAACGTCACCGGCGCGTTTTCGACGTTCGGCATCGGACATACGCTGGTCGCGGGCTTCGAGATCTCGCGCGAGACGTACGGCCGCACGACCTATTCGTACGGACTCAACCGCTTCTACCCGGCCGACGGCTTCGCGCTCGCCGCGCCGCCCGGCGTGTGGCGCGGCCCGGCGCACCGCCAGGACAGCGCGCGCAACGACACAGCGCTGGTCGTGAAAGCACTGTACGCGTTCGACACGATCTCGGTCGGCCGCCACTGGGACATCGACGTCGGGCTGCGGCACGACTGGATCGACGGCCGGTCGGAAGGCGCCGCGGCCGGCAAGCCCACCGAGCGCGCGGATACGGCCGATCGGCATCTGAGCACGCGCGCGGGGCTCGTGTTCAAGCCGACCGACAACGGTCGCGCGTACTTCGCATACGGCACGTCGTTCAACCCGTCCGCCGAATTCCTCGTGACCACCGGCTCCGGCGTGAGCGCGGCGACCGGCGCGCTCGCGCCCGAGAAAAACGAGAGCTTCGAATTCGGTGCGAAATGGGAAGGACTCGCGGGCATCGCGCTGAACGGCGCGCTGTTCCAGACCGAAAAGAAGAACGCGCGCGAACGAATGGCGGACGGCAGCTATGCGCTCGTGGGCCGGCAACGCGTGCGCGGTGTCGAGCTCGGTGCCGCCGGCAAGGTGACGCCGCGCTGGGACGTGTTCGCGAACTACACGTATCTCGCGAGCGTGACGCTCAGCTCGCCGTCGTCGCCGCGGCGCGACGGGCAGGCGCTCGGCAACACGCCGCGGCACGCGTTCAACGTGTGGACGACCTATCGGTTGCCGGCGGGCTGGACGGTCGGCTACGGTTCGCACTTCGTCGGCCGGCGCAACGTGACGTCGCAGGGCGACGGCAAGCTCGGTGCGTACTGGGTGCACAACCTGATGGCGAGCTATGACGTAAGCCGCCGGCTGCGTATCCAGCTGAACGTCGACAATCTGTTCGATCGCGCGTACGTCGAACGCGTGCGGCAGGTGTCGGGCAGCGAATCGCGATCGTCGGCGGTCGAGTTCGGCGACGGCCGTTCGGCGATGCTGTCGGCCGTGTACAAGTTCTGAGCGCGTCGCGCAACGGCGGCCGCGCTCGACGCCGTCGGCCGCCGCGCGCGCCCGTCATCGCGCAAACAGCGGGTAGGTCGAGGCGGCGATTAACGCCGCGGCGAGCCACACCACGCTCCAGGAACTCGCGGCGAGCAGCGGCGGAATCGCGAGCGGCGTCGCGAACAGCCCGAGGTAGACGACCGTGTTGGCCATCCCGAGCGCGGTGCCCGCGTGGTTCGCACCCGCGAGCGTCGCGAGCTCGGTGTACGCGACGCCGTGCCATGCCGATACGCAGACGCCGGCGAACACGAGAATCGCGACGATCGCGGCGAGCGGCACATGCGGGCTGCCGGCCGTCGCGGCCGCGAGCAGCGTGAACGATCCGGCCGCGACGAACACGGAACCGCGCAGGTACGCGCGCCGGTTGCCGTGCCGGTCGGTATGGCGGCCGCTCCAGACGCGCATCACCATCGCGCCGAGTTGCAGCGCGACCATCGCCGCGCTGATGCCGGCGAGGCCGAGCCGGCCGAAGTCGTGCAGGAACACCGTCGCGAACGTGAGCACCGCGAACTGCGGCGCGCACAGCAGGCCGATGCCGAGCACGATGCGCCACACGGGGCCGCTCACGAGCGGGTTGCGCGCGTGGCCGGCGGGCTGCGACCGTGGCAGGGCGAGCGGCGTGGCGACGTGCGCCGCGGCCGGCACGGCGGGCGGCTCGTGCAGCCAGCGCCAGGTGAGCGCGGCCGATCCCGCGCACAGCAGCATCAGCGCACCGAATACCGCGGCGAAGCCGGCATGCGACGCGAGCGACGGCAGCAGCGCCGCCCCGAGGCCGCCGCCGAGCGGCACGGCCGTCTGCCGGATGCTCATCGCGAGCCCGCGTTCGCGCTCGCCGAACCAGCGCATCACCGCGCGCCCGCTCGACCCGTTCACGCTGCCGCCGAGCAGGCCGACGCAGCCCATGGCCGCGACGACCCGCATCAGCGGCGGCACCGCGTGCGCGGTCGGGGCGATCGTGCCCATCATCAGCGCGAGCATCGCGGCCGTCGCGACGAGCCCGGTCAGCAGCACGCGGCGATCGCCGAAGCGGTCGGCGGCGATCCCCCACGGCAGCTCGGACAGCGCGACGCCGAAGCCGAGCGCGCCGAGCACGAGGCCGAGCGCGCCGTTGTCGAGGTGATAGGCCGAGCGCATCCACACGGCCGTGGTCGGAATGCCGGCCGCGGCGGCCGAAAAGCTCATGTTCGCGGCGACACCGGCGGCCAGCACGCGCCAGCGATGAGCCGGCCCGCGCACGTCGCGGGCAGGCGAAGCGGGGGAAGCGATATACGAGGTATCCATGACGGCAAGCCCGATTCGAAGTTGACGCCCATAGTCTGGCGGCCTACATTCATCCTGAAAATCGGAAAGTTTTTGATGAATCGTTCGATAAATCAGGATGATTGAGATGCCCGAACAAGACATTCCACGCGACGGCGGCGAGCCGCTCGCGGGGGCCGACGCCGCGCTGGCGCGGCCCAACTTCGACGTCGCGGCGCTGCGCAGCCTCGTCGCGGGTGTGGATCTCGGCAGTTTCGCGAAGGCGGCGGATCGCGTCGCACGCTCGTCGTCGGCGGTGAGTGCGCAGATTCGCAAGCTCGAGGAGCAGGCCGGCACGCCGCTGTTCGTGAAAGCCGGGCGCGGGCTCGCGCTGACCGACGCCGGCGACGCGATGCTGCGCTACGCGCGGCGGATGATCGAGCTGAACGACGAGGCGGCCGCGGCCGTGCGCGGCGTGAAACTCGACGGCTGGGTGCGGGTGGGGCTGCAGGAGGATTTCGGCGAGGCGATCCTGCCGGACGTGCTCGGGCGGTTCGCGCGCGCGCATCCGAAGGTGAAGATCGAGGCGCGCGTGGCGCGCAATGCCGATCTGCTCGACCGGCTCGATGCGAACCAGCTCGATCTCGCGCTCGTGTGGGGCGATCCGGCGTCGGCGGCGCTCGTGTCGCGGGCGGGGATCGACGGCGAAGCGATCGCGCAGGTGCCGATGCAATGGATCGGCGCGGTGGCGGGCGGGGCTGTCGGGATGCCGGATGGCGGCGCGGAGGCGCGTGGGGAGGGCGGTGTCGGCGAAGCGGGCGGTCGTGCCGTGCGGGGGACGGACGAGCCGTTGCCGCTCGTCGTGTTCGACCGGCCGTGCCGGTTCTTCGGTGCGGCGACCGATGCGCTCGACCGCGCCGGCGTGCCGTGGCGCGTCGCGTTCACGACGCCGAGCCTGGCCGGGCTATGGGCGGCCGCGGCGGCCGGCCTCGGGCTGACGGTGCGCTCGCATTACGGGCTGCCGGCGTCGGTGCGCGTGCTCGACGCCGCGTCGTGCGGGCTGCCGGCGCTGCCGAGCCTGCCGCTGATCCTGCTGCGGCGCACGTCGTCGGCGACGCCGACGGTCGAGCGGCTCGCGCGGATCGTGACGCAGGCGGTGCGCGGTGCGACGGAGCAGGCGCTTGCGGCGTGATTCCTATGCCGCTGCGGCGTCCGGCTCGATCGCCTCGAGCTCCGCACAGAGCTTGCCCAACCGCGCCCGCAACCCGTCGCTCGCCGGCACGAACGGCAGCCGCAATCCGTCCTCGCACCATCCTTGCGCGGCGAGCACGGCCTTCACCGGCGCCGGGTTCGGTTCCGCGAACAGCGCCGCGACGAGCGGCTGCAGCGCGACCGACAGGCGTCGCGCATCGGCGAGCCGCCCGTCGCGCAGCCACGCGTGAATCCGCACATGCCATTCGGGCAGCACGTGCGCGCTGCTCGCGATCGCGCCGTGCGCGCCCGCGCACATCGCCGCGAAGTTCTGGTTGTCGTCCCCGGACAGGATCGCGAGCGGCGTGTCGTGCACCAGCCGGCTCATCCGGTCCAGCGTGCCGCCGCATTCCTTGATGCCCGCGACGCGCGAGTCGCGCGCGAGCGCCTGCAGCGTGTCCAGTTCGACATTCACGCCGGTGCGGTACGGGATGTTGTAGACGAGCACCGGCAGGTCGGCCGCGTCGACGATCGCCTCGACATGGCGGCGGATGCCGTCCTGCGTCGGCCGCACGTAGACGGGCGGCGTGACGAGCAGCCCATCGGGGCGCAGCGCCGCGAGTTCGCGCGCGCGGGCGGCTGCGAAGTGCGTGGCGCTCGCGGTCAGCCCGACGACAATCGGCATTCCGGCCGCCGCGTCGCGCAGCGTCGCGAACACCGCGTCCTGTTCGCGCGCGTCGAGCAGCACGCCTTCACCGGTCGTCGCTCCCGCGACGAAGCCCGCGATGCCCGTGGCCGCATAGTGGCGCGCGAGCCGCGCGAGCGCCGCATGGTCGACCTCGCCGTGGTGGAACGGCGTGATGATCGGCAGCCAGATACCTTCGAAACGTGTGTTCATGCAAAGCCTCATGGTGGAAACGGAGTGGAAAGGAACCGTTCCGCCGGCGGTGTGCCGGAGCGAGGCATGCGTGCAAGGAGAAAGAAACGACCTGCGGGCATCCCGTCCGGCATTCGCCTGACGGGACGCGACGTCCCCGTCAGTCGAGGCGTCGTTTTTTCAGTTTCAGCCCGGCCGCGCGCACACCTGCCGCGACGGCGGCGAGGATCGAGGGCGAGCGCAGGAGAGCGGACATGGATGAACCGTGAGTGGGCTGAGCGGCGATCTTAACATCGGGGCGGCGGCGCGCGCGAGTCCCGGCTGCCCTTTAGCAGGATTCGAGATTTGCTTTCCACGACTGATTGGAAGGGGCGCCGCGGCCGGCCGCTAGAATGCCCGCTTACGTTTCGATGACAGCGCGTACGCGGGCGGTCACGCACATTCACCACCACTGGAAACGGGGCATATCACGATGGCAAGCATCAAGGGGATCGGTCGCTGGCTGCACACGGGCGCGGCGGCGGCGCTGGTCGTGGCGGCGACGGCCGCGCACGCGGACACGTCGATCCTGAACGTGTCGTACGACGTGACGCGCGAGCTGTACAAGGACATCAACGCGAGCTTTACCGCCGCCTACAAGCAGAAGACCGGCGAGACGGTCGAGATCAAGCAGTCGCACGGCGCGTCGAGCGCGCAGGCGCTGTCGGTGCTGCAGGGGTTGCAGGCCGACGTCGTGACGATGAACCAGCCGAACGACATCGACCTGCTCGCCGAGCGCGGCCAGCTGCTGCCGAAGGACTGGCGCGCGCGCTTCCCGGACAACAGCTCGCCGTACTCGACGACGATGGTGTTCCTCGTGCGCAAGGGCAACCCGAAGGCGATCAAGGACTGGAGCGATCTCGCGAAGCCGGGCGTGCAGGTGATCATCGCGAACCCGAAGACGTCGGGCAACGGCCGCTATGCGTATCTCGCCGCATGGGGCTTCCAGAAGCAGAAGGGCGCGACCGACCAGCAGGCGCTCGACTTCGAGAAGGCGATCTTCCGCAACGTGCCGGTGCTCGATTCGGGCGGCCGCGGCGCGACGACGACGTTCACGCAGCGCGGCATCGGCGACGTGCTCGTCACGTTCGAGAACGAGGTCGCGCTGATGGACACGGGCGCATCGGGCGCGCAGTTCGACGCCGTGTATCCGTCGGCGAGCATCCTCGCGGAGCCGCCCGTCGCGGTCGTCGACAAGGTGGTCGACAAGAAGGGCACGCGCAAGGTCGCGCAGGCGTATCTCGACTATCTGTACACGCCGCAAGCGCAGGAGATCATCGCGCAGCACCATCTGCGCCCGCGCGACGCGGCCGTGCTGAAGAAGCATGCGGCCGAGTTCAAGGCGCTGAAGACGTTCAGCGTCGAGCAGGTCTTCGGCAGCTGGGCGAACGCGCAGAAGACCCATTTCGCCGACGGCGGCACGTTCGACCAGGTGATCGTCGACCGGAAGTGAGCGCGGCGCGCGCCACGCGCGCGTTTGCATGACGACGCAGCCGGCCGCTCGTGCGGCCGGCTTTTTTTGCGGTTGCGCGGCGGATCGCCGCTCCGGACCGGCCGCATTCCCGGCCGCCGCCGCGCGTGCTACGCTCATCGCCTTCCTGCAACCGGCGCCCCGCGATGAACGTCGATTCGTCTTCCCCAGCCTCCCGCGGCCGTGGCCGCAAGATCTGGTCGGGCACCCGCCCGGTGGTCGCGTACGGGATGCCGCCGCTCGGCTGGCGCGACTTCTATCACCGCGCGCTGACGGTGAGCTGGCCCGTGTTCTTCCTGTCGCTCGCGGTGCTGTTCCTGCTGCTCAACAGCGGCTTCGCGATGCTCTATCTGCTCGGTCACGAGCCGATCGCGAACCAGGCGCCGCCCGGCTTCGGCGGCGCATTCTTCTTCAGCGTCGAGACGCTCGCGACCGTCGGCTACGGCGACATGCATCCGCAGACGGTGTATGCGCATCTCGTCGCGACGTTCGAGATCTTCGTCGGGATGTCGAGCATCGCGCTGGCCACGGGGCTCGTGTTCGCGCGGTTTTCGCGGCCGCAGGCGAAGATCCTGTTCGCGCGCTACGCGATCGTGCGGCCGCTGAACGGCCGGATGACGCTGATGGTGCGCGCCGCGAATGCCCGCCAGAACGTGATTGCCGAGGCGCAGGCGAAATTGCGGCTGCTGCGCGTCGAAGGCACGCACGAGGGCTACGCGCTGCGCAAGATTCACGACCTGCCGCTCGTACGCAACGAGCATCCGATCTTCCTGCTCGGCTGGAACCTGATGCACGTGATCGACGAGTCGAGCGCGCTGTTCGGCGAGACGCCCGAATCGCTCGCCGCGCGCGACGCGCAATTGCTGATCACGATCGAGGGCTCGGACGAGACGACCGCGCAGGTCATGCAGGCGCGTCATGCGTGGGCGCATGGCGAGATCCGCTGGCGCCACCGCTATGTCGATCTGATGCACGACGAGGACGGCATCACGCACATCGATTACACGCATTTTCATGAAGTCGTGCCGATCGACGACGACACCGACGAACGCGGTTCGCCGGGCGTGGTGATCGACGCGGACGCGTCGGCATCGGCGCCGGGGCCGGCCGCGCAGGCGTGATCGAGTGCGGCGGGGCGCGGCCCCGCTGCGCGTCACGCGTGCAGCAGGCGCGCCGCTTCGCGCTGTTCGATCGCGACCGCGCGACGGAACGCGTCGCGATCCTCGGCGCGCGCGACGTAGTCGCCGAGCACGCCTTCGTGCGGCAGCAGATGCGCATCGAACGCGATCCTCAGCGTGCTCGCGAGCAGCAGGTCGGCGGCGGTGAAGCGCTCGCCGACGAGCCAGCGGCTATGGGCGAGCGCTTGCGCGAGGGCGCGCTGCACGCGCGCGATGTTGCCCCAGCCGAACGCGACGGGGTTGCCCGACGCGCCGGTGAATTTCTCGGCCATTGCCGGTTCGAGGCAGGTCGGCGTGAAGAACATCCACTGGAGGAAACGGCCGCGCAGCGGATCGTCGGGCGCGACGCCGAGCCCGGCAGCCGGACAGCGGTCGGCGAGATAGAGCAGCACGGCGCCCGATTCGGCGAACGGCGCGCCGCCGTCGTCGAGCGCGGGCAGCTTGGCCATCGGGTTGACCTGCACGAACGCATCGCTGCCCTGTTCGTGCGAACGCAGGTCGATCGGCACGAGTTCGTACACCACGCCGATTTCCTCGAGCATCCACAGCGCCCGGAATGCCCGGGTTTTCGGCCAGTAGTAGAGCTTCATCGCGCCTCCGGGTTGGGGTGCAGGGGTCGATGCCCAAGCGTACCGGAGCGCGCGAGGTTGGGACAGGGCGCCGGGTCGATTGCATGCGATGAATCGACTAAATCGCCCGTAAAGCCTTGCACAGCGGAAGTTCAATAAATAACTAGTTATATAGAAACTAGTTATGAAAATTCACGGAGATTCCCGCGGAAATCGGCACGACACAATGTGCCCGCCCTATCCGCGGTACCCGCGCACAGCCACGCAATCGCCCGTCCGCGACCGCCAACGCATCCCGCAACCCACACTCACCGGAGACAAGTCACGCATGGCAAACGACGATCGCACCACGATCATTCCGCGCAGAACGCCCGAATCGGCGGCCATGGTGGCCGAGGTCAAACGGGCGATGGCGATCACCGCGCGGCTCAACCGCCTGACGTTCGACGATGCGGTGGACGTGCGCGCATTGTTCGGCGAACTGATCGGCACGCAGGTGGACGACGGTTTCACGCTGATCCCGCCGTTCCATGCGACGGGCGGCACCGGCATGAAGCTCGGGCGCAACGTGTTCGTCAACCAGAACTGCACGTTCTACGACCTGGGCGGACTCGAGATCGGCGACGACGTGATGATCGGCCCGAACGTCAGCCTGATCACGTCTGGCCATCCGGTCGAGCCTTCGCGGCGGCGCGACTGCGTGGTCGCGAAGCCGATCGTGATCGAGCGGAACGTGTGGATCGGCGCAGGTGCGACGATCATCGGCGGCGTGACGATCGGCGAGAACGCGGTCGTTGCGGCCGCGGCGGTCGTTACCCGGGACGTTCCGCCGAATACGCTGGTCGGCGGCAATCCGGCGAAGATCATTCGATCGATTGCGGAATAAAGTCGTCCGGCGTGCGTGCCGGCGCGATGAAGCATCGGCGATGGGATGTGGACAACCCGCCGCCAGAGCCAGTCGAAACGCTGTGCATCTGAACGGTGAGTGTGCCGCCGAGGCCGTCCGGACAAGCCTTTGCGGCTTTTCCGGGTTGTCGCGCGTCGCGTCGTCCGTCGAGCGGCAGATGAAGATTCGATCGCGAGCACGGTTGTGGATATCCGGCATCGAAACGACTCGGCGACCTGTGGTTTTCACAGGTGAGGAGGCCGGACGCTGCGCGAGACATGAAGCGGGTTGTGGACAACTCGCGGCAAGACGAAGCGAAATGCTGTGAAATCCAACGGTGAGTGTCGCCCACGACCTGGCGGTGCGCCCGTACCGGCATGGGTTTCAGGCCGTTGCCGCGGTTCGGGGCGACGCGCATTCTAGCCGAATGACGCGCGTGCATGACCATCATCGGCCGGCTCCGCGATGTCGGTATCCGGCTCCGTCCCCCAATCGAAGGGCTGTGCATTCTAACGGTGAGTGCAGGCGCGTGGTTCGCAACATGCGGATTTCGACGTCGTATCTCCGCCTTTTCCAGCGACTCGGCGCGCTGTGCAATTCGATGGTGAGCATGAGTCGACGACCGGCGCGTAGCCCGTCAGGATGCGGCCGTGCGACCGTATATGTCACGCGAAGCGGGGTTCCTGTCAGGCCCGGGCGCAAGGTGCGAGCAACGGCTACGCGCGTTTTCGTGTGGATATCCATCCGTCGGAATGACTCGCGGCGCTGTGTATTTCGACGGTGAGCATCGGCGCCTGATCGGGTGATGAGCCGCTCCCGGTATGGATTGCCAGTCGTCGGCGTCCGTCGAAACGCGCGTCGGTTATCGATCGTAGAACGCTCGTCCATGTGGATATCTGCCTCGCTCGATCACTCGAAGCGCTGTGGTTTTCAACGGTGAGTGCGTGCGAATGGCCGGGAGGCAACGCAGATCCGAACGTGGACAACCGCCACCGCAGCCAGTCGAACCCCTGTGTATTTCAATGGTGAGCGTGAGTCGGCAGTGGCATGGCTTGCGCGTTCAGACGTGGATATCCGGCCCTGCCAACCACTCGAAGCGCTGTGGTTTTCAACGGTGAGTGCGTGCGAATGGCCGGGAGGCAACGCAGATCCGAACGTGGACAACCGCCACCGCAGCGAGTCGAACCCCTGTGTATTTCAAAGGTGAGTGCGAGCCGGCAGTCGCACGGCATGCGGATTTCGGTGAGGATATTCGCCCTCCAAGCCCACCCTCGCCCCCATGTATTCGAACGGTGAGCGCAAGCAGAGGACCGACGAAACTCGCGGTTTCGGATGTGGATATCCACCGCCGCAACCCACTCGCCGCGCTGTGAATTTCAACGGTGAGTGTCGCGGCCCGCGCGCTCCGCATGCCGATTCCGGATGTGGACATCCCGCTCCCGACACCACTCGAAACGCTGTGCAATCGAACGGTGAGCGCGCGAGCCAGATCGGCCGAAGGGCGCGACATTGTGGACATCCGTCGTCGCCAATCAATCGGAACCCTGTGCATTTCAATGGTGAGGGGGACGGTCCGATGCCGCAGAAACCCTTGCCGCACGAGGCTCAAGCGCCATTCTCGGGCCAGGCTGCGCGCGTGGCGGCACGCGCCGCCTTTTCCGGCAGACCGCCCGACCGCCGCGAACCTGTCCATCACGCGCCGGCACGCCGCGCGAAAACTCTCTCAAATCCCGCGAAAAAGCTGCGCAGTTTTTCTCGCCGTGCGCCGGTCCGAGCAAGATGAGAAAAAACATTCTCGGCCGCGCGCGAAAAAATAGAGCCATTCGCTGCCGCACTCATGCGTCCCCCGGCGCCCGCCGCGCACGGCCCAGAACAGCACAATCCGGAGACTTCCCCCATGACCGCCCGCCTGCCCGTCGACGGCCCGCCCGCCCTGTCCGACTACCGCCTGACCGACAACCTGACCGCCACCCGCGGCCGGATCTTCCTGACCGGCACGCAGGCGTTGATCCGGCTGCTGCTGATGCAGCGCACAGTCGATACCGAACAGGGTCTCAACACGGCCGGCTTCGTCAGCGGCTACCGCGGCTCGCCGCTCGGCATGGTCGACCAGCAGCTGTGGAAGGCGAAGAAACTGCTCGACACGAGCGGCGTGCGCTTCCTGCCCGCGATCAACGAGGAACTCGGCGGCACGGCCGTGCTCGGCACACAGCGGGTCGAGGCCGACCCCGAGCGCACGGTCGAGGGCGTGTATGCGATGTGGTACGGCAAGGGCCCGGGCGTCGATCGCGCGGGCGACGCGCTGAAGCACGGCAACGCGTACGGCTCGTCGCCGCACGGCGGCGTGCTGGTGGTGGCGGGCGACGATCACGGCTGCGTGTCGTCGTCGATGCCGCACCAGAGCGACTTCGCGATGATGGCGTGGCACATGCCGGTCGTGAACCCGTCGAACATCGCCGACATGCTCGAATTCGGCCTGTACGGCTGGGCGCTGTCGCGCTACTCGGGCGCGTGGGTCGGCTTCAAGGCGATCTCGGAAACGGTCGAGTCCGGCTCCACCGTCGACCTCGATGCGTTGCAGACGCGCTGGCCGGCGCCGGCAGGCTTCACGCCGCCGGCGGGCGGCCTGCACAACCGCTGGCCCGACCTGCCGAGCCTCACGATCGAGGCGCGCCTCGCGGCGAAGCTCGACGCGGTCCGCCATTTCGCGCGCACCAACAGCATCGACAAGTGGATCGCGCCGAGCACGCACGCGAACGTCGGCATCGTCACCTGCGGCAAGGCGCACCTCGACCTGATGGAAGCGCTGCGCCGCCTCGACCTGACGGTCGCCGATCTCGACGCGGCCGGCGTACGGATCTACAAGGTCGGCCTGTCGTATCCGCTCGAAATGACGCGCATCGAGCGCTTCGTCGACGGGCTCGCCGAAGTGCTGGTGATCGAGGAGAAGGGCCCGGTCATCGAGCAGCAGATCAAGGACTACCTGTACAACCGTGCGGACGGCGCGCGCCCGCGCGTGCTCGGCAAGCACGATGCGGCCGGCGCGTGCCTGCTGTCCGAACTCGGCGAACTGCGCCCGTCGCGCATCCTGCCGGTGTTCGCGGAATGGCTCGCGCGCCACAAGCCGGCGCTCGACCGCCGCGAGCGCGTCGTCGATCTCGTCGCGCCGCAGATCCTGTCGAACGAGGCGGACGCGGTGAAGCGCACGCCGTACTTCTGTTCGGGTTGCCCGCACAACACGTCGACGAAGGTGCCCGAAGGCTCGATCGCGCAGGCCGGCATCGGCTGCCACTTCATGGCGTCGTGGATGGAGCGCGACACGACGGGCCTGATCCAGATGGGCGGCGAAGGCGTCGACTGGGCCGCGCACGCGATGTTCACCAACACGAGGCATGTGTTCCAGAACCTCGGCGACGGCACCTACTTCCACTCGGGCATCCTCGCGATCCGCCAGGCGGTCGCCGCGAAAGCGAACATCACGTACAAGATCCTCTACAACGACGCGGTCGCGATGACGGGCGGCCAGCCGGTCGACGGCAGCATCTCGGTGCCGCAGATCGCGCGGCAGGTCGAGGCGGAAGGCGTGTCGCGCTTCGTCGTCGTGTCCGACGAACCGGAGAAGTACGACGGCCATCACGGGCAGTTCCCGAAGGGCACGACGTTCCATCACCGCAGCGAACTCGACACGGTGCAGCGCGAATTGCGCGAGACGCCGGGCGTCACCGTGCTGATCTACGACCAGACCTGCGCGGCCGAGAAGCGCCGCCGCCGCAAGAAGGGCGAGTTCCCCGACCCGGACAAGCGGCTGTTCATCAACGACGCGGTGTGCGAAGGCTGCGGCGACTGCGGCGTGCAGTCGAACTGCCTGTCGGTCGAGCCGCTCGAGACGCCGCTCGGCCGCAAGCGCCGCATCGACCAGTCGTCGTGCAACAAGGACTACTCGTGCGTGAACGGCTTCTGCCCGAGCTTCGTGACGGTCGAAGGCGCGGCGCTGAAGAAGGCGGCCGGCGCGGCATTCGACGAAGCCGCGCTCGCCGCGCGCGTCGATGCGCTGCCGGTGCCGGCGACGCACCTCGACGCGGCGCCGTTCGACATGCTCGTGACGGGCGTCGGCGGCACCGGCGTCGTGACGGTCGGCGCGCTGATCAGCATGGCCGCGCACCTCGAAGGCAAGAGCGCGTCGGTGCTCGACTTCATGGGCTTCGCGCAGAAGGGCGGCTCGGTGCTGTCGTTCGTGCGGATCGCGTCGAGCGACCGCTGGCTGAACCAGGTGCGCATCGACACGCAGCAGGCCGACGTGCTGCTCGCGTGCGACATGGTGGTCGGCGCGAGCGCCGAGGCGCTGCAGACGGTGCGTCACGCGCGTTCGCGGATCGTCGTCAACACGCACCGGATCCCGAATGCGTCATTCGTGCAGAACCCCGACGCGAACCTGCATGCGGACGCGCTGCTCGAGAAGATGCGCCACGCGGCCGGCGACGGCTACCTGTCGAGCTGCGACGCGCAGGCGCTCGCCGCGAAGTTCCTCGGCGATTCGATCGGCGCGAACATCCTGATGCTCGGCTATGCGTGGCAGCTCGGGCTCGTGCCGGTGTCGCTCGCCGCGATGATGCGCGCGATCGAGCTGAACAACGTCGCGGTGCCGATGAACAAGCTCGCGTTCTCGATCGGCCGGATGGCGGCCGGCGACGCGGCGGGCCTCGATGCGTTGTGGAACGCGCGCCATGCGGTGGCCGCCCACGCGGCGCCGGAGACGCTCGCCGAACTGATCGCCGATCGCGAAGCGCGTCTCGACGCGTACGGCGGCGTGCGCTACGTCGAGCGCTACCGGGCGCTGGTGAACGCGGCACGCGCCAAGGGCGACGACGCGCTGACGCGCGCGGTCGCGACGACGTTCTACCGGCTGCTTGCGGTGAAGGACGAATACGAAGTCGCGCGGCTGTACACGGACGACGCGTTCCGCAGCGCGCTCGAAGCGCAGTTCGAAGGCGTGCCGGGGCAGACGTACCGCGTGAAGTTCAACCTGGCGCCGCCGACGGTCGCGAAGGCCGGGAGCGACGGCAGCACGCCGAGGAAGCGCGTGTTCGGCCAGTGGATGTGGCCGGTGCTCGGCATGCTCGCGCGCGTGCGCAGCCTGCGCGGCACGTGGCTCGATCCGTTCGGCCGCACGGTCGAGCGCAAGATGGAGCGCGCGCTGGCCGACGACTACGAGACGACGCTCACGCGTGCGTTCGCCGCGATGACCGCCGGCAACGCGGCGCAGGTCGTGCAATTGGCCGACCTGCACGCGCGCGCGCGCGGCTTCGGCCACGTGAAGGTGCGCAACCTGGCCGGCGTGAAGCGCGCGGAACGCGAGCTCGCGCTGCAGCTCGGCATCGACGCGGCGACGAGCGCGGCCGTGCAGCACGCGCTCGACGAAATGAAGGGCGCCGGGATGCTGAAGGGAATTCCGGTCGTCGTCGCGAAGTAACGCCGCGGCCGGCGGATGTGAAAACGGCGACGCGTGTGCGTCGCCGTTTTTTGTGCCCGTCGGCCGCCGGCGGTCGTCAAACAATGCCTTTCTTGCGCGTCGACAGCGCGGTTTCCGACAGGTCGATCTCGCGAATCAGCTTCGTCAGCGTCTCGTCGGAAATCTTGCTGTCGCCGCGCAGCCGGTACAGCGCCGAGCGTTCCGCGCGCACGGCCGCGATCCGCATCTGCAGCTCCATCGTTTCGGCCTGCTGCGCTTGCGCGCGCGGCGTGGGGCCGTCGTCAGCCAGCGCGGCGAGCCGGCGGCGGTATTGATCCATCACGCGTGCGGAGATGTCCGCGCAACGCGCCGCGCCCGATTCGTCGAGATCGGCCGAGATCGCGTCGTGCGACGCATCGATCGCGCGAATCGCGGCCTGCGCGGCGGCCGACCGGGCGATGCGCTCCTCGTCGCCGAGCGGATTGCGCGACGAGCGCACGCCGCGCAGCAGCAGCGGCAGGCCGATCACCGCGACGATCAGCGAACCGAGGATCACGGCCGACGCGATGAAGACCGCGGTGTCGCGGCCCGGCAGCGGCGCGCCGTCGGACAGCGCGACCGGGATCGACAGCACGCCGGCGAGCGTGACCGCGCCGCGCACGCCGCCGACCGTCATCACCGCGATCGTGCGCACGCCGGCCATCGTGCCGGCGAGGCCATGGCGCGCGGCGCGGCGGCTCGCGAACCAGCGCAGCAGCCACACCCACAGGAAGCGGATCGCATACAGCGCGAGCATCATCGCGCACACGTTGAAGATCATCCGGCCGACCAGCGCGTCGCTCGTATGGTGCGCGTCGACGAGCGCGCGGCCGATGATGTGCGGCAGCTGCAGCCCGAGCATGATGAACACCATGCCGTTGAACACGAACTCGATCATCGCCCACGTGCTTTCGGCCCGCACGCGCGACGCGACGGTGCTTTTGCGCGAGAAGCTCGTGTAGTTCATCATCATCCCGGCCGACACGGCCGCGAGCACGCCGGACAGCTCGAGGTGCTCGGCGAACAGGTAGGCCGCGAACGGCACCAGCAGCGTCATCACGATGCCGGGGGCCGGGTCGCCTTCCTGCTCGGCATTCAGGAAGCGCGTCGACAGCGCGCTGAACAGCCACGCGACGATCGCGCCCGTCGCGAGCCCGCCCGCCGCGACGATCACGAACGTGACCGACGCGGCGCGCAGCGAGAACACGCCCGTCAGCGCGGCCGCGATCGCGAACTTCAGCGCGACGAGGCCCGACGCGTCGTTCATTAGCGCCTCGCCTTCGAGGATGTGCATCAGTTGCGGCGGAATGCGACCCTTGCCGGCGATCCCGGACAGCGCGACCGCGTCGGTCGGCGACAGCACTGCCGCGAGCGCGAACGCGATCGGCAGCGGTAGCTCGGGAATCAGCCAATGCGCGAAATAGCCGACTGCGAGTACCGTCATGAACACGAGCCCGAACGCGAGCATCAGGATCGCGCGGCGCTGCAGGTAAAGCTCGCGTTTCGGAATCCGCCAGCCGTCCGCGAACAGCAGCGGCGGAATGAACAGCAGCATGAAGATCTCGGGGTCGAACGTGACGTGCAGGTTCAGCTTCGGCCACGCGAGTATCGCGCCGAACGCGATCTGCATCAGCGGCAGCGGCAGTTGCAACGGCAGGAGACGCGTGACGGCGCCGGACAGCGCGACGGTCAGCAGCAGAATGAGGACTGTGAAAACGATTTCCATCGATACGGCGAGTTACGCGGAATGAAACGATCGTACGGAGTGTAGCGTGCCGACGTAACCGGTGCGCTCGAGCGGCCGGTGCGTGCGCACGGGAATGGTGCGTCGAACGCGCGCCACGGTGGTGCGGCAGCCCCGCACAGCCGCATGGCGCACGGGTTGTCGGCACCTCGCACGGAGCTTGCTTGAGGGAGAGCAGCCGCCCGGCTTGCGCCGGGTAACCGAGGGTCCAACCAATGACATGGCGCGCCGTCCCGTTCGTCGTTTTTCGGCGGACGCCGGACGTCGCGTTCGACTGCATCACCAGGAGGAAGGCATGACGATCGTGCAACAGGAGCGTCCGGCCGCCGCGTCGCCGTACCGGTTCGAGCGGGAGATGAGCTCGGGCTTCGAACGGCTGGCGACGCAGCACCGCGACCTGACGCTCACGACCGTGTTCCAGCCGATATTCAGCCTGTCGCACCAGCGTGCGGTGGGCTACGAGGCGCTGCTGCGCGCGCACGATGCGCTCGACCGCGCCGTGTCGCCGCTCGACGTGTTCGGCGAAGCCGCGCGCCGCGATGAACTGCTGCAGCTCGACCGGCTCGCGCAGGCGCTGCATCTGGAAAACTTCGCACTGCTCGGCGCGGAGCGCGAGTGGCTGTTTCTCAACGTCCATCCGGGCGTGCTCACCGATCCGTTCCAGGCGGCCGCGCTGCTCGCGAACCTGAAACGGCTCGGCATGCCGCCGCGGCGCATCGTGCTCGAAGTGCTCGAACAGCGCGCGGATGACGTCGAGCGGCTCGCGGAGGCCGTGCGCGAGTTCCGCACGCACGGCTTCCTGATCGCACTCGACGATTTCGGCGCGGGCCACTCGAACCTCGAACGGATCTGGCAGCTGAACCCGGACATCGTGAAGCTCGACCGGATCATGCTGTCGCACGCGGCGCACCGCACGGGGCTCACCGCGATCCTGCACGGGCTCGTGACGCTGTTGCACGAGGCCGGCAAGCTGGTGCTCGTCGAAGGGATCGAGACCGAGCACGAAGCGCAGATCGCGCTGTCGTGCGAGGCCGATTTCGTGCAGGGCTACTACTTCGGCCGGCCGGCGCCGGGGCTGCCCGACAGCGCGGCCGCGACCGGCTGCATCGGCGAGCTGACCGAGCGCTTTCGTCAGCAGACCGAAGTGCGCGAGCGGCGCGACGCGCAGCGGCTCGCGCCGTACCTGCGCGCGTTCGAACGGGCGGCCGAGCGCCTCGCGGCCGGCGAGCCGCTCGACGAGGTGTGCTGGAACTTCCTCGCGCTCGACGCGGCCGCGCGCTGCTTCCTGCTCGACGCGCAGGGCCGGCAGTCGGGCCGCAACGTCGTGCTGCGCGCCGATCGCGCGCTCGCCGAGGCGCGCTTTTCGCCGCTGGCGGACGCGCAGGGCGCGAACTGGCTGCGCCGGCCGTATTTCCGCTCGGCGATCGCCGAACCGGGGCGCGTGCAGGTCACGCGGCCGTACCTGTCGATCAACGAGGCGCAGCCGTGCGTGACGCTGTCGGTGGCCGTGCGCGTCGGCGATACGCAGCGCGTGCTGTGCGGCGATATCGACTGGATCGACGAGGACGCGCAAGCGGCGTAGCGGCACACGGTCGGGATGCGGCGACCGACGGCGCGGGGGCGGCCGTTGTGTTCGCCGTGCGCTTCCCCGACAATGGCGCGAGCGCGGCCGTCGTGACCGCGCGCGCCGTCCCGGGGGCCACCATGGCGGCGAATATAAAAAGGAAAACGCCATGAAAAGACCGATCTCGCTGACCATCCTCGCGTGGATCATCATCGTGACCAACGCGATCACCTGCGTCTATACGCCGTTCTCGATCGGCATGCCGACCACCCAGGCGCTGATGTCGCACTACCTGCTGCCCGTGTGGGCGACGTTCGGCATCAGCATGATCGTCGAGGCCGCCAACGTCGTGATCGGCATCGCGATCCTGAAAGGCCGCGAATGGTCGCGCAAGGCCTATATCGTGACGTTCGTGTTCGGCATCGCGTTCTCGTTGATCAACATGCCGGCGTCGATGCTCGCGGTGCTGATCCCCGGCGTCCTGCTGTTCGCGGTGTTCGTTTACCTGCTGTTCCGGCGCCCGGCGACCGCGTATTTCAGGCAGGCCCGCGCGTGAGCTTCGTGCGCAACGCGCTGGCGATCGTGCTGTTCTCGATCGCCGGCTTCTGCATGATCGCCGCGCAGATGGTCGTGTTCATGAAGGTCGGCCAGACGGGCGCGACGACCGTATTCGTCGCCGTGCTGTTCGCGGTGTCGGCCGGGCTGCTCGCCGCGGGCGCGTTTGCCGGCGCGTTCCGGCCGCGTGCGCGCGGTGCGGGCATCACGCTGCTCGTCGCGGCCGCGACCACCGCGTTCGGGATGATCGGCTGGGCGATGCTCGTGCTCACGCCGGCGATCGTCGACGTGATGCAGCAGCAGGGCGCGTACGTCAACGCGCGCATGTTCCGGTTCGTACCGGGCACCGCGGTGACGGCGTTGTCCGCTCTCGGCGGCGTCTGGCTCGTGCGGCGCGGCTGACGGACCTGGCTGAAATACGCGGCTGAAATACGCGGCGGCCGGCACGCTGGCGTCCGTCGCGCGGCTCGGCTAGGATGCGCGAATTGTCCAGACGATTCGCGGGCCGCCCATGAACCGACATGCCGCTTCTTCCGTTCTCCTCGAAGTGATCGCCACGACCGTCGGCGATGCGAAGGTCGCCGCCCGTGCGGGCGCCGACCGCCTCGAACTCGTGACCGCGATCACCGAAGGCGGGCTGACGCCGAGCGTCGGCCTGATCGAGGCCGTCGTGGCCGCCGTGCCGATTCCCGTCAACGTGATCGTGCGTCCGCACAGCCGCTCGTTCGTCTATGACGCCGACGAGCTGCGCGTGATCGAGCGCGACGTGCGCGCGGCCGTCGCGGCCGGCGCGAACGGCGTCGTGTTCGGCGCGCTCGATGCGCGCGGCGACGTCGATCTCGGCGCGCTCGCCCGGATCGCGGCCGCCGCGGACGGGCGCGCGCTCACGTTCCATCGCGCGTTCGACGTCGCGCGCGATCTGAACGCCGCGTTCGACGCGCTGTTGCGCGTGCCGGCCGTCACGTCCGTGCTGACGTCGGGCGGTCATCCGTCGGTGCTCGACGCGGTCGCGACGATCACGCGGCTCGTGCGGCAGGCGGCGGGCACGACCTGCACGGTGCTGGCCGGTTCGGGGCTCACGGTCGACGCGGTCGGCGATTTCGTGCGTGCGACCGGCGTGCGCGCGGTGCATTTCGGCTCGGGCGTGCGGCCGCGCGGCGAGGTGCTGGCGCCCGTCGACGCGCAGCGCGTCGAGCGCGTGCGCGCGGCGCTCGACGGCGCGGCGTCGCACGTGTAATGCGTATGCCGAAGCTGCGCGTCGGCGCGTCGAGAACACCGTCGATTCA
Source organism: Burkholderia sp. AU28863 (assembly GCF_002223195.1). Classification (NCBI taxonomy): domain Bacteria; kingdom Pseudomonadati; phylum Pseudomonadota; class Betaproteobacteria; order Burkholderiales; family Burkholderiaceae; genus Burkholderia; species Burkholderia sp. AU28863. The sequence goes on along the minus strand of NZ_NKFE01000004.1, from coordinate 760,224 downwards.
TGGCGCGTCGCGCGACCCGATGCCGACGGTCGGGTAAAACAAAAGCCGGGGCATGCCCCGGCTTTTTCATCGGCGGGCGCGGCGCGCCCGCCGCTATCGCTTACGCGTTGTCCGACAGCGCGTCGGCCTGGCTCGCGCGGATGCCGAGCCGCTCGAACAACGCACGGTCGCGCTGCGTCTGCGGGTTGCTGGTCGTCAGCAGCTGGTCGCCGTAGAACATCGAGTTCGCACCCGCGAGGAAGCACATCGCCTGCATCGCGTCGTCGAGCTGCTCGCGGCCGGCCGACAGGCGCACGACGGCCTTCGGCATCGTGATTCGGGCGACCGCGATCGTGCGCACGAACTCGAACGGGTCGAGCGGCGCGGTGCCTTCGAGCGGCGTGCCTTCGATCGCGACGAGGTTGTTGATCGGCACCGATTCCGGATACGGGTTCAGGTTCGCGAGCTGCGAGATCAGGCCCGCGCGCTCGCGGCGCGATTCGCCCATCCCGATGATGCCGCCGCAGCACACGTTGATGCCCGCGTCGCGCACGCGGTCGAGCGTGTCGAGGCGGTCCTGGTACGTGCGCGTCGAGATCACCTGGCCGTAGAACTCCGGCGACGTGTCGAGGTTGTGGTTGTAGTAGTCGAGGCCCGCGTCGGCGAGCTGCCGAGCCTGTTCGTTTTCCAGCATGCCGAGCGTCATGCAGGTCTCGAGGCCGAGCTCCTTCACGCCGCGCACCATTTCGGTCAGCGCGGGCATGTGGCGCTCCTTCGGGTTGCGCCACGCGGCGCCCATGCAGAAGCGGCTCGCGCCGTTCGCCTTCGCCGCGCGCGCGGCGTCGAGCACCGTGTCGACGTCCATCAGCTTCTCGGCCTTCAGGCCCGTGTCGTGATGCGACGACTGCGAGCAGTAGCCGCAGTCTTCCTCGCAGCCGCCCGTCTTGATCGACAGCAGCGTCGACAGCTGCACCGCGTTCGCGTCGAAGTGCTCGCGATGCACCTGCTGCGCGCGGAACATCAGATCGTTGAACGGCAGCTCGAACAGCGCGACGACGTCGGCGACGCGCCAGCGCTGCGGGGCCGGCGCAGCCACGGGAATCGCGTCGGGTTGCACGGCGGCGGTCTGGGCTTGGGTCATTTCGTTTTCCTGTCCTGGCGGGATGGGGGATCGGTTGGGTCAATGCCGCGCGGTGCGCAGCGACTCGACGAGCGCGGCGATGTCGAGCATCGCCGCGGCGGATTCGGGGGCGGCCGGCGTCATGTGCGCGATGCGGCCGAGCAGTGGCGCGCGGTGCTCGCGCGCGAGCCAGTCGCGAATCGTCGCGACGTTCTCGTCGGCGAACGACATGGCCGGGTCGACGTGGTTCGCGACCCAGCCCGCGAGCGTGAGGCCGCGAGCGACGATTGCATCGGCCGTCAGCAACGCGTGGCTGATGCAGCCGAGCCGGACGCCGACGACGAGCACGACGGGCAGGCCGAGCGCGACCGCGAGATCGGCGGTGTCCTGCGTGTCGTTCAGCGGCACGCGAAAGCCGCCGACGCCTTCGACGACGACGACGTCCGCGCGCGTCAGCGCTTCGCGATGGCACGCGACGATCGTGTCGAGGTCGAGCGTCACGCCTTCGTGCGCGGCGACGATATGCGGCGCGGCAGGCGCCTTCAGCAGGAACGGCGTGCGCAGTTCGGGCGGCAGCACGACGTTCGCGGCCGCGTCGAGCTGGTCGGTGTCCTCGTTGCGCCACACGCCGTCGCGTTCGTACGCGCCGGCCGCGACCGGCTTCAATGCGGCCGCGCGCAGGCCGTGCCGCGCGAAGCCGTGCAGCATCGCGGCCGACACGAAGGTCTTGCCGATTTCGGTGTCGGTGCCGGTGACGAAGACGGACAGCGGGGCGGTGGTCATGCTGCTGCCTCCTCGCTGGCTTCGATCAGCGCGGCTTCGAGCCTTGCCAGATCGTCGAACGAATGCGCGGCCGACAGCGACACGCGCAGCCGCGACGTGCCGGCCGGCACCGTCGGCGGCCGGATCGCCGGCACCCACAGGCCGTGCGCGTCGAGCGCGCGCATCGCCGCGAGCGTCGCGTCGTTGCTGCCGATCACGAGCGGCTGCACGGCCGTGTGCGAATCGACCGGCTGCCAGCGCGTGCTGCGCAGCAGCGCGCGCGTGCGTTCGATCAGCGCGGCGAGGTGCGCGCGGCGCGCGTCGCCTTCGTCGCCCGCGATCACCTTCAGGCTTGCCGATACCGCATGCGCGACGGCCGGCGGCGCGGCCGTCGTGAAGATGTAGCTGCGCGCGCGCTGGATCAGCCATTCGATCACGGTCTCATGCGCGATCACGAATGCGCCCGCGACGCCCGCCGCCTTGCCGAGCGTGCCGACGTACACGAGATTCGGCGAACGCAGCGCGGCGGCGGCAAGCGCGCCGCGACCCTGCGGGCCGAGCACGCCGAAGCCGTGTGCATCGTCGACGACGAGCCACGCGCCGTGGCGTTCGGCCAGCGCGACGAGCTCGGCGAGCGGCGCGATATCGCCGTCCATGCTGAACACGGTGTCGCTGACGATCAGCTTCGTTTGCGCATCCGATGCGTCGAGCAGCGCGGCGAGCGCGGCCATGTCCGCATGCGGATAGACCTGCACGTTCGCACGCGACAGCCGCATGCCGTCGATCAGCGACGCGTGGTTCAGTGCGTCGGAGAAGATCGTCGCGCCCTTGCCGGCGAGCGCCGTCATCGCCGCGAGGTTCGCCATGTAGCCGGTGCTGAAGTACAGCGCGCGCGGCGCGTCGGAGAAGCCGCCCGCGAAGCCCGCGAGTTCGTCTTCCAGTTTGGCGTGCGCGCGCGAATGGCCGCCGAGCAGGTGCGAGCCGCCGCTGCCGGAGCCGTAGCGCTGCGCGCCTTCGGCGAACGCGGCGACGAGCGCCGGATGCGCGGCGAGGCCGAGGTAGTCGTTGCTCGCGAAGCCGACGATCTCGCGGCCGTTCACGGTCATGCGCGCGTCGCACGCGGTGTCGGCGATGCGTCGCACGCGGCGCAGCCCTTGCGCGTCGAGGTCCGCGAGGCCGCGTTGCAGGGTGTCGAGCAGGCTCATCGGCCGAGGTCCTCCAGCGTCGCGTCGAGCGTGTCGCGCGTGCGCTGCGCGAGCCATGCGATGTCGTCGTCGCTCATCACGTACGGCGGCATCAGGTACACGGTCGTGCCGATCGGGCGCAGCAGCAGTTCGCGCGCCAGCGCGTGTTCGAAGAAACGCCGCGAGAAGCCGCGCGCCGCATCGCCGTCGAGCGCGACGTCGAACGCGAACAGCGTGCCGCGCTCGCGCAGGTGGCGCACCTGCGGATGCGCATCGAGCGGCGCGAGCGCCGCGCGCAGCGTCGCCGATTTGCGGGCGTTGCTCGCGAGCACGTCGTCGCGCGCGAACAGGTCGAGCGTCGCGACTGCCGCGCGGCACGCGAGCGGGTTGCCGGTGTACGAATGCGAATGCAGGAAGCCGCGCGTCGTGTCGTCGTCGTAGAACGCCGCGAACACGTCGTCGCGCGTAAGCACCAGCGACAGCGGCAGGTAGCCGCCGCTGATGCCTTTCGACAGGCACATGAAGTCGGGCCAGACGCCGGCCTGCTCGCACGCGAAGAAGGTGCCGGTGCGGCCGCAGCCGACCGCGATCTCGTCGGCGATCAGGTGCACGCCGAATTCGTCGCACAGTGCGCGCAGCCCGCGTACGTACGACGGATCGTGCATCGCCATGCCGGCCGCGCACTGCACGAGCGGCTCGACGATCAGCGCGGCGATCCGGTCGCCGCGCTCGACGAACAGGCGCCGCACGTCCGCGAGCGCGCGGCCCGTGACGTCGGCGGCCGTCTCGCCCGGCAGCGCGCCGCGCGCATCGGGCGACGCGACCACGTGCGCGTGGCGGATCAGCGGGTCGTACGCATCCTTGAACAGCGCGACGTCGGTCACGCCGAGCGCGCCGATCGTCTCGCCGTGATAGCTGTTCGCGACGCAGACGAATTCCTGCTTGTTCGCGCGGCTGCGGTTGCGCCACGCGTGGAAGCTCATCTTCAGCGCGATCTCGACGGCCGACGCGCCGTCCGACGCGAAGAACGCATGGCCGAGCGTGCGCGCGGTGAGCGCATGCAACCGTTCGGCGAGCTCGATCGCCGGTTCGTGCGTGCAGCCGGCGAGCATCGCGTGCTCGAGCGTGTCGAGCTGGTCCTTCAGCGCCGCGTTGATGTCCGGGTTCGCATGGCCGAACAGGTTCACCCACCACGAGCTGATCGCGTCGAAATAGCGGCGGCCGTCGCGGTCGTACAGCCACACGCCCGCGCCGCGCGCGACGGGGACGAGCGGCAGGCGCTCGTGGTGCTTCATCTGGGTGCAGGGATGCCAGACCGCGCGCAGGCTGCGCGCGACCCAGTCGTCGGTGGCTGGCGTACTCAAGGCGACTCCGGGGGTAAAACGACCGCGCGGCATCGACGGGATGCCGCGCGGCGCAATACGAAACGCGCAGAGATTAGCGTGTTCCGCCGGACGTTGCACTAGCGGTTACAAACGCCGCACAGCCTTGCTGGGCGGGAGTTCGACGCAGTTCGGGGGGGCTCGGAACGGAACGCGGCGGATCGGGCGAAATGCGCGCAGATGACGACGTTCGAGTGACACCCCCCGACAGAAAAAAATCGCGGGGCGAGGGGCGATGCAGCGACGAAATATGGGGAGCGATGAGGGTGCGGTATTTGCGGCGACGAGGGGCGATCTTGCTTCGTGCATCGTCAGATCGACAGGGGGCGGAAGGCCCGGATGGCTGGACGGGATCTGGCGCGAATTCAAGTCGATTGCTCGTCAAAACGAGCATTACGCGGCGTGTGCCCGATTGGACGAGCAGCCGGGGCGTGCCGCGGCGACCTTGAAGCGACGGCGCGCGAAGGAGAGGCAGGAGGAACGACGACCGCGTCAGCGCGAAGCCAGTGCGCGCGTATCGGTATCGCGGGCGTGATCGTCGCCGTTGTCGGCCGTCTGTGTCGTGTTGGCGTTCCACACGACGCGGTCGTTGACCGCATACAGCCGGCACGCGCCGGCGCCTTGCTTCGCGCAGTTGTCGAGCGCGAGCGCCATCGGGTCGTCGCCGCCTTCGGCCCACGACCATGCGCCTTCCGACGACACCGCGAACGCGCGGCTCGGATGCTGGTTCAGGAAGCGGCGATAGCCTTCGCGGCCCGCTTCGTCCACGTACGGCACCGCGTTGACCGCATCGATCGATGCGTAGCCGGTGGCCTTCGGCTCGTGCGGGTCGGCGACCGCATAGCGCACCGCGGTCGGCAGGTTCAGTTCGGCGAGGAAGGCGTGCACGGCCGGCCACCATACGGGCACGCCGTCGCGATCGACGATCAGCCGGTGCGCATCGTCCTTGTAGCGGCCGAAATCGATGAAGCGGGCCTGCGTGCCGTGCGACACGTACGCATCGTGCATCTGCGCGACGAGCGCGGGCGTCCACACCGAATCGTTGTCGCCGTACAGCCACAGCGACCGCACGGCCGTATGCGCGCCGTAGTGGTCGAACGCGTCGACGAGGTTGCGCTGCCAGCCGTCGCAGAGGTCCTGGCGCAGCCCGCCGGAGAAATTGATGATGCCGCGCACGCCCGCCGCGGCTTCGGTGCCGTACGCGACCGACGCGAGGCCGCCGTGCGACGTGCCGGCGACGACGATGCGCGACGCATCGACGTACGGCTGGCGCGACATGTAGCGCACCGTCGCATCGACGTCGGCGGCCTGCGCGAGGCCGTTCTTGCCGACGTTGCAGCCTTCCTGCTGGTACGTTCCGTCCGAACCGGCGAAGCCCTGGCGATTCGGGGCGATCACCGCATAGCCGCGGCGCACGAATTCGCGCGCGAACGCGAGCGGCCGGCTGCGCGGCTGCAGATGGAGATCGCCGGTATTTTTGCCGTGGTTGAAGACGACGAGCGGGAACGGGCCGGGCCCGTTCGGCTTGAACAGTGTCGCCTCGAGCGTGATGGCGCCCGAAGCGTCGGCCGGAATGCGGAGGATCTGCTCGTTGAGATCGGCGGCGACCTGCGGCAGATTCGAGTCGGCGTAGTCGAAATGCTCGGCGTGGGCGAGCGACCCGCTGGCGCCCGCACCCGTACTGGCGCTCGGCAGCGTACCGGCCTGAGCGGCCGACAGCGCACAGGCCGCCATCCATCCCACCAATACCTTGCTGAACGCCATCCGTAAGCCCTGCCATGCAACATGACCAATTCGAGCCCATCGTAGCCCGACAAAATCAGGTTGTGCAATGCGGGAATTACCCGGCGTCTGACATGGCAACTATTTGTCAGCGTTCACTTACTTCGCCGTCGACATAGCGCCAGAATCCCTGCTCGTCGCGCTCGAAACGGCTCGTCTCGTGCAGCCGGTAAGCGCGTCCGCCGACCTTGTAGCGCGCCACGAATTCGACCTCCGCGTGCCGGTCGTCGAGCGGTACGTGGCGTTTAACCGCGAGGCCGAGCCAGCGCGGCGCGTCCGGCGCTGCCGGGTCGGCCTCGAGATCGGGCGGGCAGGTGCGCGCGGCCCACGTCGCGCGCAGATAATCGGTCGCGCCGAGCACGTACGCGCTGTACCGCGAGCGCATCAATTCGAGTGCGGTCGGGGCGGCTTGCCCGTCGTCGATGAAGCGGCCGCAGCAGGCGGCGTAGCGCGGCGCCGGCGCGTTGCCGGCGGGTGCGGGGGAGGCGCCGCCGCACGGGCACGCGTCAGGTCGGTTCAAAATCATGCGAAATGCGAATTAACAACGTCCGGTTACCGGCGCCGCTCACCAGCTGAGCTCGATGCCGTCGTACTGGAAGAACCGGCCGTTCGCCTGGGATACGTCCGAAGCGGATTCGGCGATCACGCGACGCATGCCGGTCACGCTCGTTTCCGGATCGATCGCGGCCTGCGCGCCGCCCATGTCGGTGCGCACCCAGCCGGGGTGCAGCGAAATGCACGCGGCATGACGCGTCTGCAGCGACGCGATGCGCAGCGCGTCGTTCAGCGCGGCCTTGCTCGCGCGGTAGAGCCAGCCGGTCGTGCCGGTCGCCTCGGCGATGCTGCCCATCCGGCTCGACACCACGGCCAGCACGCCGCGCGCGTCCTCGACGAGCGGCAGCAGGATCGGCAGCAACTGCATCGGCCCGCGCACGTTCGTATGCATCACCGCGTCGAAATCCTCGGCGGTGATCGTCTCGACGCCTTCGGTGCGCGGCCCGTACACGCCCGACACGAGCACGGCCGCATCGAGCCGCTCCCCGTCGAGCTTCCAGCCGAGCGCCGCGATCTGCGCGGGCTGCGCGATATCGAGCGCATGCGGCTGCGCGCCGAGCGCACGCAACGCATCGAGCGACGCCGCGTCGCGCGCGGTGGCGATCACGTTCCAGCCGTCGCGCCGGTATTGCCGGACGAATTCGCGGCCGAGGCCGCGCGATGCGCCGACGATCAATACGGTTTTCATGCCGTCGCTCCTTGGGTTGGCGCCGCCGAGGCAGTGCCGGTGTCAGATCCGTTCGATGCGTGCCGCGCCCGCGTGGCAGCCGCCGTCAGGCGGCTGGCGCGTCACTGCACGTTACTGCGCGTCGTCGCACGGCTTCAGCGTGGCGGCGACCGCCTGCGCGACGTCTTCGAGCTGCGCGGCGTCCGCCGCGACCATGTCGTTGTCGGGCGCGTGCTGGCCGCGTGCGGTCAGCGCCGCCACGCAGCGCCGGTAGGTTGCGTCGAGCGCGTCGAAGTTCGACACGGACATCCCGAGGTTGCGCATCCGGCCGTCGTGCACGCCGTACACGAGCCCGTGCACGGTGAGCGACTGGCCGCGCGCCCACGCGTCGTTGACGATCGTCGTGCGGCACACGTTGACGACCTGCTCGATCGAATTCAGCTCGATCAGGCGGCGATACCGCGCTTCGCCGACCGGCCATTCGTCGAGCAGCGCCGCGTGGCGTTCGCGCACGTCCTGCACGTGATGCAGCCAGTTGTCCGCGAGGCCGACGCGGCGGTTGTGCAGCGCCGCGTTCACGCCCGAGCAGCCGTAGTGGCCGACGACCATGATGTGCTTCACGCGCAGGATGTCGACCGCGAACTGGATCACCGACAGGCAGTTCAGGTCGCTGTGCACGACCACGTTCGCGATGTTGCGATGCACGAACACTTCACCCGGCGGCAGGCCGATGATCTGGTTCGCCGGCACGCGCGAATCGGAGCAGCCGATCCACAGATATTCCGGCGCCTGCTGGTCGGCGAGCCGTGCGAAGAAATCGGGATCGTCGGCGAGCTGGCGCTTGACCCAGGCATCGTTGTTGTCGAACAGATGTGAAAGCGGATTGTCTTGGGTAGTCATCGGTGTGGATTCCGTTGGCGGAAATCAAGTCGATATCGGATCGGGTGTTGCCGGCGTCAGGCGGCGCGCTGCGCGTCGCCTGCGTCGTCGTTCCGGCCCGTCGCGTCGAAGCGCGCGGGGTAGCGCACGCTGAAGCGCAGGGCCGTGTCGTACGGATAAAAATCGGGCAATTCGCCCTGCATCAGCTTGTCCTTGCTCGCCTGCCATAGCGCGGGATCGAAAAAGTCCGCGTGATGCTTCATGAAGACGTCGCGCACGCGCGGGTCGCCGAGCAGAAACGGCCCGTAGGTCTCCGGAAAGATGTCGTGCGGGCCGACGGTATACCACGGTTCGCCGGACAGCTCGTCTTCCTCGTTGCGCGGCGCCGGCACGCGCCGCACGTTGCAGTCGGTCAGGTACTCGATCTCGTCGTAGTCGTAGAACACGACGCGGCCGTGGCGCGTGACGCCGAAGTTCTTGTACAGCATGTCGCCGGGGAAGATGTTCGCCTTCATCAGCTCCTTCACCGCGTTGCCGTATTCCTTCACGCCGTGCTCGACGTCCGCGTCGCTGCCGTTCTGCAGATACAGGTTCAGCGGCGTCATCCGGCGCTCGATGTACAGGTGCTTGATCACGAGCTTGTCGTCCTCGTATTCGAGCAGCGACGGCACTTCCTTCTCGAGTTCGCGCACGAGCGCGTGATCGAGCCGCGCGAGCGGCAGCGCGACGCTCGAATACTCGAGCGTGTCGGCCATCCGACCGAGGCGGTCGTGGCGCTTCACGAGCTGGTACTTCTCCATGATCTGCGCGCGCGTCGTTTCCTTCGGCGGCGGGAAGTGATCCTTGATGATCTTGAACACGTACGGGAACGACGGCAGCGTGAACACGAGCATCACGAGGCCCTTGATCCCGGGCGCGATGATGAAGCGGTCGCTCGAATGCGACAGATGGTGCAGCAGGTCGCGGTAGAACAGGTTCTTGCCCTGCTTCTGCAGCCCGACCGACGTGTAGATCTCGGCCTTCGGCTTGCCCGGCATGATCGTGCAGAGAAAATCCACGTACGCGGACGGCACGCCCATGTCGACGAGGAAGTACGAATGCGAGAAGCTGAAGATGATCTGCAGCAGGTCGCGGCGCAGCAGCACGGTGTCGAGCGCGAGCACGCCCGGGCGCACGTGGCGGATCGGCACCGCGAACGGCAGCACGCGATCGGCGTTGATGATGCGGCCGACGATGTACGCGCTCTTGTTGCGGAAGAACAGCGACGACAGCACGTGGATCTGGAAATTCGGCGCTTCGTCGAAGTGGCCGAATTCGTCGTCGATCGCCTGCATCACGCAGCCGATGTCGCGCGAGAGATCCTCGAACGCCGGCTCGAGCTGGAAGTTCGTGACGATGCGCTCGAGCGTGACCGCGAGCCCGTCGGTGCCCGGATAGTACGCGCGGTAGGTCGGCTTCGCGGCCGGCTCGTCGTTCTCCAGGTACTCGGTCGAGATCGCCGGGCGCACGAAGATGAAATCGTTGCTGAAATACGAGCGGTGCAGGATCTTGCAGCACACCGAATTGAAGAAGGTTTCCGCGCACTCGGGCTGGCGGTGCGACGTGAGTAGGCCAATGTAGTGCAGCTTGATCTGCTGCCACACTTCGTCGTCGATGTTCTCCGCGTCGTATTCGTCCTCCAGCACCTCGACGCATTCCTTCACGCGATCGTCGTACGACGTGATCCGCTCGCGCGCGAGCCGCTGCAGCCCGTGCCAGTCGCCGCGCTCGAACAGCGTCTTCGCGTCGACCGCCGCTTCGCGGAAGATCCGGTAATGGCGATCGAAGTATTCGAGCATCGTCTGCGCGACGTCGAAACCGATCTGCGACGACAGCAGTTTGGGGAAGTGATTCATCGCGTGCAGGCTCGTTCAAGGGGCTGTAAGCACTCGCCATTTTAGCGCCCAAGTCGGCGTTTCAAGGACTTTCGCAGTGACGCGCGGGCGGTCGTGAATCGGCGTGTTGTTCGCCGTTGGGCGCCGTTCGGCGCATCTTCGCGTAAAGATACGGGTACGGAACCGATTCTGACACGAACTTTTTTGCGGCGGTCCGGTGCGCGTCGGGCACCTGTTTCGCGCGACGGCGATAGAATCGACGCACGCCCGCCGCGCGCTGCCGCCGGCGCGCATTCGCACCGATAACGACGAGACGCCCCACCGATGAACGCCCTGGAACACCAACTCGACTATCCCTTCGCCGATACGCTGCCCGCCGCGGGCGACACGTTCGAGGTCGCGCCCGGCGTGCGCTGGCTGCGCATGCCGCTGCCGTTCTCGCTCGACCACATCAATCTGTGGCTGCTGCGCGACGAGATCGACGGGCAGGCCGGCTGGACGATCGTCGATTGCGGGATCGCGTCGGACGCGATCCGCACGCACTGGGAGCGGATCTTCGACACGCATCTCGACGGCCTGCCCGTGCTACGCGTGCTCGTCACGCATTGCCACCCCGATCACTTCGGCCTCGCGAACTGGCTGTGCGAAGGCGGCGACAAGGGCCGCTGGAACGTGCGGCTGTGGATGACGCTCGGCGAATACCTGTTCGGCTGCCTGATGGCGGCCGGCAACGGTTCGAACGCGGGCGGCGCGGCCGCCGCCGAGCACTTCGCGCGCCACGGGCTGACCGATCCGGCCGCGCTCGACAAGCTGCGCAACCGCCGCAGCTATTACTCGGACCTCGTGCCGGCCGTGCCGCCGCGCTACCGGCGCCTGCGCGAAGGCGACGCGGTGACGATCGGCGCGCGCACGTGGCGCGTCGTCACCGGCTTCGGTCATTCGCCTGAACATTGCGCGCTCCACAGCGACGCGGACGGCGTGCTGATTTCCGGCGACATGGTGCTGCCGCGCATCTCGACGAACGTGTCGGTGTTTGATCTCGAGCCGGAAGCGAACCCGCTCGCGCTGTACCTCGAATCGCTCGGCCGCTACGAGACGATGGCGCCCGACACGCTCGTGCTGCCGTCGCACGGCAAGCCGTTCCGCGGCGTGCGCACGCGCATCGCGCAGCTGCGCGAACACCACGATGCGCGCCTGGCCGAAGTGCGCGTCGCGTGCGCGCAGCGGCCAATGAGCGCGGCCGACATCGTGCCGATCATGTTCCGCCGCCGCGAGCTCGACATCCACCAGATGACCTTCGCGCTCGGCGAGGCGCTCGCGCACCTGAACCTGCTGTGGCTCGCGGGCGAACTCGTGCGCGAGCAGGGGGACGACGGGGTGCTGCGGTTCCGCATCGCCGGCTGAGCGCGCTTCGTCGTCGTTACGCGACGGGTTCGTAACGCCACCCGTCGCGCTGCCACTGCATCGTGTGCGTCGGTTCGAGCGCCGCGAGAAACGCGGCGTCGTGCGACGCGACCACGATCGCGCCGGGGAAGCCGGCCAGCGCGGCTTCGATCGCGCGCACCGATTCGAGATCGAGGTGATTGGTCGGCTCGTCGAGCAGCAGCAGTTGCGCGGGCGTGCCGCGCCACAGCGCGCAGGCGAGCGCGGCCTTCAGCCGTTCGCCGCCACTCAGTTGCCGCGCCGGTTGCGTCGCCCGTGTCGCATCGAGTTGTAGCAGCGCGAGACGGCTGCGCAGGTCGCCTTCCGCGAGCGGCGTATCGAGCGCACCCAGTTGCTCGACGACCGAGCGCTCGGGGTCGAGCAGCGCGAGCCGCTGGTCGAGATACGCGGCGCTCACGTGCGTCGTGCAGCTACCTGAACGCGGCGCGAGTTCGCCCGCGAGCATCCGCAGCAACGTCGACTTGCCGCAGCCGTTCGGCCCGGTCAGCGCGATGCGCACGGCGCCGCTCGCCGACCACGTGATCGTGTCGGCGTCGCCCGCGACGCGCCACGGCAATCGAGCGCACTCGAGCGTGAACAGCTGGCGGCGCGCGCTGACTTCCGTGCCCGGCAGCGAGACGAGCACCGGCGCGTCGGCTTCGACGCGCGCGGCCGCTTCCTGCACGCGCGTGTCGAGCGTCGCCTTGAAGTCGCTCTGATGGCGCCGGACCGTTCCCATGATCGCGCGCGCCGCGCCCTTGCGGCTTTGGCGCGCCATCGACGACAGGTTGGCCGTCTTCGCGTCGCGCAGCGATGCGGCCGCGTGGCGCTGGATCGTGTCGTGCTCCTGTTCGAGCCTGCGCCGCACGCGCCCGCGCTCGGTGCGCGCATGATCGAGCGCCGCGTGCGCGGCCTCCTGTTGCGCGTCGCGTTGCGCGCGGTAGAGCGCGTAATTGCCGCCGTACGAGCGCGCGCCGTGTGGCGTCAGCTCGACGATGCGCTGCACGCCGGCGAGCAGCGCACGGTCGTGGCTGACGATGACGACGCCGCCCCGCCAGCCGTCGAGCGCCGCGCGCAGCCACGCGCGGCCCGGTGCGTCGAGATGGTTGGTCGGTTCGTCGAGCACGAGCAGGCCGGCGCCCGACAGCAGCGCGCCGATCAACGCGACGCGCGCGAGCTGGCCGCCGCTCAGCGCGTGTGCGGGCGTGTCGGCATGGACGTCCTGCAGGCCGGCCGCGTCGAGCGCCGCGCGCAGCCGCTCGGCAAGATCCCAGCGATCGCCGATCAGGTCGAAGTCGTGCGGTGTCGCGCGGCCGTCCGCGAGACGCGCGAGCGCGCCGAGCGGCGCATCGAGCGCGGCGATCTGCGCGACGGTCAGCGGGGCGGCCGCCGCGTCGGCGCGGTCGTGATCGTGCTGCTGCGCGACGTAGACGACGGGCGCATGCCGCTCGATCGTCCCCGCGCTCGGCGCGCGCCGGCCCGCGATCAGTTGCGCGAGCAGGCTCTTGCCGACGCCGTTGCGACCGACGATGCCGGTCGGCGTGCGGTCGATGGACAGGTCGAGCGCATCGAACAGCGTGACGCCGTCGTCGAAGCGGAAGGAAACGTGATGAAGCGCGACGAGCGCGCCGGTGGGCGTGGCAGCAGCCATAAGCACCTCCAAAAATGCATGAAGACCTTCGCGCGCGGCGTGCGTGGCACGGGCGGCGAAAACATTTCGGGAAGGCTTAGTTGTTCACTTTGGCTGGCGTCCGGTATGAGGAATGAGCGCGCAGTGTAGCAAGCGCGGCGCGCGGGCCGCAAGCGAGCGGCGTGTGCGCCGTCGCTTGCGCGCCACGCACGGTTACTGCACGGCGACCGTCGTGAAGTTCTGCCGTCCGAACGGACTCACGCGATAGCCGCTCACGTTCGCGCGCGTGAGCGCGGCCGCGGTCGGATAACCGAGCGGGATCCACAGCGCCTCGTCGTGGATGATCTTCTGCGCGCTTTCGTACAGCTTCGCGCGCTTGGCCTGATCGGCGGTCGACTTGCCGTCGGCGATCAGCTTGTCGAGCTGCGCATCGCAGAAGCGTGCGAAGTTGATGCCCGACTTCACTGCATTGCAGCTGAACAGCGGCGACAGGTAGTTGTCCGGATCGCCGTTGTCGCCGGCCCAGCCCATGAACAGCATGTCATGCTGGCCGAGCTTCGCCTGCTTGATCAGCTCGCCCCATTCGATCACCTTCACCTCCGCCTTCACGCCAACCTTCGCGAGATCGGCCTGCAGCAGTTCCGCGCCGACCTTCGGGTTCGGGTTCAGCACGCTGCCGGTCGGGCGCGTCCAGATGGTCGTCGAGAAGCCGTTCGGGAAGCCGGCCTGCGCGAGCAGCTGCTTCGCTTTCGCGGGATCGTACGCATACGGCGCGACGTCCTTCGCGTAGCTCCACGTGTTCGGCGGATACGGGTTGTTTGCGGCCGTCGCGGTGTTGTCGAACACGACCTTCAGGTAGGTCGCGCGGTCGAACGCGAGGTTCAGCGCCTCGCGCACCTTGTCGTTGTCGAGCGGTTTCTTCTGCGTGTTCAGCGCGACGAACGCGGTCATGAACGCGGGCGTCTGCACGACCTTCAGCGCGCTTTCGCCCTTCGCGGCGAGCACGTCCTGAGGCTTCGGCGACAGCGCGATCTGGCATTCGCCGGCCTTCACCTTCTGCAGGCGCACCGACGGGTCGGGCGTGATCGCGTAGATCAGCCGATCGACCTTCGGTTTCGTGCCCCAGTACGTCGGGTTCGCGTCGTAGCGGATCAGCGCGTCCTTCGTATAGCTCTTCAGCACGAACGGGCCGGTGCCGACCGGCTTCGCGTTCAGGTCGGCCTGCTTGCCGGCCTTCAGCAACTGGTCCGCGTATTCGGCCGAGTAGATCGACGCGAAGCCCATCGTCAGGATCGGCACGAACGTCGCGTTCGGCTCGTTCAGCACGAATTTCACCGTGCTGTCGTCGACCTTCGTGACCGACTTCACGAGCTTCACGAGGCCCATCGATTGCGCGTGCGGGAAGCCGCTCGCGCCGGCCACCTTGTGCCACGGATTCGCATCGTCGAGCATCCGCGCGAACGTGAACACGACGTCGTCCGCGTTCAGCGCGCGGCCCGGCTTGAAATAGTCGGTGGTCTGGAACGCGACGTTCGGGCGCAGGTGGAACGTGTACGTGAGGCCGTCGGCGCTCGCTTCCCATTTGTCCGCGAGCGCGGGTACGACTTTCTTCGCGGCTTCGTCGTAGGACACGAGCGTGTTGAAGATCACGTCGGCCGACGCGTTGGTCGTGACGAGCGAGTTGTACTGCACGACGTCGAAGCCGTCCGGGCTCGATTCCGTGCAGACGGTGAGCGGCTTGGCGGCGACGACGCCGGGGGCGGCAAGGGCGGCGAGGGCCGTGGCCACGGCGGCCCCGGCGAACAGCTTGACGTGCATAGGATCTCCCACGTGGCGTGTGTTTTTCGCTGGATGACGGAGGCAGGCGCGGCCCGGAAGCGTGCAGGGCCGGCGCGGCTGACGAATAGCATACCGTCAAAGCGCGCGGCGTGTGAAAAAAGGCGTCGGAACGCGGTGAATTGACCGAAAAACGGCTGCGTTCGCGACGGAACGGGTGTTGATGCGGCGGAGCGGGTAGGGCGAGCGCGGCGTGGGGGCGACGGGCGGGACGAGTGGCTGCGAATACGCGGCGGAAATGCGCGGCGCGACGCGCGCGACGGAACGGAGTGCGGCAGCGGTGCGCGGTACGGGGTGCGATACGAGGGGAGAGATCCGCGCGGATTCGCGCGGTATCGCGATGCAGGTCAGGCCGCGGCGCGACAGTGATCCGGCGAGACGCGCGCCGGATCCGCGACGCACTCAGCGCGCGCCGGCCTTCGGCTTGCGCGGCGCCTTTTCGAACAGGCGGTCGTACAGCCAGCGCGGCAGCACGTGCAGCACCTTCGCGACGACCCCCATCTGCCATGGAATCACGCGGAACGCGTGCTGCCGGG
The DNA here is from genome assembly GCF_002223195.1 of Burkholderia sp. AU28863. NCBI lineage: Bacteria > Pseudomonadati > Pseudomonadota > Betaproteobacteria > Burkholderiales > Burkholderiaceae > Burkholderia > Burkholderia sp. AU28863. The sequence goes on along the minus strand of NZ_NKFE01000004.1, from coordinate 744,616 downwards.
CGATCGCGCGCGCCGCGCGCGCGGCGAAGCGGTCGGCGTCCATCAGGAACGGCATTTTGTACGGGTTGTGCGCGGTCATCGGCGTGCGAATGTAGCCGGGCGCGATCGTCACGACGCCGACGCCGGCCGGGCGCAGCTCGACGCGCAGCGCTTCCAGATACTTGATCGCGGCCGATTTCGACGCGCTGTACGCGCCGGAGCCGGGCAGCCCGCGCACGCCGGCGACGCTCGCGACGCCGACCAGCGTGCCGTGGCGCGCGGCCGTCATCGGGCCGACGAACGGCTCGAACGTCGCGACCATCCCGTAGTAGTTGATGTCCATCACGTCGCGGAACGCGGCGAGGTCGCCCTGGCCCGTGACGGCGCCCTGGCTGATGCCCGCGTTCGCGATCACGACGTCGGGACAGCCATGCGCGGCGATGAACGACGCGGCGGCCGTCGCGAGCGCGTCGGCGTCGCGCACATCGGCGGAATAGACGGAGATGGACAGCTTCGGGAAACGCCGCGCGAACGCGTCGAGTGCATCGGTGCGCCGCGCGACGAGCGCGAGCGTGGCGCCCTGGCGGGCGTATTCCTCGGCCATCGCGAGGCCGAGGCCGCTCGACGCGCCGGTGATGAAGACCTTCAGCGGAGTAGTCATGCCGGCGCGCGGGCGGGGATCAGAGCTTCTTGTCCTGAACCTGCTTCACGAGGAAGTCGAGCACCTGCGCGGTACCCGGGATGCTGTTCGTGTAAGCCGGACCCGTCTTGTACTTGCCCTGGACGACGACCGTCGGCACGCCGTCGATCGCGTAGTCCTTCAGCAGCTTGGCCGACTGGTTCACCTCGCCCTGCACGCTGAACGAGTTGTACGCGTCCATGAACTTCTTCTTGTCGACGCCTTGCGTGGCCAGGAAGTCGGCCTGCGCCTGCGGCGTCAGCAGATAGTTCTTCTGCTTGTGGATCGCGTTGAAGATCGCCGGCGTGACCTTCTCGGAAATGCCGAGCGCGGACACTGCGTAGAACAGCTTCGAGTGCGGGAGGAAATCGTCACGGAATGCGACCGGCACGCGCTTGAAGTCGATGTTGTTGCCCTGTTTCTTCACCCAGGCCTCGATCGTCGGCTCGAATTCGTAGCAGTGCGGGCAGCCGTACCAGAAGAACTCGATGACCTCGACCTTGCCGGCCGGCGCGGACACCGGCTGCGGCGACTTCATCACCTCGAAGTCCTTGCCGGCGGCCGGCGCGGCGGGCGAAGCCTGCGCGAGGCCGGCGGCCAGGCCCAGGGACAGAAGGAGCGTGCTAAGCAGTTTTTTCATGTTGTGAACGTCGAATCAGTTGCTCGGGTTACGGAACGTAACGGGTTCTGCGTGGGCGCGGCCGGTTGGCTTACTGCTTCGTGAAGCGGATCACCGCCGTGTCGACACCTGCATCGGACAGGCGCTGACGGGCCGAGTTCATATCCTCGAACTTCGAGAACGGGCCGACGCGCACGCGGAAGTAGGTCACGCCGCTGACGTCGCGCTTCGACACCTTCGATTCGAAGCCCTGGAAGCCGAGGCGCGCACGCTGCTGCTCGGCATCGCCTTCCGTCTTGTACGCGCCGACCTGCAGGAAGTAGCCGGTGTTCGCGTCGTTCGCGGTCGGCGGCTTCGCCGTTGCTGCCGCGGCGGCCGTGGCCGACGACGTCGGCTTCGGCGTGTTCGCGGCCTGCTGCTGTTGCTGCTGCTTTTGCGCGGCGGCCTGCTGCGCCTGCTTCTGCGCGGCGAAGCGTGCGAGGTCGTCCTCGCCGCCTTGCTGCTGTTGCTGCGCCTGTTGCGTCTTCTTCGGCGGCGGCGTGGTGTCGGCCGGCTTCGGCGCGACGGCGACGCCGTTGCCCGACGACGGATTGTTCGACGCGGCGGTGTTGTTCGAGCCGGTTGCGCCGTTCGTGTTGCCCGACGGCGGCACTTCGACGATCTGCGGCTCGGGCAGCAGGCCGCCCTGGGTCTGGTTCGCGGCCTGGCCGGGCGCGGTGTTGGGCGGCGCGGATTGCGCGGCCTGCGGCACCGGCTGGCCGGGCGTCTTGCCCTGCAGCGCGCGGTTCGGGTCGAACTGCTGCGGCTGGCTCGCGCCGTTGTCTGCCGGCGGCGGCGCGACCTTCGACACGAACGGCGACGGCGAACGCGTGATGTAGAGCGCCACCACCACGGCGATCGCGAGGCCGACGATCAGGCCCAGCACGATTCCAAGAAATGTCCCTCCTGCTTGTTTCGATTGCTTCGAAGTTCGGCGTGGTTGTGCCATTGCTTGAGTCACCTGCAAAAAGAATCGTGAGAGGGCTGCGGCGGGCGTCCGCCGGCGGGCATCCGCCGGCAGGTGCCGCCGCGGCCATTCGCGGCCCGGTTCGGGGCCGCGCTGACATCCTTACATCTTGGCGGGCGCGGATACGCCGAGCACCGCCAGGCCGTTCTCGAGCACCTGCCGCGTCGCGGCGAGCAGCGCGGCGCGCGCATTGCGCGGCGCTTCGTCGTCGACCAGCACGCGCTCCGCATTGTAGAACGAGTGGAATTCGCCAGCGAGATCGCGCAGGTAGAACGCGACCGCGTGCGGCGCCAGCTCGTTCGCCGCGTGCGTGAGCATGTCCGGATACTCGGCGAGCTTCTGCATCAGCGACGCCGCTTGCGCGCTCGTCAGTTGCGACAGGTCGGCGCCCGGCAGTTGCGCGACGTCGACGTTGTAGCGCGACTTCAGTTCGTTGAGCACCGAGCAGATCCGCGCATGCGCGTACTGGACGTAATAGACCGGGTTTTCGTCGTTCTGTTTCAGCGCGAGGTCGATGTCGAACACGAACTCGGTATCGGCCTTGCGCGAGATCAGGAAGAAACGCACCGCGTCGCGGCCGCGCGTGATGGTCGCCTCGTCGATCAGGTCGGGTGCCGCTTCCTGGCCCGCGGCCGCGCCGCCCGACCATTCGATCAGGTCGCGCACCGTCACGTAGCTGCCCGCGCGCTTCGAGATCTTCACTTCCTGGCCGTCGCGCATCACCGTGACCATCTTGTGCAGCACGTAGTCGGGATAGCCCTTCGGGATCCCGATGTGCAGCCCCTGCAGGCCGGCGCGCACGCGCGCGATCGTGCCGTGGTGGTCCGAGCCCTGGATGTTGATCACCTTCGTGAAGCCGCGCTCCCACTTCGTCACGTGGTAGGCGACGTCCGGCACGAAGTACGTGTACGTGCCGTCCGACTTGCGCATCACGCGATCCTTGTCGTCGCCTTCGTCGGTCGTGCGCAGCCACAGCGCGCCGTCCTGCTCGTAGGTCATGCCGGCCTTGATCAGTGCGTCGACCGTCTTCTCGACGCGGCCTTCGCTGTACAGCGACGACTCGAGGTAGTACTGGTCGAACTTCACGCCGAACGCCTGCAGGTCCATGTCCTGCTCGCGACGCAGGTACGTGACCGCGAACTTGCGGATCGCGTCGAGATCCTCGACGTCGCCCGCGCCCTTGACCGGCTCGCCGTCCGACGCGGCGACCGTTTCGCCGTTCAGGTAGTCGCGCGCGATGTCGGCGATGTACTCGCCGTTGTACGCGGCTTCCGGCCAGCCCGCGTCGCCCGGCTTCAGGCCGCGGGCGCGCGCCTGCGTCGAGATCGCGAGGTTGCCGATCTGCACGCCCGCGTCGTTGTAGTAGAACTCGCGGTGCACCGCATAGCCCTGGCTCGCGATCACGTTCGCGAGCACGTCGCCGAGCGCGGCCTGACGGCCGTGGCCGACGTGCAGCGGGCCGGTCGGGTTGGCCGACACGAATTCGAGCAGCACCTGCTTGCCTTTCTCGCGATCCGACGTGCCGAACGCGCGGCCCTGGTCGAACACGGCGGCGATCACCGCCTGTTTCGCGGCGGCCGACAGGCGCAGGTTGATGAAGCCGGGGCCGGCGATCTCGGCGGCTTCGACGAGGCCCTGCGCGGCCGGCTGCGCGGTCAGCGCGGCGACGATCTGCTCGGCCAGCTGGCGCGGGTTCGCGCCGAGCGGCTTCGCGAGCTGCATCGCGACGTTGCATGCGACGTCGCCGTGCGCGGCGACCTTCGGGCGCTCCAGCGTGATGGCGGGGGCGACGAACGCCGCGTCGGCGCCTTTCAGCGCGTGTGCGACCTGCTTGACGCTATCCGCGAGCAGGGCTTCGAGGGTCTGTTTGTGTGCTGGCAGCATGCTGGTAGAAGGCTTCGTTGGTGGCGGCCGGAAATGCCGGGCCGCCGGCGCGCTTTTTAAGCGCGCGTTTCAGGGATCGCAGAATTTTAACAGGTGCTAATATGCCGCTCAGGCGGCCCGCGTCCGCGAGGCCGGACGCCGGTCTGTGGGCGTTCCCCAACCGCGCCGCGCAGGCACAACAAGATGAAAAGGGAATTGTCATGATTACGTTCAAGAGCAAGGCGGCACAGGATCTCGACGTGCTGAAGGATTTCGCCGTGTATGTGCTGGGTCTCGTCGGCAAGCAGCTGGGCGAGCGCGGTGTGATTACGCACGACGAACTGGACCACGCGATCGCCAAGCTGGAAGGCGCGGTCGCGCAGGCGAAGCAGGAGCGCGCCGAGCACGCTGGCCATTTCCACGAGGACGAAGCCGACCACGCGCACCACGAAGTGCCGCCGAGCCTGGCCCAGCGCGTCGCGCCGTTCCTGACGATGCTGCGCGAAGCGAAGGCCGGCCAGGCCGACGTGCACTGGGGCTTCTGAGCTTCCTTGCCTGGCGGATCGAACGGTTCGCCGGACAGCAAAAAGCCCGCGTTCGAGCGGGCTTTTTATTTTGTATGATGAAAGGGCGGCCGGGCCGCCCGTTTGCGTCGATCAGAGCTGCGGCGCGAGCGCGCGGCGCGCGTCGTCGAGCGACAGCGCCATGCGTCGCGCGTAGTCCTCGAGCTGATCCTGCCCGATTTTGCCGACCGAGAAATAGCGGCTGTCCGGATGCGCGAGGTAGAACCCCGACACGCTCGCGGCCGGCAGCATCGCCAGCGAATCGGTCACGCTCATGCCGATCTCGTCCGCGTGCAGCACGTCGAACATGTCGCGCTTCACGAGGTGATCGGGGCAGGCCGGGTAGCCGGGCGCCGGGCGGATGCCCGCGTACTTCTCGGCGATCAGCGCGTCGTTGTCGAGCGTCTCGCCGCTCGCATAGCCCCACAGCTCGCGCCGCACGCGCGCGTGCATCGCTTCGGCGAACGCTTCCGCGAAGCGGTCGGCGAGCGCCTTCAGCATGATCGCGCTGTAGTCGTCGTGGTCGGCTTCGAACTGCTTTTCCTTCACGTCGACGCCGAGGCCGGCCGTCACCGCGAACATCCCGATGTAGTCGGCCACGCCCGATTCCTTCGGTGCGATGAAATCGGCGAGCGAACGGTTCGGCCGCATCACGCCGTCGACCACCGGGCGCACGCTCTGCTGGCGCAGGTTGCGCCACGTGAGCAGCACTTCCGAGCGCGACTCGTCGCCGTAGATTTCGATGTCGTCGTCGTTGACCGTGTTGGCCGGCAGCAGCGCGATCACGCCGTTCGCGGTCAGCCAGCGGCCCTGGATCAGCCGCGCGAGCATCGATTTCGCATCGGAGAACACGCGCCGCGCCGATTCGCCGACGATCTCGTCGTTCAGGATCGCCGGGTACGGGCCCGCGAGATCCCAGGTCTGGAAGAACGGGCCCCAGTCGATGTAGTTCGCGAGTTCGTTCAGGTCGTAATTCTTGAACACGCGGCGGCCGATGAATTTCGGCTTCACCGGCTGGTAGCCGGCCCAGTCGATCTTCGTCTTGTTCGCGCGCGCGTCGGCGAGCGTGACCATCGGCTGCGCCTTGCGGTTCGCATGCTGGTCGCGAATGCGTTCGTAATCGGACTTCAGCTCGTCGAGGTACTTCGCCGCGCCTTCGTCCGACAGCAGGTTCGACGCGACCGACACCGAGCGCGATGCATCGGGCACGTAGACGACCGGGCCTTCGTAGTGCGGCGCGATCTTCACGGCCGTGTGCACGCGCGACGTCGTCGCGCCGCCGATCAGCAGCGGAATCTTCTTCACGCGGAAGTAGTCGTCGCGCTGCATTTCGGACGCGACGTACGCCATTTCCTCGAGGCTCGGCGTGATGAGGCCCGACAGCCCGATGATGTCCGCGCCCTCGACCTTCGCCTTCGCGAGGATCTCGTTGCACGGGACCATCACGCCCATGTTGACGACTTCGAAGTTGTTGCACTGGAGCACGACCGACACGATGTTCTTGCCGATGTCGTGCACGTCGCCCTTCACGGTCGCGATGACGATCTTGCCCTTCGCGCGCACGTCGCCCCCCGCTTCCGCGAGCAGCCGCTTTTCTTCCTCGATGAACGGGATCAGGTGCGCGACCGCCTGCTTCATCACGCGCGCCGACTTCACGACCTGCGGCAGGAACATCTTGCCCTGGCCGAACAGGTCGCCGACGACGTTCATCCCGTCCATCAGCGGCCCTTCGATCACATTGATCGGACGGCCGCCTGCCGCGGCGATCTTCGCGCGCGCTTCTTCCGTATCGTCGACGATGAAGGTCGTGATGCCGTGCACGAGCGCGTGCGCGAGGCGCTTCTCGACCGGCTGGTTGCGCCACTCGAGGTTCTCTTCCTTCTTCGCGGCGCCGGTCTTGAACTTGTCGGCGATCTCGAGCAGGCGGTCGGTGGAATCCGCGCGGCGGTTCAGGATCACGTCTTCCACGCGCTCGCGCAGCTCCGGGTCGAGATCGGCGTACACGCCGAGCTGACCCGCGTTCACGATGCCCATGTCCATCCCCGCCTGGATCGCGTGGTACAGGAACACGGTGTGGATCGCCTCGCGTACCGGGTCGTTGCCGCGGAACGAGAACGACACGTTCGACACGCCGCCGCTCACCTTCGCGAACGGCAGGTTCTGCTTGATCCAGCGGGTCGCCTCGATGAAGTCGACCGCGTAGTTGTTGTGCTCCTCGATGCCGGTCGCGACCGCGAAGATGTTCGGGTCGAAGATGATGTCTTCCGGCGGGAAGCCGACTTCGTTCACGAGGAAGTCGTACGAGCGCTTGCAGATCTCGGTCTTGCGCTCGTACGTATCGGCCTGGCCGGTTTCGTCGAACGCCATCACGACCGCGGCCGCGCCGTAGCGGCGGATCAGGTTCGCGTGGTGGCGGAACGCGTCCTCGCCTTCCTTCAGCGAGATCGAGTTCACGATCGCCTTGCCCTGCACGCACTTGAGGCCGGCTTCGATCACGTCCCACTTCGACGAGTCGATCATGATCGGCACGCGCGCGATGTCCGGCTCCGATGCGATCAGGTTCAGGAAGCGCACCATCGCCGCCTTCGAGTCGAGCATCGCCTCGTCCATGTTGATGTCGATCACCTGCGCGCCGTTCTCGACCTGCTGGCGCGCGACGGCGAGCGCCTCGTCGAACTGGCCGTTGAGGATCATTCGTGCGAACGCCTTCGAGCCGGTGACGTTGGTGCGTTCGCCGACGTTGATGAAGAGCGTCCCGGGCGTGACGTTGAACGGCTCGAGGCCGGCAAGGCGCATCATGTGATCGGTCATGGCGGTGCGAATTCTTGTGATGAAGGACGTGGGGCGGTCGGTCAGGCGTTGTCGCTGTACTGGTTCGGCCAGCGGCGCGGCTTCACGTCGGCGAGCGCCTTCGCGATCTCGGCGATGTGCTCGGGCGTCGTGCCGCAGCAGCCGCCCGCGAGGTTCACGAGCCCGGCCTGCGCGAATTCCTTCAGCAGGCCCGACGTGACGTCGGGGGTTTCGTCGAAACCGGTGTCGCTCATCGGGTTCGGCAGGCCCGCGTTCGGGTAGCACGACACGTAGGTGTCGCACAGCTTCGCGAGCTCGGCGATGTACGGCCGCATCAGCGCCGCGCCGAGTGCGCAGTTCAGGCCGAACGTGAGCGGTTTCGCGTGACGCAGCGAATTCCAGAACGCCTCGACGGTCTGGCCCGACAGGATCCGGCCCGACGCATCAGTGACGGTGCCCGAAATCATGATCGGCAGGCGCTCCCCGGTGTCCTCGAACAGTTCGTCGAGCGCGAACAGCGCGGCTTTCGCGTTCAGCGTGTCGAAGATCGTTTCGACGAGGAACAGGTCGACGCCGCCGTCGAGCAGCGCCTTCGCCTGCTGGTAGTACGACGTGCGCAGCTCGTCGAACGTGACGTTGCGTGCGCCCGGATCGTTGACGTCCGGCGAAATGCTGGCCGTCTTCGGCGTCGGCCCGATCGCGCCCGCGACGAAGCGTGGCTTGGTCCGAGTCGCGTATTTCGCGGCCGATTCGCGCGCGAGCTTCGCCGATTCGACGTTCATCTCGACGACGAGCTCTTCCATTCCGTAGTCGGCCTGCGCGACGGTCGTCGCACCGAACGTGTTGGTTTCGACGATGTCGGCGCCGGCCGCGAAGTACTGGTCGTGGATCTCGCGGATGATCTGCGGCTGCGTGAGCGACAGCAGCTCGTTGTTGCCCTTGATGTCGCGCGGGAAATCCTTGAAGCGCTCGCCGCGATACGCGGCCTCGTCGAGCTTGTAGCGCTGGATCATCGTGCCCATCGCGCCGTCGAGAATCAGGATGCGCGATTTCAGCAGCGCAGGCAGGGCGGCGCCGCGCGTGTAGGACGTGTCGAGCGGGACGGGAGCGGCGAGAGGAGTCGCAGACATGGGCGGAAGACCGGCGAAGACGGAAAACCGTCATTGTAGCCGGTGCGTCAAGCGGTCGCCGGCCCTCGCCGCGCGGCCGGCCGGCCCGCCAAATGAAAGCCCCCGCCGGCGAGCCGGACGGGGGCAGGATCGGAGTGCACGCGGCGCCGCATCGATGCGCGGCGAATGGCCCGGCCGCGTGACGCGCCGGGCCGCGGGTCGTCAGTGCAGCACGACGGGCATCATCATCAGGCTGTCGAATTGTCCGAGGAATTCGTCGACCTCGTCGAGCGACGGTTCATCCTCGATCAACTGCTTCACGTGCGCGCGGAATCGTTCGGCAAGTTCGCCGTCGATGAAGATTTCGCGCTGCGCGTTCTTGTCGACGATTTCGTATCCGCCGGCATTCATCAGGTGATGGCCGGCCTGCGGCGCAAATTCGACGACGCAGTAGTTGGGGCTGTTGTAGATCATTTGCATGGCGGCACTCCTCTTCGCAGTGGCATCTGGCCTTGTTGTCCCCTAGGTGGGGCAAGCCTCGCCGGTTTCAAGGGGCTTGCGCTGCACACCCCGTTCTCCCGTTTGCGTGGGGTGTATCGGTTAGAAGCCGATGTCTATCAAACGTTTCTCATTGTGAGCCGGTGGACTGAAATAGTTGTTAAAGAGTGTCATCGGCCATTTCCGGGGAAACTGTAATCGGTCGAAATTGCCGATTCCTGTGCGTCTATCACTGTGTGACAGTCGACGACGTCGGTGGTTGCATCGTCGCGGGCGGTGCCGGCGGTGCCGGTTCCGCCGGCGACGCAGGTGATGGATCGGGCGTCGGAGCCGCGGCGGGCGCGTTCGTTGTGCCGCCGGGCGGGGCGGCGTCGGCAGGCACGTTCGGTGCGGCGAGGCGGCCGTGCCACAGCAGCTCGATCTGCGCACCGTTCGGCTCGGTCTGCACCAGGCGCGCGGGCAGCCAGCCGAGCGACGGCGCGAGCCACATGTCGATGCGGCGCGTGTCGCCGTCGCGGCGCGGCAGGCGCATGAAGTGTCGCGCCGCGACGATGCCGGCCTGCGTCTGCACCTGCTCGTCGCCGATCACGGTGATCGGCCACGTCTCGCCGCTATTGTTGTCGATCACGAAGAACTGCTGCGTGACGCCCGGCTTGTAGGCCGCGGGATTGCCGCGCAGCAGCCCCGACAACTGCATCAGCATGCTGAACCGGTCCTGCACGCCGTCGGGCAGAGGCGCGTTGTTCGGCGTGCGCGTGAACACCACCTGCCGGATCTCGCGGTTGAAGATCGCGATGTCTTCCGGCCGCTTGCCGCGTTTCTCGACGTAACGGTCGGGCGCGACGCCGAATGCGTCGATGCGGCCTTCGCTGCGATAGGTGAACGGGCCGACGAACGGCACCGGCATCGACACCGACAGGTCGTACGTGTGCCCGTCGGTGCGCCAGTGGATCGTGCCGATCATGTTCTGCATGCCGTTGTAGAACGTGTCGTACTGCAGGTCGCCGGACGGCGGCGCGGCGAACTTCACGCCGCTCGTGGCAGGCCCCGGTGTCGCGGCGCTGGCGCCCGCGGCCGACGCGGCTTGCGCGCCGGAGGCCTCCGGTGTGCCGCTCGCCGCGGACGCGGCGGCAGCCGGCGGTTCGCCGTGCTCGGCCGTTTGCGTGGACGTGAGCACCGGCTCGTGCGACGGCGCGGGTTTCGGCGGGGCGGCCTTCGGCGCGGCAGCCTTGGGTGCGGCCGGACGTTCGACCGGCTTCGGCTCCGGTGGCGCCGGTTGACGCTCGATCGGCTGCGGTTTCAGCAGTTCGATCTGCACGGGGACGTCGGCGGGCGGCGGCGGCGTGAACGATTCGCGGTTGCGCATCAGCCAGAACCCGGCAAGCGCGTGCAGCACCAGCACAGCGACGAGCGCGACGCCCACGCGCAGCCAGCGGCGGGGCAGGGCGTGACTCGGGCGAAGGTCGGCGGGCTGGTTGGGCATCGGAACAGGATCGGGCGCGTGGGTGACGTCGGGCGCGCGGCGCGCGCCACAGGAATCGGACCGCCGGATGCGCTGCGCGTTCGCGAAGCGTGACGTCGCGTGAACCGGATGCGTCAGGCGTCGCGTGCGTCGGGACTATAGCCGAGTTCGTAAGACAGTTTCTGCGCGCATGCGCGCAGCGCGGTGTCGATCTCGCCGCCCCACGCGATGTCGAACGAGCCTTCCTGGCCGAGCGCGACGATCGCGAGCGCGAGTTCGCCGACCGCGTCGAACACGGGCATGCAGAACGCATGGATCGTCGGCAGCAGCATCCCCTCGACGCGTGCGGCCTGATGCCGGCGCACGTCGGCGAGCACCGCATCGACTTCGTCGAGCGTGCGCGGGCCGCCGTGGTGCGGCGAGCGGCGCGTATCGGCGAGTTCGCGCTCGAGCATCGCGGCGGTCTTGCTGCGCGGCAGGTACGCGGCGAACAGCAGGCCCGTCGCGGAGCCGAGCAGCGGCATCACGTCGCCGAGCTTCAGCGACGCCTTCGCCGGATGGCTCGATTCCATCCAGTGCACGATCGTCGGCCCCTGGTTGCCCCATACCGCGATGCCGACCGTCTGGTCGAGACGGTCGCGGAATTCGGTCAGCGCGATCCGCGCGAGCTTCACGCCGTCGACGCGCGCGAGCCGCGCGAGGCCCATCTGCAGCGCGAAGCCGCCGAGCTCGTAGCGTCCCGAGACGGGGTCCTGCGACACGACGCCGAGCCGCGAGAAGCTGACCAGGTAGCGGTGCGCCTTCGCCGGGCTCATCCCCGCGCGCTGCGCGAGATCGCGCAGCATCATCGCGCGCGGCTCGCTCGTCAGCACGTCGAGCAGGCGGAAGCCGACCTCGATCGACTGGATGCCGGAACGGACTTTTTCGCCGTGCTCGCCGGAGGCGGCGTCGTCGGTATCGGAGTCGGCGAGATCGTCGTCGGGGAGCGGGCTGGCGGGCATGGGCAACGGGTGCGCGAAAATGCGACAGGAAACGGGGCGAAAACGGCGTGCGCGATCATGGCGCGCCGCAGGGATTCACCATCGTAAAATAGATTCCCTCCATCGTCACTACAACGGCAGATCCTCCCTATGAAACTTGCTTCGCTGAAGGACGGCACGCGCGACGGCCAGCTGATCGTCGTGTCGCGCGACCTGCACATCGCGGCGATTGCCGATGCGATCGCGCCGACGCTGCAGCGCGTCCTCGACGACTGGGCGTTCTACGCGCCGCAACTGCGCGACCTGTACGACGCGCTGAACCACGGCCGCGCGCGCAACGCGTTCGCGTTCGATCCGGCCAACTGCATGGCGCCGCTGCCGCGCGCGTTCCAGTGGGCCGACGGCTCCGCGTACGTGAACCACGTCGAGCTCGTGCGCCGCGCGCGCGGCGCCGAGATGCCGCCCGAGTTCTGGACCGATCCGCTGATGTACCAGGGCGGCAGCGACGATTTCCTGGGGCCGCGCGACGACGTCGTGTGCCCGTCCGAGGAATGGGGCATCGATTTCGAGGCGGAGGTCGCAGTGATCACCGGCGACGTGCCGATGAGCGCGTCGCCCGACGACGCACTGAAGGCCGTGCGGCTCGTCACGCTCGTGAACGACGTGTCGCTGCGCAACCTGATTCCGGCCGAACTCGCGAAGGGCTTCGGCTTCTTCCAGAGCAAGCCGGCCACCGCGTTCGCGCCGGTTGCCGTCACGCCCGACGAGCTCGGCGACGAATGGCGCGAGGGCCGCGTGCACCGCCCGATGATCGTCCACTGGAACGGCAAGAAGGTCGGCCAGCCTGACGCCGGCACCGACATGGTGTTCCACTTCGGCCAGTTGATCGCGCACGCGGCGAAGACGCGCAACCTGCGCGCCGGCTCGATCGTCGGCTCCGGTACGGTGTCGAACAAGGACGCGAAGCGCGGCTACTGCTGCATCGCCGAGAAGCGCTGCCTCGAGACGATCGAGCACGGCGCGCCGCAGACCGAGTTCATGCGCTATGGCGACACCGTGCGCATCGAGATGTTCGATGCGGCCGGCAAGTCGATCTTCGGCGCGATCGAGCAGTCGGTTTCCCCGCCCGACGGCGCGGCATAAGCGGCGCGGTACGCAACGCGCCGGCGACACCCGGCGTCGGCCCGCGCGCCGGGTTTCGCCCGATGTTTGACCGCGCGGGCTTGGCTACACTCGATTCAAGCGTTCGAGCGCCTTGAGCAAGGAGCAGCAGATGGCCGATCTCGCCGCATACGGCGGTTACGAAGCACTGAAGGTGACGCGCCGCGACCATGGCGTGCTCGACATCGTGATGAGCGGCGAGGGCGCGAACCGCAGCGGCCTCGCGACCGCGAACGCGCGCATGCATCGCGAGCTCGCCGACATCTGGCGCGACGTCGATCGCGATCCCGACACGCGCGTCGCGGTGATCCGCGGCGAAGGGAAGGGCTTCTCGGCGGGCGGCGATCTCGCGCTCGTCGAGGACATGGCGAACGATTTCGACGTGCGCGCCCGCGTGTGGCGCGAGGCGCGCGACCTCGTCTACAACGTGATCAACTGCAGCAAGCCGATCGTGTCGGCGATGCATGGCCCGGCCGTCGGCGCGGGGCTCGTCGCCGGGCTGCTTGCCGACATCTCGATCGCCGCGAAGGATGCGCGCATCATCGACGGCCATACGCGGCTCGGCGTCGCGGCCGGCGACCACGCGGCGATCGTGTGGCCGCTGCTGTGCGGGATGGCGAAGGCGAAGTACTACCTGATGCTGTGCGAGCCCGTGAGCGGCGAGGAGGCCGAGCGGATCGGGCTGGTCTCGCTCGCGGTCGAGCCGGCCGACCTGCTGCCGAAGACATACGAAGTGGCCGAGCGGCTCGCGCACGGTTCGCAGTCGGCGATCCGCTGGACCAAGTACGCGCTGAACAACTGGCTGCGCACGGCCGGGCCGACCTTCGATACGTCGCTCGCGCTCGAATTCATGGGTTTTTCGGGGCCCGACGTGCAGGAAGGCATCCGCTCGCTGCGCGAACGGCGCCCGCCCGCATTTCCCGGCGACGCGCCGTTCTGACGTGCGCGCTATGATCGAACCATGCGCGGCTGCGCGGTGCACGGCGGCCGCCTCGCTCTCCCAGTCAACCAGGATGCCCGTATGACGACCGATGCCTCCGGCGCGAACCCTTTCGCCGGCTTTGCCGGGTTCCAGCCCGCCGACATGATGGACCGGATGTGGGACATGATCCGGATGTCGCCGTTCGGCGGGATGGCGCCGTTTCCGGGCGCCACGCACGGGCTGCCGCCGTCGCTGTCGAGCATGTCCGACATGATGTCGCCGCTCACGAACGTCGAGGAACTCGACAAGCGGATCACCGATCTGCGCGCGGTCGAGCAGTGGCTGAAGCTCAATCTCGGGATGCTGCAGTCCGCGATCCAGGCGCTCGAGGTGCAGCGCGCGACGCTCGCGACGCTGCGCGCGTTCGGCGCGTTCGCGCAAAGCTCGATGTCGGCGGCCGAGGACGCGGCCGTGGCCGCCGCGCAGGCCGCTAAACCCGCGTCGGCGGGCGGGGCCGCGCCCACGGCCGATGCCGCGGCGCCCGCCGCGGATGCGCCGGAAGGCGACCCCGCGCAGCAGCCGTTCGACCCGTCCGGCTGGTGGAACCTGCTGCAGACGCAATTCAACCAGCTCGCGAGCCTGGCGATGGCGCAGCCGGGCATGCAGCCCGCGGCGCCGGAGACCGCCGCCGCGCCCGAACCCGCCGCGAAGTCCGCCGCGGCCGCGCCGCGCAAGCCCGCCGCGAAGCGCGCGAAGCCGTCCGGTTCGGCCGCGGCGCGCGCGGCGGCCGCTTCGTCGCCGGAAACGCGTCCGCCGAAGCGCTCGACGTGATGCGGCGCAGCTAGCAGGTCGATCATGCGACTCGCGCTCGTTCTGATGGGAGGCGGCGCGCGCGCCGCCTATCAGGTCGGCGTGCTGAAGGCGCTGGCCGAGATCGCGCGCGAGGCCGATCCGCAGCGGCATACGGTGCCGTTCTCGGTCGTGTGCGGTTCGTCGGCCGGCGCGATCAACGCGACGTCGATCGCGAGCCACGCGGACGACTTTTCCCATGGCGTGCGGCGCCTGCTCGAATTCTGGGAGCCGCTGCGTGCCGATTACGTGTATCGCACCGACTGGCTCGGCATCGCCGGCGCCGGCGCGCGCTGGCTCGCGACGATGACGTTCGGCTGGGCGGCCCGCCGCTCGCCGCGCGGGCTGCTCGACAACACGCCGCTCGCGCACCTGCTGCAGCGCGAGCTCAGCTTCCACCGGATCGAGCAGATGCTCGAGGCGCGCCTGCTGCACGCGCTCGCGGTTACCGCGCTCAGCTATTCGAGCGGCCGGCACCTCACGTTCTACCAGGCCGCCGAGCCGATCCAGGCATGGCGTCGCGCGCAGCGCACCGCGCGGCTCGTCGACCTGTCGGCGTCGCACCTGCTCGCGTCGTCGGCCATTCCGTTCGTGTTCCCCGCCGTGCCGCTCGTGCTCGACGGGCAGGTCGAGTACTTCGGCGACGGCTCGATCCGGCAGATTGCGCCGCTGTCGCCGGCGATCCACTTCGGCGCGGACCGGATCGTCGTCGTCGGCGCAGCCGATCCGCGGCCCGAGATTCCCGCCGCAAATGGCACGGGACGGGCCCGTGGCTACCCGACGCTCGCGCAGATCGGCCAGCAGGTGCTCGCGAGCGTGTTTCTCGACTCGATCGGCTCGGACATCGAACGGATCGAGCACATCAACCGGATGATCGAGCACCTGCCGCACCAGGTCGAGATCGACAGCGGCTGGCGGCACGTCGACGTGCTCGCGATTGCGCCGTCCGAGCGCATCGAGCTGATCGCCGCGAAGCACCTGAAGCAGATGCCGGCGACGATGCGCGGGCTGCTCGGCGCGATCGGCGGCAGCCAGCCGGCCGGCGCGTCGTTCGCCAGCTACCTGCTGTTCGAGGAAGCGTTCACGCGCGAGCTGATCGAGCTCGGCTACCGCGACGGCCGGGCCCAGCGGGAGACGCTGGCCGGCTGGATCGCGGGGGCGGACGGCGGCAGCGCGCCGGCGGCCGGCACGCCGCCGGAAGGCGGGCTCGCGACCGGCGAAATGCGGGTCTGACACGCGCGGGCGCACTGTAAGGTTGCGTTTTCGCGACGGCTGGCCGCGACCGATCGCCGCACCGCGGTGGGCGGCGCGCGAGCGGCCGGGCGTCTCGGAACCGTCATGCACGCGTGCTATCATGGCCGCCGCCGTATACACCATATCGAGCAGCCCGCCGATCCGGCATCCGCACGGGACCTTTCGGGGAACCCGCCTGGGGCAGGGGACGGGCGCGCCAACGAGCCGGCCAGCGCCGGCCCCCACTCAGGCAAGCGCGGCCGGCTCCGCACGAACGGAGCGGGTTGCGGCATGCCCAACGGCGGCCACGCGGCCGCCTGGCTGCCGGACGAGGAATCGGCGTCCGGCGGGCCGGTTTCCCGCGTAAAATTACAGTCTTGGCTGCAAAAAGCGCGCGTGGCGCGCTCGCGCGGCAACAGTCACGTTTAGAGAAGTCGCATTGCGCAGAACAGGGGTGGGACCATCATGAACACCATGCTTTATCCGGAACTTTACAGGTCGCTCGAAGCTGTCCGCTGGGACATGGAGAAGGACATTCCGTGGGACAAGTTCGACGCTTCGCTGCTCACCGACGAGCAGGCGAAGACGATCAAGATGAACGCGATCACCGAATGGTCGGCGCTGCCCGCGACGGAAATGTTCCTGCGCGACAACCAGCACGACAGCGATTTTTCCGCGTTCATGAGCGTGTGGTTCTTCGAGGAGCAGAAGCATTCGCTCGTGCTGATGGAATACCTGCGCCGCTTCAAGCCGGAGATGGTGCCGACCGAAGAGGAACTGCACGCGGTGCGCTTCCAGTTCGATCCGGCGCCGCCGCTCGAGACGCTGATGCTGCACTTCTGCGGCGAAATCCGCCTGAACCACTGGTACCGCTGCGCGGCCGACTGGCACACCGAGCCCGTCATCAAGCAGATCTACGAAACGATTTCGCGCGACGAAGCGCGTCATGGTGGCGCGTACCTGCGCTACATGAAGAAGGCGCTGAACAACTGCGGCGACGTCGCCCGTGCCGCATTCGCGAAGATCGGCGTGCTGATGGCGTCGGCGCGTCGCACCGAGAAGCCGCTGCACCCGACCAACCTGCACGTGAACCAGGCGCTGTTCCCGCGCGACACCGTGCAGTCGCGCCTGCCGGATCCGGAATGGCTCGAGCGCTGGCTCGACGAGCAGATCCGTTTCGACGGCGAGTGGGAGAAGAAGGTCGTCGAGCGGATCCTGCACAACCTGTCGATCCTGTTCGAGCGCACGTTCGCGACCGCGCAGGAACTGAACCGCTACCGCAAGGAGGTCACCGGCCGCCTGCAGGCCGAAAGCGGTCCGTCGTCGGCCGCGCAGCCGGCCTGAGGTCGGCAGGCGCCGCCGCCGGCGCGATTCGCCCCGATTCGCCCCGATTCGCCCCGAGTCGCCCCGAGTCGCCCCGATTCGCGCGCGGCTCGCGGCACCGTGTTGCATGCATTGCATGAAGCCCGCCCGGCCGGTCCGGCGGGCTTTTTATCGGGTGCCGCCGTCGCGCGCACCGTCGTTCATTCCGTCCGATCTCCATCATGTCCGCCACCTTCGAACGCAAGCTGATCACCCGTGATGCCCTCGTCGCGCTGCGCGCGTCGCTGCCGTCGCCCGTCGTGTTCACCAACGGCGTGTTCGACATCCTGCATCGCGGTCACGTCACGTATCTCGCCGATGCGAAAGCGCTCGGCGCCTGCCTGATCGTCGGCGTGAACAGCGATGCGTCGGTGCGCATGCTCGGCAAGGGCGACGACCGGCCGATCAACCGCGAAGAGGATCGCGCGGCATTGCTGGCGGCGCTGGAAAGCGTCGACTGGGTCGTGACGTTCGCGGAAAAGACGCCCGTGTCGCTGATCGAGGCCGTCCGTCCGGACATCCTCGTGAAGGGCGGCGATTACGACATGGACGCGCTGCCGGAATCCGCGCTCGTGCGCGGCTGGGGCGGCCGGGCGCTGGCAATTCCGTTCGAGCACGACCGCTCGACCACTGCGTTGTTGAAGAAGGTGCGCGCGCAACAGTCCTGAGCGGGGCGCGGCGCCGTCACGGGGCCGATGCCGCGAGCGGTGCGGTCGTGACGGCCGGCGCGGCGATCGGGCCGCCGACGATGGGCTGGTCGGTCGCCCGCACGAGCGGTGTCACGCGCAATGCGTCGGGCTGCACCTGCCGAGACAGCACGCCGGGTTCGCGCGGGCCGGCCGCCGGCAGCGGCCCGAACACGCCGCGCGCCACCACGAACGCGAGCATGTTGGCGAGAAAGAGAACAGCGATCAGCCAGCGCAGCATCGTCGAAACTCCTTGTCGTCATCGACGTGGTTCACGTCGTTCAGTCGAGCCGGCCGCATGGCCGGCTTTTTCATGGCTTCCGTCGACCGTTCGTGCGGACCGCTGGCGCGGCGCCGCGCGTATTCGTCGGCGTGACGCGGGCCCGTCGGGACCCGCTTCGTCCTGCTTCGCCACGCGCCGGCGCGATGCCGGCGCCTGTGCATCAATCCTGCGCCGTTGCCGGGCCGGCCGCGTCCGTTGCGATCAGCGCGAGCCCGGACAGGATCAGCGCGTCATGCCGCGTATGCGGGACCGTCAGCGCACGTGCGATGTCGTCCGCCGCACCGCCAGCCAGCACGAGCCGCACCGGCGCCTGCCACGCGGCGACGAGATCGCGCCACGCGCGTTCGATCAGCCCGGCCTGCGCGTACAGGCAGCCGGCCGACAGCGAGCGCGGCGTATCGACCTGGAACGGTTCGGCCTGCGCGCCCGCGAGCAGGTCGCTGGCGATATCGGTGGTCAGCGTCGGCAACTGTGCGGTGTACGTGCCGAGCGCGCGCATCATCAGCGCCCAGCCCGGCGCGATCAGCCCGCCCGTGAAGCGACCGTCCGCGCGCAGTGCCTCGAGCGTCGTCGCGGTGCCGAACGTCGCGATCAGCAGATGCTCGCCCGGAAACGCCGCGTGCGCGCCTATCAGGCCGGCCCACCGGTCGCTGCCGAGCTGTTCGGGCGTCGTATAGCCGTTCGTCACGCCGCATTGCGCGGGGCGCGAGCGGATCGTCGTGCGCGGCAAGCCCGGCCAGCGCGCGTCGAGCAGCGCGTCGATCCGTGCGGCCACGTCGGCGCCCGCGACGTTCGAGATCCACGCGCCGCGCGGCCGCGGCAGCATCGACCAGTCGGGATCGGCGCCGCCGTCGCGCGTGTGGCCGAACGCGCCCGTGTCGACGAGCGTGCGCCGCGCGTCGGCGAGCGCCCACTTGATCCGGCTGTTGCCGGCGTCGATCAGCAGATGCGGTTCGCTCATTGCGCTTCGCGCAGCGACACGTCGCCGGCTGCGATCGTTTGTACGCCGCTCGGCGTGTCGAGCAGCAACTGGCCGGTCGCGTCGATGCCCGTCGCGATGCCGCGCGCGCGCTCGACGCCCTGTTCGAGCAGCACGACTTCGCGGCCCGCGTACGCGTGCAGCGCGTGCCAGCGCGGCAGGAACGGCGCGAGGCCGTCGGTGCCGAACTGCGCGAGCGCGGGCGTGAGCGCGTTCAGCGACGCGGCGAGCGTATCGGTGAGGTTCGCCGACGCGCACGCGATCGACAGCGCGGCGGGCGGCAGCCCGCTTGCGAGCGCGGCTTCGCGCGCGCGCAGCGCGTCGACCTGCGCGGCGACGGCTTCCGCGCCGCGCACGTTGATGCCGAAGCCGATCACGACGGCGGTGGCGTCGGCGGTGGTCCAGACGGTTTCGATCAGGATCCCGGCGAGCTTGCCGACGATGCGCGGCGCGCCGTCGTCGTCGGCCGTCAGCAGCAGGTCGTTCGGCCATTTGAGCGCGACGCGCATGCGGGCGTCGAGCGGCAGCGTGGCCAGCCCTTCGGCGAGCGCGACGCCGATCGCGATGCTGAGGCCGCCGAGCGCATCGACGGCGCGCGGCACGATGCAGCCGACCGAGCACAGCAGCGCATTGCCGGGCTGCGCGAACCACGGGCGGCCCTGCCGGCCGCGGCCGGCCGTCTGCTCGAACGCGACGCGCACGAGCGGCGCGGGCAATGCGCTCGCGCTGCGCGGCAGCGCCTTGAGCCGGGTCGCGACGTCGGCGTTGGTCGAGCCGGTGGCGGCGACGATGTCGAGCGGCCACGCGCGCGGCGCGGCATCGAGGTGCGCCTCGAGCCGGGTGCGCGCGATGTGCGCGTCGCCGGATTCGGGCGTGTCGGAGGAGGTGGGGGCGTTCATGGCGCCTATTGTAGCGACAGGGGGCGGGCGCGCGCGCCGGACGGCGCACTCAATCTGCAGGGCGGCGGGCGCCGTCGCGCGGCTTGGTGCTGTTCCATCCGCTCCAGCGTCTCGATGTCTTCTTCGGTCGTCATTTCGCAGGCCAGCAGCGTCTTGCCCTTCAGCGCCGGGCCCTGGCGGGCCGACACGAGGATCCGCGCGCCGCCCGGGCCGCGGACGGTCAGCCGGCGCGAATAGCCGACGGACGATTCCCCTGGCAGGTGGCCTTTCTCGAGCGTGAGCTGATAGCGCTCGGCGAGCCGGTCGGCGACTTCGCCGTCGAGGCGCCCCGCAACCGGTTCCGTTTCCGTTTCCGGACGACCGCTACGCGGCGCGTGGATGGCGCATGCGAAGCAACCACCGTTCGGCCGGGTCACGCCCGCGCGCGTCCCGGCCGAACGGCCGTCACGGCGCGACCACCGGGTGCTTCAGCGCATGCGCGGTCTCGATCCACTGCGCGTGGAACTCGTCCGCGTCGGGCCGAAGCCCGAGTTCGCCGTTGCGATAGGCCATCGCGAGCGTCTGCACGGCTTCCGGCAGTTCATGCTCGGCAGCCCGGCGATACAGCGCGAGCGCGCGCGCTTCGTCGCGCGGCACGCCGCTGCCGTCGCGGTACGCGTTCGCGAGCATGAAGTCGGCGGCCGGAATGTCCGCGCGCGACGCGATGTCGAACCAGTGCGCGGCCTGCACCGGGTCGGCGGCGATGCCGTAGCCGCTGCGGTAGATCAGCCCGAGGTAATACGCGGCGGCCGGATCGCCGTTCGAAGCCGCTGCGCCGAGCAACGCGCGGGCGCGCGCATAGTCTTTCGGGAGATCGCCGCTGCCGAGCAGCAACGCCTTGCCGAGCGCGAGCTGCGCGCGCCGCGCAGCCGGCCCATCGGCCTTGTCGTCGGCCGCCGCGGCCGTTTCCAGCCAGCCGCGCCCCTCGTCGCGCAGCCCCGGCTCATGCGCATCGACGAGCGCGATGCCGAGCGCCGCCTGCGCTGCGCCCGAGCCGCGGCGCGCGAGCGTGCGCAACCGGGCCAGCGCATGCGGCTCGGTCGCCTGCGTGACCATCGCCTGCCATTCGTCGAGCTGTGCGGCGCTCGGCGTGGGGCCGGCGCCGCGCAGGCCGGTCGCCGCGACGACGGCCGCGACGGTCACGGCCGCCGCCGCGAGCAGCGCGGCCGGCGGGAGTTTCGCGCGCAGCACGCGCCGCGCGGCGGCGGCGAAGCCGGTTTCGGCGGGCCGCATCGTCCGGATCGGTTGCATCACGTGTCTCATTGGGTGAGGTCGATCTCGTAGGTCGCGAGGTTCTTGCCCGAGCCGTCGTCGGCCGCGACCTGCGTGATGCCGGTCAGGCCGGCCGCCGCGGCGTCGCCGAGGCGGTTCGGCGCGGACGCGAACCGCACGTGCGCGACCGAGCTCGCGAGCTTCGTGAAGCGCCAGCTGCGCTGCGCGCCGTCGGCCGCACGCGTGATCGCGCCGCGCTTCTTGATGAACGCGATCAGCACGTCGCGGTTCGCGTCGGGCGACGCGAAGATCGTCTTGCTGCCGTCGAGGCCCGGGAAATTGCCGCCGCCGCTCGCGCGGTAATTGTTGGTCGCGACGATGAACTGCGCGTTCGCGTCGATCGGCGCACCCTTGTACGTCAGGTTCCGGATACGGCTGCCGACCGGCTGCGTGACGTCGATTTCATAGGCGAGATCGGCCGACGTGAACATGTCGAAGTTGTAGCCGGGGAAGGTGCTGACGAGCGGCTGCACGGTCGCCTTGGTCGGATCGATCGTGTTGAAGCGCTTCGCGGCCGTCTCGAGCCAGTTCTTCACGTCGGCGCCGCTCACCTTCACCGCGTACACGGTGTTCGGATACAGGTACAGGTCGGCCGCGTTGTTGATCGCGAGCGCGCCCGGCGCGACGTCGGTGTAGTCGGTGCCGCCGCCGAAGCCGCTCTTGAACGGCGCGCTGACCGACAGCACCGGCAGCGACGCGTACTGCGGCAGGTTCGCCTGCACGTAGGTCTTCACGTAGTCGGCCTGCGCCTCGTTGACGATCTGGATCGCGCCCGGATCGCCGACGTCCGCGAAGTACGAGTTCATCCGGTAGTCGGTCGAGCCGATCGGCGTCTTCACGTAGTCGATCGTCGCCTGGTGCTCGGCCGCGATCGCGGCGGAGACCGACGGGTCGGCCGCGACGTAGCTCTTGTCGGCGTTCTGGATCGGCCGCGCCTCGACGGTCGTCTGCGACTTGTCGACGGCCCACGTCTTGCCGTCGAATTTCAGGCCGAGCTTGATCACGCCGAGGTGCTTGCCCCAGTAGTTGGCCATCACGGTCGGCACGCCGTTGACGGTGCCCTTGACCTTGTCGACGCCCGGCAGGTTGAACTGCGCCACGGTGCTGTTCGCGTCCGGGAACACCTGGTGCGAGTGGCCGATCAGCATCGCGTCGATGCCGGACACCTTCGACAGCCACCAGCTGCCGTTTTCCATCGTCGGCGAGTACGCGGAATTGTCGAGGCCGCCGTGCGAGATCGCGACGACGAGATCGGCGCCCTTCGCGCGCATCTCCGGAATGTATTTCTCGGCCGCTTCCTTCAGCCCGGTCGTGTAGACCTTGCCGTCGAGCCAGCGCTTGTCCCAGTTCATGATCGCGGGCGGCGTGAAGCCGATGATGCCGATTTTCACGGGCGCGCTGACCGTCTTGCCGTCCGGCGTCGTGGCTGTCACCGTGCGCGTCAGGATCGTGTACGGCGTGAACAGCGGCGCATGGGTCTTCGCGCTGATCACGTTCGCGAGCACCTGCGGGAAGTTCGGGCCCGCGCACTTCTTCTGCTGGGCCGGCGCGGGCAGGCCGTCGACCTCGAACGTGTTGCCGGTCACCTGTGACAGGTACGGCAGCCCGTAGTTGAACTCGTGGTTGCCGATCCCGCCGCCGTCGAATTTCGCGGCGTTCATCACCTTGTAGATCGCGAGCGTCTGGTCGCAGCCGAGCGGCTTCACGAGCGCCTGGTAGTCCGACAGCGCGGTGCCCTGGATCGTGTCGCCGTTGTCGAGCAGCAGCGTGTTCGGGTACTGCTTGCGCGCCTGCGCGATCAGCGTCGACACGCGTTCGAAGCCGAGCGAATTGTCGGCGGCGAGCTTGAAATAGTCGTACGACAGCACGTTGGTGTGCAGGTCGGTCGTCTCGAGCAGCGCGAGCGTGGCCGTCGTGCCGACGGGCGCCTGGGCCTCGGACTGCGACGGCGGCGTGGCGGTGACGTCGTCGCCGCCGCAGCCGGCGAGGACGAAGGCGAGGCAGGCGAGCGCGGCGGCGGCCGGCAGGTGGCGGCGGGAAAGCGGGGGGAGACGCATCGGTTGTCCTGTTCGGTGTTCTGTTTTATGAAACGCGAGGTACGCACGAATGGCGGCGCGGGGCGCCGACGGCCTGAGGTGCGGCGCGTGAGAGTATCGAAAGGAAACGTGACGGAACAATGAAAGGTCGCGACGCCGGCCGCTGGCCGAGGCCCGCGGCGGTTTCGGGCCGGTCCCGGCCGGCCCACCCGGCCCGGTGCCGCGGCTGCGCGCCCGAGCTCGCCGTCCGCACCGTAATCCTCACGTCGCGGCGCCGGACGGTTCGCTACAATGGCCGCTGTCATCCTTTTGCAAACAACCCGCCCTTGGACTTCGAGACTCCTCCCGGCCTGTCGGTCGACGCCGGCGGCCAGGGCCAGACGGTGCGCCTGACCGGCCAGTGGACCGCGCTGTCGCTCGCGCGCAACCGCGGCGCCGTGGCGCGCCGCATCGCGACGATCGCCGCCGGGCGCGTGAGCGAGTGGGATCTGTCCGGCATCGAGCGGCTCGACCACGTCGGCGGCCAGGCGCTGTGGCGCGTGTGGGGCCGCAAGCTGCCGGCCGGCGTCGCGCTGAGCGCCACGCAGCGCACGATCTTCGAGCGCATCGAACGGCTCGACAGCCAGCGCGAGGCGCCCGAGCGCATCGTGCGGTTCGATCCCGTCACGCGGCTCGGCCAGGCGATCTTCGCGTTCGGCGAACACCTGCAGGGCGGCATCGCGATGTTCGGCCTCGTGATCCTCGATGCGCTGTCGGTGTTGCGCCGCCCGCGGACGATGCCGTGGAAGGAAACCTCGGCGAACATCTACAGCGCCGGCGCGCAGGCGCTGCCGATCACCGCGCTCGTCGCGTTCCTGATCGGCATCGTGCTCAGCTACCTGTCCGCGCAGCAGTTGCAGATGTTCGGCGCGAACCGCTATATCGTGAACATCCTCGGGCTGTCGGTGATCCGCGAGCTCGGCCCCGTACTGTCGGCGATCCTGGTCGCGGGCCGCTCGGGCTCGGCGATTACCGCGCAGATCGGCGTGATGCGCGTGACCGAGGAGCTCGACGCGATGCGCGTGATGGGCATCCCGCACGGGCTGCGGCTGATCCTGCCGCGCGTGCTCGCGCTCGGCGTCGCGATGCCGCTGCTCGTGATGTGGACCAACATCATCGCGCTGACGGGCGGCGCGCTCGCCGCGAAGCTGGTGCTCGGCATCGACATCAACTATTTCGTGCGCTCGCTGCCGGGCGTCGTGCCGATCGCGAACCTGTACATCGGCGTCGGCAAGGGCGTCGTGTTCGGCATGCTGATCGCGCTGGTCGCGTGCCATTTCGGCTTCCGGATCAAGGCGAACTCGCAGAGCCTCGGCGAAGGCACGACCACGTCGGTCGTGTCGTCGATCACGGTCGTGATCCTCGCCGACGCGGTGTTCGCGATCCTGTTCCAGAACGTGGGGCTCGGATGAGCGCATCGAACGAAACGACCGCGCATGCCGCGGCGATCGGCGCCGGGTCGCTCGGCGCCCGGCCGGACGCGGCCGCCGATGCCGGCGACCTCGTGATCGAGGTGCGCAACCTGACCAAGCGCTACGGGCGCAACATCGTTCACCAGAAGCTCGACTTCGACGTGCGGCGCGGCGAGATCGTGTCGATCGTCGGCGGGTCGGGCTCCGGGAAGACGACGCTCGTGCGCCAGATCCTCGGCCTCGAACGGCCGACGTCGGGCACGATCAAGGTGTTCGGGGAGGATACGGCGACGATCGACGACGCGAGCGCGCGGATGATGCGCACGCGTTCGGGAATGCTGTTCCAGCAGGGCGCGCTGTTCTCGTCGATGACGGTGTTCGACAACGTCGCGCAGCCGCTGCGCGAGCTCGGCCGCGTGCCGCCGGACCTGCTGCACGACATCGTGATGCTGAAACTCGAGATGGTCGGGCTGCCGTGCAAGCACGCGTCGAAGATGCCGGCCGCGCTGTCGGGCGGGATGGTGAAGCGGGTTGGCATCGCGCGCGCGATCGCGCTCGAGCCCGAGCTGCTGTTCCTCGACGAGCCGACGGCCGGCCTCGATCCGCAGGCGTCCGACGAATTCGTCGAGCTGATCGCGACGCTGCACCGCACGCTCGGTCTGACCGTCGTGATGGTGACGCACGACCTCGACACGATGGTCGCGCTGTCGACGCGCGTCGCGGTGCTGGCCGACCGCAAGGTGCTGGTCGCGGCGCCTGTCGAGGAGGCCGCGAACGTCGACCATCCGTTCATCCACGAATATTTCCTGGGGCTGCGCGGGCGCCGCGCATTGCAGGCGCTGCCGCCCGAGCGGCGCGCGAAGCTGCCGAAGGCGGCCCTCGAACCGGCGCTGTCGAGCGTCGAGCTGTAGAAGCAAGGAACCCGCGAATGGAAAACAAATCACATGCGTTCTGGGCCGGCCTGTTCACGATCGCGCTGACGCTCGCGATCGCGGGCACCGTGTTCTGGTTCAACGTCGACCGCACCGTGCGCGTGCCGTACGACCTGCTCGCGCGCACCAACGTGACCGGGCTGTTCCCGGACGCGGCCGTGCGCTTTCGCGGCCTCGACGTCGGCAAGGTGCAGTCGATCGGCTTCGATCGCACGCATCCGGGCCAGATCCGGATCCGCATTCTCGTCGATCACGACGCGCCGATCACGCAGTCGACCTACGGCAGCCTCGGCTTCCAGGGCGTGACCGGCATCGCGTTCGTGCAGCTCGAGGATACGGGGCGCGATCTGTCGCCGCTGCCGTCGTCGCCGAAGGCGATCGCGCAGATCCCGATGCGGCCGAGCCTGTTCGACCAGATCCAGGAGCGCGGCGACGTGCTGCTGCGGCAACTCGAACTGGCCGCGAAGAGCGCGAACGCGCTGATGTCGCCCGAGATGCGCGAGCAGTTGCGCGCGACCGCCGAAAGCCTGCAGCACGCGGCCGACGGCGCCGCGACGCTGACGAAGCAGCTCGGCCCGGCCGTCACCGCGCTGCCGGAAACGATGCACGAGGTGAACCGCGCGATGGCGTCGGCGAACACGCTGCTGCAGCCGAACGGGCCGCTCGTGTCGAACCTGAACAAGGCCGGCACGGCCGCCGAGCAGGTCGGCGTCGCGCTGAACGGCCTCAACGCGCGCGTGCAGTACGACACGCTGCCGCGCTTCAACGCGCTGGCCGATAGCGTCGGCGATGCATCCCGGCAATTGAAGGACGTTGCCGGTGAACTCGGCCGCAATCCGCGCAGTCTGTTGTTCGGCTCGCCCGGCGCGGCGCCGGGGCCGGGCGAAGCGGGCTTCGTCTGGCCGGGTGCGACGGCCGCGCACTGACGCCTATCGAAACCGGAAACCTCATGCAGGAATACGCCATGCCACGAATTCTTGACCGCGCGCTGCGCCCGGCCGCGGGCGCACTTGCCGTACTGACGCTCGCACTGGCGGCCGGCTGCGCCGGCAACGACGCGGTGTTGTCGAACATCCGCTACGACCTCGGGCCCGCGTCGTCGGTGGCGACCACCGGGTCGGGCCCCGCGCTGAAGGTGCTCGACGTCGCCGCGCCGGATGCGCTCGACTCGGACAAGTTCGCGTACCGGCTCGCGTACGCCGATGCGCAGCACGTGGCCGTCTATCGCGACAGCCGCTGGACCGCGCCGCCCGCGCAACTGCTCACGCAGCGGCTGCGCGGCGCGCTGTCGTCGCGCGGGACGGTGCTCGAAGGCGCCGACGGCGTGCGCGCGCCGACGCTCAAGGTCGACCTGAGCGAATTCGAGCAGGTCTTCGACGGCCAGTCGCAAAGCCACGGCGCGGTGACCGCGCGCGCGACGCTGATGCAGGACGGCAAGGTGCTTGGCCAGCGCACGTTCGTCGCGCGCGCGCCGTCGAGCACGCCCGACGCGGCCGGCGGCGCGCGTGCGCTCGCGGCGGCCAGCGACGAACTCGTGTCGCAGATCGCCGCGTGGGTCGGCGTGCAGGCGTACGCGGGCACGCCGTGACGGCCGACGTGCATCCGCGCTTGCATCCGCGATGAACGTGCCGGGCACGCATCGCGCGTCACCGCTCGCGCGGCAGGCGTTTGCCGCTTACGCGGCGCTGATCGTCTATGCGTCGCTGTATCCGTTCGAAGGCTGGCTGTCGCTCGGCATCGGTCCGTTCGATTACCTGTTCGCGCCGATGCAGCGCTACGTGACCGCGTTCGACGTGGCCACGAACGTGCTCGGCTACCTGCCGTTCGGCGCGCTCGGCGTGCTGGCGCTGCACCCGCGCTGGCGCGGCGTGGCCGCGACGCTGATCGCCGGCGGGCTCGGCGTGCTGCTGTCGGGCACGATGGAAGCGCTGCAGACCTACCTGCCGACGCGTGTCGCGTCGAATCTCGACCTCGGCGCCAACGCGCTCGGCGCGCTACTGGGCGCGGCGCTTGCCGCGCCGGCCACCGGCGCGCTGCTCGACCGCGGCGCGCTGCGCCGGCTGCGCTTCGCGTGGCTGGAGGCCGACGGTTCGACGCCGCTGCTGCTGGCCGCGCTGTGGCCGTTCGCGATCGTGTTTCCGTCGCCGTTCCTGTTCGGTATCGGCGACTGGCCGGCCGCGCTGTGGGAGCGCGCCGACGCGTCGATGCAGGACGCGTTGCTCGCGTGGCTGCCGGCCGCGTGGCGCGTCAGCGAATGGCCCGAGCGGGTCGACGGCTGGCTGTCCGATTCCGCGTGGGAGGCCGTGCTGGGCGGGCTGATGCTGTTCGCCGCGTTGACGATCGCGTCGCTCGCGATGCGCCCGCGCGCGCCGCGCATCCGGCTGTTGATCGCGCTGGTGGTCGCCACGCTGGTGCTGAAGGCGGCCGCGACGTACATGCAGTCGACCACCGGCCTCGTCGTCGTATGGGCGACGCCCGGCGCGAGGCTCGGCATCGAGCTCGGTTTCGCGGCGGCGCTCGTCGCCTTGCGCGTGCCGGCGACGTGGCGCGCGATGCTCGCGGCGCTCGCGCTGCTGGCCGGCGTCGCGCTCGTGAACCTGCTGCCGGTCAACCCGTTCTTCGACTTCACGCTGTCGGGCTGGCGGCAGGGCCGCTACGTGCACTTCAACAGCATCGCGCGCTGGCTCGCGTGGATCTGGCCCTACGCGGCGCTGATCTGGCTCGGCCAGCGCGTCGAGCACGCGTGGCTGCCGGCCGCGCTGCGCCGCTGACGCGGCAGCCCGGGCCGTGCGGCGGCGGCCGTGCCGCGGGCAGCCGCGTGCGCCGCTCGCTATAATCGTCCGCATCCTCCGTTGCCGCCCCGCGCAACGGCAATTCATCGCCGCTCTTTCCGCACGGCCTCGCGCCGGGCCGCTCGTCACCATCATGGATTCCTACTACCAGCACCACGTCTTCTTCTGCCTGAACCAGCGCGAACCGGGCGCCGAGCGCCCGAGCTGCGCGCAATGCAATGCGCAGACCATGCAGGAATACGCGAAAAAGCGCGTGAAGGAGCTCGGTCTCGCGGGGCCCGGCAAGGTGCGCATCAACAAGGCCGGCTGCCTCGATCGCTGCGAGGAAGGGCCGGTGATGGTCGTGTATCCGGAAGGCACGTGGTACACGTACGTCGACCAGGCCGACATCGACGAGATCGTCGAGTCGCACCTGCGCGACGGCAAGGTCGTCGACCGCCTGAAGATCTGAGCGGGCCGGCCGAATGAACGTTCATACGCAGAAATCGCTGATCGCGGGCCCGATCGGCCAGATCGAAATCGCGGTCGACCTGCCCGACGCCGTGCGCGAAGGTGGCGCCGCGCCGCGCGGCATCGCGCTCGTCGCGCATCCGCACCCGCTGTTCGGCGGCACGATGGACAACAAGGTCGCGCAGACGCTCGCGCGCACGCTCGTGCAACTGAACTACGTCGTCTACCGGTCGAACTTCCGTGGCGTCGGCGCGACCGAAGGCGTGCACGACAATGGCACGGGCGAGGCGGACGACCTGCTCGCGGTGCTCGCGCACATGCGCGCGCAGCCCGCGTATGCGGACCTGCCGCTCGTGCTCGCGGGCTTCTCGTTCGGCACCTTCGTGCTGTCGCACGTCGCGAAGCGCCTGCGCGACGCGGGCGAAGCGATCGAGCGGATGGTGTTCGTCGGCACGGCCGCGAGCCGCTGGCAGGTGGCCGACGTGCCCGAGAACACGCTCGTGATCCACGGCGAAACCGACGATACGGTGCCGATCGCGTCGGTGTACGACTGGGCGCGGCCGCAGGAGCTGCCGGTCGTCGTGATCCCCGGCGCCGAGCATTTCCTCCATCGCAAGCTGCACGTGCTGAAGCGCATCATCGTCGACGCGTGGCGCTAGTCCGCATGCGGCCGCCGGCGTAAGCGCCGGCGGCCGTGTCGCGCACCGGCGCCGGCCGGACGATGCGCGACCCTTCCCGAAGCTTCATGCGACATCGCGCCGCCCCACGCGGCGCGCCGCGTGCCGCACGGCGGCGCAACCCGGCTTGCACGCCGCCTGCGCACACCTTTCGCGCGGCTTCGAGCACGCATGCTCGCCGCATTCCCGTGCCATGCTCCCGCAACGGGGTTGCGGACGTCCGCTGCCCGGTTCGCGAAAACGCCGTTCGCGGCCACGTATAATGGCCGCATTTCGCGTTGCCCGCGGCCCGGCTGGGCCCATGCGGCGCTCGTTTCGCCGCCTGTCCGCCCGCTCGCGACGGCCGCGAACCGAACGCGCCCGCACGAGTCCAACCGGCGCGTTTCGCGTCGCCCGACGGTGTCGGGCGAATGCCCGACACGCCCGCCGCCTTGCCGTTCAACCCTGCGCGTTTCGCACCGCACTTTCTGCCATCAGCCTGAATCGATCATGCGTCTGTCTTCCCAAGGCCTCAAGTCCCTCGCTTCCTCCATCGCCTTCAGCACCGCCGCGCGCAACGTCGCGCTCGGCGTGATGCTGCCCGTCGCGCTCGCATCGACGATCGTCGTCGCCGAGGCGAAGCCGGCCGCCAAGGCCAAGGCCGCGCATGCGGCGCCGGCCGCCGAGCAGTTCACCGGCGCGCCCGCGACCTACATGCCGGGCGCGGTGCCGCCGCCGGGCGTGAACGCGCGCTCGTGGGTGCTCGTCGACGCGACGAGCAACACGGTGCTCGCATCGGGCAATGCGGACGAACGCGTCGAGCCGGCGTCGCTGACGAAGCTGATGACGGCCTACCTCGTGTTCGAGGCACTCGACAAGAAGAAGATCTCGATGGAGCAGATCGTCACGCCGAGCGAAGCCGTGCGCCGCGTCGGCCGCGACGAGTCGCGCATGTTCATCGAGGCGAACAAGCCGGTGTCCGTGCACGACCTCGTGTACGGGATGATCATCCAGTCGGGCAACGACGCCGCGATCGCGCTGGCCGAACTGGTCGGCGGCAGCGAAGGGCAGTTCGTCACGCTGATGAACGACGAGGCGGCGCGCCTCGGCATGAAGGGCACGCACTTCGCCGACGTGAACGGCATGCCCGACCCGAACCACTACACGACGGCCGGCGATCTCGCGAAGCTGTCGGCCCACCTGATCCGCGATTTTCCGCAGTACTACGGCATCTTCTCGGAGAAGGAATTCAAGTACAACAACATCCGCCAGGGGAACCGCAACCGTCTGTTGTGGCTCGACCCGACGGTCGACGGCCTGAAGACGGGCCACACGCAGGCGGCCGGCTACTGCCTGATCGCGTCGGCGAAGCGCGCGATCCCGGGCGTCGACGGCCAGCGCCGCCTCGTGTCGGTGATGATGGGCGAGCAGAAGGAAAGCGACCGTACGCAGGACAGCATGAAGATGCTGAACTACGGCTACAGCGCGTTCGATTCGGTGCGCCTGTTCAAGGGCGGCCAGGCGATCTCGACGCCGCGCGTCTACAAGGGCAAGGACAACACCGTGCAGGTCGGCGTGAAGGGCGACCAGTGGGCGACCGTGCCGCGCGGCCTCGGCGACAAGGTCAAGACCGAGGTCGACGTCAACGCGCCGCTGATCGCGCCGCTCGCGCAAGGCCAGCAGGTCGGCACCGTGAAGATCGTCGCCGACGGCAAGACGCTGTCCGAATTCCCGGTCGTCGCGCTGCAGGCGGTGCCGGAAGCGGGTATCTTCGGACGTATCTGGGACTCGATCCTGCTGATGTTCAGCAAGAAAAAGTAAGCACGACGGGCCTTTGTTTTCACGACTTCATCCCCATCTGTCAAAGCTATGAGCCAAGCCGAATTCGAACCGATCGTCTACCTCAGCGTCTCGGCGCAGGAGGAACTGGTGCCGCTGTCCGAAGCCCGTGTGCCGGTGCTCGACCGCGGGTTCATCTTCGGCGACGGCGTGTATGAAGTCGTCCCCGTGTATGCGCACGACGGCGCGCACGTGCCGTTCCGGATCGAACAGCATCTCGACCGGCTCGCGCGCAGCCTGAAGAAGATCGGCATCGACGACCCGCACGATGCGGCCGGCTGGCGCGCGCTGATCGAGCGGGTCGTCGCGGCGAACGCGGAAGGCCTCGCCGACGGCAACGCGCTCGTCTACCTGCAGGTGACGCGCGGCGTCGCGAAGCGCGGTCACGCGTTCCCGGCGAACGCGGTGCCGACGGTGTTCGCGATGACGACCCCGCTGCGCCTGCCGTCCGAAGCGGAGCGCGCGAAGGGCGTGCGCTGCGTGACGGCCGAGGATCGCCGCTGGCTGCATTGCGACATCAAGTCGATCTCGCTGCTCGGCAACGTGTTGATGGCGCAGCATGCGGCCGAACGCGACGCGTTTGAGACGATCCAACTGCGCGACGACAACGTGACCGAAGGCTCGTCGTCGAACGTGTGGATCGTGAAGAACGGCGAACTGTTCGCGCCGCCGCGCAGCAACAAGATCCTCGAAGGGATCCGCTACGCGCTGGTCGAGCAGCTGGCCGAAGAATGCGGGATCCGGTTCGTCGCGCGCGAGATCAGCGAGGTCGAGCTGCGTACGGCCGACGAGATCATGCTGACGTCGGCCACCAAGGAAATCCTGCCCGTTACGTCGCTCGACGATCTGCCCGTGCAGGGCGGCAAGCCGGGCCCTGTGTTCGCGGCGCTCTACGACGCGTACCAGCGTGCGAAGGCACGCGAGTTTGAACAGTTTGACCTAACCCGGAGAAAATGATGAGCGAACCGACCAAAACCGTCGAGGTGACCGGCGCGATCGAGACCCGGAAGGAGTCGCTGCTGGAGTTTCCGTGCGATTTCCCGATCAAGATCATGGGCAAGGCGCACCCCGAATTCAAGGACACGATCTTCAAGGTCGTCGCCGTTCACGACAACGAGATCGACGTCGAGAAGATCGAGGAGCGTGCATCGAGCGGCGGCAATTACACGGGCCTCACGATCACCGTGCGCGCGACGAGCCAGGAACAGCTCGACAACATCTATCGCGCACTGACCGGCCATCCGATGGTCAAGGTCGTCCTTTAACGCCCGTTCCGGCGTCCGGGGTCAGCGCAAACGGCCGCTGATCCCTTTCCATCCTCCTTCCCGCGCGCACTCGGCGGGGCATTTCCCCGCCGCGCGCCGCGCGTCCAGCTCGTCGCACAGCCGCTTGTATTCGGCGACTTCCTCGAACAGCCAGGTGCGGAACGCCTGCACGCGCGGCGTGTTCAAGAGCGGCGGCGGACACACGAAAAAATAGTGCCACGGGCTCGGCCCGTCGATGTCGAACAGGCGCACGATGCGCCCGTCGAGCAGGTCGTGCACCGCGAGCGAGCGGCGCACCAGCGCGATGCCCTGGCCCTCGATCGCGGCCAGCAGCAGGTTCGACGAATCCTGGTACAGAATCCCCCGTTTCGGCTCGGTCAGCGTGTCGAGCCCGGCCGCGTCGAACCACGGCCGCCATAGCTCGTCGTCCGAACGCAGCAGCGGGTAGTGCGCGAGATCGGCGGGCGTCTGCGGCAGCTTGCCGCCGTTCAGCGTCGGCGCGCACGCCGGAAAGAACACCTCCTCGAACAGCGGCTCCACGTGCAGCCCCGGATAGCTGCCGAAGCCGAAGCGGATCGCGAGATCGACGTCGTCGCGCGCGAAATCGGTGAGCGAGTTGGTCGACTGCAGCTCGACGTCGATTTCCGGATGCCGCTCGATGAACGTGCCGATGCGCGGCGTGATGAAGCGCGCGGCGAACGACGACAGCATCGACACGACCAGCCGCCGGTCGCGGTCGCTCGCGCGCACGTCGCGCGTCGCGTCGGCGATCACCATCAGCGCGGTGCGGATCTGCTGTGCGTAGCGCATGCCGGCGTCGGTCAGGCACAGCCGCTTGCCGTTGCGCGTGAACAGCTGCACGCCGAGCTCTTCCTCGAGCGCGCGCACCTGGTGGCTGACCGCGCCGTGCGTGACGAACAGCTCGTCGGCGGCGCGCGAGAAGTTCTCGTGGCGGGCGGCGGCTTCGAACGCGCGAATCGCGTTCAGCGCCGGCAGCTGGCGGAGGTCCATTTGCTAATTTTCCTCACATCGACGTGAAAATTGGTCGTTTGGTCGGACACCTTCAAGTGACTAGGATTGTAGTCATCGAAGCACTTATTGGCGGAGTCGATCATGCAAGAAATCTCTTCAAGCATCACCTTCGAAATTCCCCCGGGCGAGACCGTGCCGATGAAGGTGCAGCGCAGCACGCGGCTGGTCGTCCAGTGCGGGCCGGTCTGGGCGACGCGCAGCAACGACGTCGACGACTACTTCCTGGCCGACGGCGAGACGCTGAAGCTGCGCCGCGGCGAGCGGCTGTGGCTCAGCGCGGAAGGCCGCGAGGGCGCACGCGTCGCGTTCTCGGTGTCGCGGCCGCCGCGGGAAGTCGCGCTCGGCGGGCTGTCCCGGCTGCGCGAACGCGTCAACGCGCTGCTGCACGACGGCTGGCGCACCGTCTGACCATCGTTTCATCCGACGGATACCGGCGATCCGTCCCCGTCCTAAGGCCGGCGAGACCCACGGGTTTTCGGTAAACTACCGCCCATGTCCGTTTCGCCGGTTTCCATCGTGTCCACGCCTGTCGCCGTTTCCGCATCGCCCGCCGGACTCCCGGCTCAGCCGGCCCAGCCGGTTACCGTGCGGTGGCGGGGCCGCGAGGCGTACGAGGCAAGCTTCGACGCGATGCGCGCGTTCACCGACACGCGCACGGCCGACACCGGCGACGAGCTCTGGGTGGTCGAGCATCCGCCCGTCTACACGCTCGGCCAGGCCGGCGACCCCGCGCACCTGCTGGTGGCCGACAGCGGCGTGCCGCTCGTGAAGGTCGACCGCGGCGGACAGATCACTTACCACGGCCCCGGCCAGATCGTCGTCTACCTGCTGCTGGACCTGCGCCGGCGCAAGCTGATGGTGCGCACGCTCGTGACGAAGATCGAGGAGGCCGTGATCGAAACC
This sequence comes from Burkholderia sp. AU28863, assembly GCF_002223195.1. Taxonomy (NCBI): domain Bacteria; kingdom Pseudomonadati; phylum Pseudomonadota; class Betaproteobacteria; order Burkholderiales; family Burkholderiaceae; genus Burkholderia; species Burkholderia sp. AU28863. The sequence continues at coordinate 710,027 of NZ_NKFE01000004.1, read as the reverse complement.
CTCGCGGCGTATAATCTCGCTTCGGTCCGCAAGGCGGGCGCGCCCGGGATCTACGTGGCATCCGGCGTGCACGAGGGCGCGAAAATCGCGGCCCTCGGCCTGAAGATCCGTAACGGCTGCAGCTATCACGGGCTGAGCCTGAACGTGAAGATGGATCTGCGCCCGTTTCTCGCGATCAACCCGTGCGGCTATGCCGGACTGGAAACCGTCGACATGGCGAGCCTCGGGGTTGCCGCCGACTGGAACGACGTCGCCCACACGCTGGTGAGCCGTCTGATCGCCAACCTCGACGGCGCATCCGCGGCCGCCGACAAGCCGCACGCACTGGAACAATCGAATGACTGACGTTACCGCTTCTCCCGCACCGGCCGATACGGCCGCGACCCCTGCCTACGATCCGACCGCCAAGCAGAAGGCGCAGGCGAAGACGGCGCGCATCCCGATCAAGGTCATTCCGATCGAAAAGCTGAAGAAGCCGGAGTGGATCCGCGTGAAGGCGGCCACCGGCAGCTCGCGTTTCAACGAGATCAAGACGATCCTGCGCGAGCACAACCTGCATACCGTGTGCGAGGAAGCGAGCTGCCCGAACATCGGCGAATGCTTCGGCAAGGGCACCGCGACGTTCATGATCATGGGCGACAAGTGCACGCGCCGCTGCCCGTTCTGCGACGTCGGCCACGGCCGTCCCGATCCGCTCGACGCGGATGAGCCGAAGAACCTCGCGCGCACGATCGCCGCGCTCAAGCTCAAGTACGTGGTGATCACGAGCGTGGATCGCGACGACCTGCGCGACGGCGGCGCCGCCCACTTCGTCGAGTGCATCCGCGAAACGCGTGCACAGTCGCCGGACACGCGCATCGAGATCCTGACGCCGGACTTCCGCGGCCGTCTCGACCGCGCGATCTCGATCCTGAACGCCGCGCCGCCCGACGTGATGAACCACAACCTCGAAACGGTGCCGCGCCTGTACAAGGAAGCGCGCCCGGGTTCGGACTACGCGCACTCGCTGAAGCTGCTGAAGGACTTCAAGGCGCTGCATCCGGACGTCGCGACGAAGTCGGGCCTGATGGTCGGCCTCGGCGAGACCGAAGAGGAAATCCTGCAGGTGATGCGCGACCTGCGCGCGCACGACGTCGACATGCTGACGATCGGCCAGTACCTGCAGCCGTCGGAGCACCACCTGCCGGTGCGCGCTTACGTGCATCCGGATACGTTCAAGATGTACGAGGAAGAGGCGTACAAGATGGGCTTCACGCACGCGGCCGTCGGCGCGATGGTGCGCTCGAGCTATCACGCCGATCTGCAGGCGCATGGGGCGGGGGTGGTCTGAGCGCTCGCGCTCGCCTGCATCTGCAGCAGTCTCGAGCAGTCGAAAAAAGCCCGCAGCGATGCGGGCTTTTTCGTTGGCGCGGCGATGATCCGCGCATGCGCACGCCAATCGTCACCCGACCGGACGCGCAATCCGGTCGAGCATGAAAAGCAAAGCTGAAACGGCATCGATAGCTTCGCAGGATAAGTTCGCTCCCGCCGCGCGCAAAGCCCGTAAAGTCGGCTCTCCCGCAGCAATGCCCGCATTCCGAAGGAGAGCCGCATGTCCCGTTTCAGCTTCATCCGCCGCGCCGTCGTCGCGCTGACCGCCTTTGCCGCGCTGGGCGCGGCGCACGCCGAATCGCGCGAAGTCGTGATCGCGTACCAGGACATGGTCGTGCCGTGGCGCTACGCGCAGGCGAGCGGTGAAGTCGAAAAGGCGACCGGCTACAAGGTCACCTTCCGCAAGCTCGACAGCGGCGCCGACGTGATCCGCGCGCTCGCGTCGGGCTCCGTGCAGCTCGGCGAAGCCGGCTCGAGCCCGATCGCGGCCGGGCTGTCGCAGGGGCTCGACATCTCGCTGTTCTGGGTGCTCGACAACATCAACGACGCCGAGGCGCTCGTCGCGCGCAACGGCTCGGGCGTCACGAACGTCGCCGGGCTGAAGGGCAAGAAGATCGGCGTGCCGTTCGTGTCGACGTCGCACTTCCATACGCTCGTCGCGCTGCAGGCAGCGGGCGTCAATCCGAACGACGTGAAGATCGTCAACCTGCGTCCGCCCGAAGTCGCGGCTGCGTGGGCGCGCGGCGACATCGACGCGACCTACATCTGGGATCCGGTGCTCGCGAAGGTCAAGCAGTCGGGCACCGTGCTCACGACGTCGGGCCAGGTTGCGAAGGAAAGCGGCAAGTCGACCTTCGACGGCTTCGTCGTGAGCCGCAAGTTCGCGCGCGAGAACCCCGAGTTCGTCACGCGCTTCGTGAAGGTGCTCGCGGCGGCGGACGCCGACTACCGCGCGCACGCTGCCGCGTGGAAGGTCGGCTCGCCGCAGGTCGCGGCGGTCGCGAAGGTGTCCGGCGCGAACGCGCAGGACGTGCCGGCCAGCCTCGCGCTCTATGCATTCCCGACGGCGGCCGAACAGGCATCGCCGACGTGGCTCGGCGGCGGCGCGCAATCGGGCGCCGCGAAGTCGCTCGCGGCCACGGCTGCATTCCTCAAGTCGCAAGGCACGATCCAGACGGTGCTCGCCGACTATTCGGCCGGCGTCGATCCGCAGTTCGTGCAGAAGGCCGCGCGCTGAGCGCGGCCGGTTAGCCCTTTCGTCGCGGAGCCCTTCGATCATGAGCACGCTGGAAGTCCGTCAGGTATCGGTCGCCTATCCGGGCGAGCGCGGCAGGCCGACGACGCAGGCGCTCGCGCGCGTCGACCTGCGCATCGAGTCCGGTGAATTCGTCGTCGCGCTCGGTGCGTCCGGGTGCGGGAAGACGACGCTGCTGAACTGCATGGCCGGCTTCGTCGCGCCGACGACCGGCGACGTGTGCGTCGACGGCGTGCCGGTCACGGGCCCCGGCGCCGATCGCGGCGTCGTGTTCCAGAAATACGCGTTGCTGCCGTGGCTCGACGTGCTCGATAACGTCGCGCTCGGGCTGCGCTTCGCGCGCGTGTCGAAAGCCGAACGCGAAGCGCGTGCGAAAGAGATGCTCGCGCTCGTCGGCCTCGAGCGCCATGCGCATGCGCGCGTGTATGAACTCTCCGGCGGGATGCAGCAGCGCGTCGGCATCGCGCGCGCGCTCGCGAGCGACCCGCGCGTGCTGCTGATGGACGAGCCGATGGGTGCGCTCGACGCGATGACGCGCGGCACGATGCAGGCGCTCGTGCTCGACGTGTGGGCGCGCACCGGCAAGACGGTGTTCTTCATCACGCACGACGTCGAGGAGGCGTTGTTCCTCGCGACGCGTCTCGTCGTGATGACGCCGGGCCCCGGCCGCATTGCCGAAACCTTCGAGCTGCCGTTCGCGCGCCGCTACGTCGAATCGCGCGACGCGCGCGCGGTGAAATCGTCGCCGGATTTCATCGCGTGGCGCGAGCGGCTGATCGCGTATCTGCATCGCGACGAGGCGGTCGCGGAGCCGGCGTGATGCACGAGTTCGCGCGGCAGGGCGCGTCCGTCGGGCGCGGCCGCATCAGCACATTGCACAGGCAGGACGACATGAGCACGCAGGATTCTTGGGCGGCCGATCGAGCGGCCGCGGGCTTCGGGCCGGACGGACGCGATACGCAGCGGCGCGACGTACCGCGTCCGGCGCGCGCCTCGCATCGCTACCGGTTGCCGGGGCAGGGGAGGACGGCCGGGCTCAGCGCGGCGACGGTCGCGGCGCTGGCCGTGCTGTGGTGGGTCGCGACGCATCTGCAGTGGCTGCCGCCATTGTTCCTGCCCGCGCCGGAAGCGGTGTGGACCGCGTTCGTCGATGCGTGGCACGGCCGCATCCAGGGCGGCCTGCCGTTGTCCGATCATCTGTTGTGGAGCGCTGCCCGCGTGTTCGGTGCGTTCGCGCTCGCGACCGCGATCGGCGTGCCGGCCGGCATCCTGATGGGCGTGAGCCGCATCGCACGCGGCGTGCTCGATCCGCTGCTGGAGTTCTATCGGCCGCTGCCGCCGCTCGCGTATCTGCCGCTCGTCGTGATCTGGTTCGGCATCGACGAGACGGCGAAGCTCGTCGTGATCTTCCTCGCGTGCTTCGCGCCGATCGCGATGGCCGCGCGCGCCGGCGTGCGTGCGGCGACGGTCGAGCAGATCAACGCCGCGTATTCGCTCGGCGGCAGCTTCGCGCAGATCGTGCGCCACGTGGTGCTGCCGGCCGCGCTGCCGGAAATCCTCACCGGGCTGCGGATCGCGATCGGCTTCGGCTGGACGACGCTCGTCGCGGCCGAGATGGTCGCCGCGACAGCCGGGCTCGGGCAGATGGTGCTCAACGCATCGAGCTTCCTGCGCACCGACATCGTCGTGATGGGCATCCTGCTCATCGGCGCGATCGCGTGGCTGTTCGATCTGGCGATGCGCTGGGTCGAGCGGCGGGTGGTGCCGTGGAAGGGGCGCGGCTGACGTCATGCTGACGGCACGGGCGACGAGCACGTACGCGCCGCCCATGCCTGCCGCGCTCAATCCCCCATCGCCACGCCTTCCCGCCGCGGATCGGCCCCGCCGAACCACACCGTCTGCCCCTGCACGTTCAGCCGCTGGATTCCCTGCAGCCCCGAGTTCATCTCGACGACCTGCACGTCGTGCCCGCGGCCCTTCAGCCCGTCGGCGAGCGCGTCCGATACGCGGCCGCGTTCGAGCTGCGTCGGCCCGTTCATCGACCCGAAATTCGGCAGCGCGATCGCCTGCTGCATCGTCATCCCCCAGTCGAGCACGCCGACCAGCGTCTTCGCGACGTGATTGATGATCGCGGGGCCGCCGGCCGAACCGACGATCATCGTCACCTGCTTCGTCTTCTTGTCGAACACGAGTTCCGGCGACATCGCCGAGCGCGGGCGCTTGCCGGGCTGCACGCGGTTCGCGACCGGTCGGCCGTTGTCGGTCGACGCGAACGAGAAATCGGTGAGCTGGTTGTTCAGCATGAAGCCGCGCACCATCAGCCGCGAGCCGAACGCATCCTCGACGCTGGTCGTCATCGACAGCGCCTGCCCGTAGCGGTCGACGATCGCGATGTCGGACGTCGACGGCAATTCGGGGCTGCGGTCGTCGGCCAGCGCGAGCGTCGCGCCTTGCGGCGTGCCGGCCTGCGCGACGCCCATGCTGGTGTCGCCGATCAGCCGCGCGCGCTGCGCGAGATAGGTCTTGTCGGTGAGGCTCGCCCAGTTGCCGCCGGGCAGCGGCACGAAATCGGGATCGGCCACGTAGCGTGCGCGGTCCGCATACGCGAGACGTCCGGCTTCGCTGAACAGGTGGGCGGCGAACGGCGTCGGCTCGTAGCCGACCGCGTTGCGCACCGGCTTCTGCGCGCCGATCTGCTGCCAGTCGGGCATCGCCTCGAGCATGCCGAGCATCTGCGCGATCGCGAGGCCGCCGGACGACGGCGGCGGCATCCCGCACACGACCGAGCGCCGGTAGTCGGCGCACAGCGGCGCGCGCACCTTCGGCTGGTAGCGCGCGAGATCCTGCAGCGACAGCAGCCCCGGGTTGGTCGGATGCTTGCGCACCTTCGCGACGATGTCGCGCGCGATCGCGCCGCTGTAGAACGCGTTCGCGCCGCGGTCGGCGACCTGGCGCAGCACGGTCGCGAGCGCCGGGTTCTTCAGCACCGTGCCGGCGGTTTTCGGCGTGCCGTCGGCGTTGTAGAAGTACGCGCGGGCGGCCGGGTCGTTGTTCAGGTACTTGTCGTTCGCGATCAGCATCGCCAGGCGCGGGCTGATCGTGAAGCCGCGCTCGGCGAGCCGGATGGCCGGCTGGAACAGCCGGCGCCACGGCAGCTTGCCGTGCGCGCGGTGCGCGGCGTCGAGCATGCGCAGCACGCCCGGCGTGCCGACCGAGCGCCCGCCGACGACGCCTTCGTAGAAGCCCATCGGCTGGCCGGTCGGCCCGTAGAAGAGGCGCTCGGTCGCGGCGGCCGGCGCGGTTTCGCGGCCGTCGTACGCCTGCGTCGTCTTGCCGTCGAAGTACAGCATGAACGCGCCGCCGCCGATGCCCGACGATTGCGGCTCGACGAGCGCGAGCACCATCTGCGTCGCGATGGCCGCGTCGATCGCGGTGCCGCCCGCCTTCAGCATGTCGTAGCCGGCCTGCGTCGCGAGCGGGTTCGCGGCCGCGATCATGAAGTGCTGCGAGGTCCAGCCCGGCTTGTCGGCCCACCCCGACGACAGTTCGGGCGCGTGAACGCCGGGCAGCGGGACGGCCGCGCCCGATGCGGCGGCGACCGGGACGACGGCGCCCGACGGCGCGGACGGGGACGTGCAGCCGGCGTTGAACGCGACGAGCGCGACGGCGGCGAGCAGCGTCCAGGGACGCGAATGCGGACGAATCCGGTCGAACATTGAACCCTCGGCAGCAGTGAATTCGAAGGAGACGGCGGCGTCGATGTTGACGTCGGCGCGGGCGCAACGGCGTTGCCCGCCCCGGCGCGCTATTGTCGCCGTGCGCCCGGCGGCTTGTCATCCGACAGGAAACCCTGACGCATCCCGCCGGGCCCGCCCCGGCCGGTCTTTCCGGCCTGTTCGAGGATGAACTCTATGAACGTCGACGTCGCGCGCGTGTGGTGGCGGTTCGGCATGTAGAGCATGTACATGTGGGTGCCGAAGATGCTCAGCCGGTACGCATCGAGCGACGTGACGACGGCGCCGTGCCGCAGGTCGTCCTGCATCACGTAGTCGGGCACGATGCCGACGCCGATCCCCGCGAGGATCGCCTGGCGCAGGAACAGGAAGTTCTCCGAAATCAGCGTCGGTTCGAGCAGCACCTCGTGGCGCTCGTCGCCGAGATACGCGGCGATCCGCAACTGCCGGCCCAGCACCGTCGCGGTGACGACCGGCGCGGCGGCCAGCGCGCCGAGGCTCGCGGGCATCCCGTGCGCGGCCGCGAACGCGGGCGACGCGCATGCGATGTAGCGCACCGCGCCCATGTCGCGCGCGACGAGGTTCTGCGGCGGCTCGGACATCACGCGGATCGCGATGTCGACTTCGTCGCGCATCAGGTCTTCCACGCGATTCTCGAACACCACGTCGAGCACGATGCCCGGATGCAGCCGCTTGAACGCGAGCAGCCAGTCGGACATCACCATCTGCCCGTAGCCGCTCGGCACCGACAGCCGCACGCGGCCCTGCAGGTCCTGGCCGAGCGTCGTCACCGATTCCTGCGCGGCGAGCAGTTCGTTGCGGATGCGCCGGCCGTGCTCGTACAGCTTCAGCCCGATCTCGGTCGGCTCCATGCGCCGCGTCGTGCGCCGCACGAGCTGCTGCCCGATCGAGCGTTCGAGCTGGTTCAACCGGTAGCTGACGTTCGCCCGGCTCATCTTGAGCCGCTGCGCGGCCTTGCTGAGATTGCCGGCGTCGAGGATCTCGACGAGCAGCGTCAGCGCGTTCAGGTCCATGCGGAGTGTCTCCTGATCCGTCCCGTTTCCCGCTCCGAAACGGTCGGGAACGGTCCGAAAGCATTCAGTGTCAAGTCAGACTTGACAGCTTGTAAAGGCCTGCGGGAATTGTCAATGAATCTCGACCAATCGAGAATCGCGTCATACCCGGCAACCATGCCGGACCGTTGCCCGCGCCGCCTGGACCGGCTCGCGCACCGGCGCTGCGGGCCGGCCCGACCGGTGTGGGCCGCCCGGCGCACCGCACCACTGGAGACACGATGAATTCCACCGCTTCCCCCGCCAGCCCGACGGCCGGCACCGTCACGCGCGAACGGCGCGACAAGGTGCTCGTCGTCATGATCGACCATCCGCCCGTCAACGCGCTGTCCGCCGACGTGCGGCGCGGTCTCGCCGACGCGATCGACGCCGCGCAGGCCGACGACGCGATCCGCGCGGTGCTGATCGTCGGCGCCGGCCGCAACTTCATCGCGGGCGCCGACATCCGCGAATTCGGCAAGCCGCCCGTGCCGCCGTCGCTGCCCGACGTGTGCGAGCGGATCGAATCGGGCGCGAAGCCGGTCGTGGTCGCGCTGCACGGCGCGACGCTCGGCGGCGGCCTCGAGGTCGCGCTCGCCGCGCATTACCGGCTCGCGGTGCCCGGCGCGAAGCTCGGGCTGCCCGAAGTGACGCTGGGCCTGCTGCCCGGCGCGGGCGGCACGCAGCGCGCGCCGCGCCTGATCGGCGCGAAGGCCGCGCTCGACCTGATGCTGACCGGCCGCCATGCGAGCGCGGAGGAAGCGCTCGCGCTCGGCCTCGTCGATCGCATCGCGCACAGCGACGACACGCTCGCCGAAGGGCTCGCCTATGCGCAGGAACTCGTGTCGCTCGGCGCGCCGGTACGCCGCACGCGCGACGCGCAGGGCCTGGCCGATCGCGCGGCCGCGCAGGCCGCGATCGACGCGGCGCGCGCGGAATTGCCGAAGAAGTCGCGCGGCCTCTTCTCGCCGGCGAAGATCGTCGACGCGGTCGAGGCCGCGCTCACGCAGTCGTTCGACGCGGGGATGAAGTTCGAACGCAGCCTGTTCCTGCAGTGCCTCGACAGCCCGCAGCGCGCGGGCCTCGTGCATGCGTTCTTCGCGGAACGCGAAGCGGCGAAGGCGCCCGAGGCGCGGCGCGCGAGCGCGCGGCCGGTCGAGCGGATCGGCGTGGTCGGCGGCGGCACGATGGGCGCGGGCATCGCGGTCGCGGCGCTCGACGCCGGGTTGCCGGTGACGATGATCGAGCGCGACGACGCGTCGCTCGCGCGCGGCCGGGCGCACGTCGAGAAGGTGTACGACGGCCTCGTCGCGAAAGGGCGGATGACGCCGGCCGCGCACGCGGCGCGGCTCGCGCGCTTCAAGGGCAGCACGTCGTACGACGCGCTCGCGCAGGCCGACGTCGTGATCGAAGCCGTGTTCGAGGACATGGCCGTGAAGCAGGCGGTGTTCGCCGAACTCGCCCGCGTGTGCAAGCCGGGCGCGGTGCTCGCGACCAATACGTCGTATCTCGACATCGACGCACTTGCCGCGAGCATCGACCGGCCGGCCGACGTGATCGGCCTGCATTTCTTCTCGCCGGCCAACGTGATGAAGCTGCTTGAGATCGTCGTGCCGAAGCGCGCGAGCCCGGACGTCGTCGCGACCGCGTTCGCACTGGCGAAGCAACTGAAGAAGACGCCGGTGCGCGCGGGCGTGTGCGACGGCTTCATCGGCAACCGGATCCTCGCCGTCTATCGGACGGCTGCCGACTACCTGATGGAAGACGGCGCGTCGCCGTACCAGATCGATCGCGCGGTGCGCGAGTTCGGCTTCCCGATGGGCCCGTTCCAGGTGGTCGATCTCGCGGGCGGCGACATCGGCTGGGCGACCCGCAAGCGCCGCGCGGCGACGCGCGATCCGAACGCGCGCTACGTGGAGATTTCCGACCGGCTGTGCGAGCGCGGCTGGTTCGGGCAGAAGACCGGCCGCGGCTACTACCTGTATCCGGACGGCGCGCGCGTCGGCACGCCCGATCCGGAAGTCGACGCGATCGTCGCGGAAGAACGCGCGAAGAAGGGCGTCACGCCGCGCACGTTCACCGATGAAGACATCCTGCGCCGCTATCTCGCCGCGATGATCAACGAAGGCGCGAACGTCGTGCACGAGAAGATCGCGCTGCGCCCGCTCGACGTCGATGCGGTGTTCCTGTACGGCTACGGCTTCCCGCGCTATCGCGGCGGCCCGATGCACTACGCGGACACGGTCGGCCTCGCGAACGTGCTCGCCGATATCCGCTCATTCGCAAAGGACGATCCGCTGTTCTGGAAGCCGTCGCCGCTGCTCGTCGATCTCGTCGCGCGCGGCGCGGATTTCGCGAGCCTGAACCGCATCGACTGAACGCCCACCGCATTCGCAACGGACCCACGATGGACCTCGATTTCACTCCCGAAGAGGAAGCGTTCCGCACGGAAGTGCAACGCTTCCTGCAAGCCGAACTGCCCGAGCGCACCGCGCGCAAGGTGAAGGGCGGCCTGCACCTGACGCGCGACGACATGCGCGAATGGCATGCGACACTCAACGCGCGCGGCTGGCTCGCGAGCCACTGGCCGCGCGAATACGGCGGCCCCGGCTGGAGCGTCGCGCAGAAGTTCCTGTTCGACAACGAATGCGCGCTCGCCGGCGCGCCGCGCATCGTGCCGTTCGGCGTGAACATGCTCGGCCCCGTGCTGATCAAGTACGGCAGCGAAGCGCAGAAGCGCCGCTGGCTGCCGCGCATTCTCGACGGTACCGACTGGTGGTGCCAGGGTTATTCGGAGCCGGGCGCCGGCTCCGATCTCGCGGCGGTGAAGACGAGCGCGGTGCGCGATGGCGATCACTACGTCGTGAACGGCCAGAAGACGTGGACCACGCTCGGCCACTACGCGAACATGATCTTCTGCCTCGTGCGCACCGCGATGGACGTACGCAAGCAGGAAGGCATCAGCTTTCTGCTGATCGACATGAACACGCCGGGCGTCGAGGTCCGCCCGATCATCACGCTCGACGGGGAGCACGAGGTGAACGAGGTGTTCTTCACCGACGTGCGCGTGCCGGTGGAAAACCTGGTCGGCGAAGAGAACCGCGGCTGGACCTACGCGAAATACCTGCTCACGTACGAGCGCACCAACATCGCCGGAATCGGCTTCTCGACCGCCGCGCTCGACCGGCTGCGCGCGGTGGCCGCGAAGGTCACGAAGAACGGCCGGCCGCTTGCCGACGATCCGTTCTTCGCCGCGCGGCTCGCCCGTGTCGAGATCGAACTCGAAAACATGCGCACGACCAACCTGCGCGTGCTGGCCGCGGTCGCGGGCGGCGGCGTGCCGGGCGCGGAAAGCTCGATGCTGAAGATCCGCGGCACGCAGATCCGCCAGGAGATCACCGCGCTGATGCGGCGCGCGATGGGGCCGTACGCGCAGCCGTTCGTCGAGGAGGCGCTCGATGCCGATTACGACGGCGAACCGGTCGGCCTCGACGAAGCCGCGAGCGCCGCGCAGCAGTACTTCAACAACCGCAAGCTGTCGATCTTCGGCGGCTCGAACGAGATCCAGAAGAACATCATCGCGAAGATGATGCTCGGGCTGTAAGAGGGACGCGACGATGGATTTCCAGCACACAGAAGACCGCCGGATGCTGGCGGACACGTTGAACCGCTTCATCGCCGAACAGTACGCGTTCCCGGTGCGCGACCGCATCGCGCAGTCGGCCGAAGGCTTCGACCGCGCGATGTGGCGGCGCTTCGCCGAACTCGGCACGGTCGGCGCGCTGTTCGCCGAAGCCGACGGCGGCTTCGGCGGCGCGGGCTTCGACATCGCCGTGGTGTTCGAATGCCTCGGGCGCGGGCTCGTCGTCGAGCCGTTCCTCGGCGCGCTGCTCGCAGGCCGGGCGCTCGCGCTCGCCGGCGGCGATGCGCATCGCGACCGGCTCGCCGCGCTGATCGACGGCAGCGCGAGCGCCGCGTTCGCGCACGACGAACCGGGCTCGCATTACGAACTGACGACGGTGCGCACGCGCGCCGAACGTTCGGGCGACGGCTGGGTGCTGACGGGCGCGAAGGGCGTCGTCGACCAGGCCGCGCAGGCGGCGTTCTTCGTCGTCAGTGCGCGCGTGTCGGGCAACGACGACGACGCGGCCGGCATCGGCCTGTTCGTCGTGCCGGCCGATGCGCCGGGCGTGTCGCTGCGCGATTACAGGAAGATCGACGGCGGCCGCGCGGCCGAAGTGCGCTTCGAGCGCGTCGCGCTGCCGGCCGATGCCGCGCTCGGCGCGCCGGATGCGCACGACGGCGAAGCGGGCGCCGCGCTGCTCGAACGCGTGCTCGGCTACGGGCTGCTCGCGCTGTCGGCGGAAGCGCTCGGCGCGATGGACGTCGCAAAGGCGCACACGCTCGACTATCTGCGCACGCGCAAGCAGTTCGGGTTGCCGCTCGGCAGCTTCCAGGCGCTGCAGCACCGGATGGCCGACCTGCTGCTCGAAGTCGAGCAGGCGCGTTCGGCGGTGATCAACGCGGCCGCGCAGCTCGATGCGCCGCGTGCGGTGCGCGAGCGCGCGCTCGCGGCGGCGAAATACAGCATCGGCCGGATTGGCACGCTGGTCGCCGAGGAGAGCATCCAGCTGCACGGCGGGATCGGGATGACGTGGGAGCTGCCGCTGTCGCATTACGCGAAGCGGCTCGTGATGATCGATCACCAGCTCGGCGACGAGGATCACCATCTCGCGCGCTACATCGCGCTGTCGAAACAATAAAGTCGAACGACGCGAATGGAGGAGACAAGGATGACGAACGAATCGTGCGCGTTGCCGCTCGCCGGCGTGAAGGTGCTCGATTTCTCGCGCGTGCTCGCAGGCCCGTGGTGCGCGATGGTGCTTGCCGATTTCGGCGCGGAAGTGATCAAGGTCGAGCATCCGGCGCGCGGCGACGATACGCGCGACTGGGGGCTGCGGATCGGCGACACCGAGACCACCTATTTCAACAGCGTGAATCGCAGCAAGCGGTCGATCTGCGTCGACCTGCAGACGGAAGCCGGCCAGCGCATCGCGCGCGAGCTGGCCGCGCAGGCCGACGTGGTGCTCCACAACTTCAAGTGCGGCGGCGCGGAGAAGCTCGGGCTCGGCTACGACGCGCTGGCCGAACTGAATCCGCGCCTCGTGCATTGCGCGATTTCCGGCTACGACCGCTCGGGCCCGGAGGCCGCGCGGCCCGGCTACGACCTCGTCGTCCAAGGCGAAGCAGGGCTGATGGCGCTGAATGGCGAGGCCGGCCAGCCGCCGTTGAAATTCGGCGTCGCGGCGGTCGACCTGTTCACCGGCATGTATTCGGCGCAGGCGATCCTCGCCGCGTTGTACGAGCGCCAGGCGACCGGGCGCGGGCGGCGCATCGAGATGGCGCTGTTCGACTGCGGGCTGATGATCACCGCGTACTACGGGCTCGACGCGCTGCTGATGGGCGAGGACCCGCCGCGCTACGGCAACGCGCATCCGTCGATCGTGCCGTACGGCGTGTTCGACGCGGCCGACGGCCCGCTCGTGATCACGGTCGGCAACAACACGCAGTTCGCACGCTTTTGCGACGCGATCGGGCGGCCCGATCTCGCGGCCGACGAACGCTACAGGACCAACCTCGGCCGCTCGGAGAATCGTGCCGACCTGCTGCCCGAGATTCGTCGCGAACTCGCGCGCCGGTCGCGCGCGACGCTGCTGGCGGCGCTCGCCGATGCGGGCATTCCGTGCGGCGAAGTGCTCGGATTGCACGAAGCGCTGACGTCCGAACGCGCGACCCGCGCCGGGCTCGTCACGCGGCAGCCGCATCCGGTCGCGGGCGGCGTCGACGTGCTCGCGCCGCCGTACCGCTTCGACGGCGCGCGGCTGCCGGTGCGCGGCGCGCCGCCGGTGCTCGGCGCCGATACGGCGGCGGTGCTCGGTGGCTGGCTCGGGATGTCGGCGGAGGACGTCGCGCGGCTGCGGGCGGATCGCGTCGTGTAGATCGCTTGTTCCGCCGCGGCGCGGGCGGTGAGTCGACGCGCGCCGACCATTCCACACTACATCGCTCGCCATGACGAGCCGGCTTGCCCTGCGGGGACCTGAGCATGCGCTGAAGCGCCAACTCCGGTCGACCGCAAAGCATGGGACCAGAGTAAGCGCTAAAGCGCTAACTCTGGTCGACCGCAAAGCATGGGACCAGAGTAAGCGCTGAAGCGCTAACTCTGGTCGACACAGGAGACACCATGGAGCTTTCCGTCATCGAATCGGTCACGGCGCGCCGCGACTACCAGCAACTCGTGCGGGCGCGGCGCCGCTTCAGCTTCACGCTGACCGCGCTGATGATCGCCACGTACTACGGCTTCATCCTGCTCGTCGCGCTCGCGCCGCACGTGCTCGCCGCGCCGCTGTACCGCGGCGCGACAACGACGGTCGGGATCGCCGCGGGCGTCGCGATCATCCTGGTCGCGATCGGCCTGACCGCGTGCTACGTGCTGCGCGCGAACCGTGCGTTCGACCGCCGCGTCGACGCGATCCTGCAACGTCCGTGACGGAGCCCGACATGCGATTCATTTCGAGCGCGCCCGGCGCGCTGGGCATCCTCGTTTCCGTCGTTTCCTCCACCGCCCATGCGACCGGCGTCGCCGGCCCGATGCCCGACAAGGTCGAGCTGAACCCGGTCGCGATCGGGATGTTCTTCGCGTTCGTGTTCGCGACGCTCGCGCTCACCCGCTGGGCCGCGCGTCGCACGCGCTCGACGCGCGACTTCTACACGGCCGGCGGCGGCATCACCGGGCTGCAGAACGGGCTTGCGATCGCCGGCGACTACATGTCGGCCGCGTCGTTCCTCGGGCTGTCCGGCATGGTGTTCATGTTCGGCTTCGACGGGTTGATCTACTCGATCGGCTTCCTGGTCGGCTGGCCGTTCGTGATGTTCCTGATCGCCGAACCGCTGCGCAACCTCGGCAAGTTCACGTTCGTCGACGTCGTCGCGTACCGCTTCGCGCAGCGGCCGATCCGGCTGCTGACCTCGGCGAACGCGCTGACGATCGTCGTGCTGTACCTCGTCGTGCAGATGGTCGGCGCGGGCAAGCTGATCCAGCTGCTGTTCGGGCTGTCGTACGGCACGGCCGAGCTGATCGTCGGCGTGCTGATGGTCGTCTACGTGTTCTTCGGCGGGATGACCGCGACCACCTGGGTGCAGGTGATCAAGGCCGTGCTGCTGCTCGCCGGCGCGACGCTGCTCGCATGGCTCGCGCTCGGCGAATTCGGCTTCAGCATCGACGCGATGTTCCGCCGCGCGGTGGCCGTGCATCCGGGCGCGCTGTCGATCATGGGGCCCGGCAAGCTGATCCGCGATCCGGCCAACGCGCTGTCGCTCGGCATCGCGCTGATGTTCGGCACGGCCGGCTTCCCGCACATCCTGATGCGTTTCTTCACGGTGCCGAACGCGAAGGAGGCGCGCAAGTCGGTGCTCTACGCGACCGGCTTCATCGGCTACTTCTACCTGCTGACCTTCGTGATCGGCTTCTCGGCGATCGTGCTGCTCGCGCAGCATCCGGAATTCTTCCGGCTCGGCGCGAACGGCACGTTCAACCTGACGCACGACCTGCTCGGCGGCTCGAACATGGTCGCGGTGAAGCTCGCGCAGGCGGTGGGCGGCAACTGGTTCTACGGTTTCATCGCGGCGGTCACGTTCGCGACGATCCTCGCGGTGGTCGCGGGCCTGACGCTCGCCGGCGCGACGACGATCTCGCACGACCTGTATGCGCAGATGTGGGCGCGCGGCAAGCCCGACGAACGGCTCGAGATGCGCATCTCGCGCGCCGCGACGATCGGGCTGTCGGCCGTCGCGATCGCGCTGTCGATCCTGTTCGAGCACGTGAACGTCGCGTTCATGGTCGGGCTCGTCGCGGCGGTGGCCGCGAGCGCCAATTTCCCGGTGCTCGCGATGTCGATCTTCTGGCGCGGAATGACCACGCGCGGCGCGGTGCTCGGCGGCGGCCTCGGCCTCGTGTCGGCGGTCGCGCTCACGGTGCTGTCGAAGTCGGTGTGGGTCGACGTGCTGCACCACGCGCATGCGGCGGTCTTCCTCGACAACCCGGCGCTCGTGTCGGTGCCGCTCGCGTTCGTGGGGATCGTGGTCGGCTCGCTCGCGGATCGCGGCGAGCGCGCCCGCCGCGAGCGCGATGCGTTCGCGCAGCAGGAGTTCTACGCGCAGACGGGCGTGCTGGCCAGCCGGGCCGTGCAGCACTGATTCGTCCGATGAAACGATGCGTCCGTCCGGATCGCCGGACGGATATTTTCCGGAAATCCGGAATCCCGGATTTCCTTGCCTGCCGCATTATGAGAAATACAATGAAAACAACGGCTTGAGGGGTTCCGGAAACCTGGCATCGACCTTGCGATATAAAACGCACGGCCGTCCCCCCGGCCGAACTACTACAGCAAGCAAGGAGACAACCGATGACCGCTGCCTTCCTCCCCCTCCGGACGTCCTGAGGCATCGCTTGTTGCGGCACGGCAGCCGCGCGGGCGAATGCCTTTCCCCTGAGACATTCGCCTGCGCGCGTGACGCCGTTTCCACGGCTCATCTACTTCAGCAGGAACCATCGTGAAGAAGAAACCCTTCTACAAAGTGCTCTATGTGCAGGTGATTTTCGCCATCATCGTCGGCGTGATCCTCGGCCACTTCTACCCGTCGATCGCCACCGACATGAAGCCGCTCGGCGACGGCTTCATCAAGCTGATCAAGATGGTGATCGGGCCGATCATCTTCTGTACGGTCGTCACCGGCATCGCCGGCATGGAGGACATGAAGAAGGTCGGCCGCGTCGGCGGCAAGGCGCTGCTGTATTTCGAGATCGTGTCGACCTTCGCGCTGCTGCTCGGCCTCGCGGCCACGCACCTGCTGCGCCCGGGCGTCGGCTTCAACATCGATCCGGCGACGCTCGACGGCAAGGCCGTCGCGTCGTATGCGGCGAAGGCGCACGGGCAGTCGACGGTCGACTTCCTGATGCACATCATCCCGAACACGATGGTCGATGCGTTCGCGCAGGGTGAAATCCTGCAGATCCTGCTGATCGCGCTGCTGTTCGGCAGCGTGCTCGCGCACCTCGGTGAGCGCGGCAAGGTCGTGACCGACTTCATCGACGGCTTGACGCGCGTGCTGTTCGGCATCGTGCACATCGTCACGAAGCTGGCCCCGATCGGCGCGTTCGGCGCGATGGCGTTCACGATCGGCAAGTACGGCGTCGGCTCGCTGGTGCCGCTGCTCAAGCTGATCGGCACGTTCTATCTGACGTCGGTCGTGTTCGTGCTGGTCGTGCTCGGCGCGATCGCGCGCTTCACCGGCTTCTCGATCATCCGCTTCGTGTCGTACATCAAGGAAGAACTGCTGATCGTGCTCGGCACGAGCTCGTCGGAAGCCGCGCTGCCGCAGCTGATGGAAAAGCTCGAGAAGGCCGGCTGCTCGCGTTCGGTCGTCGGCCTCGTCGTGCCGACCGGCTATTCGTTCAACCTCGACGGCACCAACATCTACATGACGATGGCCGTGCTGTTCATCGCGCAGGCGACCAACATCGAGCTGACGTGGATGCAGCAGCTCACGCTGCTGGCCGTCGCGATGCTCACGTCGAAGGGCGCGAGCGGCGTGACCGGCGCGGGCTTCATCACGCTCGCCGCGACGCTGGCCGTCGTGCCGACGATCCCGCTGTCGGGCATGGTGCTGATCCTCGGCATCGACCGCTTCATGAGCGAATGCCGTGCGCTGACCAACATCGTCGGCAACGGCGTGGCGACCGTCGTCGTGTCGGCATGGGAGAAGGAGCTCGACCGCAACAAGCTGCGCCAGGCGCTGAAGGGCGGCGGCGAAGTCGCGCCGACCGAGAAGACGGCCGGCGTCTGACCCGATGAGCGAGCAGGCGGCGGCACGGCCGGCCGGCCGTGCGACCCGCGGCGGCCGGGGCATCGACGAGCAGGCCTATGACACAATAGGCGATCCGCATCGCCAGGAAGCCTCGACCGTGACGCGCCGCCTGCTCATCCTCGTCGTGCTCGCCGCCGCGCTGGTCGCGGCGTGCGCGCTCACGTGGACGGTCACCTGGCAGCGCGGCGTCGCCGAACTGCAGCGCAATGCCGCGGTGCGCGTCGACCGCACCACCAACGCGCTCAAGAGCACGCTCGACCGCTACGAATCGCTGCCTTATCTGCTCGGCAGCCATCCGTACGTGCAGGATCTGCTCGCCGAGCCGAAGCGCGGCGACTACACCGCCCGCGTCAACCGCTATCTCGAAGACCTCAACGAGCACGCGCACGCGACCGTCACCTACGTGATCGGCGCGGACGGCCTGTGCGTCGCCGCCAGCAACTGGCGCGCGCCCGACAGCTTCGTCGGGATCGAATACCGGTTCCGCCCGTATTTCCTCGATGCGATGAATGGCCGGGTCGGCCGCTTCTTCGGGATCGGCACGATCTCGCGCGATCCTGGCTACTACATCTCGCAACCCGTGTGGCACGACGGCAAGATCGCGGGCGTCGTCGTCGTGAAGCTCAACCTCGAATGGTTCCAGGGCGCCGATGCGTCCGAGCCGCTCGTCGTCGTGGACGATCACGGCGTCGTGTTCCTGTCGTCCGTGCCCGCGTGGAAGTACCACACGCTGCGCCCGCTCACGGGCCCGGTCGCCGCGTCGATCTACGAAACACGCCAGTACGCGCGGCAACCGGTCACGCCGCTGCCGCTGCGCGTCGAGCAGACGCTCGGCGCCGATGCGGAAATCGTGCGCCTGGGCGCCGGCCGGCGCGCGCCGCGCTTTCTCGCCAGCAAGCGGCGGATCGGCGAGCCCGACTGGCAGCTCGTCACGCTCGCGCCGATCGCGCCGATCGATGCCGATGCGCGCAACGCGACGATCGTCACCGGCTTCGGCTTCGTGTCGGTTGCGCTGCTCGCGTTCTACTGGCGGATGCGCCGTGCCCGCGTGCGCGAGATGATCCGCGGCCGCGCGCTGCTGCAACAGGCGTACGCGGAGCTGAACCGGCGCGTCGAGGAGCGTACGGCCGATTTGTCTGAAGCGAACGAGCAGTTGCAGAAGGAGGTCGGCGACCGGATCCGCGCGGAGCAGGAGCTGCGCGCCGCGCACGACGAACTGATCCAGGCGAGCAAGCTCGCCGCGCTCGGCCAGATGGCGGCCGGCATCACGCATGAACTGAACCAGCCGCTCGCGGCGCTGCGCAGCTTCTCCGACAACACGCGCGTGCTGCTCGATCGCGGCGAGCAGGCGGCCGCGCGCGAGAATCTCGAGGCGATCGCCGCGCTCACCGAACGGATGGGCAAGATCACGAACCAGCTGAAGCTGTTCGTCGGCCGCGCGAAGCCGCGCAACGAGCAGGCGCTCGTCGTGCGTGCGCTGCGCAGCGTGCTGTCGCTGCTCGACGAACGCCTGCGCGGCGTCGCGCTCACGCTGACGCTGCAGGACGCGACCGTCTCGCCCGCGCTGGACGCGCCGCTCGATCTGGCGCGAGACTATCCGGAACTCGTCGCGCGCTGCGAGGACCTGCGCCTCGAACAGGTGCTGATCAACCTGCTCGGCAACGCGCTCGACGCGGTGGCCGGCGTCGCGGCGCCGGCCATCGAGGTGACGATCGCGGTGTCGGTCGCGACGCTCGCGGTCGAGGTGCGCGACAACGGCTCCGGCATCGCGCCCGATCTGCTGCCGCGCCTGTTCGAGCCGTTCTTCACGACCAAGGAAATGGGGCGCGGGCTCGGGCTCGGCCTCGCGATCTCGTCGTCGATCGCGAGCGACGCGGGCGGCGCGCTGACCGCACGCAACGCCCCGTCGGGCGGCGCGCTGTTCGTCTTGACGCTGCGACGCGCCCGCACGCATCATCCGGACTCCGTGTCCGAGCCGGCGGGCTCGCACTAGCGTGAGCAGGCCCGGTCGGCGAACGACCGGCATCAACGAGAGCCGCGCGCGCCGCGGTCTGTCAGGAGCAAGTGACCAAGATGGCCAACCGGCTGCAAGTGATCTATATCGAAGACGATGCGCTCGTGCGCCGGGCGAGCGTGCAGAGCCTTCAACTGGCGGGCTTCGACGTCGCCGGGTTCGAATCGGCCGAGGCGGCCGAGAAGGCGATCGTCGCGGAGACCGCCGGCGCGATCGTCAGCGACATCCGGCTGCCCGGCGCGAGCGGGCTCGACGTGCTCGCCCAGTGCCGCGAGCGCGTGCCGGACGTGCCGGTGATCCTCGTCACCGGGCACGGCGACATCTCGATGGCCGTGCAGGCGATGCGGGACGGCGCGTACGACTTCATCGAAAAGCCGTTCGCGGCGGAGCGCCTGATCGAGACGGTGCGCCGCGCGCTCGAGCGCCGCGAGCTCGTGCTCGAGAACCACGCGCTGCGGCGCGAGCTGGCCGGACAGAACGTCGTCGCGCCGCGCATCATCGGCCGCAGCCCCGCGATCGAGCAGGTGCGAAAATTGATCGCGAACGTCGCGCCGACCGACGCGTCGGTGCTGATCAACGGCGACACGGGCGCCGGCAAGGAGCTGATCGCGCGCAGCCTGCACGAGCTGTCGCCGCGCCACGACAAGCCGTTCATCGCGGTGAATTGCGGCGCGCTGCCCGAGCCGATGTTCGAATCGGAGATGTTCGGCTACGAGCCCGGTGCGTTCACCGGGGCCGCGAAGCGGCGCGTCGGCAAGCTCGAATACGCGTCCGGCGGCACGCTGTTCCTCGACGAAATCGAAAGCATGCCGCTCGCGCTGCAGGTGAAGCTGCTGCGCGTGCTGCAGGACGGCGTGCTCGAGCGGCTCGGCTCGAACCAGCCGATCCGCGTGAACTGCCGCGTGGTCGCGGCCGCGAAAGGCGACATGAGCGAGCTCGTCGCGGCCGGCACGTTCCGGCGCGACCTGCTGTACCGGCTCAACGTCGTGACGATCGCGCTGCCGCCGCTCGCCGAGCGCCGCGAGGACATCGTGCCGCTGTTCGAGCATTTCATGCTCGATGCGGCCGTGCGCTACGGGCGGCCCGCGCCGGTGCTGACCGACCGGCAGCGCGCGAGCCTGATGCAGCGCGACTGGCCGGGCAACGTGCGCGAGCTGCGCAACGCGGCCGACCGCTTCGTGCTCGGCGTGGCCGACATGCCGCAGGAAACGGGCGCGGGCGACGACGCCGACAACGACCAGACGCTGAAGGAGCGCATCGAGCAGTTCGAGCGCGCGGTGATCGCCGAGGCGCTGAACCAGACGGGCGGCGCGGTCGCGGCGACGGCCGACCGACTGCATGTGGGCAAGGCGACGCTGTACGAGAAGATGAAGCGCTACGGGCTGTCGGCGAAAGGCGAAACCGAGCGCTGAAAAGCAAACGGACCGCAGTGCGGTCCGTTTCGCGGAGCAGGGCGCGGCGTGCGGCCCTTCTAGCGGGATCCGGCGGCGCTCAGGCCGCGTTGCCGTCGAGCGCCTTCTTGAGCAGCGCGTCGAGTTCCGCGAATTGCGGCGCGCCGACGTAGCGCTTCAGGATCTTGCCGTCCTTGTCGACGACGAAGGTCGTCGGCGTGAGCTGCACGTTGCCGAACTGCTTCGCGACGCTGCCGTCGTCGAGCGCGACCTTGAACGGCAACTGGCGCGTCTGCGCGTAGTTCGCGACGTACATCGGCGGATCGTAGTTCATCGCGACCGCGACGAATTCGAGCCCCTGCCCCTTGAAGCGATTGTAGGTATCGACCATCTGCGGCATTTCCTGCATGCAGGTCGCGCAGCTCGTCGCCCAGAAGTTCACGAGATAGACCTTGCCCTTCAGGTCGCCGGCGGTCGAGACTTTCTGGCCCGACAGCAGCGTGAAGGTCGCGTCCGGCACGCTGGACTTGCCGTTGAACGCGAAGAAGCCGGCGACGGCGATCGCCGCGACGACGGCGGCCGCGACGAGGTAGCGGACGGGGCCAGTGCTGCGGCGGGCGGGAGGCGTGGTGTTCATCTGGTGCTCTCGGAGTCGATGACGCGGATCGATGCAAAGGACGTCGAAATCGACGTCGAAATTCGGCGCTCATTTTAGCGCGAATGCGGCGTATGCATCGGCCGCCGCCGCGCATCCCCGATTTCAGGTTCGGCGGATAATGCGCGTTTTGCCTGCCGCGATCCACGCCATGCCGAAGGAAGTCACCGATTCGTTGCGCCCCCTTTTTCGCCCGCTGCGGCACTTCGCCGCGCTGGCCTGCGTGAGCGCGGCGCTGGCCGCGTGCTCGCCGTCGTACGACTGGCGCACGCTGCACAACGACGCCGGCTATACGATCGATCTGCCGGCGAAGCCGACCGTCGAGGAGCAACCGGTGGCGCTCGGCGGTACGTCGATGCCGATGCGGATGCAGGCCGCGCACGTCGACGGCGCGGTATTCGCGGTCGGCACGCTGACGTTGCCCGACGACCGCGACGACACGCGGCGCACGGCGCTCGAATTCCTGCGCGCGGGACTGTCGCGCAACCTCGAAGGCGCGCCGCAGACGGCATCGGTGCCGGTGCCGTTCGCCGCCGGCGGCGCGGTGAACGGGCTCGAGCTCCGCATCGCGGGCGCGGCCGCCGGCGGCGATCGCGCGCGCAAGACGATCGTCGCGCGGCTCGCCGCGCGCGGCCGGCACGCGTACCAGGCTGTCGTGATCGCCGACGGCCCGCTCGCGCAGGAGCAGCTCGACCAGTTTTTCGGCTCGTTCAAACTCGATTGACGACGGCCGGCGAGGGCGCTCAGACACGCCGTGACAACTGAAAGTTCATTCGCAGCTTTCGACGCTAATCGCCGGATTTTGCGAAGGTTTTTCGACTATCCACAGCGCATGTGGATAACTTTGTTGAAAAGTACTGCGTATTGCCCGCGCAGCCGCGCCGGACGGCCTTCCGGCCCGTTTGGTCGCTCGTGTGCCGTTTGAGAAAAATCAATCAAAACAACGGGATACAAATTCCGTCCGGCAAAGGCCGCGGGAAGCCGCGACCCGGGGCCGGATTCGCGGAATTGTGCATAAGTCAAGTCTTGACAGCCTGATTTTGTCCTCGCAGCGCGCTCACAGCGCCGTCAGCGCGCGCCGGTAGCGGATCGCCTCGGCGATCTGCGCGGCCGTCGGCAGCGGGTCGCCGGCCAGGTCGGCGATCGTCCGCGCGACTTTCAGCACGCGGAAATACGCCCGCGCCGACCAGCCGAAGCGCTCGCCGGCCTCGCGCAGCAACCGCTCGCCTTCGTCGGTCGGCCGGCACAGGTCGTCGGTTTCGCGGCCGCTCAGCATGTGATTCGTCTTGCCCTGCCGCTCGAGCTGCAGCGCGCGCGCCTGCGCGACCCGGGCGGCCACCGCCGCGCTCGGCTCGCCGGGCGCCGTCGCGCGCGACGCGAGTTCGGCCGGCGACAGCGCGGGCAGGTCGATCTGGATGTCGATGCGGTCGAGCAGCGGCCCCGACAGCTTGCGCAGATAGCGGGCGGCCACGTCCGGCGAGCAGCGGCAGCGGCCGGACGGATCGCCGTGCCAGCCGCACGGGCACGGGTTCATCGCGGCGATCAGCTGGCACGCGGCGGGGAAGTCGGCCTGCTGGGCCGCGCGCGAGATCGTGATGCGGCCGGCTTCGAGCGGCTCGCGCAGCATTTCCAGCACGTGCCGGTCGAATTCCGGCAGCTCGTCGAGAAACAGCACGCCGAGGTGCGCGAGCGTGATTTCGCCCGGCTGCGGCGGATTGCGGCCGCCAACGAGCGCGGCGGCGCTCGACGAGTGATGCGGCGAGCGGAACGGCCGGCGGCGCCACTGCGCGGGCGAGAAGCCGAGCCGGCTCGCGGACAGCAGCGCGGCCGAGGTCAGCGCCTCGTCGTCGGTCAGCGGCGGCAATAGCCCGGCGAGGCGCGCGGCCAGCATCGACTTGCCGGCCCCGGGCGGGCCGACCATCAGCATGTGATGGCCGCCCGCGGCGGCGACTTCCAGCGCGCGCCGCGCGCCGCGCTGGCCGACGACGTCCGCGAGATCAGGTGCGGCGGGCGTTGGCAGGCCGTCGAGACAGGGCGCCGCGACCGGCGCGAGCCGGCCGTCCGGCGCATCGGCGAGGTGCGCGCACAGCGCCGGCAGGTCGCGCGCACCGAATACGGTCACGCCCGGTACGAGCGCAGCCTCGGCGGCGCTGTCGAGCGGCAGGTACAGCTCGGGCGGACGCGATATCGCGACGGAATCGCGCGGTGCGCCGGCATCCAGGCCCGCGCCGGATGTGTCCGCCCGCCAGTCCCGCGCGACGCCGCACGCCATCGCGAACGCGCCGCGCATCGGCCGCAGCGCGCCGGTCAGCGACAGCTCGCCCGCGAATTCGCGGCCGGCCAGCGCGTCGGCGGGGATCTGGCCGTTCGCGGCGAGGATGCCGAGCGCGATGGGCAGGTCGAAGCGGCCGGATTCCTTCGGCAGGTCGGCGGGCGCCAGATTGACTGTGATGCGGCGCACCGGGAATTCGAATCCGCAGTTCTGCAGCGCGGCGCGTACGCGCTCGCGGCTTTCGCGGACTTCGAGATCGGGCAGGCCGACGATCGAGAACGACGGCAACCCGTTGGCGAGATGGACTTCGACGGTGACGTCCGGCGCGCGGCCGGAGGCGGGCGCGCGACTGCGCACCACGGCGAGCGACATGGCGAGGCTCCTGCATGACAGGCGGCGACGGCCGTTCGGGGCCGCATGCCGCGGGAATCGGAGAAATCGGTGCGCGCTTGCCGGCGTGGCGCGGGGAAAGAACGAGGTGTTGCGAACGACGAACTGCGATGGACTGCGAAGAGCGATGGACTGCGAAGAGCGGAGGGTGCTGCGAAGAACGACGGACGACGAAGAGCGGAGGAAGGTGGCGGGCGCGGGCCGCACGAGGCGGCCCCGCGCCCGGACCTTGCTGCCGGGTGGACGTCAGGCCTGCGGGGCGGCGAGCTTCTGCTCGAGTTCCGCGACGCGCTTTTCGAGTTCCTCGAGGCGCACGCGGGTGCGGGCGAGCACCTGTGCCTGGGTGTCGAATTCCTCGCGCGTGACGAGGTCGAGCTTCGAGAAGCCTTGCGACAGCATGGCCTTCACGTTGCGCTCGACATCCTTGGCCGGCGAGTTTTTCAGCAAATCGCTGACGCGCGACTGCAGATCGTTGAAAACGTCGCTGGGTTGCTTCATGTGATTCCCCTTCCTTGCACAAAAAATGTGCATCTTCAGTTGCGTACGTGCCCATGATGCACGCATGACCGGAAATGGTGCGCGCGGGGCGCAAATTCCGGGCATGGCGCCCGCATGGGTGAATGGCCCGGCGATCCGGGACGTGCGTGCACTCTAGCAACGATCCTTTCGCCGCGCCAGCAAACCGGCCGATGTTGGCCATTCGGCCGGGCTCTGGCGCCTTACACCGCAAGATATGACCCCGTTCCGGAGCCCTTCGAGACGGTGTTCGGGCAAACATGGCATGCGAGTTGCTGAGAAGAGTCCGTCACAACATTCCAACTCTATTCGACGGGACAACCCAGCGAGAGGACTTCATGAAACTCATTACCGCAATCATCAAGCCGTTCAAGCTCGATGAGACGCGCGAAGCGCTGTCGGCGCTTGGCGTCTCGGGCATCACGGTGACGGAGGTGAAAGGGTTCGGGCGCCAGAAGGGGCATACCGAGCTGTACCGCGGCGCCGAATACGTGGTCGATTTCCTGCCGAAGATGAAGATCGAGGCGGCCGTGTCCGACGATCTCGTGGACCAGGCGGTGGAAGCGATCGAGCGGGCCGCGCGCACGGGCAAGATCGGCGACGGCAAGATCTTCGTCACGCCGATCGAACAAGTGATCCGGATTCGCACCGGGGAGACAGGCGCGGACGCGCTGTAACAGAACAGACAAGACAAGCGACAAGAGGAAACCCAAGATGCGCAAACTTCTGATGTCCCTGCTGATGGCCGGCTCGCTGATCGCGGCCGGCGTCGGTTCCGCGCTCGCGGACGACGCGGCGTCCGCCGCGGCTGCTTCGGCGCCCGCCGCCGCTGCTTCCGACGCATCGGCCGCCGCCGCACCGGCCGCTTCGGCGCCGGCTGCCGAAGCATCCGCCACCGCCGCCGCACCGGCTTCGGGCGCGGCCGACGCATCGGCTGCCGCCGCCGCGTCCGCGCCGGCTGCACCGGCCGCGCCGACGGCCCCGTTCTCGGTCGATTCGTCGAAGATCAGCGCGGGCGACACCGCGTGGATGCTGACGTCCACCGCGCTCGTGCTGTTCATGACGATCCCCGGCCTCGCGCTGTTCTACGCGGGCATGGTCCGCAAGAAGAACGTGCTCGCGACCGTGATGCAGAGCTTCGCGATCACCGCGGTGATCACGGTGCTGTGGACGGTGGTCGGCTACAGCCTCGCGTTCACGCCGGGCAACGGCTTCATCGGCGGCCTGTCGCGCGTGTTCCTGCACGGCATGAACTACATCAAGGGCGACAAGGCAACCACGCTGACCGTCAGCCACCTCGCGTCGACGATTCCGGAATCGGTCTACTTCGTCTATCAGATGACGTTCGCGATCATCACGCCGGCGCTGATCTGCGGCGCGTTCGCGGATCGCATGAAGTTCTCGGCGATGCTCGTGTTCATGACGCTCTGGTCGCTGATCGTCTATGTGCCGATCGCGCACATGGTGTGGGAGCCGACCGGCTGGCTGTCGGCCGACGGCGTGCTCGACTTCGCGGGCGGCACGGTGGTGCACATTAACGCCGGTATCGCGGGCCTCGTGTCGTGCCTCGTGCTCGGCAAGCGCGTCGGCTACGGCCGCGAATCGATGGCGCCGCACAACCTGGTGCTGACGATGATCGGCGGCTCGATGCTGTGGGTCGGCTGGTTCGGCTTCAACGCGGGTTCCGCGGTCGCGGCCG
Organism: Burkholderia sp. AU28863; assembly: GCF_002223195.1. NCBI lineage: Bacteria > Pseudomonadati > Pseudomonadota > Betaproteobacteria > Burkholderiales > Burkholderiaceae > Burkholderia > Burkholderia sp. AU28863. Next base: position 683,754 of record NZ_NKFE01000004.1, on the reverse strand, counting down.
ACGGCCGTGCCGGCTTCGCGATGCTGACGACGCAAGTCGCCACCGCCTGCGCGGCGCTCGGCTGGATGTTCGCCGAGTGGATCGCCAAGGGTAAGCCTTCGGTGCTCGGCATCGTGTCGGGCGCGGTCGCGGGTCTCGTGGCGATCACGCCGGCAGCCGGCTTCGTCGGCGTGGCGGGCGCGCTCGTGATCGGCATCGCGGCGGGTGTGATCTGCTTCTGGTCGGCGACCTGGCTCAAGTCGAAGCTCGGCTACGACGATTCGCTCGACGCGTTCGGCGTGCATGGCGTGGGCGGGATTCTCGGCGCGCTGCTGACGGGCGTATTCGCGGTCAAGGACATCGGCGGCTTCGACGGCAGCCTGCTGCTGCAGGCGAAGGGCGTGCTGATCACGCTGGTCTACAGCGGCGTGCTGAGCTTCGTGCTGCTGAAGCTGATCGACCTGACGATGGGCCTGCGCGTGACCGAAGAGGAAGAGCGCGAAGGTCTCGACGTGATCCTGCACGGCGAACACGTGGAATAAGTCACACGAATCAACGGCGGGCCGCCGCGCAGACGGCGCCCGCCCCGAATGAGCGCAGCGACTTCGGCCCGCCCACCCGGCGGGCTTTTTTTCTCCTGTCACCCACTGCCGTAGCGGATAACCCTTCACTCTATCGGGTCAATAGCCGAAAACTTCCTCGATATCCTTGCGAAGCCGGGAACAATCCCCAAATGGGCAAGGCAATTGCTCTACAATCTTCATTCTCCCGCTCGCGAGTGATTCATGGTTCCCCACCTCGTTACCGCGTTGAACGGTCCGCTGCTCGAACTCGAGCAGAAGATCCTCGACGCGACGCCTGCGATCGAACGCTGGTTCAGGCTCGAATGGCAGGAACACACCCCGCCGTTCTATTGTTCGGTGGACCTGCGCAATGCCGGCTTCAAGCTGGCGCCCGTCGACGCGAACCTGTTTCCCGGCGCGTTCAACAATCTGCCGTCCGAAGTGCTGCCGCTCGCCGTGCAGGCCGCGATGGCCGCGATCGAGAAGATCTGCCCGGACGCGAAGAATCTGCTCGTGATTCCCGAGCTGCCGACCCGCAACGCGTTCTACCTGGAAAACGTCGCACGGCTCGCGACGATCATGCGCCAGGCCGGCCTGCACGTGCGCTTCGGCTCGCTCGACCCCAGCATCACCGACATGACGCCGATCACGCTGGCCGACGGCCAGAAGATCGTGCTCGAACCGCTCGAGCGTTCGCAGCGCCGCCTCGGCCTGAAGAATTTCGATCCGTGCTCGATCCTGCTGAACAACGACCTGTCGGCCGGCATCCCGGCCGTGCTGGAAAACCTGCACGAGCAATATCTGCTGCCGCCGCTGCACGCGGGCTGGGCCGTGCGCCGCAAGTCGACGCACTTCGCGTGCTACGACGACGTCGCGAAGAAGTTCGCGAAGATGGTCGGCGTCGATCCGTGGATGGTGAATCCGTATTTCGCGCACGTCGAAGGCGTCGACTGGCAGGCGCATGAAGGCGAGCAGGCGCTCGCCGACGCGATCGACGGCGTGCTGAAGAAGATCGCGCGCAAGTATCGCGAATACGGGATCAGCGAGAAGCCGTACGTCGTCGTGAAGGCCGACGCGGGCACCGCGGGCCGCGGCGTGATGACCGTGCACGACGCGGCCGAGATCGGCCGCATGACGAAGGCCGAGCGCGCGCAGATGGCCGAATCGAAGGCCGGCCTCGCGGTGCGCGACGTGATCGTGCAGGAAGGCGTCTACACGTTCGAGCGCGTCGGCGACGAAGTGGCCGAGCCGGTCGTGTACATGATCGACCGCTATGTGGTCGGCGGCTTCTACCGCACGCACGGCGGCCGCGAGCGCGACCAGAACCTGAACGCGCCCGGCATGCACTACGTGCCGCTCGGCTTCGAGCACACCGCGCTGCCGGATGCCGGCGCCAAGCCGGGCGCCGCGCCGCCGAACCGTTTCTACATGTACGGCGTGGTCGCGCGGCTGTCGCTGATCGCGTCGTCGATCGAACTGGAAAAGACCGACCCCGAAGCGATCCAGGTGTAACGGACCTTCGCTACGTACAGGACCCGCATGGACATTCTTTTTATCGCCGACCCGCTCGAGCGTTTCAAGATCTACAAGGATTCGACCTACGCGATGATGGCGGAGGCCGCTCGGCGCGGGCATGCGGTGTACGCGTGCGAACCGCGCCACCTCGCGTGGACGGGCTCGGCGGTCGAGGCCGACGTGCGGCGCATCGCGTTCGTCGGCGAACTGGACGATCTGCATCGCGACACCTGGTTCGACGCGGGCGCGGTCGACGCGCGCCGCCTCGAATCGTTCGGCGCGGTGCTGATGCGCAAGGATCCGCCGTTCGACATGGAGTACGTGACGTCGACGTGGCTGCTCGAGCTGGCCGAGCGCGCCGGCGCGCGCGTGTTCAACAAGGCGCAGTCGATCCGCGATCATTCGGAGAAGCTCGCGATCGGCGAGTTTCCGCAGTTCGTCGCGCCGACGCTCGTCACGCGCGACGCGAAGCGTCTGCGCGCGTTCCACGCCGAGCACGGCGACGTGATCCTGAAGCCGCTCGACGGGATGGGCGGGATGGGCGTGTTCCGCGTGAAGCCGGACGGCATGAACCTCGGCTCGATCGTCGAGATGCTGAGCCACGACGGCACGCGCTCGGTGATGGCGCAGAAGTTCATTCCCGAGATCAAGGCGGGCGACAAGCGCATCCTGCTGATCGGCGGCGAGCCGGTGCCGTATTCGCTCGCGCGTATTCCGCAGGGCAGCGAGGTGCGCGGCAATCTCGCCGCGGGCGGGCTCGGCGTCGCGCAGCCGCTCACACCGCGCGATCGCGAGATCGCCGACACGCTGGGGCCCGTGCTCGCGTCGCGCGGGCTGCTGCTGGTCGGGCTCGACGCGATCGGCGACTGGCTGACCGAGGTCAACGTCACGAGCCCGACGTGTTTCCGCGAGATCATGGAGCAGACGGGCTTCGACGTCGCCGCGATGTTCATCGACGCGCTGGAGCGTGCGGCCGCGTAGGCCGCCTCCCGCACAACCCCGGCGGCGGCCGCGCAGGTCCCCCGTCGCCGGAGCAGCTTGACCGGCCTGCTACAATGCCCGCTTGCCCGGTGCCGTGATCGGCGCACCGAAGGCCCGGCGGTCGGGCCGACACTGTTGCAAGGCTGAACATGAAACGTTCCCCATACTCGCTACGCTCATTGCCCCGCCGCGGGGTATCGGCCCGCCAGGGGCGGCCGGGAGCGATCTGACATGGCCGGGATCCTCATCATCGCGCACGCTCCGCTCGCCACCGCGCTGCGGGACTGCATCGCGCACATCTACGGCGGCGTGCCCGCCCGCATCGGCTGCATCGACGTGATGGCCGACAGCGATCCGGCCCAGGTGATGGCGTTCGCGCACGCGGAACTCGCGCGGCTGCGCGAAGAGAACGGCGTGGTCGTGCTGACCGACATGTACGGCGCGACGCCCGCGAACATCGCGGGCCAGCTCGCGAAGCTCGACAACGTGCGCGTGCTGGCCGGCGTGAACCTGCCGATGCTCGTGCGGGCCGTCTGCTACCGCACCGTGCCGCTCGACAAGCTGGTCGACAAGGCGCTGTCCGGCGGCGCGAAGGGCGTCCACGAGGTGTCGTCCGGCACGCCGCCGCCGCCGAGCGAAACCGGCTGCGGCCAGTGCGCGCCGATTCCGCCCGAACCGCAGCCGCGCACCGAATCGCACTGAGCCTGGCGTTTTTCGTTTTAGACCGACCCGCCTGCGCGCGCCGCCGGCGGTCCCGACCGACCCGACCGAGAATCATGCTTCAACAAGAAACCACCATCGTCAATAAATTGGGGCTGCATGCGCGCGCATCGGCCAAGCTTACGCAACTGGCCGGCAACTTCCAGTCGGAAGTCTGGATGACACGCAACGGGCGCAAGATCAATGCGAAGAGCATCATGGGCGTGATGATGCTGGCGGCCGGCATCGGCAGCACCGTGACGATCGAGACCGAAGGGCCCGACGAGCGGGAAGCGATGGACGCGCTGCTGAAGCTGATCGCCGACAAGTTCGGCGAAGGCCAGTGATCGCGACGCGGGATCGTTGCCGTTTCCAGCCAGAATGCCGCGGATGTCGCGGCATTTTTTTCGTCGGAAGCATTGATGCGAAATGCGCAATGCTGCGCTGCATGCAGTCAGCAGGGAGTCGCGGAATTTATAATCGCTAACCGGGGTCATAAGCGCATCGCAGCAGTGTGCCGCGGCTTTACTTGTACAGAGGAGGTGCGCGTGTCCTTCACGCTGCATGGCATTCCCGTCTCACGAGGTATCGCGATCGGGCGAGCGTACCTGATCGCGCCGGCGGCGCTCGACGTCGCCCATTACCTGATCGAGGCCAACCAGACCGACGCCGAGGTGGAGCGATTCCGCACCGCGCTCGACGTCGTGCGTCGCGAGCTCGAAGCGCTGCGCGCCGACCTGACCGACGACACCCCGAGCGAAGTCGGCGCATTCATCGACGTCCACACGATGATCCTGAGCGACGAGATGCTCGTGCAGGAAACCATCGACCTGATCCGCACGCGCCGCTACAACGTCGAATGGGCGCTGACCGAGCAGCTCGAACTGCTCACGCGCCATTTCGACGACATCGAGGACGAATATCTGCGCGAGCGCAAGGCCGACATCGAGCAGGTGGTCGAGCGCGTGCTGAAGGCGCTTGCCGGCGCGCCGTCCGCATCGCAGGCGCTCGACGGCGCGGCCCGGAACGGCACCAACGAGATGATCGTGGTCGCGCACGACATCGCGCCGGCCGACATGATGCAGTTCAAGACGCAGTCGTTCCAGGCGTTCGTCACCGATCTCGGCGGCCGCACGTCGCACACGGCGATCGTCGCGCGCAGCCTCGGCATTCCGGCCGCGGTCGGCGTCCAGCATGCGAGCGCGCTGATCCGCCAGGACGACCTGATCATCGTCGATGGCGACCAGGGCATCGTGATCGTCGATCCGGCGCCGATCGTTCTCGAGGAATACTCGTACCGCCAGTCCGAGAAGCTGCTGGAGCAACGCAAGCTGCAGCGCCTGAAGTTCTCGCCGACGCAAACGTTGTGCGGCACGAAGATCGACCTGTACGCGAACATCGAACTGCCCGACGACGCGAAGGCGGCCGTCGAGGCCGGCGCGGTCGGCGTCGGGCTGTTCCGCTCCGAGTTCCTGTTCATGCATCAGAAGGAGATGCCGGAAGAGGAGGAGCAGTTCGCCGCGTACAAGCGGGCCGTCGAGTGGATGAAGGGCATGCCGGTGACGATCCGCACGATCGACGTCGGCGCCGATAAACCGCTCGAGGCGCTCGACGAAGGCTACGAAACGGCGCCGAACCCGGCGCTCGGGCTGCGCGCGATCCGCTGGAGCCTGTCCGAGCCGCAGATGTTCCTCACGCAGTTGCGCGCGATCCTGCGCGCGTCCGCGTTCGGCCAGGTGAAGATCCTGATCCCGATGCTCGCGCACGCGCAGGAGATCGACCAGACGCTCGACCTGATCCGCGAGGCGAAGCGCCAGCTCGACGACGCGGGGCTCGCGTACGATCCGAACGTGCGTCTCGGCGCGATGATCGAGATTCCGGCCGCGGCGATCGCGCTGCCGCTGTTCCTGAAGCGCTTCGATTTCCTGTCGATCGGCACGAACGACCTGATCCAGTACACGCTCGCGATCGATCGCGCCGACAACGCGGTCGCGCACCTGTACGACCCGCTGCATCCGGCCGTGCTGCACCTGATCGCGTACACGTTGCGCGAAGCGAAGCGCGCGGGCGTGTCGGTGTCGGTGTGCGGGGAGATGGCGGGCGACCCGGCGCTCACGCGCCTGTTGCTCGGGATGGGGCTCACCGAGTTCTCGATGCACCCGAGCCAGCTGCTCGTCGTGAAGCAGGAGATCCTGCGTGCGCACCTGAAGGCGCTCGAAAAGCCGACGGCCGACGTGCTGGCCGCGTTCGAGCCGGAAGAAGTGCAGGCGGCGCTGCAGCGGCTGTCGGTCGCCGAGCCGCGGGCGGATGCGGCCGCATAGGCGTTTTCGTCGCCGCTAACTGTAGAGAAGTGTTACGCATGCGCGGTCCGGCGCATGCCCGTCGCGCGTCAGTGCCGGCCCCCGCACACGGGGCAGTCGGCCTGGCGCGCGATTTTCATCGTCGTCCATTCCATCCGCAGCGAATCGAGCATCATCAGCCGCCCGTTGAGCGTCTTGCCGATGCCGCCGATCACGCGCAGCGCCTCGGCCGCCTGCATCGCGCCGATGATCCCGACGGTCGGCGCGAACACGCCCATCGTCGCGCACGCGACTTCCTCGAACGGCTGGTCTTCCGGGAACACGCACGCATAGCAGGGCGCGGCCGCGTCGCGGAAGTCGAACGTGCTGATCTGGCCGTCGAAGCGCAGCGCGGCGCCCGACACGAGCGGCACGCCGTGCGCGACGCATGCGCGGTTGATCGCGTGCCGCGTCGCGAAGTTGTCGGTGCAGTCGAGCACGACGCTCGCGTGCGGCACGTGTGCGTCGAGCCACGCATCGTCGACGCGCGCCGCGACCGCGTTCACCGTCACCTCGGGATTCAGCTGCGCGAGCGTGTCGCGCCCCGATTCGACCTTGCTGCGGCCGACCGACGCCGTCGCGTGCAGGATCTGCCGCTGCAGGTTCGTGAGGTCGACCGTATCGGCGTCGACGAGCGTGAGCGTACCGACCCCCGACGCCGCGAGATACATCGCGGCGGGCGAGCCGAGGCCGCCCGCGCCGACGACGATCGCATGCGCATCGAGAAAGCGCTGCTGCGCCTCGATGCCGATTTCGTCGACGAGGATATGGCGGGAGTAGCGAAGGAGTTGGTCGTCGTTCATGGGGAATCGTGAGCGAGGCGGGCGGACGTTCGTTATTTTAGGCGCGCATGAAAAACGGGCCATCGCGGTCTTCCCGCGATGGCCCGTTGGATGCCGGCCGGCGCTTACTTCGGCGCGGAGGCGGGCTTCGGTGCGGAAGCCGGCTTCGCGGCGCTCGCGCCCGATGCCTTTGCACTTGCGGCAGCCTTGGCGGCCGGGCTCTTCGTCGTGCTCTCGGCGAGCAGCGACTTCGATTCCTGGACCGGCTTGCCTTCGAGCTTGTTGAGCGCCTGCTGCATCATGAAGTCGTCGGCGCTGCCGAACTCGATCGGCTTGCGATCGCGATCCTTCTGGCGCTGCTCCGGCGTCTTCTTGTCGTTCTGCTCCTCGAGAATGCGCAGCTGATCCAGCCGGCGCTGCTCGCGCTCTTCCTGTTCCTTCTTCTCGTTCGGATCCTGCGTGTTCGCGAGGTGGTTCGTGTAGTCGACCTCGCGCGTCACGAGCACGTCGTCCGGATCGCCGTCCGCGTACTGATCGACCGGCACGTCCGGCGTGATGCCCTTGTTCTGGATCGAACGGCCGCTCGGCGTGTAGTAGTACGCGGTGGTCAGGCGCAGCGCGGTGTCGGCCGTCATCGGGCGGACCGTCTGCACCGAACCCTTGCCGAACGTCGTCTTGCCCATGATCTGCGCGCGCTTCGAATCCTGCAGCGCACCGGCGACGATTTCCGATGCGGACGCCGAATACGCGTTCGTCAGCACGATCATCGGCACGGTCTTGAAGACGGGCGGCAGGTTCTTCAGCGGATCGCCGTCGAAGGACGGCAGGCGATAGTTGTCGTACGTATCGCGGTAGACCTGCTTCGAATCGGGGATCTGGCCGTTGGTCGACACGACGACCGAGTCGGGCGGCAGGAATGCGCCGGCCACGCCGACCGCGCTCTGCAGCAGGCCGCCGCCGTTGTTGCGCAGGTCGAGGATCAGCCCCTTCAGGTTCGGCTGCTGGCGCGCGATGTCCTGCAGCTTCTGCGCGAGATCGGGCGTCGTGCGCTCCTGGAAGCTCGTGATGCGGATGTACGCGTAGCCCGGGTCGAGCATCTTCATCTTCACGCTCTGGACCTTGATGATCGCGCGCGTGACGGTGACGGGGAACGTGCGGTCGTCGCTCTTGCGGAAGATCGTCAGCGTGACCTTGGTGCCCGGCTCGCCGCGCATCTGCTTGACGGCCTTGTCGAGGGTCATGCCGCGTACCGGCTTGTCGTTGATGCGCGTGATCAGGTCGCCCGGACGGATGCCGGCGCGGAATGCGGGGGTATCCTCGATCGGCGAGATCACCTTGACGAGGCCGTCTTCCTGCGAGATCTCGATGCCGAGGCCCGCGAAGCGGCCCTTCGTCTGCTCCTGCAGCTCGTCATAGTCGGTCTTGTCGAGGAACGACGAGTGCGGATCGAGGCTCGACACCATGCCCTTGATCGCGGCCGTCAGCAGCTTCTTGTCGTCGACCGGTTCGACGTACTCGCGCTTGATCTGCCCGAATACTTCCGCGAACAGGCGGAGCTGGTCGAGGGGAAGCGGCGCCGTGGCGGTCTGCTCGGCCGATGCGGAAACCTGCAGCGTGGCGAACACGCCCGTGGCGAGGCCCGCGGCAATCAGGCCGATGTTCTTCAAATTCATTCGCATAGAGAGTCTGGTGCGGTCGGGAAGCGCGTGGCGGTAGCGGGGATGTAGCGGACAAGTATAACTGTTCGTCCGATTACTCAGTGGAACGGCGCGAAAAGCGTCGAAAAGGCCGCTGAGGGCCCGGCCGGGGCGCCGCCGGGCGCGCTGCGGGGTTCGAAAGCGGTTTCGACCGCGGCAGGGCCGCGAAGGTTCGCGCGGCGTGCGGGCCGAGGCCGGAGCCCGGCGCGCCGCGCCGGAACGCCACCTCGGCCACCTCGGCCGCCGCGCCGGGCGTCAGCCCGCCTTGCCCTGCTTCGCGACGGCGGCCTGCGCCTGCGCGATCGCGTCCTGGTCGCCGAGGTAATAGTGCTTGATCGGCTTCAGGTTCTCGTCGAGTTCATACACGAGCGGCACGCCGTTCGGGATGTTCAGGCCGACGATGTCGCTGTCCGAGATGCCGTCGAGGTACTTGATCAGCGCGCGCAGCGAGTTGCCGTGCGCGGCGATCAGCACCTGCTTGCCGGCGCGCACCGCCGGCGCGATCGACTCGTTCCACAGCGGCAGCACGCGCGCGACCGTGTCCTTCAGGCATTCGGTGAGCGGCAGTTGCTCGCGCGGCACCTTCGCGTAGCGCGGGTCGTCGAACGGCGCGCGCTCGTCGGTCGGCTCGAGCGCGGGCGGCGGCGTGTCGTAGCTGCGGCGCCACACGAGCACCTGCTCGTCGCCGAACTTCGCGGCCGTTTCCGCCTTGTTCAGGCCCGACAGCGCACCGTAGTGGCGCTCGTTCAGGCGCCACGAGTGGACGACCGGCAGGTACATCAGGTCCATCTTGTCCTGCACGTGCCACAGCGTGCGGATCGCGCGCTTGAGCACCGACGTGTACGCGATGTCGAATGTGTAGCCGGCCTCCTTGAGCAATTCGCCGGCCTGGTAGGCCTCGTTGCGACCCTGTTCGGTCAGGTCGACGTCGACCCAGCCGGTGAAGCGGTTTTCCTTGTTCCACGTCGATTCGCCGTGGCGGATGAGAACGAGTTTGTACATGGATCTTGCGGTCGGTAGTGATAGGGAAGCGGGGCGCGTCGCGCGGCACCCGGACCGGGCCCGCCATCGCGCAAGGCGGTTATTTTATAATGGCGGGATTGTCCTCATCCGATTTCTCTTTTTCCGGCGGCATTCCGTGACGTTCTTTACCCATTACACGAACCTGGCCCTTATCGCGATCCTGCTGGTTTCCGGCGGCCTGCTGGCGTGGCCGGCCTTGCGCCGCGGCCGCGGCGGCCTGTCGGCCGCGGAGGCGACGCAGCTCATCAATCGCCGCAACGCGGTCGTGATCGACCTGCGCGCCGCGTCGGATTTCGCCGCCGGCCACCTGCCGTCGGCGCGCCAGATCGCGGCGGGCGAGATCGGCGCGAAAATTGCGCAGGTCGCGAAGAACAAGAGCACCCCGGTGCTGCTCGTCTGCCAGAACGGCCAGCAGTCGCAGAAGGCGGCGCGCGAGGTCGAGGCGGCCGGTTACGCCGAGGTGCACGTGCTCGAGGGCGGCGTGGCCGCCTGGCAGCAGGCCGGGATGCCGGTCGTCAAACAAGGAGTGGCGAAGTGAACAAGGTTTTGATGTACAGCACGCAGGTGTGTCCGTATTGCATGCAGGCCGAGCGCCTGCTGAAGCTGCGCGGCGTCGAGCAGATCGAAAAGGTGCTGATCGATCGCGATCCGGCCCGCCGCGAGGAAATGATGACGCGCACGGGGCGCCGCACGGTGCCGCAGATCTATATCGGCGACACGCACGTCGGCGGTTACGACGATCTGTCGAAGCTCGACCGCGAAGGCGGCCTCGTGCCGCTTCTGCAAGCGGCCTGATTAGGGCAGAATGGCCGCCGGCCGCGCCGCGGCTTGGGCGCGCAGGATTCATCCGTGGCGGCCGGCGAGAAGCCGGGCCGCCCCGTCACCACTTTTAGGGAAACACCATGTCCGACGTCGAAAACCAACCGTTCTTCAACATCCAGCGCGTCTACCTGAAGGATATGTCGCTCGAGCAGCCGAATTCGCCGGCGATCTTCCTCGAGCAGGACATGCCGTCGGTTGAAGTCGAAGTCGACGTCAAGGCCGACCGCCTCGCGGAAAGCGTGTTCGAAGTCGTCGTGTCGGGTACCGTCACCGCGAAGGTGAAGGACAAGGTCGCGTTCCTGATCGAAGCGAAGCAGGCCGGCATTTTCGACATCCGCAACATTCCGGACGAACAGCTCGATCCGCTCGTCGGCATCGCGTGCCCGACGATCCTGTTCCCGTACCTGCGCTCGAACATCGCCGACGCGATCACGCGCGCCGGCTTCCCGCCGATCCACCTGGCCGAAATCAACTTCCAGGCGCTGTACGAGCAGCGTCTCGCGCAGCTTCAGCAGCAGGCCGGCGCGGCAGGTGCACCGAACGGCGCGCCGAATGGCACGACGCTGAACTGACGTTTCGCTCGGACCGGTGCTGGGTATGAAAGTAGCCGTTCTCGGCGCCGGTGCCTGGGGCACCGCGCTCGCGGGCCATCTGGCCGCGCGGCACGATACGCTTCTGTGGGCGCGCGACGCCGCGCTCATCGCCGGGCTGCAGGCCCGGCACGAAAATTCCCGCTATCTCGACGGCATCGCGCTGCCTGCTGCGCTGCGCTACGACGCCGATCTCGGCGCCGCGCTCGCGCATGGCGCCGCGGACGACGCGCTGTGCGTGATCGCCGCGCCGGTGGCCGGGCTGCGCACGCTGTGTCACGCGATGCGCGACGCGGGTTGCGTGCCCGCGCACGTCGTCTGGGTCTGCAAGGGCTTCGAGGCCGACACGCACCTGCTGCCGCACCAGGTGATCGCGGCCGAACTGCCCGAACAGCGGAGCAACGGCGTGCTGTCGGGCCCGAGTTTCGCGCGCGAGGTCGGGCAGTCGCTGCCCGTCGCGTTGACGGTGGCGAGCGCGTCGGCCGAGTGCCGCGAGCGCACGCTCGCCGCGTTCCATCACGGCGCGATGCGGATCTATACCGGCGACGACGTGGTCGGCGTCGAGGTCGGCGGCGCGGTGAAGAACGTGCTGGCGATCGCGACCGGCATTTCCGACGGTCTCGGCCTCGGGCTGAATGCGCGCGCCGCGCTGATCACGCGCGGCCTCGCCGAAATGTCGCGGCTCGGCGTGGCGCTCGGCGGCCGCGCGGAAACCTTCACGGGCCTCACGGGCCTCGGCGACCTGATCCTCACCGCGACGGGCGACCTGTCGCGCAACCGCACGGTCGGGCTGCAACTGGCGGCCGGCCGCACGCTGAACGACATCCTCGGTGCGCTCGGCCATGTGGCCGAAGGCGTGCGCTGCGCGCAGGCCGTGCTGGCGCTCGCGCGCGCGCAGTCGATCGAAATGCCGATCACGCAAGCCGTGTGCGGCGTGCTGTTCGACGGGATCGCGCCGCGCGACGCCGTCAGCGGCCTGCTGCGCCGCGACGCGCGCGCCGAGTAGCACGGGCGGGCGCCGCTCGGCGCGGTTGCGCCGGGCGCGCGGCGCCAAATCGGACTACGCTTGAATCGTCTCCGGCGTTCCGCGAGGGTGTCATGCTGCAGATCCATTCCACCACGCTCGATGCGCAACGCGTCGACATCACGACGCTCGACGTCGATGTGATCGTCAACGCGGCGAACGGCTCGCTGCTCGGCGGGGGCGGCGTCGACGGCGCGATCCACCGCGCGGCCGGCCCCGGCCTGCTCGCCGAGTGCCGCACGCTCGGCGGCTGCGACACCGGCGACGCGAAGCTCACGCGCGGCCACGGGCTGCCGGCGCGCTACGTGATCCACGCGGTCGGGCCGGTCTGGTACGGCGGCGCGCGCGGCGAGGCCGACCTGCTCGCGTCGTGCTACCGGCGCGCGATCGAGCTGGCCGAGGAAGTCGCCGCGACGTCGATCGCGTTTCCGGCGATCAGTTGCGGTATCTACCGCTATCCGGCGCAAGAGGCCGTCGACATCGCGGTCGGCACCGTCACCGAAATGCTGGCGCAGGCGCCGAACCTCGCACGCGTGGTGTTCGCGTGCTTTTCTTCCGACATCTACGACCTGTACCGCGCGCGGCTCGCGCGAACCTGACGCATCTGGTGCGGCGGGCCGCGCTCGGCAAGTTTCAGGCGCCGCCTTCGAAGCCGGCCTGGCGCCACGCCTCGAACACGACCACCGCGACCGTGTTCGACAGGTTCAGGCTGCGGTTGTCCGGCCGCATCGGCAGGCGCACGCGCCGTTCGTTCGGGAAGCGTTCGAGCAGCTCGGCGGGGAGGCCGCGCGTTTCCGAGCCGAACACGAACCAGTCGCCGGGCAGGAACGCGTGATCGTGGAAGCGGCCCGAGCCGCGCGTCGTGAACGCGAACATCCGCGCGGGATCGGGCGTTTCGGACGCGACGAACGCGTCCCAGTCGCGGTGCACGCGCATCTGCGCATACTCGTGATAGTCGAGGCCGGCGCGGCGCATCCGCGCGTCGTCGAGCGGAAAGCCGAGCGGCTCGATCAGGTGCAGGTGCGCGCCGGTGTTCGCGCACAGGCGGATCACGTTGCCGGTGTTCGGCGGAATTTCGGGGGCGACGAGGACGACGTTGAACATGTTTCGGTTTGGCTGGGCCGGCCGGGCCCACGCAATACACGCGTGCACCCAGCCGGCCGGTTCGTGACGGCCGCTTGCGGGCGGCCGGCCTCTCTATCTAATTAATCCCTGGCGGTGCGCAGCGCAACCAGATTCGTCACGCGCGCGGCGCCCGCCGCCTTCAGCGCGTGCGCGGCCGCCGCGAGCGTCGCGCCGGACGTCATCACGTCGTCGACGAGCGCGATGTGGCGGCCGGCGACGCCGCCTGCCACCGCGAAAGCCGCCATCACGTTGTCGCGCCGTGCGTGCCGGTCGAGCCGCGACTGCGGTGCGGTGTCGGCGACGCGCGCGAGCAAGGCCGCGTCCGCTGGCACGCCGAGCCGGCGCGCGAGCGGACGCGCGATCGCCCACGCCTGGTTGTAGCCGCGCGCGACGAGCCGCCGGTGCGACAACGGCACCGGCGCGACGAGATCGAAGCCGCTGGCGCCGCGCGTATCGTCGACCAGCCGCGCAAGCCGGGCCGCGAATTCGCCGCCGAGCGCGAGCCGCGCGTGAAACTTCAGGCCGCGCGCGAGCCCGTCGAGCGGCGGGCGGTAATCGGCGAGCGCGAGCGTCGCGTCGAACGGCGGCGGCGCGGTGCGGCATGCGTCGCACAGGTACGCGGCCGCGCGACCGGCGCCGGGGCGGCCACCGTGGGGCCGGCGCGCGTGCCCGACACCGAGCGGCACGGCGCAAACCTCGCAGCGCAGCCGCGCTTCATTCCAGTACGCGGCATCGCAGGCGCCGCAAATCACGGTGTGTGACAAATTGCCGCACAACGCGCAGCGATTCGGCAGCGTGACCGCGGCAACGCGCACGACCAGTGCTCGAATCTGCGACAAAACGACGCGCATCGTGCGCTCGGCGGAACCGCGGACCATCGCAACACTCCAGGCATGCCGCCTCGATGAAGCTTGCGAGGCGAGCGAGTATACTTCGGGCTCTTCGCCAGTGTGCCCGACATGTCCCCAGCTTCGACTTCAACCGGCCGTCCGGCCAATGACGCCAGGCGCCTGCGGCGGATCTTCGACCGCCGTGCCGCCACGTTCGATGCGGTTGCGTTCCTGCCGCGCGAGATCGCGCAGCGGATGAACGAGCGCCTCGAATACATCAAGGTGAGCCCCGCGGCCGTGCTGGATGCGGGCTGCGGCCCGGGCGACGACCTGCCGGCGCTGCGCGCGCGCTTTCCGGAAGCGCCGGTGTTCGGCGTGGACCTGTCCGGTGCGATGCTCGCGCGGGCCGGTCAGCGCGAGGTCGAGCAGACCACCTGGCGCCGCTGGCTGCCGGCGTCGCTCGGCCGCGCGCTGGGCCAACGCGGCCCGCGCGTCGCGCAGGCCGACTTCGCTACGCTGCCGTTCCCGGGCGGCGCGTTCGACCTGATCTGGTCGAATCTCGCGCTCCACTGGCATTCGCGTCCCGATACCGTCTTCCCCGAATGGCAGCGCGTGCTGCGCGTGAACGGGCTGCTGATGTTCAGCACGCTCGGCCCCGACACGCTGCGCGAGCTGCGCGCGGCCTGCGCGGACGCCGAAGCGTCGCTCGGCGTCGCGCCGCCCGCGGCGCGCGTGATCGATTTCGTCGACATGCACGACCTCGGCGACATGCTCGTCGAGAGCGGCTTCGAGATTCCCGTGATGGACCAGGAAGTGCTGACCGTCACCTACCAATCCCCCGATTCGCTGCTCGCCGACGTGCGCCGCTGGGGCGCCTATCCGTTCGAGCGCACGGCCCCGCAGCACGCGACGCGGCGCTTTCGCGCGGCGCTCGGCGATGCGCTGGACGCGCGCCGGCGCGAGGACGGCACGATCCCGCTCACGTTCGAGGTGATCTACGGCCACGCATGGAAGGCCGTGCCGCGCACGACCGCGGAAGGGCACGGGATCGTGCGCATCGAGGATATCGGCAAGGGGCGTCCGAAGAATCGGTAAAGAGGGGTTTTGTTATGTCCGAAATTAGCGGCGCAAAGCGGGGTCGAATTGGCGGCAAAAACGGCCGGGAAGCTTGTCGCGCTTGGCTTGGCGGGCGATAGGCGCTTGCTTGTGGATGCCATTGAACCCGCCTATAATGCGTCAGCTTGTCGTCCCGGGGTCCCCGCAATACGGGGCGGCGAGTCCGATGCAGGCATGCATCGCATGCCATTCGCGTGAGGCGGCGATGGAAGCAGCGAGCGTTTTGGCGAAGACGGCGGACAGCGAACCGGTCCTCGAAGACTGGCTGATGAAACGCAACTGTTCGGTGTCGCCACGCCAGTTCGTGCTGTTTTACGCGTCGCTCGCAGGCTTCTCGCTGGCGATCGCGGCGTTGCTGATGTGGAGAGGGGCCTGGCTCGTCATGCCCTTCACCGGCATCGAGTTGCTGGCGGTGGGTGTCGCGTTTGCGATCCATGCTCGCCATGCGGTCGATTACGAGCGCATCAGGCTGTTCCCGCACCGGCTCGTGATCGAGCGGATGGATGCGGAGCGGCTCACGCAGATCGAATTCAACCCGCGCTGGGTGCGGGTCGAGCCGGGTGCGACGCCACGCGATCCGATTCGACTGGTATCGCGTGGGCAGACCGTCGTAATCGGGCAGCATCTCGCGCAGTACAAGCGTGCGCAGTTCGCCGACGAACTGCGCGTGTCGCTCAGGCGCTGCGGCTGACGAGGCGCAGTCATCGGCCGGAACAGGCCGGCGGCTTGCGACGGGGGAGGGTTTGAATGGAAATTTTGGGTAAGGATGCTATGAAAACAATCAAGCGAGCCCTCGCGGGCGTGCTGGCATGCAGCGGATTGCTCTTTGCCGGTGCGGCCCTGGCGGTCGGTGATAGCCCGGGCGGCCCCCGTGTCAACGAGATCAACTTTCAGCCGCCTGTCACGAAGATCGCCGAGGAGCTCTACGATCTCCACACGATGATGCTGATCCTGTGTACGGTGATCTTCGTCGGCGTGTTCGGCGTGATGTTCTATTCGATCTTCGCGCACCGCAAATCCAAGGGCCACAAGGCCGCCAATTTCCATGAAAGCACGACCGTCGAGATCATCTGGACGATCGTGCCGTTCGTCATCGTCGTGCTGATGGCGCTGCCGGCGACGAAGGCCGTCGTCGCGATGAAGGACACGACGAACGCCGATCTCACGATCAAGGTCACCGGCTACCAGTGGAAGTGGGGCTACGACTACGTGAAGGGCCCGGGCGAGGGCATCGGCTTCCTGTCGACGCTGACCACCCCGCGCGACGCAGTGATGGGCAAGAAGCCGATCACCGACACCTATCTGCAGGAAGTCGACAATCCGCTCGTCGTGCCGGTCAACAAGAAGATCCGCATCATCACGACCGCGAACGACGTCGTCCACTCGTGGTACGTGCCCGCGTTCGGCGTGAAGCAGGATGCGATCCCCGGCTTCGTGCGCGACACGTGGTTCAAGGCCGACAAGGTCGGCACGTTCCGCGGTTTCTGTACCGAGCTGTGCGGCAAGGAACACGCGTACATGCCGGTCGTCGTCGAAGTCCTGTCGGACGACGACTACGCGAAGTGGGTCACCGCGCAGAAGGCGAAGCTGGCCGGCGCGGCAGTCGATCCGAACAAGGTCTACACGATGGCCGAACTCGTCGCGCACGGCGAGGAAGTCTACAAGGCGAACTGCGCGGCCTGCCACCAGGTGAACGGCAAGGGCCTCGGCGCATTCCCGGCGATGGACGGCAGCCCGATCGTGAACGGCCCGATCGCCGCGCACGTCGAGCGCGTGCTGCACGGCAAGGGCGCGATGCCGTCGTGGGCGTCGCTGTCGGACCTCGACATCGCTTCGGTCGTCACGTACGAACGCAACTCGTGGGGCAACCACAAGAACGACCTGCTGCAGCCGAAGCAAGTGGCCGACGCACGCAACGGCAAGCTGCCGGAAGACACGGCGGGCGCGACAGCGGCACCGGCCGAAGCGGCTTCAGCGCCGGCGCAAGCCGCGTCGGGCGCCGAGCAGCCGGCGGCAGCGGCATCGGCCGCGCTGTCGACGATCTACTTCGAGACGGGCAAGAGCGTGCTGCCGGCCGACGCGAAGGCGGCGATCGCCGCCGCGGCCGACTATGCGAAGGCGCATCCGGACGCGAAGCTCGCGCTGTCGGGCTTCACCGACAAGACGGGCTCGGCCGACGCGAACGCCGAACTGGCGAAGCATCGGGCGCAGGCCGTGCGCGATGCGCTGAAGGCAGCAGGCGTGGCGGAAGACCACATTATTCTCAAAAAGCCGGAAACGATCACGGGCGGGGCTGACGCGAAGGAAGCCCGGCGTGTCGAGATCGGCCCGGCGGCTTGACGTGTCGCTGAGTTAGTCGACGTATTCGCATTAGGAGATTCTCATGTCTAGCATCGGGCACGACGTAGCCGCGGACCACGCGCACGACGACCACGCGCACGAAGCCCCGCACGGCTGGCGTCGCTGGCTGTTCGCCACCAACCACAAGGACATCGGTACGCTGTACCTGCTGTTCTCGTTCATCATGTTCCTGTCGGGCGGCGTGATGGCGCTCGGCATCCGTGCGGAGCTGTTCGAGCCGGGCCTGCAGATCATGCGTCCGGAGTTCTTCAACGAACTCACGACGATGCACGGCCTGATCATGGTGTTCGGCGCGATCATGCCGGCGTTCGTCGGCTTCGCGAACTGG
Organism: Burkholderia sp. AU28863; assembly: GCF_002223195.1. NCBI lineage: Bacteria > Pseudomonadati > Pseudomonadota > Betaproteobacteria > Burkholderiales > Burkholderiaceae > Burkholderia > Burkholderia sp. AU28863. Next base: position 665,980 of record NZ_NKFE01000004.1, on the reverse strand, counting down.
ATGATTCCGCTGCAGATCGGCGCATCCGACATGGCGTTCGCGCGGATGAACAACTTCAGCTTCTGGCTGCTGCCGGTCGCGGCCGTGCTGCTGGTCGGTTCGTTCTTCGCGCCGGGCGGCGCGACGGCCGCCGGCTGGACGCTGTACGCGCCGCTGTCGACGCAGATGGGCCCGGGCATGGACTTCGCGATCTTCGCGGTCCACATCATGGGCGCGTCGTCGATCATGGGCGGGATCAACATCGTCGTGACGATCCTGAACATGCGCGCACCGGGCATGACGCTGATGAAGATGCCGATGTTCGCGTGGACGTGGCTGATCACCGCGTACCTGCTGATCGCGGTGATGCCGGTTCTGGCAGGCGCGATCACGATGGTGCTGTTCGACCGCCACTTCGGCACGTCGTTCTTCAACGCGGCAGGCGGCGGCGACCCGGTGATGTACCAGCACATCTTCTGGTTCTTCGGCCACCCCGAGGTGTACATCATGATTCTGCCGGCGTTCGGGATCGTGTCGCAGGTGATCCCGGCGTTCGCACGCAAGACGCTGTTCGGCTACAGCTCGATGGTGTACGCGACGGCATCGATCGCGATCCTGTCGTTCATGGTCTGGGCACACCACATGTTCGCGACGGGCATGCCGGTCACCGGCCAGCTGTTCTTCATGTACGCGACGATGCTGATCGCGGTGCCGACGGGCGTGAAGGTGTTCAACTGGCTCGCGACGATGTGGCGCGGCTCGATGACGTTCGAAACCCCGATGCTGTTCGCGATCGGCTTCCTGTTCGTGTTCACGTTCGGCGGCCTGACGGGCCTGATGCTCGCGATGGCGCCGCTCGACATCCAGTATCACGGCACCTACTTCGTGGTCGCGCACTTCCACTACGTGCTGGTGGCCGGTTCGCTGTTCGCGCTGTTCTCGGGCTGGTACTACTGGGCGCCGAAGTGGACGGGCTGGATGTACAACGAGACGCGCGGCAAGATCCACTTCTGGGCGTCGATGATCTTCTTCAACCTGACGTTCTTCCCGATGCACTTCGTCGGTCTCGCGGGCATGCCGCGCCGCTATGCGGACTACCCGGCGCAGTTCACGGACTTCAACCAGGTGGCGACGATCGGCGCATTCGGCTTCGGCCTCGCGCAGGTGTACTTCCTGTTCGCGGTCGCGCTGCCGGCCTACCGTGGCGGCGGCGATCTGGAAAAGGCGTCGGACAAGCCGTGGGATGGCGCGACGGGCCTCGAGTGGACGGTGCCGAGCCCGGCTCCGTTCCACACGTTCGAGCAACCGCCGCACGTCGAGTAAGTTTCACCGAGCGTTCCGCCGCTGCCTGCCGTGCAGGCAGGCGCGGCGGGCGCGGAACGGAAGTTTCAGCGAAGTTTCAGATGACCCGGAATCCATCAGAAAGACGAACGCCCGAGCAGATTCGCGCGGGCAACAAGCGGCTCGGCCTCACCCTGCTCGTCATCGCCGCCGTTTTTTTCGTGGGTGTCGTGATCAAGCAGTGGTGGCTGTCCACCCACTGATGCAGCAACTGACGCAGTAGCGAGGAAGTCGTCGTATGTCGAAGCCGGAAGAGGGCGCCGTGGATCGCGCGTTCAATCGTTCGATGCTGGTGAAGCTCTTCGTCGTGGCCGGGCTGATGTTCGGTTTCGGCTTCGCGCTGATCCCGATGTATCGGGCGATCTGCCAGATCACCGGCATCAACAACCTGGTGCAGCGCGATGTCAGCGCGCGCGAGGTGAAGAACTCGCAGGTCGACACCAGCCGCACGGTGTCGGTCGAGTTCGATGCGAACGCACGCGGGCCGCTCGGGTTCAAGCCGGAGCACAACAGCCTCGACGTGCATCCGGGCGAACTGACGACGATCGTGTACGACGTGACGAACGGGCAAGGCCGGCCGGTCGTGGCGCAGGCGATCCCGAGCTACGCGCCGAAGCAGGCGACGGAGTTCTTCAAGAAGATCGAGTGCTTTTGCTTCACGCAGCAGACGCTGACCGCGAACGAGTCGCGCAAGATGCCGGTGGTGTTCGTGATCGACCCGAAATTGCCGAAGGACGTGAAGACGATCACGCTGTCGTACACGTTCTTCGAGCTGAATACCCCGGCCACGCCGGCACCGGCGCAGCGCAGTACGGCGGCGGCGCAGGGTGCGGCGAAGCCGGACGCATGACGAAGGAGGCGGGGCGATGACGGAAGTCAAGCGGAGCGGAACGTTCGGTCAGGCGCTGAAAGCGGTGCTGTGGTCGTTCTTCGGGGTGCGCAAGCGGCGCGACCTGGAGGCCGACGCGACGCAGCTCAATCCGCTGCACGTGCTGATCGTCGCGTTGATCGCGGCCGGCATGTTCATCGGCGTGCTGATCCTGATCGTGCGTGCGGTCGTGGGTTGAGTAGCGGCTCGCGGCCACGAAAGAATGCAGTGCGCGGCGCCACGGCGCGGCGTGCGAGAAAGAGCGGTGGCGGTCTCGCCGCGCAAGAAATAAAGCCGGAGCGGTTTCCGGTACACAAATTGGACTGAAGTGGAGAATCAAGCATGAGCGGTCAAAACCAGACCCCGTACTATTTCGTGCCGCATCCGTCGCAGCATCCGATCAGCGCGGCCATCGGCCTGCTGGTCATGCTCGGGTCGACAGCGCTGTGGATCAACGGTCACGACTGGGCGCCCTTTACGGCGCTGCTCGGCCTGCTGTGGTTGCTCTTCACGCTGTATCACTGGTTCGGCGACGCGATCGCCGAATCGGAAGGCGGTCATTACGGCAAGAACGTCGACAAGTCGTACCGCTGGAGCATGAGCTGGTTCATCTTCTCGGAAGTCATGTTCTTCGGCGCGTTCTTCGGCGCGCTGTTCTATGCGCGTGAAATCGCGCTGCACCAGCTCGGCAGCCTCGACTACAAGCTGATCTGGCCGGACTTCTCCGCCGTGTGGCCGAACGAAGGCCCCGCCGCGCTCGCCGGTCACTTCAAGACGATGGGCCCGTGGCCGATCCCGACGCTGAACACCGCGTTCCTGCTGTCGTCGGGCGTGACGCTGACGATCTCGCACCACGCGCTGCGCGACGATCATCGCAAGAAGGCGATCGCGTGGCTGGCCGCGACGCTCGTGTTCGGTATCTGCTTCCTGTTCCTCCAGGGCTTCGAGTACTACCACGCGTACAACGAACTGAACCTGACGCTGAACTCGGGCGTGTACGGTTCGACGTTCTTCCTGCTGACCGGCTTCCACGGCTTCCACGTGTTCCTCGGCGGCACGATGCTCGCGGTGGTGCTGGTGCGGATGATCCGCGGCCATTTCAAGCCCGATCATCACTTCGCATTCGAAGGCGCCGCGTGGTACTGGCACTTCGTCGACGTCGTCTGGCTCGGCCTGTACGTCGTCGTCTACTGGCTGTAAATGGAAAAACGGCCCGCGCAGCGATGCGCGGGCCGTTTTCATTGGTGTCGCGGGCGCGGCGGCGAAGCTGCGGGCGAGACCACCCTGGCGCCGCCGCGACTCAGTCAGGCGGCGCTTTTACTTGGTGGCGCGGCCGTGCGGCTAAATGTCACGGCGGCCGGCGCGGCGACGGCATCAACGTCCGATCGGCAAACCGGTCGAATGGATCCAGCCCATCCAGTTCGCGAACAGGATGAGCAGGAACAGCGACACCGACAGCCCGACGCGGGTGGCGAGCGACCAGACCATGCGTTTCGTATGGCCGCGGTCGTGCATCATGAAGTAGAGCGCCGAGCCCATGCTGGCAATGATGAGGACGAAGGCGATGGGAACGAGTATGTGCATGACGCGAACCGGACGACGGCAATTCGAAAGGAAGAGGATAATTATCGCACTTCGCTTTCGCGAACGCGCCGGGCGGGCCGCCCGATGAAGATTCGCTGGCTGCCTGCGCTGCTGATCCTCGTCGTCGTCGCCGTCACGATCCGGCTCGGTTTCTGGCAGCGCGACCGCGCGCACCAGAAGGAAGCGCTGCAGGCGAGCATCGCGCGCTACGAGCAGGCGGCGCCGGTCGACCTCGGCGCGCAGCCGGTTCCGCTCGCGTCGATCGAGTTTCATCGCGTACGGGCAAAGGGCCGTTTCCTGCCCGAGCAGGCGGTGTTCCTCGACAATCGGCCGTATAACGACCAGCCGGGTTTTTACGTCGTGATGCCGTTTAAACTCACGGGCGGCGGCGTCGTGCTCGTGAACCGCGGCTGGCTGCCGCGCAACATCGCCGATCGCACGGCGATCGAGCCGTTCGCGACGCCGGCGGGCGACGTCGAGATCGTCGGCATCGCGCGCGCCGACGCGTCGCGCGCGTTCGAGCTCGGCGAAGGCGGGTCGGCCGCGCACCAGAAGATCCGGCAGAACCTCGACGTCGCCGCGTATGCGAAGGAAACCGGGCTGCCGCTGCAGCCGTTCGTGATCCAGCAGACGAGCGACGACGGCGACAGGCTCGTGCGCGACTGGCCGGCGGCGACGACCGGCGTCGAGCGCAATTACGGTTACATGTTTCAGTGGTGGGCGATGGCGGCGGCCGCGCTCGGCTTCGGCCTGTACGCCGCGCGGCGTGCGGCGAAGAAGTCGGCCGGCGCGTGAGCGTCATGCCAGGACGCGGCGCCGGCGCCGCGGGTTCGTTTCGAGAGGTCTGATTTGTCCATGCAATCTTCCCGTCAGGGTCCGGCCGCTGCGCCGATGTCGCCCGCGGCCCGCAAGCGCGGCCGCTGGATGCTCGTGCTGCTCGGTCTCGTGTGCGCCGCGCCGATGATCGCGTCGTACTTCACCTATTACGTGATCAAGCCGAAGGGCGGGTCGACGAACTACGGCACGCTGATCGAGCCGCAGCGCCCGATTCCGGCGGATCTGCAGGTCACCGACGAAACCGGCAAGACGGTGCCGCTGTCGTCGCTGCGTGGGGTCTGGCTGTTCGTGATGACCGACCGCAGCGCGTGCGACGACGCGTGCGCGCAGAAGCTCTATTTCATGCGCCAGATCCGCGTCACGCAGGCGGGCGAACGGCACCGGATCACGATGGTGTGGCTGCGCAGCGATGCGGGCGCGGTGCCGCAGAAGGTGCTGGACGCATATCCGGACACGCGCCGGCTCGTCGCCGATCCGGCCGCGGTGGCCGCGTGGCTGCCGGCCGATGCCGGCACGAAGGACAGCGACCACATCTACATGGTCGACCCGAACGGCAACCTGATGATGCGTTTCCCGAAAGACCCGAATCCCAGCAAGATCAAGTCGGACGTGACGAAGCTGCTGAAGTGGTCGAGCATCGGTTAAGGCGAGAGAGCGAGGCACCATTCCGATGTCGTATCTACTGCAACTCGGCCTGATCGGCGCGTGCATCGCGCTGCTGCCGCTGTCGTACGTGTGGGTGAAGGCCGACGACGACAAATTCCGCAAGCTCGTGTGGATCACCACGTTCCTGACGCTCGATCTCGTGATGTTCGGCGGCTTCACGCGGCTGACCGATTCGGGCCTCGGCTGCCCCGACTGGCCGGGCTGCTACGGCACGTCGTCGCCGTTCATCGCGCACGCCGCGATCACGGCCGCGCACCAGGCGATGCCGACCGGGCCGGTCAGCATGACGAAGGCGTGGATCGAGATGATCCACCGCTATTTCGCGATGGCGATCGGCGTGCTGATCATCGCGCAGGTGGCGATCGCGTGGGCCGCGCGGCTGCGCCGCCGCCCGCTGCACGTGTCGCCGTGGTGGCCGACGAGCCTGCTGCTGCTGATTCTCGTGCAGGGCGCGTTCGGCGCATGGACGGTCACGATGAAGCTGCAGCCGGTGATCGTCACGATCCACCTGCTGCTCGGCCTCACGCTGCTCGGCACGCTCGGCTGGCTCGCGGCGCGGCAGACGCCGCTGCCGTCGCATGATCCGGAGGCCGGGCGTTACCGGGCGGCCGCGCTCGCGGCGCTCGTGCTGCTGGTCGTGCAGATCGCGCTCGGCGGCTGGGTGAGCACCAACTACGCGGTGCTCGCGTGCACCGACTTCCCGACCTGCAACGGCCAGTGGATTCCGCCGATGGACTTCCAGCACGGCTTCCACCTGTGGCGCGCGCTCGGGATGACGAAGGATGGCGACGCGATCACGCAGGACGCGCTGGTCGCGATCCACTGGACGCACCGCACGTTCGCGTTCGTCGTGGTCGCGTATCTGGTCGCGTTCGCACTGAAGATGCGCCGCTTCGAATCGCTGCGGCGGCCCGCGAACGGCGTGCTGCTGGTCGTCCTGCTGCAGTTCGTGACGGGCCTGACCAACATCGTGCTGCAGTGGCCGCTGCCCGTCGCCGTCGCGCACAACGGCGGGGCCGCGATCCTGCTGCTGCTCGTCGTCATGTTAAACTTTCGCATCCTTTCAAGTCGCCCCGGCCGTGTCGCGCAGCCTGCGCGCGACGCCGCCCCGGCGTGACCGTCCCCATGCAAAGCACCCTCTCCCAATCGCCCGGTAGCCGCTTTTCCCAGTACATGGCGCTGACGAAGCCACGTGTCACGCAGCTCGCGGTGTTCTGCGCGGTGATCGGCATGTTCCTCGCGACGCCGGGCATGGTGCCTTGGCATGTGCTGATCGGCGGCACCGTCGGCATCTGGCTGCTGGCCGGCGCCGCGTTCGCGATCAACTGCCTCGTCGAACAGAAGATCGACGCGATGATGCGCCGCACCGCGTGGCGTCCGTCCGCGCGCGGCGAGATCACGACGCCGCAGATCCTGCTGTTCTCGGCCGTGCTCGGCAGCGTCGGCGCATGGACGCTCTACACGTTCACGAATCCGCTGACGATGTGGCTGACGATCGCGACGTTCGTCGGCTACGCGGTGGTCTACACGCTGCTGCTCAAGCCGATGACGCCGCAGAACATCGTGATCGGCGGCGCGTCGGGCGCGATGCCGCCGGCGCTCGGCTGGGCTGCCGTCACCGGCGCGGTGCCGGGCGACGCGTGGATCCTCGTGCTGATCATCTTCGTGTGGACGCCGCCGCATTTCTGGGTGCTCGCGCTCTATCGCCGCAAGGATTACGAGAACGCCGGGCTGCCGATGCTGCCCGTCACGCACGGCGAGAAGTTCACGCGGCTGCACATCCTGCTGTATACGGTGATCCTGTTCGCGGTCACGATGATGCCGTTCATTTCCGGCATGAGCGGGGCCGTCTACCTGACGAGCGCGGTGCTGCTCGGCGCGGTGTTCCTCGCGTATGCGTGGAAGATCCATCGCGACTATTCGGACGAACTCGCCCGCAAGGCCTTCCGCTACTCGATCGTCTATCTGTCGCTGCTGTTTGTCGCGCTGCTCGTCGATCACTATGCACGTCCGCTGCTCGGCGTGTAACCGCACGGTTTGAACGCAATGCTCCCATCACGGTTCGGGCGCCGCGCGCGCCAAGGCTGGATGCTCGCGTGCGCATTCACGGCAGCGCTGCTGCTCGCCGGATGCGACAACGCGCCGAAATTCCAGAATCTCGACATCACTGGCAACACGCAGTTCGGCAGCGATTTCTCGCTGCCCGATACGACCGGCAAGGTCCGCACGCTCGCCGACTTCAAGGGCAAGGCCGTCGTGATGTTCTTCGGCTATACGCACTGCCCGGACGTGTGCCCGACCACGATGGCCGAGCTGTCCGAAGCGCTGAAGCAGCTCGGGCCCGATGCCGCGAAACGCGTGCAGGTGCTGTTCGTCACCGTCGACCCGGAACGCGACACGCCGGCGCTGCTCGGCCAGTACGTGCCCGCATTCGATCCGTCGTTTATCGGCCTGCGGCCGGCCGACGAAGCGGCGCTCAAGAAGGTCACGAAGGATTTCCGCGTGTACTACGCGAAGGTGCCCGGCAAGACGCCCGGCAGCTATACGATGGATCACACGGCCGCGAGCTACGTGTTCGATCGCGATGGCAAGCTGCGCCTGTTCGTGCGCGACGGCCAGGGCCCGGCCCCGTGGGTCCACGACCTGAAGCTGCTGGTCGACTGACCGGCAGCCGCCGGGCGCGCGGCCCGGCGTCTCGCGTGACGGCCGTTTCGCGCCATCACGTCTTCCCTCTCGCTTCGTTGTGCGCATGCGCTGCCCGCCGGGCGGCGCGTCGGCATGCGCGCGTCGTGCCGAAGCCGCGTTACGGCAGCGCCGGCAGGTTGAAGCCGGACGCGGCGCGCGTGATCCGGAATTCCGTCACGCGATAGGTGGCGAGCCCCTCGGTGACGAACGGGTCGGTTTCGAGGATCGCGTCGAGTTCGTCGCGATCGATGCGGGCCGCGAGGATCACGCCGCCTTCGCGCGGCACCTTCGGTCCCGCCGCGATGAAGATGCCCTTGTCGAACTGCGGCTGCAGATACGCGCGGTGGCGTTCGAGCGCGTCGTCGATGCGCTCGAGCGACGCGGTGTAGTGGATGTCGATGACGTACATATGGATGGCCCTGGAATGATGCCGGCGCTTCGGGCGCCGGCCGGTCTTTTTAGCACAGCGGACGCGGGCTGTCGCGCCGGCGCCCGCGCGACGGGCTGCGTGCCCGTCGATCGCCGGTTCGCTGCGGCGACGCGTATTCAAGATGTAAGCCTCGGTGCCGTAAATGAAAGAGCAACCGTTTGCGCGCGGCAGGCCGTTCGCGCGCCGGATGCATCGACATCGACAGAGGCACGCAGATGAGCAGAATGAGTTTGAACCGCAAGCTGTGGCTCGCGCTTGCGCTGGTATGGATCGGTCTTCTGGGCGTCGGCGCATGGAGCGCCTACGAGACGCGCGCGACGATGCTCGCCGAACGCAAGGCCGGCATCGCGAATCTCGTCGACTCGGCGGCGGGCATCGTGAAGGCCTATCACGCGCTTGCGCAGAGCGGCACGATGCCCGAGGCCGACGCGAAGCGCGACGCGCTCGCGCGCCTCGCCGCGATGCGCTACGGCGATTCGGGCTATGTGTTCGTGATGGATTCGAAGCCGGTCGTGCTGATGCACCCGACGCTGCCGAAGCTCGTCGACACGCAGGTCGGCGACTATCTCGATCCGGACGGCAAGCCGCTGTTCGTGACGATCCTGAACGCGGCGAAGGCGACCGGCAGCGGGTTCGCCGAATACCGCGGGCGGTTGCCGCACAGCGAGACGGCCGTGCCGAAGATCAGCTACGTCACGCGATTCGCGCCGTGGGACTGGAACATTTCGAGCGGCGTGTTCCTGAAGGACATCGACACCGTCTATTACCGGACGCTGCTCGGCCACCTGGCCGTGGTGTTCGTGATCGGCTTCGTGATCAGCGCGGCGATGCTGGTGATCATTCGCAACGTGCGCGGCAGCCTCGGTGGCGAGCCGGACGAAGCGGCCGCGCTCGCGACGCGCATCGCGCAGGGCGACCTCACGCAGCCGGTGCCGGTGCGCGCCGGCGACCGCACGAGCATGATGGCCGCGATGCACGACATGCAGGCGCGGTTGGAGGCGACGATCGGCGGGATTCGCCAGTCGGCCGAAGCGATCGCGTCGGCGAGCCGCCAGATCTCGGCCGGCAACGACGACCTGTCGCAGCGCACCGAGGAGCAGGCCGCATCGCTCGAGGAAACGGCCGCGAGCATGGAGCAACTGACCGCGACGGTGAAGCAGAACGCGGACAACGCGCGGCAGGCGAGCGGGCTCGCGAACAACGCGTCGGACATCGCGCGCACCGGCAGCGACGTCGTGAACCGCGTGATCGGCACGATGGGCGAGATCGACGACAGCTCGCGCAAGATCGCCGACATCATCGGCGTGATCGAGGGCATCGCGTTCCAGACCAATATCCTCGCGCTGAATGCGGCGGTCGAGGCCGCGCGCGCGGGCGAGCAGGGCCGCGGCTTCGCGGTGGTCGCGGGCGAGGTGCGTTCGCTCGCGCAGCGCAGCGCGACGGCCGCGAAGGAAATCCGCGCGCTGATCGTCGATTCGGTCGAGCGGGTGCGCAACGGCTCGACGCTGGTCGGTCAGGCCGGCACGACGATGGGCGAGATCCTGCAGGCGGTCGCGCGCGTGACCGACATCATGGGCGAGATCGCGGCCGCGTCCGAGGAGCAGGCGAGCGGCATCACGCAGGTCGGGCGCGCGGTCACGCAGATGGACCAGGTGACGCAGCAGAACGCGGCGCTGGTCGAGGAAGCGGCGGCGGCGGCCGCGTCGCTGCAGGAACAGGCCGCGCGGCTGCGCGATACGGTCGGCGCGTTCCGGGTCGGCAAGACCGGCGGCCCGTCGGCGCGCGGGGCCGGCGGCAGGGCGGCCGAACCGGCATTCGGCGGCGCGAGGGTGATCGACGAGGTGGTGGCGGCGTGACGGGTGTCGGCCGATGGGCCGATGCGTCGACGAGAAAGTGCAACTAACGGCCGAATCGGCCAGCGGCCGCCGGCACTGCGCTGGTGCATACCCATATGAGCGGGATGTATTTCACTTCCCGCCGATCCTGTGACACCATTTGCCCCTTCCTGCGAGTCCGGGCATACCCGTATCGCGCCCCATTTCAAGTAAGCAAGAAAGCGAGAAACAGATGAAGCGTCGCAGTCTCCTGAAGGTATTTTCCGTGCTGGCCACCGGCGCCGCGCTGACGCTGTCGGCAGGCGCGCACGCCGACGACAAGGTGATCAAGGTCGGCACGGTCGCCGGCCCGGATGCGGAAGTGTGGCAAGTCGTGCAGAAGGTCGCGAAGGAGAAGGAAGGCCTGAACGTGAAGGTCATCGAGTTCAACGACTACGTGCAGCCGAACGCGGCGCTCGATTCGGGCGACCTCGACGCGAACAGCTTCCAGCATCAGCCCTACCTCGACAGCCAGGTGAAGCAGCGCGGCTACAAGATCGTCAGCGCGGGCCTGACCTACATCTCGCCGATCGGCGTGTATTCGAAGAAGTTCAAGTCGCTGAAGGATCTGCCGCAGGGCGCGAAGCTCGCGGTGCCGAACGATCCGTCGAATGAAAACCGTGCGCTGCTGCTGCTGCAGACCCAAGGCGTGATCAAGCTGAAGGCTGGCGCCGGCACGGGCGGCAACAACGCGACGGTGCTCGACATCGCCGAGAACCCGAAGAAGCTGAAGATCTCCGAACTCGACGCCGCGCAACTGCCGCGCGTGCTGTCGGACGTCGACGCGGCCGTGATCAACACGAACTACGCGCTGGCCGCGAACCTGCAGCCGACCAAGGATGCGATCGCGCTCGAAGCGCTGACGAGCCCGTACGCGAACCTGATCGCCGTGCGTGCGAAGGACAAGGATCAGCCGTGGGTGAAGAAGCTGGTCAAGGCGTACCAGTCGCCGGAAGTGAGGGAATTCATCAAGAAGCAGTTCAAGGGCTCGATGGTCGCGTCGTTCTGAACGCGATCGGTTGATCGAATGAAGGCCTGCACGTGTGCAGGCCTTTTTTTTGTGTGCGAGCGGAATGCTTTTCGAGATGCAGGAGTAGTGTGAAGATTACACGCCGCAATTGCATCGGCGTTCATGGATGAAAGCCGTTTGGTAACGGTTCGACACGTTGGTATGGAACGTGTGCGCGACTGCTCGAATTCGGAATCGCTATGCATTTTCTCTCTCTGGCATCCCGCTGCACTCCGTCATTGCTTGTGCCGAGCCGAATAACGATTCATTCGGCATGAAATTCCATCACCGTTGCGGTGCGGTCGGCCAATAGGTCGGCCGGATTTGTCGGTACGGTAATCGTGCGTCTTCGTTAGACTAAAAAATATTTTTAAAAACTACGAACGAGGACGCTGAATGGGTGCTGTCGAGAAATTGAATGGGACTTGCCATTACTACGGGATGGCCAATCTGACTGCGGGAGAGTTGTTCTTCTGGATCATGGTTGACGAAACGATGAATCGGTTGGGCGTCGATGATGTCGTGTCGGTCGGTATGATCTTGCTTGGTAGAAGTAATTTGCCGACCAGGGTAAAGCCGGGCGGCGCGATACAGGGGACTTCGCGTGCAAGCAAATACTCAAGAAGAATTTTTCAAAAGGCTCAATTCCCGTTTGGTTGGAGATTGCCAACACTGGTAGGCGGACCCGTGCGAAATTTGAAAATCAGGTTGCTTGGAAACATCGGAACCTTCGTAGGAAGAACGATTCCTGTGCTTGGTTGGGTGATTCTTGCAAGTGATATTTCTATTATTGCCGGCAAGACGGTCGCTCACTACAATAGAGTTGCAGGAGAGGGGGTAGGTTATGGTGGATCTTGAAAAAAGGGTGATTGAATTTATAAGGAAAAAGTCCGGATTCTCTATATCATTCATGGCCGATGAGATAACGGAAAGTACCGATTTGGATCTGGACTTGCGTTTTGATGATTGTGAGGTCGAGGATCTGATGTGGGAGTATTCGGCGAAATTTAATGTTGATATAAGTGGGTTCGATATTAAAAAATATTATCCGGAAGACGATTCTTCGTTTCTTGACTTGATCAATCCGTTTAAGAAAAAAGTGATCCATCGTGTTCCGGATCTGAATGTTCGAGTGCTGATCGCATCGGCAAAAGCGGGGCGCTGGCTCTACGACTGACCGCTCACCGAGTTTGTCTACGACCTGACGGGGGGCACTGTCCGGCGTTGCTGCAAACATCGCGCAGCCCCTTTTTCATATCGGTGCGCGTAAAGGAGGGCCGACAGCGTGGCGTTCAGCCCCCGCTCACATCTCCCCACGCCGCGAGCAGATCGACATGATCTGCTGGATCGCGTAGTTGTCGCGCACGCCGGGCAGCGACTGCACGACGCACTCGTGAAAGCGCCGTTCGCGCGGCAGCAGCATCGCGTTGTTGCGGTACAGCGCGTCGCACGAGCGCTGGATCAACTGGGCCGCCGCGCCGTTACGGCTTTCGCGCAGCGCATTGAGCATGCAATCGTCGTATTGCGCGCTGCCGTCGGTCAGCGCGAAGGCTGCGCCCGGCAGCGCCAGCGCGACGGTCGCGCATGCGATCGCACGAATCGTTCGTTTCAAGTCCCCTCCAATGGTGTGGGTCGGGTCGGCGGACAGCATAACGTAAAGCGCTCGACGCGGCTGACGCGTTGCGCCGATGCGGGCCGGTGCGCCGTGGCAGGACGGACGCCCCGGCTTCTCCCTGATTTCTTCCGACGAAAACCGGTTTTACACCGCTGCTGTGCGGCGCGCGCGCATTGCCATATACTGTATATCCATACAGTTGTGGGTTGGCATCATGCTCGCATCCTCCATTGCTCCCGAGTCCCTTCATCCGTCCCTTTGGCGCGGCTCGCAACTCGCGCGCGGCGGTCCGCGCACGATCGACACGGGCTTCGCGCCGCTGTCGGCCGAACTGCCGGGCGGCGGCTGGCCGGTCGGCGGCCTCGTCGAACTGCTGGCCGCGCAGCCGGGCTGCGGCGAGATGCGGCTGCTCGCGCCCGCGCTCGCCCGCGCCGTCAGCGCGCGGCGGCCGCTCGCGCTCGTCGCGCCGCCGCAGTCGCCGCATGCCGCCGCGCTTGCCAGTCTCGGCGTGCCGGCCGACACGCTGCTGTGGCTGCGCGCCGGGAGCCGCACCGATGCGCTGTGGACCGCCGAGCAGGCGCTCAAGACGGGCTGTTGCGGCGCGCTGCTGCTCTGGCAGGACGCGCGGCCCGATGCGCTGCGGCGCCTGCATCTCGCGGCCGCGCGCACCGGCGACACGCTGTTCGTGATGCTGCGCCCGCTGTCGGCCGCGCGGCAGCCGTCGCCGGCCGTGCTGCGCGTCGCGCTGCATCCAGTGCCGGGCGGCGTGTCGCTCGACATCGTCAAGCGTCGCGGGCCCGCGCGCAGCGAGCCGTTCGTGCTCGATTTGCCGTCGCCCATCGTGGAGAGCCGCTATGCGCGTCTTGCTCGGCATCCATCTGCCGCGCCTGCCGCTCGACGTGTGCGCCCCGCCGCCGTCTGACGCGGCGGCCGGCGAGACCGGCTGTGCGGTGCTCGAGCAGGGTGTCGTGCTGATCGCCGATGCGGCCGCGCGCCGGCAGGGCGTACGCGCGGGCATGAAGCGCGGCGGCGTGCTCACGCTCGCGCCCGCGACGCATCTCGTCGAACGCGATCCCGCCCGCGAAGCCGATGCGTTGCGCGCGGTCGCGCTCGCGTTGTTGCGCTTCTCGCCGTGCGTCGCGCTCGACGACGAAGCGACGCTGATCGTCGACGTCGGCCCGAGCCTGCGCCTGTTCGGCGGGCTGCCGTCGCTGTGCCGCCAGGTGCGGGCGACGCTCGCGGCGCTCGGCTATGCGGCGCGCCTGTCCGCCGCGCCGACCGGGCGCGGCGCGTGGCTGCTCGCGCGCACGTCGGCGCGCTCGCGCATCCGGCGCCGCGTCGCGCGTCACGCGTCGCTCGTTCGCGCGCTCGATCGGCTGCCCAGTGTGCTGCTGCCCGACGCGCGTCCATATGCGGGCTGGTTCGACGGCCTCGGCTGCCGCACGCTTGCCGATCTGCGCCGCCTGCCGCGCGCGGGGCTGCAGCGGCGCTGCGGTCCCGCGCTGCTGGCCGCGCTCGATCGTGCATACGGCGAAGCGGTCGAGCCGCTCGCGTGGATGGCGGTGCCGCCCGTGTTCGACGTGCGGCTCGAATTGCCGGAGCGCGTCGAATACGCGGAAGCCGTGCTGTTCGCCGCACGGCGGCTCGTCGTGCAGCTGTGCGGCTGGCTGGCCGCGCGGCAACTGTCGCTGGCCGCGATGACGTTCGATCTCGAGCACGAGCGCGGCCGCCAGGCCGTACCGCCGACGCCGCTCGAGCTCGCGTTCGCGGCGCCCGTGCGCGACGAAGCGCATTTCATGCGGCTGCTCGGCGAGCGGCTCGCGCGCGTCGAGTTGCCGGCCGCGGTGATCGCGGTGCGGCTGAAGGCCACGCGCGTCGAATCGGTCGCGCCGCCGGCCGACGATCTTTTTCCCGAGCCGGGCGGTACGCGGGAAACCCGCGAGCGGTTGCTCGAGTTGCTGGTCGCGCGGCTCGGCGCGGACAACGTATTGCGCGCGGCGCCTGTCGCCGATTACCGGCCCGAGGTCGCGAACCGCTGGTTGCCGCTCGATGCGCAAGCGGGCAAGCCTGTTGCCGGTCCGCCCGCCGCGCCGCCGCGTCCCGCGTGGCTGCTCGCCGAGCCGCTGCCGCTTCTGATGCGCGGCGAGCGGCCGGTATTTCATACGCCGCTGCGGATGATGTCGTCGGCCGAGCGAATCGAAGCCGGGTGGTTCGACGGGCAGTTGATCGCACGCGATTACCACGTCGCGCAGGACGAAGAGGGCGCGTGCTACTGGGTATTCAAGGAGCGGACGAGCAGTCAGGCTGCCCCGCGCTGGTTCCTGCACGGTTTGTTCGGGTGAGCGGAGATGGCTGCGGAATTCAGTTTGCTGCCCGATTACGCGGAGTTGTTCTGCCGCTCGAACTTTTCGTTCCTGCACGGCGCGTCGCATGCGGATGAACTGGTCGAGCGTGCGGCGAAACTCGGCTATCGCGGGATCGCGATCACCGACGAATGCTCGCTCGCCGGTGCGCCGCGCATGCATGTCGCCGCGAAAGCGAAAGGGCTGCCGCTCGTCATCGGTTCGTATTTCGACGTCACGCCGGATGAAGTCGCGCCCGGCCAGGATCCGGGGCCCGGTGCGTTCGGACTCGTGTTGCTCGCACAGAACCGCGAAGGGTACGGCAACCTGTCCGAGCTGATTTCGTGGCGGCGGATGGAGTCGCCGAAGGGAACTTACCGGCTGACGTCGCGAATGTTGTCGAGGCCGCCTGAGAAATTCGCCCATCTGCGCGGCATGCCCGACTGCTTCGCGATTCTCGTGCCTGCGTATCCGGTGCGTGCGGCCGTGCTCGATGCGCAGGTCGCCTGGTTCCGCGCGACCTTCGGCGAGCGTGCGCGGCTCGGGCTCGTGCAGTTGCAGCGCGCGCTCGACGGCGTGCAGCGCGACGAGATTCGCGAGGCGGGCAAACGGCGCGGCGTGCGCATCGTCGCGCTTGGCGACGTGACGATGCATAAGCGCTCCTGCAAACCGCTGCAGGACGTGATGACGGCGATTCGCGTCGGGATGCCGGTTTCTGAATGCGGCTATGCGCTCGCGCCGAATGCGGAGCAGCATCTGCGTTGGCGGAAGCGAATCGCAGAACTGTTTTCGCCGAACGAGATGGCGGAGACGTGCGCGATTCTCGATGCATGCGACGTCGATCTCGGCAAACTGCGCTACGAGTATCCCGACGAGATCGTGCCGAAGGGGCTTACGCCGACGTGCTATCTGGAACAGGAAACCTTCGCGGGCGCGGCCGGGCGTTATCCGAACGGCATTCCGGAAAAGGTAGAGAAGCAGATCCGCTATGAACTCGACCTGATCGCCCAACTGAAGTACGAACCGTTCTTCCTGACCGTCTACGATATCGTCAAATACGCGCGCAGCCAGAACATCCTGTGCCAGGGCCGCGGCTCGGCCGCGAACTCGGTGGTCTGCTATTGCCTCGGCATCACCGAGGTCGATCCCGACCAGAGCACGACGCTGTTCGAGCGCTTCATCAGCGCAGAGCGCGGCGAGCCGCCCGACATCGACGTCGACTTCGAGCATCAGCGTCGCGAAGAAGTGATCCAGCATATCTACAAAAAATACGGCAAGGATCGCGCGGCGCTCGCGGCCGCCGTTTCGACGTATCGTCCGCGCGGCGTGTTGCGCGAAACCGGCAAGGCGCTCGGCGTCGATCCGATGCTGGTCGATCGCGTCGCGAAGGGGCATCGCTGGTTCGACGGCAGCCGCGATCTGCTGCAGCAATTCGCGTCGACCGGGCTCGATCCCGACACGCCGCTGATTCGCACATGGGCCGAACTGGCGGGGCGCTTGCTCAACTTCCCGCGTCATCTGTCGCAGCATTCGGGCGGCTTCGTGATCAGCCGCGGCAAGCTCACGCGGCTCGTGCCGGTCGAGAACGCGGCGATGGACGGCCGGCGCGTGATCCAGTGGGACAAGGACGATCTCGAGGCGCTCGGGCTGATGAAGGTCGACGTGCTCGCGCTCGGCATGCTGTCGGCGCTGCATCGCGCGTTCGACCTGCGCACCGCATGGCGCGGGCCGCCGGAGCCGGACGGCGAACCGTTCACGCTGAAACACATTCCGCAGGACGACAAAGCAACCTACGACATGATCTGCCGTGCCGATACGGTCGGCGTGTTCCAGATCGAATCGCGTGCGCAGATGTCGATGCTGCCGCGGTTGAAGCCCCGCCACTATTACGACCTCGTCGTCCAGGTATCGATCGTGCGGCCCGGCCCGATTCAGGGCGGCGCGGTGCATCCGTATTTGCAGCGGCGCAGGATCGTGGCCGGCGAAGAAGAGGGTGCGGTCACGTATCCGAGCGACGCGCTCAGGGAAGTGCTCATTCGCACGCTGGGTGTGCCGATCTTCCAGGAGCAGGTGATGCAGATCGCGATCGTCGCCGCGGGTTTTACGCCTGGCGAAGCGGATGACTTGCGCCGCGCGATGGCCGCGTGGAAGCGCAAGGGCAATCTCGAGAAATATCAGGACAAGATCATCAGCGGGATGCTCGAACGCAACTACACGCGCGAATTCGCCGAGCAGATCTTCGAGCAGATCAAGGGCTTCGGCGAATACGGTTTCCCCGAAAGCCATGCGGCCAGCTTCGCGAAACTCGCGTACGCGAGCAGCTGGCTCAAATGTCACGAACCGGCGATCTTCCTCGCCGCGCTGCTGAACAGCCAGCCGATGGGTTTTTACCCGCCGTCGCAACTCGTGCAGGACGCAAAGCGTCACCGCGTGAAGGTGCTGCCGATCGACGTCACGCAAAGCAACTGGGAAGCCGCGCTGGAAGCGCTGCCCGATCAGCCGCCGCCGCACGGCCAGCCCGCGGTGCGGCTCGGCCTGTCGCTCGTGCGCGGCTTGGGCGAAGCCGCCGCGCGGCGCATCGAAGCCGCTCGCACCGCTGGCCCGTTCGACAACGTCGACAGCCTCGCGCGCCGCGCGCAGCTCGAACGGCGCGATCTCGAAGCGCTCGCCGCCGCGAACGCGCTCGCGACGCTCGCCGGCCATCGCCGCGATGCATTATGGCAAGCCGTCGCCGCAGCCCCCGAACGCGACCTGCTCGCTGCCGCGCCAATCGACGAAGTGGAGCAGCCCGCGCTCGGCGCGCCGTCGGAAGCCGACGATATCCTCGCCGACTACCACACCACCGGCCTCACGCTGAACCGCCACCCGGTCGCGCTGCTGCGGCCGGCGTTGCGCGCGCAGCGGCTGTCGTCCGCGGCCGAGCTGCGCGACCGCCCCGACGGCCGGCTCGCACGCGCATGCGGGCTCGTGATCGCGCGGCAAATGCCGGGCACCGCGAAGGGCGTGATGTTCATGACGCTCGAAGACGAAACGGGCTGCGTGAACGTGATCGTCCGGCCCGAGCTGCTCGCGCGGCAGCGTCGCGAAACGCTCGATTCGCGGCTGCTCGCGGCGTCCGGCGTGTGGCAGGTCGTCAGCGACGTACGGCACCTCGTCGCGCAGCATTTCGAGGATCTGACGCCGCTGCTCGGCGGCCTGCGCACGTCGAGCCGCGAATTCCACTGACGCCTGCATCGCGCCGGCCTGCTCGGCAGGTGCATACCAGTTGGCCAAATTGGTTCTATTCCGGTCTCATATTCGCACCCGAAACCCGGCCGAACGGTGCACCGGAACCGTCCCTTTGCATACCACTTCGGGTAAATCCCTATCCCGCACTGCATTGTAAACAAAGGCTTTGTCGGCACTAAAACGCTTGCCGCGCAAGGCTTTCGGCGATTTCCGCGACGCTAATACCAGTTCGTTGACTGGTATTATGGTGGTTATATAATGCGTTCACTTTCGACGGTCCGAGATCGTCGTCCGACACCCGGAGGCGCATGGAAACCGGCTGGTCCGAACTGTCACCCGATCCCCTCGACGACACGCCGCTCTATCTGCAGCTCGCCCGCAACCTGGCGAGCGCGATTCACGCCGGCGCGTGGCGGGCCGGCGAGGCGCTACCGTCGGAGCGGCTGCTGTCGGTGTCGGTCGGCGTGTCGCGGATCACCGCACGCCGCGCGCTCGCGCTGCTGGTCGAGCAGGGCCTGATCAAGCGGGCGCGCGGGGCAGGCAGCTTCATCACGCCGCGTGTCGCCGATCCGCTGTCGCGGCTCGTCGGCTTCACCGCGAAGATGCAGCAGCGCGGCTTCGTGCCCGATTCGGTGTGGCTGGCGCGCACGCTGCGCGCCGCGAGCCGCGACGAGCTCACGCATCTCGGCCTCGCGCCCGGCGCGACGGTCGCGCGGCTCGAACGGCTGCGCCGCGCGGACGGCATCGTGATGGCGGTCGAGCACTCGACGCTGCCGGCCGCGGTGGTGCCCGATCCGCAGGCGCTCGGCGCGTCGCTGTACGAATACCTCGAGGCGCGCGGCATGACCGTCGTGCGCGCGCTGCAGCACTTTCGTGCCGCGAACGCGACGCACGCGATCGCGAAATGGATGGCGGTGAAGCCGGGCTCGGCGCTGCTGGTGATCACGCGCATCGGCTACGGCGCCGACCAACGCGCGATCGAAGTGACCGAAACGTATTGCCGCGACGACTACTACGACTTCGTCGCCGAACTGAAACGCTGACGCGCGAGACTGCCCGCGCACCCCGCGCAATCGCGATGGAACGCAATCGCGCGCAATGAATTGCAACGAATTGGCCAATCACGACGCGGATGCCTGCGTCACCCGATCATCAAGAGAACGTCATGCTGACTGGCAACATCCTCACCTCCGACGGCTGGATTCACGGCTCGCTCGATAGCGAGAACGGCCGCATCACCACGCTCGACGGCACGCCCGTCGATCCCGCGACGAACGACGCGCCGTACATCCTGCCCGGTTTCATCGACCTGCACGTGCATGGCGGCGGCGGCGCCGACGTGATGGAAGGCGGCGACGCGATCGAAACGATCGTCCGCACGCACGCGCAATTCGGCACGACGAGCCTGCTCGCGACGACGATGACCGCGCCGCGCGACGAACTGATGGAGGTCGTCGCGAACCTCGGCATCGTCGCCCGCACCCGCACGCCCGGCGGCGCGCGCGTGCTCGGCGTGCATCTCGAAGGCCCGTACATCAACCCCGGCAAGCTCGGCGCGCAGCCGGACGCGGCCGTGTCGGCCGTGCTCGACGAGGTGCTGAAGTACCTGTCGATCGCGCCGATTCGCGTCGTCACGCTCGCGCCGGAAATCGCGGGCCACATCGAGATCATCGGCGAGATGGCCGCGCGCGGCGTGCGCGTGCAGCTCGGCCACTCGCTCGCGACCTACGACGACGCGGTCGCCGCGCTCAAGCACGGCGCGTGCGGCTTCACGCACCTGTTCAACGCGATGTCGCCGCTGCATCACCGCAACCCGGGCCTCGTCGGCGCGGCGCTCGCGCATGCCGAATACGCGGAAATCATCCCCGATCTGCTGCACGTGCATCCGGGCGCGATCCGTGCGGCGCTGCGCGCGATCCCGCGCCTGTACGTCGTGACCGACAGCACGTCCGCCACCGGCATGCCCGACGGCGAATACCGGCTCGGCAGCCAGCACGTGACGAAGTGCCTCGGCGGCGTGCGGCTCGCCGACGGCACGCTCGCCGGCAGCACGCTGACGATGGACCAGGCGCTGCGCAATCTCGTGTCGCTCGGCCTGCCGATCGCCGACGTGTCGAACCGGATGTCGCGCTACGCGGCCGACTACCTCGGCATCGCCGATCGCGGCCGCCTCGAGCGCGGCGCATGGGCCGACCTCGCGGTGTTCGATCGTGACCTGAACCTCACCGCGACCTACGTCGAAGGAGAATCGATTGTCGAATATGCTTAAGGAAGCGCGCGAGTCCGCCCAGGTCGTCGCCGCGCAACTCGCCGACACCGCGCGCGTCGAAGCGCTCGCCGGCCAATTGCTCGATCACCCGCCGGCCGTCGCGCTGACGGTCGCGCGCGGCAGCTCGGATCACGCCGCCAGCTATTTCGCGAGCCTGACGATGAGCCGCCTCGGCGTGCCGGTCGCGTCGCTGCCGATGTCGGTCGCGACGCTGCAGCAGGCGCCGCTGAAGGTGCAGGACCAGCTCGCGCTCGCGTTCTCGCAGTCGGGCAAGAGCCCCGATCTCGTCAACACGATGGCCGCGCTGCGCGAAGCCGGCGCGCGCACCGTCGCCGCCGTGAACGTGCTGCCGTCGCCGCTCGCCGACGCGTGCGAGCACCAGTTGCCGCTGCTGGCCGGCCCCGAACTGTCGGTCGCCGCGACGAAGAGCTATATCGCGATGCTGTCGCTGTCCGCGCAGATCGTCGCGTACTGGCAGCGCGACGCCGCGCTGATCACCGCATTGCGCGGCCTGCCCGACGTACTCGCGCAAGCCGGCCGGCTCGACTGGTCGCAGGCCGTCGCCGCGCTCGCGGGCGTCGAGCGGATGATCGTGATCGGTCGCGGCCTCGGCCTCGCGATCGCGCAGGAAGCCGCGCTGAAGCTGAAGGAAACCTCCGGCATCCAGGCCGAGGCATTCTCGAGCGCCGAAGTCCGCCACGGTCCGATGGAACTGATCGATCGCGACTATCCGCTGCTCGTGTTCGCGCCGCCGGGGCCCGAGCAGGCCGGCCTGCTGCAGCTTGCCGCGGACATGCGTGCACGCGGCGCCGCCGTGCTGCTCGCGGCGCCCGCCGGCACGCCCGGCGTATCGACGCCCGGCGTATCGGGCACCGTGCTGCCGCTCGCGCAGTCGGCCCATTCGGCGCTTGACCCGATCGCCGCCATTCTTTCGTTCTACGTGATGGCGGCGGATCTTGCCGTCGCGCGCGGCCGCAATCCCGACACGCCGCGCCACCTGAACAAAGTCACCGAAACGCACTGATAGTCGAGAAAGCCGATGAGACGCGCCGAGGAATCCCAGTTGAAGAGCCCCAACCACGATCAGATCGTCCTGCTTAGCCCGTTGACGGGGCCGATCGTCCCGCTGGCCGACGTACCCGATCCGGTGTTCTCCGGCGGGATGTTCGGCGACGGCATCGGCATCGACCCGCTCGAGGGCCGGCTCGTCGCGCCGTGCGCGGGCGTCGTGTCGCATCTCGCGCGCACCGGCCATGCGGTGACGATCACGACGCCGCACGGCGCGGAAGTGCTGCTGCACATCGGCATCGACACCGTCGAGCTGAACGGGCAGGGCTTCATCGCGCACGTCGAAGCCGGCGCGCGCGTCGAAGCCGGCGCGTTGTTGATCGAGTTCGACCAGGACGCGGTGGCGCGAAACGCCCATTCGCTCGTGTCAGTGATCGCGATCGCGAATTCCGACGCGTTCGAGGTCGTCGATCGCGCGAGCGGTTTCGCGACCGCTGGCGAGACGCCGTTGCTCGCGCTGCGCGGCAAGGGCGAAGCCGCCGCGCAGGCGGCGCAGGCCGGCGCGGCCGCGCACAACGAAGTGCGCCGCGAGATCGTGCTCGCCCAGCCGGGCGGCCTGCATGCGCGGCCGGCTGCACGGGCGCGGGAAGCCGCGCGCGGGTTCGACGCGACCGTCGACGTGCTGTTCGACGGCCGCAAGGCGTCGATCGCGAGCGTCGTCGGCCTGCTCGGTCTCGGCGCCGGCGAAGGCGCGACGGTCGAACTGGTCGGCCGCGGCGCACATGCGCAGCAGGCCGTTGACGCGGTCGAGCGCGAGCTGCTGCGCGAAGCGCACGGCGAAGTGGAGGAAAAGCCGGCGCGGCTGACGTCGCCCGCGCCGCAGACGGTCGCACGCCACGCCGGCGCGCCGCGCGATGGCGCACCAATCGACCCGAACACGCTCGCCGGCGTGTGCGCCGCGCCCGGCATCGCGGTCGGCACGCTGGTGCGTCTCGACGATGCGGACATCGTGCCGCCCGAGCAGGCGTCCGGCACGCCGGCCGCGGAAAGCCGCCGCCTCGACCAGGCGCTGAAGGCGGTCGACGCGGAACTCGGCGAAACGGTGCGCAACGCATCGGCGCGCGGTGCGGTCGGCGAGGCGGGGATTTTCGCGGTACATCGCGTGCTGCTGGAAGATCCGACGCTCGTCGACGCGGCGCGCGACCTGATCAGCCTCGGCAAGGGCGCGGGCTTCGCGTGGCGCGCGACGATCCGCACGCAGATCGACACGCTGTCGAAGCTCGACGATGCGCTGCTCGCCGAACGCGCGGCCGACCTGCGCGATATCGAGAAGCGCGTGCTGCGCGCGCTCGGTCACACGAACGGCGCCGCGCGCGCACTGCCCGACGAAGCCGTGCTCGCGGCCGACGAATTCACGCCGTCCGACCTGTCGTCGCTCGATCGCGAACGCGTGACCGCGCTCGTGATGGCGCGCGGCGGCGCGACGTCGCACGCGGCGATCATCGCGCGGCAGCTCGGCATCCCGGCGCTGGTGGCGGTCGGCGATGCGCTGTACGCGATTCCGGACGGCACGCAGGTCGTCGTCGATGCGAGCGCGGGCCGGCTCGAACACGCGCCGACCGCGCTCGACGTCGAGCGCGCGCGGCACGAGCGCCAGCGCCTGGACGGCGTGCGCGAGGCGAACCGGCAACTGGCAGGCGTTGCGGCCGCGACCGTCGACGGCCGCGCGATCGAAGTCGCCGCGAACATCGCGACGCTCGACGACGCGAACACCGCGGTCGACAACGGCGCGGACGCGGTCGGCCTGCTGCGTACCGAACTGATGTTCATCCATCGCCAGGCCGCGCCGACGGCGGTCGAGCACCAGCAGAGCTATCAGTCGATCGTCGACGCGCTGCAGGGCCGCACGGCGATCATCCGCACGCTCGACGTCGGCGCGGACAAGGAAGTCGACTACCTGACGCTGCCGCCCGAACCGAACCCGGCGCTCGGCCTGCGCGGCATCCGTCTCGCGCAGGTGCGCCCCGATCTGCTCGACGATCAGTTGCAGGGCCTGCTCGCGGTGAAGCCGTTCGGCGCGGTGCGCATCCTGCTGCCGATGGTGACCGACGCGGGCGAACTCGTGCGGTTGAAAAAGCGCATCGACGAATTCGCGCGCGCGCAGGGCCGCACCGAGCCGATCGAGGTCGGCGTGATGATCGAGGTGCCGTCGGCCGCGCTGCTGGCCGACCAGCTCGCGCGGCACGCGGATTTCCTGTCGATCGGCACCAACGACCTCACGCAATACACGCTCGCGATGGACCGCTGCCAGGCCGATCTCGCCGCGCAGTCGGACGGCCTGCATCCGGCCGTGCTGCGCCTGATCGACATCGCGGTGCGCGGCGCCGCGAAGCACGGCAAGTGGGTCGGCGTATGCGGCGCGCTCGGCGGCGATCCGCTCGCGGTGCCGGTCCTGGTGGGCCTCGGCGTGACCGAACTGTCGGTCGATCCGGTGTCGGTGCCGGGCATCAAGGCGCGTGTGCGCCGTCTCGATTACCAGTTGTGCCGTCAGCGCGCGCAGGACCTGCTCGCGCTCGATTCGGCACAGGCGGTAAGGGCAGCAAGCCGCGAGGTCTGGCCGCTCGACTGAACGTCGGCGGCGGGCACGCGACCCGTTTTACTACGAAAGCAATTAGGTCAACGACGCTTAACGACGAGACATGGATTGGAGGATCGAATGGACGGGAATCCGTTTCTGAAAATACAGGGCCTGGGGCGGGCGCTGATGCTGCCGATCGCGGTATTGCCGGTCGCCGGCATCCTGCTGCGGCTCGGCCAGCCGGACGTGTTCAACATCAAGATGATTGCCGACGCCGGCGGCGCGATCTTCGACAACCTGCCGCTGTTGTTCGCGATCGGCGTGGCGGTCGGCTTCGCGAAGGACAACAACGGCGTGGCGGCGCTCGCGGGCGCGATCGGCTACCTGATCGAAACCGCGATCATGAAGGACATCGATCCCAAGCTGAACATGGGCGTGCTGTCCGGGATCATCGCGGGTGTCGTCGCGGGCCTGCTGTACAACCGCTATAAAGACATCAAGCTGCCGGACTACCTCGCGTTCTTCGGCGGCAAGCGGTTCGTGCCGATCATCACGGGGCTGGTCTGCGTGATATTGGGCATCGCGTTCGGGTACGTGTGGCAGCCGATCCAGCATGCGATCGACGCGGCCGGCCAGTGGCTGACGACGGCGGGCGCGATCGGTGCGTTCGTGTTCGGCTTCCTGAACCGCCTGCTGCTCGTCACCGGCCTACACCACATCATCAACTCGCTCGCGTGGTTCGTATTCGGCAACTTCACGCCGCCCGCCGGCGGCGAGATCGTGCACGGCGACCTGCACCGCTTCTTCGCGGGCGACCCGACCGCGGGCACCTTCATGGCCGGCTTCTTCCCGATCATGATGTTCGGCCTGCCGGCCGCATGTCTCGCGATGCTGCACGAAGCGCCGAAGGAGCGCCGCGCGATGGTCGGCGGCCTGCTGTTCTCGATGGCGCTGACGTCGTTCCTGACCGGCGTGACCGAGCCGATCGAATTCAGCTTCATGTTCCTCGCGCCGGTGCTGTACGTGATCCACGCGGTGCTGACGGGGCTGTCGCTCGCGATCTGCCAGATCCTCGGCGTGAAGCTCGGCTTCACGTTCTCGGCCGGCGCGATCGACTACGTGCTGAACTACGGGCTGTCGACGAAGGGCTGGATCGCGATTCCGCTCGGTATCGCGTACGGCGTCGCGTACTACGGGCTGTTCCGTTTCTTCATCCGCAAGTTCAACATGGCCACGCCGGGCCGTGAGCCGGCATCGACCGACGCGGCCGCGGACTCGTACGCATCAGGCGGCTTCGTCGCACCGGGCGCGGGCGCGACGGCCACGGCTGCCGCACCGCGTGCGCAACGCTACATCGCCGCGCTGGGCGGAGCGGCCAACCTGTCGGTCGTCGACGCGTGCACGACGCGCCTGCGCCTGACCGTCGTCGATCCGGAAAAGGTATCGGAGCCGGAACTGAAGTCGATCGGCGCACGCGGCGTGCTCAAGCGTGGCGGCAACAGCGTGCAGGTGATCATCGGGCCCGAGGCCGACATCATCGCCGACGAGATGCGTGCCGCGATCGGCGCCGGCGCGACCGCTGCGGCAGCGTCGGCGCCGGTCGCCGCGCAGCCCGTCACGGGCGCGGCCGCCGGCCCGCTCGATCCGGAGCCGGCCCGCTGGCTCGCGGTGTTCGGCGGCGCGACCAACGTCGTGTCGCTCGACGCGGTGGCCACCACGCGCCTGCGCGTGGTCGTGCGCGATCCGTCGGCGGTCGATCGCGAGCGTCTCGGCACGCTCGACGTCGCATGGGTGTCGCTCGACACGTTCCACATCGTCTGCGGCAACGCGGCGGCACGCTATGCCGAACAGCTCGGCGCGCGCCTGCCGCCGTCGGGCGGCGGGGCGGCTGCGCAACCGGCGTGATGCGGTGAAGCCGGCCTGATCGATCCGCGTGGCGGATCCGGGCCGGCCGTCAAAAGAACAACGGCTTGCGACGTACGCGTCGCAAGCCGTTTTCTTTGGGGTGGGCGATGCGCTTGCCCGCCCCGCGCAGACCGGATGCCTTCAGCCGTTCACGGATTCGTCAGCGTGAAGGTCGGCTTCCGGTAGCCGACGCCGGCGCGCTCGAGCTTCGGCAATTCGCGTTGCGTGAGCAGCGTCGCGAAGCCGGCCCAGTCGCGCTGCAGCGCGGCGACGTCGACGTGGTGCGTGTCGCCGCGCTTGAAGCGCACGCCGGCCGCATACGGCAGCTCCCAGTCGGCCCGGTGCCACGCGCGTTCGGCGAGCGCGAGCAGCCGCGGGTAGGTCATGTATTCGAGGAAGGTGTCGTTGCGCATCACCTCGCCCCACGCCTGGCCCTGCATGCCTTCGATGCGCGGCGCGGGGGCCGTGCCCGTCACCTCGAACGCGTTGCCGTCGCGGTCGCCCATCACTTCGGCGTTCTGCGGCAGGTTCTCCGGCGCGAGCGAGAACACCTTGTACTCGTCGGTCGCGTGCGAGCCCCAGTAGTAGCCGCGCTCGCGCGGATTGAGCGTGTACGGGAAGTCGAAGTACAGGTAGTCGGGCAGTGCGAGCACCGTCTGGTAACCCTTGCCGCTCAGGTCGCGCGCGCTGTCCGACGCGCCCCAGAAGATCGTGTCCCACAGCGACACCATCACGTGGCGCGTGCTGAAATCCTGCGGCCCGTTCGCGTGCTTGATGCCGTCCTGCCACGCGGCCATCGTGCCGATCCCGTTCGCGTTGACGGCCGCGCTCACCTGTTTCGCGAAACGCGTCGGCAGCTCGTCGATCGACTTGATCTCGCCGCGCTGGAGCAGTGCCGTGCACGCGGGCGAACGCGCCCACGGCTTGTCCTGCGCGGCCAGGTCGATGCGCCCCTTGTTCGGGTCGGTGCCGTTCAGCGGCTGGAACCCTCCGCCGAGGAAGATGTTCTTCGCTTCGTCGCCGCCGTAGTGCCAGGTCTGCAGCGGCGCCTGCGCGTCCGCGTGCATCGCCGCGATCTCGCGGATCACCCTGGACGCGAAGTTGAGCGCGCCCGGCACGCACGGGTTCAGGTCGCTGCGCCGGTCGTAGAACTGCACCGTCGTCAGGTTCGTCGTGTCCTGCGGGTCGAGCAGCCGATACGCGTTCGCTTCCTGCTCGCGGCCGGCCGCGTGCAGCCGCCGGTAGCGCGCCTCCATCGTCACGACGGCCGCGCGGGCGTGCGCGGGCATGTCGATCTCGGGGATGACCTGCACGAAGCGCGCGGCCGCGTAGCGCACGAGCGCCACGTAGTCGTCGCGCGTCAGGTAGCCGCCGCCCGAGCGGTTGTCGGGGCCGGAGCCGAGCTGCGGCAGCAGGCAGCGCGTCTCGCCCGGGTCGTGACAGCGGCGCGAGCCGATCTCGGTCAGCTCGGGCAGGCCGGGAATCTCGATGCGCCAGCCTTCGTCGTCGGACAGATGCAGGTGCAGGCGGTTGAGCTTGTACGCGCTCATCTGGTCGATCAGGCGACGCAGTGTCGCCGGCTGCTTGAAGTTGCGCGCGAGGTCGACGTGCATCCCGCGATGCGTGAAGCGCGGCGCGTCCTCGACGAGCATCGCCGGAATCGGGCCGCCGCCGGCCGGCGCGAGCGAGTAGAGCGTCTGTACGCCGTAGTAGAGGCCCGCGCGATCGTAGCCTTCGATCAGCACGCCGCGCGGCCCGATCGCGAGCCGGTAGCCGCCCGGTGTCGCGAGGTCGGCCGGCAGCCGGCGCGGTGCGACGAAGCCGCGCACCGGCACGCGTGCGCCGTCGAGCCCGAGGGTCGTCGCGCGCTCGCGCAGCGCCGCGACCTGCGCGTCAGGCAGATCCGGCAGCGCGAGTTCGACGCCGCGCAGCTCGAGCGTGCCGGGCAGCGGCAGTTCGCGCTTCACGCTCGGCAACGCACGGCCCGGATCGGGCCGTGCGGCCACCGGCGGCGCATTGCCGGTCGAGTTGTTCTGCGCGTCGGCCGGCAGCGATTCGACGTAGCGCAGCTCGTTGTCGGTGTCGTTGTAGCGCAGCACGGCCGGCGGCGCGCCGTCGACGACGACATACGGGCGCGGAATCACGTCGCTGTAGCGCAGCAGCCAGTATTCGGCGACGAACGGCAGCTCGATGCGCTCGCCGGGCGCGAGCCGCACCGAGCCCGGCTGCGGCGTCAGTTCGTACAGGTCGCCGGTGAGCCGCCGCAGCGCGAAGCCGGGGCGATCGATCCGCAGCAGGCGGCGGATGCTGTGCAGGTAGAGCTTCCAGCCGCCGTCGGCGATCGCCTGGTGGCCGCGGTTCTGCAGGATCAGGCGGCCCGTCGCGCAGGCGGCGCCGTCGGCGCCGAGATCGGCGCACGGCACGCCGGCCGCGCCCGCGTGGTTGTTGTCGACGGCGACGCGCAACGCGAGGCCGTTCGACAGCTGCGTCGCGAGGCTGGCCGCTTGCGCGGTGCCGGCGGGCGCGCCAACGGCGGCCGGCGCAGGTGCCGCGGCGATCGCAGCGGGCGACAGCACCGCGATCAGCAGGCCGGCAATGAGGGATGGCAAGGTGCGCTTCAATTCGAACTCCTGAGAAAAAGAGGACATGGCGGCGTCGTGACGCGACGTCGCTGCGATCGGGTCTTTCAGTGGAGCTGCGGGAGATACCCGTGCGCGGGGCGATGCGGCTGCACCGCGCGCATTCGGCACGCGAAAGCGTGCGTTACGGAACGGGAGGCGGGCACGCGTGCCGATCGGATCGGGGCGTCGGCGTGCGCGGATTCATCGGCGGCCCACGGCGTTCGCCGCGGCGACGAGGCGGCCGTGGCCGGCGGCGCCTAGTTGGCCACGGCGCGCGCCGATGGGGCGCGCCGCGGCACGCGGAAGTCGAAACGGCGCGCAGGCGCACGCCACACACGGAAATCGCATGTCTCCCCCACCCAGAAGGAATCGGCCTGTCAGCGGCCGTGTCCAACGATCTTATGAAACCTTTTATTGGTATTCAAGTGGTATCAATCTGGCGCTAAATTGGCATCGATGTACGCCGCCTCCCGGCGCGGCCAGGGCGAAAAAAAACCTCGCGCGAAGCGAGGTTCTTTCCTTCCGGACGGCGACCGCGCGATCGAGCGGCCGCATGCGTCACGCGTTCAGTCGCGGCGCGCCCGCACGGACGCTTCCTGCGTCTTCTGCCGCGCTTCGAGCCACATCGCGTTGACGATGCCGAACGACAGCGCGACGCCGATACCGAGAATCCAGCTGAAATACCACATGGTCAGACTCCTTGCGAAACGGTAGGCGAGGGCGCCCGCGCGCCCCGACCGGGTTCAATGCGTCAATACATCGAGTGCTTGTTCTCTTCGAGCGCCTGGTGCGTGACCTTGCCGCGCATCACGCGATACACCCAGCCGGTGTAGAGCAGCACGATCGGCAGGAACACGATCACCGCGAACAGCATCACCTGCAGCGTCATGTGGCTCGACGTCGAGTCCCATACGGTCAGGCTGCTGCGCGGGTCGAGCGACGACGGCATGATGAACGGGAACATCGAGAAGCCCGCGGTCAGGATCACGCCGACGATCATCAGGCCCGTGCAGAAGAACGCCGTCTTTTCCTGCTTCGAGCCGGCGAGCAGCAGCGCGAGCACGCCGCCCGCGATCCCGACGACGGGCGCGGCGATCATCCACGGATAGTCGCCGTAATTCGCGAGCCACAGGCCGGAACCCGCGGCGACGTCCTTGAGCAGCGGGTTCGCGACGGTGTCGGTCGGCGCGGCATGCGTGATGTGGAAGCCGCCGATGTAGGAGGCCACCAGCACGCCGGCCAGCACGAACAGCACGACCGCGAGGAACGACGCGACGCGCAGCGCGATCGACGCACGGCGCGCGATCGCGCCGTCGGTCTTCATCTTGATGAACGCGGCGCCGTGCGCGACGAGCATCGTGAGGCTGACGAGCCCGCACAGCAGCGCGAACGGGTTCAACAGCGCCCAGAAGCCGCCGTAGTAGGTCACGCGCAGGTCGCTGTCGAACTTGAACGGCACGCCCTGCAGCAAGTTGCCGAACGCGACGCCGAACACGAGCGCCGGCACGAAGCCGCCGACGAACAGGCCCCAGTCCCAACCCGCGCGCCAGCGCGGGTCCGGCCGCTTGCTGCGGTAGTCGAAGCCCACCGGCCGGAAGAACAGCGCGAACAGCACGAGCAGCATCGCGAAGTAGAAGCCGGAGAACGACGCCGCGTAGACGAGCGGCCAGGCCGCGAACATCGCGCCGCCGGCCGTGATCAGCCACACCTGGTTGCCTTCCCACGTCGCGCCGACCGTGTTGACGATGATGCGGCGCTCGTCGTCGGTCTTGCCGAGGAACGGCAGCAGCGCGGTCGCGCCCATGTCGAAGCCGTCGGTGACGGCGAAGCCGATCAGCAGCACGCCGACGAGCACCCACCAGATCAGCTTGAGAGTTGCATAGTCCATAGCGATTCCTTGTTCGGTTGCGAGGGCGTGCTCAGACTGCGGCCCGCTCGCCGGCGGCGGCGAGTTCGTGGTGATAGCGGCCGGTATGCAGCGACGACGGGCCGAGGCGCGCGTACTTGAACATCAGTTTGATCTCGATGACGAACAGTACCGTGTAGAACGCGATGAAACCGGCGAGGCTCAGGTACAGGTCCGTCGACGTCAGGCTCGATGCGGACAGATGCGTCGGCAGGATGCCCGCGATCGTCCACGGCTGACGGCCGAGCTCGGCGACGACCCAGCCGAATTCCGCGGCGAGCCACGGCAGCGGGATCGCCCACAGCGCATAACGCAGGAACCAGCGGCGGTTGTCCTGCAGCAGTTGCCGGCGCGCGCAGAACCAGAACGCGGCGACGAAGGTCGCGAGGAACAGGAAGCCGAGGAACACCATGATCCGGAACGAGAAGAACACGGGAGCGACCGGCGGGATCGTCTTCTTCGCGGCGGCCTTGATCTGCTCCGGCGTCGCATCGATCACGTTCGGCGTGAACTGCTTGAGCATCAGTCCGTAGCCGAGATACTGCTTGTGCTGGTCGAACAGCGCGCGGGTCGCGTCGCTCTTGTCGCCTTCCTTGATCTTCTGCAATGCGCCGTACGCGACCATCCCGCTCTGGATGTGTTCCTCGCTGTGCTTCGCGAGCTCGCGCAGGCCGATCACCGGCTCGTCGATCGAGCGCGTCGCGATCAGGCCGAGCGCGTACGGGATCTTGATCGCGTAGTCGGTGCGCTCTTCCTTCTGGTTCGGGATGCCGATCAGCGTGAACGACGCCGGCGCCGGCTGGGTTTCCCATTCCGATTCGATTGCGGCGAGCTTCATCTTCTGCACTTCGCCGGTCGTGTAGCCCGATTCGTCGCCGAGCACGATCACGCACAGCGTGGCCGCGAGGCCGAAGCCGGCCGCGACCGCGAACGAGCGCAGCGCGAAGTCGATGTCGCGCTTCTTCAACAGGTACCACGACGAAATGCCGAGTACGAACATCGCGGCCGTCACGTAGCCGGCCGACACGGTATGCACGAACTTCACCTGCGCGACCGGGTTGAACAGCACGTCGAACAGGCTGGTCAACTCCATGCGCATCGTCTGGTAGTTGAACTCGGCGCCGACCGGGTTGTTCATCCAGCCGTTCGCGACGAGGATCCACAGCGCGGACAGGTTCGAGCCCAGCGCGACGAGGAACGTGACGATCAGGTGCTTGACCTTCGACAGGCGGTTCCAGCCGAAGAAGAACAGGCCGACGAACGTCGATTCGAGGAAGAACGCCATCAGGCCTTCGACCGCGAGCGGCACGCCGAAGATGTCGCCGACATAGTGCGAGTAGTACGACCAGTTCGTGCCGAACTGGAATTCGAGCGTGATGCCGGTCGTCACGCCCATCGCGAAATTGATGCCGAACAGCTTGCCCCAGAACTGGGTCATGTCCTTGTAGACCTGTTTGCCGGTCATCACGTAGACGGCTTCCATGATGACGAGCAGCCAGGACAGGCCGAGCGTCAACGGCACGAACAGGAAGTGGTAGAGCGCCGTAATGCCGAACTGCAGACGTGACAGATCGACGACTTCGCTACTTATCATGATGGTCTCCCTCGGTAGATGCAGGCGCCGGCACCGAGAGCAGCTTCTCGGCCACGGCGGCAGGCGGCAACGACATGTGCTCGGCCTGCGGATGATTGAAGAATGCGTATTTGAGCGACATCAGGAGGGTCAGCTTGACGATCAGCACCAGGGTGATGTCGCGGGCGAGGGTGGGTCCGCGTGCCCATGCGGCGATGCGTGCGCGCCAGCCGATCGTGCCGGCCGGCCGCGAAGGCGGCGCAGGCTCTTTATTGATCGAGATCAAGGCGATTATCCTGAATCGATTTACGTCGGATTGGGGGCGACTTTACGTCGGATTTATGACGGCCGTGAAGCTGTTTTAATCCTTTTGCGCCTGACATGCCAATTTTAAAAGGACTGCTTTCCGATGCCGAGTGCTGCGCTGCGGCAGACCGTCGCGAAACAGGGGGTAAAAATTGAGGTGGATCAAGGTTATGCGGAAGGGCGCCGCAAATGGCGTAATGCCCGATGAATCAGTTCAATTAATCGACGCAAAAACGGAGAGCGAAACGGCCGAAAAGCACGGGGAAACCGGACGAAAAAAAACCGCTGCCGGTCGGGCAGCGGTTTTCGATGAGGCGCTTTAGGTCGCCGGGATTCAGGCGTATTCGGCGAGGGCGGTGCGCATCTTTTTCATGGCGCTCGCCTCGATCTGGCGGATGCGTTCGGCCGACACGCCGAATTCGGCAGCGAGATCGTGCAGCGTCGAGCCGCCGGAGCCGTCGTCGTCGACCTGCAGCCAGCGCGCCTCGATGATGCGGCGGCTGCGCGCATCGAGCGCGTCGAGCGCCTGCGCGATGCCGTCCGTCTGCAACATGTCGCGTTGGCGCGCGGCGAGCACGGCGGTCGGCTCGTTGTGCGAATCGGCCAGGTAGGCGATCGGCGCGTACGATTCCTCGCCGTCTTCCACTTGGCCCTCGAGCGCGATGTCGCCGCCCGACAGGCGCGTTTCCATCTCCGTGACTTCTTCGCGCTTGACGTTGAGCTCCTGCGCGAGGCCGTCGATTTCCTCGGGCGTCATCGCCTGCATGCTCTTCTTGTGGCTGCGCAGGTTGAAGAACAGCTTGCGCTGCGCCTTCGTCGTCGCGACCTTCACCATGCGCCAGTTGCGCAGGATGTACTCGTGGATCTCGGCCTTGATCCAGTGAATCGCATACGACACCAGGCGCACGTTTTGCGTCGGATCGAACCGCTTCACCGCTTTCATCAGGCCGATGTTGCCTTCCTGGATCAGGTCGCCGTGCGGCAGGCCGTAGCCGAGATAGTTACGCGCGATCGACACGACGAGACGCAGGTGCGACAGCACCAGGCGGCGCGCCGAGTCGAGGTCGTTGTTTTCGCGGAATTCGGTTGCATACCGGCGTTCCTCCTCGGCGGTCAGCAGCGGAATGCGGTTGACGGCCTGGATGTACGCGTCGATGTTGCCGAGCTGGCCGGGCAACATCGATTGGGCTGCGAGCGCCAGCGAGCCTGCCGATTCGGCCTTGGCCGGCGTCGGGCTCAGGGTGTTCGGGAGGGTCAGGGCGTTGCTCACTAAAAACTCCTTTGGAATCAGGGACAAACCCCGGTCTCGGATGAGATTCCGTGGTCATCTTAGCACTCCCGCAATACGAGTGCTAATTCCTTAGAGCGGGCGGGGGCATCGGAGTTCCCCATTTTTCTATCGGATGGGTCGAACCGATAGTCTATTCTGCGACAGGGGCTCGGCCATGAAGTTCCGTAAGCCGTTGTTTCTGATAGGAATCAGTAGACGATTTCGATTTTTGTCGTTTTGGAAGCAAGCCATTTCGCTTCGTGATGCCGATTCGAAAAGTCCTTTACCATACCATTCAGTTCGCTCGGGCCCCGGCCGTTGCCGCAGGCTCCATTCAACCCACAAAGTTGGAGTGTCAGATGAACAATAAGAAGAATCGCCGGCCCCGCAGCCGGCTGGTGCTGCATGCGATGCTGGCAGCGTCTCTTCTGGGCGGATCGGGTGCGGCTTTCGCGGACCGATGGGGGATCCAGGCGGGCGGCGGCTTTTCCGATCGCCACGGGATCGACAAGGCCGATCTCGGCGTGGTCTGGGATCCGGGCTGGAACTGGTGGGAAATCGGCGGCTGGCACTTCGCGTTCGTGATGGAAGGCCATGTCGGCTACTGGCACACCGGCGGCAACGTGCACGCCAACATCGGTGAATTCGGCGCGACGCCGATGTTCCGTTTCATCAAGAGCGCGGGCCAGGTTCGTCCGTTCGTCGAAGCCGGCGCCGGCATCCGGTTCCTCACGCATCCAACGATCTCGAACAATCTGTCGCTGTCGACATCGTTCCAGTTCGCGGACGTCGTCGGCGTCGGCGCGCAGTTCGGCGAACGGCAACAGTATCAGGTGGGTTACCGTTTCCAACATGTGTCTAACGCGGGTATCAAAGAGCCGAATCCTGGTATAAATTTCCACCAGTTCTACGTGCAGTACAACTTCTGATCCGCACGCCGGCGCACGGCGGGCGCGTTGCCGAGGAGTCAGGCGATGGCGAAGGTGGTCGATGCGATCCGCGCGCTCGAGCGCGATCGGTTCCGGGCGATGGTGGACGGCGACGGCGAGGCGCTCGACGCGCTGTTGTCGGACAAGGTGTTTTTCGTCCACACCAACGGCAAACGCGAAACCAAGCAGCAGTTCATCGACGCCATCGTCGCCGGTCGCCGCCGCTATCGCCAGATCGAAATCCAGTCGCAGGACGTGCTGCCGGTCGGCGACGCCACCTGCGTCGTCACCGGGCGCGCGTTGATCGAGATGGAAACCAACAACGGCGGCCTCGTCTTTCCGATTGCCTATACGTCCGTCCACACGCACGACCAGGGCCGCTGGTGCCTGTTCGCGTGGCAGGCGACGCGGTGCGCGACCGAAACTTGAGCGCGGGTGGCGCCCCTTTTCATGTGTCGATCGAAGCGGCCTTCTGAGCCGCTTTTTGCTGCCTCGTGCGGCGCGGATCGCGCGGCGCACGGGCGGTCACGCACCGCTCGCTGACGTTTCAACCCGGCATCGCAGCCCGGCGGTCAGGCCGCCGCGCGGTGGTCCGCGCAGTGCCATGCCGAGCGGTTGATCGCACCGACGACCGCATCGAGCGCCGCGACGGCCGCATCGGCGTGCACGCCGACCCCATGCCGCAGCGGCGCGTCGCCGACCCGGCAGCCGACCGATACCGCGATGCGGCCGTCCGCGGCGCGCGTGTGCTCGCACGACGCGACCTCGATCGCGGCGCCGGCGGCCGCCGCAAATGCCGCGGCGAAATGTCGCGCCGCGTCGTCCGGCGTCGCATCGGCGGCAGGCGCCGTCGCGATCTCGCGGTTTTGCCAACGCGCGCCGTTGC
Organism: Burkholderia sp. AU28863; assembly: GCF_002223195.1. Lineage (NCBI taxonomy): Bacteria > Pseudomonadati > Pseudomonadota > Betaproteobacteria > Burkholderiales > Burkholderiaceae > Burkholderia > Burkholderia sp. AU28863. The sequence continues at coordinate 630,271 of NZ_NKFE01000004.1, read as the reverse complement.
CGTGGCGCGCGGCCGGGCCGTCGGTCTCGAAGAATTCGCGCGCGAACAGCGCGCAGATCGCGTCGCCCGTCACTTCCTCGCCCGACGCGTCGGCGAGCGTCTGCACCGCATGGCTGAACTCGATCTGGACGCGGCGCGTCGGCGTGAAGCCCATCCCGCGTTCGAGCAGGAACGTCGCGCCGCCCTTGCCGGACTGGCTGTTCACGCGGATCACCGCGTCATAGCTGCGGCCGAGATCGGCCGGGTCGATCGGGAGGTACGGCACTTCCCAGACCGCGTCGGGGCGTTGCTGCGCGAAGCCCTTGCGGATCGCGTCCTGGTGCGAGCCCGAGAACGCGGTGAATACGAGGTCGCCCGCGTACGGGTGGCGCGGATGCACGGGAATCTGGTTGCAGCGCTCGACGACGCGGCGCACCGCGTCGATGTCGGAGAAATCGAGGCCCGGGTCGATGCCTTGCGTGTAGAGGTTCAACGCGAGCGTGACGAGATCGACGTTGCCGGTGCGCTCGCCGTTGCCGAACAGGCAGCCTTCGATGCGGTCGGCTCCCGCAAGCAGCGCGAGTTCGGCCGCCGCGACCGCGGTGCCGCGATCGTTGTGCGGATGCACGGACAGCACGATGCTGTCGCGATACGCGAGATTGCGGTCCATCCATTCGATCTGGTCGGCGAACACGTTCGGGGTCGCGGCTTCGACGGTGGCCGGCAGGTTGACGATCATCTTGTGGTCGCGGGTCGGGCGCCACGTCTGCGCGACCGCGTCGCAGATCTCGCGCGCGAACGTCAGCTCGGTCATGCTGAAGGTTTCCGGCGAATACTGGAACGTCCAGTGCGTGTCGGGGCGCGCGGCGGCGTGTGCCTTGATGATGCGCGTGCCGTCGATCGCGAGCGCCTTCACGTCGTCCTTCGACATCCCGAACACGATGCGGCGGAACGACGGGCAGACCGCGTTGTACAGGTGCACGATCGCGCGCGGCACGCCTTCGAGCGCATCGAACGTGCGCGCGATCAGGTCTTCGCGCGACTGCACGAGCACTTCGATCGTCACGTCGTCGGGAATCCGCTTGTCGTCGATCAGCTTGCGGACGAAATCGAAGTCGGTTTGCGACGCCGACGGAAAACCGACTTCGATCTCCTTGAACCCGATCGCGACCAGCATGTTGAAGAACTCGAGCTTCTGCTCGATGCTCATCGGTTCGATCAGCGACTGGTTGCCGTCGCGCAGATCGGTGCTCATCCACACGGGCGCACGCTCGATGGTGCGGGCCGGCCAGCGGCGGCCATTGAGGCGGACGGGCTCGAACGGACGGTACTTGTCTTGCGGATTGCGCATCATCTTCTGGACCTCGGGTCTCAAGTCGCGAGCGAAGACGCACGGCACGGGCGCCGGTTGGCGCTGCCTCGCATCCGGCGCGCGATGGCGCCGCGGATGCGGATGATCTTCGCGAATCGGCCGACGGATGGACGGACGAATGCTGACGACTTCGGGTTGTAAAAACTGCGAGAGGGGTACGGCGAGGAACTGCTGGGAGGACCGTGCGAACAGCACACGGCGCTACGACAGCCTTAGGCTAGTCGTAGCGATAGCGGCCGCGCTAGGCGGCCGGAGGTAATTCGGAGGGTGTTCGGAAAGGAACGCATGACGGCCACTCTATGCCAGGATGCGCTCGCGTGTCAAATGTCGGGATAAAGGGCCAGGTCGTCGTCGCGCCGTCAGCGCGCGACGCGCACGATCTGCACGATTGTCGCGACCTGTCGCGCGACCGTGTCGGGCACCGGCACCTCGCCGCGCAGCACCGCGTCCGTCCATGCCGCCGTGGTCGCCGCATCGCGCGACTCGGGCAGCGCGACGGGCGGCGCGTCGGTCGACGAACGTTCGGCGTCGATCAGCGTGTCGCACACGCCGTCGTGCAGCCAGTCGACCTGCACCTGGCGCCGCGTATCGGCCACCGCTTCGCCTTCGGTGCCGCGCGCGAGCAGCGCGCCGCCCCGCGCGGCGTCCGGATGATCGCGGAACAGCTGCGCGAGGCTGTCGCGGTACGGCGGGTGCGTGTAGTTGACGAGCCGCAGCCCGGCCGGCGCGAACGGCTGCAGGATCTTCACGAGCGTATGCGTCGAGTTGCGCACGCCGAGCACGCGGCGCATCGACAGCAGGTGCGCGATGCGGGGCGCCAGCACGTCGATCGGTGCGAACGCGACGCGGCGCTCGGCGAGCGTGTCCTCGATCGCATCGTGCGACGTCGACGGCGCGAGCGACAGCGCCGAGAAGATCTCGGCGCTCGTCACGCGGCCCGGATCGCGCTCCACTCCGTGCACCAGCACCGGCACGCCTTCGCGCGCGAGCAGCAGCGCGAGCAGCGGCACGAGGTTCGGCTGCTTGCGCGCGCCGTTGTAGCTCGGGATCGACACCGGGCGGAACGCGGTGTCCTGTACGTGCACGGGTTCGAACGACGCTTGCGCGGCGGCGAGCATCGCGGCCAGTTCGTCGGCGGATTCGCCTTTCAGCCGATAGGCGATCAGGATCGCGCCGAGTTCGACGTCCGACACGCGCGCATCGAGCATCGCGCGATAAAGCTCGAACGTGTCCTCGGCGGACAGGGCGCGCGCGCCGTTCGGCCCGCGGCCGATTTCCTTGATGAAGCGGGCGCAGGGGAATGGAGCGGCGGCGGGATCGTGGGAAGCGGTCATCGGAACGTGGGGCGGGCGGCCGGCATCGGGCCGCGCGGTGAGCGGTGAGGAATGCCCCGAGTATCGCACGGGCGCGGCCGCGCACCGTGCCGCGCTACACTCTGGTTCCCGGCGGCGCGCGCACCGGCTGCGCCGCGCCCGTGCCGCCGCCGGCCGAATACGATCAAAAGAGAGACATCCCATGAAGCTCTACAGCTATTTCCGCAGTTCCGCGTCGTACCGCGTGCGGATCGCCCTGAACCTGAAGCGGCTGCCGTTCGACTATGCGCCCGTGCACATGCTGCGCGACGGCGGCGAGCAACTGAAGGACGCGTATCGCGCGCTGAATCCGGATGGGGTCGTGCCGACGCTGGTCGATGGCGACGCGACGCTGCAGCAGTCGCTCGCGATCATCGAATATCTCGACGAAACCCATCCCGAGCCGGCGTTGCTGCCGAAGCAGCCGGTCGATCGCGCGTACGTGCGATCGGTCGCGCTGCAGATCGCGTGCGAAATCCATCCGCTCAACAACCTGCGCGTGCTCAAGTACCTGAAGCACACGCTGAAGGTGTCCGAGGACGCCAAGAACGCATGGTACCGGCACTGGATCGAGGCGGGCTTCGACACGCTCGAGACGCGTCTCGCGAACGATCCGCGCACCGGCAAGCTGTGCTTCGGCGACACGCCGACGCTCGCCGACGTGTGCCTCGTGCCGCAGGTGTTCAACGCGAACCGCTTCTCGATCGACACGACGCGTTTCCCGACGATCCAGCGGATCGTCGACCATGCGGCGACGATCGATGCGTTCAAGGCCGCCGAGCCGGGCGTGCAGCCGGACGCCGAATGAGCGCCGAATGAGCGCGGCGGCCCCGTGGCGAGCATGATCGGGCGCGCATGAAAAAGGGCGCCCGAAGGCGCCCCGCGCGATGCGAGCCGGCGGCGTTCAGCCGAGCAGCGCGTCCGCGAATTCCACCGCGCTGAACGGCTGCAGGTCCTCGACCTTCTCGCCGACGCCGATGAAGTAGACGGGCACCGGCCGTTGCCGCGCGATCGCCGCGAGAATCCCGCCCTTCGCGGTGCCGTCGAGCTTCGTGACGATCAGGCCGGTCAGGCCCAGCGCGTCGTCGAATGCCTTCACCTGCGTGAGCGCGTTCTGGCCGGTGTTCGCGTCGATCACGAGCAGCACTTCGTGCGGCGCACCGTCGTGCGCCTTCGCGATCACGCGCTTCACCTTCTTCAGCTCTTCCATCAGGTGCAGCTGCGTCGGCAGGCGGCCGGCCGTGTCGGCCATCATCACGTCGATCTTGCGCGCGCGCGCGGCGCTGACCGCGTCGAAGATCACCGCGGCCGGATCGCCGCTTTCCTGCTGCACGACCGTCACGTTGTTGCGCTCGCCCCAGACCGCCAGCTGCTCGCGCGCGGCCGCGCGGAACGTGTCGCCGGCGGCCAGCAGCACCGACTGGTCGAAGCTCTGCAGATGCTTCGCGAGCTTGCCGATGCTGGTCGTCTTGCCCGCACCATTCACGCCGGCGATCATCATCACGAGCGGCTGCGCGCGGCCGAGCATCAGTGATTTCTCGAGCGGCGTCAGCAGCTCGACGAGCAGGTCGTGCAGCGCATTCTTCACTTGCTGCGGATCGGTCAGCCGGCCCGCGCGCACCTTCTCGCGCAGCGCGCCGAGCAGGTATTCGGTCGCGTCGACGCCCGCGTCGGACATCAGCAGCGCGGTTTCGAGCTCCTCGTACAGGTCTTCGTCGATCTTCGTGTTGACGAATACGCCGGTGATGCTCGAGCCCGTCTTCGCAAGCCCCGTTTTCAGGCGCGCGAGCCACGACTGCTTTGCGGACGCGTCCTGCAGCGGCGGCGGGACGATCTCGACCGTCTCGACCACTTCGTCGCGACCGTCGTTGGTCGGCGTGACCGTCATCACGACGGCCGGCGCGGCCGGTTGCGCGGTCGCCTGCGGCACGTCGGCCGCCGGCGCGTCGGCGTCGGACGCTTCGTCCGCTTGCTGCGCGTCGGCCGATTGCGATTCCGCCGGATCGGGCTCCTGCGTTTTCTTGAATCGTTTGAAGAAACTGAACATGGTCTGACGTCGGGAAGAGGGCGGGCCGCCGCCGAGGGCGGGGCGCCGGACGGGCCGTTCTGCGTTCGCGTGGGCGCGGCGCTCGGCGGCCGAAACCGTGCATTTTATCAGTGCGGCGCGGCACTCGCGTCAGTGCGCGTCGCCGCTGTGGTAACGTGCGCCTGTTTGGCGGCGCCCCCTGCGCGCGCCCGGTCCCTCCGTTGTCGATATCCCGTATGTCCCGTTCCTCTTCCGGCCGCCCGGCGGCCCCTTCCAGTCGCGGCAAGCCGCACACGATCCGCATCATCGGCGGCGACTGGAAACGCACGCCGCTCGCGGTGCTCGATCTCGACGGCCTGCGCCCGACCCCCGATCGCGTACGCGAGACGCTGTTCAACTGGCTCGGCCAGGATCTCGACGGCTGGCGCTGCCTCGACCTGTTCGCGGGCACCGGTGCGCTCGGCTTCGAGGCCGCGTCGCGCGGCGCGGCGAGCGTCGTGATGGTCGAGCGCCACCCGCGCGCCGCGCAGCAGCTGCGTGCGATCAAGGACAAGCTCGGCGCCCGTTCGGTCGAGATCGCCGAAGCCGATGCGCTGCGGCTTGCGGCCGGGCTCACGCCGGGCGCGTTCGACGTCGTGTTCCTCGATCCGCCGTTCGACGACCTGGCCGTGCTCGAGCGTGCGATCGCGCTATCCGCGCCGCTCGTCGCGGCGGACGGCGCGCTGTACGTCGAAACGGGGGCGGAACTCGATCCGGCCGCGCACGACGCGCTCGCGGGCTGGCAGGTCGTGAAGCACGGCAAGGCCGGTGCGGTTCACTATCATTTGCTGCGGCGCGAAAATGATGAATAATGCGCGTTCCATACGAGGCGGCGCGCCGCAAAGGCGACGCATGCCCATCTCGGCAGCGGCGCGTGCATCGCACGGCTGCCATCCCGTTTGCGTGATGACAGGAGGAGCGACATGGTAGTCGCCGTGTATCCCGGTACGTTCGATCCGCTGACGCGCGGGCACGAAGACCTCGTGCGGCGTGCGTCGAGCATTTTTGATACGCTGGTGGTGGGCGTTGCCGACAGCCGCGCGAAGAAGCCGTTTTTCTCGCTCGAAGAACGTCTGACGATTGCGAACGAGGTGCTCGGCCATTATCCGAACGTGAAGGTGATGAGTTTCACCGGCCTCCTGAAGGATTTCGTCCGCGTCAACAATGCGCGCGTGATCGTGCGCGGGCTGCGCGCCGTGTCCGATTTCGAATACGAGTTCCAGATGGCGGGGATGAACCGCTATCTGCTGCCCGACGTCGAGACGATGTTCATGACGCCGTCCGACCAGTATCAGTTCATCTCGGGAACGATCGTGCGCGAAATCGCGCAATTGGGCGGCGATGTCAGCAAATTCGTGTTTCCGTCCGTCGAGAAGTGGCTGACCGAGAAAGTCACTGCGATGGGAGGCCCTGCCGCGTGACGCGGCACCGGCCGGTTTCGTCGCGAAGCCGGCCGCCGGCCTGAAGAAGTGAGATCAGTATGGCTTTGATGATTACCGACGAGTGCATCAATTGCGACGTGTGCGAGCCCGAGTGCCCGAACGGCGCGATTTCGATGGGCCCGGATATCTACGTGATCGACCCGAACAAGTGCACCGAGTGCGTCGGCCATTTCGACGAACCGCAGTGCCAGCAGGTGTGTCCGGTCGAATGCATCCCGCGCGATCCGCAGCATGACGAATCGCACGCGCAATTGATGGAGAAGTACCACGCGTTGATCGCCGTGAAGGGCGACGACGCATCGTGATGCTGCGCTGACGCGCGCGCTTCGATTGACGGGCGCGCGCATCGCGCTTCCTTTCAGATCGGCGCCGCCCGGCGCCGGTTCTTCCGTGTCAGCCCAGCAGCTCGCGCAACGCCGCGACGAGCGCATCGCATTCGGCGTCGGTGCCGACGGTGATGCGCAGATGCTGGTCGATCCGCGGCAGCCGGAAGTGCCGCACGAAAATTTCCCGTTCCTTCAGCTTCGCCGCGATCGCGCCCGCATCGTGCCCGGGATGGCGCGCGAACACGAAATTCGCGGCCGACGGCACGATCTCGAAGCCGAGTGCGCCGAGCGCATGCGTGAGCCGCGCGCGGCTGTCGATCACGCGCCGGCAGGTGGCGTTGAAATGGTCGGTGTCTTCATACGCGGCCTGCGCGGCGACTTGCGCGAGCCGGTCGAGCGGATACGAGTTGAAGCTGTCCTTCACGCGGTTCAGCGCGTCGATCAGCGCCGCATCGCCGAACGCGAAGCCGACGCGCATGCCCGCGAGCGAGCGCGCCTTCGACGTCGTATGCACGACGAGCAGGTTCGGATGGCGGTCGATCAGCGTAATGGCCGACTGCGCGCCGAAGTCGACGTACGCTTCGTCGATCACGACGACCGACGACGGATTCGCGGCCGCGATCCGCTCGACGTCCGCGAGCGGCAGCGCGCGCCCGGTCGGCGCATTCGGGTTCGGAAACAGCACGCCGCCGGCGTCGTCGAGATAGTCGTCGACGCGGATCGAGAAATCGTCCGCGAGCGGCACGACCGTGGTCTCGACGCCGTACAGGCGCGCGTAGGTCGGGTAGAAGCTGTACGTGATGTCGGGAAAGCGCAGCGGCCGGTCGTGCTTGAGCAGCGCCTGGAACGCGTGCGCGAGCACCTCGTCGGAGCCGTTGCCGACGAACACCTGTTCCGGCTGGATGCGGTGATGGGCCGCGACCGTCTCGCGCAGCGCGCGTGCGACCGGGTCGGGATAGCGGCGCAGCGTGTCGCCGGTGTCGCCGAGTTCGCGTGCGATCGCCGCGACGACGCGCGGCGACGGCGGATAGGGATTCTCGTTGGTGTTCAGCTTGACGGGGTGCGCGAGCGCGGGCTGTTCGCCCGGCACGTAAGGCACCAATTGCTGAACGACGTCGCTCCAGTAACGGCTCACCGCTTGGCTCCTGTCGGGCAAAACGTCCAGATTACCGCATGTGTGCGTCTCGGTGGGGCGGGCGAGGCCGCCAGGTTGCGCCGGACCGCCGATGCACCGGGCCGGTGCGCGGTGCGGTCAGTTGCGATGCAGCTGCATCGTCGCGCGGTCGAGTTCGCCCTTGACGACCATCGGCATCACGGCGAGCGCGCGTTCGATCGATGCGTCGATCACGTCCTGTTCCTCGCGGCGCGGCGGTTTCAGCACGAAGTTCGCGACGTCGGGCTTCGCGCCGGCGCGCGCGCTTTCCGGAATCAGGTCGCGCGGATGGCCGATGCCGATCCGCAGCCGCCAGTATTGCTGCGACGACAGGTGCGCGGAGATGTCCTTGAGGCCGTTGTGGCCGCCGCTGCCGCCGCCGAGCTTCAGCTTCACGGTGCCGGGCGGCAGGTCGAGCTCGTCGTGCGCGACGAGGATCTGGTCGGGCGGGATCTTGAAGAATTGCGCGAGCGCGACGACCGACTGGCCGGAGCGGTTCATGTAGGTCTGCGGCTCGAGCAGATGAACTTCCTCGCCGTGCAGGCGCGCTTTCGCGTAGAAGCCGTGGAAGCGGCGTTCGTCGCGCAGCGTCGTGCCGGCTTCGCGGGCGAGCTGGTCGATCAGCCAGAAACCGGCGTTGTGGCGCGTCGCGGTGTATTCCGCCCCGGGATTGCCGAGGCCGACGATCAGTTTGATCATGACGTTTCGAAGGCGGCGGCGGCCGCCTGGGCGCAGAAAAAGAAAAACCCGCCGGGCAAGCCGCGGCGGGTTGCGTCGACCGTTTCGCGAAACGGATCGATGGGGCGTGCAGGCAGCCGCTTAGGCAGCCGGCGTTTCGCCTTCTGCTGCGTCCGACACGGCACCCGCCGGGACCGTCGCCGATGCGACAACCGGGTTTTCCGCGTCGACGTGCGCGACCAGCGCGACGCCCTTCGGCAGCGCGATGTCCTTCGCGTGCAGCGACTGACCGGCTTCGATCTTCGACAGATCGACTTCGAGGAATTCCGGCAGGGCCGACGGCAGGCACTCGACTTCGATTTCCGTTGCGACGTGCGAGACGATTGCGCTCGACAGCTTCACGGCCGGGCTGACTTCAGCGTTCAGGAAGTGCAGCGGCACCTTCGTGTGCAGCTTCTTCTTCGCGTCGACGCGCTGGAAGTCCACGTGCAGCACGAGTTGCTTGAACGGGTGGTATTGCACGTCGCGCAGCAGAACCTGTTGCGACTGGCCAGCGACTTCCAGGTCGAGGATCGACGAGTGGAAGGCTTCCTTCTTCAGTGCATGCCACAGCGCGTTGTGATCCAGTTCGATCTTTTGCGGGGCGGCTTCGCCACCGTAGACGATACCCGTGGTCTTACCGGCGTTGCGCAGGCGGCGGCTCGCACCCGTACCTTGCTGTTGGCGCTCGAAAGCGACGACTTTCATGTGATTCTCCATTTGCTGCCCGCGACCAGGCAGTAAAACGGGGCCATCAAGCGGCCCCCGATGAAACGGCCGGGGTTTCGTCTATCCCGTCCGATTGTGCAAAAAGCGAAGCGTTGCCGCTTCGCTTTCCGCGCATGCTTTGTTCCGTCGATTCGCGATCAGGATTCCGCGAACAGCGACATCACCGAATCGCCGCGGCGAATCCGCGAGAACGTCTCGGCCAGCAGGCTCGCGCTCGTCAGCGAGCGGATCTTCGAGCACGCCAGCGATTCGGCCGACAGCGGAATCGTATCGGTGACGACCAGTTCGTCGAGTTCCGATGCAGCGATACGCTCGGCGGCGCCGCCCGACAGCACGGGGTGTGTCGCGTAGGCGAAAACCTGCTTCGCGCCGCGATCCTTCAGCACTTGTGCAGCCTTGCAAAGCGTGCCCGCCGTATCGACCATGTCGTCCATGATCACGCAGGTGCGGCCTTCGACTTCACCGATGATGTTCATCACTTCGGCGACGTTCGCCTTCGGACGACGCTTGTCGATGATCGCGAGATCGCAGTTCAGCTGCTTCGCGAGTGCCCGGGCACGCACCACGCCGCCGACGTCCGGCGACACGACGAGCAGATCCGCGTAGTTCTGCTTGCGCAGGTCGCCCAGCAGGATCGGCGTCGCGTAGATGTTGTCGACCGGGATGTCGAAGAAACCCTGAATCTGGTCGGCGTGCAGATCCATCGTGATGATCCGCTCGACGCCGGCGATTTCCAGCATGTTCGCGACGATCTTCGCCGAGATCGCGACGCGCGCCGAACGCGGGCGGCGATCCTGACGGGCGTAGCCGAAGTAGGGGATGGCAGCGGTGATCCGGCCGGCGGATGCGCGCTTGAGCGCATCGACCATGATCATCAGTTCCATCAGATTGTCGTTCGCCGGTGCGCACGTGGATTGCAGGACGAAGACGTCCTTGCCGCGCACGTTTTCCTGGATCTCGACCTGGATCTCGCCGTCGGAGAAACGGCTGACCATCGCTTTGCCGAGGGGAATACCAAGGATACTGACGACTTCCTGGGCGAGCGCGGGATTCGCGTTGCCAGTAAAGACCATCAGGCCATCATGGCTGTGGCTGCTCATCGTGCACCTGCTTCAGGCTTGGGCGGGAAATGCGGGAAAATTTTTGGCAGGGGAGGAAGGACTCGAACCCTCGCATGCCGGAATCAAAATCCGGTGCCTTGACCAACTTGGCGACTCCCCTACACTTAACTGATAACTTCACCGAACTTGTGTAGGCCGTTCGGCAAAGTAAAACTTCATGACGCGAAAGCGAAGAGCGGATGCTCGTTCAGACTCTCGGCAACTGCGCCGTTCCAACTGGCGGGCAGCTTGGCTTTCGCCGCTTCTGCCTCGTGCCTGCTGTGAAACGCTGCAAACACGCTTGCTCCGGAGCCGGTCATCCTCGCGGGGGTCACATCATACAACCATTTGACCGCCTGCGCAACTTCCGCGTACTTCCTTGTTACAACTTCCTGCATATCGTTCCGGCCGAAGCTATCTGGCCATTCCGCATCGCTGGTTTGCTGTGCAAGAAAGTCAGCAATTGTGACGGGCTTCGTATCTCTTGTCAACAACTCATCTGAAAATATTTCAGCGGTCGGGACATGAACGCGTGGCGTCACAACCAAGAACCAGCGAGTCGGCAATTGTACCTCAGCTAATTCTTCTCCGATACCCTCTGCGAACGCATTTTTTCCAAAAATAAAAAACGGGACGTCGGCGCCGAGTTTGACCGCGAGCGACTGGAGTTCGGCGCGCGGCACATCGAGTTGCCACAGGCGGTTCAGCGCAAGCAGCGTCGTCGCCGCGTCGGAGCTGCCGCCGCCGAGGCCGGCGCCCATCGGCAGGATCTTGTCGATTTCGATGTCGACGCCGTGCGCGGTGCCCGTATGCGCTTTCAGCAGGTTCGCCGCGCGCACGACGAGATCGCTTTCCTCGGGCACGCCGGGCACGTCGGTGACGCGTGCGACGCGGCCGTCGTCGCGCCGCGTGAAATGCAGCGTGTCGCCCCAGTTCAGCAGCTGGAATACGCTCTGCAGATCGTGATAGCCGTTCGAACGACGGCCGGTGATGTGCAGGAACAGGTTGAGTTTCGCGGGCGCCAGGCAGTTGCGCAGCGAGCGGGTCGAATCGGTCATGCGGGTATCGGGGCTAGGCGCGCGTGCTCACTGATCGAGCACGAGCTTGATGTCGAGCGGCGGCGTCGCGCGCACGAGGTTGACGCGTTTGACGCCCGTGGCCGGGGCATCCGCGTAGGCAAGGTAGTCGATCGTCCAGCCGTCCTGGCGCAGCTGCTTGATGCGCGTGCCGTCGGCCGGGTCGCGCACGGTTTCCGCGGGCGTCGCGGGCGCGGCGATCGGCAGCAGCCAGTAGCGCAGGCCCGCGAGCGGCAGTTCGAAGCCGAGCGTTTTCTGCATCAGGTCGCCGACGTCCGGCGCATATTGGATCGGGCGGTTCGGCAATTCGAGCGACGCCGCGCGCGGCGACGATTTCACGACCGCGAGCGTCTGGCCGAGCGGGCTGCGCAGTTCGAGCGACACGTCGTCCCCGTGCTCCTGCCAGTCGAAGTTGCCGTACACGTTCTGCGGGTTGCCGAGACGATCGTCGTACCGCACCGCGAAGCGGCCATGGTACGCATGCGTCGCCGCCGTCTGCAGCGCGGCGCCCGTCGGCGCGTTGGCCGCCGGCGGCGTGCTCGCGCAGCCGGCGAGCGCGAGCGCCGCGCCGGCCGCGGCCAGCGTGCGCCGCGCGCGGGAGGACAGGGAAAACATCGGGGACATCCGCATCAAAGGCCGTTGATCTGCAGGCGCTTGAGCGTCTGCACGAGCGTTTCGTTGTCGGGCTCGAGCTTCTGCGCGGCCCGCAACGCGTTGCGGGCGTCGTCCTGCGCGCCGCTCTTCCACAGCACTTCGCCGAGATGTGCGCCGATTTCCGCGTTCGGCTGCAGTTCGTATGCACGCTGCAGTACCTTCGTCGCGCCGGCCGTGTCGCCCATCCGGTACTTCACCCAGCCGAGGCTGTCCATGATGTACGCGTCGTTCGGCGCGAGCGCCATCGCCTTGTCGATCAGCTTGCTGGCCTCGGGCAGGCGCTGGTTGCGGTCGGCGAGCGAATAGCCGAGCGCGTTGTAGGCCTGCGGGTTGTCGGGCTGCGTACGGATCAGCTCGCGCAACTGCTTTTCCATCGTCGCGTAGTGGCCGGTCTTTTCGGCCGCCATCGCGTAGTCGTAGCGGAGGTCGGGATCGTCCGGGAAGTCCTGGACGGCTTGCCCGAGCCGCGCTTCCGCTTCCGGATAGCGCTTCGCGGTGAACAGGATCGACGCATCGGTGCGCGCGACCACGGCCGCGTCGCGCGGATCGGAGATCGGCAGGTTGTCGAGCACCTTGCGCGCCTCGTCGGTCCTGCCCTGTTTCTGCAGCAGCTGCGCCCGCGTGATCTGCGCGGGCAGGTAGTGCTGGCTCGTCTGGTCGACCTTGTCGAGCCATTGCGACGCCTGCGCGTCGTTGTTCTGGTCGATCGCGATCTGCGCGAGGTAGATGTAGCCCTGGCCGACGTCAAGGTTCGGCTGCTTGTCGCCGAGCTGCACGTACTGCTTCAGGTAGCCGGTCGCCTCGTCGAGTTTCTTCTGCTGGATCTTGATCAGCGCGAGCGCCATCAGCGGCGTCGGATCCTTCGCGTCGAGCTTGCGCATCGTCTCGAACTGCTTCTGCGCGTCGTCGAGGCGATCGTCGGCGAGATAGAGCTGCGACAGCGCAAGCCGCGCGTCGCGCGACTTCGGATTCTGCTGAACATACTTCTCGAACGACGCAATGCCCGCCGCGCGTTCCGCCGGGCCCATCTGCGACAGCATCAGCGCCGCCGGCAGGTAGTCGGGGCGGATCTGCAGCGCCTGCTTCAGCGATTGCGCCGCGCCGTCCTTGTCGTCGACCGCGAGTTGCTGCCGCGCGATCGCGAGCTGCGCCTCGGGGCGATTCATGTCGTTCTTCAGCATGTCCTTCAGCACCGCAAGGCCGCCGACACGATCGGGGCCGCGCACGAGCAGCGCCTGCAGCGCGAGGATCGCCGGGCCGCGCGTGTCGCCGGTCGCGCGGGCCAGCTCGCGCGCGAGCATCGGCTGCGCGTCGGCCGGCTTGCCGGCGAGCACCAGCAGCGCGGCGTCGACCTGCGACGCGCGGTTCGAATCCGGTGCGTACTGACGCCACAGGTTCGCGGCGGACAGCGCGTCGGCCGGGCTCTGCGCGCCGAGCGCGATTTCGGTCGCGCGCTGCGCCATGCGCGGATCGCGCGTGTCGCGGGCCAGCGCGAGATAGGTCTGGTACGCCGGCGCCGGCTGGTTGCGCTGGAGCGCGACCTCGGCGGCGAGCACCTGGTAGACGATCTGGCTCGTCAGCGGCACGCCGGGGAGATTCTTCTGCTCGTCCGGCATCACATGCTCGAACGCACCCTGCGGCGCCGCGTCGTCCGATGCCGGATCCTGCGCATGGGCCGGAAAGGCGGTGAGGGTCCAGGCGGCAAACAGCGCGGCGCCGAGTGCACGACGGACCGGGAAGGCGCGCGCGCCGCGCACGGCGGCGGGGCGCTCCTGAAGCAGCTTCGAGGGCAGGGTCATGGAAATCCGTTCGATGTTTCAACCGATTGTAACGCGCTCGCTACAATACACGCACGATCGTGATAGGGTCCGTTTACCTGCGGAACCCCCATGCGAATGCCCGAAATCGCCCGCCTCGCGTGCTGCCAGGCCGGCGATTTCGGGCATTCCCGTGTTTAATTCGGGGCCGCCGCGAAAACGGCCGTTTTCGCGGCGGCGCATGCGCGTTCCCCATGTAAGCAGACCGTAGCCTCAGACCCGCAAAACATGCCAGAGTTGCCAGAAGTCGAAGTCACGCGCCGGGGCATCGAGCCCTTTGTCGCGGGCCGCCGCGTCGAGCGTGTCGACGTCCGTACCGCGATGCTGCGCTGGCCCGTGCCGGCGGGGCTCGCCGAGCAGTTGCGCGCGCGCGAGGTGCTCGCCGTCGAGCGCCGCGGCAAGTACCTGCTGTTCGAAGTCGATGCGGGCTGGTTCATCGTCCATCTCGGGATGACCGGCACGCTGCGCGTGCTGCCCGCGGCCGGCGTGCCGGTCGCCGCGAAGCACGATCACATCGACTGGATCTTCGACGAATTCGTGCTGCGGTTCCGCGATCCGCGCCGCTTCGGCGCCGTGCTGTGGCACCCGCGCGAAGCCGGTGACGTGCACGCGCATCCGCTGCTCGCGAGCCTCGGCGTCGAGCCGTTCTCGCCGGCGTTCACCGGCGCGCTGCTGCATGCGCGCACGCGCGGCCGGACGGTGTCGGTCAAGCAGGCGCTGCTCGCGGGCGACATGGTCGTCGGCGTCGGCAACATCTATGCGTCGGAGAGCCTGTTTCGCGCCGGCATCCGGCCGACGACGGCCGCCGGCAAGGTTTCGCTGCCGCGCTACGAGCGGCTGGCCGACGCGGTGCGCGCGACGCTCGCCGACGCGATCGAGCGCGGCGGCAGCACGTTGCGCGATTTCGTCGGCAGCAACGGCGAAAGCGGCTACTTCCAGCTCGACTGCTTCGTTTACGATCGCGCCGGCCAGCCGTGCCGCGTATGCGGCACATCGATCCGCCAGATCGTGCAGGGCCAGCGGTCGACCTATTTCTGCCCGACGTGCCAGCGTTGAAACCCTTTTCCACGATCAGACAACTTGAAGCCGCCCCGCATCGCCCCCGCTCCGTTCCCCGTCACGCCGCTGCACCGCACGTTCGCCACGCGTCTCGTCGCGTGGCAGCGCGAGCATGGCCGCCACGACCTGCCCTGGCAGAACACCCGCGATCCGTACCGGATCTGGCTGTCGGAAATCATGCTGCAGCAGACGCAGGTGTCGACCGTCATTCCGTATTACACACGTTTTCTCGACCGCTACCCCGACGTCGCCGCGCTCGCGGCCGCGCCGACCGACGACGTGATGGCGCTGTGGGCGGGGCTCGGTTACTACTCGCGCGCGCGCAACCTGCACCGCTGCGCGCAGGTCGTCGTCGCCGAGCACGGCGGCGCGTTTCCGGCGACGCCCGACGCGCTGGCCGAACTGCCCGGCATCGGCCGCTCGACGGCCGCCGCGATCGCGTCGTTTGCATACGGCGCGCGCGCGACGATCCTCGACGGCAACGTGAAGCGCGTGCTCGCACGGGTATTCGGCGTCGAGGGCTTTCCGGGCGAGAAGCGCGTCGAGAACGACATGTGGGCGCTCGCCGAATCGCTGCTGCCCGATGCCGCGAACGCGGCCGACGTGAGCGCGTATACACAGGGACTGATGGATCTGGGCGCGACGCTGTGCGTGCGCGGCAAGCCCGACTGCGCACGCTGCCCGTTCGCGGGCGACTGCGTCGCGCAATCGACCGGCCGCCAGCGCGAACTGCCGGCCGCCCGGCCGAAGAAGGCCGTGCCGACCCGCAAGACCTGGATGCTCGTGCTGCGCGACGGCGACGCGGTGCTGCTCGAGCGACGGCCGCCGACCGGCATCTGGGGCGGCCTCTGGAGCCTGCCGCAAGCAGACGGCGATGCCGCGCTCGCGGATCTCGCGCGTGGCTTCGGCGGCGGCGGCACGGTGCCGCTCGCGCCGCTCACGCATACGTTCACGCATTTCCGGCTCGAGATCGAGCCGCGGCTGAGCGATCTGGCGGACGGCGGCGGCCTGCCGTCGCAGGCGCGGGACGCGGACACCGCATGGGTGCCGCTGAGCCGGCTCGACGCGTACGGCGTGCCGGCGCCCGTGCGCAAGCTGCTCGATGCGCTGAGCGGGCCGCTGCTGTAACGAACGGGGAAGGGCGCGACGCGGGCCGCATTCGGGAAGGCGCGGAGCGTCGCGCGCCGGAACGGCGTTTGGGCGGGCGCGGTAGCTACAGCCAGCCGTGCCGGTCGAGCACGTGGTGCACGGCGTCGATGCGCGCGCCGACGTCTGGAAACTCCATCAGCTTCTGCCGCGCGCGCAGGTCGAGCGGCAGCAGTTCCGCGAGGCGATTCGATACCCAACTCGGATCGTCGAGGCGGAACGGTTCGCCGAACGGCATTTTCTGCGGATCGGATTTCTTCAGCGCGTCGATGATGCGCTCGAGCACCTCGGCGCACGAGCCGAACTGCGCGAGCGCCTGTTCGCCTTCGAGCGGGATGTCGTCGGGCAGCGGCTCCGCGATGCCGACCAGCAGCCCGTTGCCTTCGACGCGATACGACAGCAGCTCGAAACGCTGCGTGCCGACCGCCTGCAGATACAGCATCCCGAATTCGCCGGTATCGCACTCGGTGATGCGCGCCATGCAGCCGATGGTTTCGGGCACCGACACCGCGCCATCCTGCGCGACTTCGGGCCCGCTCTTGAGCAGGCACACGCCGAACGGTGCATCGTCGCGCAGGCAGGCGCGCGACATGTCGAGATAGCGCGCCTCGAACACCTTGAGCGGGAGCAGTCCTCCGGGAAACAGCACCGTGTGCAGCGGAAACAGCGGCAGGTCGATCAGGGTGGTCGATAGGGAGGACATGGCGCGCGGGCGTGGGGGCGGTGTCGCTAGGGTCGGTCGACCTCGGAGACGAGCCGCGACGACGCGTCGACATCCACTGGCGCGTCACGATGCCGCACGATCACGTTCGCGTCGCGCGAGAGGCGCGCGGCGAGCGTTTCCGCGATGAACACCGAGCGATGCTGGCCGCCCGTGCAGCCGATGGCGACGGTCAGGTAGCTGCGGTTGTCGTCGCGGAAGTGCGGCAGCCATTTCATCAGGAACGCATGGATGTCGTCGATCATCTGGTGGACGATCGGCAGTGCGTCGAGAAAGGCGATGACCGGCTGGTCGAGCCCGGTGAGCGGGCGCAGCTCATGGTCGTAGTACGGATTCGGCAGCGCGCGCACGTCGAACATCAGGTCGGCGTCGAGCGGCACGCCGCGCTTGAAGCCGAACGATTCGAACATCACCATCAGGTCGTTGTTCTTCTGCTCGATGAAGCGCTTGACCCAGGTGCGCAGCGCGTTCGCGCGCAGCGTGCTGGTATCGATCTGGTGGCCGAATTCGGCGAGCGGCGCGACGAGCTCGCGCTCGCGCTCGATCGCTTCCTCGAGCGACGACAGCAGGCCGACGTCCGCATCGTGCGACCGCGAGCCGGACAGCGGATGGCGGCGGCGCGTTTCGGAGAAGCGCTGGATCAGCGCCTGGGTGCTCGCGTTGAGGAACAGCACGCGCACGTCGTGCTCGCGGGACAGCTCGCGGATCAGGCCGGGCATTTCATCGAGCGACGCGCTCGAGCGCGCGTCGATCGCGACCGCGAGCCGGCGCTGGCCGTCCTGCGCGAGGTAGCGGGCGAGTTCGGGGAGCACGTGCGGCGGCAGGTTGTCGACGCAGTAATAGCCTGCGTCTTCGAGCGCGTTCAGCGCGACGGACTTGCCTGAGCCGGAGATGCCGGTGATGAGGACGATGCGCATGGGAACAGAGAATCCTGACGTTTCATCATAGCACCGGCTCGACGCGTCGGCGTTGCGCGGCCGGCGCGCGCGGGTTACACCAGTTTGCCGGGGAACTGACTGTCGGGATCCTGCATCGCGAGTCGTTGCCGATCCATGAAATCGCGCAACGTGTCGATTCCGCGCAACTGCAGGATCGTGTTCCGGACGGCCGCCTCGACGAGCACCGCGAGGTTGCGGCCGGCCGCGACCTGGATCGTGACCTTGCTGATCGGCAAGCCGAGCACGTCGACGGTCTGGCTTTCGAGCGGCAGGCGCTGGAATTCGCCGTCGGGGCGGCGCACGAGCTGGACGATCAGCTTCAGCTTCATTTTCCGCCGCACCGCGGTTTCGCCGAAGATCGTCTTGATGTCGAGCAGGCCGAGGCCGCGCACTTCGAGCAGGTTCTGCAGCAGCGGCGGGCAGCGCCCTTCGACGAAATCGGGGCCAAGACGGACGAAATCGACCGCGTCGTCGGCGACGAGGCCGTGGCCGCGGCTGATCAGCTCGAGGCCGAGTTCGCTCTTGCCGAGGCCGGAATCACCGGTCAGCAGCACGCCCATGCCGAGGATGTCGAGGAACACGCCGTGCAACGTCGCACGCGGCGCGAGGATGCGCGACATGTAGAGCCGCAGGCTGTCGATCACCGCGGCGGCCGACATCGGCGTCGTGAACAGCGGGGTGGACGAGCGCGTGCAGCGCAGCACCAGTTCGGGCGGCGCCGCGGCGCCGCCGGCGACGACGAGGAACGGCGGTTCGAGTGCGATCAGCTCGGCCATGTGACGCGAGCGGTCTTCGTCGGTCTGGCGCTGGTAGTAGTCGATCTCGGCTTCGCCGAGCACCTGGATCCGGTTCGGGTGGATCAGGTTCAGGTGGCCGACGAGGTCGGCGCTCGACGTTGCGTTGCCGACTGTGTCGGCCGAAAAGCCGCGTTCCCAGCCTTCATGCCCCGTCAGCCAGCTCAGTTTAAGCGTAGCCGCGTTGTCGTCGAAGATGCTCTGGGCGTTGATGCTGGACGTATCCATGACTCTCGTCACTCCAATGGGCCGGTGCGGGCGCGCGGCGACGGACGTCGCCATGCCGGGCCGGCGCCGGGCGGCCCTGGACGGCGGCACGTGCCGCCTCGTACGGGGAAATATTCCGCCCGGAACAACTCAAGGTTGCCACTGAGTGAGCAGGCGATGCAACTCGGCGATATCCGTTTCGTTGTGCAGACGCTCGCGCGCGTCGCGATCGGACAGCAGTTGCGCGATTTCCGACAGGATCTCGAGGTGCTGCTGGGTGGCTTGCTCGGGGACGAGAAGGAAGATCAGGAGGCCGACGGGCTGGCCGTCGGGCGCTTCGAACGGGATCGGATCGGCGAGGCGGACGAACGCGGCGAGCGGGTGCTTGAGGCCCTTGATGCGACCGTGCGGAATCGCGACACCTTCGCCGAGCCCGGTCGAACCGAGGCGCTCGCGCGCGAACAGGTTGTCCGTGACGGTGCTGCGGCCGATGCCGTTCTGATTCTCGAACATCAGCCCGGCTTGTTCGAAGACGCGTTTCTTGCTGGTGACCGAGAGGTCGATGACGACGTTCTCTATGGGCAGGATTTTGGCTAGGCGATTCATGTTGGCAGGCGATTGGGCGGCCTGGGGTCTCCTTGCGGCGGCGGACTGATTTTCCATGTTCGGCGATATCAAGGCATGTGGCATGGCAACCTGCAACACCGCTACCGCATCCAACACCCCCCGGCGATAACCGGAACATTATAGAGCACAGCCGCGTGCGTGGCGCAGCACGGGCGGACCGGTCGCACTCGCGCTTGGCGTGGCAAAAAAAACGCCCGGCGAACCGGGCGGCGTGCGTGTTGCGGTGACGGTTATTGCGGCGGCAGTTCGATCTGGTCGATCGACGGTTGAAGCTTGATCGGATCGTGCGCATGCGTTTGCAGGCGCTCCATGTGCTTGACGACCTGACGATCCAGCTTGTCGATCAACAGATCGATCGCGGCATACAGGTTGCCGTTCGCGCTTTCGACGAAGATGTCCTTGCCCTTCAGGTGCAGGTTGATTTCCGCGCGCTGCTGCTTGTCCTTTTCCTTGTGGTTGTCGACCGAGAGGATCACAGTGCCATCGATCACCTGATCGCTATGCCGTAGCACCCGGTCCAGCTTGGTGATCACGTATTCGCGAATTGCAGGCGTGACTTCGAGATGATGTCCACTGATCTTCAGGTTCATAGTGCTTCTCCAAGCGAGTGACCACCCGGCCGCATCGAGGCGGCGCTCCGGTCGACTTGCCCGTGCCGCGCGAAGGCGGCGTATCGCGGACAGGTCGCCCGGCCTGTTCCCCGTGTGCGCGGTGGTCGGGACACGCCTGCCGCCGGGCAGGCAGCAGGCTTAAAGAGACTTGCGCAGATTCACTGCCGGGATCTTGAGGGCTTCGCGATATTTCGCAACCGTGCGGCGCGCGACCACGAAACCCTGTTCTGCCAGCAGCTCGGCAATGCGGCTGTCCGAAAGTGGCGATTTTGGGTCTTCAGCTCCTATCAGTTGCTTGATGAGGGCTCGGATGGCGGTCGACGAGGCGGCGCCACCGGTGTCGGTCGAGACGTGAGATCCGAAGAAGTACTTAAATTCAAGCGTCCCGAACGGGGTCAGCATGTACTTCCCGGTTGTCACACGGCTGACAGTCGACTCGTGTAGGCCCAGCGTATCAGCTATTTCCCGCAAAACCAAGGGGCGCATGGCAATTTCACCGTGCGCAAAGAAATTCTTCTGACGCTCGACAATAGCCTGCGCGACACGCAGGATCGTGTCGAAACGCTGCTGGATGTTCTTGATCAACCAGCGCGCTTCCTGGAGCTGCTGCTTCAGCGATCCGGCCGACGGATCGCCGCGGCTGTTGCGCAGGATGTTCGCGTACAGGTTGTTGATCCGCAGGCGTGGCACGACCTCCGGATTGAGCTCCGCGAGCCATCCCTGGCCGGCCTTCTTCACGATGATGTCGGGCACGACGTAGTCGGCCTCGGCCTTGCCGTATGCGGCGCCGGGGAACGGCTCCAGCGAGCGGATCAGCGCGTGCGCATCGCGCAGCGCGTCGTCGGTCGCCTTCAGGTGCTTGCGCAACCGTGTGAAGTCGCGTGCCGCGAGCAGTTCGAGATGCTGCGACACGATCTCGAGCGCGAGCGTGCGCGTGGGGGACGGATCGAGGCGCAGCAGCTGCAGCTTCAGGCATTCGGAGGCCGAGCGCGCGCCGACGCCGGCCGGGTCGAAGCTGTGCAGCAGCGCGAGCGCCGCGTTCAGTTCGTCGCAGTCGATTTCCAGTTCGGGCGGCAGGTCGGCGAGCACTTCGTCGAGCGTGGCGGTCAGGTAGCCGTCGTCGTCGAGCGACTCGATCAGGAACATCACGAGCGCGCGATCGCGCGGGCCGGCCTGCGTGACGCGCAATTGCGCGGACAGGTGGTCGCGCAGCGACGTCGCGGCTTCCTGCACCTGCAGCGGCGGCAGGTCGTCGTCGTCGGACGCGCCGCTCGAGCGGCCGTATTCGTCGAGATTCCACTGCGGGCCGTCGTTGCCGTCGCCGGACCCGTAACCGTCGTATTCGTCGGCGCCGGCCGGCTCGTCGCGCTCCGCGCGATCGCTGGACGTGCTGCTGCCGTTCGTCGCGGCCGGCTCGGTGTTCGGTGCGGGCGGCGTCTGCGCGATCAGCGATCCGTCGGCCGCGACGCGCAGCGGGCTCGCGATCCATTCGTCGTCGTTCTCGAGCAGCGGGTTCTGCGCGACGGCCATCGCGACTTCCTGCTGCAATTCGAGCGTCGACAACTGCAGGAGCCGGATCGACTGCTGCAGCTGAGGCGTCAGCGCAAGATGTTGCGACAGGCGGAGTTGAAGGCTGGCTTTCATGGCAAGGAGGGAGTCATACCGGCAGTTTGCCACGACCCAGGCGCATTGAGCCATCCGCGATTACGCGCGGCGCGCCGCCCGGCCGCGGGCAGGGCCGCGGGCGTGGATGCAAAGCGGGGCGCAGCCCCGCGCGGCGATGCCGGGCGGGGTGCAGCCAGCCACGAGGAGGACGTTACATGCGGAAGTGTTCGCCGAGGTACACGCGGCGCACGCTTTCGTTTTCGATGATTTCGCTCGGCGCGCCGGCGGCCAGCACCGACCCGTCGCTGATGATGTACGCGTGGTCGCAGATGCCGAGCGTTTCGCGGACGTTGTGGTCCGTGATCAGCACGCCGATGTTGCGCTGCTTCAGGAACTTGACGATCTTCTGGATCTCGAGCACCGCGATCGGATCGACGCCGGCGAACGGTTCGTCGAGCAGGATGAAGCTCGGGTTGGTCGCAAGCGCGCGCGCGATTTCGACGCGGCGCCGTTCGCCGCCCGACAGCGACAGCGCGGGATTCTCGCGCAGGTGGCCGATCTGCAGCTCGTCGAGCAGCGCTTCGGTGCGCGACGAGATCGCGTCCTTCGACAGTCGCTTGCCGTCCTCGCCGTACTGCAGCTCGAGCACCGCGCGGATGTTTTCCTCGACGGTCAGCTTGCGGAACACGGACGCTTCCTGCGGCAGGTACGACAGGCCGAGCGACGCGCGCTTGTGGATCGGCAGCAGGCCGATCGAGCTGCCGTTCAGCGAGATTTCGCCCGCGTCCGTCGGCACGAGGCCGACGATCATGTAGAACGACGTGGTCTTGCCGGCGCCGTTCGGGCCGAGCAGGCCGACGACTTCGCCGCTCTTCACGTCGAGCGACACGTCCTTGACGACCGTGCGCGAGCCGTAGCGCTTCTTCAGATTGCGGACGACGAGCGAACTCGTGGTGCCGGCCGGCTGGCGGTTCGGAAGCGCGTTCATTGGCCCGGTGCTCCCTGGATCGTGGTCGACGGCGACAGCTTGGCCGGCGCGCCGTTCAGCGGCGCGGGGCCGCCGTTCTTCGGCGACAGCATCGCGCGCACGCGGCCGTTCGGGTTGCCCGGCGCCGCGACGTCCTTGCCGCCCTTCGCGGTGTAGAAGTCGCGCTGGCCGTCGTACGTGATCACGCTGCCGTGCACGGTGTCGGCGACCGTCGACGTGCCCTGCAGTCGGCGCACGGTCGCGGCGGTGGTCAGCGTGGTCAGGTCCTGCTTGCCGTCGTAGTCGATGCGCTCGGCGTCGCCGTCGATGTACTCGTCGAGGCCTTCGCGCTTCTGGCGGAACGTCGCGTGCTTCTTGCCGCTGCCGAACGACGTCGCGTACTGATAGCCTTCCGGGTCCTGGCGCACTTCGACGCGATCGCCCTTGATGATGATCGTGCCTTTCGTGATCACGACGTTGCCGGTCGCGACGGTGACCTGCTTCAGATCGTCGTAGGTCAGGTTGTCGGCCTCGACGTTGATCGGCTTGTTCTGGTCGGCCTTCTCGGCATGGGCGAGCGGCGCCAGCCCGACGAGCGGGAGCGCCACGAGCGTCGCGGCGAGCGCGGCGCGGACGGCGCGCGCAGCGCCGCCGGAAATCAGTCGAGGGAACGGTTCGTTCATGCAGTCACGTGAGGGATGCGTCACTTGGGTTGACCTTTCGAGCCGCCGGACGTGTCCGCCGCGGCAATCGTGCCGCGCACGTTGCCGTAAAGCTCGATGACCCGGGTGACGTTGTTGTACTTCATGCCGTCGGTCGCGTTGACGAGCGACAGGCCGCGCTGAAGTTTAACCGGCTTTTCGGTCTGGATCACATCGTCATTGACGAAGATCCGGAAATGCTGGGAATCGGCCTGCATCTGCGGATCGCCGCCGCCGGCCGCACGCAGGATGCGCGCATCGTCGTACAAATCGACGATCGACACGTCGCCGTTGACGGTGCCGCGCTTCGCGGTGGTCGTCACGACCGGCTTGCCGGGCTGGAACGCGCGCATGGCCGGATCGGTCAGGTCGCTGCCTTCGGTGTCTTCGTAATGAACCAGCTTCGCGGCCGTCAGCCGGTACTGGGTCGTGCCGGTCTGGTCGAGCTCGGTGACCGAGAAGTTGTCCGCGAAATAGTCGGGCGTGTGGCGCTTCGGCTGCGCGACGCCCTCGCCGGGCGGCGGCAGCGTGGCCTGCAGCAGCCACCACGTGACGCCCGCGAGCGCGGCGACCGCGGCGAGCGGCAGCATCTGGGTCCAGCGGAAATGCGTGCTCATCGGTCAGGCTCCGCAGGCGGCGGCGAGCAGCGCGTCGTAGCGGCGCTGCGCGCGCAGGATCGCATCGCAGACCTCGCGCACGGCGCCGTGGCCGCCGCGGGCCTCGGCGACCCAGTGCGCGCGGGCGATCACCTCGGGGTGCGCGTTCGCGGGGGCCGTCGCGAAGCCGCAGCGCAGCATCACCGGCAGGTCGGGCCAGTCGTCGCCCATGTAGCCGCATGCGTCGGCCGTCAGGCCGAGCGACGCGATCAGGTCGGCGAACACGGCGAGCTTGTTCTCGACGCCCTGGAACAGGTGCGCGATCTTCATTTCCTTCGCGCGCGCCGCGACGATCTCCGAGCGGCGGCCCGTGATGATCGCGGTCGCGATGCCGGCTTCGCCGAGCAGCTTCACGCCGTGGCCGTCGAGCGAATTGAACGACTTCATCGCGTCGCCGGCCGCGGTAAACAGCAGGCCGCCGTCGGTCAGCACGCCGTCGACGTCGAAAATCATCAGCTTCACGCGGCTCGCGCGTTCGGCCGCAGTCAGCGCTGCGCTCATCAGATCACCTTCTTCGAAAACAGGTCGTGCATGTTCAGCGCGCCGATCAGCGCGCCGTCGGCATCGACGACCAGCATCTGGTTGATCCGGTGGCGCTCCATCAGTTCCACGGCCTCGACGGCCAGATGATCCGGCGCGATCGTGCGCGGGTTGCGCGTCATGACTTCGGTGATCGGCAGCGTGCGGAAGTCGCCGTCGCGTGCGAGCACGCGGCGCAGGTCGCCGTCCGTGAAGATGCCGGCGACCTTGCCGCCGGCGTCGACCACGGCCGTCATGCCGAGGCGCTTCGCGGTGATCTGGAACAGCGCGTCCGACAGCGTGGCATCGAGCCCGACGGACGGGACGTCGTCGCCCGAGCGCATCACGTCGCGCACGTAGGTGAGCAGGCGGCGGCCGAGCGCGCCGCCCGGGTGCGAGCGTGCGAAGTCTTCCGAGCCGAAGCCGCGCGCGTCGAGCACGGCGACGGCGAGCGCGTCGCCGAGCGCGAGCGCGGCGGTCGTACTCGCGGTGGGCGCGAGGTTCAGCGGGCACGCTTCCTTCGACACCGCGGCGTTCAGGTGCACGTCGGCGAGCGTGCCGAGGCTCGACCCCGCGCGGCCCGTGATCGCGATCAGCTTCGCGCCGATCCGCTTCACGAGCGGCAGGATCGCGACGAGTTCTTCCGATTCGCCGGAATAGGAGATGCCGATGAAGACGTCGTCGGAGGTGACCATCCCGAGGTCGCCGTGGCTGGCCTCGGCAGGGTGGACGAAGAAGGCCGGCGTACCGGTGCTGGCCAGCGTGGCCGCGATCTTGCGGGCGATATGCCCCGATTTGCCGATCCCGGAGACCACGACGCGGCCTCGGCAGCCGAGCAGCAGCGCCACGGCCTCGACGAAGCCGCCGTCGAGCTGGTCGCGCAGCGCGCGCACGGCGTCCGCCTCGATGTCGAGCACGTCGCGGGCGAGCGCGAGCGCCCGATCATCATTGATTTTCGCTATCATGCGCGGAGTATAGCAAAGGCGTTTGTTCGCCGCGCCGCGCCTTCGGACTCGTCCGAGGTCGCCTGTCCACCGCCACCACCCGCGCCCGCCTTGCCGTGGCCCCGACGAACGAGGATGCTTCGCCTGTGATTTCCCCGCTCGAAATGACCCTGCTGCTGCTGCTGGCCTCGGTGGTGGGCGTCGTCGTATTCCGCTCGTTGAACCTGCCGCCGATGCTCGGCTACCTGACCGTCGGCATCCTGGTCGGCCCGCACGCATTCGGCGTCGCCGCGGATCTCGAACGGGCCGAGCACCTCGCGGAATTCGGCGTGGTGTTCCTGATGTTTTCGATCGGCCTCGAATTCTCCTTGGCGAAGCTGAGGGCGATGCAGCGGCTCGTGTTCGGCCTCGGCCTGTTGCAGGTCGTCGCGACCCTCGTGCTCGCGCTCGTGCTCGGCGCGCTGTTCGAGCACTGGGTGCACATCACGTGGCAGGGCAGCATCGCGCTCGGCGGCGCGCTCGCGATGTCGTCGACGGCGATCGTGTCGAAGATGCTCGCCGAGCGGCTCGAGATCGAGACCGAGCACGGCCGCAACATCTTCGGCGTGCTGCTGTTCCAGGATCTGGCGGTCGTGCCGCTGCTGATCGTGATCGCCGCGTTCGGCGCCGAATCGTCGAAGGATCTCGCGCTCACGCTCGGCTTCGCGGCCGTCAAGATCGTGATCGCGCTCGCGCTGCTGCTGGTCATCGGCCAGCGCTTCATGACGCGCTGGCTCAACGTCGTCGCTCGGCGCCGCTCGCAGGAGCTGTTCGTGCTGAACCTGCTGCTCGTCACGCTCGGCGCCGCGTTCATCACCGACCGCTTCGGCCTGTCGCTCGCGCTCGGCGCGTTCATCGCGGGGATGCTCATTTCCGAGACGCCGTTCCGCCATCAGGTGGAGGAGGACATCAAGCCGTTCCGCGACGTGCTGCTCGGCCTGTTCTTCGTGACGACGGGGATGCTGCTCGATCCGCGCGTGATCTGGGAGCATCCGTTGATCGTGCTCGGCTTCTTCGTCGGGCAGATCCTGTTCAAGGCGACGATGATCGCCGGGCTCGCGCGGCTGTTCGGCGCGACGCCGGGCGTCGCGATGCGCACGGGGATCGGCCTCGCGCAGGCCGGCGAATTCGGCTTCGTGCTGCTGAACCTGATCCTCGACCGGCATCTCGTCGATTCGACGCTGCTGCAGGCGATCCTCGCGTCGATGCTGCTGTCGATGCTCGCCGCGCCGTTCCTGATCCAGAACGCGGACCGCATCGTGATGCGGCTATCGTCGACGGAATGGATGCAGCAGTCGCTGCAGATGACGCGGATCGCGACGCAAAGCCTCAAGCAGCGCGGCCACGTGATCATCTGCGGCTACGGCCGCGCGGGCCAGAACCTCGCGCGCATGCTCGAGCAGGAAGGCATTTCGTACGTCGCGCTGGACCTCGACCCTGATCGCGTCAGCGCGGCCGCGACGGCCGGCGAATCGGTCGTGTTCGGCGACGCGGCCCGCCGCGAGTCGCTGCTCGCGGCCGGTATCCACCGGGCGGCAGCCGTCGCGATCACCTACGCGAACACGCCGTCGGCGCTGCGCGTACTGCATCACGTGCACGAGCTGGAGCCGACGCTGCCGGCGATCGTGCGCACCGTCGACGACGCCGATCTCGAGAAGCTGCTCGCGGCCGGCGCGACCGAGGTGATTCCGGAGATCGTCGAGGGCAGCCTGATGCTCGCGTCGCACACGCTGGTGCTGGTGGGCGTGCCGATGCGCAAGGTCGTGCGGCGCGTCGAGGAGATGCGCGACGAGCGCTACAGCCTGCTGCGCGGCTATTTCCGCGGCGCGGACGATGCGGACGACGACGATCACGAGCAGGTGCGGCTACAATCGGTGCCGGTCGACGCGCGTGCGGACGCGGTCGGACGTTCGCTGGAAGAACTCGGGCTGTACGCGCTCGGGCTGGAAGTCACGGCGATCCGCCGGCACGGCATCCGCGGCGTCGAACCCGATCCGCAGACCAAGCTGCGCGCGAGCGACATCGTGGTGCTGCGCGGGCTACCCGAGGCGCTCGCGCTCGCGGAGGAGCGGCTGTCGCGCCATCGACGCGATCCGCCGGCCGCGGCCGCGTGAGCCGCGATTCACAACCTGACCCGTATTGATCAGAAACGGTGCCCGATCTTCGCGCACCGTTTTTTTCGGAGAGTTTCATGCCGCATTCGTCGTCGGGCGCACCGCTCGATCCGGTCGCCTTCATCCACAGCCAGATCCGCACGGTGCCCGACTGGCCGCAGCCGGGCGTGCAGTTCCGCGACATCACGACGCTGCTGCAGAGCCCGAAAGCGCTGCGCATCCTCGTCGACCTGTTCGTCGAACGCTATGTCGACGCGAAGCTCGACTACGTCGCGGGCCTCGACGCGCGCGGCTTCATCATCGCGCCGATCGTCGCGTACGAGCTGAGCGTCGGCTTCGTGCCGATCCGCAAGGTCGGCAAGCTGCCGTACAAGACGCGTTCGGAATCGTACGACCTCGAATACGGCAGCGCGACGGTCGAGATCCACGAAGATGCGTGCCGCCCCGGCGACCGCGTGATCATCATGGACGACCTGATCGCGACCGGCGGCACGATGATGGCGGGGCGCAACCTGCTGCAGCGGCTCGGCGCGGTGGTCGTCGAAGGCGCGGCGATCATCGACCTGCCCGATCTCGGCGGCTCGACGCTGCTGCGCAACGCCGGACTGCCAGTCTATACCGTCACCGAATTCTCCGGCCACTGAACGCCGGTCCGTCGGGGCCGGCCGTCGCGGCTTGCCTTGATTCACGCTTGGTTCACATTCCGCAGCGAGGTCACGATGCCCAACTTCATGCTGTTTCTCGCCACGTCGATCGCGATCACGTTCGCGCCGGGTCCCGACAACCTGCAGGTGCTCGCACGCGGCATCTCGCAGGGCCGCGCGGCCGGCTTCGTCGCCGCGCTCGGCTTCACGGCGGGAATCCTGTTCCACACGACGCTCGCGGCGCTCGGCGTCGCGGCCGTGCTGCGTTCGTCGCCGGTCGCGTTCCAGATCCTGAAGCTCGCGGGCGCCGCGTACCTCGTGTGGATCGGCATCAAGGCGCTGCGCAGCCAGGGGCTCGCGAACGCGCATGCGCGCCCGCCGCAGCCGCTCGCCACGATCTTCCGGCAGAGCGTGATCGGCAACCTGATGAACCCGAAGGTCACGTTGTTCTTCGTCGTGTTCCTGCCGCAGTTCGTCGATCCGCACGGCGCGCAGGGCGTGACGCTGCAGATGTTCGAGCTCGGCGCGCTGTTCATGCTGCAGACGGCCGCGGTCTTCTCGCTGTTCGGCGTCGGCGCGGGCATGATCGGCGCATGGCTGAAGCGCCGCCCGAAGGCCGGCGTGTGGCTCGACCGGATCGCCGGCGCGACGTTCATCGCGATCGGCATCCGTGTCGCGCTGAAGGACTGAGCGCGATGACGTTTCCGTGCATCGCGGCCGCGCGCCGCTTCGATCCGGCCGCGCACCTGCGTTTCGAGATCGCCGGCCAGGCGGTCGGCTGGGTGCGCCGCCAGGACGTCGCGAAGCTCGCGCGCTGGCCCGACGTGTTCGAGCTGACCGCCGAGCGGGTCGTGCTGTCGTCGCGCTACGATTCGGTCGACGCGCGCAGCATGGCGCTGGCCGGCGCGATCGGCGCGCTGGCGGCCGAAGGCGCGATTCCCGGCTGGCGCGACGAGATTTACGCGATCCGCAACCGCTTCGACGATCCGCCGCTCGCGTACATCGAGCGCGCCGCGTCGCGCTTCTTCGGCACGCAGACCTATGCGGTGCACGTGAACGGCATCGTAGAATATGCGGTTACGCCGGGCGAGCCGCCTGCCGCGGCTGCGCCGAAGATGTGGCTCGGCCGTCGCAGCGCGACCAAGGCGACCGACCCCGGCATGCTCGACAACGTCGTCGCCGGCGGGATCGGCTGGGGGCTCGGCGTTTACGAGACGCTCGCGAAGGAATGCTGGGAAGAAGCCGGGATTCCGGCCGACCTGGCGGCGCGCGCGATCGCGGGCCGCACGGTGCAGGTGCTGAACTCACTGCCGGAAGGCACGCAGTCGGAACTGATCTTCGTGTACGACCTGCCGCTGCCGCACGACTTCGCGCCGCGCAACCAGGACGGCGAAGTGGCCGAGCACCTGCTGGCCGGTGTGCCCGAGGTGATCGGCTGGCTGCGCGAAGGCCGCGCGACGATGGATGCGAGCCTCGCGACGCTCGACACGCTGCTGCGCCACCGCTGGATATCGGCGGCCGACGCCGCCGGCATCGACGCGCTGTTCGTGCCGGCCGCATGACGTGCGCCGCGACGCGCACCGAGCGGCGCGAACGGGCAATTTGACGAATATGGAAACAATGGGAGTAGCGGTCATGCCGACCGATCACAGCTTTATCTTGAAACTGTCGTGCCCCGACCGGCACGGCATCGTCCATGCGGTCTCGGGCTTCCTGTTCGAGCGCAGCAACAACATCCTCGATTCCGCGCAGTTCGGCGACAGCCGCACCAGCGAGTTCTTCATGCGCGTGCACTTCGAGCAGGACGGCGGCGGCGAGGATGCCGCGTCGGCGCTCGACACGCTTCGCAAGGAATTTGCGCCGCTCGCCGAACAGTTCTCGATGCGCTGGGAGCTGCACGATGCGGCCGTGAAGCCGCGCGTCGTGATCATGGTGTCGAAGATCGGCCACTGCCTGAACGACCTGCTGTTCCGCTATCGCACCGGCCAGCTGCCGATCGAGATTCCGGCGATCGTGTCGAACCACAAGGAGTTCTACCAGCTCGCGGCGAGCTACAACATTCCGTTCCATCACTTCCCGCTGATCGGCGGTTCGTCCGATGCCGCGAAGGCCGCGCAGGAAGCGCGCGTGCTGGAAGTGATCGACGAGCACCAGGCCGATCTGGTCGTGCTCGCGCGCTACATGCAGATCCTGTCGCCGAACATGTGCGAGCAGCTCGCCGGGCGCGCGATCAACATCCACCATTCGTTCCTGCCGAGCTTCAAGGGCGCGAAGCCTTACTACCAGGCGTTCGACCGCGGCGTGAAGCTGATCGGCGCGACCGCGCACTACGTGACGACCGATCTCGACGAAGGCCCGATCATCGAGCAGGAAGTCGAGCGCGTCGACCACAGCATGACGCCCGACCAGCTGACCGCGATCGGCCGCGACGTCGAATGCGTGACGCTCGCGCGGGCGGTGAAGTGGCACGTCGAGCACCGGATCGTGCTGAACGGGACGAAGACGGTCGTGTTCCGCTGATCCGTCGGCTCCGAAAGGCTGGCTTCGCAAGCGAAAACGCCGCGCCCTTCACGGGGCGCGGCGTTTTTGTTTGCCGTGGCGAGCGCGCGGCTCAGATCAGCCGCAGCAAGTACAGCTCGCGTTTCAGGTACGCATAGAAGATCGGCGCGGCGATCACGCCCGGCAGCCCGAACGCGGCCTCCATGATCAGCATCGCGAGCAGCAGTTCCCAGGCCCGCGACTCGATCTGGCCGCCGATGATCTTCGCGTTCAGGAAGTATTCGAGCTTGTGGATGACCACGAGGAACGCGAGCGACGCGATCGCGGTGCCCATGCTGACCGACAGCGACACCGCGACGATCAGCGTGTTCGAGATCAGGTTGCCGATCACGGGCAGCAGGCCGACGATGAACGTGACGAGCACGAGCGTTTTCGACAGCGGCAGCCGCTGATGGAAGATCGGCAGCGCGACGAGCAGGTAGATGCCGGTGAATGCCGCGTTGATCGCCGAGATCTTGATCTGCGCGAACACGATGCGGCGGAACGCGTCGGCGAAGCGCGACACGCGCGTGACGAGCGCGGTCGACAGCGGCCGGCGCACCTTGCCCTGCTCGACGCCGATCGCGATCATCGCGCCGATGATCATCCCGAACAGCACGTGGCCGAAGCCGCGCGCGACGCTCTTGCCGCTTTGCTGGAGCTGGTCCATGTGCGAGTGCATCAGCACGGCCGCCTTCGTCTTCATCTGTTCGACGTCGACGGGCAGCAGATTGGCGATCCAGGCCGGCGTGCGTGCGCGGGTCTGCTCGACGATCTGCATCAGCTGGCCGAGCAGGCTCTGCAGGTTCGGCACCGTGTGCTCGAAATGCTCGATGACGGCGAGCGTCAGGCCGGTGAGCGCGCCGACGATCGCGATCGACAACAGCACGACGGCGACCCAGCGCGCGCGCATGCTGGTGGTATGGCGTTCGATCGCGGGGGCGATCGTGTGGATCAGCTGATAGACGAGCAGGCCGGCCAGCATCCCGCCGAGCAGCTTGAGCTCGAGGACGAGCCACATCATGACGAGCGCGAAGAGATAGCTGCCGATCTCGAGCGCCGACAGCTTCGGCAGGCTCAAGTCGCTCGTCAGCCGCACGCTGCGCAGGTGCGGTTCGCGGTTCTGCGTGTCGCGCGACTCTTGTTGCTTCTCCATCGTCGATTCCTGTTGTCCCTGTGTCGTGCCGCGGAGCACGCGGCAGAACGCGGGTCGCCCGGCGCCGCACCGGATTGGTGCGGATGGCGAACCTTACGGCCGTAAAGTATAGCTGCCATTATGGTCCGCAAACGGGCCGTTTGGCGCGTGGTGTAAACGCAGAAGGGAAAACGAGGGGGCGCGGCCGTCCGCGACGGGCGCGCGACCGGGCGGCCGCGCGCGGGAAGGGCGGAGCCGGCGTCAGCCGGTCGCGACTTTGCGGGTCGGACGCTTCAGCAGCGGCGCGAGGTACTTGCCGGTGAAGCTCGCCTTGGTCTTCGCGACCTGCTCGGGCGTGCCCTGCGCGATGATCTGGCCGCCGCCGGCGCCGCCTTCGGGGCCGAGGTCGATCACCCAGTCGGCGGTCTTGATCACGTCGAGGTTGTGCTCGATGATCACGACCGTGTTGCCCTGGTCGCGCAGCCGGTGGATCACTTCGAGCAGCAGCGCGATGTCGTGGAAGTGCAGGCCGGTGGTCGGCTCGTCGAGGATGTACAGCGTGCGGCCGGTGTCGCGCTTGGACAGCTCCAGCGACAGCTTCACGCGCTGCGCCTCGCCGCCCGACAGCGTCGTGGCCGACTGGCCGAGGCGGATGTAGCCGAGGCCGACGTCGAGCAGCGTCTTCAGCTTGCGCGCGATCACCGGCACCGCGCTGAAGAACTCGTACGCGTGCTCGACCGTCATGTCGAGCACTTCGCTGATGTTCTTGCCCTTGTACTGCACTTCGAGCGTTTCGCGGTTGTAGCGCTTGCCGTGGCACACGTCGCACGGCACGTACACGTCCGGCAGGAAGTGCATCTCGACCTTCAGCACGCCGTCGCCCTGGCACGATTCGCAGCGGCCGCCCTTCACGTTGAACGAGAAGCGGCCCGGATCGTAGCCGCGCTCCTTCGACGTCGGGACGCCCGAGAACAGCTCGCGGATCGGCGTGAACAGGCCCGTGTACGTGGCCGGGTTCGAACGCGGCGTGCGGCCGATCGGCGACTGGTCGACGTTGATCACCTTGTCGAAGTGCTCGAGACCCTCGATCGCCTCGTGCGGCGCCGGCTCGGCCGACGAGCCGTACAGGTGGCGCGCGACCGCGTGATACAGCGTGTCGTTGATCAGCGTCGACTTGCCGGAGCCCGACACGCCGGTGATGCAGGTCAAGAGCCCGACCGGCAGCTCGAGATCGACGTGCTTCAGGTTGTTGCCGTGCGCGTCGACGATGCGCAGCATCCGCTCCGGATCGGGCGACATGCGCTCGTCCGGATACTCGATCACGCGCTTGCCGACGAGGTACTGGCCGGTCAGCGACTGCGGATTCGACTGCACCTGCTTCGGCGTGCCTTCGGCCACCACGACGCCGCCGTGCTCGCCCGCGCCGGGGCCCATGTCGACGACGTAGTCGGCCGTGCGGATCATGTCTTCGTCGTGCTCGACGACGATCACCGAGTTGCCGAGATCGCGCAGGTGCTTGAGCGTCGCGATCAGGCGGTCGTTGTCGCGCTGGTGCAGGCCGATCGACGGCTCGTCGAGCACGTACATCACGCCCGTGAGCCCCGAGCCGATCTGCGACGCGAGCCGGATCCGCTGCGCTTCGCCGCCCGACAACGTCTCGGCGCTGCGCTCGAGCGACAGGTAGTCGAGGCCGACGTTGTTCAGGAACGTCAGGCGCGCGACGATTTCCTTGATCACCTTGTCGGCGATCTCGCGCTTCGCGCCGTCGAGCGTCAGCCCGTCGAAATAGCCGAGCGCGTCGCGCAGCGGCCAGCCGCTGATTTCATAGATGCCGCGCGCATGGTCGCCGGTGCCGATCCGCACGTGGCGCGCCTCGCGGCGCAGGCGCGTGCCATCGCACGACGGGCACGGCTGGTTGTTCTGGTACTTCGACAGCTCTTCGCGCACCGCGACCGAATCGGTTTCGCGATAGCGGCGTTCGAGGTTCGGGATGATCCCTTCGAACACGTGCTCGCGGATCGTCGTGCGGCCGCGCTCGTTGATGTACGAGAACGGGATCGTCTGCTTGCCCGAACCGAACAGCAGCACCTTGCGGATCTTTTCGGGCAGATCCTCGAATGCGGCGTCGATGTCGAATTCGTAGAACGCCGCGAGGCTCTGCAGCATCTGGAAGTAGAACTGGTTGCGGCGGTCCCAGCCCTTCACCGCGCCGGCGGCCAGCGACAGCGACGGGTGCGCGACGACCCGCTTCGGGTCGAAGAACGTGATCTGGCCGAGGCCGTCGCATTCCGGGCACGCGCCCATCGGGTTGTTGAACGAGAACAGGCGCGGTTCGAGCTCCTGCAGCGAGTACGAGCAGATCGGGCACGCGAACTTCGAGCTGAACAGGTGTTCGCGATCGGTATCCATCTCGAGCGCGACCGCGCGGCCGTCGGCGAGGCGCAGCGCCGTCT
This sequence comes from Burkholderia sp. AU28863, assembly GCF_002223195.1. Classification (NCBI taxonomy): domain Bacteria; kingdom Pseudomonadati; phylum Pseudomonadota; class Betaproteobacteria; order Burkholderiales; family Burkholderiaceae; genus Burkholderia; species Burkholderia sp. AU28863. Next base: position 596,071 of record NZ_NKFE01000004.1, on the reverse strand, counting down.
CGAAAGATTCGGCGAGCCGCTGCTTCATGTCCGGACGCACCTTCAGGCGATCGACGACGACGTCGATCGTGTGCTTGTCGTTCTTCTTCAGCTTCGGCAGCGACTCGACCTCGTAGATCTTCGCGACGCCTTCGTTCGCGGCGCCGCCGCCCGAGCGCACGCGAAAACGCACGAAGCCCTGCGCCTGCATCTCCTCGAACAGCTCGGCGTGCTCGCCCTTGCGGTTCGCGACGACGGGCGCGAGGATCATCAGCTTGGTTTCCTCGGGCAGCGCGAGCGCCGCGTCGACCATCTGCGACACGCTCTGCGCCTCGAGCGGGATATCGTGGTCGGGACAGTATGGCGTGCCGACACGTGCGTACAAAAGTCGCAGGTAGTCGTGGATTTCCGTGACCGTGCCGACGGTCGAACGCGGGTTGTGGGACGTCGCCTTCTGCTCGATCGAGATCGCCGGCGACAGCCCCTCGATCAGGTCGACGTCGGGCTTCTCCATCAGCTGCAGGAACTGGCGGGCGTACGCGGACAGGCTTTCCACGTAGCGGCGCTGGCCCTCGGCATAAAGGGTGTCGAACGCGAGCGACGACTTGCCCGACCCGGACAACCCGGTAATCACGACCAGCTTGTGGCGCGGCAGGTCGAGATTGACGTTTTTCAGGTTGTGGGTGCGTGCCCCACGGATACGGATCTGTTCCATGAACCTGGCGAAAATGGAGGGAACCAAACCTGCTACTATAACGGCTTTTCGAGACCGTCGTTTACGGCCCCCAGCCTTTACAGCAGGTGGCAGCAAGGCGACACCTGCGCCGGGAAAAGCGGTCGCGCCGCACGTTCCGCGCGGCCCGCAGGCCGCCTGCATCCGGCCCCGACGTGTCGTCCGAAAGGCCGCCTGGCCGCCGGTCCTGATCTTCCGCCGCCCGCCGCCGGGCGGACATTCCGATCATTCGAAATTCATTCCCGATGTCCAATCCGTCCGCCACGTCTTCCCGCATGACTGCGCCCGAACTGCGCGCGACCACGTCGCTCGCGGCGATCTTCGCGTTGCGCATGCTCGGCCTGTTCATGATCATGCCGGTGTTCTCGGTCTACGCGAAAACCATCCCGGGCGGCGACAACGTGCTGCTCGTCGGGATCGCGCTCGGGGCCTACGGCGTCACGCAGTCGCTGTTCTATATCTTCTACGGCTGGGCGTCCGACAAGTTCGGCCGCAAGCCGGTGATCGCCACGGGCCTCGTGATCTTCGCGCTCGGCAGCTTCGTCGCCGCGTTCGCGCACGACATCACGTGGATCATCGTCGGCCGCGTGATCCAGGGGATGGGCGCCGTGTCGTCGGCGGTGCTCGCGTTCATCGCCGACCTGACCTCCGAGCAGAACCGCACGAAGGCGATGGCGATGGTCGGCGGCTCGATCGGCGTATCGTTCGCGGTCGCGATCGTCGGCGCGCCGATCGTGTTCCACTGGGTCGGGATGAGCGGGCTGTTCGCGATCGTCGGCGTGCTGTCGATCCTCGCGATCGGCGTCGTGCTGTGGATCGTGCCCGACGCGGCGAAGCCCGTGCACGTGCCCGCGCCGTTCGCCGAAGTGCTGCACAACGTCGAACTGCTGCGCCTGAACTTCGGCGTGCTGGTGCTGCATGCGACGCAGACGGCGCTGTTCCTCGTCGTGCCGCGCCTCCTGGTGGACGGCGGGCTGCCGGTCGCCGCGCACTGGAAGGTCTACCTGCCGGTGATGGGGCTCGCGTTCGTGATGATGGTGCCGGCGATCATCGTCGCGGAAAAACGGGGCAAGATGAAGCCGGTGCTGCTCGGCGGCATTCTGGCTATCCTGATCGGCCAATTGTTGCTCGGCAGCGCACCGCATACCATTCTGATTGTGGCGGCGATCCTGTTCGTGTACTTCCTCGGGTTCAACATCCTGGAAGCGTCGCAGCCGTCGCTCGTGTCGAAGCTCGCGCCGGGTTCGCGCAAGGGCGCGGCCACGGGCGTCTACAACACCACGCAGTCGATCGGGCTCGCGCTCGGCGGCATCGTGGGCGGCTGGCTGCTGAAGCACGGCGGCGCGAACACGGTGTTTTATACGTGCTCGGGGCTCGTTGCCGCGTGGCTTATAATCGCGGCCAGCATGAAAGCGCCGCCGCGCAAGGCCTGAATCTTGTTTCGGGCGGGCATCGGCCGCGCGCCGGCCTGTCCGGCGGGCCGTTCCGGCGATACACGCGGGCGGCCCGGCATCGAATTTACTGGAGAAACACATGGCATCCGTCAACAAGGTCATCCTCGTCGGCAATCTCGGCGCCGATCCTGAAGTCCGTTACCTGCCGAGCGGCGACGCGGTTGCGAACATCCGTCTCGCGACGACCGACCGCTACAAGGACAAGGCAAGCGGCGATTTCAAGGAAATGACCGAGTGGCATCGCGTCGCGTTCTTCGGCCGTCTGGCGGAGATCGTCAGCGAATACCTGAAGAAGGGTTCGTCGGTCTATATCGAAGGCCGCATCCGCACGCGCAAGTGGCAGGGCCAGGACGGCCAGGACCGTTACTCGACCGAAATCGTCGCCGAACAGATGCAGATGCTCGGCGGCCGCGGCGGTTCGGGCGGCGGCGGTGGCGGCGGTGACGAAGGCGGTTATGGCGGCGGCTACGGTGGTGGCGGCGGCGGTCGCGGCGAGCAGGCGGAACGTGGCGGCGGCGGCCGTGCCAGCGGCGCTGCGCGTGGCGGTGCGGGTGGCGGCGGCCAGAGCCGTCCGAGCGCGCCGGCAGGCGGCGGCTTCGACGAGATGGATGACGACATTCCGTTCTGATCGCCAGTCGCACCCCTCGCATCACGATGGGCCCGAACGTCCGAGTCAAGCCAATCGCTTGGCCCGGGTTTTCGGGCCTTGCTTCGTTTACGTCGTGCCTGCACGCCGCTCTCCGGATGAAACGTGGCTGACGCACTTCCCGACCTCATCGCACCCCATCTCGACGTCCTGTTCTGCGGAATCAATCCCGGCCTGCTCGCGGCCGCGACCGGCCATCACTTCGCGGGGCGAAACAACCGCTTCTGGCGTGTGATCCATCTCGCGGGCTTCACGCCGACGGAACTTTCGCCTCAGGACGATCGGGCGATACTCGGTTACGGCTGCGGGCTGACGGCCGTGGTGCCGCGGCCGACCGCGAGCGCCGATCAGCTGTCGCGCGCTGAATTCGCAGCCGCGGCCGCCGGGTTCGAGCAGAAGGTCGCGCAGCATGCGCCGCGCTTCGTCGCGTTTCTCGGCAAGGCGGCGTATTCGGCGCTGTCGGGGCAACGCGAAGTCGCGTGGGGGTTGCAGCCGGCCCGCATCGGGCATGCGCGCGTGTGGGTGCTGCCGAACCCCAGCGGCAGAAACCTCGCATTCGGGCTCGACGATCTGGTCGATGCGTATCGCGAGCTTCATCTCGCGGCGATGACGGAGCGGCACGATGCGACGCGGTAAGACGCCGGCGCCATGGCCGGGCGCCATCGTGCCGCGCGCATTCTTCAACCGCGTGGCCACGGAGGTGGCGCCGCAGCTGCTCAACAAGATCCTCGCGGCGGCGGACGGCCGGGCCGGCCGTATCGTCGAAGTGGAAGCGTATGCGGGCGCGCTTGATCCGGCCGCGCACACCTATCGCGGCAAGACGCCGCGCAACGCGACGATGTTCGGGCCGCCCGGGCACTTCTACGTGTATTTCACGTACGGCATGCACTGGTGTTGCAACTGCGTGTGCGGCCCGGACGGCGCGGGAACGGGCGTGCTGATCCGTGCGCTGGAGCCGCTGCACGGGCTCGACCAGATGCGGGCGGCGCGGCCGCCGCGCACGCGCGATCGCGACCTGTGCCGCGGGCCGGCCCGGCTGGCGCAGGCGATGGGGATCGGCGGTGCGCAGGACGGCGTCGACCTGGTCGGCGGGCGCGACGGGTTCGCGATCGTCGACGACGGGATGGCGCCGCCGGTCGATCTGGCGGGCGGGCCGCGCATCGGCATTCGCGTCGGCCGGGATCTGCCGTGGCGGTGGAGCGTGCCCGGCAACCGGTATGTGTCGGGCGCGGTGCCGCGTCTCTGACGCGTGCCGCGTAGACGTCCCGTCCCAATCGCGCCCGATTCGACCTGCGTCACGCGGTCGCCATTATTGATCGGCTAAGCTGGCCGTTTCGACGTTTCGATCGAGGAGGCACCATGCGGCGGGTCGTATTCAACCAGAAGGGCGGCGTGGGCAAGTCGACGATCGTCTGCAACCTGGCGGCGATCAGCGCGAGCGAAGGCCTGCGCACGCTCGTCATCGATCTCGATGCGCAGGCGAACTCGACACGCTACCTGCTCGGCGACGCCGCGGCCGATGCGCAACCGGGGGTCGCCGGCTTCTTCGAAACCGCGCTGACCTTCAACTTCCGTCCGGTCGACGTCGCGTCGTTCATCCATGCGACCCCGTTCGACGGGCTCGACGTGATGCCCGCGCATCCGGATCTCGACACGCTGCACGGCAAGCTCGAATCGCGCTACAAGATCTACAAGCTGCGCGACGCGCTGAACGAGCTCGACATGTACGACGCCGTGTACATCGACACGCCGCCCGCGCTGAATTTCTATACGCGCTCGGCGCTGATCGCGGTCGAGCGTTGCCTGATCCCGTTCGACTGCGACGATTTCTCGCGCCGCGCGCTGTACACGCTGCTCGAGAACGTGAAGGAAATCCAGCAGGACCACAACGCGGCGCTCGAGGTGGAAGGGATCGTCATCAACCAGTTCCAGCCGCGCGCGAGCCTGCCGCAACGGCTGGTCGACGAACTCGTCGACGAAGGGCTGCCGGTGCTCGCGTCGCGGTTGTCCGCATCGGTGAAGATCCGCGAATCGCATCAGCAGTCGATGCCGGTGATCCATCTCGAACCGGCGCACAAGCTCGCGCAGGAGTTCCGCGCGCTGCATCGCGAACTGGCCGGCTGATCGCGCGCGTGACCGCATCGACCGAGGCCGCTTCGAGCGGCCTTGTTTTTGTTGCGACCGGCAATTCGTCCGATTATTGATTTCGTCATTAATAATCGAGAAAACGATTTCATAACAAATCCGGAAAAAATATTACATAAATAATTGCTCCATTTTCAATGGGGGCCGGTTTTCTAATAAGCGGAATAATGAATTGGCAAATATTGCGCCACGTCATGATGCGCTATGCTGCAAAAAGGTAAAAACGCATGGCGGATCGGTGAGGGCGACGTCTTGTCTGAGATTTCGACGCTCCTGCGGCTTCGTCGGTCGATCAAAAGGGTAATAAGGGTTTACACCTATCATTAATGCTATTTAATTGACAATTAATCGATCTAGAATGACTTCCTTCCACTGCCCGTGTGCAAACAGGTGCGGGCTGTCAATAAGGAAGCAGCGGTCGATCAAGCTTCCATTTTTCTTTACGTCGTCTCTCGCATTGCCAACAGGAGCGTGCCCGATGTCCGTATTTGCCCCCGAAAAACTCGCCGCCGATTATCAATCCGGTATCGCCGCGTGGTTTGCGATCGCCCGTCCGGCGATCCACGGTTTCGAGGCTGTCGTCGAACTCAACCTGCAAGCGGCCCGGACGGCGCTCGATGAATACGAGGACAAGCTGAAGCACGCGTTCAGCAGCAACAACCCTGCCGCGGGCTTCGTGCAGCAGGTCGTGGCGCCGCAGGACGCGGCCGGCAAGGTCGCGTCGTACGGCCGCCATCTGTTCGACATCGCGGTGTCGACGCAGTCCGAATGGGCGAAGGTCGCGCAGGCGCAGTACGAACAGAACGACAAACGCCTGAAGGACGTGCTCGGCGAACTGTCGAAGCATGCGCCGGCCGGCTCGGCGCCGGTGGTGGCCGTGCTGAATTCGGCGCTGTCCGCGGCGAGCGCCGCGGCCGACTCCGTGCGCGCAGCGACGGGGCAGGCGATCGAAGCCGCGCAGAGCGGCTTCGATGCGGTCAGCGAAACGGCCACGCGCGGCGCGAAGCAGACGGCGGCGGCCGCCCGCAAGGACGCAGCGGCTGCGCGCGAATCGGCTGCGTAACCGCGTGAATGCGTGTCGCGTGCGAGCGCGACACGATTGATCGGCGCCGGATGGCGTCGGCCGCCGCGTGTGCCACGCGGGGGGCCGGCAAACGTCCGGGTCGCCGCCAGACGCCCGTGCACGGTTGCCCGTGCCGCGGTGTGCCGTGCCGCCGGTGCGGACGGAGGCCGCCCGCCATGCGGCGGCGTGCGACCGCCATCGCACCGGTTGAATCGACGCCCGCCATCGCCACGCGCGACCGCCGCGTGCCGGCGTCACCCCGACGAACTGATTTCGATGCAGGAACTGAACATGACGGACGTAGTGATCGTATCGGCCGCGCGGACCGCGGTCGGCAAATTCGGCGGCTCGCTCGCGAAGATTGCGGCGCCGGAACTGGGCGCGACGGTGATCCGCGCGGTGCTGGAGCGTGCGGGCGTGAAGCCCGACCAGGTCAGCGAAGTGATCATGGGCCAGGTGCTGACGGCCGGCTCGGGGCAGAACCCGGCGCGGCAGTCGCTGATCAAGGCGGGGCTGCCGAGCGCGGTGCCGGGCATGACGATCAACAAGGTGTGCGGCTCGGGCCTGAAGGCCGTGATGCTGGCGGCGAACGCGATCGTCGCGGGCGACGCGGAGATCGTGATCGCGGGCGGCCAGGAGAACATGAGCGCGGCGCCGCACGTGCTGCCGGGCTCGCGCGACGGGTTCCGGATGGGCGACGCGAAGCTGGTCGACACGATGATCGTCGACGGGCTGTGGGACGTGTACAACCAGTACCACATGGGCATCACGGCGGAGAACGTCGCGAAGGAATACGGGATCACGCGCGAAGAGCAGGACGCGTTCGCGGCGCTGTCGCAGAACAAGGCGGAAGCCGCGCAGAAGGCCGGGCGTTTCGACGACGAGATCGTGCCGGTGTCGATCCCGCAACGCAAGGGCGAGCCGCTGCAGTTCGCGACCGACGAGTTCGTGCGTCACGGCGTGACGGCGGAGTCGCTGGCCGGGCTGAAGCCGGCGTTCGCGAAGGACGGCTCGGTGACGGCGGCGAACGCGTCGGGGTTGAACGACGGCGCGGCGGCGGTGCTGGTGATGTCGGCGCAGAAGGCGGCGGCGCTGGGCCTGACGCCGCTGGCGCGGATCAAGGCGTATGCGAACGCGGGCGTGGATCCGAGCGTGATGGGCATGGGGCCGGTGCCGGCGTCGCGCCGTGCGCTGGAGCGCGCGGGCTGGACGCCGGGCGACCTGGACCTGATGGAGATCAACGAAGCGTTCGCGGCGCAGGCGCTGGCGGTGCACAAGCAGATGGGCTGGGACACGTCGAAGGTGAACGTGAACGGCGGGGCGATCGCGATCGGCCACCCGATCGGCGCGTCGGGCTGCCGGATCCTGGTGACGCTGCTGCACGAGATGGTCAAGCGCGACGCGAAGCGCGGGCTGGCGTCGCTGTGCATCGGCGGCGGGATGGGCGTCGCGCTTGCGGTCGAGCGCATCTGAGCAGCGGCTGACGATACGGTTCGCTCCGGCGCGAATCGGCGTCGCGGGCGAGCCAGGCGGTTTTCGCGCAACACAGGCAGACAACAACACGCGCGAGGTGCCGGTGCGTGCTGGCCCGCGACGCGGGCGGAGGCGCATCGAAGCGGTGGGGCGGCAGCGTGTGCGATGCCGCCGCCCGCCTTTCATCGATTACTTTTTTGTCGGTAATTCATAGTATGACTAAGCGAATCGCAGTTGTGACAGGTGGGATGGGCGGCCTCGGCGAGGCGGTCAGCATCCGGTTGAACGACGCGGGTCACCGGGTAGTCGTCACGTATTCGCCGAACAACGCCGGCGCGGACCGCTGGCTGACCGAGATGCATGCGGCCGGCCGGGAATTCCATGCGTACCCGGTGGACGTGGCCGATCACGACTCGTGCCAGCAATGTATCGAGAAGATCGTGCAGGACGTCGGCCCGGTCGACATTCTCGTGAACAACGCAGGCATCACGCGCGACATGACGCTGCGCAAGCTCGACAAGGTCAACTGGGACGCGGTGATCCGCACGAACCTCGATTCCGTGTTCAACATGACGAAGCCGGTCTGCGACGGCATGGTCGAGCGCGGCTGGGGCCGCATCGTCAACATCTCGTCGGTGAACGGCTCGAAGGGTTCGGTCGGCCAGACCAACTACGCGGCCGCGAAGGCCGGCATGCACGGCTTCACGAAATCGCTCGCGCTCGAGGTCGCGCGCAAGGGCGTGACGGTGAACACGGTGTCGCCGGGCTATCTGGCGACGAAGATGGTCACCGCGATCCCGCAGGACATCCTCGACACGAAGATCCTCCCGCAGATCCCGGCGGGCCGGCTCGGCAAGCCCGAGGAAGTCGCGGCGCTGGTCGCTTATCTGTGCTCGGAGGAGGCCGGCTTCGTGACGGGCTCCAACATCGCGATCAACGGCGGTCAGCACATGCAGTGACGTGCGGCGGCCCGCTCGGCGTTCGCGCCCGCGCGGGCCGCGTTTCCCCCTATCCCGCGCCGGAGCGGCGGCAGGCGCGCCGCTTCGGCCTCGCATTCCGGAGAACGCATGGGCGACACCTGGATCGGGCTGGTGATCGGCGGCTCGGCGCTGGCCATCGCGCTGACGATGGCGATCTCGCTCTACTGGCTCGAACGGCGCCGCGCGCGGCTGCTGCGGAACTTCGATCATCGCGATTGCCGGTTCGGCGCGTACGGCAAGTGCTTCGCGCGCAGGCCGGCGAGGTCGCTGCGCCGCATGCGCCGGGCACGCTGACCGCGGCGCCGGCCGCGTCGTGAGCGGTGAACGACAGTCGAGCGGCCGATGAGCGGTCACGTCCCGCTCGCATGCCGTCGGTAGCGCGCGGGACGCGCGATCAGTCGTTCTTTTCGCTCTTGCCAGCCGACTCGCCCGAGTCGTTCTTGTGGAAGATCCGCTTCGTCGTGCGCTTGGTGGCTTCCCAGCCTTCGCGCGACGCGTGGGCGACGCCGTGCCCGACCGCCTTCGCGGCGCTCGCGGTCGCGTGGCCGAAGCTGCGTGCGGCCTCGCCGGTCTTGTGCGCGGCTTCCTTCGAATCGCGCTTGATGTCCTGCTTCACTTCCGACATGTCCGCGTGTGCGAGCGGGCTGAGCAGCGCCAGAACGAGCGCGGCGCCAATGAACTGACGAACTTTCACGACCGGTTTCCTTGAGGTAAGCCTCGTCATCGAGGATTCGTGTTGCCGGCAGGCGCCGGTTGAAACGCGCCGGCGGCCGATGCGTCGAGCATCACCGCCGCGCGGCCGGACAGCAGCACGCGCTCGCCGCAGCGCAGCGCGAAGTCGTACAGCACCGAGCGGCCGTCGCCGCTCACCCGTTGCGCGTCGACGATGAGCGGCGCTTCGAACGTGTCGAGCCGGTCGACGAACGCGTCGACGTTGCGCACGCTCGCGAGATAGCCGACGCGCGGGCGCGCTTCGGACGCGCCGAGCAGCGCGCCGTGCACGGCCATCGCCTGCGCCGCGTATTCGATGCCGCAGACCGACGCGAGCCGCCCGTGCGCGCGCAGCGGGTTATGCGGATCGCGGTGGCGCGTCGCGGTGCAGCGGATTCGTTCGGCGTCCCATGCGTCGACCGAATCGAGCACGCACATCGCGCCGGCGTGCGGAATGTGCGCGGCAATCCACGCGTGGTCGAGCGGTGGGGTCAATCCGACCGGAGCGGTCATCGCACGCGCTCCGTGAAGGAATCGGAGATCGCGACGTCGACCTGCACGCGCGTATCGTCCAGGTAGTCGAGCACGACGCGCGTCTTGCGCCGCGCGGCGAGCGCATCGAGCAGCGGCAGCACGCGGGCGGCCGGATTGCCGGCGCGCAGTGCGTCGAGTCCGGCGTGCGCGAGCGTCGTCGCGGGCGCATCGGTGAGCTGCACGTCGATGCGGGCGAGCGCGCGTTCGCTCGCTTCCGGCGCGAACACGAGCGCGACGCCGAATGCGTCGCCGATCGGCCGCACCGTGCGCAGCGGTTCCGGATAGTCGGTGTCGTACGCGATCAGCAGGCTCGGCACGCGATCGACGACGACCTGGCACAGGCTTTCGAGCAGGCCGGCGGCAAAGCTGCCGTCGTGCGCGCACAGCACGTTCGACGTCGCCGTCGCGCGGGTCGCGATGCTCCAGTAGCCGGCCGGCGCGTTGTGCACCGAATTGTGGAAGCGGGTCGGCGACAGCTGGCGATCGTCGCCGGCCAGCGTTTCGCAGATGGCGTGGCAGTTCTGGCCGTCGCCGCCGGACGCGCTGAACACGGTCGCGAGCGTCGCGGCGTCGCGGCCGCTCGCGGCCACCGCTTCGTGGCCGACCGCGAGCGCGGCGCGCACGACGGGGCCCGTGCGGCGCCGTTCGGCGGACGGCAGCCCGGCCGGCGGCGGCAGCTCGGTGCGGGCCGGCACGTAGGGCGCGCGGCCCGCGAGCACGTCGGCGGCATGCGGCCAGTCGTTCAATCCCGGCCCGACGAGGCCGATGCTTTCGATGAAGGCGGTGAGCGTCATGGCGGGCCTCAACGGCGGGCGCGACCGGCCACGCTCTGGGCGCGGCCGAGGATCAGGCTGCAATTCGTGCCGCCGAAGCCGAACGAATTGGAGAGGACGGCGCGCACGCGCGTGTCGCGGCTCGCGAGCACGTAATCGGCTGCGAGCGCCGGGTCGGGCTGCGTCGTGTTGACGCCGGCTGGCACGAACTGCTCGCGCAGCGCGAGCGCGGCGACGATCGCCTCCAGCGCGCCAGCCGCGCCGAGCGTGTGGCCGGTCGCGCCCTTCGTCGAGCTGCACGGCGTGCGGGCGAACAGCGCGCCGAGCGCGCGGCTTTCCGCTGCATCGTTGCTCGGCGTCGCGGTGCCGTGCAGGTTCACGTAGTCGATATCGTGCGCGCCGAGGCCGGCGGAAGCGAGCGCCTGCTCGATCGCGGCGTGCGCGCCGAGCCCTTCCGGATGCGGCGACGACATGTGGTGTGCATCGCTCGATTCGCCGATGCCGAGCAGCAGGATCGCGTCGCCGTCGACCGCGGCGGGGACGCGTTCGACGAGCGCGAACGCGGCGGCTTCGCCGATCGAGATGCCGTCGCGCGCGCGATCGAACGGCCGGCACGGCCGGCGCGACAGCAGTTCGAGCGAATTGAAGCCGTACAGCGTGGTCAGGCACAGCGAATCCACGCCGCCGACGACGGCCGCGTCGATCAACCCTGCCTCGATCATGCGGCGCGCGGAGCCGAACACCTTCGCGCCCGACGAGCACGCGGACGAGATCGCCATCGCCGGCCCGCGCAGCGCGAAATACGCGCGCACGAACGCGGCCGGCGAATACGGGTTGTGCGTGTGTGCATAGCGGAAGTCGGCCGGCAGCGCGCCGCTCGTCGGGTCGCGGTGCTGGTACGCGCGTTCGGTTTCGAGGATGCCGGCCGTGCTCGTGCCGACGAACACGCCGACGCGTGCGGCACCGTAGCGCGCGACCGCCGCCGCGACGCACGCATCGAAGCCGTCCTGCGTGAGGCCCAGTTGCGCGAGGCGGTTGTTGCGGCATTCGAAGTCGGCGAGATCGGCGCGCACGGGCTGCGCATCGACGCCGTCCACCGCGCCGATCCACGTGTCGAGATCCGCACGCTCGAAGTGGCACGGCGCGAGCCCGCCGCGGGCGTGGCGCAACGCATCGAGGGTCACGTCGAGGCCGCGGCCGATGCAGCTGGTGGCGGTGAAGTGCGAGAGCAGGAGAGGGTTCACGAGGGTCGCATCCGGTGGCCGGAACGGGCGCTGCAGCAGGGCTGGCACGCGCGCCGCTCGAGTTCAGATTTTATCAAACGGGGGGGCCGGAACGCCCGGCTGGCCGGGCGGTTCGGGCGCGAGCGCCGCGCGCAACGTGGTCCAGTGCAACTGCGCGTCGGCGGCCGCGCGCAGCACCGCGGGCAGCACGTCGAGCACGACCGGTTCGCCGCGCGCATCGCGCGCCGCGTGGCCGTCGTGCACGAGCAGGATGTCGCGCGCATCGAGCCCGTGCAGCAGGCGGCGCGTGACGGTCGCGGCGTCGTGCGCCCGCGTGTCGAAGCCGCGCCGCGTCCAGCTCGCCAGTTGCAGGCCGAATTCGCACAGCACCGGTTCGAGAAACGGATTGCGCAGGCCGGCCGGTGCGCGGAAGAACAGCGGGCGCGTGCCGGCGATGTCGGTCAGCGTCTGCTGCGCCGCCGCGATCTCGCGCCGCAGCGCGGCCGGCCCCGACAGCGAGAACGTATGGCGGTGCCGCTGGCTGTGGTTCTCGACCGCATGGCCGCGCGCGACGATCGCCTCGATCCACCGCGGATGGCGGCGCGCGAGATCGCCGATGCAGAAGAACGTCGCGCGCACGTCGTAACGGTCGAGCAGGTCGAGCACGCGGGGCGTGACGTCCGGGTCGGGACCGTCGTCGATGGTCAGCGCGATGCGGCGGCCCGCGCCGGCCGGCAGGCGTGTCCAGTTCGGGCCGAGCAACGTGCTGCGCGGCCACAGGCCGGCCGCAGTCACCGCGAGATGCGACGCGACCACGCCGCCGACGGCCCACGGCCACGCGGCAGGTTGCGCGATCACGGCCGCGGCCGCACCCGCGTGCAGCGCGGCGGCGCCCGCGATCAGCGGCGTCGGCTTCCAGCGCCGTGCGTCGCCGGCATCGCGCGGCGAAATGACAGGCGGCACGTTCATGCGCGGCCTCCTCGTTCACGCTTGCCGAGCGCCGCCGTCCCCGCCGCGCGCGGCGCGAGAATCGCCGCGAACGCGAGCGCGAGCATCGCGCCGGGGCCGACGGTCAGCCCGAAGGTTTCGAGCAGCGGCACGCGCGACAGCGCGAGCAGCCCGAAGCCGGCGACCGTCGCGAGGTTCGCGATCAGCAGCGACACGAGCGTGTATGGCGTGACGGGCTGCGCGTCGTCGCGCCGGCAGAAGAACAGTGCGTAGTTCGAGCCGACCGCGACGATCAGCAGCATCCCGACGAGGTGCAGGATCGTCAGTGGCACGCCGGCGAGCGCGAAGCCGGCCGTCACGACCAGCACGGCCGCGACGAGCGGGGCGAGGGCGCGCATGGCGCGGCGCGGCGAGCGCAGCGCGATCACCAGCAGCACGGCGATCGCGGCGAAACCCGCGAGCGACAGCCGGATGTCCTCGTGCACGTAGCTCACGTACAGGCGATCGGCTTCGGCCTTCATGTCGACGAACAGCGCATCGGGCACGCCCGCGCGCGCGACGGCCGCGCGAATCGGCGCGGCGTCGAGGCTCGACGACGGCTGCGCGGCGCGCGTGGCGTCCGGTGTCCGCAGCGGCAGCATCGCGCTCCAGCGGCCGTCGCGCTCGGTCAGCAGGGCATCGACGGCGAGCGCCATCGATGTGCCGCGCAGGTCCGCGCGCGTGAGCAGCGGCGCGTGGCGTGCCGCATCGACGTCGGCGAGGAACGGCGCGAACAGGTCGGGCTTCACCGCGATCGGCTGGTGCGCGACGGCATCGCGCATCCGTGCGGCGAGCGTGCCCGCATCCGGCAGGCTTGCCTGGCGCGCGCGCTGCGCGGCATCGCTCGGCAGGTAGCGTGCGGGGTTTTCGAAACCGCCGAGCGCGCCCCGGTCGACGAGCGGTTGCAACTGCGCGGCGACTTTTTCCGCGCCTTCGAGCGCGGCTTGTTCGGTCGGCGCGGCGATCACGACGAGGTAGCGCACGTCGGGCGCGCCGACATCGGCGCGCAGCCGGGCGTCGAGCGCCTGCGCCGGCGCGGGCACCGGGCTGAGCGCGGCAAGCTCGCGGCTCCACAGGCCGTCGCGATGCAGCGCGAGCGTCGCGCACGCGGCGACCACGAGCACCGCGAGCGGCCAGCGCAGCCGCGGCGCGGCGTCGGCCGCGCGCGCGAGCACGGCGCCGACGCGCGATACGTCGCGGATCGCGACACGCTCGCCGCGCAGGTGCGGCAGCACGAAGCGCGTGACGAGCGCGGCGGCCGTCAGCCCGACGATCGAATAGAGCCCGAGTTGCACGAGGCCCGGGAAGCCGGAGAACAGCATCGACGCGAAGCCGCACACGGACGTCAGCACGCCGAGCCGGATCGTCGGCCAGTACGCGGCGACCCACGCGCGCGTCGCGTCGGCCGGGCGCGCCGCGCCGTGCGTGCCGGCCTGCGCCGATTGCACGAACAGGTAGATCGAATAGTCGACGGCTTCGCCGATCAGCGTCGTGCCGAAACCGAGCGTCAGCCCGTGGACCGTGCCGAACGCGACGCCGACCGCCGCGATCCCGGCCGCGACGCCGGTCAGCACCGGCAGCAGGCCGAGCGCGAGCGTGCGCGGCGAACGGTACAGCGTGAGCAGCAGCGCGACGATCAGCACGACGCTTGCCGTCGACAATCGTTCGACGTCGTGCCGGATCGTGTCGCGTGTGGCGACCGAAAACACGCCGGGGCCCGTCATGGCGAGCGTCGCGGCGTTCGCGTTCGGCACGGCCTGCGTCGCGGCCGCGAACGCGCGGCGCACGGCGTCGATCGCGCGGGCCTGCGCGTCGGTATCGGAGCCGGCGGCGGCCGTCTGCACGACCAGCACCGCGCGTGTGCCGTCGCGCGACGCCCACACGCCGTCGCGGCTCGCCGGTTCGGCCGCGCTGTCGAGCCCGTCGACGAGCGCGGCGACTTCGCCGGTCGGGTCGCGCGGCAGCATCGCCTTCGCGACGAGGCCGGCCGACGAACCCAGCAGGTCGAGGCTGTCGCCGAGCGCCTGGTGCAGGCCGTCGGCGCTGAAGCGCTGCGGCGTGACGGCCGGGCTCAGCAGATAGCGATGGTCGAAGATGAATTGCCGGTCGCGTGCGTCGTTCGCGGTTTCGCCGTTGCGCACCGCCGCGAACTGCGGATCGGTGCGCAGCGTACCGGCCACGCGCCGCGACAGCGCGGCGCGCGTGCGCGCGTCGCCGCCGTCGATCGCGACGAGGATCAGACGCGACACGATACCGTCGCGCAACTGGTCGACGAGCACGCGTTGCCCGGCGCTCGGCGCATTCGGCAGGAACGCGGACAGGTCGGCCGTGAAGTGCGCGCGCCCGATCGCGACACCGCACGCGACGAGCGCGAGCAGCCATACGAGCACCGCGCGCTGCCGCCATGCGGGCACGCGGCGGACGACGGGGGAGGGGTGCGTACGATCGTCCATCAGTTCGCGTTCGCCGCGACGGGTTGCAGGCGCATCACCGAACGGTCCCCGTCGGCCTGCCGGATCGCGACGCTGCGCAACACGTCGCGCGTGCCGTCGAGCGTGATCGTGCTGACGACCTTCCGCATCCGCGAATCGAGCGGCGTGAGCGTCAGCGTCCAATCGTCGCCGCGTCCGGAAAGGGCGACCTTGTACACCTGTTCGAGCGCGAAGCGGTTGCCGGCGAGCGTCGCGCGGATGCTGTCGATGAACGCGCCGAGCTCCGGATAGCGCGCGAGCGCAAGCGTGTACTTGCGGTTGTTGCGCTCGACGGTGAGCATGTCGCCGTCGACGACGAGGTGTTCGGGCTTCGGGCTCAGCGTGTGTTTTTCCAGATGGTCGGGCGCGACGAACATCAGTTCACCCGACGATTCGATCGGCTGCGTGGCGATCGACAGGGTCTTCGTCTCGGTGAAGGTCGCGCGGCCCGACTTGTGCTGCGCGAGCGTCGACATCAGCCGGTCGAGGGTCCACGCCGAGCCGGCATCGGTTGCGTGCGCGGGCATCGCCAGCACGATCGCGGCGGCGGTGGCGGCGAGCACGCGGGCCACGCGGACGATGCGGTGCGACGAGAACGGGAACGGGCGGCGGCGAACGGCGGTCATGCGTCGGAATCCCTCGCGGCGGTCAGGTCGGCGCCGGCGTGCACCGTCTCGCGGCGCGTGGCCGCGGCATCGCCGCCCTTCCAGAAATCGAAATAGTTGAACCAGTTGTACGGCGCCATGCGGCAGTACTTGTCGAGCAGCGCGACGTAGCGCGCGAGCGCCGCGTCGACCGCCGCCGCGCGCGCGTCGCGCCGCACGCCGGAGAAATCGGCGAGCGTTTCGAAGTGCACGTCGTAGCGGTTGCCGTCGCGATAGAGGCCCGTCATGAAGATCACCGGGCGCCTCAGCATCGCGGCCATGTAAAGCGGCCCGAGCGGAAACGCGGCCGGCGCGCCGAGCAGCGGCACGCGCCGCAGCGACGCGGCCGCGTCGTCGAGCAGCGTGCGATCGGCGAGCATGCCGACCATGCAGTTCGCGTCGAGACGCTCGCGCACCTTCAGCATCGAGTCGACCTGCCCGAGCGGAATCACCTCCGGCTGTGCGGCCGGGTTCACCGCGGCGAGCGTCGCGTTGATCTTGCGCGCGTTTTGCTCGTACATCGTGACGACCACACGCAGGTCCGGACGCGTACGGCCGATCGCGCGCACGACCTCGAAGCTGCCGAGGTGTGCGCCCATCAGGAACGCGCCGCGCCCATCCGCGAGCGCGGTGTCGACGAGCGTTTCGCCATGCAGCCGGATGTCGAACAGGTCGAAGCGTCCGTTCATCAGGTAGACGCGATCGTGAATCGTCGCCGCGAACGTGAACACGTGCCGGTACACGTCGCGCCAGCGCGCGGGGCGGCCGAGCACGCGGCGCAGGTAGTCGCGCGACGCCGCGCACGCGGCCGGCGAGAACAGCACGAAATACGTCGCGATCAGGTGCAGCACGATGCGCGCGCGCTGTCGGCCGAAGCGCAGCGAAATCCACGTCATCGCGCGCAGCAGGCTCGCATTGCTGCGCTCCTGGCGCTCGGCCCATGCGGTGCGCTTCATCGCTGCACGCCGTCCTGCGCGGCCGGCGGTGCGGACAGCACGCCGGTCGCGACCTCGCGCGACCCGGCGCGCACCGTGAAGCGGATCGCGCCGCTGGCCGCGGCGTCGTACGCGAGCGCGAGCGGCTCGCCAGGCGCGACCGGGCTCAGGAATTTCGCGGACCCGAGCCGCCACGCATGCAGCGGACGGTTCAGCGCCGCACCGATCGTCTGGATCGCGTGATCGAGCAGCACGACGCCGGGCACGACCGGATGGCCGGGGAAGTGGCCGGGCAGCGCGGGATGGTCGGCGGCAATCGTGAACGCGAGCGCGGGCGGACCGGCCGGGTCGCGCCCGGCCGGCGCGGCCGTTGCAGCCGTTGCAGCCGTCGCGGCCGTCGCACGTGCATGATGCGCGACGAGCGCGGCCAGCACGTCGCGCGGCAGCTTGCCCGTTTCGTTGCGCGGCAGCGCATCGACGAACACGAGCGGGCGCGGCATGAACGCGGGATCGATCCGCTCGCGCAGCGCGCGTTGCAGATCGGCGGCCGCGAGCGTCGGCGCGACGACGAGCGCGACGAGCCGCGTGACCGGTTCGCGCGCCGTGTCGCCGTGCGCGGGCCCGGCTTCGTCGGGCATGAAGAACACGCCGTCGACCACCTGGGCAATCGCGTTGAGCTGATGGTTCAGGTACGCGAGCGACGTGCGCTTGCCGGCGATGTTGACGAGGTCGGCCTTGCGTCCGTGCAGCAGGAACCGGCCGTCGCCGAGCAGTTCGAGCGCGTCGCCCATCGGCACCGGCGCCTCGACGTGCCCGCCCGATACCCATACGGTGGGCCCGCTGTCGTCGCCGCCCGGTTCGTCGCGTGCGTCGAGCCGGATGTCCGGGAACAGCGCCCACGCCGCGCCTTGCGACGTGCGACGGGTCGCGATCTGGCCGGTCTCGGTGCTGCCGTAGATCTCGACGAGCGGCGCGTCGAGCGCGGCCTCGGCTTCGCGCGCGAGTTTTTCCGACAGCGGCGCGGTGGCCGACAGCACGAGCGCCGCGCGCGGCAGCGCATGGCCGGCCGACAGCAGCGCACGCAGGTGGATCGGCGACGTGACGAGCACGCGCGGCTGCGGGATCGCGTCGAGTTCGTCGCGAATGTCGCCCGGGTAGAACGGCTGGCGGTTGCTGAACGCGAGGCCGCCGAGCAGCGCGAGCAGCACCGTCGACTCGAAGCCGTACATGTGCTGCGCGGGCACCGTGCCGATCAGCGTGGCCGCGCGGCCGTCGAGCAGCCCGAGGCGATCGGCCGCCGCGCGCACGCAGGCGACCAGGAAGCCCCAGGTCTTGCGGTGCGGCACCGGCTGGCCGGTCGAGCCGGACGTGAACACGTAGGCCATGATCCGCGCCGCATCGATCTGCGGGACTGCGAACGGCGCGTCGCTCGCCGGTTCGCCCGGCGCGGCGTCGGGATACGCGAAACGCGGCAGGTCGATCGTGCAATCGGGCGCGTCGTGCAGGCAGAACGCGTCGGGCGCGAACGACGCGAGCTGGCGAACCATTTCCGGCGTGTGCGTCGACGGCAGCAGGCTGATCCTGCCGGCGACGAGCGCCGCGCACAGGCTGACCGCGAAGCGATAGCGGTCGCGGCACACGTTGAACACGTGGCCGCCGGCGGGCAGCGCGGCGGCCACGCGCGCGACGTCGGCGACGAAGGCGCGCACGGTGACGGGCGAGCCGTCGCGCCAGGCGATCGTCTGGTCCGGCGAGGAATGGAATACCAGCGGGTGAGTCGGCATAAATCGGTCAAGACGGGAACGAAGGCCGGCGCGGCCGCGCCGGTCATGAATTCATCGCGAGCCCTGCGATGCGTGGGTCGACGCGCGATACGCGCGCACCGCGTCGACCATCCGCGGCCGCGGCTCGTGCGGCAGCGCGAAACGCCGGCACGCATGCTCGACCGCGAACATCACGGCGACGAGCGGCAGCGACAGATAGTTCGCGAAGGTCGACCACGCGACGATCGGCGCGGTCGCGAACAGCAGCGTCGACACGGCGGCGATCGCGACGAAGAACAGCGTCCACGCGAGCGTGATCCGCCGCGTGTAGCGCGCGACGGCCGGCGTGACCGTGCCGTGGATCATCGCCGCGAAGCGCGTGCACAGCGGGACCTGGCCGGCCGCGAGCGTGCGGCCGAACAGCAGCGCCATCGCGACGTTGAAGCTCGCGTGCTCCAGATACAGGCCCCATTCGAAATGCTGCGCGAGCGGCGCGCGCGCGGCCCACAGCGCGGCGGCAACCAGCAGCCAGGCCGGCACGAGCCACGCGCGCCGTGGCGAGCGCAGCGCCGCGCCCAGCGCGAGCAGCAGCGGCGGCACGAGCGCCATCGCGAGGCCGAAGCCATGCGCGCCGGGCGTGGCGCTCGCGTAGTGCGCGCCGGCCTGGTAGGCGGCTACGGCGCCGACTGCTGCGACACCGCGCACGACGGCCAGCAGCCGGCTCATCGGCGGCCTCCGGGCGCGCGGCGCGCGCAGCGCTCGGCGACCGGGCTGCAGCGGCTGACGGGCGGGCGAACCGGAACGGAGCGCAAGGGCGGATGCGGCATGACTGGAAACATCGGGCGGATCGTGGCCGGACGCGATGGTCGGGCCGTCAAACATCATATGAATGGTGGCCGGCACGCGGTCCGGGCACGCTCATTTTAGGGCCGCGGCAGCGCGCGTTCGGGGTGGCCGCGACCGGGTTTTGTAACCGATTGTATGGCACCGGACGAACGATTTCGCGGGGTCGGTCCATTTCCGTCCAAAGCGGCTCAAGCGTCTCGTGTATTCGCGCCCGAAACGGGCCGCGGCGACGGCTCGCCAGTCTTGTAACCATTCGCGGTATACGACCCGATACCCTTCGTCTAGAATCCGCGTAACTTTTACAAACGATCCCCCGATAACGCAGGCGGGGAAGCCGGCAGACGCCGGAGGGACGGAGATTTTGCACGCGCCGGGCGTGCCCGACGGTTGCCGTTTCCGTGCACCTCCCGCCGCGATGGGCCGCCTGCACGCACCCATGATGAACGCACTGGAACAAGAGCTCGCCACGCTGATCATCGGCGAATTGAATCTCGAAGACGTCCCGCTCGACACAGTGACGGCCGACACTCCGCTGTATGGCGAAGGTTTCGGGCTCGACTCCATCGACATCCTGGAAATCGCGCTGCTGATTTCGAAGAAATACGGCTTCGAACTGCGCTCGGACAATCCGGACAACCAAAAGATCTTTGCGACGCTCGGTGCGTTGGCGGCCTACGTCGCCGCCCATCGCACGAAGTGACGGCGGCGCTCGACGGACGACGCGCGGCCGCGTCGATCGAGGTGAGAACGCGATGAACGGAGCAATTCGATGCGGGCGCTCGTGACGG
This sequence comes from Burkholderia sp. AU28863, assembly GCF_002223195.1. Lineage (NCBI taxonomy): Bacteria > Pseudomonadati > Pseudomonadota > Betaproteobacteria > Burkholderiales > Burkholderiaceae > Burkholderia > Burkholderia sp. AU28863. Next base: position 575,923 of record NZ_NKFE01000004.1, on the reverse strand, counting down.
GCGGCAGCGGCGCACTCGGGCAGGCGATCTGCACGGCGCTCGCGCAGGCCGGCCATGAAGTGTGGGTGCATGCGAACCGCCATCTCGCGCAGGCGGAGGCCGTCGCGCAGCAGATCGTCGCGGCCGGCGGCGCCGCGCACGCGATCGCGTTCGACGTGACCGACGCCGATGCGACGCTCGCGGCGCTGCAGCCGTTCATCGACGATGCGCCGGTGCAGATCCTCGTCAACAACGCGGGCATTCACGACGACGCGCCGATGGCCGGCATGTCGCGCCGGCAATGGCACGGCGTGATCGACGTGACGCTCAACGGCTTCTTCAACGTCACGCAGCCGCTGCTGCTGCCGATGATCCGCACGCGGCACGGCCGGATCGTCAACATCGCGTCGGTGGCCGGCGTGACCGGCAATCGCGGGCAGGCCAACTACGCGGCCGCGAAGGCCGGGCTGATCGGCGCGACGAAGTCTCTGTCGCTGGAGCTCGCGTCGCGCGGCATCACCGTGAACGCGGTGGCGCCCGGCATCATCGCATCGCCGATGGCCGAACAGGCGTTTCCCGCCGAACGCATCAAGCAGCTCGTGCCCGCGCAGCGCGCGGGCCGGCCCGACGAAGTCGCGGCGATGGTCGCGTACCTGGTATCCGACGCCGCGGCCTATGTGACGGGGCAGGTGTTGTCCGTCAACGGCGGGCTCGCGTGACGACGCGCGCCGCGTTGGCCTGACGTAACGCAACACGGTGCGGTGCCGCGTTGCCGCGCGGCCTGCGCCGCATAGTGAGGAAATCGAAGTGTCCGTGCATCCAGCCCACGCCGAACGGCGTCCGAGTCCGCTGTTGCCCTCCGCCGCGCCGTTCGCGCACGGCGGCGAGCCCGCGCTGCGGCTCGTCCAGATGCGCGACGCGCGGCTCGTCGCGCTGCTGCACGACGCGCGCAGCCGGGGCGACGAACTGGATCGCGTGTTTCCCGGCGCGCTGGGCGCGGTGTGCATCGGCGCGGCGGGAGCACCGGACGAGTCGCGCGCCGACTCAATGGCGCGGATGCTGACCGATGCCGCGCCCGGCCTGCCGGTCGCGCCGGTACAGATGGCGCTGCTCGGCACCGAGGTCGCGCCGGGCGATGCCGTCTGCGAACTGTGGCAATGCGATGCGCACGACCTGCGCGGCGCGCGGCACGGTGCGTTGCACTACCGCTACAGCGAAACGGCGGGGCTCGTGTTCGGCAGCCTCGTCGTGCACGAGACGGACGCGGCGTACGACGCGCCGCACGACGACGGCACGCCGCTCGAACGCGCGACGTTCGACGCGTACCGCGCGCTGTTCGGCCTGCTCGATACGCTCGGCATGCCGCATCCGCTGCGGATCTGGAACACCGTGCCGGCGATCAATGCGGTGCAGGGCGGGCTCGAGCGCTATCGTCAGTTCAATATCGGCCGTCAGCGTGCGTTCGACGCGTGCCGACGCGCGCTCACGGGCAGCGTGCCGGCTGCGTGCGCGCTCGGCTCGGTCGTGCCGGTCGGGGGCGATGCATCGCCGGCCGCGCCGCTCGCGATTCATTTCCTCGCGAGCCGTACGCCGGCCGATTCCATCGAGAACCCGCGCCAAGTCAGCGCGTATCACTATCCGGCGCAGTACGGCCCGCGTGCGCCGACGTTCGCGCGCGCCGCCGCGTGGGCCGACGGCCATGCGGCGCCGGTGCTGTTCGTATCGGGCACCGCGAGCATCGTCGGGCACCGTACCGTGCATCGCGGCGACGTCGTCGCGCAGACGCGCGAGACGGTCGCGAACCTCGCGGCCGTGCTCGAGCAGGCCGCGCGGCAGGGGCACGGCCCGTTCTCGCTCGCCGACCTGAGCTATCGCGTCTACGTGCGCGACGCCGGCGATACCGCGGCGCTGGCCGCGATCGGCCGCGTGCTGCGCGACGCGGCCGGTCCCCACGTGCGGCCGCTGTTCGTGCATGCGGACGTGTGTCGCGACGACCTGCTGGTCGAGATCGAGGCCAGCGCCGGTCATGCGATGGAGTGGCTGTCATGAAGCGCGAGAGCCTCGCGATCGGGCAGCCGGTCCGGCCCGCGGCCGGCGTCGACGACGCGTGCCGGCGTTCGCCGGCAAGTCATACACTTTTGTCAGGCTCCCCGTCTTCCCCATCGGCTGTTTCCATGTCCAAGCTGCACGCGTCGTCCACCCATCTCGTCCTGATTCCGAGCTACAACCCGGGCGCCAAGGTCGACACGACCGTGCGCAATGCGCGCGCGCAGTGGAATCCGGTGTGGGTCGTCGTCGACGGCAGCACCGACGGCAGCGCCGAACGGCTGCAGGCGATGGCCGAGCGCGATCCCGGCCTGCGCGTGATCGTGCTGCCGGAGAATCGCGGCAAGGGCGCTGCGGTGCTCGCGGGGCTCGACGCGGCCGCCGCGAGCGGCTTCACGCACGTGCTGACGATGGATTCGGACGGCCAGCATCCGGCCGACCTGATTCCCGTTTTCATGGCGGCATCGCAGGCCGCGCCCGACGCGATGGTGCTCGGCGTGCCGAAGTTCGACGCGAGCGCGCCGCGGTTGCGCGTGCAGGGGCGCCGGCTGTCGAACGCGTGGGCCGACCTCGAGACGCTGTGGGCCGGGATCGGCGATTCGCTGTACGGCTTTCGCGTGTATCCGGTCGCGCCGCTGGCGGCGATCATGCGGCGCCAGCCGTGGATGCGCGGCTTCGACTTCGATCCCGAAGCGGCCGTGCGGCTGTGCTGGGCCGGTGTGCGCCCGATCCGGATCGACGCCCCGGTGCGCTATTTCGGCCGCCACGAAGGCGGCGTGTCGCATTTTCACTACGGCCGCGACAACGCGCTGCTCGCGTGGATGCACCTGCGCCTGTTCACCGGCTTCGCGATGCGGCTGCCGATGCTCGTCGCGCGCCGCCTGACGCGGCGCCGCGACCAGACGGCCTGAGCGCAGGTCGGTCCGCTTCCGTTCCCCGGTCGCCGTGCCGGGCGCGGCGATTGCCACGCCGTTCGCCGTCAATCCGGGGCCGGATCGCCGCATCATGTCGATCCGCTGAGTAATGAGCGTGTCATCTGATGTAAACAACTGGTAATTTTCTGCCGGATTATGCAAAATCGCCGCTCCCAAATACAACTATCGAGGGATTCCGGGATGCAACTCAAGAAAGCGGTGGCGGCATGTGGCGTGGCGTTTCTGTTGAGCGCATGCGGCGGGGTGCAAAACCTTGACGCGAACAGCCTGACGTCGGCGGGGACCAACCTGTACAAGGCGGCGACGCTGTCGGACAGCGACATCGCCGCGCTGTCGAACGAGTCGTGCAAGTCGAGCGACGCCGAATCGAAGATCGCGCCGGCGAACAGCGCGTACGCGAAGCGCCTGACGAAGGTGATGAAGGGCTTCGGCGACATGACGCTGAACGGCCAGAAGATCAACTACAAGGTCTACATGACCAAGGACGTCAACGCGTGGGCGATGGGCAACGGCTGCGTGCGCGTGTACAGCGGCCTGATGGACATGATGAACGACGACGAGCTGCGCGGCGTGATCGGCCATGAAATGGGCCACGTCGCACTCGGCCACTCGAAGAAGGCGATGCAGACGGCATATGCGGTGAGCGCGGCGCGTACCGCGGCCGGCGCGGCTTCGCCGGGCGTGGCGGCGCTGACGAGCTCGCAGCTCGGCGACATCACCGAGAAGTTCATCAACGCGCAGTTCTCGCAGACGCAGGAAAGCGCGGCCGACGACTACTCGTTCGACCTGATGAAGCAGAAGAGCATGAACCAGAAGGGCCTCGTCACCGCGTTCCAGAAGCTCGCGCAGCTGGACGGCGGCAAGAGCTCGATGATGAGCTCGCATCCGTCGTCGTCGAGCCGTGCGCAGCACATCCAGGATCGCATCGCGAAGGGCAGCTGATCGCGCAACGGATCGCCGGCCGTCCGCGCCGGCGATCGGCAGGTGAAGTGAAAAACCCACGCTCGTTCGGGCGTGGGTTTTTTGTTTGTTCGGCGTGCACGTCGCGCCTTACGGCACCATCCCCGGCAGCACGTACGCCTGCACGAGCGTGATCAGTCCGACGATCACCGCGAACAGCAGGCTGTGCCGCACCGTGAAGCGGAACAGCTCGGATTCCTTGCCGACGAGGCCCGTCGCCGCGCACGCGACCGCGATCGACTGCGGCGAGATCATCTTCGCGGTCACGCCGCCCGTCGTGTTCGCGGCGACCGCGAGCGTCTCGGGCACGCCGAGCTGATGGGCGGTGGCCTGCTGCAGCGAGCAGAACAGCGCGTTCGACGACGTGTCCGAGCCGGTCAGGAACACGCCGAGCCAGCCGAGGAACGGCGAGAAGAACGGGAACGCGCCGCCGGTCGCGGCCAGCATCAGCGCGAGCGTCGACGACATCCCCGAGTAGTTCGCGACGAACGCGAACGCGAGTACGAGGCCGATCGACAGGATCGGGCGCGTCAGTTCCTTCAGCGTCTCGCCGAACGTGACGAGCGCGTCGCGCGGCTTCATCCGCAACAGCGCCATCGAGATCAGCGCGGTCACGAGGATCGCGCTGCCGACCGCCGACACGAGATCGATCTTCAGCACCGCGTCGAGCGCCTTCGGCGTCGCGGCGATCGGCGCGGTCTTCACGACGAGCTGGTCGAGCCCGGCCACGTGAAACTTCAGCACGGTCGAAGCAAGCGCGCCGTGCGCGGCGAACAGCGCCTTGAACGGCGCGATGCTCCACACGGTGACGACGGCCGTCAGGATCAGGAACGGCGACCACGCGCGCACGGTTTGCGCGAACGTGTACGGCGACGCCTGGCGGCTCGTGCCCGCCCCGTTGCCGCCCGCGCCGAACCCGGCGAGCGCCGCGCCGCCGCCGGACGCGACGATTGCGCCTGCCGTCTGCTTCGCGCTGCTCGGCTGCCAGACCTTCAGGAACGCGGCGAGCGACACGAGACTGACGAGCGACGACGTGATGTCCGGCAGCTCCGGCCCGATGTGGTTCGACGTGAAGTACTGCGTGACCGCGAAGCTGCCGCCCGCGACGAGTGCGGCCGGCCACGTCTGCCGTACGCCGCGCAGCCCGTCCATCATGAACACGAGCCAGAACGGCACCGCGAGCGACAGCAGCGGCAGCTGGCGGCCGGCCATCGCGCCGATGTGGAATGCGTCGATGCCCGTCACCTGCCCGGCGACGATGATCGGGATGCCCATCGCGCCGAACGCCACCGGCGCGGTGTTTGCAATCAGACACAGTCCGGCCGCATGCAGCGGCTTGAAGCCGAGGCCGACGAGCAGCGCGGCCGTGATCGCGACGGGCGCGCCGAAGCCGGCTGCGCCTTCGAGGAACGCACCGAACGAGAAGCCGATCAGCAGCATTTGCAGCCGCTGGTCGTCGGTGATCGACAGCACCGACGCGCGGATGATGTCGAACTGGCCGGTCTTCACGACGATCTTGTACAGGAACACCGCCGCGACGATGATCCACGCGATCGGCCACAGGCCGTACGCGAAGCCGAAGCCGGCCGCCGCGAGCGCTTGCGGCACGGGCATGCCGTACGCGACGATCGCGACGCCGAGCGCCAGCAGCAGCGTGATCGCGGCCGCGACGTGGCCCTTCATCCGCAGCGCGGCGAGCGCGACGAAAAAGAAGACGATCGGAATCGCGGCGACGAGTGCCGACAGCCCGAGGCTGCCGAGCGGGGTGTAGATCTGATGCCAAACCTGCATGGTTGTCTCCTCCATGGATTTATCGGGGTACGGGTTTGAAAGCGGATGCGCTATTCGGGCTGGCCGCGGGCGCGCAGCAGGTCGGACAGGCTGCGCGGCGCCGGTTCGAGCGGCGTGCGGTGCTGCGTCCAGCCCAGTTGTTTCGCGGGCGTCAGCGCGCGCAGGCGGGTCGCGGCCCAGCGGAATGCGCGGTACGCGCGCGGATGCGCGAACGCGCCCGACCAGAAGCGCCACACGAGTTCTTCCGCGCGGTGGTAGTTCGCGCCCTGGCCGCGCAGCGGATGCGCGACCGGTTCGTCGGGCTTGCGGTTCGCTTCGGTGCGCAGCCGCACGAGCAATTGCGGGATCGGGATGCGCACCGGGCACACCTCGCCGCATGCGCCGCACAGCGTCGACGCGGTCGGCAGGTCGGCCGTTGCGTCGAGGCCGAGCAGGTGCGGCGAGATGATCTTGCCGATCGGGCCCGGGTAGGTCGTGCCGTACGCGTGGCCGCCGATGCGCGTATAGACGGGGCAGTGATTCATGCACGCGCCGCAGCGGATGCATTGCAGCGTCGCGCGCAACTGTTCGTCCGCGTACGCCTGCGTGCGGCCGTTGTCGAGCAGCACGAGGTGCAGCTCGCGCGGGCCGTCGCGTTCGCCGTCGCGGCGCGGGCCCGAGATCAGGTTGAAGTAGGTCGTGATCGCCTGGCCGGTGGCCGAGCGTGTGAGCAGGCTCGACAGCGGCACGATGTGCTCGAGCTTCTCGACGACCTTCTCGATCCCCATGATCGCCACGTGCGTGTCGGGCACCGTCGTCGACAGGCGGCCGTTGCCTTCGTTCTCGACGAGCCACAGCGTGCCCGTGTCGGCCGCCGCGAAATTGACGCCCGACAGGCCGATGTCCGCTTCCGCGAACGCGCGGCGCAGCGCGCGCCGGCCGGTCTGGATCAGTTCGTCGACGTCTTCCGTGTAGCGCGTGCCGGGGAGGTGCGCCTCGAACAGTTCGGCGATGTCGCCGCGGGTCTTGTGGATCGCCGGCATCACGATGTGCGACGGCTTCTCGCCCGCGAGCTGCACGATGAATTCGCCCATGTCGGATTCGATGCAGTCGACACCGTGTTCCGCGAGGTAATGATTCAGCTCGATTTCCTCGCTCGCCATCGACTTGCCCTTGATCACGCGGCGCGCCTTCTTCGCCTGCGCGATGCCGAGCACGATCGCGTTCGCGTCGGCGGCCGTCTCGGCCCAGTGCACGTGCACGCCGGCTGCGGTGAGCTTCGTCTCCAGCCGTTCGAGCAGCGCGGGCAGTTGCGCGAGCGCGTGCTGCCGGACGGCTTCGCCGAGATCGCGCAGGTGCTGCAGCTCGGTGTCGTCGGGGAATTGCGTCGCGCGCTTGCCTTGCAGGAAGTCCATCGCGCCGCGAAAGCTCCGGCGCAGCGCCGGATCGTCGAGCGCGGCGCGCGCACGGGTCTTGAAGTCGCCGGGGGAGACGAATTGCAGCGGGTGGTCGCTCATCGCGGCAGGTCCTCGCAAGCGGGGGCGGCCGGCGGCGCGGCCGAATCGGTGACGATCACGACCCACAGGCGGCGCGGGCCGTGCGCGCCATAGGCGAGCGTCTGCTGGATGTCGGACGTCTTCGACGGGCCCGATACCAGCACGAGGTTCGTCGGCATGCCGGCTTGCCAGTGCTCCGCGTGCACGGCGGCGTGCAGGTCCGCATGCAGCGTGCTCGCATGCACGAGCGCGATGTGCAGCGGCGGCACCAGCGACACCGTGCGCGGCGTGCCGGCATCGGGCGCGAGCACCAGCGTGCCGGTGGCCGCGATGCCCGAGCGTGCGACGGTGAAGCCCGCGTCGATCGTGTCGAACAGTTCGGTTTTCCACGCGTCGATCGGCCGGTCGAACGGCACCGGCGCGACCGTACCGGGCAGCGCGCGGGCGAGCGCCGCGGATTCGGCGCGGGCCGGGTCGAGCAGCAGGCGGCGCACGCCGGCGTCGGCCAGGCGCGCGGCGAGCTGCGCGGGCCATGCGTCGGCGCTCGCGCACCAGACTTCGGCGTGCGACGCGGCGAGCGCCGTCTGCATCGCCTGCACGCGTGCATCGGAGGCGCGGCCGGCCGATGCACGGCGCGTGTCGTAATGCGCGTCGATGCGCGCATCGAGCGCAGGCGCGGCGTTCGTCGCGACGCCCGGTGCGGCGGCGCGCAGCCGCGCGAGGATCGCGTCGCGTGCGCTCATTTCGACTCTCCGCGCAGCGAGCCGGCGCCGGCCGTGCGGCGCCACAGGAAGCTCGCGAGATGTTCGACGGGCAGCGCCGCGCCGGCCTTGGCCGCGGCGTGGCCGATGTTCAGCAGGCAGCCGCAGTCGGCCGACACGAGCCGGTCGCAGCCCGTCGCGCACGCCGATGCGACCTTGTCGCGCACCATCGCGCCCGAGATGTCCGGATGCTTCAGCGAGAACGTGCCGCCGAAGCCGCAGCATTCCGATTCGCGTTCGTGTTCGATGCGCGTCACGCCCGGCAGCGCGTCGACGAGCGCGACGCCGTGCACGCGCGTGCCCATCTCGCGCCGTGCCGCGCACGACGTGTGCAGCACGACGCGTTCGTCGGGGCCGGCGTCGGTCATGACCGCGTCGAGTTGCACGTCGAGCACATGGACGAGGAATTCGGCGAGTTCGTAGGTCCGCTCCGCGATCGCGCGTGCTTTCGGGCCGTGAACGGGATCGTCGGCGAACAGCGCCGGCCAATGGTGCCGGATCATGCCCGCGCACGAACCGGACGGCACGATCACCGGCCACGGTTGCGCGAACAGGTCGAGCTGCGCGGCCGCGACGCGGCGCGCTTCGTCGGGATTGCCGCTGCTGTAGGCCGGCTGCCCGCAACAGCTCTGGCCGCGCGGATAGTGGACGGTCAGCCCCTCGCGTTCCAGCAGGCGGACTGCGTCGAGCCCTGCTTCGGGGACGAACAGGTCGACCAGGCAGGTCGCGAACAGATAGACGTGCGTGGGGGCGGTGGGGTAAGGCCGTGGATTCATGTCTCGCTCCAGAGGCGACGGCCCGGCGTGCGGAGCGTCGATTTCGCTGCATAATTCCCCCGTCCGCGCCGCAGCTCAAATTGGTTGGGCCAATCGGGGGCGGCACGCATTCCGCGAGGAGACGCGACGATGGCGGCGATGACGGCACGGGGCCGGACCGAAGTGGTGATGCGCAAGATCGAGACGGCGCTGCTCGACGGCACGTGGCCGGCCGGCGCGCGGCTGCCGGCCGAGCGCGTGCTCGCGCAGCAGTACGGCGTCGCGCGCAATACGGTGCGCGAGGCGACCCAGCGGCTCGTCGCGCGCGGGCTGCTGCAGAGCCGGCGCGGCGCGGGCGTTTACGTGACCGACCAGTTGCGCGCCGGCATCGCGTCGCCGTGGGGCCAACTGGTCGCCGATCATCCGGCGCTGCGCGACGACATCCTCGAATTCCGCCGCGTGCTGGAAGGCGCGACCGCCTATTTCGCCGCGCTGCGGGCCGATGCGAACGACCGGCGCCGGATCCGCGCGCTGCTGCGCGAGCTCGAAACCGCGCATGCGAACGACGATGCGGCCGTCGAAGCCGCGACCGATGCGAAGCTGCACGAGGCGATCGCGCTCGCGTCGCACAACACGATGTTCCTGCACCTGCATACGAGCGTGATCGGAATGTTGCGCGAGCATATTTCGATCAACGTGGCCGGGATGACGACGGAGGACGAGCAGGCATCCGAATTGCTCCTGTTGCAGCACCGGGTGGTGTGCGACGCGATTTGCGCGCACCGCCCCGAAGAGGCGCGCACCGCGATGCAGACGCACATCGACTACGTGCGCAGCCATTTCGAGCGCAGCGGCGACGCGTCATGAGATTGGTCGGACCAGCGGCTGCGATGGCCTGCGGGGCCTCCCGATTGACCGGTTCGTCGGGCGCCCTCTAGAATCGACCGCAGCCGCCTGTCAGCCGCGCGCCGCGGCGATGACGTGCCCATTGATCCGACTGTCGAGGAAGCTTTCGTGCTCACGTCCCTGATCCGGCGCGCATCGGCCGCGCCGTCGTGGCGCGCCGCATGCCGCCAGGCCCGCGCGCTGGTCGTTTGCGCGCTGCTGCCGCTCGCCGCGTGCGCGACGCATCCGCCCGCCACCTCGCTCGATCGCCCCGTCTCCCACGCGTTGTCGGCCGATACCGCGACGCCGTTGCGCGCCGCGCTGGCCGCACCGGAAGCCGCGCATCCTGGGCAGTCGGGCTTCCGGCTGCTGGCCGACGGCGCCACCGCGTTGCAGATGCGCATCGCGCTCGCGCGGGCGGCGACGAAGACGCTCGACATGCAGTACTACATCGCGACCGAGGATACGACCGGCAAGCTGCTGCTCGGCGCGGCGCTGTACGCGGCCGATCGCGGCGTGCGCGTGCGGATGCTGGTCGACGACCTGAACTTCGACGATATCGACCGCGTGATGGCTGCGCTCAATACGCACCAGAACATCGAGATCCGCGTGTTCAACCCGTTCGGCGCATCGCAGCGCGGCGTGGTCGAGCGCACGACCAACTTCTTCACGCGAATCGACAGCTTCACGCGCCGGATGCACAACAAGGCGATGATCGCGGACAACCAGCTCGCGATCGTCGGCGGCCGCAATCTCGGCGACGAATACTTCAGCGCGAGCCCGACGCTCCAGTTCCGCGATCTCGACGTGCTGGCGGCCGGCCCCGTGACCCACGACATCTCGAAGAGCTTCGACGACTACTGGGCGAGCGCGAGCAGCTATCCGTTGCGCGTGCTCAATCATCAGAGGTTCGATCCGAAGGATCTCGATGCGATGCGCGACGAGCTGCGCGACCACTGGCGCAAGAACGCCGATCCGTACAACGCGAAGCCGCTGAACGCGACGCCGCTCGCACGGCAGATCGCGCGCGACGAACTCGAACTCGTGTGGGCGCCGGCCGAATTCAAGGTCGATGCGCCGACCAAGGTCGCGCGGCCGACCGGCACCTACGTGAGCCCGCCGATGCAGCGCCTGGCCGAGCTGACGCGCGGCGCGCAGAAGGAATTCCTCGCGTTTTCGCCGTACTTCGTGCCGCACGACGCCGGCGTGAAGATCCTCGGCGATACGGCCGCGCGCGGCGTGCGCGTCGCGATCGTCACGAATTCGCTCGCGGCGACCGACGCGGTCGCGGTGCAGGCCGGCTATGCGCCGTACCGCGTGCCGTTGCTGCAGCGCGGCGTCGAGCTGTACGAATTCAAGTCGCAGCCGGACCAGCAGCCCGCGCGGCTGTTCGGGTCGCGCTCGCGCGCGAGCCTGCATGCGAAGGCGTACGTGATCGACCGGCAAATCCTCGTGATCGGCTCGCTGAACCTCGACCCGCGTTCCGCGTACCTGAACACCGAGCTCGCGCTCGTGATCCACAGCCCGGTGCTCGCGCAGCAGGCCGCGGCGATCTTCGCGCGTGTGACGCAGCCGGACGAAAGCTACCGCGTCACGCTCGCGAAGCGGACCGACGGCAGCCCGCCCGCGCTCGAATGGACGGGCACCGAAGGCGGCCAGACGACCACCTATCACGTCGACCCGCATGCGGGGCTGCTGCGCAACGTGATGACGGGCATTTTCACGCTGCTGCCGGTCGACGACCAGTTGTAAGGGCGGGAACGGCTCCGGCAAAACCCGCGATACCGGTGCGCGGGGAAAGATGATATGGTTGTGCGCGCAACTATATGGGTGTCGTGAAGCGTGCCGGCGGATCGCTCGCGCAATGCGGTCCGGAACGGCGCGCCGTACGTGCGCCATACGCGCCGCACGCGTCGCTTGCGGCGCCGGCAGACGAGGACGATGCGCACCGCCGCTCGCCGTGGCCGCGCGCCGCCGCAACCGGAGTTCCCCATGCAACGTGTACCGAACCAGCCGTTCACGCGTCCCGCGCGCTTCTCCGAAGCCGAATGGCAGGCGCGTGTGCAGCTCGCGGCCGCCTACCGCATCTTCGATTATCTGGGCTGGACCGAGCTGATCTACAACCATATCTCGCTGCGCGTGCCGGGCGAGGACGGTCATTTCCTGATCAATCCGTTCGGGCTCCATTACCGCGAGGTGTGCGCGTCGAACCTCGTGAAGATCGACATCGACGGCAATGTGATCGGCCATTCCGACTGGCCGATCAATCCGGCCGGCTTCACGTTCCACAGCGCGATCCATGCGGCGCTGCCCGATGCGCACTGCGTGATGCACGTGCACACGACGCCGACGATGGCCGTGTGCTGTTCGCGCGACGGGCTGTCGTTCTCGAATTTCTATTCGGCGCAGCTGTACGGGAAGATCGCGTACCACGACTTCGAGGGCATCACCGTGCATCTCGACGAAGGCAGGCGCATCGTCGACAGCGCGGGCGGGCGGCCCGTACTGCTGCTGCGCAACCACGGACCCGTGACGATCGGCGCGACGCTCGCGCAGACGTTTTCGCTGATGTGGCTGCTCAACCGTGCGTGCGAGGTACAGGTCGCGACGCACGCGATCGGCGATGCGCTGCCGATCGCGCCGCCCGTGCTCGAAGGGTGCGTGCGCGATTCGCTGAATTTCGATCCGAAGCATGGCGCGGGGCAGGACGCGTTCGACGCGCTGCAGCGGATCGTCGACCGGATCGATCCGGGTTACCGCGCGTGACGCGGACGGCGCTCGGTGCGTGCGCCCGTCAGAACCGGTAGCCGAGACCGGCCTGGATCACGTCGGTGTCGCGGTCGTAGCGCGTGACCACGCGGTTCCATGTGATGCGCGTGAGCCAGCGGTCGGAGAGCCGGTAACTGGCCGAGATCGACACGATGCCGGACAGGCGGCCGTCGCCGGGGCCCGGCTGGCCTTCGCGGTTGCGCTGGTTGACGGTGAAATACGCGCCGGCGCCGGCCGACAGCGTGACCTTGTCGTTCAGGAACGCGCGCGTGAGCCACAGCTCGGACGCGATCCCGTTGCGGCGAACCGCCTGCTTCGCGCCTTCGTACATCCATGTCGCGGTCCAGTCGATCGAACGCGCGAGGCCGCGCCGGTATTCGACGCTGCCGCCGAGCGTCGACGGCGACGAGCGGCTGTTGAGAATCGTCTCGCCGAGCATCGCCGTGACTTCGTTGTGCGTGACCTTGCGCGTGCGCGGCAGTGCGGTGTCGCGCGGGCCCGGCGTGTCGGGCGCATCGAGCTGGTAGCCGATGCCGAACATCACGGACGTCGTGTCGGGGCCGCTGAACACCTGCGCGCGGTTGACCTGAAGCTGCGCGATCCAGCGGTGCGACGTGTAGTACGCGGCACGCACGCTCATCAGCACACCCCAGCCATGCGTGTTCGAATAACTGCGCGAGTCACCGCCGCCTTCGCCGGCCGGCACCGTGTCGAAGTAACGATACGGGCCCGCGCCGGCCGACAGCACCAGCCGGCGATGCTCGAGCGGCATGCGGCCCCAGAACTGCACCGCCTGGCCATCGCGATGGTGATTCGGAATATGGCCTTCGTTGTACCACGTGAAGCCGAGCGCGGTATGCGCGCTCAAGCCTTCCTGGTAATCGAACGCCCACGAATACGTGCGCTGCCCGCCGCCCCACAGCGGGCCGGCGAACAGCGAGAATTCCTGCGCGTCGACGGGCGCGCCGTAGAGGGCAGCGACGGAGCAGAGACTCGCCAGCAGCGGGCGAACACGGACGGGGCGGGGCGGGCAGGGCATCGGGAGACGGGCCGGCACGGTTCACTTTCCAGTCACGACAGCACGCGATCATTTTCCTGCGCGGGACAGCGCGTGTCGACCGGGGTTCGCGCAATAACGTATTACACGCATCGTGACAACATGCCGAGTACGCGGTCGGGTCCAGGCAACCGTCGGTACGCGCGTCGGCCGCGACCGGAGCGAGACGAAAAACGATTCGTGATGCTCGATATTCCGGAAAGACGCATTCGCGCGCGGCATGCCGCTTGTCGCCAACGACGCAAAAAAAACGCGGCCGGGCGGCCGCGTGAATACTCGCAGACTCCTTCGGACGAAGGAAACAAGCAACTGTGAAACGAAGTGTAGCGAAAGGCCGTGCAGGGATTCAGCGGGCATGCTGCAAAGGTGTCTTCCAGGTTTCGGCAGGCTGCCCGGATCGACCGCAATCGACTACCATCCAGTGACGCGCCGCCGCCCGGGCGGCGTACCACGTCGTACAAGGAGAATCCATGCTCAAGCTGCGTTTGCTCCAGGTCGCGTTATTCGCGGGCGTGCTGGCCGCCGGCAGCGCCGCTGCCGAAACGGTGCGCTTGTCCGCCAGTCTGCAGCCGTCGAGCGAAGTGCCGCCGACGGCGACCAAGGGCTCGGGCGCCGTCGCCGCCACCTACGACACGGCCACCCGCATGCTGCAGTGGACGGTCACTTACGAACACCTCACGGGGCCGGCCACGGCCGCGCATTTCCACGGGCCCGCGCCGGTCGGCCAGAACGCCGGCGTGCAGGTGCCGATCCCGAAGGACGAGCTGGCGAGCCCGATCAAGGGTTCGAAGGCGCTCACCGACGAGCAGGTCACCGATCTGATGGGCGGCAAGTGGTACTTCAACATTCATACGAAGGAACACCCGGCGGGCGAGATCCGCGGCCAGATGATGCCGGCGAACTGAGCGCCGGCGTTTGATGTAGAGGCACCCGTCGAGCGACGCGGGAGCGTTCGCACGTACCATCGTCACACTGCGATGACGGAGTGCGTCCGATGAGTTGGCAAAGCAAGTTCGCCTGCTGGCTGCTGCGCTGGCAGTTTCGTCCCGAAACCACGCGCGAGGTGCTCGACCCCGCGCGTGCCCGGCGCTTTACCGACTTGCGGATGATCGTGCCGCGCCGCCCGCCGTCGGGCTACCGGCTGCGCCAGTGCTACGGCCCGGGCGACGCGCCGCTGCGCGGCGAATGGCTCGAGCGCACCGATTCGGGCGCGGCGCGCGGGCCCGCCCGCACGCTGCTGTATTTCCATGGCGGCGGTTACTACTTCTGTTCGACGAAGACCCACCGGCCGCTGGTGTTCGGGCTGACGAAGCGCGCGGGCGTGCGTTCCTTCTCGCTCGACTACCGGCTCGCGCCCGAAAACCGCTTCCCGGCCGCGCTCGTCGATGCGCTCGCCGCGTACCGGCAACTGCTGGCGCTCGGCACGCCGCCCGAGTCGATCGTGTTCGGCGGCGATTCGGCGGGCGGCGGCCTCGCGCTCGCGACGCTCGTCGCGCTGCGCGATCGCGGCGAGCCGCTGCCGGCCGGCGCGATCCTGTTCTCGCCGTGGACGGACCTGGCCGGCACCGGCGACACGATGCGCAGCAACGACGGCCGCGACCCCATGTTCGCGGCCGCGGCGCTGCCGAAGGCCGCGAAGCTGTATCTCGGCGACGCGCCGGCGACGCATCCGTACGCGTCGCCGCTCCATGCGGACTTCGCGGGCTTGCCGCCGCTGCACATCCAGGTCGGCAGCACCGAAGTGCTGCTCGACGATTCGCGCCGCGTCGCCGACAAGGCGAAGGCGGCCGGCGTTCAGGTGGAAATCGAGGTGTGGCCCGACATGCCGCACGTGTGGCAGCTGTACGCGCCGATGGTCCCGGAAGCGCGCGACGCGCTCGACCGCGCGGCCGCGTTCGTGCGCCGCGTCGCGGTCGAGCGCGCGGTTCAGCGTGCGGGCGAGGCGTCGATCGTCTGATAGGCAGCCTTGACGGCCACCGAACCGTACTTGCGTTCGAGCCGGCGCACGGTGAAGTGGCCGTGCGCCATCTGCTGGAAGTGATCGATGAACAGCGTGTTGACGGTCGCGCCGAGCACGGCGCCGATCGCCGGGATCGACTTCGCGGCCATCTGCTCGGTCACTTGCACCGAGAAGCGCGACGCCACCGTCTGCACGAGCTTGAACACGGCCGCCGAGCTGTGCGCGGCGATACCTTTGGTCGTGATGTCCGACGACGCCTTCGAGATCGCTTGCGCGAGCGCGCCGCGCAGCACGAAATAGCCGAGATCGGCGTCCTCTTCCTGCTTGTCCGGGTTGCCCCCCATGCCGAGCACGGCCAGGCATTGCAGCTGCGTATCGACCGACGTCAGGTCTTCGCCTTCGCTGCGCGCGATGTCGCACACCGAGCGGAAGATCAGCGTGGTCGTCACCGGCAGCTCGACCGGCAGCGCGAGAAAGCCGAACGCGCCGCCCGCCGCGCCCGTCGTCGCGACCGCGAGCTTGTGCAGCAGGTTGCTCGGCTTCTCGGGCTCGGCGTCCGGCGCCTGCGGCTTGCCGAGCGTGCGCAGCGCGATGTTCAGGCACTTGCGCAGCGCGAGCTGCGTCGCATCGTTGATCTTGCCCGTCGCGAAGTCCGGCAGGCGCGCGATCATTTTCTCGACCGGCGCGCCGAGCACGCCCGTCAGCTTCATCGTCAGCGACGGGCTTTCCAGCACCTGCTTCGCGCGGCGCAGCGCGTCCCGATCCTCGGCCGACAGCGTCGTGGCGGGGGAAATTGAAATCGGTTCCATCTCTCTCCTTGGCGTGAACGGGCCCTGAACCCTCGCCGGCCTAGATTACTCCGGCATGCTAGAATTTTGAGATTATTTGACCCGGCAAACGTTGTATCGACAAAAAATGGCCGTCCATACTGCCGCCCACCATTCGAGCGGGCAAGTCCTGCCGTTCCGCGAATCGCTGCTCGCGATGATCGGGATCTCGTTCGTCACCATGCTGGTCGCGCTGGACCAGACGGTCGTCGGCACCGCGCTGCCGACCATCGTCGCCGAACTTCGCGGCTTCGACCTGTATGCATGGGTCGCGACCTCGTACCTGCTCAGTTCCGTGATCACGGTGCCGATCTTCGGCCGGCTCGGCGACTATTACGGACGCAAGCCGTTCGTGATCGCATCGATCGTCGTGTTCACCGGCGCGTCGGTGCTGTGCGGAATGGCCAACGACATGCTGTCCCTCGTGCTCGCGCGCGGGCTGCAGGGAATCGGTGGCGGGATGCTGGTCGGCACCGCGTTCGCATGCATTCCCGACCTGTTCCCCGATTCCGTCGTGCGGTTGCGCTGGCAGGTGCTGATGAGCTCCGCGTTCGGTATCGCGAACGCGGTCGGGCCGTCGCTCGGCGGCTTCCTGACCCAGTCGTTCGGCTGGCGTTCGGTGTTCTACGTGAACCTGCCGATCGGCATCCTGTCGTTGATCTTCGTGTGGCGCTACCTGCCGCACCTGCGCCACGTCGAGCACGATCGCAAGATGCGGCTCGACTGGCCGGGCGCGCTCCTGATCGCGCTGTCGCTCGGCGCGCTGCAGCTGTTCGTCGAATGGCTGCCGAAGTACGGCGTCGCGAGCTGGGCGTCGCTGCTGCTCGTCGTCGCGGTCGCGGCGGGCATCGGCCTGTGGCACTGGGAGAAGCGCTGCGCGCAGCCGATTCTGCCGTTCGACATGTTCGGCAACCGCGCGCTGTCCGCGCTGTTCGTGCTCGCGATCCTCGCCGGTTTCTCGATGTTCTCGCTGCTGTTCTACGCGCCGCTGCTGTTCCAGGGCGGCTTCGGGATGTCGCCGAAGGAGGCGGGGCTCGTGATCACGCCGCTCGTCGTGTTCATCACGATCGGCAGCATCATGAACGGTCGCGTCATCACGCGCATTCGCAACCCGAACACGATGCTGCACGTCGGCTTCGTGCTGTTCGCCATCGCGTGCGCGGGCATCGTCGTGTCGACTCACGCGACGCCGACCTGGATGCTGATGGCGCTGATGGTCGCGGGCGGCATCGGGCTCGGCTTCGTGCTGCCGAACCTCACCGTGTTCGCGCAGCAGACGGCCGGCCGCGAGCACCTCGGCATCGCGACCGCGCTGCTGCAGTCGCTGCGGATGGTCGGCGGGATGCTCGGCACCGCGCTGACGGGCACGCTGGTCAATCAGATGTATTCGAGCGGCGTGCGCAATGCGCTGTCGGCCGACCAGGCGATGCAGTGGCACGCGCGGCTCGCCGATCCGCAGATCCTGATCGATCGCGCGGCGCAGGGCGGTCTCGTCGCGGAGTTGACGCGTGCCGGGCATAATGGCGCGCTGCTGCTGGAAGCGGCCCGCGAATCGCTGGTCGGCGCGATTCACCTGGGCGTCGCGATGGCGGCGGTCGTCGCCGTGGTGTCGGTGTGGCAGTGCCGTCGCGTGCCGCCGATCGCGCTGCGGCGCAAGATCGAACCGCACGTCGCGGCCGATTGACCGATCGGGCGAGCGATTCGACGACTCAACGATTCACCGGAACGAAATCAGCGCATGGAAGAACAGGACCGCGTCGCGATCTTGCAGCAATTCGGACGCACGTATCGCGCGTTCATGACCGCGTTCGAGGCGCACGTCGGGCAGCCGATGCCGCGCTGGCGCATCATGGTCGCGCTGCACACGATGGACGGGCATGCGTCGCAGAAGAAGCTCGTCGAAGTGCTGCGCATCGATCCGGGCGCGCTCACGCGCCAGTTGAAGTCGCTCGACGCGCTCGGCTGGATCGAGCGCGAATCGGACGCGCGCGACAACCGCGTGACCAATGTCACGCTGACGGACGCAGGCCGCGCGGCGTTCGACGCGTGCCTGCCGCGCCGCAAGGCGTTTCTCGAACAGACGATGGCGCAGCTGCCGGACGACGTGCTGAATGCGCTGTCGGGCGCGCTCGCGATGCTGGAATCGCGGATCGCGGACGTCGGGTCGACGCCGGTCGCGCGTTGATGCGCACGGCCGGGCGGCGTGTCAGCGCCGCCGGCCATCGCTTCATTTCACCCTGATTGGGCGCAGATTTACAGCTCGATGCGCGTGCCGAGCAGCGCGAGAAACTGCGCGAGCCAGGCCGGATGCGCGGGCCAGGCGGGCGCGGTGACGAACGGCGCGTCGGTTACGGCCGCGTCGACCGGGATGTCCGCGTACTCGCCGCCCGCGAGCTTCACCTCCGGCGCGCAGGCCGGGTACGCCGAAATGCGCTTGCCGCGGATCACGTCGGCGGCCGCGAGCAGTTGCGCCGCGTGGCAGATCGCCGCGATCGGCTTGCCGGCTTCGGCGAATTCGCGCACGAGCGAAATCACCTTCGGATCGAGTCGCAGGTATTCGGGCGCACGGCCGCCCGCGATCGCGAGCGCGTCGTAGCGCGCCGCATCGACGTCGTCGAACGCCGCGTTCAGCGTGAAGTGGTGGCCGGGCTTCTCGGTGTAGGTCTGGTCGCCCTCGAAATCGTGGATCGCGGTCTTGATCTTGTCGCCCGCGCGCTTGCCCGGGCAGACTGCATCGACGTGGTGGCCGACGGCCTGCAGCGCCTGGAACGGCACCATCGTTTCGTAGTCTTCGGCGAAATCGCCGGTCAGGAACAGGATCTTCTTCGCGGCCATGGCTTTCTCCAGTGAAGCAGCGTTGAAGGCCCGGTCGCGCCGTGCATGACGGCCGCGACCGGGCCCGAGGACGAAAGCGCAGTGTACTCCGGCGGATTGAACCGCGCGTGACGGCCGCCCCCGCGAGCGGCAGGGCGGTGCCGCGCGCGGCGTGCGTCAGAAGAAGGTTTCGACGACTTCCGTCACGCGGAACTGCGGATCGAGCACGAGCACCTGGCGCCACTTGTCGAACGTCAGGCACGGGTGCGAGATGTCGAACGCGACCATGTCGCCAACCTTCACGTCCGCGCCCGGCGGGATCTGCAGGTAAGCGTGCTGGTCCATCATCCCGGTGACGGCCCAGCCTTCGGCGGCGGCGACGTCGCGCGGCGCGGTGTCGCGGCCCGGGCGGAAATGGCGCGCCGGCTCGGGCAGGCCCGCGTCGAACGCGGCGTCGCGCTTGCCGAGCGCGACGATTGCGCGGTCGGCTTCCGGCACCGACTGCACGTACGCCCACAGCTGCAGCGCCGGCAGCAGCCCTTCGCCCATCGAGCGGGCGATCGGGTTGCGCGCGAACACGTCGGTCTGCGCCTTCTTGTAGATGCCGACATCGTGCGTCAGGTAGCAGCCCGGACGCAGCACGACTTCCGCGAAGCCCGCGTCGGACGCCTTCCTGAATTCTTCCGCGACCACGTCGTACCACGCCGAACCGGCGCCGGACAGGATCGCCGGCGTGCGCGCGAAGCGGCCGGCTTCGGCCAGCTCGCGCGTGAGGGCGACCGCCTGCTGCAGGAACGCGCGGATCTCGCCTTCCTCTTTCAGCACGCCTTCATAGAGCTCGATGCCGGCCAGCTTCAGCGTGTCCGGATAGCGCGCGATCGCGGCCAGCACGGCCTCGCGCTGCGCGGCATCGCGCACGCCCGCGCGGCCGCCCGGCACGCCGAGCTCGATCAGCACGTTCAGCGATTTCTTCGCATCGCCGAAGAACCGGCCGAGCTGGTCGACGCTCTCCGCGGAATCGACGAGACAGAAGAATTCGAAATCGGGATCGGACAGCAGCCCCGCGATGATCGTCATGTTCTGGCGGCCGACCAGCTGGTTCGCGAGCAGCACGCGCCGCACGCCGCCGTGATACGCAGCCTGCGTCTGGTGCGCGGTCGCGAGCGTGATGCCCCACGCGCCGGCGTCGAGCTGGCGGCGGAACAGTTGCGGCGCCATCGTCGTCTTGCCGTGCGGCGCGAACTTGACGCCGTATTTCTGCACGAACGCCTGCATCCAGTTCAGGTTGTGCTCGACGCGATCCTCGTAAAGCACGGCGGCCGGCAGGCTGACGTCTTCCGCGAGCAGGTTCCATTCGAGCCGGCCGGCGTCGCCGAGCGGCACGCTCGCGCTCGGCACATTGCCCAGGCCCTTGCCGAACGGATCGATCGTCGCTTCCTGATAGTTTGTAACTTTCATGTCATCCCGCTCCATCATCACTATGCATTGCACTGAAGTTGACATGCAGATGGTACAGAAAGTAGCATCGGCGCGGTGATGTTATTTAATAACAATCCAGTCCCGCACCCTTTTCCGTCGATGAATACGCCCGCCTCCCCGTCCGCTCCGACTGCCGCCGAGCCGCATCCGGCTCAGGCCGCCGCCCCGGTCCTCGACATCGTCGCGCGAATCGCCGAGTGCGCGCCCGAGTTGCGCGAAGCCGAGCGCAAGGTCGCCGCGTTCATCCTCGCCGACCTCGCGCGCGCCGCGCATGCGAGCATCGGCGCGCTTGCGCGCGACGCGGAGGTCAGCGTCGCGACGGTCACGCGTTTCGCGAAGGCCGTCGGCTGCCGCGACGTGCGCGAACTGAAGGTGCTCGTCGCGCAGGCGGCGGCCGTCGGCCAGCGCTTCCTGGTGCCGTCCGACGACGCGCCGGCCGACGACGCGAACCCCGCATCGATGGTCTACGACGAGATTCGCGTGGCGCTCGCGCACAACCACCAGTTGCTGCGCAACACGTCGTTCGACGCGGCGGCCGACCTGCTCGCCGGCGCGAAGATGACCTACGTGTACGGGCAAGGCGGCGGCTCGACCGCACTCGCCGACGAGCTGCGCTTCCGGCTCGTGCGTTTCGGCCGGCCGGTCGCGAGCTACCAGGACAGCCTGCTGCAGCGGATGGTGGCCGCGACGCTGTCGGGCGACACCGTCGTCGTCGCGTTGTCGGTGAGCGGGCGCGTGCCCGAGCTGCTCGAAAGCTGCCGGCTCGCGAAGCGCTACGGCGCGAAGCTGATCGCGATCACCGCGCCGGCGTCGCCGCTCGCGAAGCTCGCCGACCACCTGATTCCCGTCGTCGCGTTCGAAACCGATTTCATCTACAAGCCGTCGACCTCGCGCTACGCGATGATGATGGCGATCGACGTGCTCGTCACCGGCGTCGCGTTGCGGCTCGGCGATGCGGGCCGGGAATCGCTGCGCCGCATCAAACACGCGCTCGATGCGCACCGCGGCGGCGGAGACCGTCAACCGGTAGGAGACTGACCATGCATTCGCATCCCGAAGCGGCCGATACGCTGATCGTCGGCGCGCAACTGTACGACGGCACCGGCGCGCCGCCCGTCACGCGCGACGTCGCGATCCGCAACGGCCTGATCGCGGCGATCGGCAACCTGTCGAACTGGCTCGCCGAGAACGTCGTCGACGCGAACGGCCGTGCGCTCGCGCCGGGTTTCGTCGACGTGCACACGCACGACGACACGCACGTGATCCGTGCGCCGGAGATGATCCCGAAGATCTCGCAGGGCGTGACGACCGTGATCGTCGGCAACTGCGGGATCAGCGCATCGCCGGTGACGCTCGCGGGCGATCCGCCCGATCCGATGAACCTGCTGGGCGAGCGCGGCGCGTTCCGGTACCCGACCTTCGCCGCTTACGTCGCGGCCGTGAACGATGCGCGCCCGGCCGTGAACGTCGCAGCGCTCGTCGGCCATACGGCGCTGCGCAACAACCAGATGGACCGCCTCGACCGCGCGGCGACCGACGGCGAGATCGCCGGCATGCGCGCGCAGCTCGAAGAGGCGCTCGCGAACGGCGCGCTCGGCCTGTCGTCGGGCCTTGCGTACGGCTCTGCGTTCGCGGCGCCGGCCGAGGAAGTGATGGCGCTCGCCGAGCCGCTCGCCAAGGCTGGCGCGCTGTACACGACGCACATGCGCACCGAGTTCGACGCGATCCTCGATGCGATGGACGAGGCCTATCGTGTCGGCCGCCACGCGCAGGTGCCGGTCGTGATCTCGCACCTGAAGTGCGCGGGCCCCTCGAACTGGGGGCGCAGCGCCGAGGTGCTCGCGTCGCTCGAAGGCGCGCGCCGCTACCAGCCGGTCGGCTGCGACTGCTATCCGTACAGTCGCAGTTCGTCGACGCTCGACCTGAAGCAGGTGACGGGCGACATCGACATCACGATCACGTGGTCGGAGCCGCATCCGGAAGTCGCGGGCAAGCTGCTGAAGGCGATCGCGGCCGACTGGGGCGTGACCGAGCAGGAAGCCGCGCAGCGCATCCGCCCCGCGGGCGCCGTGTACCACAACATGTCCGAGGACGACGTGCGCCGGATCCTGTCGCACCCGGCGACGATGGTCGGCTCGGACGGCCTGCCGAACGATCCGCTGCCGCACCCGCGGCTGTGGGGCGCGTTCCCGCGCGTGCTCGGTCATTACGTGCGCGACACGAACCTGCTGCCGCTCGAGGAGGCGATCCGCAAGATGACGTCGCTGTCCGCGCGCCGCTACGGGATCGCGAAGCGCGGCGAAGTGCATGTCGGCTACCACGCGGATCTCGTGTTGTTCGATCCGGCGAGTGTGATCGACGCGGCGACGTTCGAGAAGCCGCAACAGCCTGCGCACGGGATCGACGCGGTGTGGGTGAACGGCGTGCTGACCTACGAAAACGGCCAGCCGACCGGCGAGCGCGCCGGCGGTTTCGTCGCGCGCGGCGGGCGTGTGCCGGCGAGTGCCGATGCGGCGTTCTGAACGCGGCGGGTGTGCCGATCTTCCGCGCGTGCCCAAGCCGGCGCGCGCATCCGTAACCGAAATGTGAGGAGTGAAACGATGAAGCGATATGGCGTGGGCGAAGCGAAGGGGACCGGCGGCCAGGTGATGCCGTTTGCACGTGCGGTCGAGGCCGACGGCTGGCTGTACGTGTCGGGCCAGACGCCGATGGTGAACGGCGAGGTCGTCGAAGGCGGGATCGTCACGCAGTCGAAGCAGACGATCGAGAACGTGATCGCGATCCTGAAGGAAGCCGGCTACGGCCTCGAGCACGTCGTGCGCTGCGGTGTGTGGCTCGACGACGCACGCGATTTCGCGTCGTTCAACAAGGTGTTCGTGTCGTACTTCGGCGAGAACCCGCCGGCGCGCGCGTGCGTGCAGTCGAGCATGGTCATCGACTGCAAGGTCGAGGTCGATTGCATCGCTTACAAGCCGCCGGTGAAGTAACGCGGCGAGCGCGGAAGCTGTACAACGAGGCCGGTGCATGGACGTGCACCGGCCTTGTTGCGTTGGCACTGAATTTTTACACCTTGAATAGAACCCTGTCGATGAGAGCGCGAGACGACAGGTCCGTCTGGCGGGTGACGGCGGTGATGGGCACGTAATTCGCAACGAGCATCATGCAATTCGAACGAGCAGACTAAGCGGATTGCTGGGTATGGTCGTCTTCCCGATCAACGATTCGCGAAGTCGCACCATGACGGGCAATACATACCGCTACGGTGTTCATTCGGATCTCACTCCCGCCGAGCTTTTCTTTTTCGTGGCTGTAGAAGAGACGTGTGCACGGGCCGGGATCGACGATGTCGAAGCGGTGATCCTGATTCCGGCGGGCTGGCCCGTTTTGCCGACGAGGCAAAAATTCGGCGGCGCGACGAAAGGAACCTCTGTCGCATCCGTGATGGCTCGATCGATTTTCCGCTACCAGTTGAACAGGAAGGTTTTACCCACCGTGACGCTGCAGAGTATCAAGTCGTTTCGGATCATCCTGACCCGGAAGCTCGGCGTGTTCGTCGGACGTGCCGTTCCCGGCGTGGGTTGGGCGCTCCTTGCGCGTGACGTGTTCGCGATCGTTCACGGCACGGTCTCCAGGTACAACAGCCTAGTCAAACGCGAGGATAGGGTGTTCGGATGGAAAACGTGAGTTGGGACGAGATCGTGGCCTGTGTCAGGTCGGAGGTAGGGTTCGGCCCATCGAAGCCGCTCGCCGCTGGCACTCGGCTCTGGGAAGACCTCGGTCAAACCGGTGACGAAGCCAACGACTTCATGGGGCACTTTTTTGAACGGTTTGCCGTGGATACGGGCGATTTCGATTTCCCCAGATATTTCCTAATGGAAGGCGAAGGGTTGCTCTATTCGCTATTCCTGCGATGGGTGCTCCGAAAGCCGCACGACTTCAAACGGGAACCGATTACGCTCGCAATGCTGCATCGTGCAGCCGGAGAAAGGAGATGGGACGCCGCGCGATTGGTCGCGCTGCCGTGAAAGATCGGATATTCGAACAAGCGCGGTGTCTGGCGGATTCCGTGCAATACGCGATTACCCTTTGGCTATGTTTGGTTAAAGACGCGCGCCCGTATCATGAGGGACATTACATGTTGGCGCCTCCCGGCAACATACCGTTTTCCAAATTCATCGGTTTGCTGCGGGAAAGGGCTGCTTATTGTCAAAAGGTGAATTGAAACGACTCAAGGTGACCAATCGGAGATTCCAGCCGACATCGCCGTACCATTGCTGACGGGCGAATGGGCCGTGCTGATGGAAGCCATCCGTCTGCGGCTTGAACAGATCGAGCGCATCGATCCGGATTCGCTCGATGGGGATGCGCTTGTCGATTTGTACGAAGACCAGGACGCGCTGACGCGTGTGCTGGCCTATATCGAGAGTAACTTTGCACGCACCTTTGGCGGCTTGCCGGCGCGGGACGGGTGACAGTGTACGTCGCGGCTTGCGGAAGAACCGCACGCGGGCGGCCGGGGGCAATGGTCGTCTGGATCGCAGTTTTGACTCTGGCGCTCTTGACCGCCCACGGTGCGCTTGCGGGCACGCTGTCCAATAGATTAGCGCCTGGCAGCGCGGTACCCATTGTCGTGCCGGAGTCAGTCGAAATCGTCAGGAACGGTGCGTGGTCGGCCGATATCAGCGGGGACGAAACGGCGGATATGTGTCGCACGTTCGTTCTTCGGCGGGCGGATGTCAGCACGTTTTTCAAGCGTGCGAACCGCGTGACAGAACGGGCGTACAGCCATGACCTGGATGCCGCGCGTTGCTATGCCGAAGGCGAAGCGCGTCTTGCGGGTGGTGGCGCGGCGAAATGGAGGATAGACCAGGCAAGGCGAGGCTTCATTTCCCTGCGCGATGGTCGAACAATCTACCTGTATTGTCCGAAGTGCCGGGCCGACGTGTTTGCGCCGAATTAGATAAACGCACGTTCCGCACTTCGAAAACCGCACGACCTCAAGTGTGAATCGATTGCGCATCGCGATGCTGCACCGTCCAGCCGTCGAATGGAGGCGGGCTACCGGGCGATTGGCCGAGTTGCCGTGAAAGGTCGGGTTGCTACGCGTGCTGTCGATGAGGCTGATCCGGGGCAACCGGCGTGTCGGCTGCGAGGAACGAGGGGGCAGTCTTCGAGCGCTTCAGTTTGCAATTTATAACAAAATAAATAAGAAATTGGGTGATGTCGAAGTCCGGCTGGAAGCAGAATCGGTGGGCATACGCGAAATGCATCGGAGATTTCGGGGGTTCTCGAAAAATTTAATCTCAATAAAATTCCCCTGTTTATTCTGTATATTGGAATATCCATTTGCCGAGAAAGAGGAATTTGAGATGGCTTACTGCCGGGGCTTCTATTTGACGTTCAAGGAAAACATGGATGCATTGGGGTTGCCGGTTCCCGCGAGCCTGTTTTCGACGCAGCAACAAGCGCTGACGACCATTGGTGCGATCGCAACCGCGGTCAAGACGTTTGGATCACGGGTTACGATTGGTGAATTGATCGGTGCAGGTGTACTGAGCGATGTGCTGGTGTACGCGGGGTCGCTATATGCATCGTGGTACGTCGGTGCGGCGATCGGCAGTTTGCTGGTTGCGTCGGGCCATTCGCTTTCGTGTTCCAATGGTGTCAACGCTTCGCGATCGGCCGTCAATGCGCTTTCCAAACATGGGATCAGGGTCGATGGCGCGCTGGTGCGGCATCTGGCTTCGCACCCGGAGGTGTTTGCCTTCGGGACGCCTCGGCACCACTATGGCGTGATGGGTCTCGCGCAGCAGGTTGCAGCATGAACTGGATCGCAGATCGGATCGCGCTTCTGGTTTGCGGTGCCGTTGTCGCAGGCATTGCATGGGCAACGTTTCGATATGCGGGGGAATGGGTGATGCCCGTTGCAACGGCCACCATGCTGGTGGCCCTGGGGAGTGAAGTTCGTCGGCTGCGGCGCATACTGGAAGGCCACGGCATCGATTGGCGCCCGCGGCGGCGCTTCTTCCGCAAGTAGTCGGCGTCCGCGGGCTGCAAAATTCCCGACAGCGTCACTTCATCGTCTGGCCGACCTGTACGCGCATCAGGCGACGCTGACTCATCTGACCGACTACATCAAGAACGGCTTCCCAGCCGCGTTCGGCGAGCGGCCCAAACTTTAGCCGCGTGCCGACGGCTGCTCACGCGGCCCGCCGGGTCGTTCACTGCCGCGCCGTCCGCGCGTTATCCGGCATCGGTTGGTTGTAGTTCGTGCGGAACGGGTTGATGTCGAGCCCGCCGCGGCGCGTATAGCGCGCATACACGGCGAGCTTCACCGGTTTGCACGCATGCAGGATGTCGAGAAAGATCCGCTCGACGCACTGCTCGTGAAAGCCCGTGTGATTGCGGAACGAGATGATGTAGCGCAGCAGGCCCGCGTGGTCGATCTGCGGCCCGACGTAGTGGATCTGCACGCTGCCCCAGTCGGGTTGCCCCGTGACCGGGCAGTTCGAGCGCAGCAGGTCGGACACGAGCGTCTCCTCGACCGGCGCTTCATCCTCGGCGGCCGACAGCAGCGACGGATCGGGTTCGTACACGTCGGTGTCGAGATCGAGCCGGTCGAGCGACAGCCCGTCGAGCTCGTCCATCTCCAGCTTGCTGAAATCGTGCGCCGACACCAGCTGCACCGATACGCTCGCGCCGCACGCGGCCGATACGTCGCGCTTCAGCACGTCGCGCACCGCGTCGGCCGAGTCGAACTTCGACTGCGCGAACGAACCGAGATACAGCTTGAACGACTTCGATTCGACGATGTTCGGCGATTCGGCCGGCACGTAGAACGTCGCGATCGCGACCTGCGGCTTGCCGCGCGCGTTGAGCCACGACAACTCGTATGCGTTCCAGATGTCGGTGCCGAAGAACGGCAGCGCCGCCGTGATGCCGAGCTGCTCGCGCGCGCCGGCGCGCGGGATCGGAAACAGCAGCGACGCGTCGTACTGCGCCGCGTAGACGGTGGCCTTGCCGAGCGGGGAATGTTCGGGATTCATCGTGTGACGCCTTTACGACAGGAAGAGGCGGTAAGCCGGGTTGGCGCTCTCTTCGACATACGGATAGCCGAGCGCCGCGAGGAAGCGTTCGAATTCGGCGCGATCGGCCTGCGGCACCTGCAGCCCGACGAGGATCGAGCTGTAGTCCGCGCCCTGGTTGCGGTAGTGGAACAGGCTGATGTTCCAGTCCGGCGCCATTGACGACAGGAACTTCATCAGCGCGCCCGGCCGTTCCGGGAATTCGAAGCGGAACAGGCGCTCGTCGAGCGCGAGCGGCGAGCGGCCGCCGACCATGTAGCGGATGTGTTCCTTCGACAGCTCGTCGTGCGTCAGGTCGACGCTCTTGAAGCCGTGCGACTCGAAGTTCGCGGCGATCTCCGCCGATTCGCCGCGGCGCTTGATCTGCACGCCGACGAAGATGTGCGCGGATTGCGCATCGGCGATCCGGTAATTGAACTCGGTGACGTTGCGGTCGCCGACGAGCGAGCAGAAGCGCTTGAAGCTGCCGCGCTCCTCGGGGATCGTGACCGCGAACACGGCTTCGCGCGCCTCACCGACCTCCGCGCGTTCGGCGACGAAGCGCATCCGGTCGAAATTCATGTTCGCGCCGGACGTGACCGCGACGAGCGTCTGATTCTCGATGCCTTCGCGTTCCGCGTACAGCTTCGCGCCCGCGACCGCGAGCGCGCCGGACGGCTCGAGCACGCTGCGCGTGTCCTGGAACACGTCCTTGATCGCCGCGCACAGCGCGTCGGTGTTGACCGTCACGACGCCGTCGAGGAATTCGCGACACAGCCGGAAGGTTTCCTCGCCGACGAGCTTCACCGCGGTGCCGTCCGCGAACAGGCCGACTTCGCTCAGCTCGATACGCTCGCCCGCGTCCAGCGACTGCGCCATCGCGCACGAATCCTCGGCCTGCACGCCGATTACCTTGATCTCCGGGCGCACCGCCTTCACGTACGCGGCGACGCCGGACGCGAGCCCGCCGCCGCCGATCGGCACGAAGATCGCGTGGATCGGGCCCTGGTGCTGGCGCAGGATCTCCATCGCGATCGTGCCCTGGCCGGCGATCACGTACGGATCGTCGAACGGATGGACGAACGTGAGGTCGCGCTCCTGCTGCACCTTGACCGCATGCGCGTACGCATCGCTGTACGATTCGCCCGCCTGGATCACCTCGACGCTCGGGCCGCCGTGCGCGCGCACCGCATCGACCTTCACCTGCGGCGTCGTGACCGGCACGACGATCACGGCCTTGATGCCCATCCGGGCCGCCGAGAACGCGACGCCCTGCGCGTGGTTGCCGGCCGACGCGGTAATCACGCCGCGCGCGAGCGCGTCCGCCGGAATGTGCGCCATCTTGTTGTACGCGCCGCGCAGCTTGAACGAGAACACCGGCTGGTTGTCCTCGCGCTTCAGGTAAACGGCGTTGCGCAGCCGGGCCGACAGGTTGCGGGCCGGTTCGAGTTCCGTCTCGATCGCGACGTCGTAGACGCGCGCGGTGAGGATTTTCTTCAGGTAATCGTGGGATGCCATGGACGCTCGCGTGCAGTGCGGATGCAGACGGTAAAGGGTCAATGATAGCGCCAAGGGTCCGCCCGCACGCAAGCGGCATGCCGGCCGGGCGGTCGTGAGCGGTCGCGTGCGCGTGCGGGCGGGGCATTCGCGCCGCCGGGCGCCGCTTTTTACCGGCGCGCTTGACCGATTTAACCGCACGGTTACCGACCGGACGGACGGCGAATGGTCGGACGAAACCGCGCCGAACCCCGCCCGGCGCGGCGCGCGGCGATAGCCCCACGACCTGTCCGGCGTGTCACGGGCGGCCCGATCATGGGTTAGAATTCCGTTTTGAATCAAGGATTCGGAAGATGCAGAGGCACCCTCGGATCGCACCGTTGAAGCCGACGCCGCGCGCAGCCAGCCCCGCGGCCGAACGGCATGCGCGCCGCGCGCGATCGTGCTGATGGTTCCGAGTGCCGCCAGGCCCTGTCGCCGGCCAGGAGGGGCGAGTCGCCCGCTCCGGCCCCATGAAGGACAGCCGCGCGCCTGGTAACAGAACAGATTTCCCCAAGATTGCGCCCACGCGCTTGCCGACGCCCGTGCACGGGATATCGGCCCTCCGAGTCGTCCGAACATGAACGCACCACAAGTTTTCGATCCGCATGGCGCGGCCGCCGCCGTCGCCGCCGACCCCGCGCCCCGCTTGCGCGAGATTCCCTATAACTACACGTCCTTCTCGGATCGCGAGATCGTGATCCGCCTGCTCGGCGAAGAGGCGTGGGCGGTGCTCGACGAACTGCGCGCCGAGCGCCGCACAGGCCGCTCGGCGCGGATGCTGTATGAGGTGCTCGGCGACATCTGGGTCGTGCGTCGCAACCCGTATCTGCAGGACGACCTGCTCGACAATCCGAAACGCCGTGCGCTGCTGATCGAGGCGCTGAACCACCGCCTGACCGAAATCGGCAAGCGCCGCAGCGCCGATCTCACCGCGCACCGCGACGACGCCGGCCGCGAACGCGCATCGCGCGTCGAGATGCTCGAGAGCGCCGCGCAGCGCGCGGTCAACGAATTCGCCGACGAATTCGACAAGATGGCCGAGCTGCGCCGCCGCGCGACCAAGGCGCTCGGCCGCTGCACGCAGAAGGACAACATCCGCTTCGACGGGCTGTCGCGCGTGTCGCACGTGACGGACGCGACCGACTGGCGCGTCGAATACCCGTTCGTCGTGCTGACGCCGGACACCGAAGCCGAGATCGCCGCGCTGATCAAGGCGTGCTTCGAGCTCGGCCTGACCGTGATCCCGCGCGGCGGCGGCACCGGCTACACGGGCGGCGCGGTGCCGCTCACGCCGTTCTCCGCGGTGATCAACACCGAGAAGCTCGAACAGCTCGGCGCGGTCGAGCTGACCGAGCTGCCGGGCGTCGCGCACAAGGTGCCGACGATCTTCTCCGGCGCGGGCGTCGTCACGCGCCGCGTCACCGAGGCGGCCGAAGCGGCCGGCTACGTGTTCGCGGTCGATCCGACCTCGCTCGACGCGTCGTGCATCGGCGGCAACGTCGCGATGAACGCGGGCGGCAAGAAGGCCGTGCTGTGGGGCACCGCGCTCGACAACCTCGCATGGTGGCGAATGGTCGACCCGGACGGCAACTGGCTCGAAGTCACGCGCCACGAGCACAACCAGGGCAAGATCCACGACATCGCGGTCGCGCGCTTCGAGCTGAAGTGGTTCGACGGCGCGTACGCGCCCGGCGAGAAGCTGCTCAAGACGGAGATGCTCGAGATCGAGGGCCGCCGGTTCCGCAAGGAAGGGCTCGGCAAGGACGTGACCGACAAGTTCCTCGCCGGCCTGCCGGGCGTGCAGAAGGAAGGCTGCGACGGGCTTATCACGTCCGCGCGCTGGGTGCTGCACAAGATGCCCGCGCACACGCGCACCGTGTGCCTCGAATTCTTCGGCCAGGCGCGCGAGGCGATCCCGAGCATCGTCGAGATCAAGGACTACCTGTTCGAGACGTCGAAGCAGGGCGGCGCGATCCTCGCGGGCCTCGAGCACCTCGACGAGCGCTACCTGCGCGCGGTCGGCTACGCGACCAAGAGCAAGCGCAATGCCTTCCCGAAGATGGTGCTGATCGGCGACATCGTCGGCGACGATGCGGATGCGGTCGCGCACGCGACGTCCGAGGTGATCCGGATGGCGAACGGCAAGAGCGGCGAAGGCTTCGTCGCGGTCAGCGCGGAGGCGCGCAAGCGCTTCTGGCTCGACCGCAGCCGCACGGCGGCGATCGCCAAGCACACGAACGCGTTCAAGATCAACGAGGACGTGGTGATCCCGCTGAACCGGATGGGCGAGTACACCGACGGCATCGAGCGGATCAACATCGAGCTGTCGCTGAAGAACAAGCTGCAGCTGGTCGACGCGCTCGAAGCGTTCTTCAAGGGCGGCAACCTGCCGCTCGGCAAGACCGACGACGCGAACGAGATCCCGAGCGCCGAACTGCTGGAAGACCGCGTGCAGCAGGCGCTGGAGCTGCTCAAGCGCGTGCGGGCACGCTGGGAATTCGTGCGCGACCGGCTCGACCAGCCGCTGCGCGAGGCGCAGCACTACCTGGTGCAGCTCGGCTACGAGGCGCTTGCGGAGAAGTTCGCCGATCGCGCGGACGAGCAGCCGGGCGCGACCGTGTTCCACATCACGCAGGACCGCACGGTGCGGATTTCGTGGAAGCAGGAGATCCGCGCGGAGCTGCGCGCGATCTTCAACGGCGGCGCGTTCAAGCCGATCCTCGACGAAGCGCAGGCGATCCACAAGCGCGTGCTGCGCGGGCGCGTGTTCGTCGCGCTGCACATGCACGCGGGCGACGGCAACGTCCATACGAACATCCCGGTCAACTCCGACAACTACGAGATGCTGCAGGACGCGCACGCGTCGGTGGCCCGCATCATGACGCTGGCGCGCTCGCTCGACGGCGTGATTTCCGGCGAACACGGGATCGGCATCACGAAGCTCGAATTCCTGACCGAGGACGAGATCGCCGAATTCCGCGCGTACAAGCAGCGCGTGGACCCGAACGGCCGCTTCAACAAGGGCAAGCTGCTCGACGGCGCCGATCTGCGCAACGCGTACACGCCGAGCTTCGGGCTGATGGGCTACGAATCGCTGATCATGCAGCAGTCCGACATCGGGGCGATCGCCGATTCGGTGAAGGACTGCCTGCGCTGCGGCAAGTGCAAGCCGGTGTGCGCGACGCACGTGCCGCGCGCGAACCTGCTGTACAGCCCGCGCAACAAGATCCTGGCGACGTCGCTGCTGGTCGAGGCGTTCCTGTACGAGGAGCAGACGCACCGCGGCGTGTCGATCAAGCACTGGGACGAGTTCAACGACGTGGCCGACCACTGCACGGTGTGCCACAAGTGCGCGACGCCGTGCCCGGTGAAGATCGACTTCGGCGACGTGACGATGAACATGCGCAACCTGTTGCGCAAGATGGGCAAGAAGAAGTTCAACGCCGGCAATGCGGCGGGGATGTTCTTCCTGAACGCGACCAATCCGCAGACGATCAACCTCGCGCGCGGCGTGATGATGGGCGTGGGCTACAAGGTGCAGCGCTTCGCGAACGACATGCTGAAGAAGGTCGTGACGAAGCAGACGCAGCACCCGCCGGCGACGACGGGCAAGCCGCCGGCGGTCGAGCAGGTGATCCACTTCGTGAACAAGAAGATGCCGGGCAACCTGCCGAAGAAGACGGCGCGGGCGCTGCTGGACATCGAGGACAACAAGATCGTGCCGATCATCCGCAACCCGAAGTCGACGACGGTCGATTCGGAAGCGGTGTTCTACTTCCCGGGCTGCGGCTCGGAGCGGCTGTTCTCGCAGGTGGGGCTGGCGACGCAGGCGATGCTGTGGGAGGCGGGCGTGCAGACGGTGCTGCCGCCGGGCTACCTGTGCTGCGGCTATCCGCAGCGCGGCTCGGGGCAGTACGACAAGGCCGAGAAGATCGTGACGGACAACCGCGTGCTGTTCCACCGGGTCGCGAACACGCTGAACTACCTGGACATCAAGACGGTGGTGGTGTCGTGCGGCACCTGCTACGACCAGCTCGCGGGTTACGAATTCGACAAGATCTTCCCGGGCTGCCGGATCATCGACATCCACGAGTTCCTGCTCGAGAAGGGGATGAAGCTCGACGGGGTGACGGGCACGCGCTACATGTATCACGACCCGTGCCACACGCCGATCAAGACGATCGACCCGGTGAAGCTGGTCAACGAGCTGATGGGCGCGGAGAAAGACGGCTACAGGATCGAGAAGAACGATCGCTGCTGCGGCGAGTCGGGCACGCTGGCGGTCACGCGGCCGGACGTGTCGACGCAGGTGCGCTTCCGCAAGGAGGAGGAGATCCGCAAGGGGGCGGCGAAGCTGCGTGCGATTCCGGTGGTGGCGGGCGATGCGGCGGCGCCGGCGGCCGCGGGAGCGAACGGCCCGGACGTGAAGATCCTGACGAGCTGCCCGTCGTGCCTGCAGGGGCTGTCGCGCTACAACGAGGACGCGAACCTGGAGGCCGACTACATCGTGGTCGAGATCGCGCGTCAGGTGCTCGGCGAGAACTGGATGGCCGATTATGTCGCACGGGCCAACCATGGCGGGATCGAGCGCGTGCTGGTCTAATGCGGGCATGACGACCGCCCGACCGGGCCGGGACTGAGCGGGCGCCGGCGCAGCCGTGCCGGCGTCCGTCCACATGGGAGCGACGATGGAATGCGTGTTTTGCCGTGAAGACGGCGGCGAGGTGCTCTGGCAGGACGATGCGCTGCGCGTCGTGCTGGCCACGGGCGAGCACGACTACCCGGGCTTCTGCCGGGTGATCTGGGGTGCGCACGTGGCCGAGTTCTCCGATCTCGGCGAGCCCGAGCGGGCACATCTGATGCGCGTGGTCTACGCGGTCGAGCGGGCCGTGCGCCGCGTGATGCAACCGAACAAGGTGAATCTCGCGAGCCTCGGCAACATGGTGCCGCACGTGCACTGGCACGTGATTC
This sequence comes from Burkholderia sp. AU28863, assembly GCF_002223195.1. Classification (NCBI taxonomy): domain Bacteria; kingdom Pseudomonadati; phylum Pseudomonadota; class Betaproteobacteria; order Burkholderiales; family Burkholderiaceae; genus Burkholderia; species Burkholderia sp. AU28863. The sequence continues at coordinate 541,856 of NZ_NKFE01000004.1, read as the reverse complement.
CGCGCTTTTCCAACGATGCCCATTTCCCGCAGCCCGTGTGGGCGCCGCGCCAGCGCAGCGTGTCCGAGGCGCTGCTGCGCTCGCGCGCGGCGCAGGCCTCGCTGCTGCACAATGCGGTGCGCGAGGAAATTCAACGCATGACCGATTCGAGGCAAGCATGAGCGGTTTGACTTCCACGACGCCGATTCCGTCCGGCGTCGTCGTGCACGCGGTGTCGCGCGTGCTCGAATTGCAGTACCCGAACGGCGAGAACTTCCGGATTCCATTCGAGCTGATGCGCGTCTATTCGCCGTCGGCCGAGGTGCGCGGCCACGGGCCCGGCCAGGAGACGCTGCAGACCGGCAAGCGCGAAGTGACGATCACCGCGCTCGAAGGCGTCGGCAACTACGCGCTGCAGCCGACGTTCTCCGACGGCCATTCGACCGGCATCTACTCGTGGGACCTGCTGTACGAGCTGGCGACGCAGCAGGACGCGCTGTGGCGCGACTATTTCGACAAACTGAAGGCGGCGGGCATCGAGCGCGACGCCCCGATGCAGGCGGCCGCAGCGCCGCACGGCCACTGCCACTGAAATCGACGGCGCCCGCTCGGCGCCGTCTTGCCATTTACTGAGGATCAACGCGATGAGCAAAACCCACTTCGGCTTCGAAAGCGTCGAGGAAAACGAAAAAGCGAAGAAAGTGGCGGGCGTGTTTCATTCGGTCGCGAGCAACTACGATCTGATGAACGACCTGATGTCGGCGGGCATGCACCGCGCGTGGAAGGCGTTCACGATCGCGCAGGCGAACGTGCGTCCCGGCTTCAAGGTGCTCGACATCGCGGCCGGCACCGGCGACCTCACCAAGTCGTTCGCGAAGGCGGCCGGGCCGACGGGCGAGGTCTGGCATACCGACATCAACGAATCGATGCTGCGCGTCGGCCGTGACCGCCTGCTCGACAAGGGCGTCGTGACGCCGTCGCTGCTGTGCGATGCCGAAAAAATCCCGTTTCCGGACAACTACTTCGACGTGGTCACGGTCGCATTCGGGTTGCGCAATATGACGCACAAGGATGCCGCGCTCGCCGAAATGCGTCGCGTGACGAAGCCCGGCGGCCGCGTGATGGTGCTGGAATTCTCGAAAGTCTGGGATCCGCTGAAAAAAGCGTACGACCTGTATTCTTTCAAAGTATTACCGTGGCTTGGCGACAAGTTCGCGAAAGATGCTGAAAGTTATCGGTATCTTGCTGAATCTATCCGGATGCACCCCGATCAGGACACGCTGAAGACGATGATGGAACAAGCGGGCCTCGATGCCGTCAAATATTACAATTTGTCAGGTGGCGTGGTAGCTTTACACCTAGGGACCAAGTACTAAGGGGTTCTTTCCCTACATTCGTCTTACATTCGGAGAAGCTGATGTCTGAATCGCGTTCGTTGTTCAACCGTAGCAAGCCGTCGAAGCCGTGGGCTCGACGGGTCGGCACGCTGCTGATGGTCGGCCTGCTCACGGCCGGCACGTTCGCATCGCTCGACGCCGAAGCGAAGCGCATGGGTGGCGGGCGCAGCATCGGCCGCCAGAGCTCCACCGTCACGCAGCGCCAGGCCACGCCGCCCGCGCAGCAGCCGATGCAGCAGGCCGCACCGTCGCAGGCGCAGCGTACGAACCCGGCCGCGCCCACGCCGGCCGCGCAGCCCAACCGCTCGCGCTGGCTCGGGCCGATCGCCGGTCTCGCGGCCGGTCTCGGCATCGCGGCGCTGCTGTCGCACTTCGGTCTCGGCGGCGCCTTCGCGAGCATGATGGCGAACGTCATCGTGATCGCGTTGCTCGCGATGGTCGGCATCTGGCTGGTCCGCAAGTTCATGAACCGCCGTCGCCCGCAGGAGCCGGCGTATTCGGTCGGCGGCGCGTCGTCGTCCTCGGGCGGCTATTCGCAAAGCCCGTCGTTCCAGCAGGGCAACACCGGCGGTAACTACGCGGGCAGCGGCAGCAGCTATGCGAACGAAGCGCAGGGCGTGTTCGGCGGCGGCGCGGCGGCCGCCGGCGCGGCAGGCGCGATGGCGGCTGCGCCGCTCCAGGTGCCGGCCGGCTTCGACACCGAAGCGTTCCTGCGCAGCGCGAAGGTCTACTTCGTGCGCCTGCAGGCGGCGTGGGATCAGGGCAACCTGGCCGACATCCGCGAGTTCACGACGCCCGAAATGTTCGCCGAGATCAAGATCGACCTCGATTCCCGAGGCAACGACGCGAACCAGACCGACGTCGTGCAGCTCGACGCGGAACTGGTCGCGATCGAGGATCGCGGCATCGAGCAGTCGGCGAGCGTGCGCTTCCACGGCCTGATCCGCGAAGCGGCGAATACGTCGGCTGCGCCGTTCGACGAGGTCTGGAACCTGTCGAAGTCGGGCAGTCAGGGCTGGCTGCTCGCGGGTATCCAGCAGATCAACACGCATTGAGCGTGGCCGGCGGCCCGTGCCGCCGGGCACCCGGGCGACGGCCGCCGCACTGCGACCGCTTGCCGCCCGCGTGTACGGTCAGGCACGGTCCGCCATCGATCCGACGTTACAATAGAAACCCGCGTGGGCGCCCGGCCTGCGCGGGTTTTTCTTTCCCAGCCCGATGACCTTTGCCGCCAAGCCTTTTGCTGCTGCCGTCAATCACCTGCTCGCGCGCGAATCGTGGGCGCGCGACCGCCTGATTCCCTACGCGGGCAAGACTGCCCGGATCGACGTGCCTCCCGTCACGCTCACGCTGCTGGTGCAGCCCGACGGCTATCTGTCGGCTGTCGACGCGCACGATGCGCAACAGGTCGACGTATCGATCGCGCTTGCCGGCGATACGGTCGCCGCGTTCCTGCAGGGCGGCCAGGCGGCCGTGATGAAGCACGTGAAGATCGAGGGCGACGCGGAATTCGCGACGCAGATCGCGAAGCTGGCCGAGCATCTGCGCTGGGAACCGGAAGAAGATCTCGCGAAGCTGGTCGGCGACGCGGCGGCGTACCGGATCGCGACGGTCGTGCGCGACGCCGGCGCGCGCGCGCGCCGCACCGGCCGCAACGTGCTCGACTCCGTCGCCGAATACTGGCTCGACGAGAACCCGCAAGTCGTCCGGCGCGCGTCGCTCGGCGGCTTCGACGCCGAACTGGCGCGCGCACGCGATGCGCTCGCGCGGGTCGAAAAGCGGGTCGAGCGACTCGAACAAAAAATCGGCGCGCGCACGGGTTCCGGCCCGCGCGGCGCGCACTGAGGGCCGCAGGGCATGCGCATTTTCCGTTTCATCAAGATTGTCTACACCGTCATCCGCTTTGGTCTCGACGAAGTGATGCTGTCCCGGATCGACGACCGGCGCGTGAAGCTGCTGCTGCGGATCACGACGATCGGCCGCCGCTACTCCGATCCGCCCGCCGTGCGGCTGCGCCACGCGCTCGAAAGCCTCGGCCCGATCTTCGTGAAGTTCGGCCAGGTGCTGTCGACGCGCCGCGACCTGCTGTCGGTCGATTTCGCGAACGAACTCGCGAAGCTGCAGGACCAGGTGCCGCCGTTCGATTCGGCCGTCGCGATCGCGATCATCGAGAAGTCGCTCGGCGCGCCGGTCGACGAACTGTTCGACGAATTCGAGCGCGAGCCGATCGCGAGCGCATCGATCGCGCAGGTGCATTTCGCGAAGCTGAAGCAGGGCGTGCACGCGGGCAAGGCGGTCGCCGTCAAGGTGCTGCGGCCGAACATGCTGCCGGTGATCGATTCCGACCTCGCGCTGATGCGCGACATCGCGACGTGGACCGAGCGCATGTGGGCCGACGGCCGGCGCCTGAAGCCGCGCGAGGTCGTCGCCGAATTCGACAAGTACCTGCACGACGAGCTCGACCTGATGCGCGAGGCCGCGAACGGCAGCCAGCTGCGCCGCAACTTCGCGGGCCTCGACCTGCTGCTCGTGCCCGAGATGTTCTGGGATTTCTCGACGTCGCAGGTGCTCGTGATGGAGCGCATGACCGGCGTGCCGATCAGCCAGGTCGAGACGCTGCGCTCGGCCGACGTCGACATCAAGAAGCTCGCGCGCGAAGGCGTCGAGATCTTCTTCACGCAGGTGTTCCGCGACGGTTTCTTCCATGCGGATATGCACCCCGGCAACATCCAGGTGAGCCTCGACCCGAACACGTTCGGCCGATATATCGCGCTCGATTTCGGGATCGTCGGCGCGCTGTCCGATTTCGACAAGAACTACCTCGCGCAGAACTTCCTCGCGTTCTTCAAGCGCGACTACCACCGCGTCGCGACGCTGCACCTCGAATCGGGCTGGGTGCCGCCGGAGACGCGCGTCGAGGAACTCGAAAGCGCGATCCGCGCGGTGTGCGAGCCGTATTTCGATCGCGCGCTGAAGGACATTTCGCTCGGCCAGGTGCTGATGCGTCTGTTCTCGACGTCGCGCCGCTTCAATGTCGAGATCCAGCCGCAACTCGTGCTGCTGCAGAAGACGATGCTGAACGTCGAGGGGCTCGGCCGTTCGCTCGATCCCGAACTCGACCTGTGGAAGACCGCGAAGCCGTATCTCGAGCGCTGGATGACCGAGCAGATCGGCCTGCGCGGCTGGTACGAGCGGTTCAAGGTCGAGGCGCCGCAGTGGAGCAAGACGCTGCCGCAACTGCCGCGCCTCATCCACCATGCGATGGCCGCGCGCCACGACGCGCCGCGTGCCGCGAGCGAGGAGCTGATGCGTCAGGTCCTCGTCGAGCAGAAACGGACGAACCGGCTGCTGCAGGCGTTGCTGATCTTCGGCCTGGCCGTCGGCGTCGGGGCGCTCGTCGCGCGCGTGCTGCTCGCGCTCGCGTACGGCGCTTGATCGAAAGGAGCCGCGCGATGTCCGAACCGAAACAACCGTCCGTGCCGGGCGCCGCCGATTTCGCGACGCGCGACCCCGGCAGCGCATCGTTCTGGGACGAGCGTTTCGCACGCGGCGTGACGCCGTGGGAATTCGGCGGCGTGCCGGACGGGTTTCGCGCATTCGCGCAGCGGCGCGATTCGTGTGCGGTGCTGATTCCCGGCTGCGGCAGTGCGCAGGAGGCCGGCTGGCTTGCGCAGGCCGGCTGGCCGGTGCGTGCGATCGATTTCGCCGCGCAGGCGGTCGCCGCGGCGAAGGCGCAGCTCGGCGCGCACGCGGACGTCGTCGAGCAGGCCGATTTCTTCACGTACCGGCCGCCGTTCGACGTGCAGTGGGTGTACGAGCGTGCGTTCCTGTGCGCGTTGCCGCCGAGCCTGCGTGCGGGCTATGCGGCGCGGATGGCCGAGCTGCTGCCCGCGGGCGGGTTGCTGGCCGGCTATTTCTTCGTGGTGGCGAAGCCGAAGGGGCCGCCGTTCGGGATCGAGCGGGCGGAACTCGACGCGCTGCTCGCGCCGCACTTCGAGCTGGTCGAGGATTTGCCCGTGACCGATTCGCTGGCCGTGTTCGACGGGCACGAGCGCTGGCTCACGTGGCGTCGCCGCTGATGCGCGGGCGTCGCGGCCGTTGCCGGAGCGCGCCGGGGTTTCGGCTATAATTCAAGGTTTTGCAAGCCGTTTCCAGTTTCTGCGGGAAAAAATATCATGCCGATCTACGCCTATCGATGCGAAGCGTGCGGTTTCGCGAAGGACGTGCTCCAGAAGATGAGCGACGCGCCGCTGTCGCAATGCCCTGAATGCGGGAAGGATGCTTTTCGCAAACAGGTGACCGCCGCCGGTTTCCAGCTGAAGGGCTCGGGGTGGTATGTCACCGATTTCCGCGGCGGCTCGGGCGGCGCCAGCGCACCGGCGACGGCGTCGGGCGACGCGGCGCCGGCGGCACCCGCGACGGAAGCCGCACCCACCGCGGCCGCGCCGGCTGCGGCGAGCAGTTCGGGCAGCACCACGGCGACGAGCGCCGCGCCGGCTCCGGCCGCGACGCCCGCCGCCGGCAGTTGACCGTCGCGGCCCGGCCGGGTCGCGACCAACCCGCGCTTCCGGCGCGGTTCATTGACGGCAGATGATGAAAAAGACGACCCTGAAAACGGTGTTCCTGACCGGCTTGCTGGTTCTCGTCCCGCTCGCGATCACGCTGTGGGTGCTCGGCCTCATCATCGGCACGATGGACCAGACGCTGCTCCTGCTGCCCGAATCGTGGCAGCCCGAGCGGATGCTCGGCTTCCATCTGCCGGGGATCGGCGCGGTGCTGACGCTCGCGTTCATCTTCGTCGTCGGGCTGGCCACGCAGAACTTCATCGGCCAGAAGCTCGTCACGTGGTGGAACGCGGTCGTGCGTCACATCCCGGTCGTCGGGCCGATCTACACGAGCGTCAAGCAGGTGTCGGACACGCTGCTGTCGAGCAGCGGCAATGCGTTCCGCAAGGCGCTGCTGATCGAATACCCGCGCCGCGGCTCGTATACGATCGCGTTTCTGACCGGCACGCCCGGCGGCGACGTGGTCAACCATCTGACGGAAGAGTACGTGAGCGTGTACGTGCCCACGACGCCGAACCCGACGTCGGGCTTCTTCCTGATGCTGCCGAAGAGTGAAGTCATCGAACTCGACATGTCGGTCGATGCTGCGCTCAAGTACATCGTCTCGATGGGCGTCGTGGCGCCTTCGGCGCCGGCTCCGGCGCCCGCCCGCCGTCCCGTCGAGCCGCCGCTGTAAGTAAAGAATCATCGCCCGGGCCGCGCGTTGCGGCGCCCGTTGATCAAACCGAACGAAAGCAAACATCATGTCGATGCGTACTGAATACTGCGGTCTCGTGACCGAACACCTGCTGGGCCAAACCGTGTCGCTGTGCGGCTGGGTGCAGCGCCGCCGCGATCACGGCGGTGTGATCTTCATCGACCTGCGCGATCGTGAAGGCCTTGTGCAGGTGGTGTGCGACCCGGATCGCGCGGAAATGTTCGCGACCGCCGAAGGCGTGCGCAACGAGTTCTGCGTGCAGATCAAGGGCCTCGTGCGCAACCGTCCGGAAGGCACGGTCAACGCCGGCCTGAAGAGCGGCAAGATCGAAGTGCTGTGCCACGAATTGAACGTGCTGAACGCGTCGGTCACGCCGCCGTTCCAGCTCGACGACGACAACCTGTCGGAAACGACGCGCCTCACGCACCGCGTGCTCGACCTGCGCCGCCCGCAGATGCAGCACAACCTGCGCCTGCGCTACCGCGTCGCGATCGAGGCGCGCAAGTATCTCGACGAGCAGGGCTTCATCGACATCGAAACGCCGATGCTGACGAAGAGCACGCCGGAAGGCGCGCGCGACTACCTCGTGCCGTCGCGCGTGAACGCGGGCCAGTTCTTCGCGCTGCCGCAGTCGCCGCAGCTGTTCAAGCAGCTGCTGATGGTCGCAAACTTCGACCGTTACTACCAGATCACCAAGTGCTTCCGCGACGAGGATCTGCGCGCCGACCGTCAGCCGGAATTCACGCAGATCGACTGCGAAACGTCGTTCCTCGGCGAGCAGGAAATCCGCGACCTGTTCGAAGACATGATCCGTCACATCTTCAAGACGACGATCGACGTCGAACTCGACGCGAAATTCCCGGTGATGCCGTACTCGGAAGCGATGGCGCGTTTCGGTTCGGACAAGCCGGACCTGCGCGTGCAGCTCGAATTCACCGAGCTGACCGACGCGATGAAGGACGTCGACTTCAAGGTGTTCAGCACGCCGGCCAACGCGAAGGACGGCCGGGTCGCGGCGCTGCGCGTGCCGAAGGGCGGCGAGCTGTCGCGCGGCGACATCGACGGCTACACGGAATTCGTGCGCATCTACGGCGCGAAGGGCCTCGCATGGATCAAGGTCAACGAGAAGGCGAAGGGCCGCGACGGCCTGCAAAGCCCGATCGTCAAGAACCTGCACGACGCATCGATCGCGGCGATCCTCGAGCGCACCGGCGCTGAAGACGGCGACATCATCTTCTTCGCGGCCGATCGCGCGAAGGTCGTCAACGACAGCCTCGGCGCGCTGCGCCTGAAAATCGGCCATTCGGAATTCGGCAAGGCGAACGGCCTCGTCCAGGCCGGCTGGAAGCCGCTGTGGGTCGTCGACTTCCCGATGTTCGAATACGACGACGAAGACGCGCGCTACGTCGCCGCGCACCATCCGTTCACGAGCCCGAAGGACGAGCACCTCGAGTACCTCGAGACCGACCCGGGCCGCTGCCTCGCGAAGGCGTACGACATGGTGCTGAACGGCTGGGAAATCGGCGGCGGCTCGGTGCGTATTCACCGCGAGGAAGTGCAGAGCAAGGTGTTCCGCGCGCTGAAGATCGGCGCGGAAGAGGCGCAACTGAAGTTCGGCTTCCTGCTGGACGCGCTGCAGTACGGCGCGCCGCCGCACGGCGGTATCGCATTCGGTCTCGACCGCATCGTCACGATGATGGCCGGCGCCGATTCGATCCGCGACGTGATCGCGTTCCCGAAGACGCAGCGCGCGCAGGATCTGCTCACGCAGGCGCCGAGCCCGGTCGACGAACGTCAGCTGCGCGAGCTGCACATCCGTCTGCGTCAGCCGGAGCAGCCGAAGGCGTAACGCGCTTCTCGCAGGTCGTGTGCGCGCGGTCACGCCCACACGACGCCCATGAAAAAGGCGCAGCGATGCGCCTTTTTCATTTTTTGCGGTACAGTCGCAGCACTTGCCGCACGTTCGGGCACAGGCCCCGCGCACGGCCCTGCGCCGCATGAAACAAAGATGACGAAGCCGCCGAAAATCCCCGAATCCGTTCTCGTCGTGATCTACACGCCCGATCTCGATGTGCTCGTGATCAAGCGTGCCGACCAGCCCGATTTCTGGCAATCGGTCACCGGCTCGAAGGACGCGCTCGACGAGCCGCTCGCGCTCACCGCCGCGCGCGAGGTGGCCGAGGAAACCGGCATCGCGGTCGGCACGCCGGCCGTGCCGGCCACCGCGCTCGTCGACTGGCATCATCGGATCGAATACACGATCTATCCGCAATACCTGCACCGCTATGCGCCGGGCGTCACGCGCAACGTCGAGCACTGGTTCGGCCTGTGCGTGCCGCATCGCGTCGACGTGACGCTGTCGCCGCGCGAGCACGTCGACCATGCTTGGCTGCCGTTCCGCGAGGCGGCCGCGCGCTGCTTCTCGCCATCGAATGCCGAGGCGATCCTGCAATTGCCCGCGCGCGTGGCCCTCGCGCGTGCGCCGCACGGCTCGTCCGCATGAATGCGGAGACCCGCAAGCGCTTCGCGCAATTGCGGCAGATGTTCCTGCAGGAGCGCGGCTCCGCGTCGCGGCTCGCGTTTACGGCCGGCAATACCGTGCGGCTGTGCGAAACCGGCGCGGAATTCTTCCAGGCGCTGATCGAACGGATCGATGCGGCGCGCGAGCAGGTGATGCTCGAAACCTACATCTTCTGCGACGATGCGGCCGGCCGCCCGGTGTCGGACGCGCTGATCCGCGCGACGCAGCGCGGCGTGCGCGTGCGCGTGATCACCGACGGCATCGGCACCGCCCGCCTGCCGCTGTTCGACACATGGGCCGGGGCCGGCGTCGAGCACTGCATCTACAACCGCTTCCTGTTCGGCCGCTTCGGCTTCTCGCGCACGCACCGCAAGCTCGCGGTGATCGATCACGCGGTCGCGTTCTGCGGCGGCATCAACATCGTCGACGACTACACGCAGGGTAGCGCGACGCTGCCGTTCCCGCGCTGGGATTTCGCGGTCGAGATGGCGGGACCGGCGGTGTCCGACGTGCGCGCCGCGTTCGAGCTGCAGTGGCACCGGATCCGGTTCGGCCACAAGCCGTATGCGCAGTACGCGGCCGGGCTGCATGGCGGCGAAGCGTTCCCGGAGATGTTCCGGCGCTGGATGCGCAGCCACCGATGGATCAAGGCCGGCGCGCTGCGGGTCGTGACCGAGCCGAGCGTTGCATTCGTCGCGCGCGACAACGTCGTGAACCGCCGCGCGATCGAGAAGGCCTATCTCGCGGCGATCGGCCAGGCGCGCCAGCGGATCCTGCTCGCGAATCCGTATTTCATGCCGGGCCGCAAGCTCCGCCGCGCGCTGACGGGGGCGGCACGGCGCGGCGTGGACGTGCAGGTGCTGATCGGCCGCAAGGAGTTCACGGCGCTCGATACGGCCGTACCGTTCCTGTATCACTCGCTGTTGCGCGCGGGCGTGCGCGTCGCCGAATATGACAAGACGATCCTGCACGGCAAGGTCGCCGTGATCGACGACAACTGGGCGACGGTCGGCTCGTCGAATCTGGACGCGCTGAGCCTGATGCTGAACAATGAAGCGAACGTCGTGCTGGTGCGCTACGATGCAGTGACGAACCAGTTGCGCGACGCGATCGCCACCGCGTTCGCCGAAGGCCGGGAGATCGACGCCGCGCACTACGCGGCGCGCCCGCGCGTCGAGCGGCTGCTGAACTGGCTTGCGTACAACACGTACCGCCTCGTGATGAAGGCGCTGACGGTCGGCGGTTACGACTGACGCAGACTAAGTATTCGCTTTAAAAAATCTGTCCGCACGTTCGTGCGGAAAAGCCGCTCCGGTCCCGCCGGAATCGCGCAAAATAGCGGCTCGGTTAGACACCGGTTTCTAATAATTTCCTTGTTTCGCGAGCGGCCGCACTCAATAATAGTACGGCCGTTCGATTTTATTCGAACCCCCGAACGGTTACAGAAATAGCTATGCGAAAAGGCGAACAGACGCGTGCCGCGATACTCGAAGCTGCTTTGGACCTCGCCAGCCGTGACGGGCTGGAGGGGCTGACGATCGGCCTGCTGGCCGAGCGCATGCAGATGAGCAAGAGCGGCGTGTTCGCGCACTTCGGATCGCGCGAAGACCTGCAGGTCGAGGTCGTCCGCGAGTACCACCATCGTTTCGAAAACGAGGTGTTCTTTCCGAGCCTGCGCGAGTCGCGCGGTCTGCCGCGTCTTCGGGCGATGCTGGCGCGCTGGATCGAGAAGCGCATCCAGGAGGTGACGACCGGGTGCATCTACATCAGCGGCGCAGTGGAGTACGACGACCGGCCGGACAGCCCCGTGCGCGAGCAGTTGATCGCGAGCGTGACCGCCTGGCGTGCCGCGTTGCTGCGCGCCATTTCGCAGGCGATGGAAGAAGGGCATCTGCGCGCGGATACGGATCCGGAACTGATGCTCTTCGAGCTGTACAGCTTCACGCTCGGCCTGCATCACGACGCACGCTTCCTGCATTCGCCGGACGCCGTGCGCCTTACGTGGGCCGCGCTGGAAAAGACGATTGTTTCGTATCAGAGCGAGAGCCGTTAGCGGCGCGTGACCCGCCCGCCACGAGCTCGAGCCGTTGCCCACCTTTGGAGAGAGTCATGGGACAGTACGCCGCGCCGCTGCGCGACATGCAATTCGTGTTGCACGAGCTTCTGAACGTCGAAGCCGAAGTCAAGCAAATGCCCAAGCATGCGGACCTCGACGCCGACACGATCAACCAGGTCCTCGAGGAAGCGGGCAAGTTCTGCTCCGAGGTACTGTTCCCGCTGAACCAGGTCGGTGACCGCGAAGGCTGCACGTATGAAGGCGACGGCGTCGTGAAGACACCGACCGGCTTCAAGGAAGCCTACCAGCAGTACGTCGAGGCCGGCTGGCCGGCGCTCGGCTGCGATCCGGACTACGGCGGCCAGGGCCTGCCCGCGTTCGTGAACAACGCGCTCTACGAAATGCTGAACTCGGCGAACCAGGCATGGACGATGTATCCGGGCCTGTCGCACGGCGCGTATGAATGCCTGCACGCGCACGGCGCGCCGGAACTGCAGCAGCAATACCTGCCGAAGCTCGTGTCGGGCGAATGGACGGGCACGATGTGCCTGACCGAGCCGCACTGCGGCACCGACCTCGGCATCCTGCGCACCAAGGCCGAACCGAACGGCGACGGCTCGTACTCGATCAGCGGCACGAAGATCTTCATCTCGAGCGGTGAGCACGACATGTCGAAGAACATCGTCCACCTCGTGCTCGCGCGCCTGCCGGACGCGCCGCAGGGCACGAAGGGGATCTCGCTGTTCATCGTGCCGAAGTTCATTCCGGACGCGTCGGGCGAGCCGGGCGAGCGCAACGGGATCAAGTGCGGCTCGATCGAGCACAAGATGGGCATCCACGGCAACTCGACGTGCGTGATGAACCTCGACGGCGCGAAGGGCTGGATGGTCGGCGAGCCGAACAAGGGCTTGAACGCGATGTTCGTGATGATGAATGCCGCGCGCCTCGGCGTCGGCATGCAGGGCCTCGGCCTCACGGAAGTCGCGTACCAGAACTCGCTGACGTACGCGAAGGAGCGCCTGCAGATGCGCTCGCTGACGGGCCCGAAGGCACCGGACAAGCCGGCCGACCCGATCATCGTGCACCCGGACGTGCGCCGCATGCTGCTCACGCAGAAGGCTTACGCGGAAGGCGCGCGTGCATTCACGTACTGGTCCGCGCTGCAGATCGACAAGGAACTGTCGCACGCCGACGAAGCCGTGCGCAAGGAAGCGGCCGACCTCGTCGCGCTGCTCACGCCGATCATCAAGGCGTTCCTGACCGACAACGCGTTCGAGTGCACGAACCACGCGATGCAGATCTACGGCGGCCACGGCTTCATCTCCGAGTGGGGCATGGAGCAGTACGTGCGCGACGCACGGATCAACATGATCTACGAAGGCACGAACTCGATCCAGTCGCTGGACCTGCTGGGCCGCAAGGTGCTCGGCGACATGGGCGCGAAGCTGAAGAAGTTCGGCAAGCTCGTGACCGAATTCGCGGAAGCCGAAGGCGTGAAGCCCGAAATGGCCGAGTTCATCAACCCGCTCGCCGACATCGGTGAAAAGGTGCAGAAGCTGACGATGGAAATCGGCATGAAGGCAATGCAGAACCCGGACGAAGTCGGCGCTGCCGCCGTGCCGTACCTGCGCACCGTCGGCCATCTGGTGTTCTCGTACTTCTGGGCGCGCATGGCGCGCCTCGCACTCGACAAGGAAGCGTCGGGCGATCCTTTCTACAAGTCGAAGCTCGCCACCGCCCGCTTCTACTTCGCGCGTCTGCTGCCCGAAACGGCATCGACGATCCGCGCCGCGCGCGCCGGTTCGAAGACGCTGATGGAAGTCGACGAATCGCTGTTCTGACGCGAGTCCGGGCGGTGCGCGCCGCGCGCCGCGCCGCCCGAACGCAACGGTTCCTGGTACTCACTTCGCCGTGCAGCCCTCACATTCCGCGCTGCACGACACTATCCGGAGACATCCCGTGAGCAATTTCCTGATTCGCAAGGTCGCCGTGCTGGGCGCCGGCGTGATGGGCGCGCAGATCGCCGCGCACCTCGTCAACGCGCGCGTGCCGGTGCTGCTGTTCGACCTGCCGGCCAAGGAAGGCCCGAAAAATGCGATCGCGCTGAAGGCGATCGAGAACCTGAAGAAGCTGTCGCCCGCGCCGTTCGGCGTGAAGGACGATGCGAAGTACCTCGAAGCGGCGAACTACGAAGACGACATCGCGAAGCTCGCCGAATGCGACGTCGTGATCGAGGCGATCGCCGAGCGGATGGACTGGAAGCACGACCTGTACAAGAAGGTCGCACCGCACATCGCTTCGCACGCGATCTTCGCGACCAACACGTCAGGGCTGTCGATCACGAAGCTGTCGGAAGGATTCTCGGACGAGCTGAAGTCGCGCTTCTGCGGCGTGCACTTCTTCAACCCGCCGCGCTACATGCACCTCGTCGAGCTGATCCCGACCGCGCATACGCGCCCGGAAATCCTCGACCAGCTCGAAACCTTCCTGACGAGCGTCGTCGGCAAGGGCGTCGTGCGCGCGAAGGACACGCCGAACTTCATCGCGAACCGCGTCGGCATCTTCTCGATCCTCGCGGTGATCACCGAGGCCGCGAAGTTCGGCCTGCGCTTCGACGAAGTCGACGACCTGACGGGCAGCCGCCTCGGCCGCGCGAAGTCGGCGACGTTCCGCACCGCGGACGTGGTCGGCCTCGACACGATGGCGCACGTGATCAAGACGATGCAGGACAACCTCGCCGACGATCCGTTCTTCCCGGTCTACCAGACGCCCGCCGTGCTGGCCGAACTGGTGAAGCAGGGCGCGCTCGGCCAGAAGACGGGCGGTGGGTTCTACAAGAAGGAAGGCAAGGCGATCAAGGTGCTCGACGCGAAGACGGGCGCCTACGTCGATTCCGGTGCGAAGGCGGACGAAACGGTCGGTCGCATCCTGAAGCGCCCGCCGGCGGAACGCCTGAAGCTGCTGCGCGAGACGGATCATCCGCACGCGCAGTTCCTGTGGTCGATTTTCCGCGACGTGTTCCACTACATCGGCTTGCATCTGGAGTCGATCGCCGACAACGCGCGCGACGTGGACCTCGCGATCCGCTGGGGCTTCGGCTGGAACGAAGGCCCGTTCGAAGGCTGGCAGGCCGCCGGCTGGAAGCAGGTCGCCGAGTGGGTGCAGGAAGACATCGCGGCCGGCAAGGCGCTCGCGAACGTGCCGCTGCCGTCGTGGGTGCTCGAAGGCCCGGTCGCCGAGAAGGGCGGCGTGCACACGGCCGAAGGCTCGTGGGCGCCGGCATCGAAGCGCTTCGTGCCGCGTTCGGACCTGGCCGTGTACGGCAAGCAGGTGTTCCGCGCGCCGCTCATCGGCGAAACCGGCGCCGATCCGAAGACGTACGGCAAGACGCTGTTCGAGACCGACGCGGTGCGTGCGTGGGTCGACGATCGTGCCGGTGAAGACGACGTCGTGATCGTGTCGTTCAAGTCGAAGATGAACACGATCGGACCGAGCGTGATCGACGGCCTCGTGCAGGCGATCGAACTCGCGGAGAAGGACTACAAGGGCGTGGTGATCTGGCAGCCGACGTCGCTGAAGCTCGGCACGCCGGGCGGCCCGTTCTCGGCCGGCGCGAACCTCGAAGAGGCGATGCCCGCGTTCATGATGGGCGGCGCGAAGGGCATCGAGCCGTTCGTGAAGAAGTTCCAGGAAGGCATGCTGCGCGTGAAGTACGCGAACGTGCCGGTCGTCGCGGCCGTGTCGGGCATCGCGCTCGGCGGCGGGTGCGAGCTGATGCTGCACAGCGCGAAGCGTGTCGTGCACGTCGAGAGCTACATCGGTCTCGTCGAAGTGGGCGTCGGCCTCGTGCCGGCCGGCGGCGGCCTGAAGGAAGCGGCGCTGCGTGCGGCGGACGCCGCGACGGCCGCGAACGCGACCACCGACATCCTGAAGTTCGTCACGAAGTCGTTCGAGAACGCGGCGATGGCGAAGGTGTCGGCGTCCGCGCACGACGCACGTGCGATGGGCTACGTGAAGCCGTCCGACACGATCGTCTTCAACGTGTTCGAACTGCTCGACACCGCGAAGAAGGAAGCGCGTGCGCTGGCCGATACCGGCTACCGCGCGCCGCTGCGCGCGAAGGACGTGCCGGTCGCGGGCCGCTCGGCGATCGCGACGATCAAGGCATCGCTCGTCAACATGCGTGACGGCCGCTTCATCAGCGACCACGACTACCTGATCGCGAGCCGCATCGCCGAAGCCGTGTGCGGCGGCGACGTCGAAGCCGGCAGCCTCGTCGACGAAGAATGGCTGCTGGCGCTGGAGCGCCGCGCGTTCGTCGAGCTGCTCGGCACGCAGAAGACGCAGGAACGGATCATGGGCATGTTGCAGACCGGCAAGCCGGTGCGTAACTGAGCGAGCAGACAAGGAGTCTGAAATGAGCAAACAATTGCAAGACGCATACATCGTCGCCGCCAGCCGCACCCCGATCGGCAAGGCCCCGCGCGGTGTCTTCAAGAACACGCGTCCCGACGAGCTGCTGGTTCACGCGATCAAGTCGGCGGTCGCGCAGGTGCCGGGTCTCGACACGAAGGTGATCGAGGACGCGATCATCGGCTGCGCGATTCCGGAAGCCGAGCAGGGCCTGAACGTCGCGCGCATGGGCGCGCTGCTCGCGGGCCTGCCGCAGACGGTCGGCGGCGTGACGGTCAACCGTTTCTGCGCGTCGGGCATCACCGCGCTCGCGATGGCGGCCGACCGCATCCGCGTCGGCGAATCGGACGCGATCCTCGCCGGCGGCTGCGAATCGATGAGCATGGTGCCGATGATGGGCAACAAGCCGTCGATGTCGCCGCACATCTTCGATCGCAGCGAAGACTTCGGCATTGCGTACGGGATGGGGTTGACGGCCGAGCGCGTCGCCGAGCAGTGGAAGGTGAGCCGCGACGACCAGGACGCGTTCTCGGTCGAATCGCACCGCAAGGCGCTCGCCGCGCAGCAGGCCGGCGAATTCGGCGACGAAATCGCTGCGTACACGATCACCGAGCGTTTCCCGAACCTCGCGACCGGCGAAGTCGACGTGAAGACGCGCGAGATCAAGCTCGACGAAGGTCCGCGCGCGGATACGTCGCTCGAAGGCCTCGCGAAGCTGCGCACGGTGTTCGCGAACAAGGGCTCCGTCACGGCCGGCAACAGCTCGCAGACGTCCGACGGCGCGGGCGCGCTGCTCGTCGTGTCGGAGAAGGTGCTGAAGGAATTCAACCTGACGCCGCTCGCGCGCTTCGTGAGCTTCGCGGTGCGCGGCGTGCCGCCGGAAATCATGGGGATCGGCCCGAAGGAAGCGATTCCGGCCGCGCTGAAGGCCGCCGGCCTGAAGCAGGACGATCTCGACTGGATCGAGCTGAACGAAGCGTTCGCCGCGCAATCGCTGGCGGTGATGCGCGATCTCGGCCTCGATCCGTCCAAGGTCAACCCGATGGGCGGCGCGATCGCACTGGGCCACCCGCTCGGCGCGACCGGCGCGATCCGCGCGGCGACCGTCGTGCACGGCCTGCGCCGCCGCAACCTGAAGTACGGGATGGTCACGATGTGCGTCGGCACCGGCATGGGCGCCGCGGGCATCATCGAACGCCTGTAAGCGGGACGCGACGAAAAGCGACGACGGTGCGCGGGCCACGAGCTCGCGCACCGTTTTTTCATTCCGGTAGAGACAGTCAAAGGAGACGGTTGTGGCCGACATTCAAGTGGAACGCGCCGACGGCGTGATGACGATCACGATCGCGCGCCCGGCGAGGAAGAATGCGCTGACGGCGGCGATGTACCAGACGATGGCCGATGCGCTCGCCGACGCGCAGGAAGACAAGGCGACGCGCGTGATCCTGCTGCGCGGCAGCGACGGCAATTTCAGCTCGGGCAACGATCTCGAGGATTTCCTGAAGTCGCCGCCGCAGGACGACACCGCATCGGTCTTCCAGTTTCTGGCGCGGATCAGCAGCGCGAGCAAGCCGGTCGTGGCGGCGGTGCCCGGCATTGCGGTGGGCGTCGGCGTGACGATGCTGCTGCACTGCGATCTGGTCTATGCGGCCGACACCGCGACGTTCTCGCTGCCGTTCGTGCAGCTCGGGCTGTGCCCGGAAGCCGCGTCGAGCGCACTGCTGCCGCGGCTGGCAGGTCATCAGGTCGCCGCCGAGAAGCTGCTGCTGGGCGAGGCGTTCGACGCGCTGGAAGCGCACCGGATCGGCATCGTCAACCGCGTGCTGCCGGCGGCCGAGCTCGACGCGTTCGCGGCGAAGCAGGCGGCGAAGCTGGCGGCGCTGCCGGCGGCATCGCTGCGTGTGACGAAGGCGCTGCTCAAGGATACGGGCGGCGTGGCGACGCCCGCGCGGATGGCCGAGGAAGCGCGCCACTTCTCGGCGATGCTGCGCGCGCCCGAAGCGCGCGAGGCGATGACGGCGTTCTTCGAGAAGCGCAAGCCGGATTTCCGTCAGTTCGACTGACGGCGCAGGCCGCGCCGGCGATGGATTGCCGGTGCGCGGGCCCGATCGCGATCAGGCCGTGCCGTAGTCGACGTGGCCGGTTTCGCGGCAGAAGCTGACGAGCCGCAAGCCGGCCGCCTTCGCGATTTCGATCGCGAGCGACGACGGCGCGGAAATGGTCGCGACCAGCGGGATGCCGACCCGCGCCGCCTTGCGCACGAGCTCGTAGCTCGCGCGGCTCGACAGGAACACGAAGCCGTCGGTGGTATCGGCGCGGGCCAGCACGAGCGAGCCGATCAGCTTGTCGAGCGCGTTGTGGCGCCCGACGTCCTCGAATGCCGTGCGGATCGCGCCTGTTGCATCGCACCACGCGGCCGCATGCAGCCCGCCGGTCAGTTTCGTGAGCGCCTGATGCGCCGGCAGCGCATGCGCGGCGCGCGCCAGCGCGTCGGGTGCGAGGCGCGCGAGAAAACCGGTGTCGGGCACGCGTTCGGGCGCGAGGTCGAGCAGGTCGATGCTTTCGATGCCGCAGACGCCGCAGCCCGTGCGCCCCGCGAGCGCGCGGCGCCGGTCCTTCAGCGCGGCGAACGCCTGCTGGACGACTTCCAGATGGACTTCCGCATGCGGCAGCGGCGCGTCGGCGTGCAGGATCACCTCGATGTCCTTGATGTCGCTGCCGCGCGCGACGATCCCTTCCGAGATCGCGAAGCCGACCGCGAACGCTTCGAGGTCGCATGGCGTGCACATCATCACCGCATGCGAGATGCCGTTGAAGACGAGTGCGACCGGCCATTCCTGGCCGACGAAGTCGTGCGCGGTTTCGACCGCGCCGCCGCGCGTGCGGCTCACGGGCAGCTCGATCGCGCCGCGCGGTTCATCTGATTGGGTCGGATTCACGAGCACTCCGTTGATTCGAGGTACGGCCGGCGACGATCGTGCCGCCGTCCGCGCGCAGAGGTTCTAAAATACCCCAGGCAAGCCGGCCGCGCCGGCATCCGCCACGTCAGGTAACGACCATGGGACTCAGCGACGCTCCGTTGCTCTTCAACTTCGAACACGATTCGTCGGAAAACTTCACGTACATCCCGATGATCGTGCGTTTCAATCTCGATCGCTTCGGCCTGCGGATTTCGCTCGAACAGTGGCAACTGCTGCCGCTCGAGGACCGCAAGCTGCTCGCGCGCTTTCCGGCCGACGACGACACCGCGATCGAGCCCAACTTCGATCACGCGCTGTTCGAAATGCTGCGCACGCACGCCGATCTGGAGCCTTCATGGTTCCAGCCCGACGAGCAGCCGGCCTGGCGCGCCGTCGACACGGTGCCGGAGTCGCTGGTGCAGCAGAGCGCGCTGGCCGGGCTGCCGGCGCCCGCGCTCGCGCAGTGGCAGCGGCTCGCGCCGTTCCAGCGCTACGTGCTGGTCAAGCTGTCGCGCAAACCGACGCTGAATCACGATTTCGTGCCCGCGATGCGGGAATTCGGGCTGACGGCCACGCACTGACGGCCGCATGCCGCGCCGCGACCCGGCGCTTGCCCGCCGTCAGAGCGGCGGCAGTTGCCGCGGCTTGCGGTCCGGGCCGGTCGCGACGTAGGTGAGCGTCGCTTCGGTGACTTTCACGACTTCGCCCATCAGGCGCATGCGCTGCGCGTACACCTCGACGTCGACCGTGATCGACGTGTTGCCGGTGCGCATGATGGTGGCGTAGAAGCTCAGCAGATCGCCGACGAATACCGGCTGCTTGAACACGAACGAATTGACCGCGACCGTCGCGACGCGGCCGTTCGCGCGCTGGCTCGCGGGAATCGAGCCGGCGATGTCGACCTGCGACATGATCCAGCCGCCGAACACGTCGCCGTGAACGTTCGCGTCGTGCGGTTGCGGGACGACGCGCAGCGCGGGCTGCTTCTGCGGGAGTTCGAGGGTCGAATCGGTCATGGCGGGGCTTTCATCCTGTAATAAACGAGCCGCCGCGCGCAGGCGGGCCGGCGAGTCCGCCGGCAGCGGCGCGAAGCGGCTTCTGCGACAATACAACGTTCGCAAATTGTACGAGAAAGCGCGCGAGCCGGCCGCCGATACGCGCGCCCGGCATCGCCGCAGGACCTTTCCCCATGCGCCGATTTCCCGCTTCCGGCGAGCCCGCGCCGGCTTCGACCGGGCCTCGCAACGACTGGCAGACCATCCGGTCGCTGCTGCCGTACCTGACCACCTACAAATGGCGCGTCGCGCTCGCGCTCGGCTGCCTGATCGGCGCGAAGGTCGCGAACCTCGGCGTGCCGGTCGTGATGAAGCGCATCGTCGATCACCTGTCCGCCGTGCAGCAGCTCACCGCGCTCGGCCGTGCCGAGCAGTCGGCCGGGATCGTGCTCGCGGGCGGCGTCGGGCTGCTGGTCGTCGCGTATGCGCTCGTGCGGCTGTCGACGTCGCTCTTTACCGAATTGCGCGAAATCCTGTTCTCGAAGGTCACCGAGAGCGCGGTGCGCCAGCTCGCGCTGCAGGTGTTCCGGCATCTGCACGGGCTGTCGCTGCGCTTCCATCTCGAGCGGCAGACGGGCGGCATGTCGCGCGACATCGAGCGCGGCACGCGCGGCATCCAGCAACTGATTTCGTACTCGCTGTACAGCATCCTGCCGACGCTCGTCGAGGTCGGGCTCGTGCTCGGCTTCTTCGTGGTCAAGTACGAGGCCTACTACGCGTACGTGACGTTCGCGGCGCTGGT
This sequence comes from Burkholderia sp. AU28863, assembly GCF_002223195.1. Lineage (NCBI taxonomy): Bacteria > Pseudomonadati > Pseudomonadota > Betaproteobacteria > Burkholderiales > Burkholderiaceae > Burkholderia > Burkholderia sp. AU28863. The sequence goes on along the minus strand of NZ_NKFE01000004.1, from coordinate 521,471 downwards.
CACGTACATCGTGTTCACCGTGAAGGTCACCAACTGGCGCACGCACTTCCGCCGCACGATGAACGAGCTCGATTCGCGCGCGAATTCGCGCGCGATCGACTCGCTGATCAACTACGAGACGGTGAAGTACTTCGGCAACGAGGCGTGGGAGGCGCAGCGCTACGACGAGAACCTGAAGCGCTACCGGAAGGCCGCGATCCGCTCTCAGAACTCGCTGTCGGTGCTGAACTTCGGCCAGCAGGCGATCATCGGCGCGGGGCTCGTGTTCATCCTGTGGCGCGCGACGCAGGGCGTGCTCGCGGGCAAGCTGACGCTCGGCGATCTCGTGCTGATCAACACGTTCATGCTGCAGCTCTACATTCCGCTGAACTTCCTCGGCGTCGTCTATCGCGAGCTGAAGCAGAGCCTGACCGACATGGACCGGATGTTCGGGCTGCTGTCGGCGCCGAAGGAAGTGGCCGACCGGCCCGATGCGCCGCCGCTCGCGGTGGCCGGCGCGCAGGTGCGCTTCGAGCACGTGAACTTCGCGTACGAGCCGTCGCGGCAGATCCTGCACGACGTGACGTTTACGATCGATGCCGGCACGACGACCGCGGTGGTCGGTCACAGCGGTTCGGGGAAATCGACGCTGTCGCGGCTGCTGTTCCGCTTCTACGATCTCGACCGGCAGGCGGGCGGCGCGATCCGGATCGACGGGCAGGACATTCGCGACGTCACGCAGGAATCGCTGCGCGCGTCGATCGGGATCGTGCCGCAGGACACCGTGCTGTTCAACGACTCGATCTACTACAACATCGCGTACGGCCGGCCGACGGCGACCCGCGACGAGGTGGTCGCGGCCGCGCGCGCCGCGCACATCCACGATTTCATCGAAGGGTTGCCGAAGGGCTATGACACGCCGGTGGGCGAGCGCGGGCTGAAGCTGTCGGGCGGCGAGAAGCAGCGCGTCGCGATCGCGCGCACGCTGCTGAAGGATCCGCCGGTGCTGCTGTTCGACGAAGCGACGTCGGCGCTCGATTCCCGCTCGGAACGCGCGATCCAGCACGAGCTGGATCAGATCGCGCGGCATCGCACGACGCTCGTGATCGCGCACCGGCTGTCGACGGTCGTGCATGCGCAGCAGATCCTCGTGATGGACCACGGGCGGATCGTCGAGCGCGGCACGCACGACGAACTCGTGCGCGCGGACGGGCTGTATGCGCAGATGTGGGCGCTGCAGCAGCAGCGCGCGGCGGCGGGCGGCGAAGAGGCCGAGGCCGCGTGAGCACGGGTGTCGCGCAACGCGGCGCGCGGCGGGAGCGGATGGTTGCCCGTCCGTTCGGCTGCCCGCTCGGCGACGGGCGGCGTGGCGGGGTCACCGTCGGGTGAACCGGCGGACGTTCGCGGCACGTGATCCCGGCTCGGCCGGGCATTCATCGGCCGTCAGGCCATCGGCGCACCGCGCCGGCTACCCGACGAACCGGCGCTCGGCCGCGCAACGATCAGCCCGCGGCGGCGCGCAGCCGTGCGTCGAGTTCGCCGAGCTGCGCGGGCGTACCGACGTTCTCCCAGATCCCTTCGTACAGTTCGCCGCTCGCGCGGCCGGCTTCGATCGCCGCGCGATAGTACGGCGTCAGCGCGCGCCGCGTGCCGGGCGCGAGGTCGCGGAACATCCGCGTGTCGTACAGGCCGATGTTGCCGAACGTGAAGCGCGCGGCGCCGTCGAGCGCGAGACGGCCGTCGTCGCCGAGCGCGAAGTCGCCGGCCGGATGGAACGGCGGGTTCGGCACCATCACGAGGTGCATCGCCGGCGTGTCGAGCCCGGCCATCCGGGCGGCGCGCGGCGCGAGCGTCCGGTAGTCGAACGCGCAGTACACGTCGCCGCTGACCGCCGCGAACACCGTCGGCTGCCCGTCGCGCTCGATGAGCGGCAGCGCCTGCGCGATGCCGCCGGCGGTTTCCAGCGCGTCGCCCTCGGCCGAATACGCGAGTCGCACGCCCCAGCGCGCACCGTCGCCGAGCGCGGCCTCGATCTGCTCGCCGAGCCACGCGTGGTTGATCACGATCGTGTCGATGCCCGCGCGCGCGAGCGCCTCGATCTGCCACACGATCAACGGCTTGCCGCCGGCTTCGAGTAGCGGCTTCGGGCAGGTGTCGGTCAGCGGACGCATCCGTTCGCCGCGTCCGGCGGCGAAGATCATCGCCGTGGTCAGGGGTGTGCTCATGGTCGACTGGGTGCGAGGACGGTCAGAACGTATAGCCGACGTCGGCCGGCGCGTTGCCCTCGAGCTCGTCGAGCAGCTTCGCGAACGGTACGAGCGGGCGATAGCGCAGCGCGACCTTGCGTGCATACGCGAGGAAGCGCGGCAGGTCGTTCAGGTAGTGAGGCTTGCCGTCGCGGTAGTTGATGCGCGCGAACAGGCCGAGGATCTTGATGTGGCGCTGCAGTCCCATCCATTCGAGCTGGCGGTAGAACTCGCCGAAATCCGGGTCGACCGGCAGGCCGGCCTTCTTCGCCTTTTCCCAGTAGTACGCGAAGCAGTCGAGCTCGAACTCTTCGTCCCAGCTGATGAATGCGTCGCGCAGCAGCGACACGACGTCGTACGTCAGCGGCCCGTAGACGGCGTCCTGGAAGTCGAGCACGCCCGGGTTCGGCTCGCAGACCATCAGGTTGCGCGGCATGAAATCGCGCAGCATGAAGCCTTGCGGCTGCGCGTGCGCGCTCGCGACCAGCAGCGCGAACGTGCGGTCGAGCGTGCCGCGCATCGCGTCGGTGACGGGCTTGCCGAGATGGCGGCCGACGAACCATTCGGGCAGCAGCTCCATTTCGCGGCGCAGGAACGCCTCGTCGAACGGCGGCAGCACGTCGGGCTTCGACGTGAGCTGGAAGCGGATCAGCGCGTCGAGCGCCGCGCGCATCAGCGGGCGGGCCGCGACCGGATCGGCCGGATCGAGCACCGAGATGTAGGACGTGCGGCCGAGGTCGGTCACGAGCATGAAGCCCGCGTCGAAATCGTGGGCCAGCACGTCCGGCACGTGGTCGCCGGCCGCGGCGAGCAGCTGCGCGACCTGGACGAACTCGCGGCACTTCTCGGGCGGCGGCGCATCGACCGCGATCAGCGTGCCGCCGGGGCTCGTGGCCGACGCGACCCGGAAATAGCGGCGGAAACTGGCGTCCGACGACGCGGGCGCGAGGGTCGACAGATCGAGAGCGTAGCGCTCGGCGAGCGGGTTCAGCCACGCGGTGAGCGCGTCGAGGCGGGCGTCGGGCTGGGATGCGGCGGATGGGGGCGTCATGAAACTCGGCGGAGGGGGGAACGTCTTGCCATATAATACCCCACGACTTTTTTGACGCGCCCCGCGTCAGCTTCCGCCGTGCAGGCCCGCCGCCTGTCGCGCCGTCCGCCCGATCGCCTCCCCGGTTTGCGAAGAGCCGCAGTCGCGGCTCGACGGCGCGGCCCGCCGCGCGCGAAGGTGCCGTGCAGGCGCGGTTGACAAGGGGCGATTCGCCAAACGATAGATGCCGCCCAAACCGCTATTCCCGAATGTTTTCCCCGGTGACGGGGCGCCGCGCAAACGGCGGCTCGCGCTCGCGCTCCTGGCCGTGCCCGGCCTCGTGCCGGCCGTGTCGTACGCGCAGCTGTCGGGCGCGGCTGCGCAGCCGCAGCCGCTCGACTCTCCGTGGGATCTGCGTCTCGCGCCCCAGCTCGAGGATCATCCGCTGAAGGACGGTGCGAAGCCGGCCGCCTTCGTGATCGCCGACCATACGAGCGGCACCGCCGAGCAGGATCTCGCCGCGAAGGGTTCGGCCGAGCTGCGGCGCGGCGACGCCGTCGTGAAGGCCGACGCGATCCACTACGATCAGGATACCGACATGGCCGATGCGTACGGCCAGGTCAAGGTGGTCAATGGCGGCACGTCGTTCGCCGGCCCCGAGGCGCACCTGAAGATCGAGGCGAACCAGGGCTTCATGACCGCGCCGAAGTATCACTTCAACGTGACAGGCGGGTCGGGCAGCGCGGAGCGTGTCGACATGGTCGACAACGAGCGCTCGGTGTTCGTCAACGGCACGTACACCGCGTGCCAGTGCTCGACGAACCCCGCGTGGTACATCAAGGGCAGCCGCTTCGACTTCGATACGGGCGCCGACGAGGGCACCGCGCGCAACGGCGTGCTGTTCTTCCAGGGCGTGCCGATCTTCGCGAGCCCGTGGATGACGTTCCCGCTGTCGGGCGAGCGGCGCAGCGGCCTGCTGCCGCCGACGTTCTCGGTGAACTCGAACAACGGCTTCGAGCTGTCGCTGCCGTACTACTTCAACATCGCGCCGAACCGCGACCTGACGCTCACGCCGCGCATCATCTCGCGGCGCGGCGTGATGACCGAAGCGACGTTCCGCTATCTGTCGCCGTCGTATTCGGGCACGTTTACGGCCAATTACCTGCCGGATGACCGGCTCGCGCATCGCAACCGCTACGCGATCTACTGGCAGCACCAGCAGAACTTCGGCGGCGGCTTCGGCGGCTACGTCTACTTCAACAAGGTCTCGGACAACACGTATCCGGAAGACCTCGGGTCGGCGAACCAGTTCATCAACGGCACGCAGACGCTGTACCAGCAGGAGGCCGGCCTCACGTACAACAACGGCCCGTGGTCGGTGCTCGCGCGCTACCAGCACTGGCAGACGCTGCCGCCGTCGATCGCGCCGTACAGCCGCGAGCCGCAGTTGAACGTGAAGTACACGAAGTACAACGTCGGCGGCTTCGACTTCGGCGCGGAAGCCGATTATTCGCGGTTCCGCATCACGACCGCCGATGCGACCCAGGGCGACCGGATCGTCTTCAACCCGTACATCTCGTACGGCGTGTACGGCCCCGGCTACTTCGCGGTGCCGAAGGTCCAGTACCACCTGGCGTCGTACGACCTGAACTACCTGTCGTCCGCCACGCCGAACAGCCCGAAGCGCTTCACCGAGTCGATCCCGACCGTGAGCTTCGATTCGGGCCTGATCTTCGACCGTTCGGTGCGCCTGTTCGGCCAGGACTTCATCCAGACCCTCGAGCCGCGCCTGTACTACGTGTACACGCCGTATCGCGATCAGTCGAACGCACCGCTGTTCGACACTGCGGAATCGGACTTCGGCCTCGCGGAGATCTACCAGCCGAACACGTTCGTCGGTAACGACCGGATCGCCGATGCGAACCGGATCACGGCCGGGCTGACCTCGCGCTTCATCGATCCGCGCACCGGCGACGAGCGCGCGCGCTTCGTGATCGCGCAGCAGTACTACTTCGCCGATCAGCGCGTCACGCTGAACCCCGGGCAGAGCGCCGTGCTGGCGCGCCACTCGGACCTGATCGTCGGCGCCGCGCTGAAGCTCGGCTCGGGCTTCATGTCGGAAACGGCGTTCCAGTACAACCAGAACAACAACCAGCTCGTGAAGTCGAGCATCGGTTTCGGCTACAGCCCGGGCGAGCGCCGCGTGATCAACGTCGGCTACCGCTATACGCGCGTGAACACCACGCTCGACAACCAGCCGATCAACCAGTTCCTGGTGTCCGCGCAGTGGCCGCTCACGCGCCGCCTGTATGCGATCGGCCGGTTCAACTACGACTTCGCCGGGGATCGCGTGGTCGACGGTCTGGTCGGCTTACAATACGACGCGGATTGCTGGGCGCTCGGGGTCGGGGTGCAGCGGGCCGCGAACGGCATCAATTCGTCGGGACAGCAGAACTCGTCGACGCGCTTCATGATGCAGCTGACGCTCAAGGGCTTGTCGACCATCGACAACGGCCTCGTGTCCGCATTCCGCGCCGGGGTGCCGGGCTACACGCCGTTGCCGCCGCCGCCGCCGCCGATGTCCCGCTTCAGCAACTACGAGTAACGCCGGCATGTCTGCACCGGTCAGCACGATTTCAATGGAGTTTCAGTGGCAATGAAGAAAACCCTTCGTTTCGCGGCAGTCGTGTCCAGCCTCGCCGCGTCCGCCGCGCTGCTCGCCGCCGCGCCGGCCGCGGCGCAGGCACTCGGTTCGCAAGGTGCGCAGCTCGCCGACGAAGTCGTCGCCGTGGTCAACAACGACGTGATCACGGGCCGCGAACTCGACCAGCGCGCCGGCCTGATCGCACGCCGCCTGCAGCAGCAGAACGCACCGGTGCCGCCGGCCGACCAGTTGCGCGCGCAGGTGCTGAACCAGATGGTGCTCGAACGTATCCAGGTGCAGAAGGCCAAGGACGACGGAATCCGCATCGACGACGCGACCGTGCAGGCCACGCTGCAGCGTCTCGCGCAGGCGAACGGGATGACGCTCGACCAGTACCGCGCGCGCCTCGAGGCGCAGGGCGTGCCCTGGAGCATCTTCACGAGCGACGCGCGCACCGAGCTGATGCTGTCGAAGCTGCGCGAGCGCGAGGTCGACGGCAAGATCACGGTGTCGGACGCCGAGGTCGCGAACTACATCGCGAGCCAGCGCGGGCCGAACGCATCGCAGCAGCAGGACCTGCGCTTCCAGCACATCTTCATCAAGGCGCCCACCAACGCGCCGCAGGCCGACATCGAAGCCGCGCAGAAGAAGGCCGAAGCGCTGCTGCAGCAGGCGAAGTCGGGCGCCGATTTCGAGCGCCTCGCGAAGAACAACTCCGAAGCGAACGACGCGAAGAAGGGCGGTGATCTCGGTTTCAAGTCGCCGAGCGCGCTGCCGCCCGACGTCGTCGACGCCGCGTCGAAGCTGCGCCCGGGCCAGGTCAACCCGACGCTGATCCGCGTGCCGGACGGCTTCGAGATCGTGCGCCTCGTCGATCGCCGCCAGAGCCAGGGCGCGAGCGCCGCGGCGCCGAAGATCGTCCAGACGCACGTGCGCCACATCCTGCTGCGCGTCGGCGAAGGCAAGTCGGAAGGCCAGGCGCGTCAACAACTGGCCGACATCCGCAAGCAGGTCGAGGCCGGCGGCGATTTCGCGAAATTCGCGCGCACCTACTCGCAGGACGGTTCCGCGTCGCAAGGCGGCGATCTCGGCTGGATCAGCCCGGGCGAGACCGTGCCGGAATTCGAGCGCGCGATGAACAACCTGCAGGACGGCCAGATCAGCCAGCCGATTCGTACCGAATACGGCTATCACCTGATCCAGGTGCTGAGCCGTCGCGAAGCGGAAGGGTCGGTGCAGCAGCAGATGGACATCGCCCGTCAGGCGATCGGCCAGCGCAAGGCCGAGCAGGCGTATGCCGACTGGCTGCGCGAGCTGCGCGATTCGTCGTACGTGCAGTACAAGATCGGCGGCGTCGGCCCGGCGAACTGAGCGAGCCTCGGATGAGCACGCCCGCGCTGCAGATCGCGATCACGACCGGCGAACCCGCGGGGGTCGGCCCGGAGCTGACCGTGCAGGCGCTGCGTGACGCCGCGCAGCGCTGGCCCGACGCGCATTTCACCGTGCTCGGCGATGCCGCGCTGCTCGACGCGCGGGCGGCCGCGGTCGGCGTCGATGCGGACACGCTGGCCGGCGGCGCGCAGGTGTCGGTCGCGCATCACGCGCTGGCGGCGCCCGCGCAGGCGGGCAAGCTGGACGCGGCGAACGGCCGCTACGTGCTCGGGCTGCTCGACGCGGCGATCGACGGCGCGCTGGCCGGCCGGTACGACGCGATCGTCACCGCGCCGCTGCAGAAGAGCACGATCAACGATGCGGGCGTGCCGTTCACCGGCCATACCGAATACCTGGCAGAACGCACGCATACGCCGCGCGTCGTGATGATGCTGGCCGGCACCGGCCACCGGCCGCTGCGCGTCGCGCTCGCGACCACGCACCTGCCGCTGAAGGACGTATCGGCCGCGCTGACGATCGACGGGCTCGTCGAGACGCTCGCGATCATCGACCGCGACCTGCGGCGCGATTTCGGTCTCGCCGCGCCGCGCATCCTCGTGACGGGCCTGAACCCGCACGCGGGCGAGAACGGTTATCTCGGCCGCGAGGAGATCGACGTGATCTCGCCGGCGCTGGCCCGCGCGAACGCGCAACACATCGACGCGCGCGGGCCCTATCCGGCCGACACGTTGTTCCAGCCGCGCCATCTGGCCGATGCCGATTGCGTGCTCGCGATGTTCCATGACCAGGGTCTGCCCGTGCTGAAGTACGCGACGTTCGGCGAGGGCATCAACGTGACGCTCGGACTGCCGATCATCCGCACGTCGGTCGATCATGGCACCGCGCTCGATCTGGCCGGCACGGGCCGCGCGGATCCGGGCAGCATGATCGCCGCGCTCGATACGGCCGTCACGATGGCGCGCCATCGCCGCGCAGCCTGACGCTGCCGGTTTACCCCATTCGTCGTATTTTTCGTTTTACTCAGTCGATGTCGAACAGCAGACAGCACCAAGGCCATTTCGCGCGCAAGCGCTTCGGGCAGAACTTCCTCGTCGATCACGGCGTGATCGACTCGATCGTCGCGACGATCGGCCCCGCGCGCGGCCAGCGGATGGTCGAGATCGGCCCCGGGCTCGGCGCGCTGACCGGGCCGCTGATCGAGCGGCTCGCGACGCCGGAGTCGCCGCTGCACGCGGTCGAGCTCGACCGCGATCTGATCGGGCGCTTGCAGCAACGCTTCGGCGCGCTGCTGGAGCTGCACGCGGGCGACGCGCTCGCGTTCGACTTCGGTTCGCTCGCGATGCCCGGCGACAAGCCGTCGCTGCGGATCGTCGGCAACCTGCCGTACAACATCTCCAGCCCGCTGCTGTTTCACCTGATGACGTTCGCCGATGCGGTGATCGACCAGCATTTCATGCTGCAGAACGAGGTCGTCGAGCGGATGGTCGCGGAGCCGGGCACGAAGGCGTTTTCGCGGCTGTCGGTGATGCTGCAATACCGCTACGTGATGGAAAAGATGCTCGACGTGCCGCCGGAATCGTTCCAGCCGCCGCCGAAGGTCGATTCGGCGATCGTCCGGATGATTCCGTACGAGCCGCACGAACTGCCGGACGTCGATCCGGCGCTGCTCGGCGAAATCGTCACCGCCGCGTTCTCGCAGCGCCGCAAGATGCTGCGCAATACGCTCGGCGACTACCGCGAGACGATCGATTTCGACGCGCTCGGCTTCGATCTCGCGCGCCGTGCGGAGGATGTGAGCGTGGCCGAATATGTCGGTGTGGCGCAGGCGCTGGCGGCGGTGCGTCGTTAACGCCGTTCCCATCGCCCCCGCTTCATTGCTTCTTCCAACATCCCCAGTGTGAGCGATCGCCCTCCTAGCGATTCTCGCGCCTTTGCGCTGAACGGCGACTTCAACGCAGCCAGCACTACGTCACGCCTTCGCATACTCGCGGATGGCACGTAGTAGGCGATATTGAAGTCGCTGAGGTCGACGTGAAATCGTTCGCCCCACATCTGGATGACGTTGACGATTTTGGGTGGTTCCCAATCGAGATCGTGATACAGATCCATATCGCGAGTTAATTCATCGTCCAGCCCGAATACTCCGGCGGCGCGGACTTCCCGTATGAATTGCTGAAGTTGGGGCCACGCATCGTCCATTACAGTCGATCCTCACGTTTTACTCGTCGGTTGTATTCCATAACCGATTTATACCCGATTATTGCAACGTCGACGGCAGTAATCGCCCAGCCGACTCCCGGAATCGCTCGGCCGACGAATACACCAATATGGTTCGTCAACTTCACTCGTAATCGCGCTACACTGGTCCATGAAGTAAACGTCGGTAAGATCCGATATTTTATCTCATAGGGCAATAGTGAGCGAGAGACCTTCGACGCAACCGAGGTCCCCTTTACTGCGCCAGCGAATTTGCCTCGTGTTGAGAGAAGCCGTGAGCCCGCAAGTATCATTGCAACACCTGCTGCATCACTAACTCCCAACTCATCCATGGTTTTATCGACTGCGATCAAAAAGAATAGTTCTGCAGGTGTGAGGTTGTTGTGTATCCCATATGTATATGTGTTTTGCATGGCGGCATGAAAATGAAATGAGATTGCAATAATAATGTATTGTTTTTGAGGATGGCAATCTAATTTATTTTGAGATATTTAAATATCTCGATATTGGCGGATTTATCTGAATAACATCGCTGATGCGATATGTTTTTCTCCGCGTCGGTGCCGCGGATTTCGCATTAATCCTCGTATTTTTCTTATTTCCCGCGCGAGCCGATAGTTGTCGCGTCACCCATGCGGCCAAAAGGCTGCCACGTCTCGCGGAGGCCCGCGGCCAGCGGATTTTCGGCGACTCCGGTAGAATTTCCGGTTCTGGAAAGTCCCCACAGGAGTACAACACATGCGTTTGCTGCATACGATGCTGCGAGTCGGCGATCTCGACCGCTCGATCAAGTTCTACACCGAATTGCTCGGCATGAAGCTGTTGCGTCGCGAGGATTATCCGGAAGGGAAGTTCACGCTCGCGTTCGTCGGCTACGAAGACGAGAGCACGGGCACCGTGATCGAGCTGACCCACAACTGGGAAACGCCGTCCTACGATCTCGGCAACGGCTTCGGCCATCTGGCCGTGGCGGTCGACGATGCGTACGCGGCCTGCGAGAAGATCAAGGCGCAAGGCGGCAAGGTCACGCGCGAGGCAGGCCCGATGAAGCACGGCACGACCGTGATCGCGTTCGTCGAGGATCCGGACGGCTACAAGATCGAGTTCATCCAGAAGAAGTAAGCGCCGGATGAACCGGGCTGCGGCGTGCGGCGTGCGCCGCGGCAGCGAAAAAGGGCGGTGCGAGTGACCTCGCATCGCCCTTTTTCGTTGATGGCGGAGCCGTGCGCGTCAAAGCGACGGCAGCAACTCGGGCGGGTGATGCTTGAGCGTGTGCCGCGCTTCGCGGAACTCGGGGAAGATCGATTCGACGGTCTGCCAGAAGGCCGGGCTGTGGTTCATCTCGCGCAGGTGCGACAGCTCGTGCGCGACGACGTAGTCGATGATCGACATCGGGAAATGGATCAGCCGCCAGTTCAGGCGGATCTTGCCGTCGCTCGAACAACTGCCCCAGCGCGTCGCGGCCGACGACAGCGCATACATCGAATACGTGACGCCGAGCTTTTCCGCATAGACGACGAGGCGTTCGCCGAAGATGCGTTTCGCTTCGCCCTGCAGCCAGCCCTGCACGCGATCCTTGATCTGCTGCATGTCGGCCTGCACGGGCAGCGGCAGCGACAGCCGCAGCGCATCGGCGTCGAAGGCGACGGCGCCCGCGCCGAGTGCGATCGTCACCGTCTTGCCGAGATACGGCAGCTGCGCGCCGTCGCGCCAGTCGATCTGCGGCAGCGCGCGCTGCTCGGTGCGCGTCTTCCACTCCGCGAGCTTCGCGAAGATCCAGCGTTGTTTCTCGGCGATCGCCGCTTCGATGTCGGCGAGCGTGACCCAGCGCGGTGCGGTGATGGACAGCCCGCTGCCGTCGATCGTGAAGCCGATCGTGCGGCGCGCCGAGCGCTTCAGCCGGTATTCGAGCACGCGGCTGTCGAGCGCGAACGTGCGCACGCGGGAGCGATCGGGCGCCGGGCCCGGGTCGAGCGGCGCGGCGGGGAGGGCGTCGGGCGGCGCCGGCGGGGCGGCAGGCGCCGACGGCGCGGCGGCCGGCCCGTCGAAGAGCGGCAGATCCATCTGGCGATGATCGAGGGCCACGACGGCAGGCCGTGGCCGCGGACGCTGTTTCATCAGTTCGCTTCTTTTTGTCGTACGCAACGGCTGCAATCCGGGGCGTCAGGCGCGTGCGGCATCGCGGGTGCCGGCGTTGCCCGTCTGACGATACGCATCGGGATCGATGCGGCGCATTTCCGCTTCGATCCATGCTTCGACCTGCGAGTTCAATGCATCGGGCGTCAGCCCTTCGCTCGCGATCGGCTTGCCGATCGACACCGTGACGACGCCCGGGAATTTCGTGAACGAGTTGCGCGGCCACACACGACCTGCATTGTGCGCGATCGGCACGACCGGCGTGCCGGTTTCGATCGCGAAGCGCGCACCGCCCGTCTTGTACTTGCCCTGCTTGCCGACCGGCGTGCGCGTGCCTTCGGGGAACATGATCATCCATGCGCCTTCCGACAGGCGCTTCTTGCCCTGGCGGATCACCGAATTGAACGCGTTCTTGCCTTCCTTGCGGTTGATGTTGACCATGTGCAGCAGCCCGAGCGCCCAGCCGAAGAACGGCACGTACAGCAGCTCGCGCTTGAACACGTAGCACAGCGGCTTCGGCATCAGCGCCGGAAACGCGAGCGTCTCCCACGCGGACTGGTGCTTCGACAGCAGCACGGCCGGGCCGTCGGGCAGGTTCTCCATCCCTTCGATCCGGTAACGGATGCCGTTCAGCCAGCGCACGACCCACAGCGTCGACTTGCACCAGCCGGCCGCCATCCAGTAGCGCGCGTCGGGGCGCATGAACGGGAACGCGATGAAGCACGCGGTGGCGTACGGCACCGTGTACACGATGAAGTAGATCAGCAGCAGCAGGGAGCGGACGAAGCGCATCGGCGTGAGTCTGGTGTTGGGGAGGATGCGCGCGGCAGCCGCATCACTCGTGTTCGTGTGAAAGAAAGTCGAGCGCGAACGCGCGCAGGTCGTCATGGACCTTCGTGCCATCCGGCAGATTGCCCGCGGCGAGCGTTTTCTTGCCCTTGCCGGTCAGCACGAGGTGCGGCTGGAAGCCGACCGCGACACCGGCCTGCAGGTCGCGCAGCGAATCGCCGACGACCGGCGTGTGATCGGGATCGATCTCGAAGCGCTCGGCGATCATCTGCATCATGCCGGGTTTCGGCTTGCGGCAGTCGCAGTGATCCTCCGCCGTGTGCGGGCAGAAGAACACCGCGTCGATGCGCGCGCCGACCGCGGCCGCCGCGCGATGCATTTTCAGGTGCATCTCGTTGAGCGCGGCCATGTCGAACAGCCCGCGACCGATGCCGGACTGGTTGGTCGAGACGACCACGCGATAGCCCGCGTGGTTGAGCCGGGCGATCGCCTCGAAGCTGCCGGGCAGCGCGATCCATTCGTCGGGCGTCTTGATGAACGCATCCGAATCGACGTTGATCACGCCGTCCCGGTCGAGGACGACGAGCTTTCGGTTGGGGCTGGTCGGCATCGTGCGGCCCTTATGCGGCGAGCTTCGAGATGTCGGCGACGCAGTTCATCTGCTGGTGCAGCGCGAACAGCAGCGCGAGACGGTTCGCGCGCAGCGCCGGATCTTCCGCGTTGACCATCACGTCGTTGAAGAACGTGTCGACCGGCGCGCGCAGCGCGGCGAGCGCCGACAGCGCGCCCGTGTACGCACGCGCCTCGAGCTGCGACTGCACGTGCGGCGTGACGGCCGCGAGCTGTTCGTGCAGCGCCTTCTCGGCCGCCTCGACGAGCAGCGTGGGCTGCACCGCGCCGTTCGCGCCGCCTTCCGATTTCTTCAGGATGTTCGAGATCCGCTTGTTCGCGGCCGCGAGCGCTTCCGCTTCCGCGAGGCGCGTGAATTCGCGCACCGCGTCCAGGCGCGCGACGAGATCGTCGATGCGCGTCGGGTTCAGGCTCAGCACCGCGTCGATTTCGCCGGCCGAATAGCCGCGCTCACGCAGCAGCCCGCGCAGGCGATCCATGAAGAACGCGAAGATCGCGTCGGTGGATTCGGCGACGCCCGGCACGCCGTCAAAGCGTGCGTGGGCCGTGCGCAGCAGCGATACGAGATCGAGCGGCAGTTGCTTCTCGAGCAGCAGGCGCAGCACGCCGAGCGCGTGACGGCGCAGCGCGAACGGATCTTTCTCGCCGGTCGGCGCGAGGCCGATGCCCCAGATGCCGACGATCGTTTCGAGCTTGTCGGCGAGCGCGACGGCGGTCGACACCGGCGTGGTCGGCAGCGCGTCGCCGGAGAAGCGCGGCTGGTAGTGCTCGGCGCACGCGAGCGCGACGTCGTCGGCTTCGCCGTCGTGGCGCGCGTAGTACGTGCCCATCGTGCCCTGCAGCTCCGGGAACTCGCCGACCATGTCGGTCAGCAGGTCGGCCTTCGCGAGACGCGCGGCGCGCTTCGCGTGCGCGGTATCGGCGCCGATCGCCGGGGCGATCTCGCCGGCCAGCGCCTCGAGGCGCTCGACGCGCGCGAGCGCCGAGCCGAGCTTGTTGTGATAGACGACGTTCGCGAGTTGCGGCACGCGCTCGGCGAGCGGCTTCTTCTTGTCCTGCTCGAAGAAGAACTTCGCATCGGCGAGGCGCGGGCGCACGACGCGCTCGTTGCCTTCGATGATCTCGCCCGGCGTCTTCGTCTCGATGTTCGACACGATCAGGAAGCGCGAGCGCAGCTTGCCGGCGACGTCGGTCAGCGCGAAATACTTCTGGTTCGTCTGCATCGTGAGGATCAGGCATTCCTGCGGCACCTGCAGGAATTCGTCCTCGAAGCGGCACGGGTAGACGACCGGCCATTCGACCAGCGACGTGACTTCGTCGAGCAGCGATTCGGGCATCACGACCGTGTCGCCGTTCGCATGTTCGTTCAGTTGCGTGCGGATCGTTTCGCGGCGATCGGCGAAGTGGGCGATCACGCGGCCCTTGTCGCGCAGCGTGTCCGCGTATGCATGCGCATGCTGGATCGCGACGAGGCCGTCGGACAGGAAGCGGTGGCCGAGCGTCGTATCGCCGGCATCGACGCCGAACGCGGTGACGGGCACGACGCGGTCGTCGTGCAGCACCGTCAGGCGATGCACCGGGCGCACGAACTTCACGTCCGAGCCGTCCGGGCGCTGATACGTCATGAATTTCGGGATCGGCAGCTTCGCGAGCGCTTCGTCGAGCGCGGCCTGCAGGCCGTCGGCGAGCGTGGCGCCGGCCGCCGAGTAGTTGATGAAGAATGCTTCGGCCTTGCCGTCCTGCGCGCGCTCGAGATCGGCGATCGACGCGTTCGGGTGGCCGAGCGCCGCGAGCTTCTTCGCGAGCGGCGCCGTCGGCTTGCCTTCGGCGTCGAGCGCGACCGACACGGGCAGGACCTTTTCGCGGACCTGTTTGTCGGGTGCGACGGCGCGCACGTTCTGCACGACGACCGCGAGGCGGCGCGGCGTCGCGTAGCGCTCGAACACGAGTTCGCCTTCGACGAGGTCGCGCGCGGCGAGGCGTTGTGCGACACCTTCGGCGAATGCGTCGCCGAGGCGCGCGAGGGCCTTCGGCGGCAGCTCTTCGGTCAGCAGTTCGACGAGCAGGGGGGCGGGATGATTGTGCGTCATGGTTGGATTGAATCTCGTCTCGTCAGACCTGATCGATCTTGCGTTCGACCTTGAGCGGCGGCGCCCATGCCGGCTGCGCGGCGTCCTGGGCGTCGGTGGTGAGGCCCGGCACGCCCGGCGGGTTGCCGAGCATCGGGAAGCCGAGCTTCTCGCGCGAGTCGTAGTAAGCCTGCGCGACGAGACGCGACAGCGCGCGGATGCGGCCGATGTATGCTGCCCGCTCGGTGACCGAGATCGCGCCGCGCGCGTCGAGCAGGTTGAACGTGTGGCCGGCCTTCAGCACGAGCTCGTACGCGGGCAGCGCGAGCTGCGCGTCGATCATCTTCTTCGCTTCCGCTTCGTAGCTGTTGAAGAACGTGAACAGCAGGTCGACGTTCGCGTGCTCGAAGTTGTAGGTCGACTGCTCGACCTCGTTCTGGTGGTACACGTCGCCATACGACAGGCGGCGCAGCTCGGGGCCGTTCGGGCCTTGCTCTTCCCACTCGGTCCACACGAGGTCGTACACGTTCTCGACCTTCTGCAGGTACATCGCGAGGCGCTCGAGGCCGTACGTGATCTCGCCGAGCACCGGCTTGCATTCGAGGCCGCCGACTTCCTGGAAATACGTGAACTGCGTGACTTCCATCCCGTTCAGCCACACTTCCCAGCCGAGACCCCACGCGCCGAGCGTCGGGTTTTCCCAGTCGTCCTCGACGAAGCGCACGTCGTTCTGCTTCAGGTCGAAGCCGAGCGCCTCGAGCGAGCCGAGGTACAGGTCGAGGATGTTTTCCGGCGCCGGCTTGAGCACGACCTGGTACTGGTAGTAATGCTGCAGGCGGTTCGGGTTTTCGCCGTAGCGGCCGTCCTTCGGGCGGCGCGACGGCTGCACGTACGCGGCGCGCCACGGCTCGGGGCCGACCGCGCGCAGGAACGTGTGGACGTGCGACGTGCCCGCGCCGACTTCCATGTCGATGGGCTGGAGCAGGGCGCAACCCTGCTTGTCCCAGTAGGACTGCAGCGTCAGGATGATTTGCTGAAACGTAAGCATGAAGAGCCTTCGTGGCGCTGGCGCTCCGTTGCGGACGGCGCTCCGGGCGGGCCCGGAGGGTCGGCTCGCGCGGCGGCGCGGCTTGTTAGTGTGCTGAAACGCGTAATTTTACCGGATCGGCGACCGGATGCGGCCGGAAGGCGGATGCGGGCGCCGCCGGCCCGTTTCCGGCGCCCCGCTCACCCATGGCCCGCATGCGCCGCGCAGCCGCGTGCGGGGCCGCCGCGACGCGCACGCCGCGGCGCTTCGCGCGGGCGGTAAGATGCGCGTATTGCGGCGCGCGATGCGTGCCGCGTCACCGCTTGCCGACGCTTACTGCATGGACGAACCGACCGACATCCTGATTCCGCTGCTTCCGCCGTTCCTCGGGCTGCTTGGGCAGGCCGCCGACGCGTGGGCGCGCGGCGAGCACGCCGCACACCAACAGTGGCTTGCCGCCGCCGCCCATCTGCATGCGGTCGATGCGCCGGCAATCGCGCAGCTCACGGCCACGCTCGTCGCGCGGCAGCGCACCGACGACGCGATTGCGCTCGCCGAATGCGCGGCGCGCGCGCAGCCGGGCGCGGCCACCCACTTCAACCACGGCTACGCGCTGCAGATGGCCGGCCGTCACGCGGATGCGGTTGCGCCGTACCGCGCGGCGCTCGCGATCGATGCCGGCTGGCCGTCGCTGCGCAACAACCTCGCGATCGCGCTGCGCTTGTCGGGCGCGAGTCGCGCGGAGGAAATCGCGCTGCTCGACGCGGCCGTGAAGCACGATCCGCGGGACGTGCAGGCATGGATCAACCTCGTCGTCGCGCGGATCGCGACGCACGACCTCGACGGCGCGCTCGCGTGCGCCGCGCGGCTCGCGGACCGCGCGCCCGACAACGCGCTCGCGATGAACAACGTCGCGATGGCGATGAAGGAGGCGCAGCGCTGGGACGACGCCGAACGCCATGCGGCGCGTGCATGCGAGCTGGCGCCCGACGACGCGTCGTTCCGCTTCAATCTCGCGATCATCCAGCTCGTGCGCGGCAACTACGCGGCGGGCTGGCGCGGCCATGAGGCGCGCTGGGACGGCGCGGGCGAGCTGCGCGGCCGCCGGCCGGCGCTGCCGGGCCCGCGCTGGCAGGGCGAGCCGCTCGCCGGCAAGACGCTGCTGGTATGGGGCGAGCAGGGGCTCGGCGACGTGCTGCAGTTCTGCCGCTTCGTCGCGCCGCTCGCCGAACGCGTGCATCGCGAGGGCGGCCGGCTCGCGTGGAATACGTTTCCGGCGCTCGGCACGCTGATGCAGCGCAGCCTCGGCGCGCACGCGGACGTGTTCGGCGCGGGCGGCGGCGTCGATGCGCTGCCGGCATTCGATTACGAAGTGCCGCTGATCGGCCTGCCGCTGATGCTCGGCATGGAGGCGTCGACGCTCGCCGCGTCGGTGCCGTACCTGCGGGCCGAGCCGGCCGCATGCGACGCATGGCGCGCACGGCTCGCGGGCGACGGCCGGCTGAAGGTGGGGCTCGTGTGGACGGGCAGCGCGGGCCACCAGCGCAACCCGTTCCGGCGCGTCGGGCTCGAGCGCTACGCGAACGCGTTTCGCGGGATCGACGGCGTCACGTTTTATTCGCTGCAGCCGGGGGCGGACGCGGATGTCGCCGCCGCGCGTGCGGCTGGTTTCGCGATCGAAGACTACACGGACGAATTGAAGCGCTTCGACGATACGGCCGCATTCATCGGCGCGCTTGATCTCGTGATCACCGTGTGCACGTCGGTCGCGCATCTGGCCGGCGCGCTCGGCGCGCGCACCTGGGTGCTGCTCGACGTGAATCCGCACTGGCCATGGCTGCTCGATCGCCGGGACAGCCCGTGGTATCCGACCGCGACGTTGTACCGGCAGCCGACGTTCGGCGCATGGGCGCCGGTGATGGAGGAAGTGGGCCGCGACCTGCGGGCCCTCGCCGCGCAGCCGGAACCATCGGCTCGATCGGAGCGGCCGGCCCGGCAGGCCTGAGCGGCCGGCCGGTTCGCGGTCACTGGCCGCCGCGCGCGGCGGCGGCGGTCCGCTGCATCATTCCGCTTCGCCGCCGCCGGGCTGCTTCCGGCCGTTGCGCCGACGCAGCCCGGGCCCGAACGTGAAGCCGAACGCGAGCAGCACGAACGACACCGCGAGCACGATGTTGTTGCCGCTCGTCACGTACGGCGTGAAGCCGCTCGTGCCTTCGATCCGCACGTCGAGCGAGCCGATCGTGAACGGCTTCAACTGACCGAGCACGCGGCCGCGTGCGTCGATCGCGGCCGTCATCCCCGTATTGGTCGAACGCAGCATCGGCCGGCCCGTTTCGAGCGAGCGCATCCGCGCGATCTGCAGGTGCTGGTCGAGCGCGATCGTGTCACCGAACCACGCGAGGTTCGTCACGTTGACGAGCACGCCGGGCGGCTGCGGATTGTCGCGGATCGTCGCGGCGATTTCCTCGCCGAACAAATCCTCGTAGCAGATATCGGCCATCACCGGCTGGTTGTGCACGAGGAACGGCTTCTGCACCGGCGCGCCGCGCGCGAAGTCGCCGAGCGGCATCTTCATCAGGTTGACGAACCACCGGAAGCCCCACGGAATGAATTCGCCGAAGGGCACGAGGTGATGCTTGTCGTAGTGATAGATGTCGCGCGAATTCGGCGTCACGCCGTACAGGCTGTTCGTGTAGTCGACGTAGCGGCCGTCCTCGGTCACCGACGCGCCGACCGCGCCGAACAGCACGGCCGAGCCGGTCGTGTCGCTGAACTTGCGGATCGCGACGGCGAACGGCTCGGGCAATTCCTGGATCATCACCGCGATCGCGGTCTCGGGTGTGACGATCAGGTCGGCCGGCTTCTCGACGATCATCTGCTGGTACATCTTGATCGCCGCGTCGATGCCTTCCTGCTCGAACTTGATGTCCTGCTTCACGTTGCCCTGCAGCAGTCGCACGGTGAGCGGCGCGTTCGCGGGCACGGTCCACGTGACCTGCGACAGCCCGAGGCCGGCCGCGACGAGCGCGACGGCGATGCCGGCCGGCGCGGCGATGCGCACGCGAGCGTCGCCGCTCGATGCGCCGGCGTCGCCGTCACGCACCGGCGACGGCCGCGCGGCGGCGAGCGCCTGCACGACGAGTGCGGCGAACAGCGCGAGCACCCACGCGATCCCGTACACGCCGACCACCGGCGCAAAGCCCGCGAACGGGCCATCGACCTGCGGGTAGCCGCTGCCGAGCCACGGAAAGCCGGTGAACACGGTGCCGCGCAGCCATTCGCCGAGCGCCCACGCGCTCGCGAACGCGAACGCGCCGTGCCAGGTCGGCGAGAACGGCCGCGGGTCGGGCTCGCGGCGGTGCCACGCATGACCGGCGCAGAACGACCACAGCCCGGCCGAGAACGCCGGGTACAGCGACAGGTACAGCGCGAACAGCACGAGCGCGCCGCCCGCGAGCGGCGCGGCCATCTCGCCGTACACGTGCATGCTGATGTAGAGCCACCAGACGCCGCTGATGAAGTTGCCGAAGCCGAACGCGCCGCCGGTGAGCGCGGCGCCGCGCCAGCTCGACGTGCGCGTCAGCTGCGCGAAAAACCAGACGAATACGACGAGCTGCAGCCAGCCGCCATGCGGCGTGGGCGCGAAGCTGAGCGTATTGGCCGCGCCGGCGAGCAGCGCGGCCGGATAGTGCCAGCGCGGCAGCGCGCGGCCGGGCGTCGGCGCGAGAAGGCCGCCAGCCGGGCGGGACGGAATCGGATCGTCCATGTGAAGCGGAAGAGGGCGAGCGGTTGAAGGAAGCGCGGCTGGCGCGGAACGGTCAGTCTTCGTGCGAGGTTTCGGCGCGACGGCTGGCGAGCGGGTTGCGGCGCACCAGCAGCACATGAACCTGGCGCGCATCGCCGCGCTGGATTTCGAACACGAGGTTGCCGAGTTGCAGCTTCTCGCCGCGGTGCGGCACGCGTCCGAAATGATGGGTGATCAGGCCGCCGATCGTGTCGACTTCGTCGTCGGGGAAATCGGTGCCGAACGTCTCGTTGAACTGCTCGATCTCGGTGAGCGCGCGTACGCGGTAGCGGCCGTCCGGCCCCGAGATGATGTTGCCGGCTTCCTCGTCGAAGTCGTATTCGTCCTCGATGTCGCCGACGATCTGTTCGAGCACGTCCTCGATCGTGATCAGGCCCGCGACGCCGCCGTATTCGTCGACGACGATCGCCAGGTGGTTGCGGTTCACGCGGAAGTCGTGCAGCAGCACGTTCAGGCGCTTCGATTCCGGAATGAACACGGCCGGGCGCAGCATCCCGCGCACGTCGAACTCCTCCTCGGCATAGAAGCGCAGCAGATCCTTCGCGAGCAGCACGCCGATCACGTTGTCGCGGTTCTCCTCGTATACGGGGTAGCGCGAGTGCGCCTTTTCGAGGACGAACGGGATGAAATCCTCGGGCTTGTCGGCGATGTTGATCGCGTCCATCTGCGCGCGCGGCACCATGATGTCGCGCGCGCACAGATCGGAGACCTGGAACACGCCTTCGATCATCGACAGCGAATCGGCGTCGATCAGGTTGCGTTCGTGGGCGTCCTGGAGGATTTCCAGCAGCTCGCCGCGGGATTCGGGCTCGGGCGAGATGAAGTCGGTCAGGCGCTCGAGCAGCGAGCGCTTTTCTTGCGGTTTGTCGGTTGGCTTACGACTGGGATACGAATCGTTCATGGTGGTGCGCCCGGGTCATGCCGGGGCGCGCGGTCACGGAGTAGGCAAGGATACACCAAGGGCACGACGCGACCGTGTCACCCGGCCGTACGGCCAGGGTGGGCGGCTCACGCGGGCCCCGCTCGCGGACGGCCGCGCCGGGCGCGACGTCGTCGTCGGGTCCATCCTATCGCAGAAAGCGCCGGCGGGGCATGGCGGCAAAAAAATGGCGGCGGGCAGGGCGGCGCGGCCGGACGCGGGAAACGGCCGGCGACGGCGGCATTCCGCCGCAGGCGGGCGCACGCGTCGCGCGCCGCTCAGAACCGCATGCCGGCCGAGCAGCCGCCGGCGGCCGCGCCGTTGGTCGCGGCGCCGCCGCAGCCGAGTATTCCGCAGCCGGACAGCGCAACGCTCGCGACGACGAGCAGTGCGGCGATCCTGCAACGCGACCGGCGTGACGGTTTCATCGGGTGTGTCCTCGTGCGGATGCGCGGGTGGCGCGGAGTCGCATGGCGGCAGCCCGCGCGTCGTGCCGGATCACCGGCATCGCGCGAGCAGCCCTTCGAGCGCGCGGTCGGGGATGCCGCTCGCGCGCAGCGCATCGACCGTGCGGCTCACGTAGTCGAGCGTCGTGCCGTAGCGGCCGGCCGCGCAGCGGAACACTTCCTTGACGACGGGGTCGGTCAGCTTGCCCGTATAGGTCGGTGCGTCGCGGCGCATCACGAACGCGAGCGCGTTCACGCGTTCGCCGGTCTCGAGCGAGCACGGCAGCCACGCGGGCCGGTACGAGCCCATCGGCATTTCGCGCTTCCACAACGTCTCGAGATGCGGCTGCGCGGTCGGGCCGGAGAGCCGGAATGCGATGCCCGAGCACGAGCCGCCGCGATCGAGCGCGAGCACGAGGCCCGGCCGTTCGGGGGTGCCGCGATTCACGCGCGACCACAGGTAGAGCCCGCGATGGTAGCCGTGCACCTTGCCGCGCACGGCGGCGACGGTCGGCAGCCCGGGGTTCCAGATCAGCGAGCCATAGCCGAACAGCCAGAGATCCTGCCGGCCGTCCCAGTCGCGCATCGTCTGCGCGAGCGACGCCGCGAGCTCGTCTTCCGTCAGCAGGCGTCCTTCGCCGATCGACGGCGGGTAGGCGGGCGGCAGCATCGCGGCGTTGCGCATCGGGCGGACGGCTTACTGGTACGGGTTCGGGAAACCCAGTTTCGCGAGAATGTCGACCTCGAGCGCTTCCATTTCGGCCGCGTCCTCGTCGCTCGTCTCGTGGTCGTAGCCCTGCGCGTGCAGCGCGCCGTGCACCAGCAGGTGCGCGTAATGGGCCGCGAGCGGCTTGCCCTGCTCGTGCGCTTCCTTCTCGACCACCGGGCAGCACAGCACGAGGTCGCCGATCACGGTGCCATCGGGCGCCGGGTCGTACGCGAAGGTCAGCACGTTGGTCGGATAGTCCTTGTGGCGGTAGCCGGCGTTCAGCGTACGGCCTTCGTTCTCGCCGACGAAGCGCACGGTGAGCTGCGCGCTCGCGAACAGCGCCGGCTCGATCCATTCGGCGATCAGCTTGCGCTTCGGCAGCGTCTTGCGCACGTCGCTCGTGATCTCGTCGCCGTACTGCACGGACAGGTCGAATTCCAGCGCGCGCGGCTCGTCTTCGGGATCGTCCTCGCGCGGCGCGAACTCGGCGCCGACGTGCAGCGTCACGCTGTCGTAGTGCTCGGGCTGCAGCGCGAGCTTCGCGCGCATCGCCGGATCGTTGTGCTGCGCGACGATCGCGACGGCCGCGTCGCCCGAGCTGCCCGACAGGTCGAACATCAGGCTGCGGCCGTCCGGGAAGTCGATCCGCAGCCCTTGCGCGTTGACGGTCCGGGCTTTGCCCTTCGCGTCGAACAGCGAAAGGCGGGGGGATTCGGACGCGGCGGACGGGGCGCGGCCGGACTTGCGGGAACGGGAGGATTTCATGACGCGTGCGGCGATTGGGACGCGTTGAGGATACACCAAACGGCCGATCGCGCCCGAATTCGGACCGGCCGTGCGCGGGCGAAAAAAAGCCCGGCGCGCCGTCTGGCGGGCCGGGCCGGCAGGCCGGGGGAGCGCGCGGGCGGCCGCGCCGCTCAGCCGTCCTGATGCTGCGCGTGGAACTCGTCGTACGCCTCGACGATGCGCGCGACGAGCGGATGGCGCACGACGTCCGCGCTCGTGAAGCGCGTGAGCGCGATGCCGCGTACGCCGCCGAGCACCTGCTGCGCCTCGACGAGGCCGCTCTTGTGGCCGCGCGGCAGGTCGACCTGACTCGTGTCGCCGGTCACGACGGCCTTCGAGCCGAAGCCGATCCGCGTGAGGAACATCTTCATCTGCTCGGGCGTCGTGTTCTGCGCCTCGTCGAGGATGATGAACGCGTGGTTCAGCGTGCGGCCGCGCATGTACGCGAGCGGTGCGATCTCGATCATCTGGCGCTCGAACATCTTGGCCGTCTTGTCGAAGCCGAGCAGGTCGTACAGCGCGTCGTACAGCGGGCGCAGGTACGGGTCGACCTTCTGCGCGAGATCGCCCGGCAGGAAGCCAAGCCGCTCGCCGGCCTCGACGGCCGGGCGCGTCAGCACGATCCGCTTGACCTGGTCGCGTTCGAGCGCGTCGACCGCGCACGCGACCGCGAGGTAGGTCTTGCCGGTGCCGGCCGGCCCGATGCCGAACGTCACGTCGTGCTGCAGGATCTGCTTCAGGTATTCGCGCTGCGCGGGCGTGCGGCCGCGCAGGTCGGCGCGCCGCGTGTAGAGCTTCGGCCCCGGCTCTTCCTCCGGTTCGCTGGCGTCGAGCTGCGCGACGGGCTCGTCGAACGGATGGTCGGGGTCGCCGCGAAAGCGCACGTCGAGCGTGTCCTGGCGGCCGTTGCCGGCCGTGTGGCGCACTTCGACCAGCGCGAGCTGGATGTCGTCGACCGACAGCGGATCGCGCGCGCGGTTGTAGAAGTTTTCGAGCGCGGCGAGCGCGAGCTTGGCGCCGCGCCCGCGGATCGTGATCCGGTGGCCGCGCCGCGCGAGCGTGACGTCGAGCGCCTGTTCGATCTGCCGCAGGTTTTCGTCGAGCGGACCGCAGAGGTTGGCGAGGCGCGCGTTGTCGTCGCGCGGGGCGGTGAATTCCAGTGCTTGGACGGTCTTCAAAGTAGCGTCGGGCTCCTGTCGGGCGGCGGTCGGTCAGTGGGTGGCCGCGCTCGCGTCGTCGCTGACGAGCACGAGCTCGCCGCGCAGCGAGTGCGGGTACGCATGGTTGATCTTCACGTCGATCATCTGGCCGATCAGGCGCGGGTGCGACGCGAGCGGCGCCGGGAAATTCACCACACGGTTGTTCTCGGTGCGGCCCGCGAGCTCGTTCGGGTCCTTGCGCGACGGGCCCTCGACGAGGATCCGCTCGACCTTCCCGACCATCGACTGGCTGATGCGCGCGACGTTCTCCTCGATCGTCGCCTGCAGATGTTGCAGGCGTTTGAGCTTCACTTCGCGCGGCGTGTCGTCGGCGAGGTTCGCGGCCGGCGTGCCGGGGCGCGGGCTGTAGATGAACGAGAAGCTGGTGTCGTAGCTCATCTCGTGCACGAGCGCCATCATCTTGTCGAAATCCTCGTCGGTCTCGCCGGGGAAGCCGACGATCATGTCGGTCGACAGCGACAGGTCCGGGCGGATCGCGCGCAGCTTGCGGATCACCGACTTGTATTCAAGCACCGTGTAGCCGCGCTTCATCGCCATCAGGATGCGGTCGGAGCCGTGCTGGACCGGCAGGTGCAGGTGGCTCACGAGCTTCGGCACCTTCGCGTACGTGTCGATCAGGCGCTGCGTGAATTCCTTCGGGTGCGACGTCGTATAGCGGATCCGCTCGATGCCGGGGATGTCGGCGACGTATTCGATCAGCGTCGCGAAATCGGCGATGTCGGTCGAACCGGCCGTCAGCGCGCCTCGGTAGGCGTTCACGTTCTGGCCGAGCAGCGTGACTTCGCGCACGCCCTGGTCGGCGAGGCCGGCCACTTCGGTCAGCACGTCGTCGAGCGGGCGCGATACTTCATCGCCGCGCGTGTACGGCACGACGCAGTAGCTGCAGTATTTCGAGCAGCCTTCCATGATCGACACGAACGCGCTCGGCCCCTCGACGCGCGCGGGCGGCAGGTGGTCGAACTTCTCGATTTCGGGGAACGTGATGTCGACCTGCGCGCGGCCGCTCGCGCGGCGCGCGTCGATCATCTGCGGCAGGCGGTGCAGCGTTTGCGGGCCGAACACGAGGTCGACGTACGGCGCGCGCGACACGATCGACGCACCTTCCTGGCTCGCGACGCAGCCGCCGACGCCGATTAGCAGGCCGGGCTTCGCTTCCTTCAGCTCGCGCACGCGGCCGAGATCGGAGAACACCTTCTCCTGCGCCTTCTCGCGCACGGAGCACGTGTTGAACAGGATGATGTCCGCGTCTTCCGGCGTGTCGGTCTTTTCGAGGCCTTCGGCCGCATTGAGCACGTCTACCATCTTGTCCGAGTCGTACTCGTTCATCTGGCAGCCGAAGGTCTTTACGTAAACTTTCTTGGTCATGGGGATTCGCCGTTCGCAGTGGTTGACCTGGGGGCGTCGTCAAGGGTGAATCGGGACGGCCGTGCGCGGCACGCGAACGCGCGCATTGGACAGGAAAGGCCGTCGGGAAAGCCTTCCATTATAGCTTTTCACGCCACGACGGACGGGCGGCCGGTTGCGGGCGCGCGACGCCGGTTTTCGCGTTCCGACCCCGGTGGCGTGGCGGGCCGGCCGTCAGCGGCATGCGTTCAGCAGGTCGTCGAGCGCGGCTTCCTCGCGCGCGAAGCGTTCGGCGAGAAAGTCGAGCAGCGCGCGTACGCGCGGCGCCATGTAGCGCTTGCTGTGATAGATCGCGTGCAGCGGCGCGTCCTGGTGCCGCCAGTCGGGCAGTAGCACGCGCAGCCGGCCGGCGCGGACGTCGTCGGCGATGTCCCACAGCGACTTCAGCGCAATGCCGTGGCCGCGCAGCGTCCATTCGCGCGTGAGGCCGCCGTCGTTGGTCTCGAACGCGGTCGACACCGGCACCGTATGGATCTGCACTTCGTCGCCGCGCGTGAAATGCCAGGTGTTCATCGGACCGGACGCAATCGTGATCACGTTGCAAGGAAAGCGGGCCAGATCATGCGGGTCGACCGGCACGCCATGGCGTTCGACGAACGACGGCGCCGCGCACAGCACGCGCCGGTTGGTCGCGAGCCGGCGGGCGATCAGCGCGCCGTCGGGCGGCGCGGCGAAGCGGATCGCGAGGTCGATCTCGTCCTGCCACAGGTTCGACGATGAATCCGACGCCGTCAGCGAGAACGTGACACCCGGATGCAGCGTCGTGAATTCGTGGAGCCAGTCGAGCAACTGGTGGCGGCCGAAATCGGACGTCGACGACAGCCGCACCTTGCCGCTCACGACGTTGCGGCCTTCCTGCAGCATCGCATCCGCGTCGTCGAGCGCCTGCAGCGCCTGGCGGCAGCAGTTCAGGTACAGCTTGCCTTCGTCGGTGAGCCGCAACTGCCGCGTCGAGCGCTCGAACAGTCGCGTCGCGATCTTCGCCTCGAGCTTCGCGAGCCGCGCGCTCGCGGCGGCCGGCGTGAGGTTCAGCTTGCGCCCGGCGGCGGACAGGCTGCCCAGCTCGGCCGCCTCGACGAACAGCCGGATGTCGCCCAGTCGGTCCATGCGATTTTCCAGAAATATTTGAAAATGGTTCAAATGCCACGCCAATTATCAAATATAGGCGTCTTCGGGACAATGCGCGCACATCCCGCTTTCTTGTGCGGTGCGGCACCGACCGGGCGCCGCGGCCGCCGCCTTCCGGAGAACGTCATGCCCATTCCGTTACTGGCGCTCGCGATCAGCGCCTTCGCCATCGGTACCACCGAATTCATCATCATGGGCCTGCTGCCCGAAGTCGCGCACGACCTCGCCGTGTCGCTGCCGTCGGCCGGCCTGCTCGTCACCGGCTACGCGCTCGGCGTCGCGGTCGGCGCGCCGCTGCTCGCGGTGCTGACGAGCCGCATGCCGCGCAAGGCCGCGCTGCAGTTGCTGATGGCGATCTTCATCGTCGGCAACGTGCTGTGCGCGACGGCGTCCGGCTACGCGATGCTGATGGTCGCGCGCGTCGTCACGTCGTTTGCGCACGGCTCGTTCTTCGGCATCGGCGCGGTGGTCGCCGCGTCGCTCGTGCCGGCCGACAAGCGCGCGAGCGCGATCGCGCTGATGTTCACGGGGCTCACGCTGTCGAACGTGCTCGGCGTGCCGTTCGGCACGTTCGTCGGCCAACTGCTCGGCTGGCGCGCATCGTTCTGGATCGTCGCCGCGCTCGGCGTGCTCGCGCTCGGCGGCGTGGCCGCGCTGGTGCCGAACCGCCACGACAGCGGGCCGGTCGGCCTCGGCCACGAAGTGCGCGTGCTGAAGGAGCCGCAGGTGTGGCTCGCGTTGCTGATGACCGTGCTCGGCTTCGGCGGCGTGTTCGTCGTGTTCACGTACATCGCGCCGATTCTCGAGACCGTGTCGGGCTACTCGCCGCGCGCGGTCGCGCTGATCCTCGTGCTGTTCGGCGCGGGCCTGACGATCGGCAATACGATCGGCGGCAAGCTGGCCGACCGCGCGCTGATGCCGTCGCTGATCGCGATCCTCGTCGCGCTGATGGCCGTGATGGCCGTGTTCGCGAAGACGAGCCACCTGCCGGTCGCGGCCGCGGTCACCGTGTTCGTCTGGGGGATCGCCGCATTCGCGACGGTGCCGCCGCTGCAGGCGCGCGTGGTCGAGAAAGCCGCGAGCGCGCCGCATCTCGCGTCGACGCTGAACATCGGCGCGTTCAACGTCGGCAATGCGGGCGGTGCGTGGCTCGGTGGCGTCGCGCTGGAACACGGCTTCGCGCTCGATGCGCTGCCGTGGGTCGCGGTCGCGGTGACGTTCGCGGCGCTGGTCGTCACGTGGCTCGCCATGCGGCTCGATGCGCGCGGCCCGGCGCGCGGCGCGGCGCCGGCGGCGCAGTGAGCGTCCCCACGGCGCCCTGCGCGGCGACGCCATAGCGGCGGGAAAAGGTTCGCGAGAAACGTATTCCTCCGCGATGCTGATAACGGTGTGAAGATAACTTCGTTTGCCCGTATCAGGCCGGGTGATAGCGTCTCGATACGCGCCAATGACCGGCGCAACCCGATTCCGATTCCGGCTTACCCCCTACGCAGGGCCGCGCAGCGGCCCGGAGGCAATGCTATGTCTTCATCCCTGGCGCTCGTGCGCGACGTGTCTTCCTTCGAGTCCGGCAATGCCGCCGACGGACGCGGCGCCGCGTCGCTCGACGTCCTCGAGCAGGTCGTCGGCGTGAACCTCGCGCGCTTGCGCGCCGAGCGGCAACTGTCGCTCGACGCGCTCGCGCGGCTGTCCGGCGTGTCGCGCGCGATGCTCGCGCAGATCGAATCCGCGCGCAGCGTGCCGTCGATCAAGGTGCTCTGCAAGATCGCCGCGGCGCTGAAGGTATCGGTCGCCGCGTTCCTGCGGCGCCATGCGGTGAACGGTTTCGAGCATCTGGCGGCCGAGCGCGCGTCGCGCGTCGTCAGCTCGAACGGCCGCTTCTCGGCACGTGCGCTGTATCCGGAGGGCGAGCCGGCCGCGGCCGAATTCCACGAGCTGCGGATCGCGCCGCTGCATACCGAGCCCGGCGCGCGCCGCGCGCCCGGCACGACCGTCAACCTCGTCGTCAGCGAAGGCACGCTCGAAGTGAGCGTGCACGACCGCCGCCAGTTGCTCGCGACCGGCGACGCGATCGTGTTCGACGCCGACCAGCCGTACAGCCTGCGCAACCCGGGCGACAGCGAAGCGCGTGCGTTCCGCGTGACGGTGAGCCCTGAAGTGCCGCCGCGCTGGCTCGTGCCCGACGCGACGCACGCGGCCGTCAACTGATCGCGCAGGCTGCGCGGCGCGGCTGCGATTCGCGCTTTTCGCGGGATCGTGGGTTCGTCCGCCGGCCGTTCGGACGATGCCGTTAGACGGGGTCGTCAGTAAGGTTTTACGCTGCGCGTCGTGTGCGGCTGTTGTATGCTTGGCCCGCCGATGACGGGGTGTTCCCGTCCGGCAATCAGTGCGTCTTCAGGGCGGGGCGAAATTCCCCACCGGCGGTAGGCTGGCGTAAGCCGGCGAGCCCGCGAGCGCCCGCGCATCCGCGCGGGGTCAGCAGATCTGGTCGAATGCCAGAGCCGACGGTCATAGTCCGGATGAGAGAAGATGTGCAGATAGTCATGTCCGTCAGGGCCGCTTCGCGCTGCATGCGAAGCGGGTTGTCGTTCTGTCTGTTTGCAATGCCCTGAAACGTTTTTCGCCCAAATCGTATTTGCGAGGAGCGTTTCACATGTCCTTGATGTCCGTTTCGTCGGCGCCTGCCGACGCCTTTGCCGATCTCCCGTTACTGGATTCCGAACCGGTGCCGCCGCGCATCGCCGCCGCGCTCGACGCGATGCGCGCGGGCCGCGCGGTCGTGCTGCAGGACGACCACGACCGCGAGAACGAAGCCGACCTGATCGTTGCCGCCGAGCGCATCACGCCCGAGACGATGGCGCTGCTGATTCGCGAGTGCAGCGGCATCGTGTGCCTGTGCCTGACCGACGATACGGTGCGCGCGCTCGAACTGCCGCCGATGGTGCAGACCAACGAAAGCCGCAACGGCACCGCGTTCACCGTGTCGATCGAGGCGCGCGAAGGCGTGCATACCGGCGTGTCGGCGGCCGATCGCGTGACGACGATCCGCGCGGCGATCGCCGACGGCGCGAAGCCGCACGACATCGTGCGCCCGGGCCACGTGTTTCCGTTGCGTGCGCAACCGGGCGGCGTGCTCGCGCGCCGCGGTCACACCGAAGGCACGGTCGACCTGTCGATCCTCGCGGGCCTGAAGCCGGCCGGCGTGCTGTGCGAGCTGATGAATCCGGACGGCACGATGACGCGCGGCGACGATGTCGAGCGCTTCGCGCAACGGCACGGGCTGCCGATGCTGACGATCGCGGAACTCGTCGAGTTTCGCGAGGCGCTGGCGGCAGCGCGTGAGCGCTGCTGCGAGCCGGCCTGAGCGAAGGAAAGGCGGGCGCGTTCGCGCGTCCGTGGCGCGGCCGGATCGACCCGATCCGGCTCGCATGACGATCAGGACTGCACGTCGCCGAATTCGCCGCGCATGCCGGCTTCGACGAGCGCCGGCAGTTCGTCCATCCTGCGCATGATCCGCGTGATGCCCATCGCGCGCAGCGCGTCCGCGTAGTTGTCGGGGATGTGGCTCGCGCCGACGAACGCGATCGTCTTCATCCCGGCCGCCCGCGCGGCATTCAACCCCGAAATGCTGTCCTCGACGACGACGCAGCGCGCCGGCGCGACACCGAGTGTTTGCGCCGCGTGCAGGTAGACGTCGGGGTAGGGCTTCGGCCGCGCGACCTGTTCGGAGCTGAACACCCGCTCGCCGAAGATCTCGGTGAGCGACGCCCGTTTCAGCGAGCTGCGCACGCGCACGAGCCGGCTGTTCGACACGACGGCGGCCGGCAGCGTGACCTTCAGCAGCGCGTCGCGCACGCCGCTGATCGGCGCGAGCGATTGCGCGAGCGCGACTTCGATGTTGTGCTCGATGGTCTCGATGAAGTTGGCGGGCATTTCGATCCCGAAGCGGGCTTCGATGCCGGTGAGGAAACGCGACGTCTGCTGGCCGAATGCCGACTTCGCGGCGGCTTCGAAATCGAGGTTCGGGAACGTGGCGGACAGCGTGTCGAGCAGCACGCGGTCGGCGATGACTTCGCTGTCGACGAGCACGCCGTCGCAGTCGCAGATAAGGTGATCGAGCATGGTGAGGAAAACGCGGGATATCGGCGACGCCGATCGATTCGCCATCATACGTGCTTTCACGCGCCGGCCCCGCGACGCGGCGGTCAATGTGCCCGATGCGGCGCATACGCGTGCCGGGAGCGTTCGGGCAAGAACGGCTCCGGCACGTCTGTCGCGATGCCGCCCGCATGGCGAATGTAGTCGGCCGGCGGCGCGCCCGGGCCGCGGCTCGTGACGGCCGACAGAAAAAAGAGGGGAGTGAAGCGCGCGACAGCGAACGCCGCGCGCTTCGTTCGCACCGCGATCAGGCCATCGCGTGCAGACGCAGATACAGGCCGGCTGCCGCGGCGCCGCCGAGCAGCGGGCCGATCACCGGCACCCACGCATAGCGCCAGTCGCTGTCGCGCTTGCCCGGAATCGGCAGTAGCGCATGCATGATGCGCGGCGACAGGTCGCGCGCGGGGCTCATCGCATAGCCGGTCGGGCCGCCGAGCGAGATGCCGATGCCGAGCACCAGCAGGCCGACGGGCAGCGCGTCGAGTGCGCCGAGGCCGACCTGCGGCGACGCGAGGTACAGCACGCCGAGAATCAGCACGAACGTGCAGATCGCTTCGGTCAGCACGTTGTGCGTGGTGCTGCGGATCGCCGGCGCCGTGCAGAACACCGCGAGCTTCAGGTCCGCATCGGCTTCCTTCGCGAAGTGCTGGCGATACGCGAGCCATACGAGCAACGCGCCCGCCATCCCGCCGAGCATCTGCGCGAGCACGTAGCCGCCGACTTTCGACCACGCGAACTTGCCCGCGAGCGCGAGACTGATCGTGACGATCGGATTCAGGTGCGCGCCGCTGAACGACGCGGTCACGTAGACCGCGACGAATACCGCCATCGCCCAGCCCATCACGATCACGATCAGGTCCGCGCCTTTGCCCTTGGTCTTTGCAAGCAGCACGTTTGCGACCGCGCCGTTGCCGAGCAGCACGAGGATCGCGGTGCCGATGAATTCTGCAATATAAGGTGACATGATTGTCTCTCGAAGTCACGGCGGACTCGCGCGCTGCGCGGTCCGCCGGTGTTGTTGTATTTCGTTTGGCTTTATTTGGATTACTGGGTGTCGTCGGCCCATGCCTTCGCGGCGCGCACCGCACGCTGCCAGCCGGCCATGCGCTGTTCGACCTGCTCCTTCGGCATCGACGGTGCGAAGCGGCGATCGAGCTGCCACTGGTCGCGCACTTCGTCGAGATTCTTCCAGTAGCCGATCGCGAGGCCCGCGAGATAGGCCGCGCCGAGCGCGGTCGTCTCGGTGATCTGCGGACGCACCGCGTCGACGCCGAGCAGGTCGGCCTGGAACTGCATCAGCAGGTCGTTCGCGCTCGCGCCGCCGTCCACCCGCAGCTCGCCGATGCTGATGCCCGAATCGGCTTCCATCGCGGCCAGCACGTCGAGCGACTGGTACGCGATCGCATCGAGCGCCGCGCGCGCGAGGTGCGCGGCGCTCGTGCCGCGGGTGACGCCGAACACCGAGCCGCGCGCCCGCGCGTTCCAGTGCGGCGCGCCGAGGCCGGCGAACGCGGGCACGAGGTAGACGCCGTCGGTATGCGGCACGCTCGCGGCGAGCGCTTCGATCTCGGCGGCCGTCTTGATGAGGCCGACGCCGTCGCGCAGCCACTGCACGACCGCACCCGCGATGAAGATGCTGCCTTCCAGAGCGTACTGCACGTCGTCGCCGATCTGCCACGCGATCGTCGTGACGAGGTTGTTCTTCGACTCGATCGGCTTGTCGCCGGTGTTCATCATCAGGAAGCAGCCGGTGCCGTAGGTGTTCTTCACCATGCCCGACGTCGTGCACATCTGGCCGAACAGCGCCGCGTGCTGGTCGCCGGCGATACCCGCGAGCGGAATCTTCGACGCGAACACGGTGGTCTTCGTGTGGCCGTAGATCTCCGACGACGCCTTCACTTCCGGCAACATGCTGCGCGGGATGTCGAGCAGTTCGAGCAGCTCGCTGTCCCACTCGCGCGTATGGATGTTGAACAGCATCGTGCGCGACGCGTTCGTCACGTCGGTCACGTGCAGTTCGTGCTTCGTGAAGTTCCATACGAGCCAGCTGTCGACGGTGCCGAACGCGAGCTTGCCCTGGCGCGCCTTGTCGCGCGCACCCGGCACGTTGTCGAGGATCCAGCGGATCTTCGTCGCGGAGAAGTACGAGTCGATCGGCAGGCCGGTCTTCGCGCGCACCGTCGCTTCGAGCCCTTGCTTCTTCAGCGAGTCGCAGAAGTCGGCCGTGCGGCGGTCCTGCCAGACGATCGCGTTGTAGACGGGCTGGCCCGTCTCGCGATCCCAGACGATCGTCGTCTCGCGCTGGTTCGTGATGCCGATCGCGGCGATCGACGTGCCGTTCAGTCCCGTGCGCGTGACGGCTTCCGCGGCGACGCCGGCTTGCGTCGACCAGATTTCCTGCGGGTCGTGCTCGACCCAGCCGGGTTGCGGGTAGATCTGTTCGAATTCCTTCTGGGCGATCGATACGATATTGCCCTGGCGATCGAACAGCATCGCGCGGGAACTCGTGGTGCCCTGGTCAAGCGCGAGGATGTACTGGTCCTGCATGTCTCTCATCTCCATCCGTGGATTGGCTTAGTTGTGATGCGCGCCGCATGTGGGCGGCGCGTCGGTGAATCAACGTCGGTCAGGCAACGGCAACTGCAATGTGCATTCGGGTCAGGCGTGCGGTGCATGCGCGGCGGCGAACCACGCGTCGACCGCGGCGGTCACGGCGTCGAGCGTACCGGGCGCGACGTGCAGGCCGAGCTTCGAGCGGCGCCACAGCACGTCCTGCGCGCAGGTCGCCCATTCGGCGTCGCGCAGGTAGCGCAGTTCGGCGTCGTGGATGCCCGGTGCGATTTCGGCGCCGAGGTCGGCGAGCGACTTCGCGCCGTCGATCACGCGCTCCGCACGCGTGCCGTACGCGCGCGCATAGCGGCGTGCGAGTGCGGCGGGCAACCACGGATGGCGTTTCGCGAACGCGCCGGCGAACACGTCGAACTTCGCGTCCGCGATATCACCGCCCGGCAGCGCGACGCCGGCGGTCCAGGTCTTCGCTTCGCGGCCGAGCGCGCGGCACAGCATGTCGCCGGCTTCTTCCGCGAGCTTGCGGAACGTCGTGATCTTGCCGCCGAACACCGACAGCAGCGGGGCGCCCGCGCCGTCGTCGAGTTCGAGGCGATAGTCGCGCGTGACGGCCGACGCGTTCGCCGCGTTCTCGTCTTCCAGCAGCGGGCGCACGCCCGAATAGGTCCAGTGCACGTCGGCAGCCGAGATCTTGCGCTTGAAGTAGCGGTTGATCGAATCGCACAGATATTGCGTCTCGTCGCGATCGATCGCGACCTTCGCGGGATCGTTCGTGTATTCGACGTCGGTCGTGCCGATCAGCGTGAAGTCGTGCTCGTACGGAATCGCGAAGATGATCCGCTTGTCCGGGTTCTGGAAGATGTACGCGTGATCGTGATCGAACAGCCGGCGCGTGATGATGTGGCTGCCCTTCACGAGCCGCACGCTGTGATGCGCGCCGCGGCCGAGCGCGCCGTGCAGCACGTCGCCGACCCATGGGCCGGCCGCGTTCGCGATCGCGCGCGCATGCACGACGCGGATCGAACCGTCGGCGTGCTGCAGCCGCGCCTCCCATTCGTCGCCGCGGCGTTCGGCGGAAACGAGTTTCGTGCGGGTGAGGATCTCGGCGCCGCGCTCCTTCGCATCCATCGCGTTCAGCACGACGAGGCGGGCATCGTCGACCCAGCCGTCGGAATACACGAAGCCGCGCTTGATCGAGTCGATCAGCGGCGCGCCGGCCGCATGGCGGCGCATGTCGATGCCGCGCGAGCCGGGCAGCAGTTCGCGTTTCGCGAGGTGATCGTAGAGGAACAGGCCGATGCGGATCAGCCAGGCCGGGCGCAGGTTCGGCATGTGCGGCATCACGAAGCGCAGCGGCCACATGATGTGCGGCGCCGCGCGCAGCAGGGTTTCGCGCTCCTGCAGCGCCTTGCGCACCAGTCCGAACTCGTTGTACTCGAGATAACGCAGGCCGCCGTGAATCAGCTTCGTGCTGGACGACGACGTGTGCGACGCGAGGTCGTCCTGCTCGCAGAGCATGACCGACAGGCCGCGGCCGGCCGCGTCGCGCGCGATCCCCGCGCCATTGATGCCGCCGCCGACGACGAGCAGATCGTAGCGATTCGGTTGGGTCACCTGCTGTCCTTATCGTCTGTTGAAATGAGGCGAACATGAAATGTTCGAATTCGAAATTTAACGAACGAAATCGAAAAAGTAAAGTTCGAAAAAGCGGGGCCAGTAGCGCGCGACACGATCCCGGACGATACTGGCGAAATCGACCGTTTCGCGAGGTGAATCATGCGTATTGGGATGTGGGCCGGCGTGTGCGCCATCCTTCTGGCGGGGTGCGGCGCGGGTACGCCGCCGCTCGCCGGCAATTGGCGCGCGCCGTCGTTCGTCGACCTGCAGACGTCGTGCGGCGGCGCCGCGCGCGACTGGGGCGCGGACGCGCAGCCGGTCTATTCGACGCTGTACGACGCGTACGTCGCGAAACGCTATCGGGGGCTGACCGAAGCAAACTATTGTGCGTTCGTAAACGAACTTTCGACCCACTATGTGGCGCCTGACGCGGCGGCACGCGCGGGCTGGATCGCGTATTTCAACGACGCACGCGCACAGGCCATCAGCTGGCGGGCGGCGGTCGATCCGACGCTGCGCGGCGGTTGAAGCCGGCGGCGGCGAACGGGCAGGCGGGAGGCGGGAACGATCGCGCGGCCGGATGCCGGCCGCGCGATCAGGTCAAGGTCGGGAACAGCGGGGCTTACGAATAGCGGTACTTGACGGATCGCAGCGTGGCGTCGCCGGTCTCGGTCACGCAGTATCTGCGCCCCGAGCCGAGCCCTTCCAGGCGGACGAGCTGTTGTTCGAGCAGGATGTCCAGTTCATCCCGATCCATGTCGCGCTGATCAGGCGCGTCCTTCACAAGCAAGAGCGTGGCGAATTCATGCGGACTCAGCATCGTTCTCTCCATGGCAATCGGACTGCCCGCGCGGCCGGCGCATACGCCGACGCGCGATACCCGCAGGGGTATGGCTTGGGGGGAAAGCTGTATTCGCCGGCCCTGCAATTCGCACCGCCCTGGCACAGGCGGATCGGCGAACGGGCCGGGGAACTGGAGTCTAGTCGAGCGCGCACGCAACGACAAATCGTGCCCCGTTAATTTTCCGTTTGACAGAAGCGCATGCCACAAGCGGTTCGTGCGCGGCGCCAACTTCTTGATTTCACTTGAAGTTTCAGGTGCGGTGCAGCATCGCGACCGTCATTCCGCGACGTACACCTGGGTGCCGGCGGCGGCCACCGTGTCGTCCATCTCGGGCGGCAGCGGCTTGTCGGTGAAGAGCGCGTGCACCTGGCTCAGATGGCCCTGGCGCACGAGCGCCGGGCGGCCGACCTTCGAATGATCGGTGACGAGGTAGACCGTGCGCGCATGCTGCATGATCGCCTCGGCGACGCGCACCTCGCGCGTGTCGAAATCGCGCAGCGTGCCGTCGGCCTCGATCGCCGACGTGCCGATGATCGCGTAGTCGACCTTGAACTGCCGGATGAAGTCGATCGCGAGCTCGCCGACGATGCCCTTGTCCCACGGCCGCACGATGCCGCCCGTGATCAGCACCTCGCAGTCGGGATAGCCGCTCATCATCGACGCGACGTTCAGGTTGTTCGTGATCACGTGCAGCCCGTGATGGCGGTTCAGCGCGCGCGCGACTTCCTCGGTCGTCGTGCCGAGGTTGATGAACAGCGACGCCTGGTCGGGGATGTGCGACGCCGCGAGCGCCGCGATGCGCCGCTTCTCGTCGTGGAACATCCGCTGGCGCGCGGTGTACGACACGTTCTCCGAGCTGGTCGGCAAGCTCGCGCCGCCATGGTAGCGGCGCAGCAGGTTCAGGTCGGCGAGCCAGTTCACGTCGCGGCGGATCGTCTGCGGCGTGACCGCGAAGTGCGCGGCGAGATCGTCGACGGTCACGAAGCCGTCGCGCTGCACCCATTCGAGCAATTCCTGCTGGCGCGCGTTGAGGGTGAGGCGGGGATCTCGGGTCATGGCTCGATGGTCGTGTCGTGAGACGGAGCGGGTATTGTAAGGGCGGCAACGGCGTTCGGCCGGCCTGCCGGACATCGGCGCGCACGATTCATGCGGAAACTACATGGATTCATGTGACAAATGAATTTGTGCGATCGCGCCGATCGCGCTGGAATGGCGGATTGCCCGCTCGCGCGGGCCCGTTCATTCAGCTTTCGACGAGGTGGTCTCGATGAGTGGCTTCAACTGGCACAACCCGTATCCGTCGACCCGTATTCCGGTGTTCGCGCGCAATGTCGTGTCGACGTCGCACCCGCTTGCCGCGCAGGCCGGGCTGCGGATGCTGTGGAAGGGCGGCAACGCGGTCGACGCGGCGCTGGCCGCGGCCGCCGCGATCACGGTCGTCGAGCCCGTGTCGTGCGGGCTCGGCGGCGATGCGTTCGCGCTCGTCTGGGATGGCGAGCGACTGTCGGGGCTCAACGCATCGGGCGTCGCGCCGGCCGCATGGAACGTCGACTACTTCCGCAAGCGCCACGGCGAGGATGCGCGCGGCATCGCGAACAAGCCGACGCGCGGCTGGGACACCGTTACCGTGCCGGGCGTGATCGCGGGCTGGGAAGCGCTGCACGCGAAGTTCGGTTCGCTGCCGTTCGCGGACCTGCTCGAGCCGGCGATCGAGATCGCGGAGCGCGGCTATTCGGTGCCGCCGATCGTCGCGCACAAGTGGGCGGCGGCCGTCCCCGAACTGCAGGGGCTGCCCGGTTTCGCGGACACCTTCATGCCGCTTGGCCGCGCGCCGCTCGTCGGCGAACGCGTGTGCCTGCCCGGTCATGCGCAGACGCTGCGCACGCTCGCGAAGGACGGCGCGCGGGCGTTCTACGAAGGCGCGCTCGCCGAGCGTATCGCCGCGTTCGCGCGCGAAGGCGGCGGCGCGCTGACCGAAGCCGACCTGCGCGCGTACCGGCCGGAATGGGTCGAGCCGATCGGCAAGCGTTTCGGCCGTCACACGATTCACGAGATCCCGCCGAACGGGCAGGGCATTGCCGCGCTGATCGCGCTCGGCATCGCCGAGCATGCGGGCGTGACCGAGTGGCCGGTCGACTCGGTCGATTCGCAGCATCTGCAGATCGAGGCGATGAAACTCGCGTTCGCGGACGTCTATCGCTACGTCGCCGATCCGCGCGCGATGGACGTCACGCCCGAACAGATGCTCGACGATGCGTATCTCGCCGAACGCGCGAAGCTGATCGATCGCGCGCGTGCGACGCACTTCGCCGCCGGTCGTCCGCGTTCGGGCGGCACGATCTACCTGTCGGCGGCCGACGAGCGCGGGATGATGGTGAGCTTCATCCAGTCGAACTACATGGGCTTCGGCTCGGGGCTCGTCGTGCCCGGCACCGGCATTGCGCTGCAGAACCGCGGGCACGGCTTCTCGATGGACCCGGCTTCGCCGAACGTCGTCGCGGGCGGCAAGCGGCCGTTCCACACGATCATCCCGGCGTTCGTCACCGAGGAGGCCGACGGCCGCACCGAGGCCGTGATGAGCTTCGGCGTGATGGGCGGCGACATGCAGCCGCAGGGCCACCTGCAGACCATCGTGCGGATGCTCGGCTATGGCCAGCAGCCGCAGGCCGCGTGTTGCGCGCCGCGCTGGAAGGTCAACCGCGACTTCACGCTCGACGTCGAGGCGACGATGAACCGCGCGACGGTCGACGCGCTGGCCGCCCGCGGCCATACGATCCAGTCGATCGACGATCCTTACATGGATTTCGGTTCGGGGCAGTTCGTGTGGCGTCTCGATCCCGACGATCCGGAGCGCGGCTACGTGGCCGCGAGCGACAGCCGGCGCGACGGGCTCGCGGCCGGTTTCTGACGGATCGCTTCCAGCTCGCGCTGCAGTTTCCCCATCACGGGCGGCCCGGCGGCCGCCCGTTTCGTTTGGCGCGCCGCATACCATCGAACGCGCGCAAGCGGTTTGAAGGACTCGTCTAACGAACGGCAACAGACGCCGTGGAACTGCGCTCGTCGGGTATGGTCAGTGCTCTGGAGCACGAACTTCAAAGTCCGGCTAAGATGCCAGGATGGTTCGGCCGGACCGACTCACTATAAACGCAAGTAAAACGCCGCCTGCGGATCGGCTGGCGCCTGTGCCCCAGGCATGGGCCGGCCTCCGCGCGACGACTGGGAGCGCACTACCATGGACACCAAAACGACGCATGTGATGCCGTGGCGTATCGAGGACATCGACCTGAACCGGATCGATCGCCAGCGTGCCGCCGCGAACGAGGATCTGCTGCTGCTGCTGTGCGCGTCGTCGTTCATCGAGAGCGGCTCGGATCTCTATACGAGCAATCTGAGCGAATTCTTCAATGACGATCCGGAAGTCTCCGCATGGCTCAACAATGCATGGGAGCCCGAAGAATTGCAGCACGGCCGCGCACTGAAGGCGTACATCGCGCACGTGTGGCCCGAGTTCGACTGGGATACGGCCTTCGCGAATTTCTTCGCCGAGTA
Source organism: Burkholderia sp. AU28863 (assembly GCF_002223195.1). Classification (NCBI taxonomy): domain Bacteria; kingdom Pseudomonadati; phylum Pseudomonadota; class Betaproteobacteria; order Burkholderiales; family Burkholderiaceae; genus Burkholderia; species Burkholderia sp. AU28863. The sequence continues at coordinate 482,159 of NZ_NKFE01000004.1, read as the reverse complement.
TTCGAAGACCTGTTCGGTCGAGGCGTTCGAAAAAACCCGCGCGCTCGAAATGGTCGCGCGCTGCGTCGTCGAGACGGGCACGGCCACGCTCTATCGCGCGATCAACGAATGCTCGGACGAGCCGGTGCTGAAGGAAATCACCGACAACATCCGCACGGACGAAGTGCGTCACTACAAGCACTTCTTCAAGTTCTTCAAGAAGTACAACCAGGTCGAAGGCAATGGCCGGCTCGCGGTGCTCGGTGCGCTCGCGCGCCGCGTGATGGAAATCAAGAACGAGGATTCCGAGATCGCGCTGCGCCACGTGTTCGCGATCCGCTATCCGGACCGCGTCGGCGACAGCCAGTACAACCGCGAGCGCGCCGCGCGCATCAATTCGCTGGTCCGCCGCAACCTGTCGGCCGACATGTGCGTGAAGATGCTACTCAAGCCGCTCGACCTGCCCGCGAAGATCCAGCCGGGCGTCCACTATCCGCTCACGAAGATCACGCGGCACGTTTTCCTGCGCTGATCGCCGCGGCGCGGCCCGTCGCGCGTATGCTGGCACTTCCTCATCCGATCCGCAGCCGGGCCACGCCATCATGACCGATACTCATCGCCACGCACTCGAACAATGGACGTTCGACGCGTGGCCGTCCGCCGTCGTGTCGCTGTTCGACGGCACCGCGCTCGAGCGTCACGCGGACATCGCCGCGTCGCTGATCGTCGCGACCGACGATGGCCAGCTGCGCACGACGCTGCTCGGCGTCGGCGAGATCTATGCGCACGATGCGCGCACGCTGCTGATCGCGCTCTGGCCGCAGTCGCGGGCGGCGCGCGCGATCGCGCAACGGCGTATGGCCGCGTTGACGCTCGTCGCGGACGGTGCGTTCTTTCAGGCGCAACTGGAGATGATGCCGCTCGAAGGGGATGTCGGCGGATTGGCCGGATTCGCTGCGACGATCGCGCACGGCGATGCGCAGCGGGTCGGCTATGCGCGTCTCGCGACAGGCGTCACGTTCTCGCTGGAAGGGGAGCGCGCCGCGGTGCTCGCACGCTGGCAACGCCAGATCGAGCACCTGCGGCGCGCGGCCGCGCGGCTTCAGTGACCGCGCTGGCCGCTGCGCGACGAACGGTTGCGGTTCGGATGCGCGGCGTTGCCGCTTGCCGGGCGGGCGCCGTTGCCGCCGCCTGCCGGACGTCCGCCGCCATTGCCACCGGCACCGGCGCCGCCTTGCGTGCGCGGCTTCGCGGCCTTCTGCTGCGTCGCCTTCGGTTGTGCGTTGCCGTCGCGTTTCGCGGCAGGCTGGCCTGAGCCGCCGGCACGCGGCTGGCGATTGCCTCCGCCGCGCGGTTGCTGCTGGCCGCGGCGCTGCTGGATCGGCTCCGGTTTCGCGTTCGGATCGGGTTCGAAGCCCGCGATCACTTCCTGCGGGATCTCGCGCTTGATCAGCCGCTCGATGTCGCGCAGCAGCTGCTTCTCGTCGACGCACACGAGCGACACGGCTTCGCCGGTCGCACCCGCGCGGCCCGTGCGGCCGATCCGGTGCACGTAATCCTCGGGCACGTTCGGCAGGTCGAAGTTGACGACGTGCGGCAACTGGTCGATGTCGATCCCGCGCGCGGCGATATCGGTCGCGACGAGCACCTGCAGCGTGCTGTTCTTGAACTCGGCCAGCGCGCGCGTACGCGCCGACTGGCTCTTGTTGCCGTGGATCGCCATCGCGCTGATGCCGTCCTTCGTCAACTGCTCGGCGAGCCGGTTCGCGCCGTGCTTGGTGCGCGTGAACACCAGCACCTGGAACCAGTTGTGTTCGCGGATCAGGTGCGTGAGCAGCTCGCGCTTGCGGTCGCGGTCGACCGGGTGGATCTTCTGCGCGACGCTCTCGGCGGTCGTGTTGCGGCGGGCGACCTCGATCAGCGCGGGCGAGTCGAGCAGGCTGTCGGCGAGCGCCTTGATTTCATCGGAGAAAGTGGCCGAGAACAGCAGGTTCTGGCGCTGCGGCGGCAGCTTCGCGAGCACGCGCTTGATGTCGTGGATGAACCCCATGTCGAGCATCCGGTCGGCTTCGTCGAGCACGAGGATGTCGAGATCCGACAGGTCGATGGTCTTCTGCTGCATGTGGTCGAGCAGGCGCCCCGGCGTCGCGACGACGATGTCGACGCCGCGCTTGAGCGCATCGATCTGCGGATTGATGCTGACGCCGCCGAACATCACGGTCGAACGCAGCTTCAGGTACTTGCTGTACGCGCGCACGCTTTCCTCGACCTGGGCGGCGAGTTCGCGCGTCGGCGTGAGGATCAGCGCGCGAACCGCGCGCTTCGCGCCACGGTGCTCCGCGTAGAACGTGTGCAGGCGTTGCAGGATCGGCAGCGTGAAGCCGGCGGTCTTGCCGGTGCCGGTTTGCGCGCCGGCGAGCAGGTCGCCGCCGCCGAGGACGGCCGGGATCGCCTGCTGCTGGATCGGGGTCGGCGACGTGTAGCCGAGCTCGTTGACCGCCTTGACCAGCGGTTCGGCCAGGCCGAGAGATTCGAAAGACATAGATACCACTCTTGAGTTTTATGATCGGCGATGCGTCGCGCGGCCCGCGCGTCAAACCTGCATCGCAAAACAGCCAGAAAGCAAAAGGGCGCGGCCGCGGTTTCCCGCAGCCGCGCCCCGTTTGTGTGAGCCGCTTCTTAGTCGAGCGGCGCGGAACGCAGATCGCTCACCTGTTGCGGCGAGATCGGCGTACCGTTGTTACCCCAAGACATCCGGATATACGTGACGACCGCCGCGACTTCCTGGTTCGACAGCGACTGCGCGAACGGCGGCATCCCGTACGGACGCGGATTCTTGAACGTGCTCGGCGGATAGCCGCCATTCAGCACCATGCGGATCGGGTTGACGGCCGATTCCATCATGATCGAGTGGTTGCCCGCGAGCGGCGGATAGGCCGGCGGCTTGCCCGCGCCGGTCTCGGCGTGGCAGGTCGCGCAGTTGTCCGCGTAGATCTTCTTGCCCTGGTCGAACAGCGCGTTGCCGAACTGCTTCGACGGCTCGTACTGCATGTTCTTCGGCGCTTCAGCCTTCTGCGGGATCGACTTCAGGTACGTCGACATCGCGCGCGTATCTTCGTCGGTCATGTACTGCAGGCTGTTGTGGACCACGTCCGCCATCGGGCCGAATACCGCACCCTTCTGCGACACGCCGGCTTGCAGCAGGTCGGACAGCTCCTGCACGTGCCAGTCGCCGAGGCCGAGTTCCTTGTCGTTCGTCAGCGACGGCGCATACCAGTTCTGCAGCGGGATCAGGCCGCCGGCGAACGCCGACGAGCTCACCGGGCCGCCCATCATGTTGATCGACGTGTGGCACATCGAGCAGTGGCCGAGGCCTTCGACGAGATACGCGCCGCGGTTCCATTCGACCGACTTCGTCGGATCCGGCTTGTATTCGCCTTCCTTGAAGAACAGCGTGCGCCAGCCGATCAGCAGGTTGCGGTTGTTGAACGGGAACTTCAGTTCGTGCGGACGGCTCGGCACCGACACGGGCGGGACCGAACGCAGGTACGCGTAGATCGCGTCCGAATCGGCGCGCGTGACCTTCGTGTAGCTCGCGAACGGGAAACCCGGGTACAGCAGGCTGCCGTCCTTCGAGCGACCCGTGTGCATTGCACGGTAGAAGTCGTCCGACGTCCACTTGCCGATACCGTTCTGGTCGTCGGGCGTGATGTTCGGCGTGTACATCGTGCCGAACGGCGTCGCCATCGGCAGGCCGCCCGCGAACGACTTGCCGCCGCGCACGGTGTGGCACGCGATACAGTCGCCGACGCGCGCGAGGTATTCGCCCTTCTTGATCAGCGCGGCCTGGTCGGCCGGCGTGGCCGCGACGGCGGCAGCGCCGTGCAGCGTGTCGTTGCCCGGCCACAGGACCGGCACGAGGGCGGCAGCCGCGACGATCGCGACGGCCGAGAGTGCAAACAGGGACTTGCGTTTCATTGTGTCTGTCTCCCTTGCCTTATTGCGGTTCGCTGCCGCAGGCGAGCGGAGTCTTCATCGAACGCGCCGGGGCCGGCACGGGGTTGGCGGGCGCCGGTTGCGCGGCGAGCCACGCGGTCACGGCCGTCACGTCTTCGTCGGAAAGCTTCGCGGCGATGTCGTGCATGCAATCGGGCGCCTTCGCGTGGCGGTTGCCCGAGCGCCATGCGCCGAGCTGCGCGCTCAGGTAATCGGCGTGCAGGCCGACGAGGCCCGGGATCGCCGGCTGCATGCCGGTCAGCCCTGCGCCGTGGCAGGCCACGCAGGCCGGCAGCTTGCGCGACGGGTCGCCTTGCGTGACGAGCTGCTTGCCGCGTGCGAGCGTCGCGGCCGGCAGCGTCGGCTTCGCCGGCGTCGGGTACGGCGGACGTTCGGCCGAGAAGTGCTCGGCGATTTCCTTCAGGTAATCGTCGTTCAGGTACGTCAGCAGATAGTTCATCGGCGGGTACTTGCGCCGGCCGTCGCGGAAGTTGACGAGCTGGTTGTACAGGTACTCGGCCGGCTTGCCGGCAAGACGCGGGAAGTAGTCGTTGTCCGTGCCCTGGCCGTGGACGCCGTGGCATGCGGTACAGCCGCGCACGCGCTCGGCCATGGTATCGGGTGCCTTGAGCGGCGCCTGCTGGGCGTGCGCTTGCTCCGTGGGCTTGGTCTGCGCTTGGGCAGCGCTCATAAGGCCCGCGCCGCCGATCATCAGAACGGCGAGCAGCGGACGGAAGAGGCGTCTTGAAGACACACGAGACTCCATGTTTATTCGTCGGGGACCTTGTCCGGGCTACGATCGGCTCGGCGCATGGACGGCAGGACAGCCGGGCTGCTGCGACGCGGCATTCTATCATCGATGGGTAATGACGGCTATTTGGCAAAAGGACATCGGTTCCTGTCCGTTTGCGACTTGCGACAATTTGACGCGCATTGCGCCGGCGTCATGTGAACCGGCGTGCGTTTTCCCCATCGAAGACCGTACACTCGCGGGTCGCGCGGCGCCGCCTCCGCCGCAGGTCCAGTCGTTTCTCCCGTTTCCGGATTCATCGATGACGTTTTCTACCGTGCCGTTGCCTGCCTCCCGCCGTCCGTCCCGCCGTCCGCCCCGTTGCCGCCGCACTGCCGGCCTGCCGCTTGCGGGAGGGCGTGCGCGATGAAGTTCGACAGCTTGTGGATCGGTCAGGTCGCGCTCGCGGCGCTGATGGATGCGGCGTTCGCGATGGCGGTCGGCTCGGCGCTGTTCAAGGCGTGGCTCGGCAAGGACGGCGCGCGGCCGGTCATCGCGCCGTCGCACCCCGCATGGCTGCGCGCGCAACATTCGCTCGTCGCGGCGGCGCTGGCGCTCGTGCTCGCCGATCTCGGCTGGCTCGTCTACGAAGCCGCGGCGATGAGCGGCGCGGGGCTCGGCGGCGCGTTCGCCGCGATTCCCGTCATGCTGATGCAGACGCATACGGGCTTCGCGTGGAGCGTCGCGTTCGCCGGCGCGGTGCTGCTCGCGATCGTCGCGCTCGCGAAGCCGGACGGCCCGGTCGCGCATGCGGTGCTGTGGCTCGCGGTGATCGTGGTCGCGGCCGGCAAGGCGTCGCTCGGCCATGCGGCCGATAGCGGCGTGCTGTCCGCGGCGGTCGGCGTGCAGACGCTGCACCTGCTGGCCACCGCCGTGTGGGGCGGCCTCGTGCTCGCGGGCGGGCTCGCGGTGCTGCCGGCGCTCGGGACGTCGGTCGCGCGCGGCGCGCTGATCCGCATCGGCCAGCACCTGTCGCGCACGTCGATCGTCGCGGTCGTCTTCGTGCTCGGCACCGGCGTGCTCAACGCGATCCGCGGGCTCGGCGGCTCGCTCGCGCCGCTCGACGGCAGCACGTGGGGGCGCGTGTTGCTGCTGAAGCTGCTGCTCGTCGCGCTCGCGCTCGTGCTCGGCGGGCTCAACCGCTTCTCGGCGCTGCCGCGCCTGCGCCGCACCGCGTCGACCGAGGACGCGTACACGTTCCGCAACATCCTGCATCTCGAAGGGATGACGATGATCGGCGTGTTCGTCGCGGCGGCCGTGCTGTCGTTCAGCGTGCCGGGGTTCGCGGCGCTCGGCTGACGGCCGAACGGCGCAGGGCGGGGCGCCGCATGCGTGGTGCGGATGCAAGAACGGCCGCCGTGTCGGGGCGGCCGTGTCGAACGCACTGCGCGGCGCGCGCCGCGCCACGCATCTTTCTTATCTCAAGCGTTCATCACCACTCGGCGACGCTGCCGTCCGCGTGGCGCCACACCGGGTTGCGCCAGCGATGGCCGGTCTTCGCCATCTCGCGCACCTTCTCCTCGTTCACGTCGATGCCGAGCCCCGGGCCTTGCGGGATCGCGACGAAGCCGTCCTCGTAGCGGAACACCTCGGGATTGCGCAGATAGTCGAGCAGGTCGTTGCCCTGGTTGTAATGGATGCCGAGGCTCTGTTCCTGGATGAACGCGTTGTAGCTGACCGCGTCGAGCTGCAGGCACGCGGCGAGCGCGATCGGCCCCAGCGGGCAATGCAGCGCGAGCGCGACGTCGTAGCTTTCCGCGAGCGTCGCGATCTTGCGGCACTCGGTGATGCCGCCGGCGTGCGATGCGTCCGGCTGGATGATGTCGACGTAGCCGCCCGCGAGGATGTGCTTGAAGTCCCAGCGGGAGTAGAGCCGCTCGCCGAGCGCGATCGGCGTGTTGGTCTGGTTGACGATGTCGCGCAGCGCCTCGGCATTCTCCGACAGCACCGGTTCCTCGATGAACATCAGCTTGTACGGATCGAGTTCCTTCGCGAGCACCTTCGCCATCGGCTTGTGCACGCGGCCGTGGAAGTCGACGCCGATCCCGACGTGCGGGCCGACCGCATCGCGCACCGCCGCGACGTTCGCGATCACCTGCTCGACCTTGTCGTAGGTGTCGACGATCTGCAGCTCCTCGGAGCCGTTCATCTTCACGGCCTTGAAGCCGCGCTCGACCACCGCGCGCGCGTTGTTCGCGACGTCGCTCGGCCGATCGCCGCCGATCCACGAATACACCTTGATGCGATCGCGCACCTGGCCGCCGAGCAGCGCATGCACGGGCACGCCGTGATGCTTGCCCTTGATGTCCCACAGCGCCTGGTCGACGCCCGCGATCGCGCTCATCATGATCGGGCCGCCGCGGTAGAAGCCGGCGCGGTACATCACCTGCCAGTGATCCTCGATCAAGAGCGGGTCGCGGCCGACGAGATAGTCGGCCAGTTCGTGCACGGCGGCCTCGACCGTGTGCGCGCGGCCTTCGACGACCGGCTCGCCCCAGCCGATGACGCCCTCGTCGGTTTCGATCTTGAGGAACAGCCAGCGGGGCGGGACGACGAACGTTTCGAGGCGGGTGATTTTCATGACGCGTGTCTCCATGATTGACCGGCGCGCCCGCGCGGGCGCGGCGCACGATCCGTGCTTTCGCGGTTATCCTAGCGTAGTCGAACAAAAAATAGTATTAATAGCATTAATGTGCAGATAGTGGGCAGCCGCCCGACGGAGAACGATCATTCAACGCGACCTGCATGGACAGACGGCCTTCCGGCTCGCGACGGCGATCCTGCGCGGCGACTATCCGCCCGAATCGCTGCTGCCGAGGGAACCCGACCTGATGGAGATGTACGGCGTGAGCCGCACGGTGATGCGCGAGGCGCTGCGCACGCTGACGTCGAAGGGGCTGGTCGAATCGCGGCCGAAGGTCGGCACGCGCGTGCGGCCCCGCCGTGCGTGGAACCTGCTCGATGCCGACCTGCTCGACTGGTATGCGCGGGTCGCGCCGCCGCTCGCGTTCGCGCTGAAGCTGCAGGAGATGCGCGAGATGATCGAGCCGCACGCGGCCGCGCTCGCCGCGCGCACCCGTACGCCCGAAGCATTCGACGCGATCGATGGCGCGGTGCGCGCGATGGCCGCCGCGCGCAACGTCGACGAATGGGTGCGCGCCGACCTGCACTTTCACCTGAGCGTGCTGGAGGCCGGCGGCAACGAGTTGCTGGTGCCGCTCGGCGCGCTGATCGATCGCACGCTCGAGGCGCAACTGCAATTGAATGCGCGCCGGGCGGACGTGTACAACGCGTCGCTTGCCGAGCATGCGGCCGTCAGCGACGCGATCCGCGTACGCGACGAGAACGGCGCGCGCCGCGCGATGGCGACGCTGCTCGCGGTGACGCGCGCGCGGATCGAGATGTCGTGACGGGAGCGGGGCGGGCGGCGCCCGCAGCGTACCGTCATGCGTTCGCGCAGCCGCCCGGCTTGTGGATGCGCTCCGTTGACGGCGGGTACTTCGCGAGCAGGCTCGCCGGCCGCCGCGGCCGCGCGACCAGGTCGCCGCCGCAATTCGGGCAGCGGCCCTTCAGCACGTCGTCCGCGCAAGTCGCGCAAAACGTACATTCAAACGTACAGATGCGCGCTTCCGCCGAATCGGGCGGCAGGTCCTTGTCGCAGCATTCGCAGCCGGGGCGCAGTTCGAGCATGATGGTCTCCTGGGTCGACGAGGGATGGGCGCCGCCCGGACATTGCGTGCGGCGCATGCGAGCGCTACTGTACGCGTTTGGATCGGCCCGGCCAACGGCGTCCCGCCTGGGCGCCGGTGCTGCGCACGGGCTGCACCGGAGACGACCATGCTTTATCGCGGAAGCTGTCATTGCGGCGACGTGACGTTCGAGGCGGAAGGCGACCTGCAGGGCGTGATGGCGTGCAACTGCTCGATCTGTCAGCGCAAGGGCGCGCTGATGTGGTTCGTGCCGCGCGACCACATGACGCTGCTGACGCCCGACGAAAATCTCGCGACCTACATGTTCAACAAGCACGTGATCCGGCATCGCTTCTGCAAGCGCTGCGGGATTCACGCGTTCGGCGAAGGCGTTCATCCGGACGGCACCGCAATGGCCGCGATCAACGTGCGCTGCGTCGAGGGCGTCGATCTCGACGCGCTGCCCGTCACGCACTACGACGGCCGCTCGCACTGAGCGGCGCGCGGTTGCGGGCGCCTGCGCGGCGCGACTCGATCACGACGGTTGCACGGCCGCCACGTTCGCCGCAGGCGTTTCCGCTTGCGGCGCCGGGCCGGCGGTGCGCGTGCCGGCGTCGGCCGGGCGTTCGATCAGCGGCGCGAGCGCCGGCGCCATCGACTTCAGCAACTGCACGGCCATCGCGCTCGTGAAGTCGTAGCGCGCCGCATACGGCTCGTGCGCGGTCGCCGTCAGCACGCCGAAGAACCGGTCGCCGATCGCGAACACGAAGGTGCCGCTACGGTTGACCTTGCGCGACTCGATCAGCCGCGCGCCGCGTGCATAGACGTTGAAGCGCTGGTCGCCCGTCCCCGTCTTGCCGTACACGTCGAGCGTCTTGCCGTCCGGCAGCGTGAGCCCGCCCGCCAGGCGGCGCGCGGTGCCATGGAGCACGACGTCGCGCAGCAGCGTGTGCGCCACGTTGACGATCTCCGGCGCCAGCATCGGCTGCGGTTGCGCGGCCGCGCGCACGAAACGCGTTTCATACGGCGTGCCCTTCGCGAAATCGAGCCGCGTGATCGTCTCGGTCGGCGCCTTCTGGCCGCCGTTCGCGATCAGGCCGATCAGCTTCGCGAGTGCGTCCGGCTGGTCGCCCGACGCGCCGATCGCGGCCGCGTACGACGGCGTCACTTCCGCGAACGGGTAGCCGAGCGCGCGCCACGACTTCGTGATCTCCGCGTACGCGCGCAGCTCGACCATGCGGCGGATGCGGCGGTCCTGCGTCGCGTGGTAGCGGGTCTTGTACAGCCACGAGTACGTGTAGAAACGCGCATCGCGACTGTCGCGCTGAACCTCGGCGAGCGACGCGGTCGGGTGCGCGCGCAGGTAGTTGAGCGTCCACAGCGCGAGCGGATGGACGCTCGCGATATAGCCGCGATCGTTGAGATTGAAGCGGTCGATCGCATACTTCGCGTAGAGCGCGGCGAGATCGTCGTCGGACAGCGTCGCGGCCGGCGTGCCTTTCAGTTGCGCGCGCATCTGCGCGTCGAACCATGCGAGCGACTCGTTCGGCGCGACGCTGCGCAGCACCGTCGCGAGCTTCGGCGGCGACTTGCGTACGTCGCGCAGCATCAGCGCGAGTGCTTCGTCGGGCGCCTTGCCCGCATAGCGCGTGTAGTAGCGCTTCACGTAGACCTGGCTTTCGCCGTCGACGAATTGCTGCAGGTAATGCTGGCGCTGCGCGGGATCGTTGAGCCACGACGACGACGGGCCGGCCGCCTGCAGCGTTTCGTAGTGAACGATGTCGCGCATCAGCCGCACGAACACGAGGTTGACCGAGTGCTCGAACGCCGCGTGCAGCGTCAGGATGCGGCCGTTGTCCGACTTCTCGAAGTTCGAAAACACCTGCGCGCCGCCGCCCGTGTAGAACACGTCCGGGCTCGCCGAATACTTGCGCTCGACCGACGCATCGAGCATCGCCTGCAGCGAGCGCTCGCGCGTATGCGACAGGTAGTCGAGCGCCCAGCGCGACAGCCCGTCGATCGGATCGGGCTTCACGCGCGCCAGCTCCGCGTTCGACAGGTGCGCATAGCGCGCGTGCAGGTCGGCGACGATCTGCAGGTACGTGATCAGCGTGCGCAGCTTCGCGGTCGAGCCCAGGTTGATACGGCCGCCGCGATTCACGTCGAACGGCTGGTTCACGCTGTCGGTCTGCACGCGCAGCATGTTCGCGCCGTTGCGGTGCTCGTACAGCGTGAAGCTGTACGTGAGGTGCGACGGGTCGTCCTTCGGCGCGAGCATCTCGAAACCGTACAGGCCGGCGGCCTGCGCGCCGTCGCGCGTCGATGCCCGCGCGAGCCGCTCGGCGACCGCCTGCTGCACGCCGTTGTCGAGCGTGCTGGTGGCCTGCAGGTCGAGCTGGTCGAGCTGGTACAGGTCGCTGATGCCGAGCGCCGACAGCAGCGACGCGCGCGCGGAGGTCACGGCCTTGCGCGACACGAACGACTGCACGCGCGCGGCGGCTGGCGGCGCGCTGCGTTCGATCTGCGCGGCCAGCGCGGCATCGCGCAGCGCGGGCGAGATCACGCCGCCGTTCGACAGCAGCCGCAGATAGCTGTCGGTCAGCCTCTGCAGCGTCGGATAGCCGCGGTTGAGAAAGTACGACGGCGCGCGCTGCGCGATCAGCAGCGACAGCGCCTCGCGGAACATCTTGCCCTGCTGGTCGACGTTGTCGCCGGTCGTCGGCGCGGACAGCACGCGATTCACGTCGTTGAAGTCGCGGCCGTACCACGCGGCGAGACCGTCGCCGATGCCGGTGATTTCTCCGATGTGCGGCCGCGCGGCGAGCGGCACCGAGTTCAGGTAGCGCACGACGATCGTGCGGCGCGCGAGCATCGTCTGCGGGCCGTTCAGGTACGCGCGCACCGACGCGGACGCGATCTGCCGCAGCTTCTCGGGCGGCGTCGCGGTGCGGCCCTCGGGCGAATGGCGGAATTTTTCGATCTGCGTCGCGAGCGTGCTGCCGCCCGGGCGCGCCTGATGGCGATTGACCACGTGCAGCGCCTGGTCGGCCAGCGCGCGGCTGAAGCGCCCCCAGTCGATCGCCGGGTTGCGGTTCGGTTCGTTCGCATCGAGCAGATAGCGATCCTCGATGAACAGCAGCGAATCGGTGATCACGCGCGGCACCGTGTCGAAGTCGGCATAGACGCGCTGCGGGAACACGGTCGCGAACAGCGGCGAGCCGGTCGAATCGAACAGCATCAGGCCCGTCTGGTCTTTCTCTTCGTATGGGAGAAACAACCCGCGCTCGCCGAGCGACAGCATCCGCTGCGAATCGCGCGCCTGTTCGCTGACGACGAAGCCGCGCGCGAGCAGCCGCTGCTGGAACGCGGGGATCATCGCGTAGCCGAAGCGCTGGTCGTACGGGCCGTTCCCGGGGAAGCGGATGTGATCGCTCGGCCCCGCTTCGACCGTATAGCCGACGTCGCGGGTGAGCTCGGACAGATAGCGCGCCTGCAGCCGGGACGTTTCGATCTCGGTCTGCACGAGCCGCGCGACGATCGCCACCGCGATCAGCAATGCGGCGAGCAAAGACCACTTGACCCACGTCCAGACCGATGCGGGACCGGTCACGCGCGGGAGGATACGATTCAGCGGCCGATTCATGGCGGCGTCTCCCTGAGGGCGCGGTTGTCCGGCCACACCCCATTAAGGATTAGTGTAGTCCTCCGCGGCGGGCTGCCAAGGGCGGTTGACTACCGAGATGCGCCGGCGCAACAGGCGTGCCCGCGCCAGCCGGGCGACGGGTCGATGGCGGTCGGGGCGCCAGCCGGCGCGCGCGCCAGCCCCGCGCGGTCGAGCGGGCGGCGGCGAGCCAGCGTGGAAAAATGGTGCGCGCTTTCACCGTTCATTCAGCTGACGAAATGCTCGATCAGGTGATCGACGAACAGCCGTGCCTTGCGCGGAAAATGCCGACGGGTCGGGTACGCGACATTCATCTCGAGGGCCTCCAGTCGATAGCCGGGCAGCAGCGCGAGCAGCCGGCCGTCGTCGAGATCCGGCTTGACGAGGAAATCGGGCAGGACCGCGATGCCCATGCCGGACCGCGCCCAGTTCCGGATCAACCCGACGTTGTTCGACGATGCGGATTTGTTCGGGCGCACGGTGATGCGCATCTGTTCGTGTTCGAACGACAGGTATTCGCCCGCGAAATCGGCATGGAATGCCAGGCCCGCGTGCGACGCGAGATCGTGCGGATGACCGGGCGCGCCGTGCCGTTCGACATAGTGCGGCGCCGCGCAGACGATCCGGTTGATGCGCGTGAGCGGGCGCTTCACGAGCGTGTTGTTGCTGATGTGCTGCGACAGCAGCAGCCCGATGTCGAAGCCCTCGGACACGAGGTCGACGTGACGGTCCACGATCGTGATTTCCGGCACGATGGCCGGATGCCGCGTCTTGAACGTGTCGATGGCCGGCGCGAGCACGTGCATGCCGAACATGACCGGCGCGGCGATTTTCAGCGAGCCGATCGGTTCGTGATGCATCGAGGCGATCGTTTCCTCGACCCGGTCGATTTCGTCGATCACGTGACGTATCTGCGCCAGATAGAGGTGGCCCGCGTCGGTCAGCGACAGGCTGCGGGTGGTGCGATTCAGCAGGCGTGCGCCGAGCCGATCCTCGATGCTCATCACGAGGCGGGTGGCCGACGAGTTGGAGATGTTCAGTTCCGTGGCTGCGCGCGCGAAACTGCGAAGTTCGGCGACCTTGACGAATAGTCGCATCGGGAGGAGTTCGTCCATTTTTTATCGATAAACAGAAAGCGTGGATTCAATTCTATCCATCGATTTGATGAATTTTAACGGACGTTTTTAACGAATGATTATTATGGAATCGCGTATTTATCGGGTGCGAGAACGGTCGGAGAATGACGGGTTTCAAGGCATTCGGGTCGTTTAATTGGCGATTTGATTGCGATTGCAGTTAGACCTTTTTGATGAATTTGTATTTAGTAATTGTACGAAAATATAGGCTAATTTTTTCGTTAAAGCCTCGGACGTTATCGATGCGATGTGATACCGAACCGTATACGTCCCTGTTGCGTGGGCAGCTTCGCGCGTTCGTGCCGGCGCACGGCCTCGACGGAACGGCGGATCGGGTAGTCGCAGGCAACCGGGACGATTTCGGGCTGAGCCCCGCCGCGCGCAGGTGCGCGTCGCCCGCGCGGCATCGAGGCCCCGATAGCCGCCGTCAGACGCTGCCCGCGGTCTCGATCACGAGGATGCGCGCAGCGCCGAGCGGATGCGCGACGTGCTCCGTGCCGACTGTCGCGTGAAAGACGTCGCCCGTCTCGAGCACCGTCGCATGCTCGACGCCTGCGTCGCGGTAGCGCATCTCGACGCGGCCATCGAGCACCGCGAACACCTCCTCGCCGTCGTTCACGTGCCAGCGATACGGCTGGTCGGTCCAGTGCAGCCGGACCGTGATGCCGTTCAGGTTCGCGATGTCGAGCGCGCCCCACGCGCGGTCCGCCGTGAATGCGGCACTCCGGATGATCTTCATCGATGTGTTCTCCGGCACGCGTGTGTGCCGCCTTCCCGTGATTTTTCCGACATCCGCATTCAGCGCGACGTCGCGCGCAGCGCCTGCTCGACGATCTGCTTGCGCTTCGCGAAGCCGGCTGCCGTCCGTTCGGTGACGCGCGTCACGACCGCAGCCGGCGCGGTGTCGGGCGAGCCGGCGTCGAACGGCGGCGCGGGCGCATATTCGAGCTGCAGCTGGATCGCCTGCGCTTCTTCGTCGCCGACCAGCTCCGCGGCGATCGTCAGCGCGAAGTCGATGCCGGCCGTCACGCCGCCGCCCGTGACCAGGTTGCCGTCGCGCACCACGCGCTCGCGTACCGGTATCGCGCCCAGCGGTTCGAGCAGCGAGTGGAACCTCCAGTGCGTCGTCGCGCGCCGGCCGCGCAGCAGGCCGGCCACGCCGAGCAGCAGCGCGCCCGTGCAGACCGACGTCACGTAGCGCGCGGTGGCCGCGCGCTGCTGCACGAACGCGATCGTTTCGGCATCGAGCAGCAGCTCGTTGATGCCGATTCCGCCCGGGATGCAGATCACGTCGAGCGGCGGGCAGTCGTCGAACGTACAAGTGGGCGCGAGCGCGAGGCCGCTGCTCGACGCGACCGCGTCGCGCGACTTCCACACCAGATGGACGGCCGCATCGGGCAGCGATGCGAGCACGTCGTGCGGACCGGTGAGGTCGAGTTGCTGGACGCCCGGAAAGACGAGAAGGCCGATATGCAGGGTCATGCGAAGACTCCGTCTGGAAGGGAACGCGCGCCGTTCGGCACGGGATGGACAGATCGATTCTAGGCGCGTAGTGTTTGGCGAAATTGCCATATCACCCACGTTTTAAGCCAATCGCCATGCCTGCCGCCGCCCCGCGTTCGATCCTGGTCCTCGCGTTTCCCCGTGCGCAACTGCTCGATGTAACGGGGCCGCTGCAGGTGTTCGCGTCCGTCAACGAGCTCGCGCTGGAGCGCGGGCAGCCGGCGCCGTATGCGCCGCGCGTCGTGGCCGTCGAAGCCGGGCCCGTCGAGACGTCGTCGGGCCTCGTCGTGATGGCCAAGTCGCTGCGCGCGGCCGCGCGCCGTCCCGATACGCTGATCGTCGCCGGCGGCAAGGGCGTGCATGCGGCGTCGAAGGATGCTCGCGTGGTGAGCTGGGTGCGGCAGCAGGCCGGGCGCGCGCGGCGCGTGGCGTCGGTCTGCACCGGCGCGTTCCTGCTCGCCGAGGCCGGCCTGCTCGACGGGCGGCGCGCGGTCACGCACTGGGCGCGCTGCGACGAATTCGCGGCGCGCTACCCGAACGTGCGCGTCGAACCGGACCCGATCTTCATCCGCGAAGGCGCGCTGTGGACGTCGGCCGGCGTGACGGCCGGCATCGACCTCGCGCTCGCGCTCGTCGAGGAGGATCTCGGGCGGGCGACCGCGCTCGACGTCGCGCGCGAACTCGTCGTGTTCCTGAAGCGTCCGGGCGGGCAGGCGCAGTTCAGCACGATGCTGTCGATGCAGCGCACCGCCGACCGGTTCGGCGAACTGCACGCGTGGATGGCCGAGCACCTGACGGCCGACCTGTCGGTGCCCGCGCTCGCCGAGCGCGTGAGCATGAGCGAGCGCAGCTTCGTACGCCACTATCGTGCGGAAACCGGCCGCACGCCCGCCCGCGCGGTCGAGCAGATCCGGGTCGAGGCCGCGCAACGCCTGCTCGGCGAAACGGCGTGGCCCGTCAAGCGGATCGCCGGACGGTGCGGCTTTGGTTCCGAGGAGACGCTGCGACGCAGTTTCGTGCGCGTGCTCGGCGTGTCGCCGCAGGGATATCGCGAGCGGTTCGTGCGGTAACGGACGACGGCTTCATCCCGGTGCGATGATCCGACGATGCTGGCGGGTGCGGCGCGTCGCCGGGATGAGCGGGGCCGGCGCGGGCGCTGCCGGAAGGAACTGCGCGGAAACCGATCGATTTCCGGTCCGAAGCGCCGAAACTATTCAGGATCGGACAACAATGGGCGGGGGCTTGTGCCGCGCCCGCCGCGGGCTCTATTCTGTTCCGTTGGCGATTCGAAGGGGAAGCAGCATGGACCGAATCCAGGCAATGGAAGTTTTTACCCGCGTGGTCGACGCGAACAGCTTCACGCGGGCGGCCGACACGCTGGCGATGCCGCGTGCGTCGGTGACGACCATCATCCAGAATCTCGAGGCGCTGCTCGGCGTGCGCCTGATGCATCGGACGACGCGCCGGCTGTCGCTGACGCCGGAGGGCGCCGCGTACTACGAGCATTGCATGAAGATCATTGCGGAGATCGCCGAGGCGGACGCGAGTTTCCAGGCCGGCAACCGCAAGCCGAGCGGCATGCTGCGCGTCCACATGCCGAGTTCGCTCGGGCGGCGCGTCGTGCTGCCGTCGCTGTCGATCTTCCGGCAGCGCTATCCGGACATCACGCTCGAGCTGGGGCTGTCCGACCGCTACGTCGATCCGGTCGAGGAGGGCATCGACTGCATGATCCGGGTCGGGCCGCTCGAGGATTCGTCGATGGTCGCGCGGCGCATCGGGATGCTCAAGCGCGTGACGTGCGCGTCGCCCGATTACCTTGCCCGCCACGGCGAGCCGAACGAGATTGCCGATCTCGTCGAACATCATGCGGTGAATTTCCGCGCGAGCCACGGCGCGCGGGCGATTCCATGGGTGTTCATGATCGATGGCAAGCCGTTCGAGGTGCGGATGAACGGCAGCGTCACGGTCAACGATTCGGATGCGTACGTGACGTGCGGGCTCGAAGGCTTCGGGATGATCCAGCCGACGCTGTTCATGGTGCTGCCGCACCTGCTCGACGGCTCGCTGGTCGAGGTGCTGCCGGACAGCAATCCGAAGCCGAAGCCGATCTCGATCGTGTATCCGCACAACCGGCATCTGTCGCAGAAGGTGCGCGTGTTCGCCGACTGGATCGCGGAGGTGTTCGAGTCGACGCCGGCGCTGGAAGGTGGGGAGAACTGGCGGGGGAAGGTGGGGGTGCAGGCGGCGAAGGCGCAGCGCGGAGCGGTGGTGGCGTAGTCGGGGCGCGTGGCTGGGGGACGGGTAACGCGCCGCGACACCGCGTGCGCTGGATGAAGCAATGAAAAAAGCCGCTGTTTCTTTCGAAACAGCGGCTTTTCGCATTTGGTGGCGAATCAGGGATTCGAACCCCGGACCTGCGGATTATGATTCCGTCGCTCTAACCGACTGAGCTAATTCGCCGAAGACTTGAATTATGTCGATCGGCCGGTCGGCTGTCAATACCTTTTTCCATCTTTCCCGAAAAAAGTTGCCGGCAGTCCGTGCCGGCCTCGGTCACTGGCGGGGGCGGCCACCGGAAGGCGTCCCTCCGCCGGCCGTCCCCGCTCCGCGCCCAACATCAATCCTGCGCGTAGATGTCCGAGTCCTTCGTCTCCTTGACGAACAGCAGGCCGATCACGAACGTGACCAGTGCGATCACGATCGGATACCAGAGCCCCGAATAGATGTTGCCCTTCGCCGCGACGATCGCGAACGCGGTCGCCGGCAGGAAGCCGCCGAACCAGCCGTTGCCGATGTGATAGGGCAGCGACATCGACGTGTAGCGGATCCGCGTCGGGAACATCTCGACCAGCATCGCGGCGATCGGGCCGTAGACCATCGTCACGAAGATCACGAGGATCGTCAGGATCACGATCGTCATCGGCCAGTTGAGCTGCGCCGGGTCAGCCTTGGCGGGGTAGCCGGCCCCCTTCAGCGCCGACGCGAGCGTCTTGTCGAATGCCGCGCCCTGCGCCTTCGCGTCGGCCGCCTTGCCGTCGTAGGTCTGGATCACCGTGTCGCCGACCTTGATCTGGGCCGGCGTCCCGGCCGGCGCCGCGACGTTCTCGTAGTTCAGGCCGGCCTTCGCGAGCGCGCTCTTCGCGATGTCGCACGAGCTGGTGAACTTCGACGTGCCGACCGGATTGAACTGGAACGAGCAGGCGGCCGGATCGGCGATGACCGTGATCGGCGCCTTCTGCGTCGCGAGTTCGAGCTGCGGGTTCGCGTAGTGCGTGAGCGCCTTGAACAGCGGGAAGTACGTCAGCGCCGCGATCAGGCAGCCCGCGAGGATGATCGGCTTGCGGCCGATCTTGTCCGACAGCGACCCGAAGAACAGGAAGAACGGCGTGCCGATCAGCAGCGCGATCGCGATCAGGATGTTCGCGCTGGCGCCGTCGACCTTCAGCGTCTGCGTGAGGAAGAACAGCGCGTAGAACTGGCCCGTGTACCAGACGACGGCCTGGCCGGCCGTCAGGCCGATGAGCGCGAGGATCACGATCTTCAGGTTCTTCCACTGGCCGAACGCTTCGGTCAGCGGCGCCTTCGACGTCTTGCCTTCCGCCTTGATTCGCAGGAACACCGGCGACTCGTTCAGCTGCAGCCGGATCCACACCGACACCGCGAGCAGCAGGATCGACGCGACGAACGGCACGCGCCAGCCCCAGCTGCCGAACGCTTCCTCGCCGATGAACGTGCGCACGCCCAGGATCACGAGCAGCGACAGGAACAGGCCGAGCGTGGCCGTCGTCTGGATCCACGCGGTGTAGAAGCCGCGCCGGTTGGCCGGCGCATGCTCGGCGACGTAGGTCGCCGCGCCGCCGTACTCGCCGCCGAGCGCGAGGCCCTGCAACAGCCGCATCGCGATGAAGATCACGGGAGCGGCGATGCCGATCGACGCGTAGCCGGGCAGGAAGCCGACCACGAACGTCGAGACGCCCATGATCACGATCGTCACGAGGAACGTGTGCTTGCGGCCGACGAGGTCGCCGAGCCGGCCGAACACGATCGCGCCGAACGGCCGCACCGCGAAGCCGGCCGCGAA
This sequence comes from Burkholderia sp. AU28863, assembly GCF_002223195.1. Lineage (NCBI taxonomy): Bacteria > Pseudomonadati > Pseudomonadota > Betaproteobacteria > Burkholderiales > Burkholderiaceae > Burkholderia > Burkholderia sp. AU28863. The sequence continues at coordinate 463,324 of NZ_NKFE01000004.1, read as the reverse complement.
GCCGAGCAGCGTGAAGATGAACGCGGCGGTCGGATTGACGCCGGAGAAGAAGCTCTTGCTGATGTAGGCCGCGAGCGAGCCGGCCAGGTAAAAGTCGTACCACTCGAACACGGTGCCGAGCGACGACGCGAAGATCACCTTCTTCTCTTCGCCCGTCATCGGCGAGTGCGAAATTTGCCCGCCTAACGTTGCCATGAATCGTCTCCAAGTCCCTTGATATAAATGTGCGGCCGCCTTGGGAGGGGCGGGCCTGTCGACGATTATTGGCACGGAAACTTACGGCCCACTGACTCGCGCGTACAAAACGACTGCGCGTTAACCCGCGTCGAATCGGCCGCTTCGCGCGCCGATCGTGGCGCGAACGGCCGGTAAATCCCCGGTCTCGACGTGGTTGCGCCGAGCCGCGGCGGCGCGCGTCGGGGTTAATCCGGGGCGGTGTCGGCGAGCGGCAGGCTGATGCGCACGAGCGTGCCGGCGAGGCGCGGTGCGTGCTGGTAGACGTGATCGTCGAGCGTCAGCGTGCCGCCGTGCTGCGTGGCGATCTCGCGCACGATCGCGAGCCCGAGGCCGCTGCCGTCGCCTTCGCGGCCGAGGATCCGGTAGAAGCGCTCGACGACGCGCTCGCGCTCGCCGGCCGGGATGCCGGGGCCCGTATCTTCGACTTCGAGATGGACGCGCCGCGCCGCGCGGTCGGCGCGCACGCGCACCGTGATGCGGCCGCCTTCCGGCGTATAGCGGATCGCGTTGTCGACCAGGTTGCCGAGCATCTCGCGCAGCATCACCGGATTGCCGTCGACGTCGAGCGGCGCGTCGTCGTCCGGGCCTTCGTAACCGAGGTCCATCCGTTTCGCGAGCGCGGCCTGCACCCAGTCGCGCACCGTGCGCCGCGCGAGCGCGCCGATCTCGACCGGCTCGAACGTGAGCCCGCTCGCGCGGTTTTCGGCACGCGCGAGCGCAAGCAGTTGCGTGACGAGACGCGCGGCCTGCTCGGAGCTCGTCGCGATCTGCTCGAGCGAGCGCTGCACGTCGGGCGGCACCGGGTGGCGCAGCGCGAATTCGGCCTGCGTGCGCAGGCCCGCGAGCGGCGTCTTCATCTGGTGCGCGGCGTCGGCGATGAAGCGTTTCTGCAGCGCCATGTTCTGCTCGAGCCGCGCGAGCAGGTCGTTGAACGACGTGACGAGCGGTTCGATCTCGGGCGGCGCGCGCTGCGCCTCGACGGGCGACAGGTCGTCGGGTCGCCGCGCGCGGATGTGCGCCTGCAGCGCGTTGAGCGGCGCGAGCCCGCGCGACAGCCCGAACCAGACGAGCAGGATCGCGAGCGGCAGGATCACGAATTGCGGCAGGATCACGCCCTTGATGATGTCGTTCGCGAGCGCGTTGCGCTTGTCGAGCGTCTCGCCGACCTGCACGAGCACGGGCTGCGCGCCGCTCGCCTGCGGCAGCGCGACGGTCGTATAGGCGACGCGCACGTCGTTGCCGCGCAGCAGGTCGTCGCGGAACACGACGACGCCCGGCGGCGGGCGGTCCTCGTCCCGCGGCAGCGGCATGTCGGCTTCGCCCGCGACCAGCTCGCCGCGCGTGCCGAGCACCTGGAAGTAGACGCTGTCGATGTTGTCCGCGCGCAGGAAGTCGCGCGTCTGCTCCGGCAGCGTCAGTTCGGCGACGCCGTTGACCGGATGGATCTGCCGGGCGAGCACGTACGCGTTGGTCTCGAGCGCGCGGTCGAACGGGCTGTTCGCGATCGTCTTCGCGACGAGATAGGTGACGGCGATGCTCATCGGCCACAGCAGCAGCAGCGGCGCGAGCATCCAGTCGAGGATTTCGCCGAACAGCGAGCGCGGGCGCGGCGTTTCGGGCGATTCGGTTTCGTCGGGCGGCGCGAACGGGTTCTCGTAACGGGCGTCGCGCGCCTCGTCGGCAGCGGACGACGGCGCGCCGGTCGGGTGGCGGGAATGGGAATGGGCCGGCGTGGCCATCGCGGCGCCGCCCGGCGTCAGCGCAGCGGCGTGCCGGCGGCCGCGGGCTGGGACGCTGCGGTGTCGGCCGGCGTCGCGGGCGCGACCTTCTCGAGGCAATAGCCGAGGCCGCGCACGGTCGAGATCCGCACGCCGCTCGGTTCGATCTTCTTGCGCAGCCGGTGCACGTAGACTTCGATCGCGTTGTTGCTGACTTCCTCGCCCCATTCGCACAGGTGGTCGACGAGTTGTTCCTTCGACACGAGGCGGCCGATCCGCTGCAGCAGGACCTCGAGCAGGCCGAGTTCGCGTGCGGAGAGATCGAGCACGTGATCGTTCGCATACGCGATGCGGCCGACCTGGTCGAATGCGAGCGAACCGTGGCGCACGACCGTCGGGCCGCCGCCCGCGCCGCGCCGGGTCAGCGCGCGCACGCGCGCCTCGAGCTCGTTGAGCGCGAACGGCTTGGCCATGTAGTCGTCGGCGCCGAGGTCGAGCCCCTTCACGCGTTCGTCGACGCTGTCGGCGGCGGTCAGGATCAGCACGGGGAGATTGGAATTGCGCGCGCGCAGGCGCTTGAGCACGTCGAGCCCGGACATTTTCGGGAGCCCGAGATCGAGGATCAGCAGGTCGAAAGTCTGCATCGACAGCGCGGTGTCGGCATCGACGCCGCTCTTCACGTGATCGACGGCATAGCCCGATTGGCGGAGTGACCGGGTGAGGCCGTCCGCGAGTATGCTGTCGTCTTCGGCGATGAGAATTCGCATGTTGCTGACCGATGCCGGCAGGGCGTTCGCGCCGGCGCGGCTGTCTCCGAAGTTATTCGTGTACAACGCAACCCGCATTGCGGGCTTGCATAAACCACTGTTTTTTTATACAGTGTCTGCATTCGTGGGCAGCGCTTGAATGCGGGCGCGCCTCCAACAGACGCTGCTCATCATAGCAAAGGACGATTCATGGAAGATAGCAAGAAGGGCTCCGGGATGACCGCCGAGAAGAGCAAGGCGCTGGCGGCCGCGCTCGCGCAGATCGAGAAGCAGTTCGGCAAGGGCTCGATCATGCGCATGGGCGACGGCGAAGCGGCCGAGGATATCCAGGTCGTCTCCACGGGGTCGCTGGGTCTCGACATCGCGCTGGGCGTCGGCGGCTTGCCGCGCGGCCGGGTGGTCGAGATCTACGGTCCGGAATCGTCCGGTAAAACCACGCTCACGCTGCAGGTCATCGCCGAACTGCAGAAGCTGGGCGGCACCGCGGCGTTCATCGACGCCGAGCACGCGCTCGACGTTCAATATGCCGCGAAGCTCGGCGTGAACGTGCCGGAGTTGCTGATTTCGCAGCCGGACACCGGCGAGCAGGCGCTCGAAATCACCGACGCGCTGGTGCGCTCGGGCTCGATCGACATGATCGTCATCGACTCGGTCGCGGCGCTCGTGCCGAAGGCCGAAATCGAAGGCGAGATGGGCGATTCGCTGCCGGGTCTGCAGGCCCGCCTGATGTCGCAGGCGCTGCGCAAGCTGACCGGCACGATCAAGCGCACGAACTGCCTCGTGATCTTCATCAACCAGATCCGGATGAAGATCGGCGTGATGTTCGGCAACCCGGAAACCACGACGGGCGGCAACGCGCTGAAGTTCTACTCGTCGGTGCGTCTCGACATTCGCCGGATCGGCTCGATCAAGAAGAACGACGAGGTGATCGGCAACGAAACCCGCGTGAAGGTCGTCAAGAACAAGGTGTCGCCGCCGTTCCGCGAAGCGATCTTCGACATCCTGTACGGCGAAGGCATTTCGCGTCAGGGCGAAATCATCGATCTCGGTGTGCAGGCGAAGATCGTCGACAAGGCCGGCGCCTGGTACAGCTACAACGGCGAGAAGATCGGCCAGGGCAAGGACAACGCGCGTGAATTCCTGCGCGAAAATCCGGAAATCGCGCGCGAGATCGAGAACCGCATCCGCGAATCGCTCGGTGTCGTCGCCATGCCCGATGGCGCGGGCAATGAAGCCGAGGCGATGGACGAAGAAGAGTGATGATTGCGCGCCGAGGTCAGGCCGGCGAGCCGGAGGAGCACGACACGCCCGAAACGGCGGGTCGCTCCGGCCAGCGGGCCGGCCCCTCGGGCGCCAGCCGGCGGGACGCAAGCGGCAACGCAGCGAACCGCACCGCGACGAGGGCATCCGACGATGCCCTCGTTTCGTTTGAGATTGCCGCACCGGACGATCCGTTTGACGACGATGAATCGTTCGACGCACACGATCGCTCCCGCCGTCGTGTGTCCGGTGTCCGCTTCCCGGGCGATCGCGCCCCGAGCGATCGCGCCCCGGACGATCGCACAGCCGATGCGCCCGCGACGGAAGATGTCTATACGCGCAGCAGCCAGCATCCGCGCCGCACACGCCGTGCATCTGGCGCATCTTCCGGCGGCGCCGCTTCAAGCGACACCCCGGGCGCTCGCGAACGCAAGTCGTCGAAGCCGCCGCGGTCGTTGAAGGGGCGCGCGCTCGGCTACCTGTCGAGGCGCGAATACAGCCGTGCGGAGCTCGCGCGCAAGCTCGCACCGTACGTCGGCGAGGACGAATCCGTCGACCCGGTGCTCGATGCGCTGGAAAAGGAAGGCTGGCTGTCCGACGCGCGCTTCGCCGAGAGCCTCGTGCATCGCCGCGCGTCGCGCGTCGGCGTCGCGCGCATCGTCAGCGAACTGAAGCGCCATGCGGTCGGCGACAGCCTCGTCGAAGAGGTGAATGCCCAATTGCGCGAGACCGAATGGACGCGCGCGCAGGCCGTGTGGCGCAAGAAATTCGGTGCGCTGCCGCAAACGCCTGCGGAGCGCGCGAAGCAGGCGCGCTTCCTGGCCGCGCGCGGCTTCTCGAGTGCGACCATCGTGAAGTTGCTGAAGGTCGGCGACGATTTCCCGATCGACGACTGAGCCGCCCGGTCGCGCGCGTGGCGCGCGATTTTGCTGCATCGCAACCGCTTCCGGACAGGCGGGAATACCCGCCGTCGGGGCCGAATGCCTCAAATACCCAATATGCTAAAATCCACGGGTTTTCCTCTTCGGCCTCAACCTCCAGCATGCCGCTATCCGAGCCCGTGCCCCGTCAGTTGCGACATCGACGCGCAATCCGAGCGGAAGCCTACGAGCGCGGCGACGGCTTGTGGGACATCGAAGCCTGCCTGACCGACCACAAGCCGCGCGATGTCGCGCTTGCGTCGGGCATCCGGCCCCAGGGCCTGCCGATCCACGAACTCTGGCTGCGCGTGACCATCGACCGTGACCTCAATGTCGTCGACGCCGAAGCGTCTTCGGAATGGGTGCCCTATCCCGGTCACTGTCAATCCGCTTCCCCCGCCTATCGGGCCCTCATCGGGCTCAATCTCTTCCGCAATTTCCGCCGCAACGCGAACCGGCTGCTCGCCGGCGTCGCAGGCTGTTCCCATCTCACCGAACTGTGCGCCGTGCTGCCGACGGCCGCGATCCAGGCGTTCGCCGGTGACGTATGGAACGTGCGCGAGGAGGGGGGCGAAGGGCCGGATCACGACGGCGCGCACGCCGAACCGCCTTTCCAGCTCGGCCGCTGCCGGGCGCTGCGATTCGACGGCGAGGTCGTGCGGCAATACTACCCGCGCTGGTATGGCCCGATTCGGCCGGATCTGCCCGGTGAAGGCAGCACGAAGGAATGAACGGAAATCATTCGAAGAAGCGTCTTAAGCGACATTTCATCCAACTCTCAGACTGAAGGGAATCACGCATGAAGATTCACGAGTACCAGGGTAAGGAAATCCTGCGGAAATTCGGCGTCGCGGTACCGCGCGGCAAGCCGGCGTTCTCGGTTGACGAAGCCGTCAAGGTGGCGGAAGAGCTCGGCGGCCCGGTATGGGTCGTGAAGGCTCAGATCCACGCGGGTGGCCGTGGCAAGGGCGGCGGCGTGAAGGTCGCGAAGTCGATCGAGCAGGTGCGCGAATACGCGAACCAGATCCTCGGCATGCAGCTCGTCACGCACCAGACGGGCCCGGAAGGCCAGAAGGTCAACCGTCTGATGATCGAAGAAGGCGCGGACATCAAGCAGGAACTGTATGTCAGCCTCGTCGTCGACCGCATCTCGCAGAAGATCGTGCTGATGGGTTCGAGCGAAGGCGGCATGGACATCGAAGAAGTCGCCGAAAAGCACCCGGAACTGATCCACAAGGTCATCGTCGAGCCGTCGACGGGCCTGCTGGATGCGCAGGCCGACGATCTCGCCGCGAAGATCGGCGTGCCGGCCGCATCGATTCCGCAAGCGCGCGCGATCCTGCAAGGCCTGTACAAGGCATTCTGGGAAACCGACGCATCGCTGGCTGAAATCAACCCGCTGAACGTCTCCGGCGACGGCAAGGTCACCGCACTCGACGCGAAGTTCAACTTCGACTCGAACGCGCTGTTCCGCCACCCGGAAATCGTTGCGTACCGCGATCTGGACGAAGAAGATCCGGCTGAAATCGAAGCGTCGAAGTTCGACCTCGCGTACATCTCGCTCGACGGCAACATCGGCTGCCTCGTGAACGGCGCAGGCCTCGCGATGGCCACGATGGACACGATCAAGCTGTTCGGCGGCGAGCCGGCGAACTTCCTGGACGTCGGCGGTGGTGCGACGACCGAGAAGGTTACGGAAGCGTTCAAGCTGATGCTGAAGAACCCGGACCTGAAGGCGATCCTCGTGAACATCTTCGGCGGCATCATGCGCTGCGACGTGATCGCGGAAGGCGTGATCGCCGGTTCGAAGGCCGTGAACCTGAACGTGCCGCTCGTCGTGCGCATGAAGGGCACGAACGAGGACCTCGGCAAGAAGATGCTGGCCGATTCGGGCCTGCCGATCATCTCGGCCGACAGCATGGAAGAGGCTGCGCAGAAGGTCGTCGCGGCTGCCGCAGGCAAGTAAGCACGCGCTAATGAACACGTAGGGCGGCGCGGTTTGCACGCGACGCCCATCGAACAGAGGTCAAAATACATGTCGATTCTGATCAACAAGGACACGAAGGTCATCACGCAGGGCATTACCGGCAAAACCGGTCAGTTCCATACGCGCGCCTGCCGTGAATACGCAAACGGCCGCGAGGCATTCGTCGCGGGCGTGAACCCGAAGAAGGCCGGCGAAGATTTCGAAGGCATTCCGATCTACGCGAGCGTCAAGGAAGCGAAGGCGGAAACCGGCGCGACCGTGTCGGTCATCTACGTGCCGCCGGCAGGCGCGGCTGCTGCGATCTGGGAAGCGGTCGAAGCCGATCTGGATCTCGCGATCTGCATCACGGAAGGCATTCCCGTGCGCGACATGATCGAAGTGAAGGACCGCATGCGTCGCGAAGGCCGCAAGACGCTGCTGCTCGGGCCGAACTGCCCGGGCACGATCACGCCGGACGAGCTGAAGATCGGCATCATGCCGGGTCACATCCACCGCAAGGGCCGCATCGGCGTCGTGTCGCGTTCGGGCACGCTGACGTATGAAGCCGTTGCGCAGCTGACGGCGCTGGGCCTCGGCCAGTCGTCGGCAGTCGGTATCGGCGGCGACCCGATCAACGGTCTGAAGCACATCGACGTGATGAAGATGTTCAACGACGATCCGGATACGGATGCGGTCGTGATGATCGGCGAAATCGGCGGTCCGGACGAAGCCAATGCCGCCGAGTGGATCAAGGACAACATGAAGAAGCCGGTGGTTGGCTTCATCGCGGGCGTCACGGCGCCTCCGGGCAAGCGCATGGGCCACGCCGGCGCGCTGATCTCGGGCGGTGCGGATACGGCCGAAGCGAAGCTGGAAATCATGGAAGCGTGCGGCATCACCGTCACGCGCAACCCGTCGGAAATGGGCCGTCTGCTGAAGAAGGCGCTGTAAGTATTTCCATCGGGTCCGTCCTGCAGAAAACGCCGGCCTTGCCGGCGTTTTTTGTTATGCTCCCGCAATGAATTCGTAAGCACCAGGCATGCGTCCTGCATGTGCCGACGATGAACCGGGTCGCCCGTGAGGCGGCCGCTGCCCTTTCCTCACCGCCATGCTCGAATTCCTGACCTCGCTCCACTGGGGCGCCATTCTCCAGATCGTCATCATCGATATCCTGCTCGGCGGCGACAACGCGGTCGTGATCGCGCTTGCGTGCCGCAACCTGCCGGCGAACCAGCGGCTGCGCGGGGTCGTCTGGGGCACCGCAGGGGCGATCCTGCTGCGCGTCGCGCTGATCACGTTCGCGGTCGCGCTGCTCGACGTGCCGTTCCTGAAGCTCGGCGGCGGTCTGCTGCTGCTGTGGATCGGCATCAAGCTGATGGCGCCGGCCGCCGATGCGCACGACAACATCAAGCCGGCCGACCGGCTGTGGGATGCCGTGAAGACGATCGTGATCGCCGATGCGGTCATGAGCCTCGACAACGTGATCGCGATCGCCGGCGCGGCCGAGCAAGCCGATCCGTCGCACCGGATCGCGCTCGTGATCTTCGGGCTCGTCGTCAGCGTGCCGATCATCGTGTGGGGCAGCACGCTGGTGCTGAAGCTGCTCGACCGTTTCCCGGTCGTCGTGGCGCTCGGCGCCGGGCTGCTTGGCTGGATCGCGGGCGGGCTGATCGTGAACGACCCGGTCGGCGACCGCTGGCCCGTGCTCGATACGCCGGAAGTGATCTACGGCGCGAGCATCGTCGGCGCACTGTTCGTCGTCGCGATCGGTTACGCGCTCAGGAAACGCCGCGACGTGCCGCAGCACTGACTGGCCATCCGGCCGACTGCCGGCTTCGCGGCCCGCTGGCTACGATCGAGACGCCTGCTTTTGTCGGCAGGCGTTTTTCGTTTCCGGAGCCTGTCATGTTCGAAGCCTTTTCCGTTTCCCTGTTCCGTCGCGTTGCCGCCGATCTGCGGCGCGCGAACCGGCCGTCGTCGCGCTGGCGGCTGGCCGGGTTCACGCTGATCGAACTGATGATCGTGCTGGCGATCGTCGGCGTCGTCGCAGCCTATGCGATTCCCGCGTACCAGGATTACCTCGCGCGGTCGCGTGTCGGCGAGGGGCTTGCGCTCGCGTCGTCGGCGCGGCTCGCGGTCGCCGACAATGCCGCGAGCGGCGCGAGCCTCGACGGCGGCTACAGCCCGCCTGCCGCGACCCGCAACGTCGAATCGGTTGCGATCGACGGCGCCACCGGCCAGATCACGGTCGCGTTCACCGCCCGCGTCGCCGCGGCCGGCACGAATACGCTGGTGCTCGTGCCGTCGGCGCCCGACAAGGCCGATGCGCCCACCGCGCGCGTGCCGCTCAAAAAGGGGGCGATACAGGCGGGCGCGATTGCGTGGGAATGCTTCGCCGCCGGCAAGGACGCGTCGTCGCTGCCGGCGCCCGGCGCGGGGCCGTTGCCCGGTAACGCCGCGACGCTGCCCGGGAAATATGCGCCCGCGGAGTGCCGTGCATAAGGCTGGCGGAGAGGGAGGGCGGCCGCGCATGCGGCCTCGCCGGCCGCTGCTTCGGCCGGCGAGGCTGCGGCTCGCGCCGGCTCGCGGAGCGACAGCCCCGCACAGAGCGGGGAAAGTTTTGTATAGTGCGCCGGTTGCTGACATCCGGTTCGCTCATGCCTTCCACTTTTTCCCGTTCGTTGTCGCTCGTTGCGCTGGCTGTCGCCCTGATCGTGCCGTACGCGATCACGAATCACACGTATCCGATCCCGACCTTCTATTCCGAGTTTTCCGCGCTGGTGCTGTATCTGCTGGTGGCCGTGTCCGTCGTGCTGCTCGCACGCACCGGCCGCCCGGCCCAGCCGTTTGCCGCGCCGGCGGCGTTCGCCGTGCCGCTCGGTTTTGCGGTGGTGCTGATCGCGCAGGTCGCGCTGATCCCGCTCAAGGTGCCGTCGATGAACTGGCTGGCGGTCGGCTATCTCGCCGCCGCGCTGGTCGCGATGCAGGCCGGGTATGCGCTGGCGCGCGACGGGATGGCGGAAATCGTGTCGCGGATGATGGCCGGTGCGCTGCTCGTGGGCGGCGTGTTCGCGGTCGGCACCCAGATCGTGCAGCTGTTCCACCTCGAATCGGCCGTCTCGCCGTTCGTCGTGGTGTACAACATCGCGGTCGACCGCCGCCCGTACGGCAACATGGCGCAGGCGAACCATCTGGCCAGCTACATCGCCTTCGCGCTCGCGGGTGCGCTGTATCTGGTGCAGACGCGCCGGCTCGCGGTGTGGGCATGGCTCGCGTTGTCGCTCGTGCTGTCGGTCGGTCTCGCGCTGACGGTGTCGCGCGGGCCGTGGCTGCAGGTGGCGGTGATGGTCGTCGCGGGTTTCTGGATGGCGTGGGTCGAATCGCGCCGCACGCCGGGCAATGCGCGTGCGTGGCTGATACCGGTCGTGCTTGCGGTCGCGTTCATCGCAGTGAACGTCGCGGTGCGCTGGGCCAACGTGCACTACCACCTGAATCTCGCGGAGTCGGCAGCCGACCGGATGCGCGATGCCGGGCAGATCGCGCCGCGCCTCGCGCTGTGGAAGTACGGGCTCGCGATGTTCCGCGAGCATCCGCTGCTCGGGGTCGGCTGGGGCGAGTTCCCGTCGCACCAGTTTGCGCTCGTGCGCACGCTCGGCGGCGTCGAGATCGCGAACAACTCGCACGACATCTTCATCGATCTGCTCGCGAAGTCCGGTCTCGTCGGGCTCGGCGTGCTCGCCGTCACGCTCGTCACGTGGTTCGTGCGCGCGGTGCGGGCGCCGCAGTCGAGCATGCGCGTGTTCGGCTTCGCGCTGATCGGCATCCTGCTGATGCATGCGCTGGTCGAGTATCCGCAGCAATACATGTTCTTCCTGCTGCCGGCGATGTTCGTGATCGGGCTGCTCGAGGTGAAGCCGCTGCGTATCCTGCCGGGGCGCGCGGCATTCGGGCTGTTCGCGGCGCTGTCGTTCGGCGGCGTGCTGGCGGCGGTGCCGGTGCTGCGCGACTACCAGCGCGCGGAAGTGCTCTATTACGGCAGCAATCCGGCCGCGCAGTACCGCGATGCGCCGTCGCGGCTGTTCGGCGCGTGGGGCGATTACGGTGCGGCGACGCTGCTCACCATTTCGTCGGACAACCTGCCGCTCAAGCTCGCCGCGCACGAGCGCGCGATCGCGCTGCTGCCCGGCGAGACGGTGCTGCGCCGCTATGCGGTGCTGCAGGCGCTGGCCGGCCGTGAAGCCGACGCGCTCGATACCGTCGCGCGGCTGCATGTGTTTGCGAAGGAATTGAAGGACTGGCCGCAACAGTTGGCCGCGTTGTACAAGCTGTGCGACCAGGAGCCGGCGCTGAAGTCGTTCAGGGCGGCCGTCGTCGCGAAGTACGGGGAAGCGCCGGCAGACGAGGGCGACGATTCGGACGACGACGATTCGGATTGACGCCCGTCGTGCACGCCGGAACGGGGCATTCCGGCGTCGACCGCGCCGCGCTGACGGCGGCTGACGTCGGAGCAACACGGCCCGACGCATGGCGCGCCAAACCGGTCGGGGTATCGATTACGTCGCGGATCGCGTGGATTCCGGTCGAATGGGCAGCGATTCGCGTCAACCATTGTCAAATCGCCGCCACTGACGGGGCGGCGCGTGCACAATGCGCGAAAGCGCTCGCGTGCCGCCGGCGCGGGGCGTAGCCGGTGTGAATACGGAGAATGTCCCGGCCATCCGGGCATTCCGCCGAGCAGGATCGCGGTCGAGCATCGCTCGGCCGCGCGGCCGTAACGGGGCGCCGGTCCGATGGCCGCGGCGCAGTGCGACACATGCGATGCGGCCGACGGAAGGCTGCCGGCGCACGACGTATGTGCCCAGAACAGTACTGAAGAACGACATTCGACCATGGCCTTTCGCTCCACACTCCTGATCCTGCCTGCCGTCGCCGTGCTGTTTTCCGGCTGCGCGATGCTGTCGTCGTCGCAGGAAAGCAAGCTGACCTGCCATATCCCGCGTGCCGTTTATCCGGATAGCGCGAAACCGCTCACGCGTCCGGTCACCGTGCTCGTGCGCGCGCTGATGACGACGTCCGGCGAAGCGCAGAACGTGACCGTGACGACGAGCAGCCGCAACGCGGCGGCGGACCGCGCGGCCGTCGACGCGATGACGCACGCGACCTGCGTGCAGACCGGCGCGACCGCGAATCCTTTCTTGTTGACCCAACCGTTCGTGTTCGAGCCGCGGCGCGCCCAGTGACGGGCGTGCCGCGCGCGATGGCCGTATCGTTGCACGCGGGCACCGAAAGTCGATCCGTGCGGCGGCTGTGCCGCGCGCTCGACGTGCGCTGCCGCGGAGCCGGCACCCGAATCGCGACGGCGCCCCGCGGGAATCGCATCGGAACGGTCAGAACGGCCGCTTCTTGAGCGTGTAGGCGACCAGCGAATACGACGCGTTCGTTTGGGCATTGAAATATCCGCCCTGAGTCGGTTTCTCCCTGCTCGAGCTCCGGGTCTTTCCCGCGTCGCTGCTGACGAACGTGAGATCGAGCGGTGTGCCGTTGCGGCTGGCGCCGGTTGCGTAGACGAGCAGCAATCTGTCCCCGGCCGACGCTCAGGCTATCGAGCGTCAGCGTGTCGTCAAACGAATGCAACTGCCGCACCTGTTCGGGTGCGCCGTTCGTTCAGGTCGAAATGGCGCCGACGCGTTTTCCCTTGTCGGCGGGATTATCGAAATTGCGCGGTTCGCCGAGACGCGACAGCGCGTACAGCGCATAGTGATCCGACGCGGTCGGTGACGAGGACAGGTTGACGATCCCCTGTTCAGGCAACACGGTGTCCAGGACGAACCCGGATTGTTCCCGGCCGAGCCGATAGACAACGCTTCCGGCGGGAGCGTGCTCGGATTTCTCGACGTGGTATGCCACGCGCAAGGTACCGTCCGGGCCGAGGTCGATGCCGTCAAAGGTGCGACGGGGTTTGCCGGCGTCCGCGGCACCCGGTCAGAACGATGAACACGACTGCCGCGCCGAGCGACAGCGTCGGGAATTTTCCCGTCATTTCATTTCGGCCTCAGTTCAACAGGCCCGAGCCTGGCCAGAGCGTCGTCGAGACAGGCCAGAGGATGGGTCTTGAACGCGTCAGTCTTGAAGGTGCCGTCGTCCAGTTCGAGCGAGTACGACGGCACGTTCATCGTGCAGCTATCGCTATTCGGCTTCTTGCCCCTGGTCGACATGGCGTCGCCGCGCATGTTCTGCTGCCGGGCCGGCTGCGCCCGGCCGTTCACCCCGCCGCGTCTTCCGCCTTCCAGTCCCCCGACTTCCCGCCGCGCTTCTCCCGCACGCTCACGTCCGTGATCACCATCCCGCGATCGACCGCCTTGCACATGTCGTAGACGGTCAGCAGCCCGACCTGGACGGCCGTCAGCGCTTCCATCTCGACGCCGGTCCGGCCGAACGTCTCGACCTGCACGACGCAATGCACGCCCGGCAGCGCGTCGTCGAGTTCGAAGTCGACGGCCACGCGCGTCAGCGCGAGCGGGTGGCACAGCGGAATGAGGTCGGCCGTGCGCTTCGCGCCCTGGATCGCCGCGATGCGCGCGACGCCGAGCACGTCGCCTTTCTTGGCCTTGCCGTCGCGGATCAGCGCGAACGTGGCCGGCAGCATCCGGATCGTGCCGCGCGCGATCGCGATGCGACGGGTTTCCTGCTTGTCGCCGACGTCGACCATGTGTGCATGGCCGGCGGCATCGAAATGGGTGAGTCCTGACATGTCTTCCTCTCGTGGAGCGGCGTGCGCGCGCACGTCCGTCGATCCGGCTTCGCGATCGGCCGCGCGTCGAATCCCGTACCGGCGCGACGAACCGATCCAACCGCGCAGCGGGCGCCTATCATAGCAGCGGCGTCCGCGTTGCCGCAGGCGCAGATGACGCACGCGCGGCACGGGACAGTCGTCGCGGCGCCGGTACAATGACCCGAATATTCAGACCACACGCCGCGATGCGCGCCGCGCGCGGGACGGCGTCGTTTTCATCCTGCCATGCGTGTCAAACAGTTGCTTGCCGTGTCGCTGTCGGCCGCGCTCGCGCTGCCGCCGGGCGGCCATGCGCAAAGCGCATCCGCGCCGCCGCTCGAGCCGGCGGTTGGCGGCGCGACGTCGATATCCACCGTGCCGTCCGGCATCGCGACCGGCGTGTTCGGGACGTACGGCGGCGCGGAGAGCCGGTTCTCGGGCGCGGACGGTGCGTCGGCGCCGGTCGCGAGCCTGCGCGCGCCGCTGCGTGCGCTGGAGCTGCCCGATCTCGGCGACGGCTCCGGCGGCGCGCTGACGCCGCAGGCCGAGCGCCGGCTCGGCGAGCGCGTGATGCGCGAAGTGCGGCGCGATCCCGACTATCTCGACGACTGGCTCGTGCGCGACTACCTGAACGCGATGGCGGCGCGGCTCGCGGCCGCGGCGGCGGCGCGCTACATCGGCGGCTACACGCCCGACTTCGACCTGTTCCCGGTGCGCGATCCGCAGATCAACGCGTTCTCGATGCCGGGCGGCTTCATCGGGATCAACAGCGGGCTGGTGGTGACGACGCAGACGGAGTCGGAGCTCGCATCGGTGGTCGGCCACGAGATGGGACATGTGCTGCAGCGCCACATCGCACGGATGATCGGTGCGAGCGAGAAGACAGGCTACACGGCGCTCGCGACGATGCTGCTCGGCGTGCTGGCTGGCGTGCTCGCGCGCAGCGGCGATCTCGGCAGCGCGATCGCGATGGGCGGGCAGGCGTACGCGGTCGACAACCAGCTGCGCTTCTCGCGTTCGGCCGAGCGCGAGGCCGATCGCGTCGGCTTCCAGCTGCTCGCGGGGGCCGGCTACGACCCGTATGGCATGCCGGGCTTCTTCGAACGGCTCGACCGCGCGTCGATGGGCGATGCGGGTGTGCCGGCCTACGCGCGCACGCACCCGCTGACCGGCGAGCGGATTGCCGACATGGAGGATCGGGCGCGCCGCGCGCCGTACCGACAGCCGCGCCAGTCGGCCGAATACGGGTTCGTGCGTGCGCGACTGCGCATCCTGCAGAACCGGGCGCCGACCGACATCTCGGCCGAGGCGCGCCGGATGCAGCTCGAGATCGACGATCGCACCGCGCCGAACGTCGCGGCGAACTGGTACGGCATCGCGCTCGCGAACACGCTGCTCGGCCAGTACGATGCGGCGGACAAGGCGCTCGCATCGGCGCGCGGCGCGTTCGACGAGCGCGAGCGGCGCGACGACGATCCGGCGACCAGTTCGCCGAGCCTCGACGTGCTGGCCGCCGACATCGCCCGCCGCGCGGGCCGGACCGACGATGCGGTACGGCTGTCGGCGCTTGCGCAGCGGCGCTGGCCGGCGTCGCACGCGGCGATCGTCGCGCACCTGCAGGCGCTGATCGCCGCGCGGCGCTTCGCCGACGCGCAGACGCTCGCGCGGGCGCAGGCGAAGGCCGACCCCGAACAGCCGGACTGGTGGGATTACCTCGCGAAGGCGAGCGACGGCAAGGGCGACGTGCTCGCGCGGCGCCGGGCGCTGGCGGAGAAACTGGCGCTCGACGGCGCGTGGCCGTCGGCGATCCGGCAACTGAAGGAAGCGCGCGACGCGAAGGACGTGTCGTTTTACGAGCAGTCGATCATCGGCGCGCGGCTGCTGGAATTCGAGGCGCGCTACAAGGAAGAGCGCGACGACGAGAAGAACGGCCGCGGGTAGCGACCGCCGCGCGGCGAGCGCGGCCGCCGCCGCCGCGGCTCACTGGCCGCTGTCGGCGGCGTCGCGCGCGTGGCGCGCCGGGCTGGCGACGTAGCCGAACCGCGCCGGTACGTCAGCGCACGCGATGCGGCCGAGCCGCAGCGTACGGCCGTCGCGCCAGCGCAGCACCGGCGGCTCGGCATCGAAATCCGCGTGATCGGCGAACAGCCCGAGGTCGTGATCGTGCAGCGCCGCGATGCGCGCGGGTGTGCCGGCATCGCGAAACAGCACGCCGCCGCCGTCGTCGAGCCACGCTGCATCCGGTTCGAACGGGGCACCCGTCTGGTCGGTGAGCGCAAGCTGTCCGTCATGCTCGGCGAGCCGCACGACCCACGGCGTATAGGCGAGTTCGACGTACACGCGCTGCGGCCCGTTCTGGAAGAACCACTGGCCCTGCGCGTCGCACGCGTAGTTGCGGCCGATGAACGCGTTCAGCGCCGCATGCCGGATCGGCGAACCGAGTTCGCCGGCCGCCTGCGCGGCGTCGTCGCGCAGCCGCCATGCGCCGCGCCGGTCGAGCAGCAGCCAGCCGGTGCAATGCGGCACGTTCGGCCATTTGGCGAGCGCTTGCCTGACGATGTCATCCATGGTCGACGAATTTCGAGCAATAGCCGAACACCCGCGCCGACAGCCAGTCGAGGCGGCCGGGGAACGGCCCGGTCATGAAGCCCGCATGGCCGCCATGCGCGGGCTGGTCGAGCTCGACGGCCGGCGACACGTCGGCCGGGCCCGGCAGCGCCGATTCGGGCAGGAACGGGTCGTTGCGGGCGTTGAGGATCAGCGTCGGCACGTCGATCGCGGGCAGCAGCGGCCGCGTGGTCGCCTTCGTCCAGTAGTCGTCCGCGTTCGCGAAACCGTGCAGCGGCGCGGTCACGACCTCGTCGAAGTCACGCATCGTCACGGCCTGCAGCATCGCTTCGCGGTCGAACAGCCCCGGATACTGGTCGAGCTTGGCGAGCGCCTTGCGCTTGAGTGTCTTCAGGAAGCTGCGCGTGTAGACCATCGCGAACCCCTGCGACAGCGCGCGGCCGCCGGCGTGCACGTCGATCGGCGTCGAGATCGCGGCGGCGGCGCGCACGATCGACGTGTCGCTGCGATGCTCGCCGAGCCAGCGCAGCAGCACGTTGCCGCCGAGCGACACGCCGGCCACGACCAGCGGCCCGCGGTGCTGCGCGGCGAGCCGGCGCAGGATCCAGTCGACCTCGGCGCTGTCGGCGAGATGGTAGAAGCGCGGCTGGCGGTTGATCTCGCCGCTGCAACTGCGGAAGTGCGGGACGACCGCGTGCCACCCGTTCGCGCGCGCGGTGGCCATCATCGCGAGCGCGTAATGCGAGCCGGAGCTGCCTTCGAGGCCGTGGAACAGCACGAACAGCGGCGCGTCGGGCGCTGGCGCCGCGCTGTCGAGGTGCGCGACCCAGTCGAGGTCGATGAAGTCGTGGTCGGGGGTTTCCCATCGCTCTCGCCGATAAGCGACAACCGGACGCCGCGCGAACAGCGCGGGCACGATGGTTTGCACATGGCTGTTCGGCAGCCAGCGCGGTGCGCGATAGCGCAATGAATCGTCGTCGGGGGCCGGGGGCCCGGTCAGCGGCGAGGTGGGCGGAGAAGCCGTACTCATGATCGCCCCGCTAATGCGTTGCTTCGTTTTTCGTCAGTGCAGCGGACCCTGCCCGTGACGGATCTTCGCGGCGAATTGTCCGGCCGCTTGTTCAGGAATCGGGCTCGCGTGGATGTGCGCGATGCGCCATTCGCCACGTTCGTGGATCATCACGTACGTCGCGAAAACCATGTCGGGTTCGGCCGTCAGGTCGGCCTGCTGATGCGCTTCGGCGATCGTATAGACGACCGTGCCGAGGCTGTCGTACACGCGGATGTCGAGCGGCTCGATCGTGACCGGGCGCGTCGCGAGCCGGTTGGCGAGCCCGCCGCGGATCTGGTCGAGGCCGTGCAGATGCTCGCCGTCCGCCCAGACGCAGCTGGCGAAATCCTCGTCGATCCACAGCGCCAGCAGCGCGTCGAGATTGGCATCCGCGACGGCCTGGTAGTAGGCGTTCAGCGTATCGGCAGCAGCTTCGAACAGGCGGGCAAAACGTGGCATCGGGGTTGTCTCTCGCGCGCATCGCGCGCCGTATTCAGCACGGCGGCCCGGATCGAGCCGCCGTACACCGGTGAATCGGATTGCCCGGCGCGCCGTGCGACGCTGCCGGTCAGGGTCAGCGCTGCCCGACGAGCATGCCGCGCAAATCGCCGAATACCTGCTCGGGACCGAGTTCGCGCAGGCACTTCAGGTGGCCGAGCGGGCACTCGCGTTCGAAGCAGGGACTGCATTCGAGATGTAACCATTGTACCTTCGCCAGATCCGACAGCGGAGGGGTGTGGCGCGGATCGGTCGATCCGTACAACGCGACGAGCGGCCGGCGCAACGCGGCGGCGACGTGCATCAGCCCCGAATCGTTGGTGACGACCGCGTTCGCGCGCGCGATCAGCGCGCACGCCTCGGACAACGACGTCTGCCCGCACAGGTTGCGCACGTTCGGCGCGTGGTCGGCGATCGCCTGCGCGGCCGCCGCATCCTTCTGCGAGCCGAGCGCGACGATCTGCGTATACGGGAACGACTGGTGGACGATGGTCGCGAGCGACGCGAAGTGCTCGGGCGGCCAGCGCTTGGCCGGGCCGTATTCGGCGCCGGGGCAGAACACGACGAGCGGCTTGCGCGTATCGAGATTGAAACGTGCGGACACGCGCGCCGTCTCGTTCAGGTCGGCATCCAGGCGCGGCGCGGGCAGCGTCTTCATCGACTCGGGCAGCTTCGCGCCCGGCGCGTACGCGAGCGCCGCGTAGTGGGTCGTCATCGGCGGCCGCTCGCCCGACTTGGTCGGGTTCGCGTGCCGCACGTTCAACAGCCCGTAGCGGTGCTCGCCCGTATAGCCGATCCGCAGCGGGATGTTCGCGAGCCACGGGATCACCGCGGATTTCAGCGAATTCGGCAGCACGTACGCCGCGTCGTAGCCGACGTCGCGCAGGTCGCTCGCGAGCTGCCAGCGGCGCAGCAGCTGCAGCTTGCCGTGCGCGAGATCGGTCGCGTAGACATCGTGGATCTCGGGCATCCGCTCGAGCACGGGCGCGACCCAGGAGGGTGCGACGGCATCGATCGCGATGCGGGGATGGAGCTTTTTCAGCAGCGCAAAAAGCGGCTGCGCCATCAATGCGTCACCGATCCAGTTCGGTGCGATAACCAGCGCTCGACGCATCAGGTCGACTTCCGATGTCGTAATGAAGCACGGCGCACGGGCGCCGCGTTCGGGTTGCCATAATGGGGAAGGGCGGCGCGCCGGATTTCCGGCTGCGCCGCCTTGCGGGTCGGCGGGCCCACGGGCCCGGCCACCGGGGCTCAGTGGCCCTTGACGACCTCGCCGTCGCGCAGCTTGTAGCGCGTGCCGCAGTACGGGCAGCGCGCCTCGCCGTGCGATACGTCGATGAAGACGCGCGGGTGCGCATTCCAGCGCGTCATGGCCGGGTTCGGGCAGTAGGCGGGAAGATCCTTGGCCGTCAGCTCGACCAGCGGCATTTCCTTGATTTCGCTCATGAGACTTTCTCTTATCACTCTTGTGTGGGGCGGTCGGTGGCGCGGCGCGCTCAGACCTTCGTCAGCCAGTGCGCGTACTTCGCGTTCTTGCCCGACACGATATCGAAAAACGCCGACTGGAGCTTTTCCGTGACGGGGCCGCGCGCGCCGCTGCCGATCGTGCGGTTGTCGAGTTCGCGGATCGGCGTGACCTCGGCGGCCGTGCCGGTGAAGAACGCTTCGTCGGCCGTGTAGACCTCGTCGCGCGTGATGCGCTTCTCGATGACGTCGATGCCGGCGTCCTTCGCGAGCGTGATGACCGTGTCGCGCGTGATGCCGTCGAGGCACGACGACAGGTCGGGCGTGTACAGCTTGCCGTTGTTCACGAGGAAGAAATTCTCGCCGGAGCCTTCGGACACGTAGCCGTCGACGTCGAGCAGCAGCGCTTCGTCGTAGCCGTCGGCCGTCGCTTCCTGGTTCGCGAGGATCGAGTTCACGTACCAGCCCGACGCCTTCGCCCGCACCATCGACACGTTCACGTGGTGGCGCGTGAACGACGACGTCTTCACGCGGATGCCCTTCGCGAGGCCGTCCTCGCCGAGGTACGCGCCCCACGGCCACGCGGCGATCGCGACATGGATGGTATTGCCCTTCGCGGCCACGCCGAGCTTTTCCGAGCCGACCCAGATGATCGGGCGCAGGTAGCACGACTCGAGGTGGTTCTCGCGCACGACCGCGAGTTGCGCGGCTTCGAGCGTTTCGCGGTCGAACGGCACGTCCATCTGGAAGATCTTCGCCGAATTCAGCAGACGTTTGGTGTGCTCGCGCAGGCGGAAGATCGCGGTGCCGCCGTCGGCCGTCTTGTACGCGCGCACGCCCTCGAAGACGCCCATGCCGTAGTGCAGCGTGTGGGTCAGGACGTGGATCTTGGCGTCGCGCCAGTCGATCAGCTTGCCGTCCATCCAGATCTTGCCGTCGCGGTCGGCCATTGACATAGGATTCTCCTGGAAGCGGTGATGTGCTGCGGGTGGTGTGCAGCGTTGAACCGGAAAGACGCTTATTTTAGCGTCATTTGGGGACGATCCGGTCGGGTGGCACGGGGCCGGCGCTATAATCGTCCGGTACCGATTCCAATAACGATGGGTCGCACCGGCAGGAGGCGCCGGCGGCCCGACGAACCGCCCGCCGCGGCCCGCTTTCCGATGCTCGCTCGATTGTCCGCCACCGACCGCTTCGCGCTGATCCAGGGCGCGCGCGACTATTCCCCGACACTGATGGCGATCCTGTCCTGGGGGCTCGTCACCGGCATCGCGATGAGCAAATCCGTGATGACGCTCGGGCAGGCGAGCGCGATGTCGCTGTTCGTCTACGCGGGCTCGTCGCAGCTCGCGGTGCTGCCGCTCCTCGCGGCGAAGCTGCCGATCTGGACCGTGCTGCTCACGGCCGCGATGGTCAACCTGCGCTTCGTGATCTTCAGCGCCGGGCTCGCGCCCCATTTTTCCTACCTGCCGCTGTGGCGGCGCCTCGCGATCGGCTATTTCAACGGCGACGTGATCTATCTGCTGTTCCAGAAACAGGGCTTCGCGTACGGCCGCGTGCCGGGCAAGGAAGCCTATTTCTGGGGGATGGCGCTCGCGAGCTGGGCGTCGTGGCAGGTGTCGTCGCTCGCCGGCATCCTGCTCGCGAGCGTCTTTCCCGCGAGCTGGGGGCTGGAGCTGGCCGGCACGCTCGCGCTGATCCCGATCATGGTGTCGGCGGTCGCGAACCGCTCGACGCTCGCGGCCGTCGCGGTCGCGGCCATCGTGTCGCTGATCGCGTTCGACCTGCCGTACCGGCTCGCGCTGCCGATCGCGGTGCTGGCCGCGCTCGCGGCCGGCTGCGCGGCCGATTTCTTCGTCGAGCGCGCCGACTGGCGGCGCATCCGGACCGAAACCGTGCACGAAAAGGACATCGAATGAGCGCGACCGAGATCTGGATCGTCATCGTCGGGATGACGATCGTCACGGCCGTCACGCGCGCGCTGTTCCTGATCGGCGGCGAGCGCACCGTGCTGCCCGAACGCGTGCAGCGCGCGCTGCGCTACGCGCCGGCCGCCGCGCTGGTCGCCGTCGTGCTGCCCGACGTGCTCGAAACGCCGGCCGGGCTGTCGTTCGGGCTGTCCAATCATCCGTTCTACGCGGCGCTCGCCGGCCTCGGCTGGTTTTTGTGGCGACGCAGCATGCTCGGCACGATCGTCGTCGGCATGCTCGTGTTCACCGCGCTGCGCCTGATCTTCTGATGCGCCGCCGTTCCGGCTTGCCGGGCGCTGCCCGCCTGCGTCTGCGGATTGCTGCAATGCGGCAAGGCTTCGGTTGCGGCGCGCGATCCCAAATAGGCGGAATTCGCCGCCGC
Source organism: Burkholderia sp. AU28863 (assembly GCF_002223195.1). Taxonomy (NCBI): domain Bacteria; kingdom Pseudomonadati; phylum Pseudomonadota; class Betaproteobacteria; order Burkholderiales; family Burkholderiaceae; genus Burkholderia; species Burkholderia sp. AU28863. The sequence goes on along the minus strand of NZ_NKFE01000004.1, from coordinate 441,748 downwards.
ACGGGTCAGTCTGCCGGATGGATCGGCTAGAATGCCCGTTCGAGATTTTTTACCCGTGCGCGTCTTGCGAACCGCCAGCCACGGCCGCATCCGGCGCCCTTTCGCGGCAGCCCGCGCACGTCCAGCGTGAACCCCCTTTCCCCATCCACTACTTCAATCTGTTCAACATGAGCCAAGTCAAGCGTCTTACCGACCTGATCGCCGCCGGCCAGCTCGCCGGCAAGCGGGTGTTCATCCGCGCCGACCTGAACGTCCCGCAGGACGACCAGGGCAACATCACCGAGGACACGCGCGTGCGTGCGTCCGTGCCGGCCATCCAGGCCGCGCTCGACGCCGGCGCGGCCGTGATGGTCACGTCGCACCTCGGCCGTCCGACCGAAGGCGAATTCAAGCCGGAAGACTCGCTCGCGCCGGTCGCGAAGCGTCTCGCCGAACTGCTCGGCCGCGACGTGCCGCTCGTGTCGAACTGGGTCGAGAACGGCGTGAACGTCGCGCCGGGCCAGGTCGTGCTGCTCGAGAACTGCCGCGTGAACAAGGGCGAGAAGAAGAATTCGGACGAGCTCGCGCAGAAGATGGCGAAGCTCTGCGACGTGTACGTGAACGACGCGTTCGGCACCGCGCACCGCGCGGAAGCGACCACCCACGGGATCGCCAAGTACGCGCCGGTCGCGTGCGCGGGCCCGCTGCTGGCCGCCGAGCTCGACGCGCTCGGCAAGGCGCTCGGCAACCCGGCGCGCCCGCTGGTGGCGATCGTCGCCGGCTCGAAGGTGTCGACCAAGCTGACCATCCTGAAGTCGCTGGCCGGCAAGGTCGACCAGCTGATCGTCGGCGGCGGCATCGCGAACACGTTCATGCTCGCGGCCGGCCTGTCGATCGGCAAGTCGCTCGCGGAAGCCGATCTCGTCGCCGAGGCGAAGGCGATCATCGACGAAGCGCGCGAGCGCGGCGCATCGGTGCCGATCCCGACCGACGTCGTCACCGCCAAGGAATTCTCGCCGACGGCCGCGGCCACGGTGAAGCAGGTCGCCGACATCGAAGCGGACGACATGATCCTCGACATCGGCCCCGATACGGCCAGGGCGCTCGCCAGCCAGCTCGAGAAGGCCGGCACGATCGTGTGGAACGGCCCGGTCGGCGTGTTCGAGTTCGACCAGTTCGGCAACGGCACCAAGACGCTCGCCGAAGCGATCGCCAAATCGTCCGCGTTCTCGATCGCGGGCGGCGGCGACACGCTCGCGGCCATCGCGAAGTACGGCATCCACGACCAGGTCAGCTACATCTCGACGGGCGGCGGCGCCTTCCTCGAGTTCCTCGAAGGGAAGAAGCTGCCGGCGGTGGAAGTGCTCGAAACGCGGGCGGCCTGAGCGTGGCGGCGCGCGCAGGGGTGACGAAGGCCGCGCGCTCCGCGAAAGCGGAGCAGCCGGCCGGCGCGGGCAAGCGCACACGCGCGCCCGCGCGGGCGAACACCGCCCCGCGCGCACCGGCGGCCGCCGGCGACGCGGCCGTGCAGCACCACGAGATTCAGAACAAAGCGATGCCGGGCGCCAGCACCGGCACGCCCCCCGGAACGGCGGCCGCTGGGCCTGCCGGTTCCGGCTCTCGCAGCGTTTCACCCAGCGCATCCACCTTGATCCAGATGAGGAGTTTCATGCAGCGCGCCACCAAGATAGTCGCCACGATCGGCCCGGCATCCAGTTCGCCGGAGATTCTGCTGCAGATGATGCAGGCGGGCCTCGACGTCGTGCGGCTCAATTTTTCGCACGGCACGGCCGACGATCACCGCCAGCGCGCCGAAATGGTGCGCGAGGCCGCCCGCAAGGTCGGCCGCGAGATCGCGATCATGGCCGACCTCCAGGGTCCGAAGATCCGCGTCGGCAAGTTCGAGAACGGCAAGACGACGCTCGCGCCGGGGCAGCCGTTCATCCTCGATGCGGGCTGCGAACTCGGCAACGACGAGCGCGTCGGTCTCGACTACAAGGAACTGCCGCGCGATCTGAAGCCGGGCGACCTGCTGCTGCTGAACGACGGCCTGATCGTGCTGACCGTCGAGCGCGTGCTCGGCGACGAGATCCACACGATCGTCAAGGTGGGCGGCGAGCTGTCGAACAACAAGGGGATCAACCGCCAGGGCGGCGGCCTGTCGGCGCCGGCGCTGACCGCGAAGGACATGGAAGACATCCGCACCGCGATGTCGCTCGGCGCGGACCTCGTCGCGGTGTCGTTCCCGAAGAATGCGACCGACATGGAAATGGCGCGCCAGCTCGCGAACATCGCGGGCGCGCCATACGGCATCAAGCCGAAGATGATCGCGAAGATCGAGCGCGCGGAGGCGATTCCGGCGCTGCAGAGCATCCTCGACGCGTCCGACGGCATCATGGTCGCGCGCGGCGACCTCGCGGTCGAAGTGGGCAACGCGGCCGTGCCGGCGCTGCAGAAGCGGATGATCCGGATGGCGCGCGAGTCGAACAAGCTCGTGATCACCGCGACGCAGATGATGGAATCGATGATCTACGCGCCCGTGCCGACCCGCGCGGAAGTGTCGGACGTCGCGAACGCGGTGCTCGACGGCACCGACGCGGTGATGCTGTCGGCCGAGACGGCCGCCGGCAAGTACCCGGTCGTCACGATCGAGACGATGGCGGCCGTGTGCGTCGAGGCGGAAAAATCGGAAGAAGTCGAGTTGGACAAGGATTTCCTCGACCGCACGTTCACGCGGATCGACCAGTCGATCGCGATGGGCGCGCTGTTCACCGCGTACCACCTCGGCGCGAAGGCGATCATCGCGCTGACCGAATCGGGCGCGACCGCGCTGTGGATGTCGCGTCACTACACGCACGTGCCGATCTTCGCGCTGACGCCGCGCGTCGGCAGCGAGCGCACGATGGCGCTGTACCGCAACGTGACGCCGCTGCACGTCGACTTCAACAGCGACCGCGATTCGGCGCTGCAGGCGGCGCTGGAGATCGTCGTCAAGCAGGGCTACGTGCAGCACGGCGACATGGTCGTGCTGACCGTCGGCGAGCCGATGGGGCAGGCGGGCGGCACCAACACGCTGAAGATCGTGAGGGTCGGCGAGCACTATTGAGCGCCGGCTGAGCCGTATCGAACCGGCCCGCGGGCCGGCGGCCCGGATCGGCCGGAATCGATCCGGCACTGTTTTTTGCGCAAGCGCCGCGCGGGGTCCGAAGCCCCGCGCGGCTTTTTTTCTCCTTTTTGGCCGGATTGTGCCGTGCGAACGTAACAAATTGCGAGCGGGCGCCACCCAGCGGTCGGAATCGGAGGCGCTTCGCGATAAAATGCGGCTATTCGACGCTCAGCCGCGCCGCGCCGTCCCGGTTCAGAGGGGAGCGAGCGCCGCGCCGGCGTCAGGGCGCACCGGTTTTCATTCCAAGGAGTTCCACAATGCCTCTCGTATCAATGCGTCAATTGCTGGACCACGCGGCAGAGCACGGTTACGGCCTGCCGGCCTTCAACGTGAACAACCTGGAGCAGGTCCAGGCGATCATGGCGGCGGCGGATCAGGTCGGCGCGCCCGTGATCATGCAGGCATCGGCCGGCGCGCGTAAGTATGCGGGCGAGCCGTTCCTGCGCCACCTGATCGAAGCGGCGGTCGAATCGTATCCGCATATCCCGGTCGTGATGCACCAGGATCACGGCCAGTCGCCGGCGGTCTGCACGGCAGCGATTCGCAGCGGCTTCACGAGCGTGATGATGGACGGTTCGCTGGAAGCCGACGGCAAGACGGTCGCCTCCTACGAATACAACGTCGACGTGTCGCGCAAGGTCGTCGAGATGGCGCACTCGATCGGCGTGACGGTCGAAGCCGAACTCGGCGTGCTCGGCTCGCTCGAGACGATGAAGGGCGACAAGGAAGACGGCCACGGCGCGGAAGGCACGATGACCCGCGAGCAGCTGCTGACCGATCCGGAGCAGGCTGCCGACTTCGTGAAGCTCACGCAGTGCGACGCGCTCGCGATCGCGATCGGCACGTCGCACGGCGCGTACAAGTTCTCGAAGAAGCCGACGGGCGACATCCTGTCGATCCAGCGCATCAAGGAAATTCACGCACGCATTCCGAACACGCACCTGGTGATGCACGGTTCGTCGTCGGTGCCGCAGGAACTGCTGGCCGAGATCCGCGAATTCGGCGGCGACATGAAGGAAACCTACGGCGTGCCGGTCGAGGAAATCCAGGAAGGCATCAAGCACGGCGTGCGCAAGATCAACATCGACACCGACCTGCGTCTCGCGATCACCGGCGCGATCCGCCGCTACCTGTTCGAGAACCCGGGCAAGTTCGATCCGCGCGACTACCTGAAGCCCGCGCGCGAAGCCGCGAAGAAGGTGTGCGTCGACCGTTACCTCGCGTTCGGCTGCGAAGGCCAGGCCGGCAAGATCAAGCCGGTGTCGCTCGACAAGATCGCCGAACAGTACAAGTCCGGCGCGCTCGCGCAGGTCGTGCGCTGAGACTGTAGTACGATTGCCCCGCCCGGTTCTGCCGCCGGGCACGGGCTGGCCGCCCGGTTGGCCGGATCCGATCCGGCCCCGGCAGCCGTTCCGTCCGGCCGAACGAGGGCCGGCCGGCAGCCGCCCGGGCGTTGCGCCCGCCGGTTCGCCGACGTATTGCAAGACCGCCGTTCCCGCCTGCCGCGGGGAACGGCGTTTCCCTTTTTGTTTGGCTCCTTATCTGCGAAAAGACGATGTCTACCCTTTACGAATCCACGCTCCGCTCGCTGCCGCTTCTCGGTCGCGGCAAGGTTCGCGACAACTACGCGGTCGGCAACGACAAGCTCCTGATCGTCACGACCGATCGCCTGTCGGCTTTCGACGTGGTGATGGGCGAGCCGATTCCGAACAAGGGCCGCGTGCTGAACCAGATGGCGAACTTCTGGTTCGACAAGCTCGCGCACATCGTGCCGAACCACCTGACGGGCGACGCGCCGGAAGCGGTCGTCGCGGCCGACGAGGTCGAGCAGGTGAAGGGCCGCGGCGTGGTCGTCAAGCGCCTCGAGCCGATCATGATCGAAGCGGTCGTGCGCGGCTACCTGGCCGGCAGCGGCTGGAAGGAATACCAGGCGTCGGGCGCCGTGTGCGGCGTGCAACTGCCCGAAGGCCTGCAGAACGCACAGAAGCTGCCCGAGCCGATCTTCACGCCGGCCGCGAAGGCCGAGATGGGCGAGCACGACGAGAACATCACGTTCGAGGAAACCGAGCGCCGCATCGGCACCGAGCTGGCCGCGACGATCCGCGACATCTCGATCCGCCTGTACAAGGAAGCGGCCGACTACGCGGCGACGCGCGGGATCATCATCGCCGACACGAAGTTCGAATTCGGCCTCGACAACCACGGCAAGCTGTACCTGATGGACGAAGTGCTGACCGCCGATTCGTCGCGCTTCTGGCCGGCCGACCAGTACGAAGTGGGCACGAACCCGCCGTCGTTCGACAAGCAGTTCGTGCGCGACTGGCTCGAGGCGCAGCCGTGGGGCAAGACGGCGCCGGCGCCGGCGCTGCCGGCCGACGTCGTCGAGAAGACGGCCGCGAAGTACCAGGAAGCGCTCGAGCGCATCACGGGCCAGTCGCTTGCCTGATCGAGGAAGATAAGAAATGAGTGAAGTCCAGACCGCCCACACGCACGGCGCGCCGCTCATCGGCGTGCTGATGGGCTCGAGTTCCGACTGGGACGTGATGAAGCATGCGGTCGCCATCCTGCAGGAATTCGGCGTGCCGTACGAGGCGAAGGTCGTGTCCGCGCACCGGATGCCCGACGAGATGTTCGACTATGCGGAGAAGGCGCGCGAGCGCGGGCTGCGCGCGATCATCGCGGGCGCCGGCGGCGCCGCGCACCTTCCCGGCATGCTGGCCGCGAAGACCACGGTGCCCGTGCTGGGCGTGCCGGTCGCGAGCAAGTACCTGAAGGGCGTCGATTCGCTGCACTCGATCGTGCAGATGCCGAAGGGCGTGCCGGTCGCGACGTTCGCGATCGGCGAGGCCGGCGCCGCGAATGCCGCGCTGTTCGCGGTGTCGATCCTGTCCGGCAACTCGGTCGACTACGCGAACCGGCTCGCCGCGTTCCGCGTGCGCCAGAACGAGGCCGCGCACGCGATGGTGCTGCCGCCGCTGGAATGACGGCGTGGCGCGCGGCCGCACGAGGCGGCCGGCGCCGGATTTTCCTACTGCGGCGGGCATTTCCGCGTTCCGCCGCGACCGACCACTGACATGACCGCAACTCCTGATTCCGTTTCCCCGATCCTGCCCGGCGCGTGGCTGGGCATGGTCGGCGGCGGCCAGCTCGGCCGCATGTTCTGCTTTGCCGCCCAGTCGATGGGCTACCGCGTCGCCGTGCTCGATCCCGATCCGACGAGCCCCGCCGGCGCGGTCGCCGATCGCCACCTGCGCGCGGCGTACGACGACGAAGCCGCACTCGCCGAACTGGCGGACCTGTGCGACGCCGTATCGACGGAGTTCGAGAACGTGCCGGCCGCGAGTCTCGATTTCCTCGCGCGCACGACGTTCGTCGCACCGGCCGGCCGCTGCGTCGCGGTCGCGCAGGATCGCATCGCGGAGAAGCGGTTCATCGAGGCGTCGGGCGTGCCGGTCGCGCCGCACGTCGTGATCGAATCGGCGGCGGCGCTCGCCGCGCTCGACGATGCGGCGCTCACCGCGGTGCTGCCGGGCATCCTGAAGACGGCCCGCCTTGGGTACGACGGCAAGGGGCAGGTGCGTGTCGCCACCGCGCAGGAAGCGCGCGACGCGCATGCCGCGCTCGGCGGCGTGCCGTGCGTGCTGGAGAAGCGCCTGCCGCTGAAATACGAAGTGTCCGCGCTGATCGCGCGCGGCGCCGATGGCCGCTCGGCCGCGTTCCCGCTCGCGCAGAACGTGCATCACAACGGCATCCTCGCGCTGACGGTCGTGCCGGCGCCGGCCGCCGATGCCGCGCGCGTCGAGGAGGCGCAGCAGGCGGCCGTGCGGATCGCCGATACGCTCGGCTACGTCGGCGTGCTGTGCGTCGAATTCTTCGTGCTGGAGGACGGCTCGTTCGTCGCGAACGAAATGGCGCCGCGCCCGCACAACTCCGGCCACTACACGGTCGATGCGTGCGCAACGAGCCAGTTCGAGCAGCAGGTGCGCGCGATGACGCGCATGCCGCTCGGCAACCCGCGCCAGCATTCGCCGGCCGCGATGCTGAACATCCTCGGCGACGTGTGGTTTCCCGATGGTGCGGCGGCCGAGGCCGTCACGCCGCCGTGGGACACGGTCGCCGCGATGCCGGCCGCGCACCTGCACCTGTACGGCAAGGAAGAAGCGCGCGTCGGCCGCAAGATGGGCCACGTGAACTTCACGGCCGAGACGCGCGACGAAGCCGTCGCCGCCGCCACCGCGTGCGCGCAACTGCTGCGCGTGCCGCTCGACTGAGGCGCCGGCCGATGTCCATCGATCTCCCGAAGCACGTGACGCTCGCGCAGATCGACGCGGCCGCCGCGTTGCTCGACGCAGGCCAGCTCGTCGCGTTTCCGACCGAGACCGTCTACGGGCTCGGCGGCGACGCGGCGAACCCCGAAGCCGTCGCGCGTATCTATGCGGCGAAGGGGCGGCCCGCGAACCATCCGGTGATCGTGCATCTGCCGCCCGGCGGCGATCCGGGCTATTGGGCCGACGACCTACCGGCCGACGCGCACGCGCTGATCGATGCATTCTGGCCCGGCCCGCTCACGCTGATCCTGAAGCGCCACGCGCGCATTCCGGATGCCGTGAGCGGCGGGCAGGATTCGGTCGGGCTGCGCTGTCCGTCGCATCCGGTCGCGCAGGCGCTGCTGGCCGCGTTCAGCGCGCGACGCGGCGGCCACGGCGGCGTGGCCGCGCCGTCCGCGAACCGGTTCGGCCACGTGAGTCCGACGACCGCGCAGCACGTGCGCGACGAATTCGGCGATACCGTGCACGTGCTCGACGGCGGCGCATCCGAAGTCGGCATCGAGTCGACGATTCTCGACCTGTCTCGCGGTTTCCCGGCACTGCTGCGCCCGGGCCACGTGACGCCGCAACAGATCGCCGACGTGCTCGGCCGCGCGCCGAAACTGCCGGACGGCAGCGACGCGACGGCGCCGCGCGCGTCGGGCACGCTGAAAGCGCATTACGCGCCGCGCACGCCGCTCGCGCTGCTGCCGTTCGACGCGCTCGAGCCGCTGCTCGCGGCCGCGCAAACCGACGGCGAGCGCGTCGCGCTCGTTGCCCGCGCGTCGCGGGCAGGACACTGGGCGCAGGCCGACGGCGTGCATTTCGTCGCGGCGCCGGAAGATCCGCAGGCCTATGCACGCGACCTGTACGGGATGCTGCGGGCGCTCGATCGCGCGCAGGTCGCGCGCATCCTCGTCGAGAAGCTGCCCGAGACCGTCGAATGGATCGCGGTCAACGATCGCCTCGGCCGCGCGGCGGCCGCGTTCGACGCGCGCGACTGACGCAGTCTTCGCCTTCCGCTCGGGAATGAAAAAACGCCTGACCGGCGCGAACCGGTCAGGCGTTTTCGTTTGGGCGCGTGGCCGGCGGCTTACTTGCCGACGCCGGATTTCGCGATCTGCTGTTCGACGTACTGCGCGAACAGCGCATGCAGGCGCGTCGTCGGGTGGACCGTGTCGGCGAACATGTAGGTCTGGTCCGCATTCGCGACCGTGTAGGTCTGCGGCGAGCAGAACAGCGACGAGCCGAACGCGGTCGCGTTCGCGACGCCGTACTGGGTGGCGGCCTGGACCATCGCCTTCAGGTTGCAGGCCGTATCGGTGTTCTTCACGCTGAAGCCGTTCGCCTGGTAGTTGGCCGCGATGCCGTCCTGCCACGTGAACGAATCGACCACCGCAACCTTCGTCGGGTCGACCTTCAGCGCGGCCAGCGTGCCGGCCAGCGTCTGGTTGAAGAGGCCCGACAGTTGCGTGAACGCGGCCTGCGTGCCGCCCTGCAGCGCGAGCGGCGTGCCGCCGATGTCCGGCACGTTCGCGACGAACACGTGCGTGGCGCCCGCCGCGACGATCTGCTGGACGATCCCGCCGAGCTGCTGCGCGGCCAGGCCGATCGCCTGCGCCGCCGCGAGCTGCGCGGCCGGCGTATTGCCTTGCGCCTGCGCGACCTGGGCCTGGTAGAAGATGTCGTTCGCGCCGCCGTTGATCAGCACGATCTGGCCGGCGTTGAAGCTGCCGTGCTGCGTCAGGTACTGCTTGACCTGGTCGGCGATCGGCGTGGTGGTCGCCTGCGCGTAGTCGGGGTTCGGCACGCTGGCGTCCGCATGGCCGATGCCCGGCTGCAGCGTCACGCGCGAGCCGCCCTGCGCGTAGCCGAGGCCGCCGGTGGCCTGCAGCGGGATGCCGAAGCCGCCCTGGTTCGCGGGCTGCAGCGTGTCGCCGTAGTACTGCGCGACGTTCTGCGTCCACACCTGGCCCGGGTTGGTCGTGAAGCGGCCGCCGCCGAAGCCGAGCTTGATCTGCGAGTAGGTGCCGACGTCGGACAGGCTGTCGCCGAACGACACGATCTGCATCTTCACGCCCGACGGCGGCGTGGTCGACGCGCTGCTGCCGTTGTTGTCGTCACCGCCGCCGCATGCGGCGAGCAGCGCGAGCGCGGCGCCGGCGATCGCGACCTGGGCGGTGCGCAGCATGCGCTGACGCGTGCGGGAAAGTGCGTGTTGTTGTGTCTGCATCGTTCTATCTCCTCGTAGATATGGCCCTGATGTGTTTCTCATCTGCCGCGTGCCTGCTCGGTTTCGGGCTGCGCGGCGGCCGTTGGCTGAAACGGTTTATCGGTCGCGCGCAGCCGCCGGCGGCGCGGTGCGCGGATCCTGGTTCGCGGCCTCGGCAATCTGCGCATGATAAGCGCTCGCCCATTCGGGCGGGCCGAAAATCGCGCGCAGCTTGTTGCGCCATCCGCCGACGCGCCACGCGTCGGACGCCATCGCCACCCACTCGTGGAACGTCGCGACGAGCGGGTTGTTCGAGCCGAGCCGCTCGACGATCCCGTACTGCGGCGGATCGTCGGGCGTTTCGTCGACGTAACTGCCGAACAGGCGATCCCAGATCACCAGGACGCCTGCGTAATTGCGATCGATGTAGCGCGCGTTGCGCGCGTGGTGCGCGCGGTGGATCGACGGCGTGTTCAGCACGTATTCGAGCCAGCCGAGCTTGCCGATCGCCTGCGTGTGCACGAAGAACTGGAACGCGAGGTTGATCAGCACGATGCCGACGACCTGTTGCGGCGGAAAGCCGGCGAACGCGAGCGGCAGCCAGAACAGCCACATGCCCGCGACCGGGTACATCAGGCTCTGGCGGAACGCGGTCGAGAAATTCATCCGCTCGGACGAGTGGTGCACGACATGCGCGGCCCACAGCCAGCGCACGCGATGGCTCGCGCGATGGAACACGTAGTAGAGGAAGTCCTGCGCGACGAACAGCACGGCGAACGACAGCCAGCCGTCGTGCCACGTGTAAAGACGATAGTGCCGGTAGCAGTACGCATAGACGGGAATCACGAACAGCCATGCGAGCTTGTCGGCGCCCTGGTGCATCAGCGCGAGCGCCGCGTTGCACAGCGTATCGCGCCACGCATAGATGCGATCCTGCGCACGGGTGCGGGCGAGGTGCCAGGCCTCCCACGCGATGCAGAGCAGGAAGACGGGCGCCAGCGCGAGCAGAAGCAATTCGACGTCGAATCGCATGGGCGTGTCTCCTTCGTTCCCCTGCAAGCCATGAGGCCGGGCGTGTGGCCCGTTGTAGATATCGGTCAGGCCAACAGCCTACGCAATCGTCACGCGCTAGGCGAGGGGGGAGCGTAGAGGGTTCCCTCTGAGGACAGGGTTTCTACGGAATCCGTACTGCGCGGGGCCGGGCGGTGCGGCCCCGTTTTGCGTGCGCGGCGTGCGCGCCGCGCGTCACGCGAGAGTGGCGGCGGCGTTTCAAACCGCGCGGCGCGAAATTTCGCGGGCGAAAGAGGACGAGAAGCGCGGGCCGCGTTGTCACGACGGCCCGATGCGCGGTGCGCGGATCGTCAGTGCGCGCCCGCGTAGATCCACTCGAGCAGCGTGTCGTGCGCGGCGCGTGCGCCTTCCGCGCGATCGTCGTTGATGAAGCTGACCACGACGTAGCTCTGGCCGTCCGCGCCGGCGACGTAGCCGGCGATCGCGCGCACGTCGCGCAGCGTGCCGGTCTTGATGTGCGCGTTGCCGAGCACGCCCGCGTTGGTGAGGCGGTTCTTCATCGTGCCGTCGATGCCGGCGATGGGCAGCGAATCGACGAACGCCTGCGCGACGGGGCTCGCGTTCGCGGCTTGCAGCAGCGCGGCGAGCGACAGCGCGCTCACGTGCTCGTCGCGCGACAGCCCCGAGCCGTTCTCGAGCACGAGGTCGGGCATCGCGATGCCGTTCTTCTGCAGGAATGCCTGGATCGCGCGGCTCGACTGCTCGGGCGTCGCGGGCGGCTTGCCGCTGACCGCGCCGATCGTCAGGAACAGGTTGCGTGCCATCACGTTGTTGCTGAACTTGTTGATGTCGTAGACGATGCTGCCGAGCACCGGGCTGTGATGCACGGCGAGCGGCCGCGCGGTGGTCGGCACCTTGCCTTCGCTCACCGGCCCCGTGATCGTACCGCCGTCCTGCTGCCACAGCGCGAGGAAGCCGCGCGCGAAGAACGTCGTGTGATCGAGGATCGCGAGGTTGGTCGTGTGCGCGCCGCAGCGCAGCGGGTAGTCGCCGGCGAACGACGCGGTCATGATCCCGCCGCCGGCCGTCAGCGTCGGGCGTGCGGCCGCGGCGGCCGCGCTGCACGAGCCCGAGCCTTCGACGAGCTGGTTGTCGATCGACAGGTCCGCGAGCGGCGGCAGCACGTCGACGGCGACCTTGCCGTCGTCGCCCGGCGTGACCGTGAACGACACGGCCTTGAATGCGTACAGCAGCGGATCGGGGCCGACGTTGTAGGGTGCGCTCGCATCGTCGTCGAACGACGGCAGGTCGCGCGTCGACGCCGCGAAATAGCTCTTGTCGAGCACGAGGCCTCCGGCCACGCGCTTGACGCCGGCCTTGCGCAGCTTGTCGACGAGGTCGATCAACTCTTCGGGCACGAGCTTCGGATCGCCGGTGCCCTTGATGTACAGGTTGCCCTGCAGCGTGCCGTCGGGGTCGACCGTGCCGTCCGTGTACGCGGTCGTGCGCCAGCGGTAGTCGGGGCCGAGGATCGACAGGCCCGAGAAGGTCGTCACGAGCTTCATCGTCGAGGCCGGCAGCATCGGCCGGCTCGCATTCCATGCGATCAGCGGTTGCGGATCGCCGACGCGCTCGACCACCACGCTCATCGCCGACGCCGGCACCTTCGCGCGCTGCAGCGCGACGAGCACCGATGCGGGCAAGCCGGCCGCGCGCGCGGCCGGCGACACGACGGCGCTCTTGCGTGCTTCCTTGTGGAGTTTCTTGCGGGCCTGCGCGGACGGCGCGAACGCGAGCGCCGTGCAGGTGGCGACGACGGCGGCCGCCCGCAGGCAGACGCGGGCGCGGGGGGCGAACCGCGCGGAAAGGTCGGAAATCGGCATGGGCGAATACGGGAAAAGCAGGGGCTCGGGCAGGGCGCGCGGGGCGCCGAAGCGCACATTGTAGAGACAAGTCGCGGCAGGCCCCTTGCAATCCGCCTTACTGTTGCATTGCAGCGTGCCGCGCACGCGATTCGCGGCGCTACAATGGTCGCCGTGTTTGACTCGCCCCATGGATGCGTGGCCCGATGCGGATTCTGCTTGTCGAAGATGATCGAATGATTGCCGAGGGCGTGCGCAAGGCGCTGCGCTCGGACGGCTTTGCGGTCGACTGGGTGCAGGACGGCGACGCCGCGCTGACCGCGCTCGGCGGCGAGACGTACGATCTGCTGCTGCTCGATCTCGGGCTGCCGAAGCGCGACGGCATCGACGTGCTGCGCACGCTGCGCGGGCGCGGGCTGGCGCTGCCCGTGCTGATCGTCACCGCGCGCGACGCGGTCGCCGATCGCGTGAAGGGGCTCGACGCGGGCGCCGACGATTACCTCGTCAAGCCGTTCGATCTCGACGAGCTCGGCGCGCGGATGCGCGCGCTGATCCGCCGCCAGGCCGGGCGCAGCGAGTCGCTGATCCGCCACGGTGCGCTGACGCTCGATCCGGCCGCGCACCAGGTGACGCTCGACGGCGCGCCCGTCGCGCTGTCCGCGCGCGAGTTCGCGCTGCTCGAGGCGCTGCTCGCGCGGCCGGGCGCGGTGCTGTCGAAGAGCCAGCTCGAGGAGAAGATGTACGGCTGGGGCGAGGAGATCGGCAGCAACACGGTCGAGGTCTACATTCACGCGCTGCGCAAGAAGCTCGGCTCGGACCTGATCCGCAACGTGCGCGGGCTCGGCTACATGGTCGTCAAGGAAAGCTGACGCGTGCGGTCGATTCGTCATCAATTGCTGATCTGGCTGCTCGCGATCGTCGTCGCGGGCGTGGGCATGGCCGGCTGGCTCATCTATCGGCAGGCGCTCGCCGAGGCGAACGAACTGTTCGACTACCAGTTGCAGGAAATCGCCGCGGCGCTGCCGTCGGAGCCGTTCTCGCAGGTGTTCGGCTCGCGCACCAACGGCGACGAAGGCATCGTGATCCAGATCTGGAATCGCAACGGCGTGCTGATGTACTTCTCGCATCCGCGCGCGCCGATCGCGCCGCGCGCGGAGCTCGGCTTCTCGACCGAGCGCACCGATCGCGGCGAATGGCGCGTGTATGGCGCGATCGTCGGCGACAACGTCGTGCAGCTCGCGCAGCCGCTGTCGGTGCGCAACCGGCTGGCGGCGAACGTCGCGCTGCGCACGCTATGGCCGCTGATCGTGCTGCTGCCGTTCCTCGGTGCGGCGGTGTGGGGGATCGTCGGGCGCGGGCTCGCGCCGCTCGGCCGCGTGACGCGCGCGGTCGAGGCGCGCCGGCCGGAAGCGCTCGATCCGCTCCCCGACGGCCGGCTGCCGCTCGAGGTGCAGCCGCTCGTGCGAGCGCTGAACGGGCTGCTCGCGCGATTGTCGTCGGCGCTCGACACGCAGAAGGCGTTCGTCGCCGACGCCGCGCACGAATTGCGCACGCCGCTCGCGGCCGTGCAGATCCAGGCGCAGCTCGTCGCGCGCGCGAAGGACGATGCGTCGCGCCGCGAGGCGATCGCGGATCTCCAGGACGGCGTGTCGCGCGCGACGCGTCTGACCGAGCAACTGCTCGCGCTCGCACGCGCCGAGCCGGACGGCGCGACGATGCGCGAACCGGTCGACCTGCAGGCGCTGCTCGCCGAATGCGTGGCCGCGCATGCGCCGCTCGCGCAGCGGCACGACATCGATCTCGGCTTCGAGGAAACGCACGCGGCGAGCGTCGTCGCGGACGTCGGCGCGCTGCGCGTGATGTTCGGCAACCTGCTCGACAACGCGGTGAAGTACACGCCCGACGGCGGCCGCATCGACGTGTCGCTGACGCGCGACGCGGCCGGCCGCGCGTGCGTGCAGATCGCCGACAGCGGGCCGGGCATTCCGGCCGACGAGCGCGAGCGCGTGTTCGACCGCTTCTATCGCGACAGCACGGCGCGCGCGCGCACCGACGTGTCGGGCAGCGGTCTCGGGCTCGCGATCGTCAAGCGCGTGGCCGCGCAGCAGGGCGCGACGGTGTCGCTCGGCGATGCGGCCGCGGGCGGCCTGCTCGTCAGCGTCGTGTTCCGCGATGCCGAGATGCCGGCCCAGGCGCCGCAGCCTTCCGAATCCGCCTGAACGGGCCGTGCCAGCCCCGCGACGGAGGCCGCTTAAGCCCCGCTTAAGGCTGATTAAGCCTCCTTTAAGTCAGGGTCGTTACGCTGCGTCCTAACAACGAGGAGGTCCTACGATGAACACCCGATTCCTTGCGCGCGGCACCGTCGCGGTCGCCGTGGCGGCCGCCCTGTCGGCAGGCTATTTCGCCGGTACCCGCCGCGCCGATCCGCAGATCATCACGCCCGCGCAGGCCGCCATGATGCCGGCCGAAGCCGCCGCCAAGACCGGCATTCCCGATTTCTCCGGGCTCGTCGAGACCTACGGCCCGGCGGTCGTGAACATCAGCGCGAAGCATGTCGTGAAGCAGGTGTCGCGGCGCGCGCCGCAGCCGCAGCTGCCGATCGATCCGAGCGACCCGTTCTACCAGTTCTTCAAGCACTTCTACGGCCAGGTGCCGGGCATGGGCGGCGACGCGCAGCCGGACGACCAGCCCAGCGCGAGCCTCGGGTCGGGCTTCATCGTCAGCGCCGACGGGTACATCCTCACCAACGCGCACGTGATCGACGGCGCGAACGTCGTCACGGTCAAGCTGACCGACAAGCGCGAATACAAGGCGAAGGTCGTCGGCTCCGACAAGCAGTCCGACGTCGCCGTGTTGAAGATCGACGCGAGCGGCCTGCCGACCGTGAAGATCGGCGATCCGGCACAGAGCAAGGTCGGCCAGTGGGTCGTCGCGATCGGCTCGCCGTACGGCTTCGACAACACGGTCACGTCGGGCATCATCAGCGCGAAGTCGCGCGCGCTGCCGGACGAGAACTACACGCCGTTCATCCAGACCGACGTGCCGGTGAACCCCGGCAACTCGGGCGGCCCGCTGTTCAACCTGCAGGGCGAAGTGATCGGCATCAACTCGATGATCTACTCGCAGACGGGCGGCTTCCAGGGCCTGTCGTTCGCGATCCCGATCAACGAGGCGATCAAGGTGAAGGACGAACTCGTGAAGACGGGCCACGTGAGCCGCGGCCGTCTCGGCGTGGCCGTGCAGGGGCTGAACCAGACGCTCGCGAGCTCGTTCGGGCTGCCGAAGCCGGACGGTGCGCTCGTCAGCTCGGTCGACGCCAACGGTCCGGCCGCGAAGGCCGGCCTGCAGCCGGGCGACGTGATCCTCGCGGTCAACGGTTCGCCGGTCGCCGATTCGACGTCGCTGCCCGCGCAGATCGCGAACCTGAAACCGGGTTCGAAGGCCGACCTGCAGATCTGGCGCGACAAGTCGAAGAAGTCGATCAGCGTGACGCTCGGCGCGATGGCCGATGCGAAGCTCGCGTCGAACGACGGCGGGCCGGTCGAGCAGGGCCGCCTGGGTGTCGCGGTGCGGCCGCTGTCGCCGCAGGAGCGCAACGCCGACAACCTGTCGCACGGGCTGATCGTGCAGCAGGCCGGCGGGCCGGCCGCCAACGCGGGCATCCAGCCCGGCGACGTGATCCTCGCGGTGAACGGCCGCCCGGTCACGAGCCCCGAGCAGTTGCGCGACGCGGTGAAGGGCGCGGGCAACAGTCTTGCTCTCTTGATCCAGCGCGATAATGCACAGATCTTCGTGCCGGTCGACCTGAGCTGACCGGCCACGGCCGACGGCCGGCCCGGCCGGCCGCGGCGGGCGCCGCCGCCGCTCGATCGCGTGACGCTGCGCCCCGTATGTGTTCCGACCCCAAGGAGAGAGCCATGCAATATCTACGCAACGCGTCCCGATTTGCCGTCGCCGCGGCGCTGACCGTCGGCCTCGCGGCCGGTGCGACCGGCGCGTACGCGCAGTCGGACGGTCTGCCCGCCGCGAGCCAGCAAGGCGATATCAGCTATGTGTCGGGCGGTATCGGCAAGGACCAGTCGACGGCATTCCAGAATAACGAGGCGTCATGGCCGCTCGCGCTGCGCTTCACCGGCAAGGGCGGCGAGTTCCTGGCCGACGTCCATGTCCGGATCGTCGACGGCAAGGGCACCGAGGTGCTGGCGACCGACGCGCGCGGGCCGTACATGCTGGTGAAGCTGCCGCCGGGGCGCTATACGGTGCATGCGTCGTACCAGGGCAGCGACGAATCGCGCGCCGTCACGGTCGGCGCGAAGGGCGGCGCGAAAGCCGCGTTCCAGTGGAGTGCGCAGTAGCCGCCGGCGCGCGGCCCGGGCCCGGGACGCGCAATCGGACGCAGTTTCGCCCATAATGAAAGCCACGGCATGCGTGCCGTGGCTTTTTCGTTTCCTGCCCGGCCTGGCGGCCGCCCGAAGGAGAAACGATGTCCGATGCAGCCGACCCCCGACTCGAAATCGTGCCGAACCGTCATCGCGTGCGCGTGATCCATCGCGGCATCACGTATGCCGATTCGCACGGCGCGCTGACCGTGCGTGAAGCGGGGCTCCCGGACATCCACTACCTGCCGCGCAGCGACGTCAACATGCACCGGCTCGTGAAATCGGGCGTCACGACAGCCTGCCCGTTCAGGGGGCAGGCCGTACATTTCGATTTGCAGACGGAAGACGGCGTGATCGAGAACGCCGCATGGAGTTACGAAGAACCGAAGGAGGCGGCCGCCATGCTCGCGCACTACGTCGCCTTCGATGTCGCACGGGTCGACAGTCTCGTCGAGACGTCCTGATGCGGCGCGCGTTCATCGGGGAGGCGTCATGGAATTGAACGACACGTTACGCGTACCGCTCGCGCCGCCTGTCGTGCGGGAAGCGCTGGAGGATCTCGCGCTGCTGCGGGCGAGCTTCGATCATTGCGAATCGTTCGTGAAACTCGCGCACGGCGAGTTCGCGCTGACGATCACGGTGCCGCTCGGCCCGCTGCGCGCCCGCTACGACGTGCGCGCGCATGCGGCCGCCGAGCAGGGCGACGCGCAAGGGCAGTCGCGCCGCGTGCTGAACTTCAAGGCGCGGGCCGACGGCCTCGGCGCGCTGCGCGGCCAGGTCGAACTCGTGCTGATGCCGGATGACGAGGCGACCGCCACGCGAATCGAGTACGTGGTCTG
The DNA here is from genome assembly GCF_002223195.1 of Burkholderia sp. AU28863. NCBI lineage: Bacteria > Pseudomonadati > Pseudomonadota > Betaproteobacteria > Burkholderiales > Burkholderiaceae > Burkholderia > Burkholderia sp. AU28863. The sequence continues at coordinate 423,993 of NZ_NKFE01000004.1, read as the reverse complement.
GGCGACGGCGAGCGGGCCGCTCGCGGAGTTGCCGGGGCGGCAGATCGACAATGCGCTGCGCGAATGGACCGACACGTTCTTCCGCGAATTCTGCGCGGTCGTGCAGGCGAAGCACGGCCTCGCCCCGAATCGCGCGAGCGCCCCCGCACAGCGACGCCAGCATGTATTTCTGCGGCCGGCATCGCTGATGGCCGCAACGAAGCGTTCGCTGCCGCCGCACCTCGGCGGCACGCTGAGCGGGCGGGCGGCGAGCGCGCTCCGGCATCGCGATTCCGGCACGGTGCCCGTGTGGGCGTGGGCGGTGATGATCGTGTTCGTCGCGCTGCTGCTTTACGCGGCACGCTGGTTCAACGGCGGCTGAGCGGCCGCCCGGCTTTGCGTCACGACGTGTCCGCCGCCCGCGCGGCGGGCGTCACCGTCCCGCGTCGGTACCGGTGCCGGCGCCGCGAAATTCCCTTCGATACGCAGACGGCGACGTGCCGAGCGCGCCCGCGAAATGCTGGCGCAGCGACACGCTCGAGCCGTAGCCGGCCGCCTGCGCGATCGCGTCGATCGATTGTCCGGTGGTTTCGAGCAGATGCTGCGCGCGCGCGAGCCGCTCGGCCTGCAGCCACGCGGTGACGGTCGTGCCCGTCGCCTGGCGGAAGTGGCGCGTGAACGTGCGCCGGCTCATCAGCACGCGTTCGGCGAGCGAATCGACGCTGTGCGCGGCGTCGAGATGGGCGCGCACCCAATCGAGCAGGCTCGCGAGCCGGGCGTCGCGCGGGTGCGCGGCGACCGGCTGCGGCACGTACTGGGCCTGGCCGCCCTGGCGGTGCGGCGGGATCACGAGGCGGCGCGCGATCCGGTTCGCGGCGTCCGAGCCGAAGCGCCGCCGCACGACGTGCAGGCAGCAGTCGAGGCCTGCCGCCGTGCCGGCCGACGTCATCAGGTTGCCGTCGCTTACGTACAGCACGTCGGGATCGAGTTTCACGCGCGGAAAGCGCTGCGCGAAATCGTCGGCCCACGCCCAGTGCGTGGTGGCCGGGCGGCCGTCGAGCAGGCCGGCCGCGGCGAGCACGTAGGCGCCGAGGCACAGGCCGACGAGCTCGGCGCCGCGCGCGGCGACCGCACGCACTGCATCGAGCAGCGCGTCGGGCGGCGTTTCGTCCGGGTCGCGCCAGGAAGGCACGATGACGATATCCGCATCGTCGAGCGCGTCGAGCCCGTACGGCGCGGTGATCGTGAAGCCGCCCGTCGTCGCGAGCGGGCCGCGCTCGGCCGAGCAGACGCGGAATTCGAACACGGGCGACACGGCCGCATCGCGTTCCTTGCCGAACACGACCGACGGCACCGACAGGTGGAACGGGCTGATGCCGTCGTACGCGATCACGGCGACGACGGTCGGTGCGGACATGGCAAACGGGGTGGACGCGGCGGCGGGCATGGCGGACTCCGGAACGGCGATGGCCCGATTTTATCGAAGAATGGCTATCGGGCCACTATCGGCGCACGCCACGCGGTCCGACAATGCATCGCATCGCACTGCTGGCCGCCCTGCTCCGGGGCGGGGCAGCGCCTCCCGACCAGGAGCCCGCCATGTCGAACACCGTCCCGCATTCCGCTTCCCGTCCCGCCAACCGCCGCGCACTGATCGTGATCGACGTCCAGAACGAATACGTGACGGGCAACCTGCCGATCGAATATCCGCCGCTCGACGTGTCGCTCGCGAACATCGGCCGTGCGATCGACGCCGCGCACGCGGCCGGCGTGCCGGTGATCGTGGTGCAGCACGTCGCGCCGGCCGGCGCGCCGATCTTCGCGCCCGGCAGCGACGGCGTCGCGCTGCACGCGGTGGTCGCCAGCCGGCCGTACGCGCACCGGATCGAAAAGGCGCACGCAAGCTCGTTCGCCGGCACCGATCTCGCCGCGTGGCTCGACGCGCACGGGATCGACACGCTCGCGGTGGCCGGCTACATGACGCACAACTGCAATGCGTCGACGGTCTATCACGCGGCGCATGCGGGGCTGAAGGTCGAGTACCTGAACGACGCGACGGGCACGCTGCCTTACGAGAACGAAGCGGGTGCGGTGAGCGCCGAAGAGATTCATCGCGCGTACGGGGTGGTGTTCCAGTCGAATTTCGCGGCGGTGATGTCGACCGACGCATGGATCGCGGGACTGGCCGGCGCGCCGATGCCGGCGCGCGATTCGGTGGCCGCCTCGAACCGGCGGGCCCGCGCGCGGCGCGCGGAGGCGGCCTGACCCGGCGCGGCGGCGCGGCGCGCGATGCGCCGCGCGCTCAGTCGCCGTCCTTCAGCATCGCCGGGCTGTAGCGCAGCATGTCGAAGCAGCCGTCGACGAGCTTTTCCGCATGCTGCTCGGCGTCGATCTCGTCAGGCAGCATCAGCATGTCGCGCACGAAGCCGCTGACGAGCGTGTGCAGCATCAGCGTCGCGCGCCACGTATCGAGCCGCTCGGGCAGCAGCTCGAGCCCCACGGCCACCGCGAGATCGGCGTCGATCATGTGCAGCGCCTCGCTCATCCCCGCGCGGTTGCGCTGCAGCAGCGGCTCCATGTCCGCGACGTATTCGCACTTCATGAACAGGATGCTGAACACGCGCCGCAGCTGCGGGTCGCGCTGCACGCCGAGCAGGCACCAGATCAGGATCTGGCGCACCTTCTCGAGCGGATTGCCGCCCGGCGCGTCGAGCGGCATCCGCTTCAGTTCGTCGATCGGCAGGAACACGCGGTCGAACATCGCATCGAACAGTTCGCTCTTGTTCGCGAAATGCCAGTAGATCGCGCCGCGCGTCACGCCGGCGTGCTTGGCGATGTCCGCGAGCGACGTGTGCGACACGCCTTTCTCGAAGAACACGTGTTCGGCGGCGTCGAGAATGCGATTGCGCGTCTCGAGTGCCTCCTCCTTGGTACGTCTGACCATGTGCAGGCCTGATTGGATCGATCGTCGGTGAATAGAGGGTCGCCACCCCTCGTCGCCGTCATGCAGACGGGCTATGCTTGCTTCCGGTAACAATTCGTAAGACTAGACAACCGGTGGCGTACAAACGGGCTTTTTACATACATTCGTGAATGTATATACAATACCACCCTACGATCGAATGACCCAAGTGGCAATCAGTTAATATCCCACTCTGCTGATTCCCGCCCTAGTACTTGTCCGCAGTTCGCGGCATCCCGTCGGCATGGAGGTCTCGTGCCGACTTGCTGTATCCAGTAGTCCAGTAATTCAGGTGTTCGATCAGCGCCGCGAGGCGCATCCGTGTTGCGCTCCGCTCGGGCGCGGCACTCATTCCATTGGTTATACACAGAGGTCGCTCCATGCGCGTCGAACGGGTTCCATACCGCTTAATCACTGTCGCGACGGCCGCCGTTTTCCTGGCCGCGTGCGGGAAGAAAGAATCGGCACCGCCGCCGCAAACGCCGGAAGTCGGCGTCGTCACCGTCCAGCCGCAAGCCGTACCGGTCTTCACCGACCTGCCGGGCCGCACCAGTGCATTCCTCGTCGCGCAGGTCCGTGCGCGGGTCGACGGCATCGTGCTGCGCCGTGAATTCACCGAAGGCACCGACGTCAAGGCCGGTCAACGCCTCTACAAGATCGATCCGGCGCCGTACATCGCCGCGCTGAACAGCGCGAAGGCGACGCTCGCGAAGGCGCAGGCGAATCTCGTCACGCAGAACGCACTGGTCGCGCGCTACAAGGTGCTGGTCGCCGCGAACGCGGTCAGCAAGCAGGACTACGACAACGCGGTCGCCACGCAGGGCCAGGCCGCGGCGGATGTCGCGGCCGGCAAGGCGGCGGTCGACACCGCGCAGATCAACCTCGGCTATACGGATGTCGTGTCGCCGATCAGCGGCCGCGTCGGCATCTCGCAGGTGACGCCGGGCGCGTACGTGCAGGCGAGCCAGGCGACGCTGATGTCGACGGTGCAGCAGCTCGATCCGGTGTACGTCGACCTCACGCAGTCGAGCCTCGAAGGGCTGAAGCTGCGTCAGGACGTGCAGAGCGGCCGTCTGAAGACGAGCGGTCCGGGCGCGGCGAAGGTGTCGCTGATCCTGGAAGACGGCAAGACCTATTCGGAAGCCGGCAAGCTGCAGTTCTCGGACGTGACGGTCGACCAGACCACCGGCTCGGTGACGATCCGCGCGGTGTTCCCGAACCCGGGCAAGGTGCTGCTGCCGGGGATGTTCGTGCGCGCGCGGATCGAGGAAGGCGTGAACGAGAACGCGTTCCTGGTGCCGCAGATCGGCGTCACGCACGACCAGAAGGGGCAGGCGATCGCGATGGTGGTGAACGCCAGCAACAAGGTCGAGCCGCGTCCGCTGAAGACGACCGGCATGCAAGGCCAGAACTGGATCGTCGAAGGCGGTCTGCAAGCGGGCGATCACGTGATCGTGCAAGGCGTCGACAAGGTGCGCCCGGGCGCGACCGTGAAGACGGTCCCCGCGCAGCTCGCACCGGCGGCCGATGCCGCCTCGGGTGCTGCTGCCCCCGCCGCGCCGGCCGCCGCCGGGTCCGGCGCCGCTGCCGCTTCCGGTGCCGCCGCATCGGGCGCCGCGCCGGCGAGTGCTGCCGCTGCCTCGAGCGCGAAATAACAGGGAGCCTGTTTCATGGCAAAGTTTTTTATCGATCGCCCGATCTTCGCGTGGGTGATCGCCATCATCCTGATGCTGGCCGGGGTTGCGGCGATCTTCACGCTGCCGATCTCGCAGTATCCGACGATCGCGCCGCCATCGATCCAGATCACCGCGAACTACCCGGGCGCTTCCGCGAAGACGGTGGAAGACACGGTGACGCAGGTGATCGAGCAGCAGATGAGCGGTCTCGACAACTTCCTGTACATGTCGTCGACGAGTGACGACTCGGGCAACGCGACGATCACGCTGACCTTCGCGCCGGGCACCAACGCCGACATCGCGCAGGTCCAGGTGCAGAACAAGCTGTCGCTCGCGACGCCGGTTCTGCCGCAGGTCGTGCAGCAGCTCGGTCTGTCGGTCACGAAGTCGAGCAGCAGCTTCCTGCTGGTGCTCGCCTTCAACTCCGAAGACGGCAGCATGAACAAGTACGACCTCGCGAACTTCGTGGCGTCGCACGTGAAGGATCCGATCAGCCGGTTGAACGGCGTCGGTACCGTCACGCTGTTCGGCTCGCAGTACGCGATGCGGATCTGGCTCGACCCGAACCGCCTGACCAACTACGGCCTCACGCCGGTCGACGTCAGCTCGGCGATCACCGCGCAGAACGTGCAGATCGCGGGCGGCCAGATCGGCGGCACGCCGGCGAAGCCGGGCACCGTGCTGCAGGCGACGATCACCGAATCGACGCTGCTGCAGACGCCCGAGCAGTTCGGCAACATCCTGCTGAAGGTCAACCAGGACGGCTCGCAGGTTCGCCTGAAGGACGTCGCGCAGATCGGCCTCGGCGGCGAAAACTACAACTTCGACACGAAGTACAACGGTCAGCCGACCGCGGCACTCGGTATCCAGCTCGCGACCAACGCGAACGCGCTCGCGACCGCGAAGGCCGTGCGCGCGAAGATCGACGAGCTCGCACCGTTCTTCCCGCACGGCCTCGTCGTGAAGTATCCGTACGACACGACGCCGTTCGTGAAGCTGTCGATCGAGGAAGTGGTCAAGACGCTGCTCGAAGGTATCGTGCTCGTGTTCCTCGTGATGTACCTGTTCCTGCAGAACCTGCGCGCGACGATCATCCCGACGATCGCGGTGCCGGTCGTGCTGCTCGGTACGTTCGCGATCATGTCGATGGTCGGCTTCTCGATCAACACGCTGTCGATGTTCGGTCTCGTGCTCGCGATCGGCCTGCTGGTCGATGATGCGATCGTGGTGGTCGAGAACGTCGAGCGCGTGATGGCGGAAGAGGGGCTGTCGCCGAAGGAGGCGACCAGGAAGGCGATGGGCCAGATCACCGGCGCACTCGTCGGCGTGGCGCTCGTGCTGTCGGCGGTGTTCGTGCCGGTGGCGTTCTCCGGCGGGTCGGTCGGCGCGATCTATCGTCAGTTCTCGCTGACGATCGTGTCGGCGATGGTGCTGTCGGTGCTGGTCGCGTTGATCCTGACGCCGGCACTGTGCGCGACGATCCTCAAGCCGATCCCGCAAGGGCATCACGAAGAGAAGAAGGGCTTCTTCGGCTGGTTCAACCGCACGTTCAACACCAGCCGCGACAAGTACCACGTCGGCGTGCACCACGTGATCAAGCGCTCGGGCCGCTGGCTCATCATCTATCTGGTCGTGATCGTCGCGGTCGGGCTGCTGTTCGTGCGCCTGCCGAAGTCGTTCCTGCCCGATGAAGACCAGGGCCTGATGTTCGTGATCGTGCAGACGCCGTCGGGTTCGACGCAGGAAACGACCGCGAAGACGCTCGCGAACATTTCCGACTACCTGCTGAAGGACGAGAAGGAAATCGTCGAATCGGCGTTCACGGTCAACGGCTTCAGCTTCGCGGGCCGCGGCCAGAACTCCGGTCTCGTGTTCGTGCGCCTGAAGGACTATTCGCAGCGTCAGCATGCGAACCAGAAGGTGCAGGCGCTGATCGGCCGGATGTTCGGTCGTTACGGGAGCTACAAGGACGCGCTCGTGATCCCGTTCAACCCGCCGTCGATTCCGGAACTCGGTACGGCTGCCGGCTTCGACTTCGAGCTGACGGACAACGCCGGCCTCGGCCACGACGCGCTGATGGCCGCGCGTAACCAGCTGCTCGGGATGGCGTCGAAGGATCCGACGCTGCAGGGTGTCCGTCCGAACGGCCTGAACGACACGCCGCAGTACAAGGTCGACATCGACCGCGAGAAGGCGAATGCACTGGGCGTGACGGCGGATGCGATCGACCAGACGTTCTCGATCGCGTGGGCGTCGAAGTACGTGAACAACTTCCTCGACACCGACGGCCGGATCAAGAAGGTGTACGTGCAGGCCGACGCGCCGTTCCGGATGACGCCGGAAGACATGAACATCTGGTACGTGCGCAACGGGTCGGGCGGGATGGTGCCGTTCAGCGCGTTCGCGACCGGTCACTGGACGTACGGTTCGCCGAAGCTCGAGCGCTACAACGGCGTGTCGGCGATGGAAATCCAGGGCCAGGCCGCACCGGGCAAGTCGACCGGTCAGGCGATGGCGGCGATGGAAACGCTCGCGAAGAAACTGCCGGTCGGTATCGGCTATTCGTGGACGGGCCTGTCGTTCCAGGAAATCCAGTCGGGCTCGCAGGCGCCGATTCTGTACGCGATCTCGATCCTCGTCGTGTTCCTGTGTCTCGCGGCGCTGTATGAAAGCTGGTCGATCCCGTTCTCGGTGATCATGGTCGTGCCGCTCGGCGTGATCGGTGCGCTGCTTGCGGCCACGATGCGTGGCCTCGAGAACGACGTGTTCTTCCAGGTCGGCCTGCTGACCACCGTGGGCTTGTCCGCGAAGAACGCGATCCTGATCGTCGAATTCGCGCGCGAACTGCAGCAGACGGAGAAGATGGGGCCGATCGAGGCCGCGCTGGAAGCGGCGCGCCTGCGGCTGCGCCCGATCCTGATGACGTCGCTCGCGTTCATTCTCGGCGTGCTGCCGCTCGCGATCAGCAACGGCGCGGGTTCGGCCAGCCAGCATGCGATCGGCACGGGCGTGATCGGCGGGATGATCACGGCGACGTTCCTCGCGATTTTCATGATCCCGATGTTCTTCGTGAAGATCCGTGCGATCTTCAGCGGCGAGAAGGAAGATGCCGACGAGGCGCTGCGCCTGGCTCAGGAGCACTCGCACCACGAAGAGAAGCCGGGCAACGGCGACCAAGGCAACAAGGGACAGTGATGATGCAAAAACACGCTTTGACTGCAATCGCAGTCGCGCTCTTTGCCACGGGCTGCACGATGGCGCCGCATTACAAGCGGCCCGACGCGCCCGTCGCGCAGGCGTACCCGGCCGGCGGCGTCTACGCGACGCAGCCCGGCGCGGCCGGCGCGCGCAGCGCGAACGGCCAGGCGGCGACTGCCATCGGCTGGCGCGAGTTCTTCGTCGATCCGCGCCTGCAGCGGCTGATCGAGATCGCGCTGAAAAACAATCGCGACCTGCGCGTGTCGGTGCTGAACATCGAGGCCGCGCGTGCGCAGTACCAGATCACGCGCGCGGGGCTGTTCCCGACGCTCGACGGTACGGGCACGGGCAGCATCCAGCGTTTCCCGGCCGGCGTATCGCAGACAGGCCAGCCGCTGATTTCGCGTACCTACAACGTCGGATTGTCGGCGTCGTGGGAGCTCGACCTGTTCGGTCGCGTGCAGAGCCTGAAGGACCAGGCGCTCGCGCAGTACCTGTCGACGTCGTACGCACGGCAGGCGTCCGAGATCTCGCTGGTGTCGCAGGTGGCGGATCAGTACCTGACGCTGCTGTCGACCGATGACCTGCTGAAGGTCACGGAGGACACGCTGAAGACCGCGCAGGCGTCGTACGACCTGACCAAGCTGCAATTCGACAACGGGACGGGTTCCGAGCTCGAGCTGCGTCAGGCGCAGACGGTGGTCGAGACGGCGCTTGCGAACCAGCAGGCGCAGGCACGTGCTCGCGCGCAGGCGCTGAACGCGCTGGTGCTGCTGATCGGCGAGCCGCTGCCGGACGACCTGCCGGCGGGCATGCCGCTCGACGCGCAGAACCTGCTGACGGACGTGCCGGCTGGCCTGCCGTCGGACTTGCTCACGCGTCGTCCGGACGTGATGCAGGCCGAGCAGACGCTGCTGGCCGCGAACGCGAACATCGGCGCGGCGCGTGCGGCATTCTTCCCGAAGATCTCGCTGACAGCCGCGTTCGGCACCGCGAGCCCGACGCTGGGCGGCCTGTTCAAGGCCGGCACGGCGGCGTGGTCGTTCGCGCCGAACATCGCACTGCCGATCTTCGAGGGCGGGCAGAACATCGCGAACCTGGACCTCGCGAACGTGCAGAAGCGCATCGAGATCGCGAACTACGAGAAGGCGATCCAGTCGGCGTTCCGCGAAGTGTCGGACGGGCTTGCCGCACGCGGCACGTACGACCAGCAGATCGCGGCGCTGGAGCGCAACGAGCACGCGCAGCAGCGTCGCTTCGATCTGTCCGACCTGCGTTACAAGAACGGTGTGGACAGCTACCTGTCGGTGCTGACCGCGCAGACGGATCTGTACTCCGCACAGCAGTCGCTGATCAGCGCGCGCCTGGCGCGCTGGACGAATCTGGTCGATCTGTACCGCGCGCTCGGCGGCGGCTGGATCCAGCGCGCGGGCGAAGCGCCGCGCGCGCCGGATGCACCGGTCGACTACGACAAGGCGGCGGCCCCTGCGCCTGCGTCGGCGGCAGCGAACGGGTAAGCACCGAGAAGGGCGGGCGCGGGTTACCGCGCTTGCGCTTCGAACCGGCTGTATGCGCAAGAGAAAACGCCACGGACGAAAGTCCGTGGCGTTTTCTCTTGCGCTGTCGGATCGCGCGGTGAATCAAGCAAAACGCCACGGCATGCCGTGGCGTTTTTCGTTACTGCGTTGAGCCGTCGTTCGGCGCGGCGCAATCAGTGGTGTACGTCGGCGGGCCGTCCGTCGAAGTCGTGCCCCGCGCGCCGAATCTCGCAGCGCGCATCCTTTTCGCCTTTCACGCCGTTGAACACGATGTTCAGGATCACGGCCGACGCCGACGCGAGCAGGATACCGCTGTGCAGGATCGGCGCGAGCGCGGGCGGCAGCTTCGAGAAGAAGTGCGGCGACACGACCGGCACGAGGCCCATCCCGACGCTCACGGCGACGATGAACAGGTTGTGCGAGTTGTTCACGAAGTCGACCTTCGACAGCACCTTGATGCCGTTCGCGGCGACCATCCCGAACATCACGATGCCTGCGCCGCCGAGCACGAACGGCGGCACCGACGCGACGACCTGCGCCATCTTCGGGAACAGCCCGAGCAGCACGAGGATCACGCCGCCCGTCGCACACACGAAGCGGCTCTTCACGCCCGTCACGCCGATCAGGCCGACGTTCTGCGAGAACGACGTATGCGGGAACGAGTTGAAGATGCCGCCGATCAGCGTGCCGAGGCCGTCGACGCGCAGGCCGCGCACGAGGCGCTCCTGGTTGACCGGGCGATCGACCATGTCGCCGACCGCGAGGAACATGCCGGTCGATTCGATGAACGTGACGAACATCACCGTGACCATCGTCACGATCGACAACGGGTCGAAGTGCGGCCAGCCGAAGTGGAACGGCATCACGAAGCCGACCCATGGTGCAAGCGACACGCCTTCAGTGTTCACACGGCCGATCGCGAACGCGATCACGAAACCGGCGACGATGCCGAGCAGCACCGAGATGTTCGCGATGAAGCCGCGGCCGAACTTGTTGATCAGCAGGATCAGCGTGAGCACGAGCAGCGACAGGCCGAGATAGACAGGGCTGCCGTACTCGGGATTGCCGACGCCGCCGGCCGCCCAGTTGATGCCCACTTCCATCAGCGACAGCCCGATCACCGCGATCACCGTGCCGACCACCACGGGCGGGAAGAACCGCAACAGCTTGCCGATCGTCGGCGCGAGCACGATGCCGATGATGCCGGCCGCGATGGTCGAACCGAAGATGTCGAGAATGCCGAGGCCCGGGTTCGTGCCGATCGCGATCATCGGGCCGACGGCCGCGAACGTGCAGCCCATGATGACGGGCAGGCGGATCCCGAAGATCCACAGGCCGAGCGTCTGGATCAGCGTGGCGATGCCGCACGAAAACAGATCGGCGCTGATCAGGAACGCGATCTGGTCTTTCGGCAGCTTGAGCGCCGCGCCGACGATAAGCGGCACGGCGACGGCGCCGGCGTACATGACGAGGACGTGTTGCAGGCCAAGCGTTACCAGCTTGCCGGTCGGCAGCACCTCATCGCACGGATGGACCGTGTTCGATTGCATCTGTCTCACTCCATGATCTTGTTTTCGGGGTGATACGAAGTTATTCGGATTGAATCCATGCAACAAGAGCACTGGGTTCTATTCCGTTCTTTGCTGGTTCGATATGCCATTTCGGTATGGAACAGGGGGGCGATCATCGGGAAACTGCCGCGGGAGTGAGGTGTACCGGTTTTATAGCGCTTCAAAATAGCGCCGGCCCCCCTGTCAAATATGGGGTGCTTTATGGTGTGTATCGGGCGGGCCGCATAGTGGCAAAAAGCGGTGTGCGCAAATCGTGCCGGGTTAACCCGCGAACAGCCGCTTTTGCGTGCAAGGTGCAGCCCGGTGGAGCGCGGCGGCCAGACCGCACGTTCGATGCGTCGAAGCGGCGGCAAAAAGCGGGGCGCGCATCGCGATCCCGTTATCATCGACATCCGTTCATTCGAATCCCGCTTACCTCATGCGCCTGCTCGGAATCGACCTCGGCACCGGCTCCGTCAAACTCGTCACGCTCGATGCCGACGGCGTCGAGCGGGCCGTCGCGAGCGAACCTTACGGGTTGTCGTCGCCGCAGCCCGGCTGGGCGGAAATCGCGCCCGACGCGTGGTGGCAGGCGCTCGTGCGCGCGGCCGCGCGGCTGCCGGCCGACGAGCGTGCGCAGGTCGCGGCGATCGGCTTTTCGGGCCAGATGCATGGCGTCGTGCTGATCGACGCGGCCGGCCAGCCGGTGCGGCCCGCGCTGCTGTGGCCGGACACGCGCGCGGTGCGCGAGGCGGACGCGGCCGGCTGGCCCGTCGCCGGATTACCCGTCGCCCCGAACCCCGTCGCCCCGAACCCCGTCGCCCCGAACCCCGTCGCGCCCGGCATGGCGGGCCCGCTGTTGCGCTGGCTCGCACTGCACGAGCCCGACGCGCTGCGCGCCGCGCGCTGGGCCGTGCAGCCGAAGGACTGGCTGCGCATCGCGCTCGGCGGTGACGTCGCCGCGGACCCGAGCGACGCGTGCGCAACGGCGCTCGCGACGCCCGACGGCGCGTGGGACAGTGCATTGATCGACACGCTCGGCCTGCCGGCCGACCGCTTCGCGCCGGTTCGCGCGTCCACGGCGCGCTGTGGCGTGCTCGGCGCGCAGGCCGCAGCCGCGCTCGGTCTGCCGGCCGGCGTGCCGCTCGCGACGGGCGCGGCCGATACCGCGTGCGCGGCGCTCGGCAGCGGGCTGGCCGTGGCAGGCGATGCGTTGCTGACGACCGGCAGCGGTGGGCAGATCGTCGTGCTCGCGGATGCGTTGCCGCCCGCGCGGCGCGGCTTGCATCGCTATCGTGCGGCGACGGGCGGCGGCTATTACACGATGGCGGCGATGCAGAACGTCGGGCTCGCGCTCGAAGCCGTGCGCGGCTGGCTTGGCTACGCGCGATGGGCCGATGCCTATGACGACGCGTTCGCGCAACCGGCGTCCGAGCGGCTGTGCTTCCTGCCGTACCTGACCGGCGAGCGTTCGCCGTGGATGAATCCGGATGCGCGCGGCGGCTGGCTCGGCCTCGGGCTCGGCGACACGCGCGGCGCAATGATGCGCGCCGCGTTCGAAGGCGTCGCGTTCGCGCTGCGCGCGGGGCTCGATGCGATCCGCGACGCCGATCGTCGCGACGCGGTGACGACGCTGCGCCTCGCGGGCGGCGGCTCGGTCGATCCGCGCTGGCGCCAGTTGCTTGCCGATGCGCTCGGCGCGTCGCTGCACGCGATCGATTGCCCGAACGCCGCGACGCGCGGCGCCGCATTGCTCGCGGGCGTCGCGATCGGGCATTGGCGTGAAGAGGCGTTGCGCGCGCTGGCGCCGAGCGCATCGCCGGTCGCGGCACCGCACGACGACCGTCTGCTGGCCGCACGCCATGCGCGCTTCGTCGATCTGTACGCGCGCACGGATGCATGGTTCACGACGGGCGTTTAAACTCGGACGCTTGTTCTTTTGCGCCAGCGATGACGCATCCTGGCAAGCCGACGACCGTTTCGCGCACGCGATGCGCGGCGGGAGCGGCCATCATGGCGAGCACGATATTGTTGCGCCGTGCCATGCGGCACGGTTTCTACGCCTTGCATGAAACCCCGGCCGGCGTCGACGCGCCGGCCCGGGCCGACCTCACAGACACACAGGAGTGACACGATGAAAACGAAAGCCGCGATTGCATGGAAGGCCGGTGCGCCGCTGACGATCGAGGAAGTCGATCTCGAAGGGCCGCGCGCCGGCGAAGTGCTGATCGAAGTGAAGGCGACGGGCATCTGCCACACCGACTACTACACGCTGTCGGGCGCCGATCCGGAAGGGATCTTCCCGGCGATCCTTGGCCATGAAGGCGCGGGCGTGGTGGTCGACGTCGGCCCCGGCGTCGGCACCGTGAGGAAGGGCGACCACGTGATTCCGCTCTACACGCCCGAATGCCGCGAGTGCAAGTTCTGCCTGTCGCGCAAGACCAACCTGTGCCAGAAGATCCGCGCGACGCAGGGCAAGGGCCTGATGCCCGACGCGACGTCGCGCTTCTCGCTCGACGGCAAGCCGCTGTTCCACTACATGGGTACGTCGACGTTCTCGAACTACATCGTCGTGCCGGAAATCGCGGTCGCGAAGGTGCGCGAGGACGCGCCGTTCGACAAGATCTGCTACATCGGCTGCGGCGTGACGACGGGCGTCGGCGCGGTCGTGTACTCGGCGAAGGTCGAGGCGGGTGCGAACGTGGTCGTGTTCGGCCTCGGCGGGATCGGCCTGAACGTGATCCAGGGCGCGAAGATGGTCGGCGCGGACAAGATCATCGGCGTCGACATCAACCCGAAGCGCGTCGAGCTCGCGAAGAAGTTCGGGATGACGCACTTCATCAACCCGAACGAAGTCGAGAACGTCGTCGACCACATCGTGCAGCTGACCGACGGCGGCGCCGACTACTCGTTCGAATGCGTCGGCAACGTGAAGCTGATGCGCCAGGCGCTCGAATGCACGCACAAGGGCTGGGGCCAGTCGTTCATCATCGGCGTGGCGGCAGCGGGCGAGGAGATCAGCACGCGTCCGTTCCAGCTGGTGACGGGCCGCGAGTGGAAGGGTTCCGCGTTCGGCGGCGCGCGCGGGCGTACCGACGTGCCGAAGATCGTCGACTGGTACATGGAAGGCAAGATCAACATCGACGACCTGATCACGCACACGCTGCCGCTCGAGCGGATCAACGAAGGCTTCGACCTGATGAAGGCCGGCGAGTCGATCCGCTCGGTCGTGCTGTACTGATCGAGAGGGCGCGACCATGCTCGAACTCGTTTCAGCGCACGCATGCCACGGCGGCGAGCAGCGTTTCTACCGTCACGATTCGGCGGCCATCGGCCTGCCGATGAAGTTTTCGGTGTATCTGCCGCCGCAGGCTGCGCACGGGCGCGTGCCGGCGCTGTTCTATCTCGCGGGACTCACGTGCACCGACGAGACGTTCGCGATCAAGGGCGGCGCGCAGCAGTACGCGGCGCAGCACGGCATCGCGCTCGTGATGCCCGATACGAGCCCGCGCGGCGCGGGTGTGCCGGGCGAGACCGATGCGTGGGACTTCGGTGTCGGCGCGGGTTTCTACGTCGATGCGACCGAAGCGCCGTGGTCGACGCATTACCGGATGGAATCGTACGTGACGGGCGAGTTGCGCGAACTCGTCGCGGCCGAACTGCCGATCGACGGCGCGCGGCTCGGCATCTTCGGTCACTCGATGGGCGGGCACGGCGCGCTGACGCTCGCGTTGCGTCATCCGGGCCTGTACCGGTCGGTGTCTGCGTTCGCGCCGATCGCCGCGCCGACGCGCTGCCCGTGGGGCGAGAAGGCGTTCTCCGGCTACCTCGGCGCCGATCGCGAGACGTGGAAGGCACATGACGCGAGCGAGCTGGTCGCACGCGCCGATGCGCCGAAGTTCGCGGACGGCATCCTCGTCGATCAGGGGCTCGCCGATCAGTTCCTCGCGAACCAGTTGAACCCCGACGTGTTCGAAGCCGCGTGCGCGAAGGCGGGCCAGCCGCTGACGCTGCGCCGCCATCCGGGCTACGACCACGGCTACTACTTCATCTCGACGTTCATCGCCGATCACCTCGCGCATCACGCACGCGTGCTGGCGCGGTGAGCCGTCCCTGACGCCACGTCGTTGCGCTTCAACGGGCGACGTGGCTGTCATCCATCGTTACGCATTCTACCGGGGCATTCGCCCGGAAAAATCACCTGCCGTCGCAAATTCGTACTCGTTCTATAGGATGCCAAATCGATTCACCGAATAACGACCGACGATTTAATCGTGGTGAATTTGTTTGAGCGAGGCTTTGGCCTGAATGAGCGACAGGAAGGGCGAGGTGTTAAACAATTCCCCGAACGGTCGTCCCCTTCGCTTCGTCATTCATGTCGCATGTGTCATCGGATTGCTCGTCGTTGTCACGATCACCGGGAACAAGTATGCGTGGATGCACGAAATCGATCCATCCGTCGCGCTCGACGCGATCAAGGGCGAAGCCGGCGACCATACGCTGGTCAGTTATGCACTGCTCATGGTGGTTGCGATCACACAGATCGTGTTGCTCGCGAGGTCCAGGGCCACAGGCGCCAAACCCTGGGTCGGGTTCCTGATGCTCGCGGCAACGGCGGTGTGCGCATGGAAAACGATCACGTAACACCATCCCCACGCATGCGAGTCGTCATGCCCTGCGCAACAGGCTCGCCCCGTACACGAGCGCCGACAGCGCGGTGATCCAGAAGCTCGTCGGCCAGTCGGTGTGATACGCGAGCACGATGCCGGCCCACGCTTCGAACAGTGCGAACAGCGCGGCGAGCAGCACACCCGTCGACAGTCGCGTCGACACGTTCTGCGCGGCCGCGGCCGGCCCAACCAGCAGCGTGAACACGAGCAGCACGCCGACGATCTGCGTCGCCGCGGCCACCGCGAGCGCGCATACCGCGAGGAACAGCATCGACACCGTGCGGAGCGACACACCCTTCGCTTCGGCGAGTTCGGGCTGCAGCGAGGCGAACAGCAGCGGCCGCGCGATCAGCGCGAGCGCGGCGAGGCTCACCGCGCCGATGCCCGCGAGCACCGCGAGCGTGTCGTGACTGACCGCGAGCACGTTGCCGAACAGCAGCGCGGTGACCTGCGTCGCGAACGACGTGTAGAAATGCAGGAACAGCAGGCCGAAGCCGAGCGCGCCGGACAGGATCACGCCGATCGCGACGTCGCGGCCCGCGAGCTTTTCGCCGAGCGCGCCCATGCCGATCCCGGCCGCGAGCGTGAAGCCGACCATCCCCCAGATCGGCGAGATGCCGAGCAGCACCGCGCCCGTCGCGCCGGTGAAGCCGACGTGCGACAGCGCGTGGCCGGCGAAGGTCTGCCCGCGCAGCACCAGGAAATAGCCGACGATGCCAGCGAGCACCGCGACGATCCCCGACGCGGCGAACGCGTTGATCATGAAGTCGTATTCAAACATCGTGCGAATGCCCGGGATGAGCGTGTCCGTGGTGGTGATGGCCGTGGCCGCCGCCACCGCCGTGCGAATGGCCGTCGTCGTCCTCGTGTTCGTGATCGTGCTTTTCGATTTCGACGTCGCCCGACATCACGAAGATCTTGCCGTTCACGCGCATCACGTCGATCGGCGATCCATAGAGCCTCGACAGCACGGGCTTCGTGATCACCTCGTCGACGGTGCCGAGCGCGGCCACGCCGTTGCCGAGATACAGCACGCGGTCGAGCGCGTTCAGCAGCGGATTCAGTTCGTGCGCTGAGAACAGCACGGTGATGCCGAGCTCGCGCTGCACGTTGCGCACGAGTTCGACGACGCCGCGCTGGTGGTTCGGATCGAGGCTGATCAGCGGCTCGTCGAGCAGCAGCAGCTTCGGGTTGCCGAGCAGGCATTGCGCGAGCAGCAGGCGCTGCCGTTCGCCGCCCGACAGTTCGGACAGCGGCCGGCGCGCGAGCGACGGGCCGCCGACGAGATCGAGCACGCGATCGACGTCGCGGCGCGTGGCCGCGTTCGTGTGCGGCAGGCCCCAGCGATGGCCGTCGGCGGCCATCGCGACGAAATCGTAGCCGCGCATCCGGCGGTTCGCGAGGCCGCTTCTGATCTGCGGCATGTAGCCGATCGACGCGTTGCCGCGCGCGACCGGCACGCCGCCGACCGACAGCGTGCCGGCCGACACGGGGACGAGGCCGAGCACCGCGCGCATCAGCGTCGTCTTGCCCGCGCCGTTCGGTCCGAGCACGCCGACGAATTCGCCGGGCTCGATCGAGAAGCTGACGTCGCGCAGGATCGTGCGGCCGCCCAGTTCGAGCGTGACGCGATCGAGTGCGAGGGCGTGGGGAGTGGCGGTCATGTCGTAACGGTCGTCTTCTATTACTTGCCGGCTGAGAGCGCGCTGCCGAGCGCGTCGAGCTGGCCGATCATCCATTGCTGGAATGTCTTGCCGGCCGGCTGCGTCTCGGTGACGCTGACGGTCGGCACGCCGCCGTCGCGCGCGATCTTCAGCATGCGCTTGGTCA
This sequence comes from Burkholderia sp. AU28863, assembly GCF_002223195.1. Lineage (NCBI taxonomy): Bacteria > Pseudomonadati > Pseudomonadota > Betaproteobacteria > Burkholderiales > Burkholderiaceae > Burkholderia > Burkholderia sp. AU28863. Next base: position 406,590 of record NZ_NKFE01000004.1, on the reverse strand, counting down.
TCGGTTCTTCGGCCTGGCTGTTGTAGATCAGCGCGCGCACCTGCTTCTTGCGCAGGTCGCCCTCGAACGCGGCGACGTCTTGCGCGCTCGCCTCGGTGTCGTTCATCGTCGCGAGCTGGAAGCGCTGGTTGCGCATGTCGAGGCCGATCGCGTCCGACATGTAGCCGAACACGGGCTCGGTGGCCGTGACCGGCACGCCCTTGTACTTCGCGCGCAGCGCGGCGACCTTGTCGTCGACGGGCTTCAGCGATGCAACGAACTTCTGCAGGTTCGCATCGTACTCGGCCTGGTTCGCCGGGTCGGCGCGGCCGAGTTCGGCCGCGATCGCGCGTGCGGCCGCCGGCATCGTCGCCGGGTCGTACCACAGGTGCGGGTTGTCGCCGGCCTTCTTGCCGACCAGATCGGCGACGACGATCGTCGCGCGCTTCGCCTGCTTCGATGCGCCGAGCAGCTTGCCCATCCACGGATCGTAGTCCGCGCCGTTGTAGATCACGACCTGTGCGTGCTGCAGCGCGCGGGCCGTCTTCGGGCTCGCTTCGAACAGGTGCGGATCCTGGTCCGGATTGCTGAGGATGCTCGTGACCGCGACGTGGCGGCCGCCGATCTGCGACGCGACGTCGCCGTAGAAATTCTCGGCGGCGACGACGTTGACGGTCGCCGCCTGCGCGAACGCGGGCGCGGCGAACGACAGCGCGGCGACGGCGGCGGCGAGCCAGCGGACAGGCGACAGGGCGCGCCGCGGCGCGCGCTTCAGGGCAATGGACATGGAACTCCTCGTTGGAAGGGCGGCGCGGGCGCCGCGCGATGCGGCGTCAGCGCTGCGCGGGCTTGCGCTTGCAGTGCCCGCACAGGCCGTTCAGCTCGACGACCTGGTGATGGACTTCGAATCCGTGCGCGGGCTCGCTCGCGGACAATTGTTTCGCGAGGTCGCTGCCGGGAATCTCGACGGTGTCGCCGCACGAATCGCAGATCAGGAACTGGCCTTCGTGCGGCACCCCGATCTCGCAGCACGCGAGGAACGCGTTCTTCGATTCGATCCGGTGGATGAAGCCGTGCTCGACGAGGAAATCCAGCGCGCGGTAGACGGTTGTCGGCGGCACGCGGCCGCGTTGCGGTTCGAGTTCCGCGAGCAGGTCGTACGCGCCGATCGGGCGCTGCGCGGCCAGCACGCGTTCGTAGACCTGGCGGCGCAGCGGCGTCCACGCGAGCCCGTGCTCGGCGGCGAATGCGTCGGCCCGGGACAGCCGGGCGTCAATGGACGATGAGGTAGCCATGGCGTGAAGCAGGGCGATGAAACACAGTATCGCGATGATATAACGTATCGCCGCGCCGTGCAGCGCGAATTCCATTTTCCGTCGTCGCTCCGTCCCCTTCATCGTCGATGCCACTGCGCCGCACCGCGCGCTTTCCGCCTTGCGGTGCGGGCGCGTCGCCGCGTCGTCGCGCGCCCTCGTGCCGCAGCGCGTCATAGAAAGCCGCCGCGTCGTCTTGACAGCGCGTATCGCGTATCCGATCATTCGATCACTAACAGAGCAATTGATCGGTCGAAGAGCGTTCGCTCACCCCGCGACCGTCGTGCAGCAAGAACGAACCGGAGACAGCCAGTGAGACTGGAAGACAAGGTCGCGATCCTGACGGGCGCCGCAAGCGGCATCGGCGAGGCGGTCGCGCAACGCTATCTGGACGAGGGCGCGCGCTGCGTGCTCGTCGACGTGAAGCCGGCAGGCGGCTCGCTCGCCCGGCTGATCGAGGCCAACCCCGGCCGCGCGGTGGCCGTCACGGCCGACGTCACGCGCCGCGACGACATCGAGCGGATCGTCGCGACGGCGGTCGAGCGCTTCGGCGGCGTCGACGTCCTGTTCAACAATGCGGCGCTGTTCGACATGCGCCCGCTCCTCGACGAATCGTGGGACGTGTTCGACCGGCTGTTCTCGGTCAACGTGAAAGGGCTGTTCTTCCTGATGCAGGCCGTCGCGCAGCGGATGGTCGAGCAGGGGCGCGGCGGCAAGATCGTCAACATGTCGTCGCAGGCCGGCCGTCGCGGCGAGGCGCTCGTTTCGCACTACTGCGCGACCAAGGCCGCGGTGATCAGCTATACGCAATCGGCCGCGCTCGCGCTCGCGCCGCACCGGATCAACGTGAACGGCATCGCGCCGGGCGTGGTCGACACACCGATGTGGGAACAGGTCGATGCGCTGTTCGCGCGCTACGAGAACCGGCCGCTCGGCGAGAAGAAGCGGCTCGTGGGCGAAGCCGTGCCGCTCGGCCGCATGGGCGTGCCGGGCGACCTGACGGGCGCCGCGCTGTTCCTCGCGTCGGCCGACGCCGACTACATCACCGCCCAGACGCTGAACGTCGACGGCGGCAACTGGATGAGCTGACGTGGCGCCGCTCGCACGCGCCAGTCGCCAGCCGGCCCGCGACGCGGCGGCATCGCCGCACGCCGCGGCCGTCGTCGACCGAGGAGGGCTCGCCTGATGGCCGAGATCGTCGTCGCCGGCGAACTGCTGGCCGAATTCGTCGCCGTCGAGCGCGGCCAGGGTTTCGATACGCCCGGCCTGTTCGAAGGGCCGTTCCCGAGCGGCGCGCCGGCGATCTTCGCCGATCAGGCCGCGCGGCTCGGCGCGCGCGTCGCGTATGCGGGCTGTGTCGGCCGCGACGCGTTCGGCGATGCGATCGTCGCGCGGCTCGCACGCGACGGCGTCGACGTCGCGCGCATCCGCCGCGTCGCACGCCCGACCGGCACCGCGTTCGTCGCGTATCGCGACGACGGTTCGCGCAGCTTCGTCTTCACGCTTTCCACGAGTGCGGCCGCATGCGTCGATGCGTCCGACGTCGACACCGCGATGTTCGACGGCTGCCGCTACTTTCACGTGATGGGCTCGTCGCTGACGAGCGAATCGGCGATCGCGGCGGTGCAGCGCGGCGTGATCGAGGCCGCGCGCGCGGGCGCCAAGGTGTCGTTCGATCCGAACGTGCGGCCCGAAATGCTGAGCTTTCGCCCGATGCGCGCGGCGCTCGACGAGATGCTCGCCGCGTGTCACTTGTTCCTGCCGAGCGAAGCCGACCTGCCGTTCTTCTGCGGGCCGCAGCCGGCCGAGCGCGCGATCGCGGGCCTGCTCGCGACGCATCCGCTTCTCGAGCGCGTCGTGCTCAAACGCGGCGCGCAGGGCAGCGTCGCGTTCGATCGCGCGAACCGGGCCGAAGCGCCGGCATTTCCGGTCGACGAAGTCGATCCGACCGGCGCCGGCGACTGCTTCGGCGGCACGCTGGTCGCGAGCCTCGTCGCCGGCGTGCCGATCGACGTCGCATTGCGTCCCGCGAACGCGGCCGGCGCGATCGCCGTCACGCGGCGCGGCCCGATGGAAGGCAACGGCAGCGCGGCCGAGATCGACCGTTTCCTGACCGAACGAGGTATCGCATGTCCGGCCTGACGACCGTTGCCGAGCGCACGCGCACCGCGCACGCGCACGCCGTGCTGCGGATGATCTTCGACGCGAACCGCGCGGACGCGCAGCGCGGCATCTATTCGATCTGCAGCGCGCACCGGCTCGTGCTGGAGGCCGCGTGCGAAGCCGCGCGCGCGGACGGCTCGCCGCTGCTGATCGAGGCGACCTGCAACCAGGTGAACCATCTCGGCGGCTATACGGGCATGACGCCCGCCGATTTTCGTCGCGACGTCGATGCGATCGCCGCACGCTGCGGGCTCGCGCCGTCGGCGCTCGTGCTCGGCGGCGACCATCTCGGCCCGAACCCGTGGCGGCACCGCCGCGCGGCCGACGCGATGCGTGAAGCGGCCGCGATGGTCGCGGCCTACGTCGAAGCCGGTTTCGAAAAGATCCATCTCGATGCGAGCATGGCGTGCGCGGACGATCCGGCGCGGCTCGACGATCGCACGATCGCCGCGCGCGCGGCCGAGCTGTGCCGCGTCGCGGAAGACGCGGCGGCGCGCGCCGGGACCGCGCCCGTCTACGTGATCGGCACCGAGGTGCCGACGCCGGGCGGCGAAGTGAGCGGTGATGCCGGTAGTGACGCGAGCGGCGACGCAATCGCGCAGATCGCGGTCACGCGCAGCGACAGCATCGCGGCGACGCTCGATGCGCACCGCCGCGCGTTCGCGGCGGCCGGGCTCGACGATGCGTGGGCGCGTGTCGTCGCGATCGTCGCGCAGCCGGGCGTCGACTTCGACGATCGCCACGTGCTCGATTACGACAGCGCCAGGGCGGCGTCGCTCGGCGCGAGTATCCTGCAGACACCGCGCCTCGTGTTCGAAGCGCATTCGACCGATTATCAGACCGAAGCCGCGCTCGCCGCGCTCGTGCGCGATCACTTCGCGGTGTTGAAGGTCGGCCCCGCGCTGACGTTCGCGCTGCGCGAGGCGCTGTTCGCGCTGACGTTCATCGAGGACGCGCTGATCGACGACGTCGCGCAGCGCTCGCGATTGCGCGACGTCGTCGATGCGGCGATGCGCGCGCAGCCCGAACACTGGGCGCCGTACTACCGCGGCGACGAGACCGCGCAGCGGCTCGCGCGCCAGTTCAGCTACAGCGACCGCATCCGCTATTACTGGCTGCAGCCGGCCGTCGCGGCCGCGGTCGAGCAACTGTTCGACAACCTCGCGCGGCAGCCGGTGCCGGAGACGCTCGTCGCGCAGTGGCTGCCGGACGTCTACGCGGCGTGCCGCGCGGGCGGCCTCGCGAAGGAACCGCGCGCATGGGTGCGCCACCGGATACGCGACGTGATCGCGCACTATGCGCGCGCGTGCGGGATGCAGCGGCCGGCATGACGGGGCCGCGAAGGAAACGACGCAACACCACGCAAGACCGACGACATTTCGAACAATCACAGGAGACATGCCATGCAACGAAAGATGCTCGACGCCGCCGCACGCTGTTTCGCCGGAGCCGCGCTCGCGACGGCGGCCTGCGCGGCGTCCGCCGGCACGCTGACGATCGCGACGCTGAACAACCCCGACATGATCGAGTTGAAGAAGCTGTCGCCGGCATTCGAGAAGGCGAACCCCGACATCAAGCTGAACTGGGTGATCCTCGAGGAGAACGTGCTGCGCCAGCGCGCGACGACCGACATCACGACCGGCAGCGGCCAGTTCGACGTGATGGCGATCGGCACCTATGAAACGCCGCAGTGGGGCAAGCGCGGCTGGCTCGCGCCGATCACGGGGCTGCCGGCCGACTACGACCTGAACGACATCGTGAAGACCGCACGCGACAGCCTGTCGTACAACGGCCAGCTGTACGCGCTGCCGTTCTACGTCGAAAGCTCGATGACGTTCTACCGCAAGGACCTGTTCGCGGCGAAGGGGCTGAAGATGCCCGACCAGCCGACCTACGACCAGATCGCCGAATTCGCGGACAAGCTGACCGACAAGTCGAAAGGCACCTACGGGATCTGCCTGCGCGGCAAGGCCGGCTGGGGCGAGAACATGGCGTACGTGTCGACGGTCGTGAACACGTTCGGCGGGCGCTGGTTCGACGAGAACTGGAATGCGCAGCTCACGTCGCCCGAATGGAAGAAGGCGATCAATTTCTACGTGAACCTGCTGAAGAAGAACGGCCCGCCGGGCGCGAGCTCGAACGGCTTCAACGAGAACCTGACGCTGACCGCGTCGGGCAAGTGCGCGATGTGGATCGACGCGACGGTCGCGGCCGGGATGCTGTACAACAAGCAGCAGTCGCAGGTGGCCGACAAGATCGGCTTCGCGGCCGCGCCGGTCGCCGCGACGCCGAAGGGTTCGCACTGGCTGTGGGCGTGGGCGCTGGCCGTGCCGAAGACGTCGAAGCAGCAGGACGCCGCGCGCAAGTTCATCGCGTGGGCGACGTCGAAGCAGTACATCGAGATGGTCGGCAAGGACGAGGGCTGGGCGTCGGTGCCGCCGGGCACGCGCACGTCGACGTATCAGCGGGCCGAGTACAAGGCCGCCGCGCCGTTCTCCGACTTCGTGCTGAAGGCGATCGAGACGGCCGATCCGAACGATCCGTCGCTGAAGAAGGTGCCGTACACGGGCGTGCAGTACGTCGGGATTCCTGAATTCCAGTCGTTCGGCACGGTGGTCGGCCAGTCGATCGCGGGCGCGGTTGCGGGCCAGATGTCGGTCGACCAGGCGCTTGCCGCGGGCCAGGCCGCAGCCGACCGCGCAGTGCGGCAGGCCGGCTACAAGAAGTAACGCGCAAGCCGTCGCGCGGCCCGCATCGTGCGCCGTGGCACACGGCGCGGGCCGGCGAGGCCGACAGGCGGGCAGGCCGTTCGCGCCCGCGCATCAACCGGAGGGACTCCGTCATGCGTCACCTGCGTCTTCCCCTGAGTCACGCTCACGCGCCGTCGGTCGGCGACGCGTCGTCGCCGCCCGGTGCGCCGCGCCGGGCGCGCGGCGGCGCGAGCTGGCTCGTATCGCCGTCCGTCGCGGTGCTGCTGCTGTGGATGTCGATTCCGCTCGCGATGACGATCTGGTATTCGTTCTCGCGCTACAACCTGCTGAACCCGGACGTGAAGGGCTTCGCCGGGTTCGACAACTACCGCTTCCTCGCGACCGATCCGTCGTTCCTGCCCGCGATCTGGCACACGCTCGTGCTGATCGGCGCGGTGCTCGCGATCACCGTGATCGGCGGCGTGCTGATGGCCGTGCTGTTCGATCGCAAGTTCTACGGGCAGGGCGTCGCGCGCCTGCTCGCGATCGCGCCGTTCTTCGTGATGCCGACGGTCTCCGCGCTGATCTGGAAGAACATGATCCTGCATCCGGTGTACGGGCTCGTCGCGAACGCGATGCGCGCGCTCGGGATGACGCCGATCGACTGGTTCGCCGACTACCCGTTGACCGCGGTGATCATCATCGTCGCGTGGCAATGGCTGCCGTTCGCGTTCCTGATCCTGTTCACCGCGATCCAGTCGCTCGACCAGGAGCAGAAGGAAGCGGCGCGCATCGACGGCGCCGGCCCGATCGCGATGTTCTTCTACATCACGCTGCCGCACCTGAAGCGTGCGATCGCCGTGGTCGTGATGATGGAGACGATCTTCCTGCTGTCGATCTTCGCGGAAATCTACACGACGACCGGCGGCGGCCCCGGCGACGCGACGACCAACCTGTCGTACCTGATCTACGCGCTCGGCCTGCAGCAGTTCGACGTCGGCCTCGCGTCCGCGGGCGGCATCATCGCCGTCGTGGTCGCGAACGTCGTGTCGTTCTTCCTCGTGCGGATGCTCGCGCGCAACCTGAAGGGGGAGTACGAGAAATGAGCGACCTGACTTTGGAAGGCCGGCGCGCGCCGGCCGTGTTCGACCTCGTGCGGCGCGCGCTGCCCGGCACGCTCGCATGGCTGATCGCGCTCTTGCTGTTCTTCCCGATCTTCTGGATGGCGATCACCGCGTTCAAGACCGAGCAGCAGGCGTACGCGTCGTCGCTGTTCTTCATCCCGACGCTCGACAGCTTCCGCGAGGTGTTCGCGCGCAGCAACTACTTCGGGTTCGCGTGGAATTCGGTGCTGATCTCGGCCGGCGTCACGCTGATCTCGCTGCTGTTCGCGGTGCCGGCCGCGTATGCGATGGCGTTCTTCCCGAACCATCGCACGCAGAAGGTGCTGCTGTGGATGCTGTCGACGAAGATGATGCCGTCGGTCGGCGTGCTCGTGCCGATCTACCTGCTGTGGAAGAACGCGGGGCTGCTCGATACGGTGTCGGGGCTCGTGATCGTCTACACGCTGATCAACCTGCCGATCGCGGTGTGGATGACCTTCACGTATTTCAACGAAATCCCGAAGGACATCCTGGAGGCCGGGCGCATCGACGGCGCGTCGACGTGGCAGGAGATCGTCTACCTGCTGATGCCGATGGCGCTGCCGGGGCTCGCGTCCACCGCGCTGCTGCTCGTGATCCTGTCGTGGAACGAGGCGTTCTGGAGCATCAACCTGTCGAGCTCGAACGCGGCGCCGCTGACCGTGTTCATCGCGTCGTACTCGAGCCCCGAAGGGCTGTTCTGGGCGAAGCTGTCCGCCGCATCGCTGCTCGCGGTCGCGCCGATCCTGATCGTCGGCTGGCTGTCGCAGAAGCAGCTCGTGCGCGGGCTCACGTTCGGGGCGGTTAAATGAACGATGCAAGCAAAGACGCGGCCGGCAAACGTGCGGCCGGTCACGGCATGAACGTGCTGATCTGCGATTGCGACGGCGTGCTGATCGACAGCGAGGCCGTCGCCGCCGACGTGATCGTGCGCGAACTCGATGCGCGCTGGCCGGGCGTCGATGCGCGGCCGGCCGTGATGCCGCTGCTCGGGCTGCGCATCGAGCGCGTGCTGGCCGGCGCGTCCGAGGCGGTGGGGCAGGCGCTGACGAACGACGACGTCGATGCGATCCGTCGCGCAGTCGAGGCGGCGGCCGTCAATGCGCCGATGGTCGAAGGCATCGACGCGGCGCTGGCCGCGATCGACCTGACGACGGCCTGCGCAAGCAACAGCTATCGCGCGTACGTCGAAGCGGCGCTCGCGCGCACCGGCCTCGCGCGCTTTTTTGGCGACCGGCTGTTCTGCGCGGATTCGGTCGCGCGGCCGAAGCCGGCGCCGGACGTGTATCTGGCAGCCGCACGCGCGCTCGGCGCGGTGCCCGCGCAATGCCTCGTGGTCGAGGACAGCGCGACCGGCATCACCGCCGCGGCCGCGGCCGGCATGACCGTGCTCGGCTTCATCGGCGGCGGGCACGCATCCGCGGCCCAGATCGACGCGCTGCGCGGCATCGGCGCGCGTCACGTATTCGACGACATGCACGAGCTGCCCGGCTACGTCGCGCGCTGGCAGGCGACGGGCGAGGTGCTGCCGAACTAGCAATCAGGAACGAAGGCGCGCCGCTTTCAACGCGGCGCATCACGAACGAACGGAGACAGATCATGGCAAGCGTGCTCCTGCGCAACATCGCGAAGCGCTACGACGACACCGAAGTGCTGCGCAACGTGAACCTCGACATCGCCGACGGCGAATTCGTCGTGTTCGTCGGCCCGAGCGGCTGCGGCAAATCCACGCTGATGCGGATGATCGCCGGCCTGGAGGACATCTCGAACGGCGATCTGCTGATCGACGGCGCGAAGGTCAACGACGTGCCGAGCGCGAAGCGCGGCATCGCGATGGTGTTCCAGTCGTATGCGCTGTACCCGCACATGACGCTGTACGACAACATGGCGTTCGGCCTGAAGCTGGCCGGCGCGAAGAAGCCCGAGATCGACCAGGCGGTGAAGCAGGCCGCGAAGATCCTGCACATCGATCACTTGCTCGACCGCAAGCCGAAGCAGTTGTCGGGCGGCCAGCGGCAGCGCGTCGCGATCGGCCGCGCGATCACGCGCAAGCCGAAGGTGTTCCTGTTCGACGAACCGTTGTCGAACCTCGACGCCGCGCTGCGCGTGAAGATGCGGCTGGAATTCGCGCGGCTGCACGACGAGCTGAAGACGACGATGATCTACGTGACGCACGACCAGGTCGAGGCGATGACGCTCGCCGACAAGATCGTCGTGCTGTCGGGCGGCGCGGTGCAGCAGGTCGGCACGCCGAACGCGCTGTATCACGCGCCGGCGAACCAGTTCGTCGCGGGCTTCATCGGCTCGCCGAAGATGAACTTCCTGAAGGGCACGGTCGAATCGGCCGACGCGGGCGGCGTGCTCGTGCGCTTCGACAGCGGCGAGACGCAGCGTGTCGCGGTGGACGCGGCGGGGCTGCAGCGCGGCGCGGCGGTGACCGTCGGCGTGCGGCCCGAGCATCTGCTGGTCGATGCGGCGGCGCCGGGCGTGGCCGCCCGGACGATGGCCGTCGAGTCGCTCGGTGACGCCGCGTATCTGTATGCGGAGTCGGCCGTCGCGCCGGACGGGCTGATCGCGCGGATTCCGCCGCTCGACACGTACCGCACCGGCGACACGCTGCGCGTGCATGCACAGGCCGAGCACTGCCACCTGTTCGACGAAAACGGGCAGGCGTTCCGGCGGCTGAGCGTGCACGCGAAGGCGGCGTGACGCACGGCACGTGCGCCTGCGCGGCTCAGAGGCGCAGGCGCTCGGCCATGTAGTCGACGAACGCGCGCAGCTTCGGCGTCGGGTGCCGGCCCGACGGCCACAGCACGTAGAACGGCGTGCGGCTCTCGACGTGTTCGTCGAGCACGGTGCGCAGCGTGCCGTCGGCCAGCGCGTCGTGGACGAAGAATTCGGGCAGGCACGCGATGCCGAGCCCGCGTCGCGCGAAGCACAGCCGTGTTTCCGCGTTGTTGCTGACCATCGACACGGGCACCTCCGGCGGCGTGCCGGCGCGCGGCGCGCGCAACGGCCAGGTCTCGAGCCTGCCGCTGCTCGGGAAGCGGTAGTGCAGGCAGCGGTGCTGCGCGAGATCGGCCGGCGTGCGCGGCGCACCGTGCCGCTCGAGGTAGCCGGGCGACGCGACGAGGTGCTGGCGGAAATGGCCGAGCAGCCGCGACGACAGCCGAGAGTCCGTCGGCCGGCCGGTGCGCAGTACCGCGTCGAACCCTTCGTCGACGACATCGACGAGCCGGTCGCTGAAATCGATGTCGAGTTCGATTTCCGGATACGCGGCCATGAAATCGGCGAGCACCGGCAGCAGCAGCGTACCGATCGTCGGCAGGCTCACGCGCAGCCGCCCGCGCGGCGCTTCGACGCTGTGCATCAGTTCCTGCTCGGCCGCGTCGATCTCCGCGATCACGCGCCGGCACCGTTCGAGAAAGCGCGCGCCTTCGGCCGTCAGCGTGATGCTGCGCGTGCTGCGGTGAAACAGCCGCACGTTCAGGCGCGCCTCCAGGCGCGCGATGCGCTTGCCGATCGCCGACGCCGACAGCCCGAGCGCGCGGCCGGCCGCGACGAAACTGCGCGTTTCCGCGACCTGGACGAATACGACGAAACCGCCAAGATTTTCCATGCAGGTTCCCGATTGCGGACACCGACGTCCGGAGTGTCCGGAACTCTACCCCGGTTTTTCTTCCCGCGCCGGCTCCCTACGATGGACGTTCCTTCATCGTTCGAGGTCACGCCATGTCATCCCTGCCTGTCACCGCCCACCGCGTCGAACCGGACGCCGCGCTGCGCGCGCGGCTCGACGCCGTGCTCGATCGCGCGCTGGCCGACGCGCGCGTGGTCGGCGCGGTCGTGCTGGTCGCCCGCGACGGCGAATTGCGCTACGCGCGCGCGGCCGGGCTGGCCGATCGCGAAGCCGGCACGCCGATGCGCGAGGACGCGCTGTTCCGGCTCGCGTCGGTATCGAAGCCGATCGTGACGGCCGCTGCAATGCGGCTGGTCGCGGCAGGTCGCATCGGGCTCGACGAGCCGGTCGCTCGCTGGCTCCCCGCATTCGCGCCGACGCTCGCGGACGGCACGCCGGCGAACATCACGTTGCGGCATCTGCTGTCGCATACGGCCGGCCTCGGCTATCGCTTCTTCGAGGCGGACGGCGACGGCCCGTATGCGCGTGCACGCGTATCCGACGGGATGGACCGCGCGAGCCTGTCGCTCGCCGAGAACGTGCGGCGCATCGCCGGCGTGCCGCTGCAGTTCGCGCCCGGCACGTCGTGGGGCTACTCGCTCGCGACCGACGTGGTGGGCGCGCTGATCGAAGCGGTCGACGGCCGCCCGCTCGCACAGGCCGTGGCCGCGCTCGTCACGACGCCGCTCGGGATGGCCGATACCGGATTCGTCGCGCACGACGCCGCGCGCGTCGCGACACCCTACGTGAGCACGCCGGGCGCGCCGCGCCGGATGGCCGACGACGATCTCGTGCCGGTGTTCGACGGCACGGTCGGCATCCGCTTCGAGCCGGCGCGCGCGTTCGATGCGACCGCGTGGCCGTCGGGCGGCGCGGGCATGGTCGGCACCGCACACGATTGCCTGACGCTGCTCGATACGCTGCGCACGGGCCGCGACGGCTGGCTCGCACCGCGCTGGATCGACGAGATGGCGCGGGTGCAGCCGGGCGCGCGCGACTTGCCGGATGCGCCGGGATTCGGTTTCGGGCTCGGCTTTTCGGTGCTGCACGATCCGGCAGCCGCGCAGTCGCCGGAGTCGGTCGGCACCTGGCGCTGGGGCGGCGCATACGGGCATGCGTGGTTCGTCGACCGTGCGGCCGGGCTGACGGTCGTCGCGCTGACCAATACGTTGTACGAAGGGATGCACGGGCGCATCGTCACCGACGTGCGCGATGCGGTGTATGGCGTCGACGACCGGAGCGCGGCATGAGCGAGTGCGTATCCGCTTCCCCGTCCGTTTCCGCGTCCGCGGCCGACCGGGCCGGACCTGCCGCGGGTTCATCTGCACCGGGCCGTGCGCGCCTGCCCGTCGCGAACCTGCTCGCGCTTGCCACCGCCGGCTTCATCACGGTGCTCACCGAAGCCCTGCCGGCCGGCCTGCTGCCGCTGATGAGCGCGGACCTGCGCGTGACCGAGGCGCTGATCGGCCAACTGGTGACCGTCTATGCGCTCGGCTCGATCGTCGCGGCGATTCCGCTCGTCGCCGCGACCCGCGCGATGCGGCGGCGCCGGCTGCTGCTCGCGGCGCTGGCCGGCTTCGTCGTGTCGAATGCGCTGACGGCCGCGTCGCCGTACTACGCGCTCACGCTGGCCGCGCGCTTCGTCGCCGGGATGTCGGCCGGGCTGCTGTGGGCACTGCTGGCGGGCTACGCGAGCCGGCTCGTCGACCCGTCGCTGCGCGGTCGGGCGATCGCGGTCGCGATGCTCGGCATACCGGCGGCGATGTCGATCGGCATTCCGGCCGGCACCGCGCTCGGCGCGACGTTCGGCTGGCGCGTCGCGTTCGCGGGGATCACGGTCGCGGCGCTGGCGCTGATCGGCTGGATTCGCCTGCGCGTGCCCGACCACCCGGGCCAGCAGGCCGGCGCGCGCGAGCCGGTGCTGGGCGTGATGATGCTGCCCGGCGTACGGCCGGTGCTGACGGTGATGTTCGCGTACGTGCTCGCGCACAACATGCTGTACACGTACGTCGCGCCGTTCCTTGCGGGCGTGCGGATGGGCGCGCAGGTCGACGTGGTGCTGTTCGTGTTCGGCGTCGCGTCGCTCGTCGGCATCGCGCTGACGGGGGCATGGATCGGCGCCGCGCAGCGACGCCTGACGCTCGCGAGCATTGCGCTGTTCGCGCTGGCGGCGGCGATGCTCGGCGCCGGTTCGGGAATCGCGATCGTCTATGCGGGCGTCGTGCTGTGGGGGCTCGCGTTCGGCGGCGCGCCCACGCTGTTCCAGACGGCCACTGCGAACGCGGCGGGGGAGTCGGCCGACGTCGCGCAGTCGATGCTCGTGACGGTGTGGAATCTCGCGATCGCCGGCGGCGGCATCGCGGGCGGGATGCTGCTCGGCGCGACGGGCGCGGGCGCGATTCCGTGGGTGCTCGTCGCGCTGCTGGCGCTGGCGTGGGTCGGCGCGTGGCGCGCACGCCGGCATGCGTTTTCGGCGCCGCGCGGGACTTGAGCCGGCGTGTGCGACGGCGGCGTCAGGCCGCCTTCGCGGCGAGCGCGGCGCGCGCGCACGCTTCGTCGGTGACGAGCCCCGACAGCCAGCCGCCGCGCAGCGCGGCAATCACCGCGTCGTGTTTCTTCGGGCCGCCGGCGAATGCGATCGTCGGCCGCTTCGGCGGCGTGGCGAGCGCGACGCTGGTCACGCGCGCGCTCGTCGACACGGTGATCTGCGTACCCTGCGCGTCGATCGGCACGCCGAGCAGTTCGGCCACCGCGCCGAGCGCGGTCATCTCGTCGCGCTCCTGTTCGGTGATGAAGCCGTCTTCGTAGAGCGGACAGTGCGGGCCGATGTTGCCGATCCCGACGAACGCGACGTCGGCCTCGCCCGACAGCGCCTCGACGATCCGGTACAGCCGGTGGTTGCACCACTGCGCGCGCTCGGCGTCGCTGTCGGCGAACAGCGGCGCGGGCAGCAGGAAATGCTTGCTGCCGGTTTTCTCGGAGATGTACTGCGCGACGTCGTAGCGGTTCGACGAACCGTCGGCCGCGATCGCGCCGACCATCGACACGAGCCGGTGCTGCGGGCGGTCGATCTGCGCGATCTGCGCGACCGCGGCCTTCAGCGTCCGGCCGCTGCTGACCGCGATCACCATCGGCCGCGTTTCGTTCAGGTAGCGCTCCATCACCTGCGCGCCGGCGACCGCGAGCTTGCGGTCGATCGCGTCGGGCGCATCGGCGTCGACGGGGACGACTTCGCACATCGCGAGGCCGTAGCGTTTCGACAGCTGCGCGCCGAGATCGAGACAGTCGGCGAGCCGGTGGTCGACGCGCACGCGGATCAGGTTCTTCTCGACCGCGAACGCGACGAGGCGCTGCGCGACGGGGCGCGACACCTGCAGCTTCTCGGCGATTTCGTTCTGCGTGTCGCCCGCGACGTAATAGAGCCACGCGGCGCGCGTGGCGAGATCGAGTTTTTCTGAGGACTTGGACACGATAGCGATTCGGTTCGGAGCTGGGGGGCCGCCCGCGGGCCGGCCGGCGGGCCGCATGACGGCATCCACTGTAACGCATGTCGCGCGCGCGGCCGGCGGCCGGTCGCGCGACGGGACGCGCCTACGCGAGCCGTGCGCGCGACGGTTCGTACAGCGGCCGCACGTGACGGTACAGCGTGCGGAACGCATCGAGGCGTTCGCGCAGCCGTGCATGGCGGGCGGCGTCCGGTGTGTATTCGGCGCGCACCGGCGGCTTGGTCAGCACCGTATGCGGATCGCCGCCGACGGCGAGCCAGCCGAGCCGTGCCGCGCCGAGCGCCGCGCCCGTTTCGCCGCCGCCGATCTGGCGCGTGCGCACGTTCAGCGCGTCCGCGATCAGTTGCGCCCAGAACGCGCTGCGCGCGCCGCCGCCGATCAGCGACAACTGGTCGGTTTCGACGCCGGCCGCGTGCAGCGCGTCGAGGCCGTCGGCGAGGCCAAGCGTCACGCCTTCGAGCACCGCGTAGCCGAGGTGCGCGCGCTCGGTCGCGTGCGTCATCCCGAAGAACGCGCCTTGCGCGTACGGATCGTTGTGCGGCGTGCGTTCGCCGGACAGATAGGGCAGGAACAGCGGGGCCGCCGCGAGCGCGTCGGGGTCGAGCACCTCGACTTCGGCGAGCAGCGCGGGCTCGTCGGTGCCGGTCAGCTTGCAGACCCAGCGCAGGCAGCTCGCGGCCGACAGCACGACGCTCATCAGTTGCCAGCGATCGGGAATCGCATGGCAGAACGCATGCACGGCCGACGCGGGATTCGGCATGAAGCGGTCGCCGACCACGCTCAGCACGCCCGACGTGCCGAGCGACACGAAGCCGTCGCCCGCGTGGATCGCGCCGATGCCGAGCGCGCTCGTCGCGTTGTCGCCGCCGCCGCCCGCGACCGGCACGGCCTCCGACAGCCCCAGTTCGCGCGCGACGTCCGCGCGCAGCGTGCCGGACGGCGCGTTGCCCTCGACGATGCGCGGCATCTGCTCGCGCGTCATCCCGCACGCGGCGAGCAGCGCATCGGACCAGTCGCGGCGCGCGACGTCGAGCCACAGCGTGCCGGCCGCGTCGGACGGATCGGACACTTTCGCGCCGGTCAACCGGAACCGCAGGTAGTCCTTCGGCATCAGCACGCACGCGGTGGCCGCGAACACGTCGGGTTCGTGCTTCGCGACCCATAGCAGCTTCGGCGCGGTGAAGCCGGGCATCGCGAGGTTGCCGGCCAGCGCGTGGAGATCGGGCGCGCGTTCGGTGAGCAGCGCGCATTCGTCGGCGCTGCGCATGTCGTTCCACAGGATCGCGGGTCGCAGCACGCGATCGTCGCGACCGAGCAGCACCGCGCCGTGCATCTGGCCCGACAGGCCGATACCGCGTACCTGCGCGAACGCCCGGGGATGCCGTTCGCGCAGCGCCGCGAGCGCGGCGAGCGTGCCTTGCCACCAGTCGTCCGGATGCTGTTCCGCCCAGCGCGGGTGCGGGCGCGACACGGTGAACGGCGAGCCCGCGGTGCCCACCACCGTGCCGTCCGGGGCCAGCAGCAGCACCTTCACTTCCGAGGTGCCGAGGTCGATGCCGAGATACATGAGCGATCCGTTCGGTCGGTGAGGAGCCGCTACTTTAGCCGTGCCGCACGGCCTGTGCCAAGCGGGTTCGCCCGGCTGCGCGGCCGGGCGTCGGCGCGCGCGTCGTCAACGCGCGGCGAGCCAGGCATCGACGCGCGCGAGCCCGGCGCGCAACGCATCGAACAGTGCCGCGTTGCCGGCGAGCGAGCCCCACAGCGCGCGGCTGGCGCACAGCGCGACGACCGGGTCGTCGGCTTCGACGATCGCGCGTGCGCTGCTTTCGTCCATCACGCCGTCCTGATACGCATACGGCAGCGTGCCGCGCGCCCAGCGTTCGAGAAAGCGCAGGAACAGCGCCGGCAGCACGGCGGTGGCGACCGGCGCGGCGCCGCGCGCGAACGATTCGACGAGCGTCGGCGCAATGAAGCCGGGGATCTTCGAGAAGCCGTCGGCCGCGACGCGCTGGTTCGTGTCGAGCACGTACGGGTTGCCGAAGCGCTCCAGCACGACGTCGCGGTAGCGCGCGAGATCGAGCGGGCTCGGGCTCAGGCACGGGATCACGTCCTGCGTCACGTAGTCGTGCGCGAAGCGGCGGATCGCCGCGTCGTGCGTGCCTTCGTGGATGTAGGTGCAGCCCGCGAGCGTGCCGGCCCACGCGATGCAGCTGTGCGTCGCGTTGAGGATGCGGATCTTCGCTTCCTCGTACGGATGCACGTCGTCGACGAGTTCCGCGCCGGCCAATTCCCAGCGCGGCCGTCCGGCCGCGAAGCGGTCCTCGATCACCCACTGGATGAACGATTCGCCCATTACCGGGCACGCGTCGTCGATGCCGGTGGCCGCCCGCACGCGTTCGCGCACGTCGGCGGTCGGGCGCGGCGTGATGCGGTCGACCATCGCGCTCGGCATCGCGACGTGCGCATCGAACCACGCGAGCAGGCCGCCTTCGCCGCGTCGTTCGAGGAATTCGCGCATTCCCGAGCGAAAGCGTGCGCCGTTGTTGCGCAGGTTGTCGCAGCTTTGCAGCGTGAGCGGGCCGGCGCCGCGTTTCACGCGTTCGGCGAGCAGCGCCGCGAGCGCGCCGTACAGCGTCGTGCGCGCGCCCTGCAGGTCGGCGGCGAGGTCTGCGTTCGCGACGTCGAGCCGGTTGTGTTCGTCGAGGTAGTAGCCGCCTTCGGTGACGGTGAACGACACGATCCGGCAGGCCGGATCGGCGCCCGCGTCGATCAGCGCCGCGAGGTCGATCGACCACGGCAGCACGCGCGTGATCGCACGGATCGACTCGTAGGCGCGTTCGCCTTGCGGCGTGACGGTTTCGAGCGTGTACGCGCCATGCTGCGCGGCGAGCGCGTCCATCGTCGCGCGCATGTCGTCGCGGATGTTGCCGACGGTCAGCGACCAGCGTTCGTCGGCCGGCACGGCCGCGTTCACGCGATGCAGATACCACGCCTGGTGCGCGCGGTGAAACGAGCCTGCGCCGATGTGCAGCAGCACGGGCGCGTGGGCGGAGGGCGATTCGCTCATCCGTGTCTCCTGTTCCTGCCTGTCTATCCTGTCGAATTCGATCTTTTGCTCTTTGTGTGAGCGAATGATCGTATTCGGCCGAACGAAAGTCAAGGCGCGGACACGGCATTTCGATGGTGCGCTGCGGCGGCGTGCGGGGCAGGGCGGGCGCGGCGGCGCCGGCGGCAAAAGGTGTCAGCGTCCTTCGCGCGTGAGGGGCGACGAGTTCGTCGAGCACTGTGCTGGCGGGCGCGGTAGAAGGCCATAGCGGCGCCGGCAGGCGGTATGTGCGCAGCGGATGGTGCGGCGCCGCAAGGATAGGGCGCGGAGATCTCGTCGGTGGCGGATCCGTGTCCGAACGTGTACCGCCGCGCGAAGGGGAGGAACTCGCCCGCCCGTCGTCGTGACGCGCGGGCGCATGACGGGCGTTACAGCGTGGTGCGCACGTGCCAGAGCTCGGGGAACAGCACGACGTCGAGCATCTTGCGCAGGTACGGCGCGCCGCTCGTGCCGCCCGTGCCCTGCTTGAAGCCGATGATGCGTTCGACCGTCGTCACGTGACGGAAGCGCCACTGACGGAACGCATCCTCGAGATCGACGAGTTCCTCGGCCATCTCGTACAGCTCCCAGTGCTGCTGCGGATGACGATAGACCTCGAGCCACGCGGCCTCGACCGTCTCGTCGTGCCGCATCGGCTGCGTCCAGTCGCGCTCGAGCCGCTCGAGCGCGATCGGGAACCCGCGCCGCGCGAGCAGGCGCACGACCTCGTCGTAGAACGACGGCGCCTCGAGCGTCGCGCGCACCTGTTCGAGGATGTCGGCCCGGTGCGCATGCGGCTGCAGCATCTGCGCGTTCTTGTTGCCGAGCAGGAATTCGAGCTGCCGATACTGGTACGACTGGAAGCCCGACGACTGGCCGAGATACGGCCGCATCGCCGAATACTCGGACGGCGTCATCGTCGACAGCACGTTCCACGCCTGCACCAGTTGCTCGAGGATGCGCGACACGCGCGCGAGCATCTTGAACGCGGGCGGCAGCGCGTCGGTGCGCACCGCATCGAGCGCACCGCGCAGCTCGAACAGCGCGAGCTTCATCCACAGCTCGCTCGTCTGATGCTGGATGATGAACAGCATCTCGTTGTGATCGGGCGACAGCGGATGCTGTGCATCGAGGATCGAATTCAGCGACAGGTAGTCGCCGTAGCTCATCGACTTCGAGAAATCGAGTTGCGCGTTGTGCCAGCCGGCTTGCGTGTCGGCCTCGCCCGGCACGTGCGGGGCCTCGTGCGCGGCTTGCGCCGGTTGGGCGGCGCGTGCGCCCGAGAACGGGCAGCCTGCCGGCGCGTCGCCGCCGGGCGGCTGCATATGACCAGAATTCACGACTCTCTCCAGATTTGAATGACGAACGCGTGGCGCGCGCCGCGCATGCAGCCGCGGCGCGCCACGCAAAACCGCTCAGGTCACCGCGCCGCGTTCGGCGAACTCGGGCGCCTTCCACGCGTCGGTGGCGAGGATGTCGCGCAGCGTCTCGACCGCATCCCAGACGTCGGCGAAGCGCGTATAGAGCGGCGTGAAGCCGAAGCGCAGCACGTACGGCTCGCGGTAGTCGCCGATCACGCCGCGCGCGATCAGCGCCTGCATCACTTCGTAGCCGTGCGGATGCTCGAAGCTCGCCTGCGAGCCGCGCTGGTGATGCGCGCGCGGCGTGACGAGCTTCAGCGACAGGCCCGCGCAGCGTTCCTCGACGAGCGCGATGAACGCGTCGGTCAGCGCGAGCGACTTGCGGCGGATCGCCTGCATGTCGGTCTGCAGGAACACGTCGAGCCCGCATTCGACCATCGACATCGACACGATCGGCTGCGTGCCGCACAGGAAGCGCGCGATGCCCGGGTCGGGCGCGAAGCCCGGCTGCATCGCGAACGGCGCGCGGTGGCCCCACCAGCCCGACAGCGGCTGCGAGAAGTGCGCGAGATGGCGCTGCGGCACCCACACGAACGCGGGCGAGCCGGGGCCGCCGTTCAGGTACTTGTACGTGCAGCCGACCGCGCCGTCCGCACGCGCGCCGTTCAGGTCGACCGGCACCGCGCCGGCCGAGTGCGCGAGATCCCACAGCATCAGCGCGCCCGCGTCGTGCACGAGCTGCGTGACGGCCGGCATGTCGTGCATGTAGCCGGTGCGGTAGTTCACGTGCGTGATCATCGCGACGGCCGTATCCGCGCCGAGCGCGCCGGGCAGGTCGGCCGGATCGTCGATCAGGCGGAGTTCGTAGCCGCCGCCGAGTTGCTCGATCAGCCCCTGCGCGATGTACAGGTCGGTCGGGAAGTTCGAGCGTTCCGACACGATCACGCGGCGCTCGGGCGCGCGCTCGGCCTGGTGGCGCAGCATCGCGGACAGCAGCTTGAACAGGTTGATCGAGATGGTGTCGGTCACGACGGTTTCGCCGGGCGCGCCGCCGATCAGCGTCGCGAGCTTGTCGCCGAGGCGGCGCGGCAGCGCGAACCAGCCGGCCGTGTTCCAGCTGCGGATCAGCCCTTCGCCCCATTCGGCGCCGATCACCTGCTGCGCGCGGGCGGCCGATGCGCGCGGCTGCGCGCCGAGCGAGTTGCCGTCGAGGTAGATCACGCCGTCGGGCAGCGAGAACTGGTCGCGCAGCGCGGCCAGCGGGTCGTCGCGGTCGAGCGCGAGCGCATCTTCACGGGTCTTGATCATCATGATGTAAGGTCGTGGGTCGGGGTAATCAGGCGGCGCATGCGGGCAGCGCACGCAGCACCGCGCGCACGGGGCTTGCGTCGAGCGTCGCGAATTTCAGCGGCAGCGCGATCAGTTCGTAATCGCCGGGCGGCACGTCGTCGAGCACGATGCCTTCGAGGATCGCCATCCGGTGCGCGCGCACGCGGTGATGCGCATCCATCGTCTTCGATTCCTGCGGGTCGAGCGACGGCGTATCGATGCCGATCAGCTTCACGCCGTGCGCGGCGAGCAGGTCGACGGTGTCGGGCGCGACCGCGCAGAAATTGCTGTCCCATTGCTCGACCGCGGCGCACGCATAAGTGCGCAACAGCACGCGCGGCGGCACGCCATCGAGCGCGGCTTCCACATCGGCGGGCCGCACGACGGGCGATGCGCCGATGCAATGGATCACGCGGCACGGGCCGAGATAGGTGTCGAGCGGCACCGCGCCGATCGGCGCGCCGTCGGCGTCGTAGTGCAGCGGCGCGTCGCAGTGCGCGCCCGTGTGCGGCGACAGCGTCACGCGCGCGACGTTGACCGGCGAACCGGCCTCCATCCGCCACACGCGTTCGACGGAAACCGGCGTATCGCCCGGCCACACGGGCGTGGCGGGGCTGACCGGCGGCGAGATGTCCCAGAGTATGTCCATGGCATGACGAAGCGTGAATCGATGCTTCGAATGATAGGTGGACGCTCGCAGAAAGTGCTTGCGAAATAAACATGGACAATCCGCCGGATTGGCAGATAATTCGACTCAGAGGGAAAACGGGGACCAAAAATGCACGCGATCACGCTCGACGCCACCGACTGCCGGATTCTGGCGGTATTGCAGGAGGAGGGCAGAATCAGCAATCTCGACCTGGCCGAACGCATCTCGCTTTCGCCATCCGCCTGCCTGCGCCGCATGCGCCTGCTCGAGGAGCAGGGCGTGATCGAGCACTATCGCGCGTGCCTGAGCCGCGAGAAGCTCGGCTTCGAGCTCGAGGCGTTCGTGCAGGTGTCGATGCGCAACGAAGAGAATCAATGGCACGAGCGCTTCGCGGAAGCGCTGCGCGAATGGCCGGAGGTGGTCGGCGCGTTCGTCGTGACGGGCGAGAGCCACTATCTGCTGCGCGTGCTCGCGCACAACCTCAAGCACTATTCGGATTTCGTGCTGAACCGCCTGTACAAGGCGCCGGGCGTGATGGACATCCGTTCGAACATCGTGCTGCAGACGCTGAAGGACGAAGCGGGCGCGCCGGTCGGGCTGGCGCGCACGGGGGCGATCAAAGCGGTGTGAGGCCGTGGAAGCCGCCGCCGTGGAACACGAGCGGCGGCGCCGTGTCCGATACCGCGCGCACGCCGCAGCGCTCCACTTCGCCGACGAAGATCACGTGGTCGCCTTCGTCGTAGCGGCTGCGGTTGTGGCATTCGAACCATGCGAGCGCGCCGTCGAGCACGGGCATCCCGGAGTTGCCGGCCGCATGCGCGATCCCTTCGAAGCGATCGCCCTTGTAGGTCGAAAAGCGCTTGCACAGGTCGAGCTGCGATGCCGCGAGCACGTTCACCACGTAATGGCTGTTGCCGCGGAACACGGGCGTCGACGCCGATTTGTGCGCGAGGCTCCACAGCACGAGCGGCGGATCGAGCGAAACCGAATTGAACGAGCTGGCGGTGATGCCGATCAACTGGCCGGACGGCGCGCGCGTCGTGATCACCGTCACGCCCGTCGCGAACTGGCCGAGCGCCTGCCGGAAGGCGGCCGCGTCGAAATCCGGCGGATTGGCGTGGCTCATCGGGCAGCCATCCGGAACGGGACGGGCGGGCGCGACACGACACGGGTGTGACGGGCGCGGCGGACGAAGGACGACAAGGCGGTCGAGTGGGAACGGGTGCGCATGGCCCGATTTTAGCGGAATCGCGGCCGCCGGGCCCGGTCGGGCGGCGCATCGCGACGTCAGGGTGACGTAGCGAACACTGCGGCGCGCGGCCGGCATCGCCGTTCCGTCGCGTTTTTAACGGTGCGGCCGTTCAGGCCGACACCGTGCTGCCCGGCCGGCAGCGCTGCCCGCGCTATCGCGCCGCCGCCAGCCCGAGCGACAGCGCCCCGGTGACGATCAGGCTCGACGCCCACACCGCATCGAGATTGAACCAGCTCCGCGACACGAACTTCAGCCCGAGATAGCGGTACACGAGCCACGCGAGCCCGCCGCCGGCGGCGATCATCGCGGCCGCATGCACGGCCGCGACGACAAGCGCCATCCCCAGATGCGCATCGACGAGCGTGGCCGCCGCGCGGTGGCCGGCATCCCGGTCGAGTCCGCACAGGCCGAGGTAGATCGGCACGAGCATCAGCCCCGCGCCGTGCGCGAGCGCGACCGCGAACGACCACAGGCCGAGCCGCGCCGGCGGAATCCGCGCGAGCGCCCGCGGATGCCGGCGCCGGATCAGCAGCACCGCGCCGAAGCCGATCACCAGCGCGCTCGCGCCGATCCGGATCGCCGACTGCCACGCGAGCAGCGCCGCGAGCAGCCCGAACGGCAGCATCACCGCGAAGACGGCCAGCGCATGACCGAGCGCGAGATAGCCGAGCGCCGCGACGAGCGCGCGGCCGCGGCGCGTCATCAGCGCGTTCGATACCGCGAGCGGCCAGCCCATCGCCGGGTTGAGCCCGTGATAGACGCCGCTCGCGAGCACGGCCGCCCACAGCGCGAACGGCGCGTGAAGGCCGGCGCTCAACGCTTGACCGACGGATAGCAGAACGAGTCGGTCGAGCAGTCGCCGCCCTCGAGCCGGATCTGGTGCGCGCGATAGCCGTCGGGGAATTCGACCCAGTAGTCGTCGGCGAGCGTCAGCCCGCCGTCCGGCCCCGCATGCGCGAGCACCTGCGCGGCCGGCACGCCGTCCGGATAGAACTGGTCGTCCCACGTCGAATAGAGCGAGTTGGTCCAGTACACGCGCCGGCCGTCGCGGCTGATCTCGACCATCTGCGGGCCGCCCGCGAACGTGCGGCCGTTCGAGTGCGGCGCACGGCGCGCGATGCCGCCGATGCGCACCGACCCGGCGAGCACCGGGTTGTGCGGGTCCGACACGTCGTACTGGCGCATCTCGCCGGTGCCCCAGCACGACACGTACAGGAAGCGGTCGTCGAGCGACAGGTCGATGTCGGTCACGAGCGGCGGTACCGCGCCGAATCCTTGCAGCAGCGGCGGCAACTCGTCGGCCGCGGCCGGCTCGGCCGGGATCGTCGCGGTCTTCTTCACATGGAACTTGCCGTCTTCGCGCCACCAGGTCCAGATCGAGCCTTCGAGATTGGTCGTGTCGACGACGACGCCGACGAACCCGTATTCGCGCACCGGGTCGTGCGCGGGCCGCACCTCGAGCGCCATCTGGTGCTGTGCGCCGAGATCGATCGTCTGCACGTTGCGCCGCGCGCGCAGATCCCAGAAATGCAGCCGGTGCCCGTACTTGTTCGCGAGCAGGTCCTCGGGGACGATCCCGTTCTCGAATTGCGGCGGCAGCGCCCATTCGCTCGACACCATGTAGTCGCGCGGCAGGTTCCACCAGAAGTCGTAATGCTTGTCCTGCGGGCCGCGGTCGATCTCCCAGCGGCCGAGCACGTCGAAGGTCTCGCAATCCATGATGAAGATGCCGGGCGCGCCGTCGGTGCCGTCCTTGCCGGCCCCGCCGAGCGTGCTCACGTAGATGCCCTCCGGCCCGCAATGCACGGTGTGCGGCCGCGAATAGCCGGTCTTCGCGAAGATCTCGTCGGGTTCGATGATCTTGTGGATGCGCGCCTGCGTCGGATGCGGCTTCGTGTCGATCACGTAGATGCGCGACGAGCGCAGGCCGGGGATGATCAGGAAGCGGCGCTCGAGGAACGCATGGCCGGTGAGCGGTGACAGCGACGACGAACAGGCATTCCAGCCGAAGTGGTGAAACTCGTCGCCGGTGTTCGGCATCGTCACCGTATGCACGATCTTGCCGTACGTCGACGAACCGGGCTTCACGTCGATCACGGCGAGCGCGTCGGGTCTGGAGAAATCGGGACTCAGCAACAACGTATAGGCAAACTCCTCCGCCGGCGCCTGCATCGCAAGCTCGGGCGAAGCGTGAAACGTCGGGTCGGGCCGCATGCTCATGGTGATGCCTCCTCGATGGGTTCGGATTGTGAACGCACGGCCGTTCGTTGCGGGCGTGCGGGTCGGGATGGCCGCGCGGCGTGCATCGTGCCGGCGGGTGCGATCGACGCACGGACGCACGTGTCGGTGCCACGCGCGGCGCCGTGCATCAGATCGTGAAAGCGGGGAAAGCAGGTAACGGCGACAGGCGGGATCGTCGCGCCGGGGGCGGGGCGGACGGTCTGCAACGTGATGAAGCAGTCGAAGCGGCGCCCTGCGGCGCGGCAGCGGCCGGCCGGGTGACGCGGGTGAATTCTGTTAAGGCATGCATAGCGATGTTCCGGCAGATGATGTTTGCATCAGGGTCGGGCATGCATCGAACGCTGCGCGCGTGACGGCGGGTTTGCCGCCGCGCTAGCGCGTGCCTAAGTGTAGACGAGAATCGTGTAGGTGAGTCGGGCGCGGCGCCTGCGTAATCTGCCAGGTTCGCGCGCGAGTGAGATACTTGCCGGAGCGCCACGGTGTCCCGTATCACGGGCGCGCGGCGGCGGGATGGAACGGTGGCAGCCGGCACGGGCGTGCCGCTGCCGTCATCAACGAGGGACTGATTTCATGGGGAACGAGATGCTTGAAACCGCGACGCTCGGAGGCGGATGTTTCTGGTGCACGGAGGCCGTGTTTCTCGACGTCGACGGCGTGACGGCCGTCCAGTCGGGTTACGCGGGCGGCCATACGCGCAACCCTGGCTATCGCGACATCTGCGAAGGCGACACGGGCCACGCGGAGGTCGTCAACGTGACGTTCGATCCGGCGCGCATCGGCTATCGCGAGATCCTCGAGATCTTCTTCGCGACGCACGATCCGACCACGCTGAACCGGCAGGGCAACGACGTCGGCACGCAGTACCGGTCGGTCGTGTTCACGCATTCGGATGCGCAGCGCGACACGGCGCTCGACGTGATCCGCGAGCTCGAGCGCGAACAGGTGTTCGGGCAGCCGATCGTCACGCAGGTCGTGCCGCTCGACGGCAACTACTGGCCGGCCGAGGACTACCATCAGAACTATTACGCGCGGAACCCGGGGCAGGGCTATTGCTCGGTCGTGATCGGGCCGAAGCTCGCGAAATTCCGGCAGAAGTTCTCGCACCGGCTGAAGTCGCTGCGCGGCGCCTGAACGACGCCGGCGGAAGCCGGCGTCACGCCGCCTCGTTGCGCCACTGCGCGCACGCGGCGGCGATTTCGCGTGCGAGCGCGATGCACGACAGCGGCGCGGAGCCTTCCGCCTTGTTGTTGATCGTGATGATCACCGGCTGCCCGGCCAGCGCATAGCGCGCGGCCAGTTCGGCGAGCGCCGAGCGTGTGGCCGGATCCTCGTCGACGAGCTTGTCGAACGGCTCGTATTTCGCCTTCGCCTGCTCGTACTTGAAGCCGCCGTGCAGGCTCCAGCGCACGAACAGCGGGCCCGGCGCGTCGCCGTCGAGCAGTGCGAGCGCGGCGGCCTGGCGCAGCGGATCGGGCATCCGCGCGTGCAGGCCGACGCAGTAGCGCACGCCGAGCGCGGCCAGCGCGCGGATGAAGCGGGGCGTGAGCAGGCTCGCGTCGCGGATCTCGATCGCGTAGCGCGTGCCGTCGGCGTCCGGCGGCAGCGGCGGCAGCGCCGCGAAGAACGCGGCGAGCCGGTCGATCAGCGCGGCCGGCGCCGCGAGCAGCTGGTCGGGCAGCGGCGAGAACTGGAACACGAGCACGCCGGCTTTCCGGCCGAGCCCGTCGAGACATGGCTGGACGAATTCGCGGGTCGCGAGCCGAGCATCGAGGAAGGTCGGGTTCGGCCCGGACGGCTCGCCGCGTCGGCCGCGGATCACCGCGTCGGTCACCGCGGCCGGCGCCTTCACGACGAAACGGAAATCGTCGGGCACCTGCTGCGCGTAGCGCAGGTAATCGGCCACCGACAGCGGCCCGTAGAACGACCGGTCGAGGCTCACGCTCTTCAGCAGCGGATGCGCGCCGTACGCTTCGAGCCCTTCGCGTGACAGCTTGGTCTGCGCGAAATCGCCGTCGTAGACGATGCCGTTCCAGCCGGGGAAATACCACGACGACGTGCCGAGCCGCACGTTCGGCGGGAGGCCTGCCGCGGCGTCGGCCACGTCCGCCGAGATCGGCGCGGGCAGTACGCCGCGCTTGCGGCGGCCTTTCTTCGGCGCGGCAGCGGGCGGGGACGGTTCGTCCCACAGCAGGCCCGATGACGGGGCGGGCTCGTCGTCATCGGCGGCGGGGCGGGAAGTCGTGCGGGCGGGCCGCGTCGGTCGCGCGTTTTCCTGCGCGTGCGGCGTCACGGGTTCATCGGGGCTGGCGGGGCGATCGTCATGGGCCGGCGACGCGCGTGCGGCATCCGTCGGCACGCCGAACAGGTCGAATTGCCCGTCGGCGTGCGACTCGTTGGCGTCGTCGCGCGGCTGTCGTTGCGGCGGCGCCTTGCGCCGCGTCCTGCCGTCACCCATGCATGCCCTGCGTGAGGCGCCGCCTAGCGCGGCAGCGCGTGTTCGTACATGTAGCGCCGCGACCACGGCAGCGTTTTCGCGCTGCGTCCGGCCTTGCGACACACGATCTGGAAGATCGACACGTCGTCGTGCTCGAATGCATACGCGCAACCGGCGAGATAGACGCGCCAGATGCGGAATTTTTCGTCGTCGACGAGCTTTCTCGCTTCCTCGGCTTTCGCTTCGAAGTTTTCCGTCCAGATATCGAGCGTGCGCGCATAGTGCCGGCGCAGGCTTTCGACGTCAACCGCCTCGAGTCCGCCGCGCTGCGCTGCTTCGAGCGCGAGGCTGATGTGCGGCAGCTCGCCGTCCGGGAACACGTAGCGATCGATGAATTCGCCACCGCCGAGCGCGGTTTCGCCGCTTTCCGCGTCGGTCGACGTGATCCCGTGATTCATCGCGATGCCGTCGTCGGCGAGCAGCTCACGCACGCGCGAGAAGTAGAGCGGCAGGTTCTTGCGGCCGACGTGTTCGAACATCCCGACGCTCGTGATCCTATCGAACTGACCTTCGATCTCGCGGTAATCCTGCAGACGAATCTCGATCTTGTCTTCGAGGCCTGCCGCCTTCACGCGCGCGGTCGCGAGGTCGAACTGGTTCTGCGACAGCGTCACGCCGAGGCACGTCGCGCCGAACTTCTGCGCGGCGCGCAGCACGAGCGCGCCCCAGCCGCAGCCGATGTCGAGCAGGCGCTGGCCGGGCTGCAGCTGGATCTTCGTCAGGATGTGGTCGATCTTCTTGATCTGCGCGGTGGCGAGATCCTCGTCGCCATTCTCGAAGTACGCGCACGAGTACACCATGTTCTCGTCGAGCCACAGCCGGTAGAACTCGTTCGACACGTCGTAGTGGTACTGGATCGCCTTCTTGTCGGTGCTCTTCGTGTGATTGAAGTAGCGCTTCACGCGTGCCAGCTTGCTCGCGCTCGTCACGGTGCTGCGCGCGAGCGAGTAGCCGATGTTGATGATGTCCGATAGCTTGCCTTCGATGTCGATCTTGCCCTTCACGTACGCCTCGCCGAGATTGTCGAGGCTCGGTTCGAGCAGCAGCGGCAACGCCGATGCGCTGTTTACCTTCAGCGTGACCTGCGGTGCGCTGAAGGTGCCGAAATCGAGTTGATCGCCGTTCCACAGCACCAGTCGCGCCGGTATGTTCGCCTTTGCCCGTACTTCATCCGCCCACTGTGCCAGCTTCTTTTCCCAGAACATTTGGATTCTCCGTTTGTTCGTTGAATCGAATACAGCCAAGTATCTTGACCGGCGCCCACCGCTTGCGGCGCAGGCACCCGGATGCAACAACGAGACACGACCGGCGCACGCCGGCGCCGCGCTTACGGCGACAGGCGCGAGATCGTCCAGCCCGGCGCCGCCGTGGCGTCGCGCGTATAGAGCAGGCGGTCGTGCAGCCGCGACGGGCGCCCCTGCCAGAATTCGATCGCGTCGGGCACGAGGCGGTAGCCGCCCCAGTGCGGCGGGCGCGGCGGGTTGTCGCCGTAGCGTTCGCTGACGGCCTGTTCGCGCGCTTCGAGCGTCGCGCGGCTGTCGATCACGGTGCTCTGGTCCGACGCCCATGCGCCGATGCGCGAGCCGAGCGGGCGCGACGCGAAATAGCGGTCGCTTTCTTCCGCGCTGGTTTTCTCGATCCGGCCCTCGATGCGCACCTGGCGCTCGAGCTCGATCCAGTAGAACAGCAGCGCGGCTTGCGGATGCACGGCGAGATCGTGACCCTTGCGGCTTTCGTAATTGGTGAAGAAGACGAACCCGCGCTCGTCGACGCCCTTGATGAGCACGATTCGGGCCGACGGCCGGCCGTCGGCGCCGACGGTCGCGAGCGTCATCGTGTTCGGCTCGGGCAGCTTGGCGGCGAGCGCCTCCTTGAACCAGCGATCGAACTGGGCGAACGGGTCGGGGGCGGCATCGGCTTCGTCGAGCGAAGCACGCGAATAGTTGATGCGGAGATCGGCGAGAGTCGTCATGTTATGCAAACGCTTCAATCTGGGGCCAGTATAGCGAACGCGCGAGAATCGTGCGTGCACAGTGGGGCGGGGGAGCGGGGAGTTCAGGCAAAATAGAGGGCTGCACGACTTACGTTTTCCTTGCTGCCATGTCCTCCGCCGACGCTGCCCCGCCCCGTTCATCCGATCTTACCCCGACCCCGGAAATCCAGCTTGACGTGGATCGCGCCCGGCGTTTCGGCGGCGTCGCGCGCCTGTACGGCGCGCCGGCGGCGGCCGCGTTCGAGCGGGCGCACGTCGCCGTGATCGGGATCGGCGGCGTCGGGTCGTGGGCGGCCGAGGCGCTCGCGCGCAACGCGGTTGGCACGCTGACGCTGATCGATCTCGACAACGTCGCGGAAAGCAACACGAACCGGCAGGTCCATGCGCTCGACGGGAATTACGGCAAGCCGAAGGTCGACGCGATGGCCGAGCGGATCGCGCTGATCGATCCCGCATGCCGCGTGAACCGGATCGAGGATTTCGTCGAGCCCGACAACTTCGACGCGCTGCTCGGCGGCGGCTTCGACTACGTGATCGATGCGATCGACAGCGTGCGCACGAAGGTCGCGCTGATCGCATGGTGCGTCGCGAAACGGCAGCCGTTGATCGTCGTCGGCGGCGCGGGCGGGCAGCTCGACCCGACGCGCATCCGCATCGACGATCTCGCGCTGACGATCCAGGATCCGCTCCTGTCGAAGGTGCGCGCGCAGTTGCGCAAGCAGCACGGTTTTCCGCGCGGGCCGAAGGCGCGCTTCAAGGTCAGCGCCGTGTATTCGGACGAGCCGTTGATCTATCCGGAAGCGGCGGCCTGCGACATCGAGGACGGCGCGGAGCCGTCCGCGGCCGCGCACGTCGCGGGGCTCAACTGTGCGGGCTTCGGTTCGAGCGTGTGCGTGACCGCGAGCTTCGGCTTCGCGGCTGCCGCGCATGCGCTGCGGGCGATCGCGGCACAGGCGGCCGGCTGAGCGCGCGGCGCGCGGGTCGCGAATGAGAATGTTGCGGCGCGGCCGGTGCGCCACGCGCGAGTCGGCAAGTTAAAGCGAGTTGGCCGGGCCGTTGCGGCCCCGCCTCTCGTGGCTCGGCCCGTCGTGGCCCGGCCTCTCATGCATCAGTTGAGCGCCATGCTCAGCTTGCGTCGCCACGCGGCGACGAGGTCCGGGCGATCGCCGGCCAGTTCGAACACCGAGATCATCGTGCGGCGGCCGAGGTCGTCGCCGTATGCGCGATCGCGCGTCACGATTTCCAGCAGCTGTTCCAGCGCCCCTTCGTACGCGCGCCGCGCGATCAGGCTCTGCGCGAGGTCGAAGCGCGCGTCGAGATCGGCCGGGTTCGCCGCGATGCGCGCTTCGAGCGCGTCGGTCGGCGGCAGGTCGGCCGTGGCGTCGAGCGCGTCGAAACGGGTCTTGATCGCCTGGTAGCGCGGGTCGCCGTTCTGCACGGTTTGCGGCGACAGGCGCTCGGTTTCCGCGCGCGCGGCGTCGACCTCGTTGCGCGCGAGCAGCAGCTCGATCAGGTCGAGGCGCGCGTCATCGTAGCCGGGGTTCAGCGCGAGCGCCGCTTCGAGGTGCGTGCGCGCATCGTCGAAGCGCTGTTCGGCCATCGCGTACTGCGCGGCGCGGCGCTCGGCTTCCTCGGCCGCCGGCAGCAGCCGGTCGAGGAACGCGCGCAACTGCCCTTCGGGCAGCACGCCGACGAACTGGTCGACCGGCCGCCCGTCGGCGAACGCGATCACGTGCGGGATGCTGCGCGTCTGGAAGTGCGCGGCGAGTTCCTGGTTCTCGTCGACGTTGACCTTCACGAGCTTCCAGCGGCCGGCGTAATCGGCTTCGAGCTTTTCCAGCAGCGGGCCGAGCGTCTTGCAGGGGCCGCACCACGGCGCCCAGAAGTCGACCAGCACGGGCGTGTCCAGCGACGCCTCGATGACGTCTCTCTCGAATGTGGCAAGCGTGGTGTCCATGTCGTTCTCTTCCGTTCGAATATCGTCAGGATGGGGGCGGCGCGCCGCTTTTTCAACGCGGCTTCGATTCGGGCAGCGGAATCCACTCGGTCTCGCCGGGCACCTTGCCCATTTCCTGGCGCGTCCATGCCGCTTTCGCGCGCTCGATCGCGTCCCGGCTGCTCGCGACGAAATTCCATTCGATGAAGCGTTCGCCGTCGATCCGGTCGCCGCCGAGCAGCATCGCGCGCGCGCCGCTGCCGCTCGTCAGCGTGACCGGCGCGCCCGGCGCGAGCACGGCCATCCGTTCGGCCGGCACCGGCGTGCCGTCGATCGCGAGCTCGCCGTCGACCACGTAGACCGCGCGCTCCTCGTGCGACGCATCGAGTTCGAGCCGGCCGCCGGCCGCGAATTCGGCCGCGACGTACAGCGTGCGCGAGAACGTCGTCACGGGCGAATGCAGCCCGAATGCGTCGCCGGCGATCACCGTCAGCGCGACGCCGTTTTCATCGCGCTTGGGCAGCGTGTCGGCCGGGTGATGCTCGAACGACGGCTCGGTCGTCTCGTGCGTTTTCGGCAGCGCGACCCAGGTCTGGATGCCGTGTACGGTGTGGCCGCTCGCACGCTGCGCGTCGGGCGTACGTTCGGAGTGGACGATCCCGCGGCCGGCCGTCATCCAGTTCACGTCGCCCGGCACGATTTCCTGCAGCGAGCCAAGGCTGTCGCGGTGCAGGATCGCGCCGTCGAACAGGTAGGTGACCGTCGCGAGCCCGATGTGCGGATGCGGGCGCACGTCGAGCCCCGTGCCGGCCGGCAGCGCGGCGGGCCCCATGTGATCGAAGAAGATGAACGGGCCGACGAGGCGTGCGGCGAGCGCGGGCAGCGTGCGGCGCACCTGCAGGTTGCCGATGTCGCGCACGTGCGGCTTCAGCAGGGCTTTGATCGAGTCGGTCATGGCGGGCCTCGTGGGGAACGGCTGGGTTGCCGGTCATTGTACTGGCGGCGCGACGGCCCGCGTGACGGTGAACGCGGGAAACGCGAAATGCGCGCGGCGCGACGCGGCCGCGGCAGGCACGCGCCGTGCGGCATCCGCGGCGTGGCGCCAGCCGCCGCGCGCGTCGCCGATTCCATGCGCGCCGCGCGGATATCGGCCGCGGCGGCGAAAGCCGGTAGACTGACCGGCTTCACAATGACAATTCGACGATCGAGGAGACGCCGATGATGGCCCCGAAGGACTTGCTGCTCGCGCTGGTCGTGATCCTGGCGTGGGGCGTGAACTTCGTCGTGATCAAGGTCGGCCTGCACGGCATGCCGCCGATGCTGCTCGGCGCGCTGCGCTTCACGCTCGCGGCCGTGCCGGCAGTGTTCTTCGTGCGGCGGCCGCAGATTTCGTGGCGGCTGCTGGTGCTGTACGGCGCGACGATCCAGCTCGGCCAGTTCGTGTTCCTGTTCACCGGCATGTACGTCGGGATGCCGGCCGGCCTCGCGTCGCTCGTGCTGCAGTCGCAGGCGTTCTTCACGCTGGTGTTCGCGATGCTGTTCCTCGGCGAGCGGCTGCGCGTGCAGAACCTGGTCGGGCTCGCGATCGCCGCGGGCGGGCTCGTCGTGATCGCCGCGCAGGGCGGCCGCGCGATGACGCTCGCGGGCTTCCTGCTGACGATCTGCTCGGCCGCGATGTGGGCCGTCGGCAATATCGTCACGAAGAAGGTCGGGAAGGCGAACCTCGTGTCGCTCGTCGTGTGGGCGAGCCTCGTGCCGCCCGTGCCGTTCTTCCTGCTGTCGCTGTGGTTCGAAGGGCCGCGGCGGATCGCGACCGCGCTCGCCGGGCTCGACGGCGCGTCGATCTTCGCGGTCGTCTATCTCGCGTTCGTCGCGACGCTGCTCGGCTACGGGCTGTGGAGCCGCCTGCTGTCGCGCTACCCGGCCGCGCAGGTCGCGCAATTCTCGCTGCTGGTGCCGATCGTCGGGCTCGCGTCGTCGGCGCTGCTGCTCGACGAGCATCTGACGCAATCGCAGCTGATCGGCGCCGCGCTCGTGATGGGCGGGCTCGCGGTGAACGTGTTCGGCGGGAAATTGCTGAGCCGCTTTGCGGCGTCGTGACGCGCCGGCACGCGCTGCGTGCCGGCGGCAGGGAAGTGATGGCGCTCAGGCCATCCGGCTCTTCGCGAGCGGCGGATTCGCGGCGAAATAACGCTTGATGCCGCGGAAGATCGCGTCGGCCATCTCGTCGCGATAGCCGTCGTCGTTGAGGCGGCGCTCTTCGTCCGGGTTGCTGATGAACGCGGTCTCGACGAGGATCGACGGAATGTCGGGCGCCTTCAGCACCGCGAACCCGGCCTGCTCGACCGAGCCCTTGTGCAGCTTGTTGATGCCGCCCACTTCCTTCAGCACGTAGTTGCCGTAGCGCAGCGAGTCGCGGATCTGCGCGGTCGTCGACATGTCGAACAGCGCGCGGTTCACCGCCGCGTCCGCCGTCTTGATGTTGATGCCGCCGATCAGGTCCGACGAATTCTCCTTGTTCGCCATCCAGCGCGCCGCGGCGCTCGTCGCGCCGTGGTCGGACAGCGCGAACACCGACGAGCCGCGTGCGGACGGCGTCGTGAACGCATCCGCGTGGATCGACACGAACAGATCCGCGCCGACGCGGCGCGCTTTCTGCACGCGCACGTTCAGCGGCACGAAGAAGTCGGCGTCGCGCGTCATCATCGCGCGCATGTTCGGCGCGGCGTCGATCTTCGCGCGCAGCTTCTTCGCGATGTCGAGCGCGATGTGCTTCTCGTACGTGCCGCCGCCGCCGATCGCGCCCGGATCCTCGCCGCCGTGGCCCGGATCGATCGCGACGGTCAGCAGGCGTACGGTGCCGCCCTTGCCTGATTTCGGCGCGGTGAACTTGTAGGTGTCGCCGTCGTCGTCGTTGTCGTCGCGGCGCGCGATGACGGGCGGCGGCTTGACGGCCGGCTTCGCGGGCGTCGACGGCGTGCCGGCGGCCGGCGGCGTATGCGGCGCGGCCGGCGTGTTCTGCGCGAAACGCTGGAAGAACGCGTCGCTGTTGTCGCCCGCGCCGGGCGGCGGGGTGCCCGGGCCGGCCAGCGTGGACGGCGGCTGCATCTGCTGCGCGCGCGCGGTGTCGTTGAGCGCCTGTTCCTTGCGTTCCGTCTGCGCGATCAGGTCGGACAGCGGATCGGGCGCGACGGCCGGATACAGGTCGAACACGAGCCGGTACTTGTAGGTGCCGACGGGCGGCAGCGTGAACACCTGCGGCTTCACCGAGCCCTTCAGGTCGAACACCATCCGCACGACGTGCGGCTGATACTGGCCGACGCGCACCGACTGGATCTGCGGATCGTTCGGCGCGATCTTCGATACGAGGTCGCGCAGCGCCTGGTCGAGGTCGAGGCCGCTCAGGTCGACGACCAGACGGTCGGGCCCCTGCAGCAGCTGTTGGCTATTCTGCAGCGGCTGGTCGGATTCGATCGTGACGCGCGTGTAATCGCGTGCGGGCCACACGCGCACGCCGAGCACCGACGACGCATGCGCGAGCCGCGGCGCGACGAGACCGAGCACCAGCGTCGACGCTCCCGCGCGCAGGATCTGACGGCGCCGCCAGTTGTGCGTCGCGGTGGCCGCCGATTCGATCGAGCGGAACGGTTTGATCAACATCTTTCGAGACATGCCTTTCCTGAAGCGCTGTACGCCCGGACGGTGAGGGCACGGCCGTCGCCATCCACGTCGAGCGAGAAAACCAGATCGGGCACGCCGAGCAGCGCGCCCGCCTGTTGCGGCCATTCGACGAGGCAGATCGCGCTGGAATTGAAATATTCGCGAAAGCCTGCATCGGACCATTCGGCCGGATCGTTGAATCGATACAGATCGAAGTGATAGACCTCGAGTTCCCCGTCGCTGCGCTCGAGCGCGTACGGCTCGACGAGCGTATAGGTCGGGCTGCGCACGCGGCCCGGGTGGCCGAGGCCGCGCAGGATCGCGCGCACGAGGGTCGTCTTGCCCGCGCCGAGATCGCCGACCAGCTGGATCTGCAGCCCGTCGAACGCATGGGCGCGGGCGAGCTCGATGCGCGCCGCGTCGAGCGCGTGCGCGAAGCGGGTGCCGAAGGCCTCGGTTGCCGCTTCGTCGGCGAGCGCGATCACGCGCTCCGCGAGCGGGGCGGGCAACATGGCTTGAGGCGGTTGGCTGGGCGTGGCTGGCATTCTCGTAAAATAGTGCGATGAACCGACTACCGGAACGCACCGCATCCGACCGGCCTTCGACTCGTGCCGAAGGCGCGGCGCCGTGCGCGCTCGACGATGCGGCGTTGACTGCGCTCGCCGCTCGCATCAGGGCGTGGGGGCGCGAATTGGGTTTCGGGGCGATCGGCATCAGCGACACCGATCTCTCGGATGCCGAAGCGGGCCTCGCCGCCTGGCTGGAAGCCGGATACCACGGCGAAATGGATTATATGGCCAAACATGGGATGAAACGCGCGCGGCCGGCCGAACTTGTGGCCGGTACGCGACGCGTGATTTCCGTGCGGCTCGCCTACCTGCCGGCCCAAACGCTCGCGGCCGACGCGCCCGGCGGCGAGCCCGGCGCGCTCGCGCCGCACGACTGGCGCGCGCGCGAACGGGCGCGGCTCGACGATCCGCGGGCGGCCGTCGTGTCGATCTATGCACGCGGCCGCGACTATCACAAGGTGCTGCGCAACCGGCTGCAGACGCTCGCGGAGCGCATCGAGCACGAGATCGGCGGGTTCGGCTACCGCGTGTTCACCGATTCGGCGCCCGTGCTCGAAGTCGAACTCGCGCAGAAGGCCGGGGTCGGCTGGCGCGGCAAGCACACGCTGCTGCTGCAGCGCGATGCCGGCTCGCTGTTCTTTCTCGGCGAGATTTACGTCGACCTGCCGCTGCCGACCGATGCGCACACGTCGCCCGACAGCGCACCCGAAACGCCCGGCGCGCACTGCGGCAGCTGCACGCGCTGCATCGACGCGTGCCCGACCGGCGCGATCGTCGAGCCGTACCGCGTCGACGCGCGCCGCTGTATCTCGTACCTGACGATCGAACTGAAAGGCAGCATCCCCGAGCCGCTGCGGCCGATGATCGGCAATCGCGTGTACGGCTGCGACGACTGCCAGCTCGTGTGCCCGTGGAACAAGTTCGCGCAGGCCGCGCCCGTCGCCGATTTCGACGTGCGGCACGGCCTCGATCGCGCGACGCTCGTCGAGCTGTTCGCGTGGGACGGCGAGACGTTCGATACGCGGATGCAGGGCAGCGCGATCCGGCGCATCGGCTATGAAAGCTGGCTGCGCAATCTCGCGGTCGGGCTCGGCAATGCGTTGCGCGCCGGCGCGGACCGGCTCGCGCCGTCGGCGCGCGACGCGATCGTGGCCGCGCTGCGCGCCCGCGCCGACGATCCGTCGCCGGTCGTGCGCGAGCATGTCGAATGGGCGCTGCGAGCGGCGTGAAGGCGGCGTAAAGTGTCGTCGGCGCGCGGGCAGGGCCGCGCGCATCCCGGTCAGGAGAAGGCAATGTTCAACGCAGTCATCGACGCGCCGTTCGGCAAGGTCGGCATCCGCACGGATGCCGCGGTGGTGCGCGAGATCGTCTATCTGCCCGAATCGATGAAGTCGGTCGATCCGGATTCGGCGCTCGCGAAGCGCGCGGTCGAGCAGATCGAACGTTATTTCGAGCGCGCATCGGCGCGTTTCGACCTGCCGCTCGCCGATGTCGGCAGCGCATTCCAGCACCGCGTGTGGGACGTGATCAGCGACATCCCGCCCGGGACGGTGCTGACCTACGGCCAGGTCGCGAAGCGGATCGGCAGTGCGCCGCGCGCGGTCGGCCAGGCGTGCGGCGCGAACTACTTCCCGCTCGTGATTCCGTGCCATCGCGTCGTCGCGGCGGGCGGCCTCGGCGGGTTCGCGAACCACGACGACAACGGCTATTACCAGCGAGTGAAGCGCTGGCTGCTGGCGCACGAGGGCGTGCCGTACCAATGAGCGAACCGATGATTTCCCCCGGCGCCGACAACGACACCGATGCCGTCGCGGCATCGCCCGCGCTGCTCGCGAGCCGCACGTCGATCGACGTATTCTGCGATGCGCTGTGGCTCGAGCACGGGCTCGCGCGCAACACGCTCGATGCGTACCGTCGCGACCTGGCGCTGTTTTCCCACTGGCTGGCCGCGATGCACGACGCGTCGCTCGACTCGGCCGACGAGGCGATGGTGACCGGCTACATCGCCGCGCGCAGCGACGGCAAGGCGACGTCGTCGAACCGGCGGCTGTCCGTGTTCCGCCGCTATTACGGCTGGGCCGTGCGCGAGCATCGCGCGAGCGCGGACCCGACGCTGCGGATCACGTCGGCGAAGCAGGCGGCCCGGTTCCCGTCGACGCTGTCCGAGGCGCAGGTCGAGGCGCTGCTCGGCGCGCCCGACATCGGCACGCCGCTCGGCCTGCGCGATCGCACGATGCTCGAGCTGATGTACGCGAGCGGGCTGCGCGTGAGTGAGCTCGTCACGCTGAAGACCGTCGAGGTCGGCCTCAACGAAGGCGTCGTGCGCGTGATGGGCAAGGGGTCGAAGGAGCGGCTCGTGCCGTTCGGCGAAGTCGCGCACGGCTGGATCGAACGCTACCTGCGCGATGCGCGGCCGGCGCTGCTCGGCGCACGCGCGGCCGATGCGCTGTTCGTGACCGCGCGCGGCGACGGGATGACGCGTCAGCAGTTCTGGAACATCATCAAGCGCCACGCACAGCAGGCCGACGTGCGCGCGCACCTGTCGCCGCATACGCTGCGGCACGCGTTCGCGACGCACCTGCTGAACCACGGCGCCGACCTGCGCGTCGTGCAGCTGCTGCTCGGCCACAGCGACATCTCGACCACGCAGATCTATACGCACGTCGCGCGCGAGCGGCTCCGGACGCTGCACGCGCAGCATCACCCGCGCGGCTGACGCGCGACGCGTCCGT
Organism: Burkholderia sp. AU28863; assembly: GCF_002223195.1. NCBI lineage: Bacteria > Pseudomonadati > Pseudomonadota > Betaproteobacteria > Burkholderiales > Burkholderiaceae > Burkholderia > Burkholderia sp. AU28863. The sequence goes on along the minus strand of NZ_NKFE01000004.1, from coordinate 368,817 downwards.
CCGGCGCGGCGCGGGCGCCGATGCGGGCTGCGCCGCTGGCGCCCGCCGCGTCAGACCAGCTCGCGCAGCCGGTGCTTGAGCACCTTGCCGGTCGACGCGGCCGGCAGCGCATCGAGCACGCGGATGTGCGCGGGGCGTTTGTAAGCCGTGAGCCGATCCGCGCACCATGCGTGCAATGCCGCCTCGTCCGCCGCCGCGCCCGGCAGCAGCTCGACGAACGCGAGCACTTCCTCGTTGCCTTCGATCGCGCGGCCGATCACGGCCGCCTGCACGACGTCCGGATGCGCGTTCAGCACCTGTTCGACCTCGACCGGATACACGTTGAAGCCCGAGCGGATGATCAGCTCCTTGCTGCGGCCTGCGATCGTCACCGCGCCGTCCGCGTCCTGCCGCGCGAGATCCCCGGTGCTCAGCCAGCCGTCCGGCGACACGGCTGCGCGCGTCGCGTCCGCGTCGCGGTAGTAGCCGAGCATCACGTTCGGCCCGCGCACGCGGATCTCGCCGACTTCGCCCTGCGGCACGTCGGTGCCGTCCGGCGCGACGATCCGCATGTCGACGCCCGGGATCGGCACGCCGACCGAACTGTCCGCGCGCGGCGCGTCGAGCGGCGTCTGCGTGATCGTCGGGCTGCTTTCGGTCATCCCGTAGCCGTTGTGCAGCGGCACGCCGTACAGGCGCTCCACGCGGGCCTTCAGGTTCGCATCGAGCGGCGAGCCGCCCGAATACGCGAAGCGCAGCCGCGGCGCGCGCCAGGCGTGGCCGTGCGTGTGCAGGTGTTCGAGCAGCTTCGCGTGCATCGCGGGCACGCCCTGGAAGATCGTCACGCCTTCGTCGGCGAGCGCGACGCGCACCGCTTCCGGCGAAAAGCGCGGCGCGAGCCGCAGCGTCGCGCCTGCGTACAGGCTGCCGAGGCACACCGACGCGAGCCCGTACACGTGCGACACGGGCAGCACCGTGTAGACGACGTCGTCCGGCGACACGCGGCGCAGCGTGCTCGATATCGCCGCGATGAACAGCAGGTTGCGGTGCGACAGCATCACGCCTTTCGGCGTACCGGTCGTGCCCGTCGTATAGATCAGCGCCGCGCATTGCCCCGCGCCGTCGGCGGCCACCGGTTCGGCGGGCGCGCCCGCATCGACGCGATACGACCACGCGCCGATGTCGACCGGCAGCGCGCCGGCGGGCGTCGCGCCGAGCCGCTCGGCGTGGGCGCGTGCGTCGGCCGATGCGTCGGTCGTGAACGCGATCAGCTTCGGACGCGCGTGCGCGGCGATCGCGTCGAGCTCGGCCGCCGACAGCCGCGCGTTCGACACGAGCGCCCAGGCGTCGAGGCGCGCGGCCGCGAACAGCAGCACGATCTGCGCGACGCAGTTTTCCGCGACGATCATCACGCGGTCGCCGCCTTGCACGCCGAGGCGCGCGAGCCGCGCGGCCGCCGCGTCGACGGCCTGCGCCAGCTCGCCGTACGACAGCCGGCGCGCATCCTCGATCAGCGCCGGATGCGCGGGAGACTGCGCGGCCCGGTGCGCGGGCACGTCGGCGATGCGGCGCGGCAGCGCGGCGAGCAGCGCATCGACGTCGAGCGATTCGGATGAACGGATGGGCGAGGGCATGGCGTCTCCAGATGAGGGGCCGGCGGCGGCCGACGATATTTGCGAACGATCGTGCCATGAGGGCGGGCGCGCCACAATCAGCCAATCGGGCAATAGCGCTTCACGATGTTCGCAACGATGATGGGCATACGCGCGACGGCGAGGCGGCAGGCCGGCGGAAAACGGGCCGCGAGTATACCGTCGGCGCGGGCACGCCATCGCGCGCGCCGATCGTTCGCCATTAAAATGCCGCCATGAGCAAATCCAGACACGTGTCCGAAACCCCCGCGACCCAGTGGCTGCGCCGCCATGGCGTCGCCTTCGGCGAGCATCCGTACGAATACGTCGAGCACGGCGGCACCGGCGAATCGGCGCGCCAGCTCGGCGTCGACGAGCACAGCGTCGTGAAGACGCTCGTGATGGAAGACGAGCACGCGAAGCCGCTGATCGTGCTGATGCACGGCGACCGCACCGTGTCGACGAAGAATCTCGCGCGGCAGATCGGCGCGAAGCGCGTCGAGCCGTGCAAGCCCGAGGTCGCGAACCGCCATTCGGGCTATCTCGTCGGCGGCACGTCGCCGTTCGGCACGCGCAAGACGATGCCCGTCTACGTCGAGGCGACGATCCTCGAATTGCCGACGATCTACCTGAACGGCGGCCGGCGCGGCTACCTCGTCAGCCTCGCGCCGGCGGTGCTCACGTCGCTGCTCGGCGCGCGGCCCGTGCAGTGCGCGAGCGTCGACTGAGGGTTTCACCTTCGTGGCACCCCGCGCCCGTTCGGTAGAATGGGCGCCGTTTCGGCCTGCCGGCTCGCCGCGCACGGCCGTCCCTTTCCCGATACGTTGAAAGAAGAGTCCTCCGCATGCAGATCCTGCTCGCCGCCCTCGTTGCCTACCTGATCGGTTCGGTGTCGTTCGCCGTCGTCGTCAGTTCCGTGATGGGCCTGGCCGACCCGCGTTCGTACGGATCGAAGAATCCCGGCGCGACCAACGTGCTGCGCAGCGGCAACAAGAAGGCCGCGATCCTGACGCTCGTCGGCGACGCGTTCAAGGGCTGGATCGCGGTCTGGCTCGCCCGGCGCTTCGGCCTGCCCGACGTCGCGGTGGCATGGGTCGCGATCGCCGTGTTCCTCGGCCACCTGTACCCGGTGTTCTTCCGCTTCCAGGGCGGCAAGGGCGTCGCGACCGCGGCCGGCGTGCTGCTCGCCGTGCACCCGGTGCTCGGGCTCGCGACCGCGCTGACCTGGCTGATCGTCGCGTTCTTCTTCCGCTATTCGTCGCTCGCCGCGCTGGTGGCGGCCGTATTCGCGCCGGTGTTCGACGTGTTCCTGTTCGGCATGCCGGGCCACAACCCGATCGCCTGGGCCGTGCTCGCGATGAGCGTGCTGCTCGTGTGGCGTCATCGCGGCAACATTTCGAAGCTGCTCGCGGGGCAGGAGAGCCGGATCGGCGACAAGAAGAAGGCGGCCGCGGACGGCGGTGCGCAGGACGGCGGGAAGGCCTGAGAACGCGCGGCGCTGGCCGCGCGCCGGGCGCGCCGCGTGTGCGGGGCCCGGCCGGATGACCCGACGCGGCGGTTGCCGGTCAGTCGCGGAAGTTGTTGAAGTCGAGCGGCGTGTCGGTCACGTCCTTGCGCAGCATCGCGATCGTGCTCTGCAGGTCGTCGCGCTTCGTGCCCGAGATGCGCACCGCGTCGCCCTGGATGCTCGCCTGCACCTTGATCTTGCTGTCCTTCACGAGGCGCACGATCTTCTTTGCCAGGTCGCCCGTCACGCCCTTCTTCACGGTGACGATCTGCTTGACCTTGTCGCCGCCGATCTTCTCGACCTTGCCGTAGTCGAGGAAGCGCACGTCGACGTTGCGCTTGGCCAGCTTGCCGATCAGCACGTCCTTGACCTGGCCGAGCTTGAAATCGTCGTCGGCGAACAGCGTCAGCTCGCGTTCCTTCTGCTCGACGCGCGCGTCGGAGCCCTTGAAGTCGAAGCGCGTCGAAATTTCCTTGTTCGACTGCTCGATGGCGTTCTTCACTTCGATCATGTTCGCTTCGGAAACGACGTCGAACGATGGCATGGCATTCTCCCTTGAGATGCGGGCACCCGGCTCGCGCGCGGGCACTCGCTATAATTGCGGACTATTTGCCATTTTACCGATGCCCCTCCGTTTGCCCAAGGCCAGCCATGCGCCGCCCGGGCCGACGTGACCGCGAATGCCGATGCCTCCTGACGATTCCGCCTTGTCGCTGCTTCCCGACCATCCGCTCGCCGCGCACAACACGTTCGGCATCGCCGCGCGTGCGCGCTTCGCCGCGCGCATCACGCAAGCGGCGCAATTCGAGGCGCTGCATCGCGACCCGCGGGTCGCGAGCCTGCCGCAACTCGTGCTCGGCGGCGGCAGCAATATCGTGTTCACGCGCGATTTCGACGGCGTCGTGCTGCTCGACGAGATCGCCGGCCGCCGCGTCGTGCGCGAGGACGACGACGCGTGGTACGTCGAGGCCGGCGGCGGCGAGAACTGGCACGCGTTCGTCGCGTGGACGCTCGAGCGCGGGATGCCGGGCCTCGAGAATCTCGCGCTGATCCCGGGCACCGTCGGCGCCGCGCCGATCCAGAACATCGGTGCGTACGGCCTCGAGATGAAGGCGTATTTCGATTCGCTGATCGCGGTCGAGCTGGCGACCGGACGTAGCGAGCGCTTCGACGCCGCGCGCTGCGCGTTCGGCTATCGAGACAGCTTCTTCAAGCGGGAAGGGCGCGGCCGGTTCGCGATCGTCGCGGTGACGTTCCGGCTGCCGAAGCAATGGACGCCGCGGCTCGGCTATGCGGACGTCACGCGCGAGCTCGACGCGCGCGGCATCGCGCCCGATGCGGCGACGCCGCGCGACGTGTTCGATGCGGTCGTCGCGATCCGTCGCGCGAAGCTGCCCGATCCGCTGGTGCTCGGCAATGCGGGCAGTTTCTTCAAGAATCCGGTGATCGACGCCGCGCAGTTCGATGCGCTGCGCGCCCGCGCGCCGGAGGTCGTGTCGTATCCGCAACCGGACGGGCAGGTGAAGCTCGCGGCCGGCTGGCTGATCGACCGCTGCGGCTGGAAGGGGCGCGCACTCGGGGCGGCGGCCGTCCATGACCGCCAGGCGCTCGTGCTCGTCAATCGCGGCGGCGCGACCGGCGCCGAGGTGCTGGCGCTGGCGCGGGCGATCCAGGCTGACGTGCGCGCGCGGTTCGGTGTCGAGCTGGAGGCGGAGCCGGTCTGCCTGTAACGGCGCGCGCCGGTTTTTGGCGCGCCCAAACGAAAAGCGCCGATCGTCGACCGGCGCTTTTTTACGCGTGTGCGTTGCCGCGCGTCAGTGCTTGAGGCGGCCGAGCAGCAGGAACTCCATCAGCGCCTTCTGCACGTGCAGGCGGTTTTCCGCTTCGTCCCACACGACGCTCTGCGGGCCGTCGATCACGCCGGCCGTCACTTCCTCGCCGCGGTGCGCGGGCAGGCAGTGCATGAACAGGGCGTCCGGATTCGCATGGCCCATCATTTCCTCGTCGACGCACCAGTCGGCGAATGCCTGCTTGCGCGCCTCGTTCTCGGCCTCGAAACCCATGCTCGTCCACACGTCGGTCGTCACGAGATCGGCGCCCTTGCACGCTTCGTTCGGATCGTCGAACACTTCGTAGAAGGGCGCGCTGTCGGGCGACACGAGCTTCATGTCGAGCGCATAGCCGGGCGGGGTGGACAGGCGCAGCTTGAAGCCGAGGATCTGCGCCGCCTCGATCCACGTGTACAGCATGTTGTTCGCGTCGCCGACCCACGCGACGGTCTTGCCGGCGATCGGGCCGCGGTGCTCGTAGTACGTGAAGATGTCGGCGAGCACCTGGCATGGATGGTATTCGTTCGTCAGCCCGTTGATCACCGGCACGCGGGAATTTTGCGCGAAGCGCGTGATCACGTCCTGTTCGAACGTGCGGATCATGATGATGTCGACCATTCGCGAGATGACCTGCGCGGAATCCTCGACGGGTTCGCCGCGGCCGAGCTGCGTGTCGCGCGTGCTCATGAAGACGGCGTGGCCGCCGAGCTGGAAGATCCCGGCCTCGAACGACAGGCGCGTGCGCGTCGAGCTCTTCTCGAAGATCATCGCGAGCGTGCGGTCGTGCAGCGGGTGATAGGTCTCGTAGTTCTTGAACTTGCGCTTCAGGATACCCGTGCGTTCGAGCACGTACTCGTAGTCTTCCAGCGAGAAATCCTTGAACTGCAGGTAGTGACGAATGGTTTTGGCGGTCATGAAACGAAATACGGCGGGTCTCACCCGGCAGCGAGGCCGGACGGCGCCGCCGTCGGGTGTGGATAACTCAAAGCAGCATAAAGGATTTTCTGTGCTTTGACGAGCCGTGGAGCGACGCGGGGCAGGATTGCCGCGCGCGACCGGCAGTGCGGGAGGCGGGCGTCGGGACGCCGCGCAATGGCGCGCTGCGGTATAATTCAAAAGTTTTCTCCAGCCCGGCAGGCAAGGCTTTTCGCGCTCTGCCGGACACAAGCCGTGCGCTGCACAAATCCTGTGCAGTCCACCGGCGGCGCGCATCGACGCTCCGTTTTCGGGATATCGATCGGCGCGTGCGGCCGACCCTCCAGCTTTGTGTTCGCGTATCCAGGCGCCGTTGCCTGGACATCGCCGGGCCGTCACTTGGGTAACCACATGGCTGAAACCCCTCCGACCGAATTTTTCATCCAGGGCATCACGAAAGACGGGAAAAAGTTTCGCCCGAGCGACTGGTCGGAACGTCTGGCCGGTGTGATGGCCTGCTTCGGGCCGGGGGCGAGCGGGCCGAATGCGCGTCTCAAGTATTCGCTGTACGTGCGCCCGACGATGCTCGGCGACCTCAAATGCGTGATCCTCGATTCGCGGTTGCGCGACATCGAGCCGATGGCTTTCGATTTCGTGCTGAATTTCGCGAAGGACAACAACCTCGTCGTGACCGAGGCGTGCGAACTGCCGGACTACAACACGAAGAAATGAGTGATGCCGATGGGCGAGGGCACGTGTTGCGCTCGCCGTCAGGCAAGTCAGTGCCGCCGCCGCGCACGATGCGCCGGCGGCAGGCAACGAAAAAGCCCGCCTAGGCGGGCTTTTTCGTGATCGCAGGAAACAGGAACGCCCGCCTGAGCGGGCGCACCGGAGTTACGCTGCTGCCTGCAGGCCCTTGACGGCTGCGGCCAGGCGGCTCTTGCTGCGAGCGGCCTTGTTCTTGTGAACGATCTTCTTGTCGGCGATCGTGTCGATCGTCTTCACGGCAGCCTTGAACAGCTCGGCAGCCTTTGCCTGGTCGCCGGCTTCAACAGCCTTGCGAACCGACTTGATCGCGGTACGGAATTTCGAGCGCAGCGCCGAGTTGTGCGAGTTTGCCTTCGCGGCCTGGCGGGCGCGCTTGCGTGCTTGTGCGGAGTTAGCCATGACGGTTCCTTATCCTGTCCTGTTTCCAGAGCTTGGAGCCTGACGGCCAAGCGCTGCTTTTCGATCCGTCCCCTGAGAACGATTGCCCAGGGGCGCATAAAAAAACGGTGATTTTAACCGAGGCCGGGACATGAAAACGGCAGTTGCCGTGCATGTACGAGCCCAGAAACCGGCGATTATAGCAACAAAATCAAGCGAGTGGCAAGTTCGACGTAACGCCCGCCGGGCGGGGCGCCGGCGGTGGCGGCGCTTTTCGGCATCGGCCCATGGCCGGGTCGCGCAACGTCCGTATAATAAGCGCCCCATGAATCTATTCCGAGCCCTCCTGACGGTCAGCGGCTTCACGCTGCTGTCGCGCGTGACCGGACTGGCCCGCGAGACGCTGATCGCCCGTGCGTTCGGCGCCAGTCAATACACCGACGCGTTCTACGTCGCCTTCCGTATCCCGAACCTGCTGCGCCGCCTGTCCGCCGAAGGCGCGTTCTCGCAGGCGTTCGTGCCGATCCTCGCCGAGTTCAAGAACCAGCAGGGGCACGATGCGACGAAGGCGCTCGTCGACGCGATGTCCACCGTGCTCGCGTGGGCGCTGGCCGTGCTGTCGGTCGTCGGTATCGCCGGCGCGTCGTGGGTCGTGTTCGCGGTCGCGTCCGGCCTGCACGCCGACGGCCAGGCGTTCCCGCTCGCGGTCACGATGACGCGGATCATGTTCCCGTACATCGTGTTCATTTCGCTGACCACGCTCGCGTCGGGCGTGCTGAACACGTACAAGAGCTTCTCGCTGCCCGCGTTCGCGCCGGTGCTGCTCAACGTCGCGTTCATCGCCGCGGCCGTGTTCGTCGCGCCGCACCTGAGGGTGCCGGTCTACGCGCTTGCATGGGCGGTCATCGTCGGCGGCGTGCTGCAGTTTCTCGTCCAGTTGCCGGGCCTGAAGAAGATCGACATGGTGCCGCTGATCGGCGTCAACCCGCTGCGCGCGCTGCGTCATCCGGGCGTGAAGCGCGTGCTCGCGAAAATGGTGCCGGCGACGTTCGCGGTGTCCGTCGCGCAACTGTCGCTGATCATCAACACCAACATCGCGTCGCGGCTCGGACAGGGCGCCGTGTCGTGGATCAATTACGCCGACCGCCTGATGGAATTCCCGACCGCGCTGCTCGGCGTCGCGCTCGGCACGATCCTGCTGCCCAGCCTGTCGAAGGCGCACGTCGACGCCGATTCGCACGAGTATTCGGCGCTGCTCGACTGGGGGTTGCGCGTCACGTTCCTGCTCGCGGCGCCGAGCGCGCTCGCGCTGTTCTTCTTCGCGACGCCGCTTACCGCGACGCTGTTCAACTACGGCAAGTTCGACGCGCATACCGTCACGATGGTCGCGCGCGCGCTCGCGACCTACGGGATCGGGCTCGTCGGCATCATCCTGATCAAGATCCTCGCACCGGGCTTCTATGCGAAACAGGACATCAAGACGCCGGTGAAGATCGCGGTCGGCGTGCTGATCGTCACGCAGCTGTCGAACTACGTGTTCGTGCCGCTGATCGGCCACGCGGGCCTCACGCTGAGCATCGGCGTTGGCGCGTGCCTGAATTCGCTGCTGCTGTTCCTCGGGCTACGCAGGCGCGGCATCTACCAGCCGTCGCCGGGCTGGCTGCGCTTCTTCGTGCAGCTCGTCGGCGCGGCGCTCGTGCTCGCGGGCCTGATGCACTGGTGCGCGATCAGTTTCGACTGGACCGGCATGCGCGCGCAGCCGCTCGATCGCATTGCGCTGATGGCGGCGTGCCTCGTGCTGTTTGCTGCACTATATTTCGGTATGTTGTGGGTGATGGGCTTCAAATACGCTTACTTCAGAAGGCGCGCCAAGTGACGACCGCAATGACCCGCGTCCTCGACTACTTCAGCACGCTCGTGGCGGACGACGACAGTCTGCCCGTCACGGAAGCCGCGCTGTCGCTGGCGCAGGACGCGTATCCCGACCTCGACCTGCAGGGCACGCTGGCCGAACTCGACATGCTGGCGGCGCGGCTGCGCCGGCGGCTCGCCGACGATACGGACCTGAAGGGCCGCGTCGCCGCGCTGAACGACTTCTTCTTCCGCGAACTCGGCTTCGCGTGCAATCACAACGATTACTACGACCCCGATAACAGCCACCTGAACGCCGTGCTGAAACGGCGGCGCGGGATCCCGATCTCGCTGTCGGTGCTGTACCTGGAGCTCGCCGAGCAGATCGGCGTGCCGGCGCGCGGCGTGTCGTTTCCCGGCCATTTCCTGCTGCGCGTGACGCTGCCGGACGGCGACCTGATCATCGATCCGACCAACGGCCATTCGCTGTCCGAAGCCGAGATGGTCGAGATGCTCGAGCCGTACGTCGCGCGGGCGGCCGGCGCCGTCGACAGCGCGTTGCGCGCGCTGCTGCAGCCGGCGACGAGCCGCGAGATCATCGCGCGGATGCTGCGCAACCTGAAGACGATCTATCTGCAGACGGAGCGCTGGCAACGGCTGCTCGCGGTGCAGCAGCGGCTCGTGATCCTGTTGCCCGAGCAGCTCGACGAGGTGCGCGACCGCGGCTTCGCGTATGCGCGGCTCGACTATCTGCGTCCCGCGCTCGAGGATCTCGAGCAATATCTCGGCGAGCGGCCCGAGGCGGAAGACGCGACCGTCGTCGAGTCGCAGGTCAGCGAATTGCGACAGCGGATGCAGCGCGACGGCGAGGATTGAGCGCGCCGGCACGCCATTGCTCGCACACGGAAAGAACGCCCGCATCGCGGGCGTTTTTCTTGTGCGCGCGCCGTCGTTACTTCGGCTGCATCCGGATCGTGCCGTCCCTGCGAATCACTTCGCCGTCGAGCATCGGACGCTTGCGGCGGCGACACGCGCCCGCGCGTGCACATCACGGCAGGCGAAAAAAAAGCCGCCCGGAACGGGCGGCTTGCGGGTGCGCGACGCGCTGCTTACTTCAGTGCGTCGAATGCGCGTTCGCGGATTTCGTCGACGGTGCCGAGGCCCGAGATCTTGCGATACTGCGGCGCCTTCAAACCGTTTTCCTCGCCGCGCTGCGCCCAGTCGCCGTAGTACGTGATCAGCGGCTTGGTCTGCGCCTCGTACACTTCGAGACGCTTCTTGACAGTTTCTTCCTTGTCGTCGTCGCGCTGGATCAGCGGTTCGCCCGTCACGTCGTCGTGCCCTTCGACCTTGGGCGGGTTGAACTTGACGTGGTACGTGCGGCCCGATGCCGGATGCGTGCGGCGGCCGCTCATGCGCTCGATGATTTCCGAGAACGGGACGTCGATCTCGAGCACGTAGTCGATCGCGACGCCGGCGTCCTTCATCGCGTCAGCCTGCGCGATCGTGCGCGGGAAGCCGTCGAACAGATAGCCGTTCGCGCAGTCGGATTCCTTCAGGCGTTCCTTGACGAGGCCGATGATCAGCGCGTCCGGCACGAGCTTGCCGGCATCCATGTAGCCCTTCGCCTCGACGCCGAGCGGCGTGCCGGCCTTGACGGCCGCACGCAGCATGTCGCCGGTCGAGATTTGCGGAATCCCGAATTTTTCCTTGATGAAGTTTGCCTGGGTGCCCTTTCCCGCGCCGGGCGCGCCCAACAGGATCAAACGCATGGTGATATCTCCAAGTATGTAGATTCGTGTGGCGAGACGCAAAGGCGTCGGCGACGGCGGGCGCGGGGCTTGCACGGCGCATGACGGACCGGTCTGATGCGGCGCGTCGGGTCGAGTGACGCGCGGCTGCCGGCAGGGCCATGGGCGGGGTCAAGCGAGGACGCGCTGGTCGCGGACGGCTCGCACAATCGCCTGATTATGCCACGGGTTATTTTGAACCCGGCTGAAAAAGGGCCTGCACGCGTGCGAGATCGGCCGGCGTGTCGATGCCGGCTTCGGGTGCGGACTCGGTGATCAGCACTGCGATGCGCTCGCCGTGCCACAGCGCGCGCAGCTGTTCGAGCTGCTCGGCCTGTTCGATCGGCGCCTGCGCGAGCGACGGATAGGTGCGCAGGAAACGCGCGCGATATGCATAGAGGCCGATGTGCCGGTAGACCGGGAAAGCCGGTGCTGGCATGGCTGAGACGTCGGGCCAGTGTGGCTGGTACGCGTCGCGGCTCCACGGAATCGGCGCGCGCGAGAAGTACAGCGCGACGCTCTGCGCGTCGAGCGCGACCTTCACGACGTTCGGGTTGAATACGTCGGCCGCGTCGTGGATCGGGTGGGCCGCGGTCGCGATCGCGCACGCCGGATGTGCGGCCAGGTGCGACGCTACGTCGCGGACGAGCGCGGGGTCGATCAGCGGCTCGTCGCCCTGCACGTTGACGACGACGGTGTCGTCGCGCCAGCCGAAGGCCGCCGCGACTTCCGCGAGCCGGTCGGTGCCGGACGGATGATCGGCGCGGGTGAGCACCGCTTCGAAGCCGTGATCGCGCGCCGCGTCGAGCACGCTCTGCGCATCGGATGCGACGAGCACCTGTTGCGCGCCCGCTTCGCGCGCGCGTTCGGCGACACGCACGACCATCGGCTTGCCGCCGAGATCGGCGAGCGGCTTGTTCGGGAGCCGCGTCGACGCGAGCCGGGCGGGAATGACGGCGATGAAGGGTTGCGGCTGAGTCATCGGGGAGCGCTGAGAAGGACGGGGCGGGCGACGCCGGAAGCCGGTCGCCCGGCGGAGTGCGGCGACCCGGCCGGGGCCGGGCCGTCGGGTGCGAATCGGTGCGCCGGGCGAGCGGCCCGGCGATTCAGCGGCCCGCCGGATCGACCGGCGTGCCTTCGACGGTCTGTCGCGCTTCGTCGACGAGCATCACCGGGATGCCGTCGCGGATCGGGTATGCGAGCTTGTCCGCGTTGCAGATCAGTTCCTGCGCGGCACGGTCGTAGTGGAGCGGGCCTTTGCAGATAGGGCACACAATGATTTCAAGCAGGCGAGCGTCCACGGAGTTTCTCCACAACGAGGGCAATGAGGCGAGGGTCGAGCGCGGCTTCGACGGGGACCACCCACAGTCGGGCATCGCGCCAGGAAGCGCCCAATTTTACTGCATCCTTCTCGGTGATCAGGATCGCATCGACGGCGTCGTCGACGAACGGATTGTCGGCGAACGCGTAATGGTCGGGCAGCGCGCGGGTCGCCGGCGAGAGGCCGGCCGCGCGCAGCGTCGCGAAGAAGCGTTCCGGCGCGCCGATGCCGGCCGCGGCGAGCACGCGTTCGTTCGCGAATTGCGACAGCGGGCGGCGCAGGGCGGGCTGGTCGAGGTGCCATGCGGCGCCCGGCGTCAGCGCGAGCGCGTAGGTGTCGGGCCACGGCGGCAGCGCGCCGCTGTACGGATCGTTGACGAGCGTCGCGTCGCGATGCCGCGACAGCGGCTCGCGCAGCGGGCCGGCCGGCAGCAGGAAGCCGTTGCCGCCGAGCCGGTGGTCGAATACGACGAGCTCGACGGTGCGCGCGAGGCGGTAGTGCTGCAGGCCGTCGTCGCTGACGATCACGTCGACGTCCGGATGCGCGGCGCGCAGCGCCTGCGCGGCCGCGACGCGGTCGGGGCACACCCACACGGGCGCGCCGGTGCGGCGCGCGATCAGCAGCGGTTCGTCGCCGGCCGCGCCCGCGCGCGACGCCGGCGTGACGGCCGTCGGCGCCTTCACGTTCGCGCCGTAGCCGCGCGACACGACGCCGGGCGTGAAGCCGGCCGCGCGCAGCGCGTCGACGAGCGCGATCACGGTCGGCGTCTTGCCGGTACCGCCGACGGTCACGTTGCCGACCACGACGACGGGCACGCCGACGTCGACCGGCTGCTTCCAGCCTCGTGCGTAAGCGGTGCGCCGCAGCGCCGCGCACAGGCCGAACACGCAGGCGAACGGCGTGAGCGCCCACGCGAGCGCGCCGCGCCGCTGCCATTCGCGCGTCAGGCGCGCTTCGAGTCGCGCGAGCGGGGTGCCGGGCGCGCTCATCGGGCCGGGCGCGGCGCGTCGGGCGCCGCGGCGAGGGACGGATTCGTCAAGGCGGATTCTCCGTTGGGCGGCGCATGCCGCTGGGTCCGTGGAAGGCGGCACTCTAGCGCGCCGCACGCCGGCGCGGCAAGCGCGACGGGCCGCCGCGGCTCGCGGGGCGGGATCGAGGCGGCCTGTGGATAACTCTGTGAAAAACTCCCCGCTCGATCGCGTCAAACGCCCGCCCGGCGGGCATCGAATCGGATGAGAATCGTTTTGAAAGGTTTAAAAGATTATAAAAATCAACGTGTTGCGAAGAATCGTCTGGGTTTTTTCGCGGTTTCCGAGCGTTTTACGCGGACGAATGCCAGAGTGTGGACACCTTCCGCGCGCGGCGGCGAATGCAGCGGCGCTGGACGCCGCGCGCGTGTCGGACTATCGTGACGCCGCCAGCATTCATCCGACCGCCCATGCTTTCCGATTCTCCTTTTTCCGCACCCGGCGCCACGCGCGGCGGCGACGAAGTGATTCCCGTTTCGGCGCTCAATCGTGCGATTTCGACGATGCTCGAGCGTTCGTTTCCGCTGCTGTGGATTTCCGGCGAAGTGTCGAATTTCACGCGCGCCGCGAGCGGCCACTGGTATTTCTCGATCAAGGACCAGCAGGCGCAGATGCGCTGCGTGATGTTCCGCGGCCGCGCGCAATACGCGGAATTCACGCCGCGCGAAGGCGACCGCATCGAGGTGCGCGCGGTCGTCACGATGTACGAGCCGCGCGGCGAGGTGCAGCTCAACGTCGAAGCCGTGCGGCGCACCGGGCAGGGGCGTCTGTACGAGGCGTTCCTGCGGCTGAAGGCGCAACTCGAAGGCGAGGGCCTGTTCGCTCCCGAGCGCAAGCGTCCGTTGCCGGCCCATCCGCGCGCGATCGGCATCGTCACGTCGCTGCAGGCCGCCGCATTGCGCGACGTGCTGACCACGCTCGCCCGGCGCGCGCCGCACATTCCGGTGATCGTCTATCCGGCCCCCGTGCAGGGCGCCGGTTCCGCCGAAAAGCTCGTCGCGGCGGTTGCGACCGCGAACGCGCGGCGCGAGGTCGACGTGCTGCTGGTATGTCGCGGCGGCGGCTCGATCGAGGATCTGTGGTCGTTCAACGACGAAGCGCTGGCGCGCGCGATCGCGGCGAGCGAGCTGCCGGTCGTCAGCGGCGTGGGGCACGAAACCGATTTCACGATCGCGGACTTCGCGGCCGACCTGCGCGCGCCGACGCCGACCGGCGCGGCCGAACTCGCGAGCCCGCAGCGCGCGCTGCTGCTGCGCGAGGTCGACGAGCGCCAGCGCGCGCTCGCGCGCGGCATGGCGCGCCGGCTCGAACAGCGCGCGCAGCAGCTCGACTGGCTTGCGCGCCGGCTCGTGAGCCCGGCCGAGCGGCTGCAGCGGCAGCGCACGCACGTCGAGCAGCTCGCGGTGCGGCTCGCGTCGGCGGCATCGCGGCCAGTGCGCGATGCGCGTGCGCGTTTCGCGCTCGCGCAACTGCGCTGGCAGCGCGCGCGGCCCGATCCGTCCCAGGCGCGCCACGCGCTCGCGGGGCTGTCGCAGCGTCTCGCAAGCGCGTTGCAGCGTCGTCACGAACGCGACACGGCGCGTGTGTCGGCCTGTGCGGCACGGCTCGAGGTGCTGAGCCCGCAGCGCACGCTCGAGCGCGGCTATGCGGCGCTGATCGACGCGCAGACGGGCCGTGCGGTGCGCGCGCCGAACGCGCTGAAGCCGCAGCGACGGCTGACCGTGCATCTCGCCGAAGGCTCGGCCGACGTGTCGCTCGCCGACGTGCAGCCCCGGCTGACGGATACGATCTGACGTAACGGGTGCCAAGCGAAACGCGTGTCGTCGCAACACGCGCATCGCGGCGGGAACGGATGCTGCGCATCGTCGGGTTCGTCCTGCCCCGCGTTGCGCCAGCAGCGCTTTTCCGCATACCGCGGATAAATGGCCCGTGAGTTTGCGGGGTTATTCGTCCTCGCCTACAATCGGACGCTCGGCAGCATCCAACACAGCCTCCCTACATACTCAACGAAGGAATCGCCATGGCTCATACGCTCCCGCCGCTCCCGTACGCTGAAGACGCACTCGCGCCGACCATCTCGAAAGAGACGATCGAGTACCACTACGGCAAGCACCATCAGGCTTATGTGACGAACCTGAACAATCTGATCCCGGGCACGGAATTCGAAAACCTGCCGCTGGAAGAGATCGTGAAGAAGTCGTCGGGCGGCATCTTCAACAACGCCGCGCAAATCTGGAACCACACGTTCTTCTGGAACAGCCTGTCGCCGAACGGCGGCGGCGCACCGACGGGCGCGCTGGGCGACGCGATCAACGCGAAGTGGGGTTCGTACGACGCATTCAAGGAAGCGTTCACGAAGGCCGCGGTCGGCACGTTCGGTTCGGGCTGGGCATGGCTCGTGAAGAAGGCCGACGGTTCGCTCGACATCGTGTCGACGAGCAACGCCGCGACGCCGCTGACGACCGCCGACAAGGCGCTGCTGACGATCGACGTGTGGGAACACGCGTACTACATCGACTACCGCAACGCCCGTCCGAAGTTCGTCGAAGCGTTCTGGAACATCGTGAACTGGGACTTCGCGGCGAAGAACTTCGCGTAAGTCCGGCGCCTGCGCGCCGTCACGGCGCGCGGCATCGAAGAAAAGCCCTCGGTTCGAGGGCTTTTTGTTTTTTGCGCGGCCCGAACGTACGCCGTTTGCCGACTCAGCCGGCCATGCCGAGCAGCCAGCCGAGCGCCGCGCTCGCGATCACCACGGCCCACGGCGGCACGCGCCAGAACACCAGCGCGACGAACGCGACCAGCGCGGCGGCCAGGTCGCGCGGCGCGACGATCGTGTCGGTCCAGACCGGGTGATAGAGCGCGGCCAGCAGCAGCCCGACGACGGCCGCGTTCACGCCGGCGAGCGCGGCCTGCATGTGCGCGCTGCGGCGCAGGCGCTCCCAGAACGGTGCGGTGCCGGCGATGAGCAGGAACGACGGCGCGAAGATCGACACGAGTGCGATCGTGCCGCCGAGCCAGCCGTTCGGCGCATCGCGCAGCGACGCACCGAGGAACGCCGAGAACGTGAACAGCGGGCCTGGGACGGCCTGCGCGACGCCATACCCGGCGAGAAACGCCGAATCGCTCACCCAACCGGGTGCGACCACGGCCGCCTGCAGCAGCGGCAGCACCACATGGCCGCCGCCGAACACGAGCGCACCCGTGCGGAAGAACGCATCGACGACGGCGAGCGTATCCGAGCGCAGCGCGCGGGCCGCGAACGGCAGCGCGACGAGCAGCGCCGCGAACAGCGCGAGCCACAGCATGCCCGCGCGGGGCGACACGTGCAGCGGCAGCGGTTCGTGCGCGTCGCGCGCCGGTTGCGGCAGCAGCACGAGACCGGCCGCGCCGGCCACGACGATCACCGCGACCTGCGTCCAGGCGGCCGGCGCGAGCAGTGCGACGCATGCGGCCGCGGCCATCAGCGTGACGCGCCGCGCATCCGGGCACAGCGTGCGCGCCATGCCCCACACGGCTTGCGCGATCACCGCGACCGACACGATGCGCAGCCCGTGCAGTGCGCCGGCTTCGATCGGCGCGCCCGTTGCGTGAACGCCGAGCGCAAACAGCATCATCATCAGCGCCGACGGCAGCGTGAACCCGAGCCACGCGGCGAACATGCCCGCATACCCGGCGCGCGCGAGACCGATCGCCATCCCGACCTGGCTGCTCGCCGGCCCCGGCAGGAACTGGCACAGCCCGACGAGATCGGCATAGGTGCGCTCGGTGAGCCAGCCGCGCCGCGTGACGAATTCCGCGCGAAAGTAGCCGAGATGCGCGACCGGGCCGCCGAACGACGTGAGGCCGAGCCGCAGGAACGCGATGAATACGGGCCACGGATGACGGGCGGGGGCGGGGACTGTCGAGGTGTTCAAGGCGGTGCGCGCGGCGGACGGAACGAGCCGCCACGATAGCGCAACTCGGCGGCCGCGGGCAGTGCATGGCGGCCCATACCGGCCGATAGAGGTCGTTGCGCGGCGTTCAGTACGCGCCGTGGCCGAGCCCGCTCGCGCGGCGCAAGGCGTCGATGTCCACGATCTCGATCTCGCCGACGTGCAGCCGCACGACGCCGTCGGCCTGCAGCGCCTTCAGCAACTGGTTGGTGGTCTGCCGCGTCAGCGACAGCATCGACGCGAGCGTTTCCTGCGACAGCCGGATGTGCGTGCGCCCGGCGCTGATGCCGCCGTAGCCTTCGACGATCATCAGCAGCCGCGCGGCGAGCCGCTGCGCGGCCGGCATCACGCTCATCGATTCGACGGTCAGGAAGCTCAGGCGCAGCTTTTGCGCCATCAGCAGCGCGAACTGCCGCCAGTATTGCGGCGTCGTCTCGAGGATCGCGAGCAGTGCAGCCTGCGGCACGTGCAGCAGCAGCGCGTCGTCGAGCGCGATGGCGTCGTGCGTGCGCGGCTGGCCGTCGAACAACGCGATCTCGCCGAACCACGTGACGGGCTCGGCCACCGTCAGCAGCGTCTCCTTGCCCCGCGGATCGACCGCACCTATCGTGAGTGAACCGGCCAGTACCGCGTACAGCCCGCACGGCGGGTCGCCGCGCCGGAACAGCGCGTGGCCGGACGGCAGACGGCGCAGCGTCGCGCGGGCGATCAGCACCGCGCGCAGCGCGGGCGGCAGCGCGGCGAACCACGGGTTCGCTTCGATCTGCGGCAGGTACGGGGCGAGCGAGGCAGGCATGGGCACGCGATGTCGGGTAGCTGACAGAGGTTCTCGGGCGTGACGCGCATCATAGCGCTCAACAACCGATCAGGAGACGCGATGAAGACCCTCGAAGACCATCTTTCCCAGTATGCGGCCTACCATCGCGACGCGCGCAACATCGCGACGCATCTGGTCGGCATCCCGATGATCGTGTTCGCGGTCGAGGTGCTGCTGTCGCGGCCGGCGCTCGGGCCGCTGGCCGGCGTCGCACTGTCGCCGGCGCTGCTGCTCGCCGTCTTGTCCGCGCTGTTCTACCTGCGTCTCGACCTGCGGTTCGGGATCGTGATGACCGTGCTGCTCGCGCTCGGCCTGTGGGCCGCGCAGTCGCTGGCGCTGCTGCCGACCGCGCAATGGCTCGCGATCGGCGTCGGCGCGTTCGTCGTCGGCTGGATCGTGCAGTTCGTCGGGCACTGGTTCGAAGGCCGCAAGCCCGCGTTCATCGACGATCTGGTCGGCCTGATCGTCGGGCCGCTGTTCGTGGTTGCCGAAGTCGCGTTCTTCGCGGGGCTGCGCGGCGACGTGCGCCGCGAAGTCGAGCGGCGCGCCGGTCCCGTGCATGGCGGCGCGCATTCGCACGTCTGATGGGCCGGCCGGGCCGCAGGCACCGCGTGCCGGCGACGTGCCGGCCGCGCAGGCCGGCGTGACACCCGGCGTCGCACGTTCCCCGGTCGGCGCGGACCGCGCGCAGCGACTAAGATGCGGAGTGCGTCATACGACGCCTTTGCGGAGCACTCGCCATGGCGGATCGCCCGACTCTCGATGCCTACGACACCCATGCCGCGCAATACGCGCAGGACTGGCTCGACCAGGCTGCGCCCGACGACATGTACGCGCTGCTCGAACAGTATTTCACGCCGGGGCCGACCGCCGACGTCGGCTGCGGGGCGGGGCGCGACACCGCGTGGCTCGCGTCGCGCGGCTTCGACGTGTGCGGCTACGATGCGAGCGCCGCGCTGCTCGACGAGGCGCGGCGACGCCATCGCGGGCTGACTTTCGAACTGGCCGCGCTGCCGGCGCTGGCCGGCGTACCGTCCGGCGCGTTTCGCAACGTGCTGTGCGAAACGGTCGTCATGCATCTCGAACAGGCGGACGCGGCCGCCGCCGCCGCGCGGCTGGCCGATCTGCTGATGCCGGGCGGCACGTTGTACCTGAGCTGGCGGGTGGCCGGAAACGGCGTGTTGCGCGACGAGCGCGGTCGCCTCTATACGCCGCTGGACTCGGCGCGGATGCATGCGGCGCTCGGCGCCGGCGTGTGGGTGATCGACGAACACGAGGTCGTCAGCGCGTCGTCCGGCAAGCGCGTGCATCGGCTGATCGTGCGCAAGACGGGCGGCGACGCCTGAACGCGGCGCGCCGGCGCGCTTACTCGCGGCTGAGCGCCGCTTCCCAGTTGATGTCGACGCAGAGCACCTGCATGCCGGTCGCGGCCGGCGCGGCGATCGACGCGGTCACGCACAGGTGCGCCTCGTTGATCGACAGGTAGGGCGGCGTCAGGTGCACGCGGCCCGGCGCGCGCATCGCGTCGATGAAGTACGGGCGGCGTTCCCAGCTCGCGCCTTCGGAATGCAGCAGCGGCCGGAAGCGCTTCGCGCGTTGCGACACGCTGCCGCGCGCGAGCACGTTGTCGCCGATCTGGCGGCCCGACGCGTCGAGCAGGAAGCAGCGCGCGGTCTCGGGCAGTCCGAGCACGGCGGTAGCCGCATCGGTAAGCGATTCGCCCGCGCCGAGCCGGCGGCTCGCTTCCTCGAGTGCGGCGACGTACGGCGCGAGCCGTTCCGCCTGCGTGCGCTCGCGCTGCGCGACGCGCAGCCGCAGCGCGGCCGACAGCGTATCCATGCAGCCCGCGGCGGCCTGCGGTTGCACCGGATCGACGCTCGGCCCCGCGAAATACTGGCCCTGCACGAAATCGACGTCGCATTCGAGCGCGATCAGCGCGTCGCGTTCGGTCGTGAGCCCGCCCATCAGCACGAGCTGGCCGGATTCGTGCAGCAGCGACACGAGTCCCGGCAGCACGCGTTCGAGATGCGAGTGCTCGCTCGCCTGCGCGAGGATGCCGCGGTCGAGCGTGACGATGTCGGGATGCAGATGCCACACGCGATCGACGTTGGAGTGCTTCGCGCCGAACCCGACGAGCGCGATCAGGAAGCCGGCCTTGCGCAGCCCGTCGATGATCGCCGCATAGCGCGGCGTCTCGCCGCCGGCCTGCTCGGGCACCTCGAGCACCACGCGGTGCGGCGGCAGCCCGAGCGCCTTCAGGTTCGCGAGCAGCGCGTCGCCGTAGATGGTGTCCATCAGCGCGGCCGGATGCAGGCTCAGGAAGAGCCATTCGTCGTGGCTGTCGAACGCGTGGAAGTTACCGAGATGCAACGATTCGGCGAGTCGGCCGAGCTCGAGCAGGTCGCCGCGCCGCGCCGCCTGCGTGAACACCTCGTGCGACGCCACCTGACGGCTTTCCTCGTCGTGCGCGCGCAGCGACGCGTGATAGCCGATCGCGCGCCGGTGCGACACCGAGAAAACCGGCTGGAACACGCTGAACACGGTGTAGCCGCCGTACAGCACGGTGCGTCGGTTCCCGTCGTCGCCTGCGACCGGGCGGGGCGGCTGAAAGCCGGGGGGATCGATTTCGATCATGCTCATGATGTCGGCCGAAGGAAGACTGCCAGTTTACCTACAGAATAGGCGAGCAAGAAGCATGCACGGCAGGGCGCCACGTGCGGCCGCCGGTCGCGGCCGATACGCGCACGCGTGCCGGGCCGCGTTGCACCGCGATGGTGCGCACGGCCCCCATTCCGCGCGCGCCGCCGGTCACGCGCGCTCGGACGGGTCGGTCTTGCGCGCGGTGCTGCGGATCTCGGGCGCGAGCTGCGCGAAGATCCACGCGGACGCGGCGGTGATGATGCCGACGCAGACGAACGTCGCATGGAACGCCGGCAGCGTGTTGCTCGGCGTCACGGTGCGCAGCATGCCGGTGAACGTCGCGAGCAGCGCGCCGGCGACGGTGACGCCGAGGCTCATCGACAGCATCTGCACGAGCGAGAACAGGCTGTTGCCGCTGCTCGCGCCGCCGGTGCCGAGGTCCTTCAGCGTCAGCGTGTTCATCGCTGTGAACTGCATCGAGTTGAAGCCGCCGAACAGCGCGAGATGCACGACCTTCACCCACACCGGCACCGTGTCGCGCATCAGCGCGAAGCTCGCCATCATCACGCCGACCATGATCGTGTTCGCGAGCAGCACCTTGCGGTAGCCGTGCTGCGTGATCAGGCGCGTGATGATCCGCTTCGAGAACATGCCGGCCGCCGCGACCGGCAGCATCATCAGCCCGGCCTCGAACGCCGAGTAGCCGAGGCTCACTTGCAGCAGCAGCGGGATCAGGTACGGCATCGCGCCGCTGCCGATCCGCGCGAACAGGTTGCCGAGCAGCCCGACGCTGAACGTGTGGATCTTGAACAACTCGAGCGAGAAGATCGGCTGCGGCGCGCGCACCGCGTACAGCCCGTATGCGACGAAGCACGCGAGGCTCAGGATTAGCAGCACCAGCACGGCCGCGTGCTGCATGCCGAGATCGGCGAGCCCGTCGAGCGACAGCGAGATCGCGACCATGCCGATCGTCAGCAGCAGATAGCCCTTCAGGTCGAAACGGCCGGCGGCCGGGTTGCGCGAATCGGGCATCGAATAGAAGGTCGCGATGCAGCCCGCGACGCCGACCGGCACGTTGATCAGGAAGATCCAGTGCCACGACGCGATCTTCACGAGCCAGCCGCCGAGCGTCGGGCCGATCAGCGGGCCGATCAGGCCCGGAATCGCGACGAACGACAGCGCGGGCAGGTAGCGCTCGGCCGGGAACGTGCGCAGCACCGCGAGCCGCCCGACCGGCAGCAGCATCGCGCCGCCGACGCCCTGCACGACGCGGAACGCGACGAGCTGCGTCAGCGTATGCGCGTTCGCGCACAGCAGCGAGCCGAGCGAGAACACCAGGATCGCGCTGAAGAACACGCGCCGCGTGCCGAACGTATCGGCGAGCCAGCCCGACACGGGGATCATCACCGCCATCGTCAGCGAATACGCGATCACGACCGATTGCATCCGCAGCGGCGATTCGCCGAGGCTCGCGGCCATCGACGGCAGCGCCGTGTTGACGATCGTCGCGTCGAGCGTCTGCATGAAGAAGCCCGTCGCAACGAGCCAGAGCATCACGGTGAGGTTCTTTTCGCCGGGAGCGGCGGCGGGCGGGCGTTGGAACATGAGGGCGGGGGCGGTGGCGCGGGACAGCCGACATTGTAGGGAAAGCCGCCGCACCGTGCAGGTTCGGGGCGGTATGTCGCGCGGTTCCGGCCGGACCCGGGCCGGCGCGGCCCGCGACCGGATGTCTGTCCCCGTCGGGCGGCCAGTACAGTTCAGCCAGAACCGTCCGCGGCCGTATCTGTCCGTGTGCCGCCGCTCTCCGAAATACTGGTGTCATCGAACCGATGCGATGAGGAGGCTGCGATGCGCGAACTGCGACTTTACGTAATGGACGGCGACGAGCCGGCCGGACGGTGGCGGATCGTCGATCGCACACTGCTCGAAGTGGCCGAAGGCGACGTGTGGGTGACCGTCGAGGGTCGGCCCGACGATCACTGGCTGGGCGCGGGCGCATCGCTGACGTTGCTGCCCGGCACGCGCGCGTGGGTCAGTGCCGGGCCGCGCGGCGCGACGTTCGCGTTCGGCCCGCTGGCGGTGTCGGCCGCGCGCACCGCGCCCGCGTGGTGGCGCGCGTTCGCCGCGTGGCGCGACGGGCGGCGTCACACGGCCGCGTCGCTGCCGACGTAGCGTGCCCGCGGCCGGATCAGCTTCCCGTCCGCGTACTGTTCGAGCGCGTGCGCGATCCAGCCGGCCGTGCGGCCGGCCGCGAACAGCGTGAACGCCGCGCCGTCGGGCAGCGCGAGCGTGCGCTCCAGCACCGCGAGCGCGAAATCGATCGTCGGCCGCAGGCCCGTGGCCGCTTCGACGCGTGCGGCGAGCGCGCGCGCCGCGCGCAGCGCCGGCCGGTCGGGCGCCGTCGCATGCAGCGCATCGAGCAGCGCCCGTGCGCGCGGGTCGCCGTCGGGGTACAGCGGGTGCGCGAAGCCGGACAGGGCCGTGCGGCCGCCGTCCGCGCGTTCGTCGTGCGCCAGCCGCAGCGCGAGGTAGCGATCGAGATCGGCGGCGCGGGCCGCTTCGTCGAGCAGCGTGCCCGCGCGGAACGTCTCGCCGCCGTGGCGCGGCCCCGACAGCGCCGCGAGCCCGCCCGAGATCGCACCGAACAGATGGGTGCCCGTCGATGCGATGCAGCGTACCGCGAAGGTCGACGGATTCAGTTCGTGATCGGCGCACAACACGAGCGCGCGCCGCAGCAGGTCGGCTTCGTCGCGCCGTCGCACGCGCCACGCGGCCGCGAGCTGGCGGTGCACGGGCGCGTCGCCCGGCGCGCTGCCGGCGAGCGCGGCCGTCGCGACGCGCAACAGCAGCGCCGCGGAATCGAGCTGCGCATCGCGCCCTTGCGCCCACAGGCGCGGCAGCGATGCGGCGGCGGCCGGCAGCAGCACCAGCGTGCGTTCGAGCGGCGCGAGATGCGCCCAGCGACGCGCCCAGTCGTCCCACTGGGCCCTGTCGAAACCGCTTGAAGCGAGCGACGCGGCGGCCAGCCGCGCGGGCGGACAATCCCACAGCCGCGCGGCCGTTTCCTCGAGCGTCGCGGCGTCGGCCAGCGCGATTGCATCGACGCCGCGGTAGCGCAGGCGGCCGTCGGCGATCTGCGTGATCCGCGATTCAAGGACCGGCACGCCCCAGTCGAGCGAACGTTCGGCGACGCCGCCCGCGCGCTTCGCATCGGCGCGGCGACGCGCGAGCAGGCGCACCTCGTTGGCGTCGTAGCGGCGGCGCTTGGTCGCGCCGTCGGGCAGCGAGCGCAGCAGGCCGCGGCTCACGTACGCGTAGAGCGTGCTCACGCTGACGCCGAGCATGCCGGCGGCTTCCTGTGCACTGACGGATGTCATGCCGGTGGCTCCTGTCGCCGCGCATGAAGCGCGGGCGCGCTACAACTATTCGTTATGTATTGATTCGCGCAATCAAGATTGATCGTGCCTGTCGCGAATTCTAGACTCGATTCCGTCTCCTCAACGGCGTCTCCTCCACCATGACACCCGAATCCGCATTGGCGCATCTTTGGCACCTCGCACATGGCGAGCGCGACGCGCTGGCCCGCACGACCCTGACGGGGCAGGATCCGACGCTGCCGTCGACGTTTCACGTCGGCACGCTCGCCGTCGCGACGATCGCGGCCGCCGGCCTCGCGGCTGCCGAATGCCATCGGCTGCGAACGGGCGCGGCGCAATCGGTCGACGTGTCGGTGCGCGACGCGCTCGTGGCGTTCCGCAGCGAACGCTACCTGCGCGTGGACGACGGGCCGCCGCCGGAGTTGCGTCACCCGGTGACCGGCTTCTTCGAGACGGGTGACGGGCGCTGGATTCAGCTGCACGCGAACTTCCCGCATCATTTGTACGGCATCCTCGACGTGCTCGGCTGCGGCCCGCGGCCCGCCGACGTCGCTGCCGCGATTCATACGTGGGACGGCGCGGCGCTCGATACCGCGCTGGCCGACGCCGGCTTGTGCGCGGCATTGATCAGAACCCCTGACGAATGGGCAGCGCACGAGCAGGCGCGCGCGATCGCGTCGCTGCCGCTGTTCGAAATCGAGCGGATCGGCGACGCGCCGGCCGAGCCGATCGGCCGCGGCGAAGCCGGCCAGCCGCTGGCCGGCGTACGCGTGCTCGATCTGACGCGCATCATCGCGGGGCCGGTCGCGGGCCGCACGCTGGCGTCGCACGGCGCGCAGACGCTGCTCGTCAACGGTCCGCACCTGCCGAACATCGCGCCGCTCGTGATCGACAACGGGCGCGGCAAGCGCTCGACCTGGATCGATCTGCGCGACGCGGCAGGCGTCGATACGCTGCATGCACTGGTGCGCGAGGCGGACGTGTTTCTGCAGTCGTACCGGCCCGGCGCGCTCGCGGCGCGCGGTTTCGCGCCGCAGGCATTGGCCGAACGGCGGCCCGGCATCGTCTACGTGTCGGTGTCGGCGTACGGGCACGCCGGGCCGTGGGCGAAGCGGCGCGGGTTCGACAGCCTCGTGCAGTCGGCAAGCGGAATCGCATGGCAGGAGCAGCAGGCCGCGCAGGCGAGCGGGCCGCGCCATCTGCCGTGCCAGGCGCTCGATCATGCGACGGGGTATCTCGCGGCGTTCGGCGCGATGATCGCGCTCGCGCGGCGCGCGCGCGAAGGGGGAAGCTGGCACGTGCGGATGTCGCTCGCGCAGACGGGGCGCTGGCTGCAGTCGTTCGGCGCCGTGCCTGACGGGCTGCACGCGTCCGATCTCGTGTTGGCCGACGTGCGCGACCGGATCGACCGCATCGCGTCGCCGTTCGGCGTGCTCGACACCGTGCGGCCGGCCGAGCGACTGTCGGCGACACCGCCGTCGTTCGCGCGGCCGCCCGTGCCGCTCGGCGCCGACGACCCGCGCTGGCTGTAAGCGCCGGCGACGCGCGTCGCGTTACTTGCGCAGTTCGACGACGAAATCGTAGTAGTCGTTGCGGCAGTAGGTATCGGTCAGTTCGATCGCGCGCTGGTCGGACGTATAGCCGATCCGCGTGATCAGCAACAGCGCGTCGTGCGGGGCGATGCCCATCTGCTCGGCGATCTCGTCGGTCGCGTTGACCGCGCGGAAATGCTGCAGCGCGCGCACGATCGGCGTGCCGCGCGCTTCGAGATAGCTGTACAGCGAGCCGACGATCGCCTGCGGATCGGGAATCAGCGTCGCGGGGAACGTCGAGTTCTCGACGGCCATCACGATGCCGTCGGCGAGGCGCAGGCGTTTCAGGCGTGTAACCGATGCGGCCGGCGACAGTCCGAGCTGGATCACCTCGTCGCGGTTCGCGGGCTGAATTTCACGTGCGAGCCACTGCGAGCTCGGCTTGAAGCCGCGGCGCTCGAGCATTTCGCTGAAGCTCGACAGCCGCGACAGCGGATCCTCGTAGCGCGGCTGGATGAAGTTGCCGGCGCCCTGCGTGCGGCGGATCAAGCCTTGCTCGACGAGCAGCGCGATCGCCTTGCGCGCGGTGATGCGCGACACGCCGAGCGCTTCGGACAACACACGCTCGGAAGGCAGCGCCTCGCCGGCCGTCCAGCGGTTGTCGTGGATCGCGTCGCCGAGCTTGCGGGCGAGCTGCAGGTAGAGCGGCGTATCGTTGTCGGGGTCGGGGCGCAGGTCCTGCCAGCGGTCGTCCGTGGGTGCCTTCATACAATGGGTATCGATCAGGTTGCGGCCATTCTAAGTCATCATGCCGCGCCGTTATAGCCGGTTTTTGCCGCGTAATAGGGCGGGGGCGCACCGATTGACTACACTGATGCGTCGTATCCGATGCTTCGGCCGCGGTGTGGGCCACGAATCCGCAACGAGGAAACGCATGACAGACACGATCGCCACGGTCGTTTTGCCGAACGGCGAGACGATTCCGAAGCTGGGCATGGGCACCTGGGAAATGGGCGAGCGGCCGGCGCGGCGCGCGGACGAGATCGCCGCGCTGCGCGAGGGCGTCGAACTCGGGATGACGCTGGTCGATACCGCCGAGATGTACGGCGACGGCGCGACCGAGGAACTGGTCGGCGACGCGCTTGCGGGCCTGCGCGACGACGTGTTCCTCGTCAGCAAGGTTTATCCGCACCATGCGAGCCGGCACGGCATCGTCGCCGCGTGCGACGCGAGCCTCAAGCGCCTGCGTACCGATCGCGTCGACCTGTATCTGCTGCATTGGCGCGGTTCGGTGCCGCTCGCGGAAACGGTCGAGGGCTTCGACGCGTTGCAGCGTGCGGGCAAGATCCGTCACTGGGGCGTGAGCAACTTCGATACGGCCGACATGGCCGAGCTCGTCGACGAAGCGGGCGGCGGTGCGTGCGCGACCAACCAGATTCTCTACAACATCGCGCGACGCGGCCCGGAGTTCGACCTGCTGCCGTGGCTGGCCGATCATCGGATCCCGGCGATGGCGTACAGCCCGGTCGATCACGGGCGGCTGCCGAAACGCTCGCCGCTCGACGAGATCGCGCGGCTGCGCGGCGTGTCGGTGATGCGGGTCACACTGGCATGGGTGCTCGCGCAGCCGGGTGTATTCGCGATTCCGAAGGCGTCGCGAATCGAGCACGTGCGCGACAACCGCGCCGCGCTCGATGTCGTGTTCAGCGATGACGAGCGCGCGCAGCTTGACGCGTATTTCCGTCCGCCGCGCAGCAAGCGCGCGCTCGAGATGCTCTGACCGACTTCGGCAGGGCAACGCTTCGGGTCAGTGGTTGCCGTGACCGCCGCCGTTGCCATGACCGCCGCCGTTGCCGGCGCCACGGCCGTTGCCGACGCCGTTGGCCCCGCCGTTGCCGGCGCCGCCACTGCCATTGCCGTTACCGTTGCCGCCGCCGTTGCCGTGGCCGCCGGTGCCGTTTGCGCCGCCGCTCCCGCCGTTACCGTTTCCGCCGCCATTGCCACCGGCGCCGTTGCCGTTACCGCCGCCATTGCCCGCGCCACCACCGCCATTGCCGTGGCCACCGCCGCCGTTACCATGGCCGCTGCCGCCGCTGCCGCCGCTGCCGCCGCTGCCGCCGCTGCCGCCGCTGCCGCCGTTGTCGATGCTGCGGCCGCCACCGTCGCCACCACCGCCGCCGCCGCCGCCGCCACCGCCGCCGCCGCCACCGCCACCGCCGCCGCCGCCGCCACCGTTGCCACCATGGCCGCCGCCGTTGCCGTGACCGCCGCCGCCACCATGGCCGCCGCCGTCGCCGTGGCCGCCGCCATGACCGTGACCGCCGCCGTCACCATCGCCACCACCGCCGTGGCCACCGCCACCGGAAGTGCCGCCACCCGAAGTACCGCCACCGGAAGTACCGCCACCGGAAGTACCGCCACCGGAAGTGCCGCCACCGGAAGTGCCGCCACCGGAAGTGCCGCCACCGGAAGTGCCGCCACCCGAGGTACCGCCACCCGAAGTACCGCCACCCGAGGTGCCGCCACCCGAAGTACCGCCACCCGAAGTGCCGCCACCCGAAGTGCCGCCACCCGAGGTACCGCCACCCGAAGTACCACCACCTGAACCACCGTTGCCGGACGCATTGCCCCCGCGGCCCGTGCCGTTCGTACTGCCGGAGGTTCCGCCCGTCGTTCCGCCGACACCGGCGGGTCCGACGGCGCCGTTCCCGTTGTTGCCGCCGCTACCGTTCCCGTTCCCGGTGCCGCCGCCGTTCCCGCTGCCGCCCGCACCCGCGCCGCCATTGCCGATGCCCCGGCCGGCATAAACGTGTACCGCGCACGCAGCCGGATTGGCGGCGCACGGCGATGCGTTCTCGACCAGCGTCATGATGGTGTCCGCGCTGGCGTTCGCGTCGGGCGCGGCGTCAGGCGTCGTGTTCTGTGCGACGGCATACGAGCAGCAGCACGCGAACGCGGCCACGGCCAGCAAGGTTGCACGCGGGCGCCGTCCCGCCGCGCGGAACGGTTGTTTCGTTTTATGCATCATGGCCTCCCCATGCGCGCGATGCCTCGTAGCCGCGCGACGATTTACGTGTGGTGCAGGGGGGCGTAAAAGATTCGTAGTCCTATCGTCGGCCGATCGCCGTCGGGCCGACGCTGGATGTCAGCCGCGAACGCGGATCGGCACGCGGGCCCGCCGTGCGAATCTCACTCTGCGAGATTCGTGCCATCGGCCGCGGGGGCCCGTCGCAAAAGGCGGGCGCAGTCGCGTGACCGCGCGTGCAACGTCGTAGGGGAGCGTTTTGTTTCCGGAATGAAACGTCGGAGGAGTCGTTCAGCGCGCCGGCGCGTCGGCCGCGCGTTGCCAGCGGTGGAACAGGATCGACGCGATCCAGCAGACGAGGAACAGCGCGACGATGCCGTAGCCGATCGAGCCGAAGCGTTCGCCGAGCGCATCGAGCGTGTCGCGCACGGGGCCCGTCAGCGACAGTTTGTCGGCCAGCAGGCCGGCCGCCTCGATCCCGCCGATCGCCAGCGCGACGGCCGCCGACACGAACGTGATGCTCGCGTTGTAGAGCAGCTTGCGCTGCGGATCGTCCATCGCCCAGCCGTACGCCTGAATCATCAGCACGTTGTCGGTCGAGTCGATCAGCGTCATGCCCGCGGTGAAAAGCGCGGGAAACAGCATGACCGTATAGACCGGCAGCCCCTGGCTCGCCTGTGCGGCGGCGATCGCGAGCAGGCCGATTTCGGTTGCAGTATCGAAACCGAGCCCGAACAGCACGCCGACCGGATACATGTGCCAGCTTCTCGACACGAACCGGAACAGCGGCCGCAGCAACCGCGATACGAGTCCGGCGGGACGATGCTCGTGCGCGCCGTCGTGCGTGTGCCCGGACGCGCCGCGATAGCGTCGCCACACGTCGCGCAGGATCGTCAGGTTCACGCACGCGAGCACCAGCAGGAAGGTAGCCGATACCGCCGTGCCGATCGTGCCGCCGATCTCGCGAAATGCATCGAACCGGTCGCGCAGCGCGAACGCGGTCAGCGCGATGCCGAGCGTCGCCGCGATCACGATCGTCGAATGACCGAGCGAAAAGAACAGGCCGACGCTCACGGGGCGCTGGCCGTCCTGCATCAGCTTGCGCGTCGCGACGTCGATCGCGGCGATGTGATCCGCGTCAACCGCATGACGCAGCCCGAGCCCGTATGCGATTGCCGCGGTGCCGAGCAGCAGCGGATGGTCGCGCAGCACCGCGAGCGCCCACAGCCAGACGGCGACGTTCGCGGCGATCAGGCCGGCATAGAGGGTCAGCAGGCGGCGCAGGGCAGGGGTGGGCGGCATCGGGCAGGTTCCATCTGACGAATCGCCATCCATTGTGGCACGCGAAAAAAAGCGTGGCGCGCCGATCAACCCGCCGCGAACGCGATGCGCGCGGACGAAAAAAAGCCCGTCCGGAACGAACCGGACGGGCCTTGCGCGCATGCGCCGGAGCGCGAGCGAGCGGCGCTTACTTCACTTTCGCGTTGATCACGGCTTCCGACACGTTCGCCGGCGTTTCCGCGTAATGCTTGAACTCCATCGTGTACGTCGCGCGCCCCTGCGTGGCCGAACGCAGCGACGTCGAATAGCCGAACATCTCCGCGAGCGGCACCTCGGCACGCACCAGCTTGCCGCCGCCGCCCGCGATGTCCTCCATCCCCTGCACGATGCCGCGCCGGCTCGACAGGTCGCCCATCACGTTGCCCATGAAGTCCTCGGGCGTCTCGACCTCGACGGCCATCATCGGCTCGAGCAGCACCGGCTTCGCCTTGCGCATCGCTTCCTTGAACGCCATCGAGCCGGCCATCCGGAACGCGTTTTCGTTCGAGTCGACGTCGTGGTATGAACCGAACGTCAGATGCACCTTCACGTCGACGACCGGGTAGCCCGCGAGCACGCCGCTCTTCAGCGTCTCGGTGATGCCCTTGTCGACGGCCGGGATGAACTCGCGCGGAATCACGCCGCCCTTGATCTCGTCGAGGAACTCGTAGCCCTTGCCGGGGTTCGGCTCCAGCGTGATCACGGCATGGCCGTACTGGCCGCGCCCGCCCGACTGCTTGACGAACTTGCCTTCGACGTCCGCGGCCGTCGTACGCACCGTTTCGCGATACGCGACCTGCGGCTTGCCGACCGTCGCCTCGACGCCGAACTCGCGCTTCATCCGGTCGACCAGGATTTCGAGGTGGAGCTCGCCCATCCCCGAGATGATCGTCTGGCCCGACTCTTCGTCGGTCTGCACGCGGAACGACGGATCCTCCTGCGCGAGACGGTTCAGCGCGAGGCCCATCTTTTCCTGGTCGGCCTTCGTCTTCGGCTCGACCGCCTGCGAGATCACCGGCTCCGGGAATTCCATCTTCTCGAGGATGATCGGCTTCGCCGGATCGCACAGCGTGTCGCCCGTCGTCGCTTCCTTCAGGCCGACCGCCGCCGCGATGTCGCCCGCGCGCACTTCCTTGATTTCCTTGCGCTCGTTCGCGTGCATCTGCAGGATCCGGCCGAGCCGCTCCTTCTTGTCCTTCGTCGCGTTGAGCACCGTGTCGCCCGACTCGACGACGCCCGAATACACGCGGAAGAAGATCAGCTGGCCGACGAACGGGTCGGTCATGATCTTGAACGCGAGCGACGAGAACGGCTCGTCGTCGCTCGGATGACGTTCCGCCGGCTTTTCCGGATCGGCGAAGTCGTGGCCGAGAATCGCCGGCACGTCGACCGGCGATGGCAGGTAGTCGATCACCGCGTCGAGCATCGCCTGCACGCCCTTGTTCTTGAACGCGCTGCCGCACAGCATCGGCACGATCTCGTTCGCGATCGTGCGCTGGCGCAGCGCGGCCTTGATCTCGTCCTCGGTCAGCGATTCATGGTCGTGCAGATACTTCTCGAGCAGTTCCTCGCTCGCTTCGGCGGCGGCCTCGACCATCTTCTCGCGCCATTCGTGCGCGAGCTCGACGAGGTTCGCGGGGATGTCCTCGTACGTGAACTTCACGCCCTGGCTCTCGTCGTCCCACACGATCGCCTTCATCTTCACCAGATCGACGACGCCCTGGAAGTGATCTTCCGCGCCGATCGGAATCTGGATCGGCACGGCGACGCCTTTCAGGCGTTCGCCGATCTGCTTCTGCACGCGGAAGAAGTCGGCGCCGATCCGGTCCATCTTGTTGACGAACGCGATGCGCGGCACCTTGTACTTGTTCGCCTGGCGCCACACAGTCTCGGATTGCGGCTGCACGCCGCCGACCGAGTCGTAGACCATGCACGCGCCGTCGAGCACGCGCATCGAGCGCTCGACTTCGATCGTGAAGTCGACGTGCCCGGGCGTGTCGATGATGTTGATCCGGTGTTCCGGATAGTTGCCGGCCATGCCCTTCCAGAAGGCCGTGGTCGCGGCCGACGTGATCGTGATGCCGCGTTCCTGCTCCTGCTCCATCCAGTCCATCGTGGCCGCGCCGTCGTGCACTTCACCGATCTTGTGGCTCACGCCGGTGTAAAACAGGATGCGCTCGGTCGTCGTGGTCTTGCCGGCATCGATGTGAGCGCTGATCCCGATATTTCTATAGCGCTCGATGGGGGTTTTGCGGGGCACGTGAACCTCCTGGTGGTTCGGATCGTAAGCGGGCCGGCTAATGGGTGCCGGCCCGGGCTGGAACTAGCGAGATTTAAAGGATAGCGCTTGTCCGTGGCTTTTGCAGATGCGGGCAGCGTGTGCCGAATCAAGGTGGGTGTCGCCGGCGGGCGAAAAAAAAGCCGGCGCCCGATAAGAAACAACGGGCGGCCGGCTTTTCGGTCGGTTCGCGGTGCGCGGTGCAAGGCCGCTGCGGTTACTGGGCGCGCGGCAGGCCGTCGAGCTTCATGCCGGGCTTGATGCCTTTCGCGGCGAACCAGCCCTTGCTCATCTCGAGCGCATAGACGCCGTTGTTGCGCGGGCAGTGGTTGTCGGTCGTCTCCGCGCGCATCTCGTCGATGTCGGTGATCGTGCCGTCCGCGCGGATGAACGCGATCGACAGCGGAATCAGCGTGTTCTTCATCCAGAAGCAGTGCACGGCGTTCTCGTTGAAGACGAACAGCATGCCTTCGTTCGGCGCGAGCTGCGAACGGTACATCAGCCCCTGTTCGCGGTCGGCGTCGTTCGCGGCGACGGCCGCGTCGATCACGTACATGCCGGCGCGCAGCTTCACGCGCGGGAACTCGCTCGGCTGCTTGGCGCCGGGCGGCACTTGCGCGCCGGCGGCCTGCATGCCGAGCGCGAGGACGGCGAGGGCGGCGGGAAACACGGCGGCGCGCGCAAGGCGGCCGAGCGACGAGCGCAGGGAGAATGGCACAGCATGGCTCCTGTCTGGAAAACGAGACCCGCATGGTACGCGATGCGCGCCGGCGGGCACAAAAAGAAAAAGGCAGATCGCCTTGCGGTGATCTGCCTTTCAACGCCGTAAGAACGGCAGGACTGCGTGTTCTTGACTGCGTTATTACAGCTTGCTTACTTAGTTCGAAGCAGCTGCCGGTGCTGCTGCGTCGCTTGCTGCAGCCTTCTTCGATGCCTTGTGGTGCTTCTTGGCAGCGTGGTGCTTCTTGGCAGCGTGCTTAGCCGGTGCCGAAGCAGCTTCTGCTGCTGCCGGAGCAGCTTCCGGAGCCGAAGCTTGTGCGAAAGCAGCCGTTGCGAAGAGGCCAGCGACCAGAGCGGCGATCAGTTTGTTCATGTTGTGTTCCTCAGCTTTAGTTAATTAACCAAATGACCCGGCAATAGGAGTCATGTCGTCTAACGGTGCCATCCACCTTTCGGTTGACAGACGCTTCGAGAAATTTCTCTTTGCGCTGCGGGCGCCGAATCGTATTCGAATAAAACGTCGCTTTCGTGACGCAAACACGGGTTCGGCTGCCAATGCCGGATAGCTAAGGTTGGCATCTGCGTGGTTTAACGCGCGATCTCCGCGGGCGGTTGACGAAAAAGATGACGAAAAATTCGCGCGTCCCGGATTCGTCATCCTGCCGACGCGAAACCGTCCCATGGCGCGCGCGGCGGCAGTGCAATTGTTTCGCCCGGTGCAATGCCGAGCGCGAATATATCGAGCGCGCCGATGCCGACGCGCACCAGACGCAACGTCGGGAAGCCGACGGCCGCCGTCATCCGGCGTACCTGCCGGTTCTTGCCCTCGGTGATCGCCAGCTCGATCCACGTGGTCGGGATCGCGGCGCGGTAGCGGATCGGCGGATTGCGCGGCCACAGCGTGTCGGGCGGCTCGATGAATTCGGCGCGGCACGGGCGCGTCACGTAGTCGCCGAGGTCGACGCCGCGTGCGAGCGCTTTCAGGTCGGCCGGCCCCGGCGTGCCGTCGACCTGCGCCCAGTAGCGCTTCACCAGCTTGTGGCGCGGCTCCGCGATGCGGGCCTGCAGCGCGCCGTCGTCGGTGAGCAGCAGCAGCCCCTCGCTGTCCGCGTCGAGCCGGCCGGCCGCGTACACGCCGGGCGTTTTTACCCAGTCGCCGAGCGACGGCCGCGTCTCGTGCGCGGAAAACTGGCAAATCGTGCCGAACGGCTTGTTGAGGGCGATCAGGTTCATGGCAGGGCGCCCGCACGGCGCCCCGCGGGGAGCGGGGGCGGGCGGTGTATGGCAAATGGCGGAATCTTAATGCATAATACGGAACGGCAAGTCCTCTGTCTTATATAAGACATAAGTGAAGTCTTGAGGCGCAGTGCCGCGGTTCGCGCCGAAGTGCCCGGTTGGGGCGCTAGAATAGCGGCTCGCTGTTGTCGTCACGGGGTGGCCATGCCGCGCCCCGCCGCGCGCGCAGCTTCGACCAGCATCACCTGCTCAGCCACGTCACTGGAGTCGATCATGCCGTATCAGCACATCAAGGTTCCGGAGGGCGGTGACAAGATCACCGTCAACAAGGACTTCTCGCTCAACGTTTCCGATCAGCCGATCATTCCCTATATCGAAGGCGACGGTACGGGCTTCGATATCACGCCGGTCATGATCAAGGTCGTCGACGCGGCGGTCGCGCATGCGTACAAGGGCCAGCGCAAGATTCACTGGATGGAGATCTTCGCGGGCGAGAAGGCGACCAAGGTGTACGGTCCGGACGTGTGGCTGCCGGACGAAACGCTGCAGGTGCTGAAGGAATACGTGGTGTCGATCAAGGGGCCGCTCACGACCCCGGTCGGCGGCGGCATCCGTTCGCTGAACGTCGCGCTGCGCCAGGAGCTCGACCTGTACGTGTGCCTGCGCCCGGTCCAGTACTTCAAGGGCGTGCCGTCGCCGGTGCGCGAGCCGCAGAAGATCGACATGGTGATCTTCCGCGAGAACTCGGAAGACATCTACGCGGGCATCGAGTGGGCCGCGGGCTCGGAGCAGGCGAAGAAGGTGATCAAGTTCCTGCAGGACGAGATGGGCGTGAAGAAGATCCGCTTCCCGGAAACTTCCGGGATCGGCGTCAAGCCCGTGTCGACCGAAGGCACCGAGCGCCTCGTGCGCAAGGCGATCCAGTACGCGATCGACAACGATCGCAAGTCGGTCACGCTGGTGCACAAGGGCAACATCATGAAGTTCACGGAAGGCCTGTTCCGTGACGCCGGCTACGCGCTGGCGCAGAAGGAGTTCGGCGGCGAGCTGATCGACGGCGGCCCGTGGATGCGCGTGAAGAACCCGAAGACGGGCAACGAGATCGTGATCAAGGATTCGATCGCCGACGCGTTCCTGCAGCAGATCCTGCTGCGCCCGGCCGAGTACGACGTGATCGCGACGCTGAACCTGAACGGAGACTACATCTCCGACGCGCTGGCCGCGCAGGTCGGCGGCATCGGTATCGCGCCGGGCGCGAACCTGTCGGATTCGGTCGCGATGTTCGAGGCGACGCACGGCACGGCGCCGAAGTACGCAGGCAAGGATTACGTGAACCCGGGTTCCGAGATCCTGTCGGCCGAAATGATGCTGCGCCACCTCGGCTGGACGGAAGCAGCCGACACGATCATCGCCGCGATGGAGAAGTCGATCCTGCAGAAGCGCGTCACGTACGACTTCGCGCGCCTGATGGAAGGCGCGACGCAGGTGTCGTGCTCCGGCTTCGGCGAAGTGCTGATCGAGAACATGTAAGACCCCTTCCGGGGTGGGCCGGCAGGTTGCCGGCCGCCCCGGCGCTGACTGCCGGCGCCGGAGCGTTTCGTGGATGGCAGGTTTGTTGGCAGGGTGGCCCGGCATGCGGGCCGCGGCGCCGCGAAGCGGCCCGCAAGCCCTGCAAGGTAGAACATGACGGCCCTCGCAACACCGCCGCCCGGCTGAGCCGGCGTGCCCCTTTCGCGATCGACCCGGTCGCTCCCCGCCGGTTACCGCCGGCGCTCCTCAGTCCCATCATCACGTAGCAATGCTTTGACCACCATGTCCACTTCGCCCAAGATCATCTACACCCTCACCGACGAAGCGCCGGCGCTCGCGACCTATTCGCTGCTGCCGATCGTCAAGGCCTTCACGCGTTCGTCCGGCGTCGCCGTCGAAACGCGCGACATCTCGCTCGCCGGCCGCATCATCGCGGCATTCGCAGACGTCCTGCCGTCGGAGCAGAAGGGTTCCGACGATCTGGCCGAACTGGGCCAGCTCACGCTGAAGCCGGAAGCGAACATCATCAAGCTGCCGAACATCAGCGCATCGGTGCCGCAGCTGAAGGCCGCGATCGCCGAACTGCAGGCGCAGGGCTACGCGCTGCCGGCCTATCCGGAAGATCCGTCGACGGACGAAGAGAAGGCCGTCAAGGCGCGCTACGACAAGATCAAGGGCAGCGCGGTGAACCCGGTGCTGCGCGAAGGCAACTCCGACCGCCGCGCGCCGCTGTCGGTCAAGAACTACGCACGCAAGCATCCGCACAAGATGGGCGCGTGGAAGGCCACGTCGAAGGCCCACGTCGCGCACATGACCGAAGGCGACTTCTACGGCAGCGAGAAGTCGGCGCTGATCGCCGAGGCCGGCAGCGTGAAGATCGAACTGACGACGACCGACGGCGCGAAGAAGGTGCTGAAGGAAAAGACGGCCGTGAAGGCCGGTGAAGTGATCGACGCATCGGTGATGAGCCGCACCGCGCTGCGCAGCTTCATCGAAGCGCAGATCGCCGACGCGAAGGCGCAGGACGTGCTGTTCTCGGTGCACCTGAAGGCGACCATGATGAAGGTCTCGGACCCGATCCTGTTCGGTCACTTCGTGTCGGTGTTCTACCGCGACGCGCTCGCGAAGCACGCGGACGTGCTCGCGAAGGTCGGCTTCAACCCGAACAACGGGATCGGCGACCTGTACGCGCGCCTGAAGGACCTGCCGGCCGACACGCGCGAAGCGATCGAAGCCGACGTCAAGGCCGAGTACGCGGTGCGCCCGCGTCTCGCGATGGTCAACTCGGACAAGGGCATCACGAACCTGCACGTGCCGAGCGACGTGATCGTCGACGCATCCATGCCGGCGATGATCCGCGATTCGGGCGGCATGTGGGGCCCGGACGGTCAACTGTACGACGCGAAGGCCGTGATTCCGGACCGCTGCTACGCGGGCGTGTACCAGGCCGTGATCGAGGACTGCAAGCAGCACGGCGCGTTCGATCCGGTCACGATGGGCAGCGTGCCGAACGTTGGCCTGATGGCGCAGGCGGCCGAGGAATACGGTTCGCATGACAAGACGTTCCAGATCCCGGCGAACGGCGTCGTGCGCGTCACCGACGACGCCGGCAACGTGCTGCTCGAGCACGCGGTCGAGGCGGGCGACATCTGGCGCATGTGCCAGACGAAGGATGCGCCGGTGCAGGACTGGGTCAAGCTCGCGGTCAACCGCGCCCGCGCGACCGGTGCTCCGGCCGTGTTCTGGCTCGATCCGGCGCGCGCGCACGATGCGCAGATCATCGCGAAGGTCGAACGCTACCTGAAGGATCACGACACGAACGGCCTCGACATCCGCATCATGACGCCGGAAGACGCGACCCGCTTCTCGCTCGAGCGCATCCGCGCGGGCAAGGACACGATCTCGGTCACCGGCAACGTGCTGCGCGACTACCTGACCGACTTGTTCCCGATCATGGAACTCGGCACCAGCGCGAAGATGCTGTCGATCGTGCCGCTGATGGCCGGCGGCGGGATGTTCGAAACGGGTGCGGGCGGCTCCGCGCCGAAGCACGTGCAGCAGTTCGTCGAGGAAGGTTTCCTGCGCTGGGATTCGCTCGGCGAATTCCTCGCGCTGGCCGCGTCGCTCGAACATCTCGGCAACGCGTACCAGAACCCGAAGGCGCTCGTGCTCGCGAAGACGCTCGACCAGGCGACCGGCAAGTTCCTGGACGAGAACAAGTCGCCGGCGCGCAAGGTCGGCGGCCTCGACAACCGCGGCAGCCATTTCTACCTGTGCCTGTACTGGGCACAGGCGCTGGCCGAGCAGACTGAGGACGCCGCGCTGAAGGCGCAGTTCGAAGGCGTCGCTAAGGCGCTGTCCGACAACGAAGCGCGCATCCTGGAGGAACTGACGGCTGCGCAAGGCAAGCCGCAGGCGATCGGCGGCTATTACCGTCCGAACGTCGACCTGACGAGC
This sequence comes from Burkholderia sp. AU28863, assembly GCF_002223195.1. Classification (NCBI taxonomy): domain Bacteria; kingdom Pseudomonadati; phylum Pseudomonadota; class Betaproteobacteria; order Burkholderiales; family Burkholderiaceae; genus Burkholderia; species Burkholderia sp. AU28863. The sequence continues at coordinate 330,956 of NZ_NKFE01000004.1, read as the reverse complement.
CAGGCAATGCGCCCGAGCGCGACGCTGAACGGCATCGTCGACGCGGTTGCCTGACGCCGGCCGCGCCATCGCGCGAGCCGATGCATGTGTCGATGCGGCGCGGTTACCCGTTCGCCGCCCGACACGCAATGAAAACGCCCCGGTCGCCCGGGGCGTTTTTCGTTGCAGGCGTGCCATTCAGACGTGAACGATTTCCCATTCGGTGATTTCGTCCGGCACTTCGAGCGTGGCCGTGTCCAGTTCGGACAGTTGCGCGCAGTCGCCGCGGGAGATGCGGTCGGCCGCGACTTCCGGGCACGAGAACGCGCCGAGCGAGGCGTTGCCGAACGTCGCTTCCCAGCCGCCGTTTGCCGGCAGGATGTAGAACGACCCGAGCGCTGAACCAAAGCGAAATCCCTTCATTTCCGTTCTCCCTTTCTGATGACGAGCGATTCTGTTGTGGCGCCTGCCGGCTCGGCCGGCTGTCGCCCGACGGACGGCTTGCGCCGGATTCCGTATCGAACGTCGTGGCGAAGCGTCAGTGCATGGAACAAAGTCTACGTCCGCGACGCGGTTGTATGGTGCATGTAGAACGGCTTCTCGAAACAAAAAATTATTACTAAAAACAGTGGCTTATATTTGTCATTTTGTATTGCGGAAAGGTTTTCGGCATCGCGAAACGGCGAATTTGTGCCCTGCACCACGAATTTTTATAACGCAGGGACTTGTTCCGCATCGTGAAAAATTGACGGGTTTACGGATCGTCGAGGCATCAGGCGGGAATCCCGGGGGGCGGCGCGAAAGCGCAAAGGGACGGCAGTTGCGCAGCGATGGCTGCCGAAGCGCCGCTCGGCGATGTCAGCGTGGCGCCGCGGCCGGTGCGATCGCGATGTTCGCCGCGGCGTATCGCCGCCCGCCCGGTGACGTCGTTTTTCGATCCGGCCCTGCGGTTATGATGACGCGACCGCCGCGTCTGTCGCGCGCGCTGCATGAATAACGAGGATCGATTGATGAGACGGAGAACCTTTCTGTCGCGCGCCATCGGCGTCGCGACCGCGTCGCTGTTCGCGCGCACCGCGTGGGCGCAGCACGCCGGTCATGCGGGCATGGCCGGCATGGATTCGATGGACGACATGCCGGGCATGTCGGGTATGTCAGGGATGCCGGCGCACGCGCAGCACCGCGCGCCGGTGCCGGCCGCGCTCGCGGCTCCCGACGCGCTGCCGGCCGGCGCGCCGCTCGCGACGTTGCGCACGCTGGCCAACGAAAGTCGCGAGCCCGGCATGTTCCGGGCGACGCTGGTCGCTCAACCGGTGGCGCGACCGCTGCTGCGCGGCGCGCGGCCGACGACGTTCTGGCAGTTCGGCGCGGGCACGCAAGGGCCTGTCGTCGGCCCGCTGATCGACGTGCGCGAGGGCGATACGGTCGAGATCCGGTTCGTGAACAAGCTGCCGCAACCGTCGACGATCCACTGGCACGGCCTGCCCGTGCCGCCCGACCAGGACGGCAACCCGTCGGATCCTGTCGCGCCCGGCGCGTCGCGTGTGTATCGCTTCACGCTGCCGAAGGGCAGCGCCGGCACTTACTGGTACCACCCGCATCCGCACATGATGACGGCCGAGCAGGTATTCCGCGGGCTGGCCGGCCCGTTCGTCGTGCGCGCCGCGGACGATCCGCTGACCGGCTGGCCCGAGCGGCATCTGTTCGTGTCGGACCTGAAGCTTGCACGCGACGGCACGATTGCGCCGAACGACATGATGGACTGGATGAACGGCCGCGAAGGCCAATTCGTGCTGATCAACGGCGCGCGCCGGCCGCGCATCGATATCACGAGCGACGAGCGCTGGCGTGTGTGGAACGCGTGCAGCGCACGCTACCTGCGCATCGCGTTCGACGACGGCCGCGTGTTCGAGCACGCAGGCACCGACGGCGGTTTGTTCGACGCGCCGCGGCGCGCGACGTCGCTGCTGATTGCGCCGGGAGAGCGCGCGGAGTTGCTGGTACGCGCCGGCGACCGTGCGTCGCGCGCGGTGCTGCAGGCGGCCGAGTACGACCGCCGCAAGATGGCGATGTCGCACGACGACGGCCACGGTAGCCTGCCGCCCGATCCGGCGCTGGCGCTGGCTGACGTCGCGTTCGCCCCCGCCGGGGCCCGCGCGCTGCCTGCCACGCTGCGCGCGGTGCCGCCGCTGGGCGAACCGGTGACGCACAAGACGGTTGCGTTCGGCGAGGAAATGGACATGGACGCGATGATGAAGGGTGGCGCGCACGGCCGCCCGGCGGGCATGCGCTTCACGATCAACGGCGACACCTACGCGCCGCATCGCGCGACGCTGACGAGCCGCCGCGGCGACGTCGAACGCTGGGAGATTCGCAATGGGACGGACATGGATCACCCGTTCCATCTGCACGGCACGCAGTTCCAGGTGATCGAGCGGACGTCGGGTGGTTCACGCACCAGCGAACCGTTCCGTGCATGGCGCGATACGGTGAACGTGCGCAGCGGCGAAACCGTGTCGATCCTCGTCACGCAAGACATGCCGGGCGAGCGCATGTTTCACTGTCACATTCTCGAGCATGAGGATCTCGGGATGATGGGGACGCTGAAGGTCGTCTGAACCGTGGCGGCGCACGATAGGTCATGTGTCGCCGACGGTCGAAATCGAACGCAGCAGACAAGCCGCGCATCGTATTCGGTGCGCGGCTTTTTTCGTATTCCGGCTTGACCGTGCGTTTTATGTCGGCCACGCATACGACCGGCGCGCGATTTAAAGGGTCTCTTAGCCGCCGGAACGCAAAATAGAACTTGTCCTATTTTCTGGGACGTCCGTGCTTCCTATACTGCTCCGCGATCACCTCGGAAGGTGACACGCTCGGATTGCCGGGCGCGGTGGAAGGGCGACATCTCTGGAATACCGGATGCATCGTCGACCCCCGATGTTTCGGCAAAACGCACAAGTGCGGCGCTAACAATATTGAGATTTGGTGGGTAGAGTCTCACGCCGGAATGTTTGATGTGGATTTGGTTAGGAATATTATGAAAATAATTAGTAATCCGAATGGAATGCGGGAAATGAAAGGCAGGCGCTCTGTTTCGGATACCGCACGCATGCTCGCCATGCGTGCGATCGCGTCCGGTGTGACTGGCGTGCTCGGATTGATGCTCGTGGACGCCAACGCTCAAACGATTAGCGAACGGGTGGACTCGCTGGAAAGTAGCGTGTCGACGATCAACGGCAAGCTGTCGGGCCTGCAGGGCGATGTCTCCGATCTGAAGAATCGCCTCGAAGGTTCGCTGCCGTCTCCGGGCACCGGCAAGGACAGTGTCGCGGTTGGCAAGAATTCGAATGCATCCGGGGCGGGGAGTACGGCAACTGGCGTGAACGCCTCGGCGACGGGCGAATCGAGCACGGCCGCAGGTGCCGATTCGGAGGCGTCAGGCACGAACAGCACGGCCAATGGTGCGCGGTCGAAGGCGACCGGCGAATCGAGCACGGCCACAGGTGCCGATTCGGAGGCGTCAGGCACGAACAGCACGGCCAATGGTGCGCGGTCGAAGGCGACCGGCGAATCGAGCACGGCCACAGGTGCCGATTCGGAGGCGTCGGGCAAGGACAGCACGGCCAATGGTGCGCGGTCGAAGGCGACCGGCGAGTCGAGCACGGCCGCAGGTGCCGATTCGGAGGCGTCGGGCAAGGACAGCACGGCAAATGGCGCGCGGTCGAAGGCGACCGGCGAGTCGGGCACGGCCGCAGGTGCCGATTCGGAGGCGTCAGGCACGAACAGCACGGCCAATGGTGCGCGGTCGAAGGCGACTGGCGAATCGAGCACGGCCACAGGTGCCGACTCGGAGGCATCGGGCAAGGACAGCACGGCAACCGGTGCGCGGTCGAAGGCGACGGGTGAATCGAGCACGACGACGGGTGCCGACTCGGAGGCATCGGGCAAGGACAGCACGGCAACCGGTGCGCGGTCGAAGGCGACCGGCGAATCGAGCACGGCCGCAGGTGCCGACTCGGAGGCGTCGGGCAAGGACAGCACGGCAGCCGGTGCGCGGTCGAAGGCGACGGGCGAATCGAGCACGGCCGCAGGTGCCGACTCGGAGGCGTCGGGCAAGGACAGCACGGCAGCCGGTGCGCGGTCGAAGGCGACCGGCGAATCGAGCACGGCCGCAGGTGCCGACTCGGAGGCGTCGGGCAAGGACAGCACGGCAGCCGGTGCGCGGTCGAAGGCGACGGGTGAATCGAGCACGGCGGCAGGTGCCGACTCGGAGGCGTCGGGCGCGAACAGTACGGCAAACGGTGCACGATCGCAGGCAACCGGCGACTCGAGCACGGCGGCCGGCGTGGACGCACGAGCATCCGGCACGAACAGCACGGCGAACGGCGCGCGTGCGTCGGCGACCGGCCGCGACTCGACGGCAATGGGGGTGAACGCAAAGGCGCTCGGCGACGGCAGTTCGAGCTTCGGCGTCGGCGCGTCGTCGTCAGGCACGAACAGCACGGCGCTTGGCACGGACGCGGTCGCGGCCGGCCGGAATTCGGTTGCGCTCGGCCACGGCTCCATTGCCGATCGTGACGATACCGTGTCGGTCGGGGCGCCGGGCCAGGAGCGCAAGCTCGCGAACGTTGCCGACGCGGTTCTGCCTCACGATGCGGTCAACCTGAAACAGTTGAACGCAGTAGCCCGACGCGCGTACAGCGGTGTGGCGGCAGCGACTGCATTGTCGATGATTCCGGATGTCGATCTGGGCAAGACGATCGCAGTGGGTGTCGGCATGGGCAGCTATCTCGGCTACCAGGCCGTCGCGCTGGGCGCGTCGGTGCGGATCGGCGAAAACCTGAAGGTGCGCGCCGGAGCCGGCATGAGTTCGGCTTCGACGACGTGGGGTGCGGGCGCGTCGTACAGCTGGTAAGCCACGCGGGGCAGGCCTAGCCGTTTAACTGCTGCGGCAAGCCCGTTAGGTCGCCGCACGGCAGTCCACCGTGCGGTGACAACTGACAATCTGTATGCCAGACCCGACAATCGCGCTTCTTTCATCGCAATTGTGCGAATCCGGCAGCTAATAGACAAGAAAGTGCGGACTGCAATAACAAAACCCAATATGCAAAAAAAGAAACCCGGCGCAATGCGCCGGGTTTCTTCGTCAGATATCCGATGCCTTATACGGCCTGGATGTTCGACGCTTGCTTGCCCTTCGGCCCTTGGACGACGTCAAAGCTCACCTTCTGGCCTTCCTTCAGCGTCTTGAAGCCATTCATGGTGATAGCCGAGAAGTGCGCAAACAGATCCTCACCGCCCTCGTCGGGAGTGATGAAACCGAAGCCCTTCGCGTCGTTGAACCATTTAACGATACCAGTTGCCATTTCCTACTTCCCCTGTCACACAGTCGCTGCTACTTACCACGAGCACGCTCGAAAAGCTAAACGACCGGAAAATGCAGCCGTTCCCCCCTCACAAGCTCACCTCGGCCCTTTCGTTTCGCCAACCGGCGAATTGAAAAAAGTGCCAGCTTGATTGTTGGCGCTCTTTATTGGAGTGTCAAGTGGAATTTTTAGACGTTTAGAGGGTCGTTGTAAAGAACCCATTTTCAGGGTTTTTCCGGCTTTGCTTGCCTGCATGCGGCCAAGCGCAAGGGCTTGAAAAGCCGCATAATCGGCTCATATACCAGGCTCGAGTGACACGCGTTCGAGTCGTCCCGGCTTGTGGGATACTGGATGCGGACACGGGCGTTCCGGTGCGATTCCCCCCTGACGGTTCGTGTTCCGCGCCATGCGTGAAAGCCGGCACCGCAGCCGGCTTTCGTATGGCGCGAAGGCGATCGCGTGTTCCGGGATACCGGGGAGGGCGCCGGCCGGTCGGTCGGGTAATGGCAGGATTGCGGGCCTGTCCGAGTTGTTTAGAATGGGTGTATGGCGATTATCCCGGACAAGCAGGACAGTACCGTCCTGGAACGCAAGCAGCAGAAGCTCAAGCCGCCTTCGATGTACAAGGTGGTGCTGCTGAACGACGACTTCACGCCGATGGAGTTCGTCGTGATGGTGGTCCAGGAGTATTTCAAGAAGGATCGCGAGACGGCCACGCAGATCATGCTGAAGGTCCATCGCGAAGGGCGAGGGGTATGTGGGGTCTATACGCGGGACATCGCGTCGACCAAGGTTGAGCAAGTCGTTACCCATGCGCGGCAGGCAGGGCATCCGCTGCAGTGCGTGATGGAGGAAGCATGATTGCCCAGGAATTGGAAGTCAGCCTGCACATGGCGTTCATGGAAGCACGCCAGGCGCGCCATGAGTTCATTACGGTCGAGCATCTGCTGCTGGCCCTGCTGGATAATCCGACGGCGGCCGAGGTGTTGCGCGCGTGCGCGGCAAACATCGAGGACCTGCGTCAGAACCTGCGCAATTTCATCCACGACAACACACCTACCGTCCCGGGTACCGACGATGTCGATACCCAGCCGACGCTGGGTTTCCAGCGCGTGATCCAGCGCGCGATCATGCACGTGCAGTCGACGTCGAACGGCAAGAAGGAAGTGACCGGCGCGAACGTGCTGGTCGCGATCTTCGGCGAGAAGGATTCGCACGCCGTGTACTACCTGCAGCAGCAGGGCGTCACGCGCCTCGACGTGGTGAACTTCATTTCGCACGGCATCGCGAAGACGAACAGCGGCGAAGCCGCGAAGTCGACCGACGCGAACGCGGAAAGCGAAGACGCGAATGCGCAGAAGGAAACGCCGCTCGCGCAGTTCACGCAGAACCTGAACCAGATGGCGAAGGACGGCCGCATCGATCCGCTGATCGGTCGCGAGCCCGAGGTCGAGCGCGTCGTGCAGGTGCTGTGCCGCCGCCGCAAGAACAATCCGCTGCTCGTCGGCGAAGCCGGGGTCGGCAAGACCGCGATCGCCGAAGGGCTCGCGTATCGGATCACGCGCGGCGAAGTGCCGGACATCCTCGCGAACGCGCAGGTGTACTCGCTCGACATGGGCGCGCTGCTGGCGGGCACCAAGTATCGCGGCGATTTCGAGCAGCGTCTGAAGACGGTGCTGAAGGAGCTGAAGGAGCGTCCGCACGCGATCCTGTTCATCGACGAAATCCATACGCTGATCGGTGCGGGCGCCGCGTCGGGCGGCACGCTCGATGCGTCGAACCTGCTGAAGCCGGCGCTGTCGTCGGGCACGCTCAAGTGCATCGGAGCGACGACGTTCACCGAATATCGCGGCATCTTCGAGAAGGACGCGGCGCTGTCGCGGCGCTTCCAGAAGGTCGACGTGACGGAGCCGAGCGTCGAGCAGACGGTCGCGATCCTGCGCGGGCTGAAGTCGCGTTTCGAGGAGCACCACGGCGTCAAGTATTCGTCGGGCGCGCTGTCGGCCGCGGCCGAACTTTCGGCGCGCTTCATCACCGATCGTCACCTGCCGGACAAGGCGATCGACGTGATCGACGAGGCGGGCGCCGCGCAGCGCATCCTGCCGAAGTCGAAGCAGAAGAAGACGATCGGCAAGGGCGAGATCGAGGAAATCATCTCGAAGATCGCGCGCGTGCCGGCGCAAAGCGTGTCGCAGGACGATCGCAGCAAGCTGCAGACGCTCGACCGCGACCTGAAGAGCGTCGTGTTCGGCCAGGATCCGGCGATCGACGCGCTCGCGGCGTCGATCAAGATGGCGCGCGCGGGCCTCGGCAAGATGGACAAGCCGATCGGCGCGTTCCTGTTCTCGGGCCCGACGGGCGTCGGCAAGACCGAAGTGGCGCGCCAGCTCGCGTTCACGCTCGGCATCGAGCTGATCCGCTTCGACATGTCGGAATACATGGAGCGTCACGCGGTGAGCCGGCTGATCGGCGCGCCGCCGGGCTACGTCGGGTTCGACCAGGGCGGCCTGCTGACCGAAGCCGTCACGAAGAAGCCGCATTGCGTGCTGCTGCTCGACGAAATCGAGAAGGCGCATCCGGACATCTTCAACGTGCTGCTGCAGGTGATGGACCACGGCACGCTGACGGACAACAACGGCCGCAAGGCGGATTTCCGCAACGTCATCATCATCATGACGACGAACGCGGGCGCCGAGTCGATGCAGAAGGCGACGATCGGCTTCACGACGCGCCGCGAAACCGGCGACGAGATGACCGACATCAAGCGCCTGTTCACGCCGGAGTTCCGCAACCGGCTGGATGCGATCATCAGCTTCCGCTCGCTCGATGAGGAAATCATCATGCGCGTGGTCGACAAGTTCCTGATCCAGCTCGAGGAACAGCTGCACGAGAAGAAGGTCGACGCGCTCTTCACCGACGCGTTGCGCAAGCATCTCGCGAAGCACGGCTTCGACCCGCTGATGGGCGCGCGGCCGATGCAGCGGCTGATTCAGGACACGATCCGTCGTGCGCTCGCCGACGAGTTGCTGTTCGGCAAGCTGCTCAACGGCGGCCACGTGACGGTCGACGTCGATGAAAGCGACAAGGTGCAGTTGTCGTTCGACAAGCTGGCGAATCCGCCGCACAAGCCGAACGAAGAGACGGTCGAAGTCGAGTAAGCGATAATTCGTTGTTCATGCGAACGGCGCGGGAAGTTCTCCGCGCCGTTTCGTTTTATCCGGCGCCGGCGGCGCGATGGCAGGGCAGGGGAGTAGTACGCAGTGACACGACAACAACGGTCGTTCGACGCTATCGTCGCGCGCGAACAAGGGTTGCGCCACGCGCTGACGTCGGGGCAGATGGCGATGATCGCGATTGGCGGCGCGATCGGCACGGGGCTGTTCCTCGGCAGCGGATTCGCGATCGGGCTCGCGGGGCCGAGCGTGCTGGTATCCTACGCGATCGGCGCGCTGATTGCGCTGCTGCTGATGGGCGCGCTCGCGGAAATGACCGTCGCGCATCCGACGGCCGGCTCGTTCGGCGCCTATGCGGAGCACTACGTCGGCCCGCTCGCGGGTTTTCTCGTGCGTTATGCGTACTGGTTCGCCGTGGTATTCGCGATCGGTACGGAGATCAGCGCGATCGCCGTGTTCATGAAGTACTGGTTTCCGGCCGTGCCCGGTTGGTACTGGGTGATCGGTTTCTCCGCGCTGCTGATCGCGGTGAACCTCGCGAGCGTCACGCTGTACGGGACCATTGAATACGCGTTCTCGCTGCTGAAGATCGCGGCGATCGTCGTGTTCGTCGTGCTCGGCGCGTTTCTCGTCTGGTCGGCGCCGGCCGCGTCAGGCATCGGTTTCGCGAACTACACCGCGCACGGCGGCTTCATCCCGAAGGGGCCGTGGGGCACCTGGGTCGCGGTGATCGTCGCGATCTTCAGCTACATGAGCATCGAGGCCGTCGCGATCGCGGCCGGCGAGGCGCGCGATCCGCAGCACGCGGTCACGCGCGCATTCCGCTCGACCGTGTTCCGGCTCGTGCTGTTTTACCTGCTGACGCTCGCGCTGATGCTCGCGATCGTGCCGTGGACGCAGGCCGGCACCGACGAAAGCCCGTTCGTGAAGGTGATGGCCGCGACGCACGTGCCGTATGCGGCAGGCGTGATCAACTTCGTGCTGCTGATCGCGGCGCTGTCGGCGATGAACAGCCAGCTCTACGTGACGACGCGGATGATGTTCAGCCTGTCACGCGCGCACCTCGCGCCCGCGGTGTTCGGCCGGCTCGGCGCGAACGGCGTGCCGCGCGCCGCGCTGTGGATCTCGACGAGCGGCGTCGCGGTGGCGGCCGTGCTGGTCGCGCTCGCGCCCGATACCGCGTTCACGGTGATGATGGCAATCGCGATGTTCGGCGCGCTGTTCACCTGGCTGATGATCTTCGTCACGCACCTGAGGTTTCGTTCTCGGTATCGCGGCCCTACTCTCGCATTCCGGATGTGGGGGCACCCGTTCGGCAGCCTGCTCGGCGCGGGGCTCGTCGCGGCGATCCTGCTGACGACTGCTTTCACGCGCGAATTCCGGATGACGATGGTGGTCGGCGTCGTGTTCGTCGTGCTGCTGACGCTCGCCTATGCGCTGCATTACCGGCACCAGCACGCGCGCTGATCGCGGCGTACCGAAATCACGCCCGCGTGCCGGATCGTGAAGACCTGCGCGGCGGGCCGTGCTGGTCGGGTCGTTCATGCAAGCATCGTACTGGCGCGGCGTCGCGAATCGGCGCCTGCGCGAGTCGCGCCACCGGGCGCCAAGTGACGGCGCGCAAAAAGCAAAAGGGGCCGAGGCCCCTTTTTTCGTACCGCGTGGCTCAGTGCCGGCCGGTGCTGCCGAACCCGCCTTCGCCGCGGTCGCTCTCGGCGAATTCGTCGACGATGTTGAACTGTGCCTGCACGACCGGCACGATCACGAGCTGCGCGAGGCGTTCGAACGGGTTCAGCACGAACTCCGTCTGGCCGCGGTTCCACGTCGAGACCATCAACTGGCCCTGGTAGTCGGAGTCGATCAGGCCGACGAGGTTGCCGAGCACGATTCCGTGCTTGTGGCCGAGGCCCGAGCGCGGCAGGATCAGCGCCGCATAACCGGGATCGGCGAGGTGAATCGCGAGGCCCGTCGGCACCAGCGTCGTTTCGCCGGGTTGCAGCGTGACCGGTGCGTCGAGGCATGCGCGCAGGTCGAGGCCGGCGCTGCCAGTGGTCGCGTAGGCGGGCAGGTAGTCGCGCATGCGCGCGTCGAGAATCTTCAGGTCGAGTTTCATGCGGTCGTCGAATCGGTCGGGAAGGACGCGGCGGCAAGCGCCGCCGCGCGGGGATCAGATCAGGCGGTTGTCGGGCAGGCGCTTCGCGATTTCGGCCACGAGCGTATGCGCGAGTTCGTCTTTGGGCGCGCGCGGCAGGCGCGTCAAGCCGGCGGCCTCGAACAGCACGACTTCGTTGTCGTCGCGGCCGAACGTCAGCGGGCCGAGGTTGCCGACGAGCAGCGGCACGTTCTTGCGCTTGCGCTTGTCGTCGCCGTGCACGTCGAGGTCGCCGCTTTCGGCCGCGAAGCCGACGCAGAACGGCGCATCGGGCAGCGCCGCGACCGACGCGAGGATGTCGGGGTTCTCGACGAACGCGAGCGCCGGCATCTTGCGGTCAGCCGTCTTCTTCATCTTGTGCTCGGCCGGCTGGTCGACGCGCCAGTCGGCGACCGCGGCCACCGCGATGAAGATGTCGGCATCGGCGACCGCATGCATCACCGCGTCGTACATCTGCTGCGCGGTCTGCACGTCCTGGCGGTACACGCCCCACGGCGTGTCGAGCGCGACCGGCCCGGCGACGAGATGCACGTCGGCGCCGGCCTGTTGCGCGGCGCGCGCGAGCGCGAAACCCATCTTGCCGCTGGAGCGGTTCGTCAGGCCGCGCACCGGGTCGAGCGGCTCGAACGTCGGGCCGGCCGTGATCAGGACGCGGCGGTGCGCGAGCACCTTCGGCGCGAAGTGCGCGACGATCGCTTCATAGATCGCTTCGGGCTCGAGCATGCGGCCATCGCCGACTTCGCCGCAGGCCTGCGCGCCCGAATCCGGGCCGAGCACCGACACGCCGTCCGCGCGCAATTGCGCGGCGTTGCGTTGGGTGGCCGGGTTCTGCCACATCTGGCGGTTCATTGCGGGCACGACGAGCAGCGGACAGTCGCGCGCGACGCACAGCGTCGACAGCAGATCGTCGGCGAACCCGTGCGCGAGCTTCGCGAGGAAATCCGTCGACGCGGGCGCGATCACGATCGCGTCGGCTTCGCGCGACAGGTCGATATGCGCCATGTTGTTGTCGATGCGCGCGTCCCACTGGCTCGTATAGACGGGCCGGCCCGACAGCGCCTGCATCGTGACGGGCGTGATGAACTGGGTGGCGGCGTCGGTCATCGCGACCTGCACGGTCGCGCCGGCCTTCACGAGCAGCCGCGTGAGTTCGGCGATCTTGTAGCAGGCGATGCCGCCCGTCAGGCCGAGAACGAGGTGTTTTCCTGCGAGTTCTGCGTGTGCCAACTCAGGCCTCCTGGGGTCAAACGGAACGGCCGGCGCGAAGCCGGCCGTCGACACGGAGTATGCGCGCTCAGCGCGCGCCGCGCACGCGCCGCAGCTCGTCGTAGATCAACAGCACCGCGCCGATCGTGATCGCGGAATCGGCGAGGTTGAACGCCGGGAAGTGCCACGCGCCGACGTGGAAATCGAGGAAGTCGATCACGTGGCCGTAGACGAGCCGGTCGATCACGTTGCCGAGCGCGCCGCCGAGGATCAGCGCGAGCGACACGCTGAACAGCCGCTGGTGGCCGTGGCGCTTCAGCAGGAAGCAGATCACGAGCGTCGCGCCGACGCCGAGCGCGGTGAACGCCCAGCGCTGCCAGCCGCTCGCGGTCGACAGGAAGCCGAACGCGGCGCCGCGGTTGTACACCAGCACGAGGTTGAAGAACGACGTCAGCGCATGCTGCGCGCCGTACGCGAACGTTTTGAGGATCGCGATCTTCGACAACTGGTCGAACAGGATCACGATCAGCGAAATGCCGAGCCAGGGCGCGAGCGCGCCGCCGACCGGTTTCGACAGGGTCTTCGCCATGGTTATGCAGCGCTCCGGGTTTCGCCGTTTTCAAACAGGTTCGAGAAGCAGCGGCCGCACAGCGTCGGATGCTCGGCGTGCGCGCCGACATCTTCGCGGTAGTGCCAGCAGCGTTCGCACTTCTGGTACTTCGACGCGGCCACGTCGACGCTTTCCTGCGCTTCGTCGTCAACCTTCACGACGGTCGCCGCGGACGTGATCAGCACGAACTTCAGGTCGTCGCCGAGGCTCGTCAGCGCGTCGTAGCGCGCGCCGCTCGCATGCACGGCCACTTCGGCTTGCAGCGACGAACCGATGCGGTTCGCGGTGCGCGCTTCCTCGAGCGCCTTCGTCACGTTGCCGCGCACGTCGCGCAGCAGCGCCCACTTGTCGATCAGCGCGGCCGAGCCGGCGACTTCCGGATACGCGTAGTAGGTTTCCGTGAAGATCGTGTCGCTTGCCGGCTGGAACACCTTCCACGCTTCTTCCGCCGTGAACGACAGGAACGGCGCGAGCACGCGCAGCAGGCCGTGCGTCAGGTGGTACAGCGCGGTCTGCGCGGAGCGGCGCGCGCGCGAATCGGCGGCGCTCGTGTACAGGCGATCCTTCAGCACGTCGAGGTAGAAGCCGCCGAGGTCTTCCGAGCAGTACGTCTGCAGCTTCGCGACGACCGGGTGGAATTCGTACTTCTCGTAGTGGCCGAGCAGTTCGGTCTGCAGTTGCTGCGAGAACGCGACCGCATAGCGGTCGATCTCGAGCCATTCGTCGACCGGTACCGCGTGCTGCGCGAAATCGAAGTCCGACAGGTTCGCGAGCAGGAAGCGCAGCGTGTTGCGGATGCGGCGATAGCCTTCCGTCACGCGCTTCAGGATTTCCTCGGAGATCGCGAGCTCGCCCGAATAGTCGGTCGACGCGATCCACAGGCGGATGATTTCCGCGCCGAGACGGTTCGCGACTTCATGCGGGTCGATGCCGTTGCCGAGCGACTTGCTCATCTTGCGGCCTTCGCCGTCGACCGTGAAGCCGTGCGTGAGCAGGCCCTTGTACGGCGCGCGGCCGTCGATCATCGATGCCGTCAGGAGCGACGAGTGGAACCAGCCGCGATGCTGGTCCGAGCCTTCGAGGTACAGATCGGCCGGGAACTGCAGCTGATCCTTGTGCGAGCCGCGCAGCACGTGCCAGTGCGTCGTGCCCGAGTCGAACCACACGTCGAGCGTGTCGCGGTTCTTCTCGTACAGGTTCGCGTCGTCGCCGATCAGCTCGCGCGGATCGAGCGATTGCCACGCCTCGATGCCCGACTGCTCGACGCGCTTCGCGACTTCCTCGAGCAGCTCGAGCGTGCGCGGGTGCAGCTCGCCGGTTTCCTTGTGCACGAAGAACGCCATCGGCACGCCCCACTGGCGCTGGCGCGACAGCGTCCAGTCGGGACGGTTCGCGATCATGCTGAACAGGCGCTGCTTGCCCCACGACGGGTAGAACGCGGTCGCGTCGACACCTTCGAGTGCCGTCTCGCGCAGCGTCTTGCCGCCGTCGCGCGGCGTCACGTCCATGCCGGCGAACCACTGCGACGTCGCGCGGTAGATGATCGGCGTCTTGTGGCGCCAGCAATGCATGTAGCTGTGCGTGTACTTCTCGCTGCGCAGCAGCGAGCCGGCCGCGTTCAGCGCGTCGACGATCTTCGGGTTCGCGTCCCAGATCGACAGGCCGCCGAACAGCGGCAGCGATTCGATGTAGCGGCCGTCGCCCATCACCGGGTTGATGAAGTCGGAATCGGTCATCCCGTGCGCCTTGCACGACTGGAAGTCCTCGATACCGTACGCAGGCGACGAGTGCACGACGCCGGTACCGGTGTCGGTCGTCACGTAGTCGCCGAGATAGACGGGCGCGGTGCGCTGGTAGCCGGGGTGGGCCGATGCGAGTGGGTGGTGGAAGCGCAGGTTCGCGAGCTTCACGCCGGGCGCGGTCGCGACGACGCGGCCGGTCAGCTTGAAGTCGGTCATGCAGGCTTCGACGCGCTCTTGCGCGATGATCAGCAGCCCGCGCTCGGTATCGACCAGCGCGTAGATGATTTCCGGATGGAGGTTCAGCGCCTGGTTGGCGGGAATCGTCCACGGCGTGGTGGTCCAGATCACGATGCCGCCGTCGGCGCGCGGCAGCGCCGGCAGGCCGAACGCGTGCGCGGTCTTTTCCGGTTCCGCGAACGCGAACATCACGTCGATCGTCGGGTCGGTGCGGTCCTTGTACTCGACTTCCGCTTCCGCGAGCGCCGAGCCGCAGTCGAAGCACCAGTTGACCGGCTTCAGCCCGCGGTACACATAGCCCTTCTCGATGATCTTGCCGAGCGCGCGGATTTCTTCCGCCTCGTTCACGAAGTTCATCGTCTTGTACGGATTCGCCCAGTCGCCGAGCACGCCCAGGCGCTTGAAGCCGACCTTCTGCTTCTCGATCTGCTCGGTCGCGTACGCACGCGCCTTGCTCATCACTTCGGCCGCCGGCAGCGACTTGCCGAACTGCTTCTCGATCTGGATCTCGATCGGCATCCCGTGGCAATCCCAGCCCGGCACGTACGGCGCGTCGAAGCCGGCCATGTTGCGCGACTTGACGACGATGTCCTTCAGGATCTTGTTGACCGCGTGGCCGAGGTGGATGTCGCCGTTCGCATACGGCGGGCCGTCGTGCAGGATGAACTTCGGCCGGCCCTTGCTGGCCGCGCGGATCTTGTCGTAGATGCCGCGCTCCTCCCACTCCTTGACCCACTGCGGCTCGCGCTTGGGCAGGTCGCCGCGCATCGGGAACGGCGTGTCGAGCAGGTTGACCGGATACTTGGCCTGCGGTTTCGAATCGGCTTTCTTGTTGCTCATGATGGGATCGCTATCTAAATCGGGGACGCTCGGGCGTCGTGAATCGGGTAGGCGCGCGACAGGGCGGCGCGAGGGGTGCGGCGCGCGGCGCCGCCGTCCGGATCAGCTAATTCGGTCGGTGGCCGACGTCGCGAAGCCCGTCGCGCGGCTGCCCGGCGCGCAGTCGCGCTCGATGAAGTACGCGCGTGCGTTCGCGACGTCCAGCGCGATCGCGCGCGACAGCGCCTCGAGATCGTCGAACTTCGCCTCGTCGCGCAGCTTCTTCAGGAATTCGACGCGGATCAGCTTGCCGTATGCATCGCCGTGCCAGTCGAGCAGGTGGACTTCGAGCAGCACGCGGCCCGAATCGTCGACGGTCGGGCGCAGCCCGAGGCTCGCGACGCCCGGCAGCGGCTCGGGGCCGAGGCCGTGCACCTGCACGACGAAGATGCCCGCGAGCGCCGGCCGCTTGTGCGCGATCGGCAGGTTCAGCGTCGGGAAGCCGAGGTCGCGGCCGAGCTTGAGCCCGTGCGCGACGTGGCCGCTGATCGCGTAGCCGTGGCCGAGCGCCTGCGCGGCCGCGTCCAGATCGCCCGCGGCGAGCGCCGCGCGCACGCCGGAGCTGGAAATGCGCGTGCCGTCGCTGCCGGCCACCGTGCCCATCTGCTCGACCTCGAAGCCGTGCTGTTCGCCGGCCGCCTTCAGCGTGTCGAAGGTGCCCGCGCGCTTCGCGCCGTAGCAGAAATCGTCACCGACCATCATCCAGCGCGCGTGCAGCCCGTTCACCAGCGTGCGCTCGACGAACGCCTGCGGCGACTGGCTCGCGAAGGTGTGGTTGAAGTGCTCGACGACGACGCGGTCGACCCCGTGGTCGCGCAACGCTTCCAGCTTGTCGCGCAGCATCGCGATGCGCGGCGGCGCGCCGGCCGGGTTGAAGAATTCGCGCGGGTGCGGCTCGAACGTCATCACGCACACGGGCAGGCCGCGCGCGTCCGCTGCCGCGCGCACGCGCGCGAGCAGGGCCTGGTGGCCGCGATGGACACCGTCGAAGTTGCCGATCGTCAGCGCGCACGGGGCGCGGCTCTCGGCGTTGGGCAGGCCGCGGAAGACTTTCACGATAGCGGATGCAGCGTCGGGGGAATGGGCGGTGGGATGCCGCAAAGCAGAAGATTATAAACGTTCGGGCGGCCCGACGGCCGAGAAGGCGGGAAACGCGAGGGCGAATGGTAAAATTCGCGGATGAAAAAACTCGTGATCCTGATTTCCGGTCGCGGCAGCAACATGGAGGCCATCGTTCGCGCGTGCGCGCAGGAACGCTGGCCGGCCGAGATTGCCGCCGTGATCGCCAACCGGCCGGATGCGGCCGGGCTGGCTTTTGCCGCGTCGCACGGCGTGGCGACGGCGGTGGTCGACCACCGGTCGTTCGACGGCCGCGACAGCTTCGACGCGGCGCTTGCCGCCGAGATCGACCGTTTCGCGCCCGATCTCGTCGTGCTTGCCGGCTTCATGCGCATCCTCACGCCCGCATTCGTCAGACGATACGAAGGTCGGCTGCTGAACATCCATCCGTCGCTGCTGCCGAGCTTCAAGGGCATCCACACGCATCAGCAGGCGCTGGATGCCGGCGTCGCGCTGCATGGCGCGAGCGTGCATTTCGTCATTCCCGAGCTCGACAGCGGCGCGATCGTCGCGCAGGGCGCGGTACCCGTGCGCGCCGGCGACGACGCGGCCGCGCTCGCGCGGCGCGTGCTGACGGTCGAGCATGTGCTGTATCCGCGCGCGGTGCGCTGGTTCGTCGAGGGGCGGTTGCGCCTCGAGAACGGCCGTGCAGTGGTGGCGCCCGAAGAGGCGCGCTGGATTTTCGCGGATCAACCGCATACCGAAACGAGTGAGGGCGTATGAAGCTGCACGGATTCCTGATCGGCCAGACCGAGACTTTGCTGGCCGAGGTGCTGAAGTTCGCCGGCCCCGCCGACGCGACGACAAGCCGGTTCTTCCGCGCGCACCCGAAGCTCGGGCATGCCGAGCGCGGCGTGATCGCCGAGGCCGTGTTCGCGGTGCTGCGCCGGAAGATGGAGTTCTCGCATCTGGCCGAGAGCGGCACCGGCACGCCCGCGCGGCGCCTCACGCTGCTCGGCCTGATGCAGACGATGGGGCGCAATGCGCTGAAGCCGTTCCTGTCCGACACCGAGTCCGCATGGCTCGAGCACGTGTCGAAGATCGATCCGGCGAGCCTGCCCGTGCGGATTCGCACGAACCTGCCCGACTGGATTCACCAGGCGCTGTCGGCCCGTTTCGACGCCGACGAGCTCGCGCAGCTCGCCGCCGCGCTGAACTACCCGGCGCCGCTCGACCTGCGCGCCAACGCGCAGAAGGCGAGCCGCGACCAGGTGATCGAAGCGCTGCGCGTGAGCGGCATCGACGCGGGCGCGACACCGTTCGCGCCGTTCGGCGTGCGCGTGGTCGGCAAGCCGGCGCTGACGCGCCTGAAGCTGTTCGAGGAAGGCGCGATCGAGGTGCAGGACGAAGGCAGCCAGCTGCTGTGCTCGCTGGTCGCGCCGCGGCGCGGCGAGATGGTCGTCGATTTCTGCGCGGGCGCGGGCGGCAAGACGCTCGCGCTCGGCGCGATGATGCGCTCGACCGGGCGCCTCTATGCGTTCGACATCTCGGAGAAGCGCCTCGCGAAGCTGAAGCCGCGCCTCGCGCGCAGCGGGCTGTCGAACGTGAACCCGGTGCTGATCGACAGCGAGCACGACGCGAAGATCAAGCGGCTCGCCGGCAAGATCGACCGCGTGCTGGTCGACGCGCCGTGCAGCGGCCTCGGCACGCTGCGCCGCAATCCGGACCTGAAGTGGCGCCAGACGCGTACGGCGATCGACGAGCTGACGCCGAAGCAGGCGTCGATCCTCGCGAGCGCCGCGCGGCTCGTGAAGAAGGGCGGCCGGCTCGTCTACGCGACCTGCAGCGTGCTCGATGCCGAGAACGAACGCATCGTCGAGCAATTTCTCGCCGATCACCCCGAGTTCGTGCTGGTGCCGGCGCAGCAGGTGCTGGCCGACCAGCGCATCGAGCTCGAGACGGGCGACTACCTGTCGCTGTGGCCGCACCGTCATGCGACCGACGGCTTCTTCGCCGCGGTGCTCGAACGCCGCGCCGCGCCGTAACGACTGCCCGGACGGACGATGGAGAATCTGCAGAGCCGCCTGCTGTCGCACCGGCTGGCATCGGTGATTCGCGATTTCCACCAGCCGGTGATGATCTGGCAGGCGGCGATCCTCGTCGGTGCGCTGTGCTTCGCCTGGGTGGCCGCGCGCTTCGTGCACGGCCGCATCGATGCACGGCGGCGGGCGGCCGGGCGCGCGCCGGGCGCGGGCGCGCAGAGCCTGAAGCGTGCGCTGTTTCCGCTGTTCGGCAGCGTGTTCGTCGGCGGCGCGCAGCTCGCGTTCGAACCGTTCATGTCGACGTCGCTGCTGTCGCTCGCGCTCGTGCCGCTGTTCGGCATCGGACTGATCTACGTGCTGTTCTTCTTCGCGCGGCGCGTGTTCGCACGCGACGGCCATACGCACGCGTGGCTGTCGATCGTCGAGAAGATCGTGTCGACCGTCGTGTGGGCCGCGATGGTGATGACCGTGCTCGGCATCCAGCGCGACGTGCTTGGCTGGCTCGACAGCGTGCAGTTCCGGGTCGCGACCGCGCACCTCACGCTGCTGTCGGTGATCTCCGGCGCGCTGTGGGTGTGCGTGACGCTGATGGTCGCGATGTGGCTCGGCTCGGTGCTCGAGGATCGCCTGTCGCGCGCAAGCACGCTCGACGCGAACCTCAAGGTCGTGCTGTCGCGGGTCGGCCGCGCGCTGCTCGTGTTCGCGGCGATCCTGATCGGGCTGTCGCTCGTCGGCATCGACGTGACGGTGCTCGGTGTGTTCGGCGGCGCGGTGGGCGTCGGCCTGGGTTTCGGGCTGCAGAAGATCGCGAGCAACTACGTATCGGGCTTCATCATCCTGCTCGACCGCTCGTTGCGGCTCGGCGATGCGATCAGCGTCGGCGGGCTGCAGGGCGTCGTCACGCAGATCCGCACGCGCTACACGGTCGTGCGCGGCCTCGACGGCAACGAGACGCTGATTCCGAACGAGAAGCTGATCACCGACGTCGTGCAGAACCAGTCGTCGTACCTGACGCGCGGCTATGCGAAGGTCGCGGTGCAGGTCGCGTACACGAGCGACGTCGAGCGGGCGCTCGCGTTGCTCGCCGACGCCGCGATGGACGTGCCGCGCGTGCTGGCCGACCCCGCGCCGACCCCGTACCTCGTGAGCTTCGGCGCGGACGGGATCGATCTGGAGCTCGGTTTCTGGATCGAGGATTCGGCGAAAGGCACGTCGGGCGTGCGCTCGAGCGTGAACCGCAACATCTGGCGGCTGTTCAGCGAGCACGGGATCTCGATTCCGTTCCCGCAGCGCGAAGTGCGCGTGGTTGGGCTCCCGGACGGCTTTCCCGCGGCGGGCGCGGCGGCCGGGCTCGAGCCGACGGCGGCCAACGGTGCGCGGGACGGGCACGCGCCGGCGGCGTAGCGGACGCGGGCGGTCAATCGTACCGATTCCGCGGTCGAAACCGGATCGCGGGCCTTTCCCAGTCCGCGCATGGACCGCGCGGATTGCGTCAGGGCAAGAAAATATTCATTTTTTACAAAGACTTGGAACGGTTGAAGTAAAATTCCGGTCTACACGCGGTATGCTTTCATTCTTCTGACGCCAGCGTGGCGTCGCTCTCATCACGGGTAACTGCCTTGTTGAATTCCCTGCTCGATTTTCTTTCCCACGGGCTCCTGCATTTTTCGTGGTGGCAGGTCGCGTTGTTCGCGCTCGCCGTCACGCACGTCACGATCATCGGCGTGACCGTCTACCTGCACCGTTGCCAGGCGCACCGCGCGCTGGAGCTGCATCCGATCGCGAGCCACTTCTTCCGCTTCTGGCTGTGGATGACCACCGGCATGCTGACCGGCCAGTGGGCCGCGATTCACCGCAAGCACCACGCGAAGTGCGAGACCGAGGAAGATCCCCACAGCCCGCAGACGCGCGGCATCTGGAAGGTGTTCCTCGAGGGCGCCGAGCTGTACCGCGCGGAAGCGAAGAACGAAGAGACGATGCGCAAGTTCAGCCACGGCACGCCGAACGACTGGCTCGAGCGCAACGTCTACTCGAAGTACCCGATTCTCGGCATCAGCATGATGATGGTGATCGACGTCGCGCTGTTCGGCGTGCTCGGCCTGACCGTGTGGGCCGTGCAGATGGTCTGGATTCCGTTCTGGGCCGCGGGCGTCGTGAACGGCTTCGGTCACTTCTGGGGCTATCGCAACTTCAACTCGGCCGATGCGAGCACGAACCTGTTCCCGTGGGGCATCGTGATTGGGGGCGAGGAACTGCACAACAACCACCACACGTTCGCGACGTCGGCGAAGCTGTCGAACAAGTGGTACGAGTTCGACATCGGCTGGATGTACATCCGCATCATGTCGGCATTCGGTCTCGCGAAGGTGAAGAAGGTCGCGCCGACGCCGCGCCTGAACAAGCCGAAGACGGTGCTCGATCAGGAAACGCTGCAGGCCGTGCTGTCGAACCGCTACGAAGTGATGGCGCGCTACGGCAAGGCCGTGAAGCGCGCGTACCGTCAGGAGCTCGCGCACCTGAAGGAGCTCGGGTCGAGCGAGAAGTACCAGCTGATGCGCAGCGCGCGCAAGTGGTTCCACAAGGACGCCGACGGCCTCGACGAGCCGCAGAAGAAGCTGCTGCCGGAAATCTTCGCGAACAGCCAGAAGCTGCATACGTACTTCCAGCTGCGCCAGGATCTGGCCGCGATCTGGGATCGTTCGACCGCGTCGCGCGAACAGCTTCTCGCGCAATTGCAGGATTGGTGCCATCGCGCAGAACAAAGCGGCATCAAGGCGCTGCAGGAATTCGCGACACGCCTGCGTCGCTACGCCTGATTCGAAATCGATTAGAATCTCAGGACGTCACAAACCCCGCGTTGGCGGGGTTTTTTCATTTGGGCCGCCGGTTTTTGACGGATCGGCGGCGGCGGGATTGGTATGAGGCTTGGGGCCGGCGTCGGTGCTGAAGCACTCACTCCGGCCGACCGCGTAGCATGGGGCATGAGTAAGCGCTGAAGCGCTAACTCCTGCCGACAGGAGATATGGAGATGCAATCGACGATCAAACCCGTCGAGTACGACCGGCCCGTCGCAGCAGGGACCGTGTGCGGCGTCGGACAGGCGTGGGCCAAGGTGCCCGAGGCGCCGTCCGCCGAGGAGCGCGCTGCGCTGAAGGCACGCATCAAGGCGTTGCTCGCCCGTGAAAAGGCCGTGCTCGTCGCCCACTACTACGTGGATGCCGAGCTGCAGGAACTGGCCGACGAAACGGGCGGCTGTGTGGCCGATTCGCTCGAAATGGCCCGCTTCGGCCGCGACCACGACGCGCAGACGCTCGTCGTCGCCGG
Source organism: Burkholderia sp. AU28863 (assembly GCF_002223195.1). Classification (NCBI taxonomy): domain Bacteria; kingdom Pseudomonadati; phylum Pseudomonadota; class Betaproteobacteria; order Burkholderiales; family Burkholderiaceae; genus Burkholderia; species Burkholderia sp. AU28863. The sequence goes on along the minus strand of NZ_NKFE01000004.1, from coordinate 309,187 downwards.
CGTGCGCTTCATGGGCGAAACCGCGAAGATCCTGAGCCCGAACAAACGGATCCTGATGCCCGATCTCGACGCGACCTGTTCGCTCGACCTCGGCTGCCCGGTCGACGAATTCTCGGCGTTCTGCGATGCGCATCCGGACCGCACCGTCGTCGTCTACGCGAACACCAGCGCGGCCGTGAAGGCGCGTGCGGACTGGATGGTCACGTCGTCGATCGGCCTCGAGATCGTCGCCGACCTGCATGCGCGCGGCGAAAAGATCATCTGGGCGCCGGACCGCCATCTGGGCAGCTATATCCAGAAGAAGACCGGTGCCGACATGCTGCTGTGGCAGGGCTCGTGCCTCGTCCACGACGAATTCAAGGGCATCGAGCTCGACCTGTTGCGCGCCGAATATCCGGACGCGAAGGTGCTCGTGCATCCCGAATCGCCGGAAAACGTCGTGGCGCAGGCCGATGTCGTCGGTTCGACCACGCAACTGATCGACGCGGCCGTCAAGTTCGACGCGAAGCGCTTCATCGTCGCGACCGATCTCGGCATCCTGCACAAGATGCAGCTTGCCGCGCCCGGCAAGACCTTCATCGCCGCGCCGACGGCCGGCAACAGCGCGACGTGCAAGAGCTGCGCGCACTGCCCGTGGATGGCGATGAACGGCCTCGCGAACCTCGCCGACGTGCTCGAGCGCGGGCACAACGAGATCTTCGTCGATCCGGCGATCGGCGAGCGCGCGCGTTTGCCGATCGACCGGATGCTCGAATTCGCGGCTGCGCACAAGAAGCGCGTGCAGGCGAGCGGCGACCTGCAGCGCGACCAGCAGCTGTTCGCGAACGTGGGGGCGGCATGAGCAACGCCGTATCCCCGCTGTTCGACGCCGTCCGTGCCCAATACGGTGCGGCATTCGACGACGCGATCGCGCGCAACGTGGCCGATGCGATCGCCGAAGACGTCGGCCCCGGCGACCAGACCGGGCGGCTCGTGCCGGCCGGCGAGCGCCGCCGCGCGCGGATCATCGTGCGCGAGGAAGCGGTGCTGTGCGGCGTGCCGTGGTTCGAGGGCGTGATCGCCCGGATCGATCCGTCGATCGTCGTGCAATGGCGCTATCGCGAAGGCGACCGGATGACGCCGGATTCGACCGTATGCGAACTCGAAGGGCCGGCGCGCGCGCTGCTGACGGCCGAGCGCAACGGGCTGAACTTCCTGCAGTTGCTGTCGGGTGTGGCGACCGCGACGCGCCGTTACGTCGATCGCGTCGAAGGCACGCGCGCGAAGATCCTCGACACGCGCAAGACGCTGCCGGGGCTGCGGCTCGCGCAGAAGTACGCGGTGCGCGTGGGCGGCGGCGAGAACCAGCGTCTCGCGCTGTACGACGGCATCCTGATCAAGGAGAATCACATCGCGGCGGCAGGCGGTGTCGGCGAGGCGCTCGATGCGGCGTTCGCGCTGGAGTCGGGCGTGCCGGTGCAGGTCGAAGTCGAGACGCTCGCGCAGCTCGACACGGCACTCGCGCATCGCGCGCAGTCGGTGCTGCTCGACAACTTCACGCTCGACATGATGCGCGAAGCGGTGCGCGTGACCGCGGGCAAGGCCGTGCTCGAAGTCTCGGGCGGCGTCAATTTCGATACGGTGCGCGCGTTTGCGGAGACGGGCGTCGATCGCATCTCGATCGGCGCGCTGACGAAGGACGTGCGGGCGACGGACTATTCGATGCGGATCGTCGACTGACCGAACGGCGTTCGTCAGACAAAAAGCCGTTGGCGCGCAAACGCCAACGGCTTTTTTCTCGGGCTGCGGTCGCCGCCGGGAAGGGCGGCGCGCCGCTCAGCGGCGCGAGCGCGGCGTGAGCACGCTCGGCAGCGCTTTCGGCAGCGTATGTGGCCAGTCGCGGCTGTAGTGCAGTCCGCGGCTTTCGCGGCGCGAGTACGCGCTCTTCACGATCAGCGTCGCCACGTCGACGAGGTTGCGCAGTTCGAGCAGATCGCGCGTCACGCGGAAATTCGCGTAGTACTCGTGGATCTCGTCGCGCAGCAGCGACAGCCGGTGCTTCGCGCGCTCGAGGCGCTTGTCGGTGCGCACGATGCCGACGTAGTTCCACATCAGGCGGCGCAGTTCGTCCCAGTTGTGGGCCACGACGACTTCCTCGTCCGCATCCGACACGCGGCTTTCGTCCCATGCGGGCAGTGCGGTGGGCGTTTGGGCATCGAAGCCGACCGCTTCGATCGCCTCGGCCGCCGCCCGGCCGATCACGAGGCATTCGAGCAGCGAGTTGCTCGCGAGCCGGTTCGCGCCGTGCAGCCCCGTGTACGACGTTTCGCCGACCGCATACAGGCCGGCGAGATCCGTGCGCCCCGCGAGATCGGTGACGACGCCGCCACACGTATAGTGCGCGGCCGGCACGACGGGGATCGGCTGTTTCGCGATGTCGATGCCAAATTCGAGGCAGCGCGCATGAATCGTCGGGAAATGCTCGCGCAGGAACGGTTCCGGCTGATGGCTGATGTCGAGATACACGCAGTCGATCCCGCGCTTCTTGATCTCGAAATCGATCGCGCGTGCGACGATGTCGCGCGGCGCGAGCTCGGCGCGCGGATCGTGCGCGGGCATGAAGCGCGTGCCGTCGGGCAGCTTCAGCAGGCCGCCTTCGCCGCGCACGGCTTCCGAAATCAGGAACGACTTCGCGTACGGATGGAACAGGCAGGTCGGGTGGAACTGGATGAATTCCATGTTCGACACGCGGCAGCCTGCCCGCCATGCCATCGCGATGCCGTCGCCGGTTGCGGTGTCGGGGTTGGTCGTGTACAGGTAGACCTTGCCGGCGCCGCCGGTGGCGAGCACCGTATGCGGCGCCTCGATCGTGATCGTGCGGTCGTTGTCGACGTCGAGTGCATACAGGCCGTGACAGCGGCGGCCGGGCAGGCCGAGCCGGTCCGACGTGATCAGGTCGATCGCGTGGTGGTTTTCGAAGAACGTGATGTTCGGATGCTGGCGCGCGCGCTCCGACAGCGTCGCGAGCACCGCATGGCCGGTCGCATCGGCCGCATGGATGATCCGGCGGTGACTGTGGCCGCCTTCGCGCGTCAGGTGAAAGCCGAGTTCGGCCGCGTCGTCCTTCGTGAACGGCACGCCTTGCGAGATCAGCCATTCGATTGCTTCGCGGCCGTGCTCGACGATGTAGCGCGTCGCGCCTTCATCGCACAGCCCGCCACCGGCGACCAGCGTGTCGTCGACGTGGTTCTCGATGCTGTCCGCCGAGTCGAGGACCGCCGCGATGCCGCCCTGCGCGTGATCGCTTGCCCCCTCCATCATCGAACGTTTCGCGATCAGCGCGACACGTCGCGTGCTGGCCAGGTTGAGTGCGACCGACAGCCCTGCCAGGCCGCTGCCGACGATCGCCACGTCGAATTTCATGCTGCATCTCCATCGTTACGCTTTTTGATGTTGCGTTCCGCCGGTCGTCGCCGCGGAAAGGGGAGAGCATACCGCGTCGGGCGCGAGCGCGCGCGCCAAAACAAAAAGCCCCGCGGGTGCGGGGCTTTTCGGTCGCCGTCAGGCTGGCAGAAACCGGAGATTACTTGATCTTGGTTTCTTTGTATTCCACATGCTTGCGGACGACGGGATCGAACTTCTTGATCGCCATCTTTTCCGGCATGTTGCGCTTGTTCTTCGTGGTCGTGTAGAAGTGACCCGTACCAGCGGTCGACTCAAGCTTGATCTTGTCGCGGGCGCCTTTTGCCATGATTCTGCTCCTTGGGCTTAGGCTTCGCCGCGTGCGCGCAGGTCAGCGAGCACGGAATCGATGCCGTTCTTGTCGATCAGGCGCAGGCCGGCGTTCGAGACGCGCAGACGCACCCAGCGGTTTTCGCTCTCAACCCAGAACCGGCGGTTTTGCAGGTTCGGGAGGAAGCGACGCTTCGTCTTGTTGTTGGCGTGGGAAACGTTGTTGCCGCTCATCGGCGCTTTCCCAGTTACTTGGCATACGCGTGCCATGAGAGCACTCCTAATACGCTAAATTCGGGGTTCGATCGCCGGTGAAGGTTCCATCGCACCGCCACGTGATCCATGGCTGCACTCAGAACGCCGTAGCCCTTGCAGACAAGGCCCTTCGATGGCTAGAACTGGTTGGAAAAAAGACAGACGGCGATTCTAGCAGAAAAAGTTCAGAAAAATCAAACCTAATTTCGCTCCGCCGTTGCGGCGCCCTGGGATGGGCCGCCGCGCCACAGTCTACAGCCAACCGGCCCGCGCGAACGAGAAAGTATCGCTGACGCCGACGACGACGTGATCGAGCAGCCGCACGTCGACGAGCTCGAGCGCGTCCTTCAGCACGCGGGTCAGGCGGCGGTCTTCCGCGCTCGGCTGCACCGCGCCCGACGGATGGTTGTGCGCGACGATCAGCGCCGCGGCGTTCTGTTTCATCGCCTGGCGCACGATCTCGCGCGGGTAGACGGCCATGCGCGTGAGCGAGCCGCGCGCGATTTCCTCGATGTCGATCATGCGGTTGCGGGCGTCCAGGTAGACCGCGACGAACACTTCGTGCGGGAGCGTGCCGATCTTCATGCGCAGGCAATCCTCGACGGCGCCGGGCGAATCGATCTGCATGCCGTCCCGTGCCTTCTCCTCCAGCATGCGTCGTGCGATCTCGGTGACCGCGACCAGCCGCGCGGAGCGCGCGGGGCCGATGCCGGGGTGCGCCTCGAAATCGTCGGCGCCCGCTTCGAGCAAGCCGCGCAGCGACTTGTATTGACCGATCAGTTCGCGGGCGATGACGAAGACGTCGTGACCGGGCTTGCCGGTGCCGAGCAGCAGCGCGATCAGCTCGTCGTCGGTCAGCGCGGCCGGCCCGCGCTCCAGCAGCCGTTCGCGCGGCCGCTCGGGCCGCCAGTCGGCCGGGCGGCGCTTGCGCCGGTGGATCGGGATGACGCGGGCAGGCGAATCGGCCGGCGCGTCGGCGGTGTCGCGGCATTCGGCCGACGGCAGGATGAGGCAGGGTGACGGCATGGTCTGAACTCCATTGGCGGCGGGCGGCGTGCGCAACGTCGTCGCACTTTCCGCCTTGCACGCTCAGGTGACTTACAATATTGGCTTTGCGCCGGGCCATTCGGCCGTAGCGGGCGCCGACCGAACGAGTAATTCATGAGCCTCATCGATCTATCCGAAGTGAAGCCCGGTTCCCACGTCACGTTGCATTACCGGCTCGCACTGGCCGACGGCGCCGATATCGTCAACACCTTCTCGGACAAGCCGGCCACGCTGTTGCTGGGCGCGGGGCAACTGGCGCCGTCGCTGGAACAGATTCTGCTCGGGCTCCGGGTCGGCGACCACTCGACTTTTCAGCTAGCCCCCGAGCAGGGGTTCGGTCCCCGCAATCCCGACATGCTCCAGCGCGTGACGCTGTCGACCCTGCGCGAGAACGGGATGGTCGGCGACGATTTCACGCCGGGCGAACTCATCGAGTTCAACGCACCGGATGGCGGTCGCTATGCGGGGGTGCTGAAGGAAGTCGGCGAGACGTCGGCGCTGTTCGACTTCAACCATCCGCTCGCGGGCCAGGCGCTCACGTTCGAAGTGAAAATCATCGGAATCCTGTAATCATGAGTACCACCGATACGCTGTCCGGGCAGACCGTCGCCGCCGACGCCGAAATCCTGCTGGCCCAGCCGCGCGGTTTCTGCGCGGGCGTCGACCGCGCAATCGAGATCGTCGAGCGCGCCATCGCGATGCACGGCGCGCCGATCTACGTGCGTCACGAAATCGTCCACAACAAGTACGTGGTCGAGGATCTGAAGAAGAAGGGCGCGATCTTCGTCGAGGAACTCGAGGAAGTGCCGGCCGGCAACACCGTGATCTTCAGCGCGCACGGCGTGTCGAAAGCCGTGCGCGACGAGGCCGACGTGCGCGGCCTGCGCATTTACGACGCGACCTGTCCGCTCGTCACGAAGGTGCACGTCGAAGTGGCGAAGATGCGCCAGGACGGCGTCGACATCGTCATGATCGGGCACAAGGGCCATCCCGAAGTCGAAGGCACGATGGGCCAGGTCGAGCGCGGCATGCACCTCGTCGAAAGCGTCGAGGACGTGCAGAAGCTCGAGCTCGCCGATCCCGAGCGCATCGCGCTCGTCACGCAGACGACGCTGTCCGTCGACGATGCGGCCGAGATCATCGGCGCGCTGAAGGCGAAGTATCCGAAGATCCGCGAGCCGAAGAAGCAGGACATCTGCTACGCGACGCAGAACCGCCAGGACGCGGTCAAGTTCATGGCGCCGCAATGCGATGTCGTGATCGTGGTCGGCAGCCCGAACAGCTCGAATTCGAGCCGGCTGCGCGAAGTGGCCGAAAAGCGCGGCGTGGCCGCGTACATGGTCGATGCGCCGGACCAGATCGATCCGGCATGGGTCGCCGGCAAGCGCCGCATCGGCGTGACGGCCGGCGCGTCGGCCCCCGAGGTGCTCGCCCAGGCCGTGATCGCGCGGCTGCGCGAACTCGGCGTGCGCAACGTCCGCGCCCTCGACGGCATCGAGGAAAACGTGTCGTTTCCGCTGCCGCGCGGGTTGAACCTGCCGCCCGCCGCCTGATTGCCGCATCGCACCCTGCGGAACACCGAAGCGCGCCCTCGCGGCGCGCTTTTTTTGTGCCTCGAAATTCATATCGCAACCATTATTCCCAGCGATGGTGCAACCCGGTTGCTCCCGGCTCGCGCAATCGTGTCTCAAAATTGGTTGCAATGCAGGAAAACCCCATCGAATCAGGAATATTGGCGGCCTATAAATGGAGTTACAATGCGCCCGTTTTCAAGCCGGAATGGCTTTGAAACGGGTTTTGGCAAGGCGCGGGAGACCATTCAATGCATGTGAAGTTGGCTTACGCCGTGTCCGTCGCCGCACCGGTTGCAATGCTTGCCGGCTGCAGCAAAAAGAGCGACGACGGGGCGGGCAGGGCGGCTGCGGGGTTCGCGGCACCATCGGCCAGCGGCGTGCGCGCCGCCGGCACCCGACGGGCGGCGCCATCGGCGCGCCGTATCACGCAACTGGGCAGGGACAAGGAAAACGGGGCACGTTTGACGATCGAGGAAATCAACGCGCTTGGACCGGCGACCGGTCCGGCAGCGGGCATGCCGGCGGCATCGCGGCAAGCCGCCGGTCGACGGGTGCCGCACGATCGCGGTGTTGCCGGCAGCGTGCCCAGGCCACAGTCCCCCCTTCAATTCGATTCGACGAAACAGCGCGCCGCCGCGACCGACCGTGTCGTGGCGCGCAGTCTGGTTCGTACGATGGATTCCGATGCAGTCCTGACGACAGTCGGGCGCGGCCGTCGCAACGCCTTGACGGGCGATGCGGCGCGGAATCCGATCCGTCCTGGCGCGATGCTTGCATGGCACCGGACGGGCCAAGGCACGGATGCCGGGAAACCGGACGACGGCCGTCTCGGCATGCTGCCCCACGACTTCAAGGAGGCCACGAACACCGTCCTCGATGTCGTGACGATTTAGCGACGGGACTCATGACGGCACCGGAACAGTGCGGTGCCGTTTTTGTATCCGCTCCGGCGGCAGGTCCGGCCGTACAGGCCGGGCGGCGCGCGCCGGGACGATCCACCCTTACCGGTATCGACTAGTACCCGCAGTGTCGCCGAGAAGGCGCGATTCCTCGCTTACCCGCGGGGCGCAACGTCCTCCGGCAGCACGGGCCAAGGAGCTTTAAATGGATATTTTCGTCCAGCAGGTTCTCAACGGGCTGGTGCTCGGCAGTGTGTACGCCATCATCGCGTTGGGATACACGATGGTGTACGGCATTCTCGGCATCATCAACTTCGCGCACGGCGACGTGCTGATGATCGGCGCGATGGTCGCGCTGTCGGCCATCACCGTGCTGCAGAACCACTTTCCCGGACTCGGCAACGTCGCGACGCTGACGATCGGCCTGGGCATCGCCGCGGTCGTCTGTGCGTTCGTCGGCTTCACGATCGAGCGCGTCGCGTACCGGCCGCTGCGCCGCGCGCCGCGCCTCGCGCCGCTGATCACAGCGATCGGCGTGTCGATCCTGCTGCAGACGGCTGCGATGATCATCTGGTCGCGCAACCCGCTGCCGTTCCCGCAATTGCTGCCGACCGACCCGATCAACGTGATCAAGGCCACCGACACGACGCCCGGCGCCGTGATCTCGGTCACCGAAATCGTGATCATCGCGGTCGCGTTCCTCGTGATGGGCGGCCTGCTGCTGCTCGTGCACAAGACCAAGCTCGGCCGCGCGATGCGCGCGATCGCCGAAAGCCCGAATACGGCGAGCCTGATGGGCGTGAACCCGAACTTCGTGATCTCCGCGACGTTCATGATCGGCTCGGCGCTCGCCGCGCTGGCCGGCGTGATGATCGCGTCCGAATACGGCAACGTGCACTTCTACATGGGCTTCATCCCCGGCATGAAGGCGTTCACGGCCGCGGTGCTCGGCGGGATCGGCAACCTCGGCGGCGCGATGGTCGGCGGCGTGCTGCTCGGCCTGATCGAGCAGCTCGGGGCCGGCTACATCGGCAACCTCACGGGCGGCGTATTCGGCAGTAACTACCAGGACGTGTTCGCCTTCGTCGTGCTGATCATCGTGCTGGTGTTCCGTCCGTCGGGCTTGCTGGGCGAACGTGTCGCGGACCGCGCGTAACGGAAGGGGAGCAAACAACATGACATCCATTCAACCGATCGAATCGTCGACGTCGCTCGTCGAAGAGCGCAACACCGCCAAGACCGTCGTCATCGGCCTTCTGACCGCGGTCCTCGTGATCGCCGCGCCGATCGTGATCGGCTCGGCCGGCGGCAACTACTGGGTCCGCGTGCTCGACTTCGCGATGCTGTACGTGATGCTCGCGCTGGGCCTGAACGTGGTGGTCGGCTTCGCCGGCCTGCTCGACCTCGGCTACATCGCGTTCTACGCGGTGGGCGCGTACACGGCGGCGCTCCTGAGCTCGCCGCACCTGACCTCGCAGTTCGAGTGGATCGCGGCGCTCGCGCCGAACGGGCTGCACGTGCCGTTCCTGATCATCGTGCCGATCGCGATGGCGCTCGCGGCGACCTTCGGGATCCTGCTCGGCGCGCCAACGCTGCGCCTGCGCGGCGACTACCTGGCGATCGTCACGCTGGGCTTCGGTGAAATCGTCCGGATCTTCATGAACAACCTCGACCGTCCGGTGAACATCACCAACGGCCCGAAGGGGATCACGGGCATCGATCCGGTGCACGTCGGCGGCTTCAACCTGTCGCAGACGCATACGCTGTTCGGCTTCCAACTGCCGTCGGTGTACATGTACTACTACCTGTTCGTGCTCTGCTCGCTGCTGGTGATCTGGGTGTGTACGCGTCTGCAGCACTCGCGTATCGGCCGCGCGTGGGCCGCGATCCGCGAAGACGAGATCGCCGCGAAGGCAATGGGCATCAACACCCGTAACGTGAAGCTGCTCGCGTTCGCGATGGGTGCGTCGTTCGGCGGCCTGTCGGGCTCGATGTTCGGCGCGTTCCAGGGCTTCGTGTCGCCCGAGTCGTTCACGTTCTGGGAATCGATCGTCGTGCTCGCGTGCGTGGTGCTCGGCGGCATGGGCCATATCCCGGGCGTGATCCTGGGTGCGGTGCTGCTCGCGATCTTCCCGGAATTCCTGCGTTCGACGATGAGCCCGCTGCAGCATGCGCTGTTCGGTCATGACATCGTCGATACGGAAGTGATTCGTCAGGCGCTGTACGGCCTCGCGATGGTGATCATCATGCTGTATCGCTCGGAAGGCCTGTGGCCCGCGCCGAAGCATGAGGACAAGATCGCGAAACTGGCGAAGCGCAACAGCAAGAAGCCGGTGCGCGCCTAACCTACGGACAAGGGGATAAACACATGAGCGACAAGCAAATCCGACTGTCCGTCTCGGGCGTGAACAAGCGCTTCGGCGGGCTGCAGGCATTGTCCGACGTCGGCCTGCAGATCAAGGAAGGCGAGATTTACGGTCTGATCGGCCCGAACGGCGCCGGCAAGACCACGTTCTTCAACGTGATCACGGGCCTCTACACGCCGGACTCCGGTGACTTCAAGCTGGACGGCACGAACTACACGCCGACGGCCGTGCACCAGGTGGCCAAGGCCGGCATCGCGCGTACGTTCCAGAACATCCGCCTGTTCGGCGGGATGACCGCGCTCGAGAACGTGATGGTGGGCCGCCACGTGCGCACCAAGCACGGGCTGCTCGGCGCGGTGTTCCAGACGCCGGCCGAACGCCAGGAAGAGCGCGAGATCAAGGAGCGCGCGATCGAGCTGCTCGACTACGTCGGCGTGCTGCAGTACGCCGACTACACGTCGCGCAACCTGTCGTACGGTCACCAGCGTCGCCTGGAAATCGCCCGTGCATTGGCGACCGACCCGAAACTGCTCGCGCTCGACGAGCCGGCAGCCGGGATGAACGCGACCGAGAAGGTCGAACTCACGCGCCTGCTCGACAAGATCCGTTCGGACGGCCGCACGATCCTGCTGATCGAGCACGACGTGAAGCTCGTGATGGGGCTGTGCAACCGGATGACGGTGCTCGATTACGGCAAGGTGATCGCCGAGGGTCTGCCGCAGGACGTGCAGAAGAATCCGAAGGTGATTGAGGCATATCTCGGCGCAGGGGTGCACTGATGGCAGCGGCAATGTTGAAAATCAAGGGCTTGCAGGTCAACTACGGCGGCATCCAGGCCGTCAAGGGCGTTGACATGGAAGTCCGCCAGGGCGAGCTCGTGACGCTGATCGGCGCGAACGGCGCCGGCAAGACCACGACGATGAAGGCGATCACCGGCCTGAAGCCGTATTCGGCCGGCGACATCGAGTACGACGGCAAGTCGATCAAGGGCGTGCCGTCGCACGAGCTGCTCAAGCGCGGCCTCGCGATGGTGCCGGAAGGCCGCGGGATCTTCGCGCGGATGTCGATCATCGAGAACATGCAGATGGGCGCGTACCTGCGCAACGACAACGACCAGATCAAGAAGGACGTCGACCGGATGTTCGGCTTCTTCCCGCGCCTGAAGGAACGGGCGACGCAGCTCGCGGGCACGCTGTCGGGCGGCGAGCAGCAGATGCTGGCGATGTCGCGCGCGATTCTGTCGAAGCCGAAGCTGCTGCTGCTCGACGAGCCGTCGATGGGGTTGTCGCCGATCATGGTCGAGAAGATCTTCGAAGTTGTGCGCGAGATCTCGAAGGAAGGCATCACGGTGCTGCTGGTCGAGCAGAACGCACGCCTCGCGCTGCAGGCAGCCGACCGCGGCTACGTGATGGATTCGGGCACGGTCACGATGGAAGGCGACGCGAAGCAGATGCTCGACGATCCGAAGGTGCGCGCCGCGTATCTGGGCGAGTAAGCGATCGAACGAACGAGTCCGGTTGCGCACGTCGCACCCGGGCTGTCGAAAAACCGTCACGGGAAACCGTGACGGTTTTTTTTCGTATGGGGCGATTCGCGTCGAACTCCGCGCGCGCAGGCGGCTCCATTCGATTGTTGCGCCGCGCGTGCGGCTGGCGTGCCGGTCGCCCGCAGCCGGTCGCCTCTGGGCCCGGCCTGCAAACCGACACACGGGCCACGTAGCATCGATCCCCCATCGGCACCTGGAGAACACGCATGAGTCTGGACTACGGTTTCGTGAAGGCGAAGGTGAAGTCGGTGGCGAAGCTGAAGGGTTCGCCGCACGGCAGCGAGATCCAGTATCACGTTCACCTGACGCTGGCGCTGCCGGCGGGAGACTGGGACGTCGCGATCAACGTCGGCACCAACGACGCGGACGACTTGCTGAACTACAAGCTCGTCTACGATTTCCATCATCCGGTCACGCAGACGCTGGCCGCCGCGGCCGAAGGCTACACGGACCTGACCGGGCAAACGGCGTTGCCCGCGCTCGACTATCTGCGCAGCGACGTCCTGAACGACACGGGGGCATGGCGCGCGAGTGCGGTGATGGACGGCACCGAGCATCCGGAGCCGATCCCGTCGCTGCTGCGGCTCGTGAACGCCGCGCAGTCGCAGGGTCTCGACGTCGTCGTGTTCGGCCGCACCTATGCGCAAGGCAACGGCATCCACGACACGCACATGAATCAGGGCTCGACGGGCCCGAACTACCTGCATCGCGCGGGCGACGACCACAACGATCACAACGACGTGTGGCAGGACGGCGCGCTGCTCGTGCGCGTGAGCGACACGCAGTGGGCCGCGTATTTCGCGGCGTTCGAGCAGCAGGCCGTGCCGACCGACGCGCTCGGCAATCCGCTGCCGGGCGCCGGGCCGATCACGCGCTGAGCCGCGAGGCGGCCGGCGGCGCTTTACGCGACCGGCAGCGTCTTGCCGAACGAGATGCGTTCCTCGACGCGATAGCCGAGCGCCGCGTAGAAGCGGCATGCATCGTCGTTGCCGGGCAGCACCTGCAGGTTGATCTTCATGCAGCCGCGCACGGCGAGCGCGCGTTCCGCATGCGCGATCAGCGCGCGGCCGACGCCGAGCCGGCGCGCGCCGTTCGCGACGCCGAACGAGTAGAGCCAGCCGCGATGTCCGTCGAAACCGGCCATCAGCGTGCCGACGACGCGCGTGCCGCTGGTCGCGACGAAGAACAGTTCCGGTTGCGTCGCGAGCTTCAGCTCGATCGATCGCAGCGGATCGCGGTGCGGCGGCGCACCGGCTTCGTCGTACTGCGGGAACGCGTCGCGCCAAACCGCGAGCACGGCATCGGTGTCGGCGCGTTCGAACGGGCGGATCGCGACAGCATCGGCGGCGGCATCCATCGCGGCGGTCTCCTTACAGCGTGTCGAGGATCGACCGCAGCATCGCCATCATCTGGTCGATTTCCTCGGTCGTGACGTTCAGCGCGGGCATGAAGCGCAGCAGGTTCGGCCGTGCGGCGTTCAGCAGCAGGCCGTCCGGCTGCATGTCGCGCGCCTTCTCGACGATCTGCGGGCCGATGTCCTTGCCGAGCAGCAGCGCGCGCAGCAGGCCTTCGCCGCGTTCGCCCTCGAAACCGCGTTCCTCCGACAGCTCGAGCAGCTTGCGCTTCAGATACTCGCTGCGCGCACGCACGCCTTCGAGGAAGCCGGGTGCGACGAGCTGCGAGATCACCGAATAGCCGACCGCCGTCATCAGCGGGTTGCCGTTGTACGTGCCGCCCTGGTCGCCGGCTTCGAACACCGCGACATCGGCCTTCGACAGCAGCGCGCCGAGCGGGGCGCCGCCGCCGATGCCCTTCGCGAGCGTCATCACGTCCGGCTCGATGCCGGACAGCTCGTACGCGAACAGCGTGCCCGCGCGGCCGCAACCGCTCTGCACTTCGTCGACGATCAGCAGCAGGTCGTGCTGCTTCGTCAGCGCGCGCAGCGCCTGCATGAATTCACGCGTGGCCGGGATCACGCCGCCTTCGCCCTGGATCGGCTCGAGCATCACGGCGACGGTCTTGTCGGTGATCAGCTTCTCGACCGACTCGATGTTGTTCAGCTCGGCCTTCGGGAAGCCCGGCACCTGCGGCGCGTAGATCGTGTCCCAGCCCGGCTTGCCGCTGGCCGACATCGTCGCGAGCGTGCGGCCGTGGAAGCTGTGGTCGAACGTGATGATCTCGTACGCGCCGTTCTTGAACTTGCGGCCCCACTTGCGCGCGAGCTTGATCGCGCCTTCGTTCGCCTCGGCGCCGCTGTTCGTGAAAAACACCTTGTCGAACACGCTGTGCTGCGTGAGCAGGCCCGCGAGCTTCGCCATCGGCTCGTTGTAGAACGCGGGCGACGGGTTCAGCAGCTTGTCGGCCTGCGTCTTCAGCGCTTCGACGATGCCGTCGTTGCAGTGGCCGAGGCTGTTGACGGCCCAGCCCTGGATGAAGTCCAGATAGCGCTTGCCCGTGTGATCGTAGAGCCACGAACCCTTGCCGTGCGTAAACACGATGTCGGGGCGGTTCGTGATGTACATCAGCGAGTCGATCGGATAATCGTTCAGGGGCATGGCAGCAGACTCCAGCGGGCGTTGAAAGGGAAACGGGCAATAAAAAAGCCACGGAAGGCCGTGGCTGGTGGGTCGAACAGCTTGTGCGTAACCGGTGAAGCGGAGGAGGGTTACGCGCGAGTCCGTGACGAGCCGGCGGCATCCGGGCGGAGCGGCGAGCGGCGACGTCGGAGAGCGGACAGGAAGCGGTTCATGTGCGCAAGCATAAGGCATCCCGCGCCCCACTGTAAACCGCCGCGATGCCACGGATGTGACACGGCGGCGCGCAGCGGGGCGCGCGGGCGCGCCCGCCGCTCAGACCGGGTGCGCGAGGTCGGCGGCGCTCGTGAACGAGTCCGCGTAGAACTCGTCGGCCGGCAGCGCGTGGTGCTGCGTGAAGTCGCGCTGCGCGGATTCGACCATCACCGGCGCGCCGCACGCGTAGACCTGATGGCCGGACAGATCGGGCAGGTCCTCGATCACCGCACGGTGGACGAAGCCCGTGCGGCCCGTCCACTGGTCGGCGTCGTCCGGCTCGGAGAGCACCGGCACGTACTTGAAGTTCGGGATCTCGCGCGCCCATTGCTCGGCGAGTTCGGCGAGATAGATGTCCTTCTTGCGGCGCGCGCCCCAGTAGAGCGTCATCGGACGCGTGATGCCCGAGTGCTTCACGTGCTCGATGATCGCCTTGATCGGCGCGAAGCCGGTGCCCGACGCGAGCAGCACGATCGGCTTGTCGGAATCCTCGCGCAGGAAGAACGTGCCGAGCGGGCCTTCGAAGCGCAGGATGTCGCGCTCCTTCATCGCGCCGAATACGTGGTCGGTGAACTTGCCGCCCGGCATGTGGCGGATGTGCAGCTCGATCGGGCCTTCCTCGTGCGGCGCGTTCGCCATCGAATAGCTGCGGCGCGAGCCGTCCTTCAGGATGAACTCGACGTACTGGCCCGCGAGGTACTGCAGGCGTTCGTTCGCCGGCAACTGCAGCTTCACGACCATCACGTCGTCCGCCTTGCGTTCGAGCGCCGCGATCCGGCACGGCAGCTTCTTCACCTGTACGCCGTCGACGCCGGCGATTTCGCGCACGTCGATCTCGAGATCGCATTGCGCGGTCGAGCAGCACAGCAGCGCGAGGCCGCGCGTGCGTTCGTCGTTGGACAGCGCCGACGCGGCGTGCGGGCCCTGTTCGATCTGGCCCGACACGATCTGGCCCTTGCAGGAGCCGCACGCGCCGTTCTTGCAGCCGTACGGCAGATGGACGTTCTGGCGCAGCGCGGCCGCCAGCACGGTTTCATCCGACTCGACCTGGAATTGCCGGCCGCTTTGCTTGAGAGTGACGTTGAATGCCATAGAACCAAACTAGAACAAAATGGGGGGACCGTGCATGTCGCGCACGGCAGCTACAATGCAAAACCGTTGCGCGTCGCGCAACGGCGGCTACTGATCTCGCAACCCACATGATCGCGACACGAATCCTGCGCCGGCCGCGCGTACTGATCGTCGGCTGCGGCGACGTCGGCATGCGCTGCGTCGCGCAATGGCGTGACGCGCGCCCCGACCTGCGCATCCTCGCGTTGACGAGCCACCCGGCTCGCCGCGACGAACTGCGCGCCGCGGGCGCGACACCGATCGTCGGCGACCTCGATCGCCGGGCGACGCTCGGCCGTCTCGCCGGCCTTGCCCGCACCATCCTGCATCTCGCGCCGCCGCCATCCGACGGCCGCGACGACCGGCGCACGCGTGCGCTGATCGCCGCAACGTCCATGCCCGCGCGTCGGCCGGCGGTACCGCCGGCATCGGCGGTTGGCCGGCTCCGAACGCTGCGCGGCGCGGCGCGACAGGCCGGCGCGTCCGTTCGGGCAGCGCGTATTGTACCCGAGGGTCTTCGCGCGCCGACGCTGGTCTACGCCAGCACGACGGGCGTCTACGGCGACTGCGGCGGCGCGCGCATCGACGAGACGCACCCGCTGCGCCCCGCGAACCCGCGCGCGTTCCGGCGCGTGTCGGCCGAGCGGCAACTGCGTGCGGCGACGGTGCGCGGCGTGCTGTCCGCGCGCATCGTGCGCATTCCCGGCATCTATGCGGCGAACCGTCTGCCGGTCGCGCGGCTCGAGCGCGGCACGCCGGCGCTCGAACCGGCCGACGACGTCTACACGAACCACATCCACGCGGACGATCTCGCGGCGATCCTGCGCCGTGCGGCCGAGCGCGGCAAGCCGGCGCGCGCCGTGCACGCGTCGGACGATACCGAACTGCGGATGGGAGAGTATTTCGACCGGGTCGCGCAGGCGCTCGGCCTGCCGAAGCCGCCGCGCGTCAGCCGCGCGGACGCGGAGCGCGTGCTCGAACCGACGCTGCTGTCGTTCATGCGCGAGTCGCGGCGCCTGTCCAACGCACGGCTCAAGGCCGAATTGTGCGTGACCTTGCGCTATCCGACCGTAGACGATTTCCTTCAAACGCTCGCGCCGGGCGGCGCGTCAGGTGAGCGCCGGTAACGCCTCGATCAGCAGGAAGCACAGCAGCGCACCGATCAGCGCGCCGATCAGGTTCGGATGATATTTGTGCTTCAGATGCATCGTGGCCAGCAGGCCGCCGATCACGATGACGCCGATGACCGCGAATGCGATCATCACGGACGACAGTTCGAAAGAATGGTTGATGTTCATGATGTCTCCCCCTGCATCGCCGCTCTTGCAGCTTGTGATTTCAGTATAGCGGGGGAACCTGCGGCCGAGAGGCCGCCAGGCACCGAACGGTCGTGCGGATTTTCCCTTACAGGGTTTGGACGGGATTGCGCAGCATTGAAAGGTCGGCTTCGTCGAGCCACCGCCATGCGCCGGGCGCGAGGTCGGCCGGCAGCGCGAAGCCGCCGATGCTTTCGCGGTGCAGCAACTCGACGCGGTTGCTCGCCGCCGCGACCATCCGCTTGACCTGGTGGTACTTGCCTTCGAGCACGGTCAGCGCGAGCGTGTGCGTGTCGCGCGCGTCGGCGGCGACGGCCGCGATCGGCTTCGGCTCGCCATGCAGTTGCACGCCGGTGCGCAGCGCGTGCAGTTGCGCATCGTCGAGCGGGTGGCGCACGGTCGCGACGTAGGTCTTCGGCACCTTGCGCTTCGGCGACGTGTACGCGTGCACGAACTGGCCGTCGTCGGACAGCAGCAACAGGCCGGTCGTGTCCTGGTCGAGCCGGCCGACGCATTGCACGCCGCGCGCGACGAGCGGCGCGGGCAACAGGCTGAACACGCTCGCATGGTGCTGCGGATCGCGCGAACACTCGTAGCCGGCCGGCTTGTTGAGCGCGAGATACGCGCGCGCATGGAACGGCCATGCCGTATCGTCGACCGAGAACACGAGGCCGTCGGTGTCGAAGGTGGCGTCCGGGTCCGGCGCGGCGGCGCCCGCGACGGCGACGCGGCCCGCTTCGATCAGGCCGCGGCACTGGCGGCGCGAGCCGAAGCCCTGGGTATAGAGAATGCTTTCGAGATCCATAGCGCGCGCATTCTATCAAGCGCCGGCGCATGGCCGGCAGGAACGCGCATGCGCTGGTAAGCTGCCGGAACGCCGCGCGGCGCGCGGCGCCCGTTCATTCTTTGTGGGCAGTCCATGCGTTTCGATTCATTCCCGTTCGGCCGCCACGCGGCCGCCGTCATCGTCGCCGCGACCGTTTCGTCGACCACGTTCGCGCACGCGCATCTCGCAACGAGCGACCCGGCGGCAGGCGCCGCGCTGGCCACCGCACCGGCCGCCGTCACGATCGACTTCACCGAGCCGCTGGAGCCGGCATTCAGCTCGATCGTCGTCGTCGACGGTGACGGCAAGACAGTGTCGAACGACCGCGCGCGCATCGACGCATCGAACCGCAAGCGGATGACGGTGTCGCTCGCGGCGCTCGGCACGGGTGCGTACACGGTGAAGTGGGTAGCCGTCGCGACCGACGGGCATCGCACGCAGGGCGCATACGGCTTCAGCGTGAAGTGACGCAACGGCGGCGGCAGGCCCGTGCCAGGGTTGCCGCGCGCCTTTATCCGACAGGGAGTTTCCCCGCATGAATCCGACGACGCTCGACGCACTCGCCGATTTCCCCCGTCAGCTCGAAGCGCATTTCGCGGCCGTGCCCGACGGCTATGCGCGCTGGACGCCCGACGACTGGGCCGGCATGCCGAGCGAGCACTTCTCGCCGCTCGGGCAGCTCTGCCACGTGCGCGACATCGAGATCGACGGCTATCACGTGCGGCTGCGTCGCATGCTCGACGAAGATCACCCGCTGCTCGTGTCGATCGACGGCGACGCGCTCGCGATCGAACGGCGCTACGACGACGCGTATGCGTCCGACGTGCTCGCGGCGATTCGCGACGCGCGGCGCGAGACGCTGGCGCGGCTGTCGCGCGTCACGCCGGAACAGTTCGAACGTACCGGCGAGTTCGACGGCTATGGTTCGCTGACCGTGCGCGGGCTCGTCCACTACCTGTGCAGTCACGACCAGCAGCATCTGGCCGGCATGCAGTGGCTGCTCGGCAAGATCGACGCGGCGCTGTACGCGCGCTGAGCCGGCCGGCGGCCGCGCCGCAATCGGTCGCGGAACCCGGCGCCGCCGTCGGTGCGGCAGGTCACCTTGCTCGGCTTCGATTGGATCGCTTTTCTGGATAATCCATCCAGCCTCGACCGGCTGATCGGCGGGTCGCGTATGCCTACACTCCTAGCTTCGTTCAACGAAAAAAGGAGTCAACCGTGGCAACTCATACGCTCGCAGACAAGGTCGTCCTGATCGCAGGCGGCGCAAAGAATCTCGGCGGCCTGATCGCCCGGGACCTGGCGGGCCACGGCGCGAAGGCGGTGGCGATTCACTACAACAGCGCGGCGTCGCAGGCGCAGGCCGAGGAGACGGCCGCGGCGGTGCGCGCGGCCGGCGCGGAAGCCGCGACGTTCCAGGCGGACCTGACGACGGCGGCCGCAGTCGAGAAGCTGTTCGACGACGCGAAGCAGCGCTTCGGCAAGATCGACATCGCGATCAACACGGTCGGCAAGGTGCTGAAGAAGCCGTTCACGGAAATCAGCGAGGCCGAGTACGACGAGATGTTCGCGGTCAACAGCAAGTCGGCGTTCTTCTTCATCAAGGAAGCCGGGCGGCACCTCGAGGATCACGGCAAGCTCGTCACGCTCGTCACGTCGCTGCTGGGCGCGTTCACGCCGTTCTACGCGGCGTACGAAGGGTCGAAGGCGCCGGTCGAGCACTTCACGCGCGCGGCGTCGAAGGAATACGGCGCACGCGGCATATCGGTGACGGCCGTCGGGCCGGGCCCGATGGACACGCCGTTCTTCTATCCGGCCGAAGGCGCCGATGCGGTCGCCTACCACAAGACGGCCGCCGCGCTGTCGCCGTTCAGCAAGACGGGGCTGACCGACATCGAGGACGTCGTGCCGTTCATCCGCCATCTCGTGACCGACGGCTGGTGGATCACGGGCCAGACGATCCTGATCAACGGCGGCTACACGACCAAGTAACCGGGCCGCTTGCGGCCGCGCGGCGCACCGCACTGGCGCGTTTGCGTGGACAATGGACGGGCGCGCAGCCACGGGGCCGCGCGCCCGTTTTCTTTTGTCGCCGAAGCCGGCCGCGATGCGCGGCGGCCGGTGCCGACCGTCGTTCGAACCCGGGTTTCCCGCCGATGGACAAGCTGGATCAGGTCAGGATCTTCCTGCAGGTTGCCGAGATGGGCAGCTTCATCAAGGCCGCGCATGCGCTCGACGTGCCGCGCGCGACCGTGTCGGCGGCCGTCCAGCAGCTCGAGACGGCGCTCGGCACGCGGCTGCTGCACCGCACGACGCGCCAGGTGCAGCTGACCGCCGACGGCGCGCTCCTGCTCGAACGCGGCCGGCGCCTGCTCGCGGAAGCCGACGAACTCGACCGCCTGTTCCGGCGCCGCGACCGCGACGTGGTCGGGCGGCTGAACGTCGACGTGCCGAGCCGGATCGCACGCCGCGTCGTGGCGCCCGCGCTGCCGTCGCTGTTTCGCCGCCACCCGAAGCTGCAACTGTCGCTCGGGTCCACGGACCGCGCGATCGACCTCGTGCAGGAGGGCGTCGATTGCGCGATCCGCGTCGGGCGGCTCGCGGACAGCAGCCTCGTCGTGCGGCCGCTCGGACAGTTCACGCTGATCAACTGCGCGAGCCCCGACTACCTGCGCGAATGCGGCGTGCCCGAGCATCCGGACGCGCTCGCGCACGGGCACTGGGCGATCGGCTATGCGTCGCCGACCACGGGGCGCGAACTCGGCTGGGAATATTGCGCGGACGGGCAGCGGCACTTGCTGACGCTGCCGAGCCGCGTGATCGTCAACAACGCCGAAACCTACATCGCCAGCTGCGTCGCGGGAATGGGGCTGATCCAGATTCCGCGCTTCGACGTCGAGCATCTGCTGGCAAGCGGCGCACTCGTCGACGTGATGCCCGGCCACCGCGCCGAGCCGATGGACGTGTCGGCCGTGTATCCGCATCGCCGGCATCGCTCGAGGCGGCTCAACGCGTTCGTCGACTGGTTCGGGGAGCTGATGGCGGAGGCATTGAGCGACGCGGGCGCGAGCGGCCGCGGCGACTGAAAGCGGCATCGTGCCGGCATCCGCGGGCCGTCCCGCCGTTCGCCGGCCCGTGACGCGGCCCGATCGGCGCCGGCGCGAGGCCGTGGCGGGTGCGGCGCCGCGTCACGCGTGCTCAGGCGGCGAACTGCCGCGTGCGCCCGGTCGCCCGCACCGCGTCGATCAGCGCGGTGCCGACACCGGCCGGTTTCGACGCGAATGCGTAAAAGCGGGCGCCCGGCAGCGCTGGCAGGCCGTCGTGCGGCCCGCACTCGCGCAGGCCGTCGCGCAATTGGCTGCGCGCGAGCGCCGTGACCGCGAAGCCGGCGAGCGCGGCCGACATGCAGCCGGCCATGCTCGCGCTTTCGAACAGCACGCGAAACGGCCGCAGCGCCGCCGCGAGTGCGGACACCGCGGCTTCTCGATACACGCACGGTTCCGGAAACAGCGCGAGCGGCACGCCTTCCTCCGCGTCGAGCGCTGTATCGGCCGCGAATGCCCACACGAGCGGCTCCTCCCACAGCAGTTCGCCGGGCGTGTCGACCTGTCGGCACTGCTTGCCGAACACGACGTCGAGCCGGCCCAGCGATTGCTCCCGCAGCAGCGACGCGGTGATGCCGACCTTCAGTTCGATCGTTGTGCGCGGATGGCCGTCGCGAAACGTGCGCAGCACCTGCGGCAGCCACGTGCCCGCGAAATCCTCCGACGCGCCGATCCGCAGCGGCCCGTGCGCCGGCGCGCCGCGCAGCCGCGCGCGCACCTCGCGCTCCATGTCGACGATGTTGCGCGCGTACGCGTACAGCGTGTCGCCGGCCGGTGTCAGCGCGATCCGGCGTGTCGTGCGCGCCAGCAGCACGGTGCCGGCCGCCTGTTCGAGCCGCTTGATGTGGCCGCTGACGGCGGACGGCGTCAGCGCGAGGCGTTCCGCGGCCGGCGCGAACCCGCGGCTGTCGACGACTTCGAGAAAGGTGCGCAGCAGCGCGATGTCGAGCGCGGTCGACGCGGGGTGGGTCGGCGGTTCCATGGATCGATTCGACGAGATATTCGAAGAATGAATCATGATACTCCGCGAATCGTGATGAAAGGCCGACCTACCATCGTATGTTCATGCTGACCTGACGGAGTACACGATGACGACCTATGCGCACGCGACGACCGCGTCGCTCGACATTGCCTATCTCGAATGGAACCCGCGCGGCGAGCGCACGGCCGTGCTGCTGCACGGCTGGCCGGACAGCCCGGTCGGCTGGGAGGCGGTGGCCGCGGCGCTGGCCGCACGCGGCTACCGCGTGCTTGCGCCCGCGTTGCGCGGCTTCGCGCCGACGCGCTTTCGCGATGCATCCGTGCCGCGCAGCGGCCAGCTCGCCGCGCTCGGGCGCGACCTGCTCGAATTCGTCGACGTGCTCGGCATCGAGCGGCCCGTGCTGGTCGGGCACGACTGGGGCGCCCGCGCGGCCGCGAACGCGTGCGGGCTGCGCGACGGTGCCGCATCGCATCTCGTGATGCTGTCGGTCGGGTACGGCACCAACGATCCCGCTCAGTCGCTGTCGCTGCAGCAGGCGCGCAACTACTGGTATCACTGGTTCATGGCGACGCCGCGCGGCGAGCAGGCGCTGCGCGACGACCGCCGCGCGTTCGCGCGCCTGATGTGGGATACGTGGTCGCCGGCGGGCTGGTATCGCGACAGCGATTTCGACGCGGCGGCCGTCGCGTTCGACGGACCCGACTGGATCGACGTCGTGCTGCATTCGTACCGGCAGCGCTGGGGCTTCGCGCCGGGCGCGCCGGCCTATGCCGACGACGACGCGCGGCTGAACCCGGCGCCCGTGCTGGCGGTGCCGACGCTCGTGCTGCACGGCGGCGCGGACACCTGCAATCATCCGGACAGCTCGGCCGGGCGCGAGCGGTTCTTCGCCGGGCGCTACGAGCGGCAAGTGCTCGACGGAATCGGACATTTCCCGCAGCGCGAATCCGCGGCCGCGGTCGCGGACGCGATTCTCCGGTTCTGCGACCGGGATTGACGCGCGCCGGCCGGCCCGGCGCGCGAAGGATCAGCCGCCGACGCGCGGCGCGAGCAGGTCGCCAAGGCCGATGTTCCTGAACATCTCGCGGCGGATGCGATCGCCGACGCGGAACACTTCCTCGGCGCCGTCCTGCGACGGGTCGACGAACACGCGGTACGGGCGCTTGCCGGCCGGCGCCGCGACGAGCTCGGCAATCGCCGTGGCGACTGCGCCCGCGTCGGCGTCCGCCGGTTCAAGCGCGGCGAGGCCCTGCAACGCCTGATCGGCGACGCCCGCGTACGGCCCGCTGTCGTAGGCGGCCTGCACGGCGGTATCGGCCGGCTTGCCGGCATGGAGGAAGTGATTCGTGCCCCGGGTGAACGCGCCCGGCACGACGATCGACGTTTCGATGCCCCAGCGGGCGAGTTCGGCCGCGTAGGACACCGCGAGCGAGTCCATCGCGGCTTTCGCGGCGAAGTAGGGCGCGAGGAACGGCGGGGTGCCGCCGCGCGCCGACGAGGACGACACCCACACGAGCAGGCCGCGGCCCTGGCGGCGCAGGTGCGGCAGCGCCGCGCGGTTCACGCGCTGGGTCGACACGACGTTGACGTCGTAGAGCCGCGCAAGCTGTTCGGGCGTGAATGCCTCGGCCGGCCCGAACACCATGTGACCGGCGTTGTGGACGACGACGTCCAGACGGCCGTTGTCGGCGATCACGCGGTCGATTGCGGCGTCGACCGATGCATCGTCGCCGACATCGAGTTCGACGCTGCGCAGGTCGACGCCGTGTTGTTGCGCGTAGGCGGCGACGGCGGCGACGCGCGGCGCATTGCGCCCGGTGCTCTCGCGCATCGATGCATAGACCGTGTGACCGGCGCGGGCGAGCGCCTGGGCCGTCAGCAAGCCGAAGCCGCTGGACGCGCCGGTGACGAGGACGACTTCCTTCATGAGCGATCTCCTGGCGGAAAGATGGGATGGCGGCGAACGGTCCGTCAGCACATGCCGCCGTTGGCGCGCAGGATCTGGCCATTGATCCACGCGCCTTCCGGGCCGGCGAGGAACGCGACGACGCGCGCGATATCGTCGGGCTGGCCGAGCCGCTCGAGCGGGTTCAGTTTCGCGAGCCGATCGACGAGTTCGGGGCTCTTGCCCTGCAGGAACAGCTCGGTCGCGACCGGCCCGGGCGCGACGGCGTTCACGCGGACGCCGCGCCCACGCATTTCCTGCGCGAGCACCTGCGTGAGGCTTTCGACCGCCGCCTTGCTGGCGACGTACACGCCGTAAGTCGGCATGCGCATGCCGATCACGCTGGTGGACAGGTTGATGATGCGTCCGCCGTCGCGCACCCGCCGGGCCGCTTCGCGGCAGACGTTGAACGTGCCTTTCACGTTGATGGCGAGCGTTTCGTCGAACAGCGCGTCGTCGCAGTCGGCGATGGTCGCCAGCTTCATCACGCCCGCGGAATTGACCACCACATCCGGGCTGCCGAATGCTTGTTGCGCGGCGTCGAACAGCGCGGCCACGGCCGCCGGATCGGCGACGTTCGCCTGCACCGCGACCGCATGGCCGCCGTCGGCGACGATCGCGTCGACCACCTCGCGGGCCGGGCCGGCGCTCCCGGCATAGTTGACGACGACGCGGAAGCCGTCCCGGGCGAGTTGGCGCGCAATTTCCGCGCCGATGCCGCGCGATGAACCCGTGACGAGGGCGACCTGTTCCGATGTGCTCATGTCCTGCTCCTGGTGAATGAATGCCGTTCGATCCGGCGACAGGACCACTGTAGGCTTCCTTGATAAATAAAAATAATGAATAATGATCAGTCAATGAATGACTAAAAGTATGTCTCATGGGATTCGACAGCAGATTGCTCAGCGGTATCGGCGTGCTTTCCGCGGTGATCGAGGCGGGTACCTTCGCGCGGGCGGGCGAGGCAATGGGGCTGACTCAACCGGCGGTGAGCCGCGCCGTTGCCCGGCTGGAAGAGCGGGTCGGCATCCGGATCTTCAACCGGACGGCGCGTGCGATCACGCTGACCGACGAAGGGCGGCGTTTTTACGAGACGGTCGCGCCGCTGCTGGCCGGTATCGAGGAGGCGGCGCTCGACGCCGGCCAGTCGAAGGCGCGCGTGAGGGGGCGGCTGCGGGTCAACGTGGACGGCACGTTCGGCCACTACGTGCTGGCGCCGCGGATGGCGGAATTTCTCGACCGCTTTCCCGACCTGTCGGTCGAAATCAGCGTGCGGGACCGGATGGGCGACCTCGTCGCCGACGGCTTCGACGTGGCCGTGCGTTTCGGCATTCCGGAGCCGTCGTCATATCGCGCGCGCCTGCTGCTCGAGACGCGCGTGCTGACCTGCGCGTCGGCGGCCTACGTCGCGCGTCATGGCGAACCGCGGCACCCGCGGGATCTTGCGGACGGTCACCGGTGCGTGCTGATCCGCGATCCGGTGACGGGGCGGCCATACGAATGGGAGTTTCATCGCGGCAAGGAAGTCGTGCCGGTCGACGCCGCCGGCAGGCTGACGGTCAACGATACGGGCGGGCTGCTCGGCGCGTGTCTGGGCGGCGTCGGCATTGCGCAGCTGCTGGAACTCTATGCGCGGGACGTCCTGGCCGACGGACGCTTGGTGCAGTTGTTGCCCGAGTGGGCGGACGAGACTTTCCCGCTTTACGCGTATCACCACGCGTCGAATCTCGTTTCGGCGAAGGTGAGGGTGTTTCTGGACTTCGTCCGCGAGTTGATGGTCTGAGCGCACCGGGCGGCAGGCCGCCGCCGGTTACCCGGTGCGGTGCGGAAAGCGCGGCACCAACAAAAAACCCGCGAAGCGGCGAGCTTGCGCGGGTTTCGACAGAAGCAGCGCACGACGACGCTGCGAAAGACTGGTGCCAGGGCCGGAATGAAATTATTCGCTGTGAGGCCCGTATTGTAAGGGGATTGCTTGGAGGGTGTTGTGGAGTTGCCCCCGGAGTTGCCCCCGCGCTGCCGGCGCAGCCGCTATACGGAGAGATCAAGGTCCATTCTTGCCTCGCCAGACGCGAAATTTTCTGGAGAGTTGGAGATAACGGCTCAACTCGGCCTGTCTGCCTTATCTGGCGGGGCTTTGGTCATCTCCAAGTGTATCTCCAACACACCTATTTTTCTGGAGATAAGTTTGGAGATAAGCGTCGAATGCATCGAGCCACGTCGACCAGCTCGGGAATTGCCCCGCCGTCTGGGACGCTGCGCGCAAAGAATTTCCCGTGCCGCCACTCCTCCGCGCGCAGAAACAGAAACGGGCCTTGCGGCCCGTGAAAAGTGAACTTGGTAGGAGAGGCGTTACGCCGCGTCGCGTACCCGCATGATTGTCTGGCGGCTCGTGCCGAATTGTCGGGCGAGCGCGGCCACGCTCGCCCCCGCGTCCAGCTCGCGCAGCACCTCCGCTCGCTGTTGGTCCGACAGGGCGGACGGCCGTCCCATCGCCTTGCCTTCTGCCTTAGCGCGAGCGATGCCGGCATGCGTTCGTTCGATCAGCAGATCGCGTTCGAACTCGGCCACCGCGTTCAACACCTGCATCGTCATCCGGCCGGCCGCACTCGTCAGATCGACGCCGCCCAAGGCGAGACAATGAACCCGGATACCGCGCTCGGCCAAACCCTCGACCGTGGCCCGCACGTCCATTGCATTGCGGCCGAGCCGATCGAGCTTCGTCACGATCAGCACATCGCCTTCTTCCATCCGGTCAAGTAACTTTGCGAAGCCCGGCCGCTGATCGGCGCTCACGCTCCCTGAGATGCTTTCCGACACGACGCGGCGCTTGTCGACCGAGAAGCCGGCCGCCTCGATCTCGCGTAGCTGGTTCGCGGTGGTCTGGTCGGACGTGCTGACGCGGGCATAAGCGAAGGTTCGGGACATATCGGGCACTCAATCTGTACGAAATAGATGTCCGAATATAAACGCCTGTCCGAAATACTTCAACCCTTATTTTTGGACAGGGCGGAAAGGGGCTGTCCGAAAGGGATCGATTTCGGACAGATGCATTTGATTAGAGGCCGACTACCTTCTGGTCGGTCGCCTGGACAGACAGGAAGGTGCCACTATTCGAACGACAACAACCGACCCGCTTAGGCCGCACGGGTCGAAGTTCGCAACGGTCCGATGTTAAGTCGGACACGTGCCCATCTGCGAAATCGCCCTATGTTCGATATCGCTAGCGATTAATGTCCAAGACGCCTCGCCGTTGAAGTACCATACCCCCGTTTGTGGCGTAAAAGTAAAATAGCATGTATCTGCGGCCCGTCTTCGTCTGTTGCCAGCGGTAGAATGGGCCGCGAAAATATTATATTACCATTGCGGGGCGACATGGACTCGAACCAAAAAATCATCAAAATCCATTTTACGTACTGCATGATTATATCCGTCTCTATAATCACGCTTATTGCCACGTTTAAGTGGTCAGATTTGTCTGACTTTACCAAATACCTGAGTAATGCAGCTACCCTAACATCGCTCGTCCTGGGTCTTGTTGCCATATTCTATTCGTTTGTGGCAAATGATGGGTTATCGAAGAGCCTTGGAAACATTGCCAATGTTTCGGAAAG
This sequence comes from Burkholderia sp. AU28863, assembly GCF_002223195.1. Classification (NCBI taxonomy): domain Bacteria; kingdom Pseudomonadati; phylum Pseudomonadota; class Betaproteobacteria; order Burkholderiales; family Burkholderiaceae; genus Burkholderia; species Burkholderia sp. AU28863. Next base: position 282,106 of record NZ_NKFE01000004.1, on the reverse strand, counting down.
CGTGAATCAATCAAAAAATCAAATTTCAGAGTATGTTGTATTGACAAAGGCGTCGACTGATGTTGCACGAGAAAATACCGAATCCATACAAAGATTCTCACAAGATATAACCGGCACATTGTCATCACTAAGATCCGCGCTCGATGAAATAAAGAATGAAACAGCAAATCTGAATTCTAGTGTCACAAGCATTCCAGATCGATTCGACAAACTAGAAAGCAAGGTATCTCAGCTTGGGGAGAAACCAAATTCATCTACGGCTAGCGGCGCACAAAGCATCCACGACGACACCGTAAAGAGATTTCTTGAGGTTTCTTCGCTGACCGGAAATTTATTTTCCTACGCATGCGTTCTCGCAAACCAAAAAAGCAAAAACATCTCCATTGCGGATTTTTGCGCCGCAACCGAAATAAGGCTCGACAGTTTTCTTTCCGGATTTATGCAATGCATGCACGGCATTAATCTTATAAGGCGAGTCGAAGTGGAGGGCGAGCCTCGCACTTACAGAATAAAATTCTGTAATTCGTATCTCATAAAAAATACAAGAGAATATTTTGTTCGATATATCAACGACAACTACTCCGAGGGAAGCGACGATAATAATCTCTGGACTGAAAGGCTCCGAAAGGTGGATGAGCTTTTTTCTGAACAGAGCGTAAGCTAATCCCGGGCACGAATGGTGACCTTTTAGCCAAGAATTCGCTAAATCAAACCGGCTTGCGGTCACCGATCCCAACGCCCCCGGCCGTCTCTTGTTGGCCGATTACTGTACTTGTCTCCCTTGCCCTCACAATTAGGGGCAGACAGCGTCGATGCGCAATTTGGGCCCCAGATTACTCGGATGATTTCGCTGGCTGTATGATTTGCGGGATGCACTCCCCTTTGCCGGCCGGGTTTTGTGCCGGAGTACCCCGTTGCGCACACCGAGGACGCCCGTGGACCGCTTGGAAGTCACGCCCCAAACGAGGGAAAAGCTCGCAACCGCGCAATGGGTTTTTGAACGGCAACTCGCGTGGATCGCGGCCGCGGACGTGAAAGTTGGCGTTGTGGTGAGCGTCGATCTCGCTTTGCTCGGTGGCCTAGCGGCAGCATTCAGCGGCGCCGCCCACAAAACCCTAGCCGGGGAGGTTTTTGCTGCACTTGCAGGCATCGGGCTAATCATCGCGGTGATCTGCGCTGCCCTTGCGACCTTTCCTCGTCTGAACGGTCCCAAACAATCCCTATTGTTTTTCGGCCGAATCGCGGATGGAAATGCCGACGAATACGCGGGTGCCCTACTGACCGCGAGCGAAGCTGATCTGATCGGCGACTGGGCTCGCCAAATTCATACGAACGCGAGAATTGCCAATGAAAAGCATAGCTGCGTCCGACAAGCGATGATTTGGTCTTTCGGATCGATCATCCCTTGGCTAATCGCGCTTTGCTATTTTGTTAAGCCTTGAGGGGACAACAGTGGGCATCAAAGAAGACCTGCAATCGAAAGTGCAGGACCTCGTGCAAACGTCTTGGAACGGAATTCCGAACGCAACAGCCATCCCAGACGAAACGATTCTAACTTTCGGAAATTCCGGATCACGGCTTAACGTGACTGTGTTATACGCGGATCTCGCTGGCTCAACACAAATGGTCGATTCGATTTCGGATATTTTGGCTGCCGAGTACTACAAGTCCTTCCTACATTGCGCGTCACAACTCATTCGCAGGCACAACGGAAACATTCAAGCTTACGACGGTGATCGAGTAATGGGTGTATACATCGGGGAACTTCAGGCGGACGATGCAGTATCAACCGCCCTTGAATTGAATTACGCAGTACATGAAATAATTAATCCAACTTTCCTCGCCCAATACGGGACAACCCATCGGCAGATGAAACATACCGTAGGAATCGATAGCGGCCCCGTCCTCGCTGTTAAAGTTGGCGTCAGGAGCGCAGGGGAGCTCACCTGGGTCGGACCGGCAGCAAATTATGCAGCAAAGCTGAATAGTTTTCCTGGACTTGATAATGATTTTTCGACTCGAATTACGGAAAATGCATTCTCACTTCTCAAGTCCAACGCTTCAAAACTCGGATCTGCGAATGAATTCATGTGGGAGGGTCCATACAACAACACAGGGAGGACGCACTACCGGACCAGGTACAGCAGACAGTTACCGAGCGAAGCGTCAACTCAGTCACGAATCCGCCTCATATAGCAAGTTGAAAACCTTCACGTTGTGGTCCGCGTTGCCCTCCTTGACGGGCGAGGGGCAGTTATAAACGGTGGATTGACGCTGCGGACTCAACGACCGGTTGCGGAGGTAGACCTGACGCGTGAACGCCTGACTGGCTACGTTAGCGAATGACGCCTCATGGCCGAACCCGGCCGATTGACGAGTGCGGGCTTGCGTCAAACCAAGACGTCACGGGGACATGAGAATGCTATTCGAGCCTCAAGTCTTGCCTTGCGATAAGACGCATGCTCGATAAGCAACCGTCGACAGAAGCCAGCTTTAGTTCAAGATGCTCCTGCCAGCACGTCGTCTTGGTTGATCCGTCCAAGTCGGACATAAACTTAACCATGACGCGGATGGCGCTTTCCGATAGGACAAAGCTGCCTATATCGACTTGCTTTCGGAGTTCAGCCATCGCGCCTTGAAACTTCTCGGTTAGCTCCCGTTCGCCTTCCTCAGATAATTCCCGGCCTCGAAGGGAGAATGAAAGATTAGTATCCGCGTAGTTTCTGACGTGATGGAGTGCCTCGAAGATCGACTCGTAGGCCGCGCTCTGTCGTTCCCACCACTTCTCAGCGTAAAAGCGCTTCAGCGCGAGGCGAACAGTAAGTAGAGCGGTAATGATTGCGATAATCAAACTGCCGCCGAAACTTGCGAGGGGCCCGAGCCAGGTCATCGATATACCTCTCATTTGGGGCGTTGCGCACAATACTGGTAGCCAGGATGCGCGTGTAACCGCAATAAGCGTGAGGTGGGGGAGGGGCTGTCGACTCCTCCCCGGTAGCGAACCTCCGCTGACGTGCCGCCGAACTGTGAACATCTACCGGTTCATGGATTGTCGGCGATCTCGCCGCTGATGTCGAACATCCATTCCCGGCCGAACGGTGAGGCCATTTATTGCGGTCTTAGATAATCCGAGACAGATCTTTTATGGGGGCAGACCTTTCGATATAATTGCGGTACTTGTTGGCACCTAATCGAACACGGCTCTAAGAATCTGTGGGCGATGCAAGGAAAACGGCGGGGAATGCTCAATCGCTGAGCATATTTCGTCGCGCTGACGAGAGAGTGCCGGGGGATGTGCTACCAACACATCCCGCCGGCGATTTTTTGGCTTGGCTGCCTGTTCCATAATTGGAGGAACCACAAGAGCCACCGCGCCTAGGAAACGCATAGCTCTTGTTAGGACGAATGATACCGCGCACGGCGCGCCGTGCAAAGTAACTTTGCAAAGTTACTTTGTGCCTCTCCCGCGAACTTCATTGCGCCCGTACTTTGATAGTACGGCGTGGTTTATTGCCGCCGCTTTCCTCCTTCTTGCGGAACAGGCCATTTCTGAACAGAAAATGGCTCTTAAGATTCTTCGACTTATTGGTGTGCTGGATTGCGTCGGCGTCAAGAAAACAACGCTGTATCGCTGGATTCGTGAAGGCAAGTTTCCAGCGCCGGTCCAGTTGGGTGCCAGGAGCGTCGGCTGGCGCGCCACAGACGTCCAGCAATGGCTCGAATCCCGTCAGTCCACACGGGGGCAGGCATGAGCGCGCCCTCCGTTATGATCGATCGAGGCGGCCCGTATGGTCGGGCGATGGGCGCGGCCGTCACGGCCCGCGACGCCGCGTTCGTACGTTGCCGCGACGCCCGACTCCGCAAGCTCGCAGGAATCCTCGATGACATCGAGGGCTGCTTCTGGAACCGTGGCGACGACGCCGGGAAGCTCGTTGCGATCGCCGTCACGCTTGCCTCGACGCTCGCGCTCGAAGCCCCGCGTCTGACGACAAAGCAACTTGGCACCGCCTGCGAGAAGTTCGTCCAGGCGATTGCCGCTGCTGAACAGGATTCCGCGAACTATCGTCGTCAACAGTACCAACAGCTGCGGAAAGCCTATCGTGCGCTTTACAACGACATCGATGCGCAGTGCACTGACAGGACGCGCCGCTTGCAAGTTAGCGCGCTGCTGCGGGGCGTCGCGCTCGGCCAATCGCTGGCGCAGGGCAGCTCGCGACTGGATATCGAACAGCTCAAGCTGGCGACTGCCGTACTCAAGGGGGAGGCCGCCTGATGCTCGCCCAAAGTCGCTTTGCACTGGGCAATACGCGGCGAGAGGCGTCGCGATTTGCGTCGTCCAGCATCGCGCGGTATCCTGTGCGCGTCGCTGAAACAACAGTGACCCGGTTTGGCGACCGGAGATGCTCCAAGGCGGACAACCGCCTTCGCGCGGTTTTTTTACGTCCGTACACCTTGCGCCTTCTATGGTCGGGCCTTGGTGGGGGTGCGTTCGCGCACGCCGGTTCCCTTGGACGCCGGTTCGCCAACCCTGCCTTGTGCCCGGCCACCCCATTTGGCGATGGGGCCGGGTTCGTCAACCCGTCCAAGGAGGTCGCATTCAATGCGCCAGCCCTCGCACGCCCGTACCGGGCAGCAATCCCACGTCATTCAATCCATCGTCCGCGCAGCGCTGCGCGACGCGGCAACCGCCAGCACGTACCAAGACGCGCTCGACGCAACCGGCGCGGCATTGGCCGCGATTGCCGCGCTCGTCCGTGCGGAGGTGCGTCATGGCTGAGCTGCGCTGCAAGATTGGCGATCTGGCGATCGTCACGAAGTGCGATGCACGTTCGCGTATCGGCATGCTGGTTGAGGTGGCATCGGCTCAGCCGACGCCCGACCACGATTGGCGCGTGCGGATCTTGGGCGGCCCCGTCTCGGGGCGCAGCGTCTACGGTCGGCGGTTCGGCGAATTCACGCATGCAGCCGTCCACGACTGGAACCTCACGCCGATTCGCGGCGAAGCGGAGCTGGATTGCACGATCGACGTCGGGCAACTCCTCGCGTCGATTCTGGAGGTGCGCCATGTCTAAATACCGCCTGCCGAACGAAGTCACGATGATCGCCATGTGCGCGGCCCATCAGTTCGCCCAGCTCGAAGCCCTGTTCGATGCTGTCCGTTCGCATCTTGCGGAGGGCACCTACGAGCGCGCGCTCGTCGACATGGGGCAAAGCGTTGCGAGCCGGTACTCCGCCGAAATGCGCCGCATCGCGCAGCCGGAGGTGTGCCATGACTGACCAGCGCATCCGAACCGCAGTTGTCGACGGATTCGACAACGCACCGCCGCTGGATACGGGCGCACCGATCGAGCTGCAATTCGCCGTCGACCTGGGCGCGATCTGCGCCGACGCATGGCTCGACCTGAAAGGCGACGTGCGACTGCACGACTACGCGGCGCATCAAGCCGCTGCGTTCGCGCGCGGCATGGAAGCCGCCATGCAGGACGCGGGCGACGTCGACGCGCACCGCGTGACGATCAGCCGCCAAGCGTTCGCGGCCGGCCTGATGGGGCGCGTGCAGCAGCACCTGTTCGCGGCGCTCGGCCTCATCACGCGCGAACCGCGCACGACGCACTGAGGGGCGGTCATGGCAAAGACGAACAAGAATGCCGTGCAACCGCTCGCGTCGCACTTCGTGGCCGAGGTGAACCGCCCCGATCGCAACCGCATCGGGACGCGGATCAGCGACGCAATGGAACTGCTGGACAGCCTGCATTGGGCGGCCGACAAGGCCATGTCCGATGACGACTACTGGCTTGTGCTGAGCCTGTTCCGCGCGTCCCTGCCGTCGATCGGCGCGGCGCTGGAGGCGGCCAACGACGCCCTTGGCGAGTCGCGGCTCGGCCGCTACGTCTACAGCAACGACGTCACGGCCGGCGGGGCGGTTCTGTCGGTGCCTCGCGCGGCCGGCTGACGCTGCGCCGCTAGGCATCGCCGCATCATTCAATTCTTCGCGCGTCGGGTAGCTGCTTGCCCGATATGGACTACTAATCGGGAGTCTGCCGACGCGCGTCCAGTGGGAACCTATGAGTAACGCACCCATGTCCGAATTCGAGCGGGCGAGAGTCGCGCTCGGCTATGTTCCGCCCGACGACCGCGACACGTGGAGTCAGGTGGGGATGGCGCTCAAGGCCGAGTTTGGCGAGGAGGGCTTTGCCCTCTGGAACGAATGGAGCCAAGGCGCGCAGAACTACAACGGCAAGGACGCGCGCGATGTGTGGAAGTCGTTCAAGGGCGGCAAGATCACCATCAACACGCTGTTTCACCTTGCCAAACAAGGCGGTTTCGATCCGCGTGCGCATAGAGCCAAGCCGGTCGATCCAGCGGAGCGCGAGCGGCAGAAAGCCGAGCGTGCGGCCCGCGAGGCGGCCGAGCTGGCCGAACTGACCGAGAAACAGCAAACCGCGTCGGCGCTCGCCGAATCGATCTGGTCGGCGGCCGAGCCTGCGCCGGCCGATCACCCGTATCTCGTTCGCAAGCGCATCCCGGTCGACGCGCTGCGCGTCTATCGCGGCGGCTTGTGCATCGGCACGGCCGCATGCGACGGTGCGCTCGTCATCCCGGCCCGTGACGCGGACGGCAAGCTGTGGACGCTGGAGTTCGTCCTGACGGACGGGCAGAAACGCTATCTGCCGAACGGCCGCAAGGCGGGCTGCTTCTCGTTGATCGGCGGCCCGCTATCTTCCGCGCCGTCCACGCTGCTGATCGGCGAGGGCTACGCCACGTGCGCGACGCTCGCGGCCGCGACCGGCTATCCGGCCGCCGTCGCGTTCGACGCCGGCAACCTGCACGCCGTGGCGACGGCGCTGCGCGGCAAGTATCCGGACACCCGCATCGTCGTGTGCGCCGACGACGACCACACGACGAAGGGCAATCCGGGCGTGACGAAGGCCCGCGTGGCGGCCGAGGCCGTCGCCGGCATCGTCGCGGTGCCCGACTTCGGTCCGAACCGTCCGGCGAACGGGACCGACTTCAACGACCTGGCTGCGCACGTCGGCCCGGATGCGGTGGCCGCCGCCGTGCGCGCTGCGCTCGCGCCGGCCGGCTCGGCTGACGCCGGCAAGGGCAAGGTCGCGCCAGCCGCCGCGAAGCCCGCCAAGCGCCCCAAAACGGCCCGCGCGCAGGACGGCAAGTCGCGGTTCGTCGTCGACGACAAGGGCGTGTGGTTTCACGGCTTCAACAATCAGGGTGATCCGCTGCCGCCGCATTGGGTTAGCACGCGGATCGACGTGATCGCGGAGACGCGAAACGAGATGAACAGCGAGTGGGGCTACCTGCTGGAATTCACGGATCGCGACAGCATCCTGAAACGGTGGGCGGTGCCGGCCGGCCTCTTTGCCGGCGACGGTACGGAACTGCGCCGCATGCTGCTCGATATGGGCGTGAAGCTCGGCGTGACGCAGATCGCCCGCACGCAGATCGCGAACTATGTGCAGATGGCGCAGCCGGACGAGCGCGTGCGCTGCGTGCCGCGCGTCGGCTGGCATCACGGCGCGTTCGTGCTGCCCGATCGCGTCATCGGCACCGGCAAAGAGGCGTTGATCTATCAGGCCGACACGCCCATCCAGAGCCAGTTCAAAGAGCGCGGCACGCTGGACGACTGGCAACGCGAGGTCGCCGCCTACTGCGTCGGCAATAGCCGGCTGCTGTTCTGCGTCGCTACCGCCTTCGCTGGTCCGCTGCTGCACTTCTCCGGGCTTCAGTCGGGTGGGTTTCACCTGCTCGGCACGACGTCCAAGGGCAAGTCGACGGGCGGCGTCATCGCCGCGTCCGTGTTCGGCTCGCCGGACTACGTGCGGAGCTGGAAGGCGACCGACAACGCGCTCGAAGCCGTGGCCACGCAGCATAGCGACGCGCTGCTGATCCTCGATGAAATCGGGCAGGTCGAGCCGCGCTTGGTCGGCGATGTGATTTACATGCTGGCGAACGAGTCGGGCAAGGCTCGCGCGTCGCGTAGCGGCTCGGCCAAGCCCGTGCTCACGTGGCGGCTGCTGTTCCTGTCGAACGGCGAAAAGAGCGTGTCCGCGCTGATGGCCGAGGGCAACAAGCCCATGAAAGGCGGTATCGAAGTGCGCTTGCCCGCGATCCCGGCCGAGGTCGGCGAAATGGGCGTGGTGGAGAAGCTGCACGGATTCCCGACGCCGGCCGCGCTGATCGAGCATCTAGAGCGGCACGCGGGCATGCACTACGGCACGGCCGGCCCCGCGTTCATCGAGTGGGCGTCGTCGCAGGCCGGCGAGCTGGCCGAGCATCTGCGTGTTCGCGTTGACGAGCTGGTCGGGCAATGGGTACCGGACGGTTCGCATTCGCAGGTCGCGCGTGTCGCCAAGCGGTTCTGCCTTGTCGCGGTGGCCGGCGAGCTGGCGACGGCGCACGGGCTGACCGGCTGGCCGCAGGGCGAAGCGGTCGAGGCCGCGCGTCGCTGCTTCGAAGGCTGGCTCGAACTACGCGGCGGCACCGGCAACTCGGACGAGGCGGAAGCCGTGCGGCAGGTACAGCACTTCCTCGCCGCGCACGGCGACAACCGTTTTGTGTGGATGAACCGGGCGCAGGACGACCATCGGCCGAACGTGCCGCATCGAGCGGGCTTCAAGCAGCACGTGAAGCGCGACGAGCGGCGCACGCCCATCGCCTCCGATCGGGAGTATTACGCCGAGTTCGGCGGCAAGATGAGCGCCGACGATGCTGAAAGCGTCGAGACGGAATACCTGATCGAGGCGGCCGTGTTTCGCAAGGACGTGTGCGCCGGCTTCGATCACAAGATCGTCGCCAAGGCACTGATGAAGCGGGGCGTGCTGATGCCGCGTAGTGACGGCTATCCGTACCGGCAGGAATACATCCCCGGTCACGGCAAGTTCATGGTCTACCGTGTGCTGCCGTCGATCTTCACGCTTGAGCTGTGAAAGCGCCGCCGCCGTCCGGGAGGGCGGTGGCGGGCATTCCTTTGCGCGACATTTTTGGCCCGCGCGTCAAAGTTACTTTGAGCGATCCGCTCCAGATGGAACCGGGGCGGCGATTGCGGCGAATCTTGCCGTAGCCGTAACAATCCAGCCCGGTTTATCTCCAGTATCTCCAGCGTTCTCCAAATCGTTTGGAGACACGCGAAGCCTTACCCCACAAGGCTTTGCGGGCGATTCAGGCGTTTATCTCCAAATCTCCAACTCGTTTTGCATTGAGCGGACAGGTGTCGACCGGCCGTAGCGACCGCGAAGCTAGACGGTGCGCGGCTCTCCGGGATTTGACGGGCGTCGGAGACGTGTTTTCGAGGGGGGTGTCCGCGATGCGCCCCGATCGGGCATTGTTGCGCCCGTCGCAAGTGTCGGGGCGGGCGGAAAGCGGGGGACCCTGCGTCTAGGCCAAAGACGCGGGGGCTCACACCCGCGTGTTTTTCCTACTCCCGGCGCGCCTAAGGGGGGTCATATTCATACCGACATGCAGGGGACCGACAGTGCGGTGCCAACTCTGAAAAATCGGTGGGGGGTGCGCGGCAAGGGGGTCATACGCGTGGGGCACGGGTCTATCTTGCCGCCGCGATCGGAATGATTTCCGCCCCGGCTTTGAGCTTGTCGAGGTAGTCCGCCCACTGTTGCATCATCGAGCGTCGTGCCTTGATGAACTTTGTTCGGTTGTACGCCCGCCCAAGGCTGTCAGGGACCATATGCGCTAGTTGGTGCTCGATCACTTCCGGCTTTTCCTCCAGCTCTTCATGCAGGATCGTCCGTGCCATTGCCCGGAAGCCGTGACCGGTAATCTCGGTGCGAGTGTCGTAGCCGAGCCGACGAAGGGCTGCATTGATAGCGGCCTCGCTCATCGGCCGATTTCGGTCGCGAGCACCGGGGAACACGTAGACGCCTTCGCCAGTCAGGGCGTGAAGCTCGCGCAAAATCGTGACAGCCTGCGCGGCCAGCGGAACAAGGTGATCCGTTTTCGTTTTGTTGACGAAATAGCGCCATTCGCCTTTGTCGAGGTCGAATTGCGCCCATTCTGCTTTCCGCAACTCGCCCGGCCTAACGAACAGCATGGGGGCTAGCTTGAGCGCACAGAGAACCGGGAACGTGCCCGTGAAGCCGTCGAACGCGCGAAGCATCTCGCCCACTTTCTCCGGCTCAGTGATTGAGGCAAAGTGTGTTGTCTGGGCGGGCGGGATTGCATCTACCAGATCGCGGGCCGGATCGGCCTTGCAGTGCCCCTCTTTGATGCCATAGCGGAATACCCGGCTAATCTCGCTGCGGATGCGATGGGCGGTAAATCTGGCTCCACGCCCGTCTACGCGCTTCAGCACGACCAGTATCTCCGGGGCGTCGATTTCAGCGATAGGGCGCTTGCCGAGCCATGGGAATACATCGTTCTCCATGCGGGCGAGCGTCTTGGCATGCTGCGCTGGCTCCACGGTCGTCTTGCGCTCGTCCATCCAGCCGCGAGCGACAACCTCAAACGAATGGGCGGCTGCGAGCAGGCTGGCTCTTTTTTCCGCCTTCTTCGCTTCACCCGGATCGATGCCGGCAGCGAGCTTTTCACGGGCTTCGTCGCGCTTCTTCCGTGCGGTCGCCAATGTAACTTCCGGGTAGACGCCGAGCGAGTAGCGCTTTTCCTTGCCCCCAAATCGGTATTTGAGGCGCCACCACTTGCCCCCGCTCGGGGCGATTTCCAGATAGAGGCCGCCTCCGTCGAACAGGCGCACGGGCTTGTCGGCAGGCTTGGCGTTCCGGATGGCTGTATCGGTTAATGGCACGGGGGCAACTCCTGACAGGTAAGGCAATTTCAGATGGGTTGCCCCCAATGTTGCCCCCGCTTGCCCCCGGCTGTCTACGCACCACACGGCACTTTGCCGGAATGAAAAAACCCGCGAAGCCTTGTGCTGTCGCGGGTTTTGGGACTTCCGGGAATTTCCCGGAACTACGTCATGGTGCCCAGGGCCGGAATCGAACCGGCACGCCTTGCGGCGGGGGATTTTGAGTCCCCTGCGTCTACCAATTTCACCACCTGGGCTTGATCCTGGCCGCGCATACGGTGGTGCGCGGCGAAACGTGGATTATGGCGGAAAACGGGGCACCGGGCAAGCAGCCCGATGCCCGGCATGCAAGTCACTGGCTCAGATAGACGAACCGGCCCTGCTTCACGACCCCCATCACGCTCGCGCGCTGGTCGAGCCCCACGTGATCCTTGTCACTCGTATTGACGACGCCGTTCGGCACGACGAGCTCGTGCGCGCGTTCGAGTTCGCGCCGCAGCGCCGCGCGGAAGGCCGGCGTGCCGGGCTGCGCGGCCTTCAGCGCGCGGCCGACCGCATCGGCCAGGCGCGGATACACGCCCGCCGCGTCGCCCGCGAACTGCGTGACCGTGCCGGCGCCGTACTTCGCGTCGTACGCATCGACGAACGCGAGCGCGGCCTGGCGGGCCGGGTGGTCGGCCGGCAGCGTGCGCGCGACGACCACCGGCTGGGTCGGGAACAGCGTCCCGTCGACGTCCTTGCCGCCGAGCTTGATGAATTCCGGCGTCGCGATCCCGTGCGTCTGGTAGATCGCGCCCTTGTAGCCGCGCTCGATCAGCGTGCGCTGCGGCAGCACGGCCGGCGTGCCGGCGCCCGCAACCAGGATCGCGTCGGGTTTCGCCGCGATCAGTTTCAGCGCCTGGCCGGTGACGCTCGCGTCGGTGCGGTTGAAGCGCTCGGTCGCGATCACGCGGATCTTGCGCAGGTCCGCGAAGCGCGTGAATTCGTTGAGCCAGCTGTCGCCGTAGCTGTCCGCGAAGCCGATGAAGCCGACCGTCTTCACGCCGTGGTTGGCCATGTAGCGCGTCATCACGTCGGCCATCGCGCGGTCGCTCTGCGCCATCTTGAACGCCCAGGTCCGCGCGCCTTCCTGCGGCTCGACGATCGAGCCCGAGCCGACCAGCGTGATCATCGGCGTCTGTGCGGCGGCCACCGCGTCGAGCGCCGCGAGCGCGGCCGGCGTGATGTTCGGGCCGACCACGACGTCGACGTGATCCTCGTCGACCAGCTTGCGGATATTGCGCACCGCGGCGCCCGGGTCGGACGCGTCGTCGAGCACCGTGACCTGCACGGGCTGCCCGGCGATCGTCTTCGGCCACATCAGGATCGCGTTCTTGCTCGTGATGCCGATCGCGGCGGCCGGGCCGGTCGACGACAGGTCGACGCCGACCTTCAGGTCGGCCTGCGCAGCCGCGCAGGTCAGCACGAGGGCGACGCCGGCGGCGCGGCGCAACGAGGCGGGCAGCCGTGGCAGGGCGGGAAGCGTCATGCGGGAATCTCCGTCGGGCAACAAAACGGGGCGCGACAGGCGCCCCTGTGTTCATTTATACCTGTCCGTCAAAGCTCATACGATTCGGCTTCGCCCTTGAGCGCCTGCTCGATCAGCTTGCGGTTCAGCGTCGGCGACAGCAGTTCGACGAGCGTATACACATAGCTGCGCAGGTAGGCGCCCTGCTTGAGCGCGACACGCGTCACGTTGCTGCCGAACAGGTGGCCGACCGGGATCAGCCGCAGGCCGCGATCGCGCTCGGGATTGAACGCGATGTCGGCCATGATGCCGACGCCGAGGCCGAGTTCGACATAGGTCTTGATCACGTCGGCGTCGATCGCCTCGAGCACGATGTCCGGCGACAGCCCGCGCAGCGCGAACGCATGATTGATCTTCTTGCGGCCGGCGAACGCGTCGTCGTACGTGATCAGCGGGTATTGGGCGAGATCGTCCAGCGTGACCGGCTTGCGTTCGAGCAGCGGATGGTCGGCCGGCACGACGGCCGCGTGATGCCACTGGAAGCAGGGCAGCGACACGAGCTCCTTGTAGTCGGAGATCGCTTCGGTCGCGATCGCGAGATCGGCCTGGTCGTGGATCACCATCTCGGCCACCTGCGTCGGGCTGCCTTGCAGGATCGACAGGTGCACTTTCGGGAAGCGCTTCTTGAACTCGGCGATCGCGGCCGGCAACGAGTAGCGAGCCTGCGTGTGGGTTGCCGCGATGGTCAGGTTGCCCTGGTCCTGCGCCGCGTAATCTTTTCCGACCCTTTTAAGGCTTTCCACTTCCTGAAGAATCCGCTCGACCGACGCGAGGATGATCCGGCCCGGCTCGGTGAGCGAGCGCACCCGCTTGCCGTGCCGCGTGAAGATCTCGACGCCCAGCTCGTCCTCGAGCTCGATGATCGCCTTCGACACCCCCGGTTGCGACGTGTAGAGCGCCTTGGCGGCCTCGGTGAGGTTGAAATTCTGCCGGACGGCCTCGCGCACGAAGCGAAATTGGTGCAGGTTCATTTATAACCCTTCCGCATATCAACAGAATTTTTTAGTCGTTTGAAATATAAGGGGAGTTTATTACGATTCACCGGAGTTTTTCAAATATGGATATCTGTTTTCGTCATTAGCAATCCAGCCGGCCTCGGTTGGCGACGATGACGACGGAACGGAGATTCGGGCGCGACGTGGCTAGGACGTCGCGCGGTCACCACGAAAACCCTGGGGTCCCCGAATGTATCAGTACGACCAATACGACCAGACGATCGTCGACGAGCGTGTCGCGCAGTACCGCGATCAGGTGCGCCGCCGGCTGTCGGGCGAGTTGAGCGAAGACGAATTCCGTCCGCTGCGTCTGCAGAACGGCCTGTACATGCAGCGCCACGCGTACATGCACCGCATCGCGATTCCGTACGGCAACCTGCGCAGCGACCAGCTCCGGATGCTGGCCCGCATCGCCCGCGAACACGACCGCGGCTACGGCCACTTCTCGACGCGCTCGAACATCCAGTTCAACTGGATCGAGCTCGAAGACACGCCCGAGATCCTCGCGAAGCTCGCGTCGGTGCAGATGCACGGGATCCAGACGTCGGGCAACTGCATCCGCAACATCACGGCCGATCAGTTCGCCGGCGTCGCGCAGGACGAAGAGATCGATCCGCGCCCGTGGGCCGAGGTCCTGCGCCAGTGGTCGACGTTCCATCCCGAATTCGCGTGGCTGCCGCGCAAGTTCAAGATCGCGGTGTCGGGTTCGAAGCATGATCGCGCGGCCGTGCAGATCCACGACCTCGGCGTGTACCTGAAGAAGAACGCGCAGGGCGAGGTGGTCGCGAGCATCCTCGCGGGCGGCGGCCTCGGCCGTACGCCGATCATCGGTGCGGTGATCAAGGAAGACCTGCCGTGGCAGCACCTGCTCACGTACTGCGAAGCCGTGCTGCGCGTGTACAACCGCTACGGCCGCCGCGACAACCTGTACAAGGCGCGGATCAAGATCCTCGTGAAGGCGCTGTCGCCGGCGAAGTTCGCGCAGCAGGTCGAGGAAGAGTGGCAGCACCTGAAGGACGGTCCGTCGACGCTCACGCAGGCCGAAATCGACCGCGTGTCGCAGTATTTCCAGCCGCCCGTCTACGAGAAGCTGGCCGACACCGATGCGTCGTTCGAACAGCACCTGCTGGAGAACAAGGCGTTCGCGCGCTGGGTCGAGCGTAACGTCGCGCCGCACAAGGTGCCGGGTTATGCGGCCGTCACGCTGTCGCTGAAGGACCACCGCGTGGCCCCGGGCGACGCGACCGACGCGCAGATGGATCTGGTCGCGGACTGGGCCGACGCATACTCGTTCGGCGAGCTGCGCGTGTCGCACGAGCAGAACCTGATTCTCGCGAACGTGAAGAAGCGCGACCTGTTCGCGCTGTGGGAAAAGGCGAAGGCGGCCGGTTTCGCGACGCCGAACGTGGGCCTCCTGACCGACATCATCGCATGCCCGGGCGGCGACTTCTGCTCGCTCGCGAACGCGAAGTCGATCCCGATCGCGCTGGCGATCCAGCAGCGTTTCGACGATCTCGACTACGTGTACGACCTCGGCGAACTGTCGCTGAACATTTCCGGTTGCATGAACTCGTGCGGTCACCACCACGTCGGCAACATCGGCATCCTCGGCGTCGACAAGGACGGCGCCGAGTGGTACCAGGTGTCGCTCGGCGGCGAGCAGGGCACGGGCCGCAACGGCGCGCGCCTCGGCCGCGTGATCGGGCCGTCGTTCTCGGCGGAAGAAGTGCCCGACGTGATCGCGAAGCTGATCGATACGTTCGTCGAGGCACGCCTCGACGGCGAGCGCTTCGTCGACACGTACGACCGCATCGGCATCGCACCGTTCAAGGAGCGCGTGTATGCGGCACGCCAGGCAGTGAACGCGTAACCAACCGGGTAGAGGGAATTTGCAGATGGCTTCGATTATCAAGAACCGCGCAGTGATCGACGACGCATGGCAGGTCGTGCGCGCGTCGGAAGACGGTGCGCTGCCCGCGGTCGACGCATTGCCGGCCGGCAAGGTGCTCGTGCCGTTCGCGTGGTGGCAGGCCGAGCGCGCGGCGCTCGTCGCCGCGAAGACGAAGGACGAACTCGGCGTGTGGCTCGCGCCGGACAGCGAACCGGCCGATCTCGTGGCCGATTTCGGCGCGATTTCGCTGATCGCCGTGGATTTCCCGCGCTTCGCGGACGGCCGCGGCTACAGCATCGCGCGCCTGCTGCGCGAGCGCCATGGCTGGACCGGCGAGCTGCGCGCGATCGGCGACGTGCTGCGCGACCAGTTGCTGTACATGTCGCGTTGCGGCTTCGACGCCTTCGCGGTGCGTGCCGACAAGGACATCCACGACGCGCTGAATGCGTTCACGGAATTCACGCAGCGTTACCAGGGCGCGTTCGACGAACCGGCGCCGCTGTTCCGCCGCCGCGCGGCTGCGGATGCGAAGGTGAGCGCATGAGCGCCGCCATCGCGCTGACGCCGGAACTTGCCGCGAAGGTCGAGCGCCTCGATGCGCTGCTCGCGCAGATCGGCGAGCGTCACGACAAGGTGAAATTCGCGAGCAGCCTCGCCGCGGAAGACATGCTGCTCACGCACGCGATCCTGTCGAAGGGCGTGTCGATCGGCATCTTCTCGCTGAACACCGGCCGCCTGCACGCGGAAACGCTCGGCATGATTGACCGCGTGCGCGAGCGCTACGGCTACGAGATCGAGCAGTTCCATCCGCGGCAGGATGCGGTCGACCAGTATGTGGCCGAGCACGGCCTGAATGCGTTCTACGAGAGCGTCGAGCTGCGCAAGTCGTGCTGCCACATCCGCAAGGTCGAGCCGCTGAACCGCGCGCTGGCCGACGTCGGTGCATGGGTCACGGGCCAGCGCCGCGAGCAGTCGGTGACGCGTGCGGAGCTTCACGAGGAAGAACGGGACGAAGCGCGCGGGATCGCGAAGTACAACCCGCTCGCCGACTGGACGGAAGCCGACGTGTGGGCGTACCTCAAGGCGTTCGACGTGCCGGTCAACCCGCTGCATGCGCGCGGCTATCCGAGCATCGGCTGCGAGCCGTGCACGCGTGCGATCCGTCCGGGCGAGGACAGCCGCGCGGGCCGCTGGTGGTGGGAGTCGCGCGACACGAAGGAATGCGGGCTGCACATCACGATCACGCCGATTCCCGCGGACGCCGAAGCCGGCGCCGCGCACTGAAAGCCGACAAGAAACTGAATATTGCGCCGCCTGCGACAGCGGGCGGCACGAACCCAGAAGAGAAGGACTGAAATCATGAGCACGACGCTCGAGCAATCCGCCTTTGCCCCGCCCACCGGCGCCGACAGCCGCATGGGCCACCTCGACTGGCTCGAAGCCGAGTCGATCCACATCCTGCGCGAACTGGTTGCCGAATGCAGCAAGCCGGCGCTGTTGTTCTCGGGCGGCAAGGATTCGGTCGTCGTGCTGCATCTCGCGCTGAAGGCGTTCGGCCTTGGCGCGAACCGCAAGACGACGCTGCCGTTCCCGCTCGTGCATATCGACACGGGCCACAACTACGAGGAAGTGATCGACTTCCGCGATCGCCGTGCGCAAGAGCTGGGCGCGGAGCTGGTGGTCGGCCACGTCGAGGATTCGATCAAGCGCGGCACGGTCGTGCTGCGCCGCGAAACCGATTCGCGCAACGCCGCGCAGGCCGTCACGCTGCTGGAAACGATCGAGCAGCACGGTTACACGGCGCTGATCGGCGGCGCGCGCCGCGACGAAGAGAAGGCGCGTGCGAAGGAGCGGATCTTCTCGTTCCGCGACGAATTCGGCCAGTGGGACCCGAAGGCGCAACGTCCGGAACTGTGGAGCCTGTACAACGCCCGCCTGCACAAGGGCGAGCATCTGCGCGTGTTCCCGATCTCGAACTGGACCGAGCTCGACGTGTGGCAGTACATCGCGCGCGAGAACCTCGAACTGCCGTCGATCTACTACGCGCACCAGCGCGAGATCGTGCGCCGCAACGGGCTGCTCGTGCCGGTCACGCCGCTCACGCCGATGCGTGACGGCGAGACGAGCGAGCTCGCGCAGGTGCGCTTCCGCACGGTCGGCGACATCAGCTGCACGTGCCCGGTCGAGAGCGACGCGGACGACGTCGAGAAGATCATCGCCGAGACGGCGGTGACCGAGATCACCGAGCGCGGCGCGACCCGGATGGACGACCAGGCATCCGAAGCCGCGATGGAACAGCGCAAGAAGCAAGGTTATTTCTGAAGCACACGAGGACATTCACATCATGAGCATCATCGAGAACACCGAAGACCTCGGCGTGTTGCGTTTCATCACCGCAGGCAGCGTCGACGACGGCAAGAGCACGCTGATCGGCCGCCTGCTGTACGACAGCAAGGCCGTGCTGTCCGACCAGCTGTCCGCGCTGTCGCGCGCGAAGAACAAGCGCACGGTCGGCGACGAGCTCGATCTCGCGCTGCTGACCGACGGACTGGAAGCCGAGCGCGAGCAAGGCATCACGATCGACGTCGCGTACCGCTACTTCGCGACCGCGAAGCGCAAGTTCATCATCGCCGACACGCCGGGCCACGAGCAGTACACGCGCAACATGGTGACGGGCGCGTCGACCGCGCACGCGGCGATCGTGCTGATCGACGCGACGCGCATCACGGTCGAGAACGGCGTCGTGCAACTGCTGCCGCAGACCAAGCGCCACAGCGCGATCGTCAAGCTGCTGGGGCTGCAGCACGTGATCGTCGCGATCAACAAGATGGACCTCGTCGACTACAGCGAGGCGCGCTTCAACGAGATCCGCGACGCGTACGTCGCGCTCGCGAAGCAGCTCGGCCTGGCCGACGTGCGCTTCGTGCCGGTGTCGGCGCTCAAGGGCGACAACATCGTCGGCGCGAGCGAGCGCATGCCGTGGTACGCGGGCGAGCCGCTGCTCGACGTGCTCGAGTCGCTGCCGGTCGAGACGCAGGCGCATGACGCGCTGCGCTTCCCGGTGCAGTGGGTCGCGCGCCAGGACGGCAGCTCGGCCGACGATTTCCGCGGCTACATGGGCCGGATCGAGTCGGGCGAAGTGAAGGTGGGCGACGCGATCGTCGTGCTGCCGTCGAACCGCACCGCGACCGTCGCCGAGATCGTCGCGCCGGTGCCGGGCGGCACCGCGTCGGTCGCGCACGCGTTCGCGGGCCAGACGGTGACGATCCGTCTCGAAGAGGACGTCGACGTGTCGCGCGGCGACATGTTCGTCACGACGGCCGAGCCGGTCGAGCCGGCCAGGAAGCTCGAGGCCGACCTGTGCTGGTTCGACGACGCGCCGCTGTCGCAGCAGCGCAAGTACCTGCTGAAGCAGACCACCAGCACGGTGTTCGCGAAGATCGGCGCGGTGAAGCAGGTGCTCGACGTGCATACGCTGTCGCACGCGACCGACCGTCAGGAACTGAAGATGAACGACATCGGCCGCGTGGCGCTGACGCTGCAGAAGCCGATCGTCTGCGACACCTACGATGCGCACCCCGGTACGGGCGCGTTCGTGCTGATCGACGAGGCGACGCATCACACGGTCGCCGCGGGCATGATCCGCGCGTTCTCGGCGTAATCGTCAATCTGCGCGGCGGCGAACCGGCCGCCGCGGCAGGACCCTAGCGAAGCGACAAACATGGGCAAGGTATATCTGATCGGAGCAGGGCCGGGCGCCGCGGACCTCATCACGGTGCGCGGCATGCGGCTGCTCGAGCAGGCCGACGTCGTGCTGCACGACGCGCTCGTCGAGCCGGCGATGCTCGACTATGCGCCGAACGCGCGCAAGATCGCGGTCGGCAAGCGTTGCGGACAGCGCTCGACCGCGCAGCATTTCATCAACAAGCAGATCGTCGATGCGGCGCGCGAGCATGCATGCGTCGTTCGGCTGAAGGGTGGCGATCCGATGCTGTTCGGCCGCGCGGAAGAGGAAATGCGCGCGCTGGAAGCGGCCGGCATCGACTACGAGGTCGTGCCGGGCATCACCGCGGCGCTGGCCGGCGCGGCAACGCTGAAGCGTTCGCTCACGTTACGCGGCGTGTCGCGCAGCGTGGCCTTTGCGACGCACAGCCGCGCGCCGGGCAGCGACGAGATCCGCGAAGCTGCGCGCGCCGATTCGATCGTCTACTACATGGGCCGCGACAGCGCGCCCGGCATCGCGCAGGAACTGATCGACGCGGGCCGTGCGCCGGCGACGCCGGTGGCGATCGTCGAGGCCTGCAGCACCGCGCGCGAACGCACGCTGACGCTGACGCTGGCGCAGATGGCGGCCGGCGACGCGCAGGCTTGGCTCGATCCCGCGGAACCGAGCCTGCTGATGATCGGCGATGCCTTCGCCGAGCGCGCACGGCAAGCGCAGGCGAGTGCGCCGGTGCGCCATGCCGCCTGAGCGCGGCTCGAACGCGGTCCGAAACGAAAAAAGCGCCGGCAGATGCCGGCGCTTTTTCTTTGGGTGCGGCGAACGCGTGGGCGGCTACGCGGCGCCGCCGAGCTGGTCGATGCAATAGCGCGCGACCGCGTCGAGCACGCCGTCGTCTTCGCCGACGGCCGTCGCGCAGCGGATTTCGACGCCCGGATGCGCGGCGCGGCATGCATCGACGAGCTGCGGCAGGTCGCGGCGCACGTGGCCGCCCTGGCCGAAGAACACGGGCACCACGGTGATGCGCGCGCAGCCGGCCGCGACTTGCGCGGCCACGGCCTCACCGAGCGACGGCGTCATCAGTTCGAGGAACGCGAGTGACACCTGCGCGGCCGGGGAGGCGTCGCGCAGCCGCGCGGCGAGCCGCTCGAACGGCTCGGCCCAGCGCGGGTCGCGGGCGCCGTGGCCGAACAGGACGATACCGTGCGAATGCATGTCGAAGCCTCCATCGCGACGCGGCGCTCAGTGCCGGTCGACCCACTTGAGCGCGAACAGGCCGAGCGCGAGATAGATGAGGCCCGGCGTCGCGGCGGTGAGCGGCGCGGGCCACGTGTTCAGCGTGCCGATGTGCGAGAACAGCGTGTTGAGCAGCTGGAAGCTCATGCCGAGCATGATGCCGCCGAACACCTTCACGCCGACCACGCCGGCCCGCGTGTGCAGATACGCGAACGGCAGCGACAGCACGAGCATCACGAACACGGCGAACGGATACAGCAGCTTGCGCCACAGCGCGATGTCGTAGCGCTGCGTGTCCTGCTGGTTCTCGCGCAAGTGCTGGATGTAGCGGAACAGGTTGACGATCGACATGCGCTCCGGCGACACGAGCAGCACCGACAGGATCTGCGGCGTCAGGTCGGACCGCAACCGGTATTCGGGCAGCGACACTTGCTGCGACCGGTACACGGGATTCAGCGCGTCGGCCGGCTGGCCGCTGATCGGCTTGATCGGCGTCAGCTCCGTTTCGGTGACGCCCGTCAGCAGCCAGTGGCCGGGCGGCTCGTAGCGGCCGGTTTGCGCGATCCGCACGTTCTGCAGCTGGAATTTCGAGTCGAATTCGTAGATGCGCACGTTGCTGATCGTCGAGTCGGGCGACAGGCTGCCGACGTTGACGAAGCGCGTGACCTGCTCGCCGTTCTCGCGGGCCGCGAGCGTGTCCTTCACCCACACGCCCGACTGGAAGTTCGACGACACCGATGCGCCGAGCGCCTGCAGCCGCACGCGTTCGGACAACTGATCGGCGTACGGGCCGACGAATTCGCCGATCAGGTAGGTGACGATCACGAGCGGCACGCCGATCTTCAGCAGCGAGCGCAGCGCCTGGTTGGTCGCGAGGCCCGACACGCGGAAGATCGTGAATTCCGAGTTCGCGGCCATCTGCGCGAACACGTAGATCGCGCTGATCAGCGCGGCGACCGGGATGATCTCGTAGAAGCGCGACGGCGTCTGCAGCGCGACGCGCAGGACCGCGTAGCCGAACTTGTAGTTGCCGTGCCCGACCGAATTCAGTTCGCTGATCAGGTCGAAGAAGAAGAACAGACCGGAGAACGCGAACAGGATGAAGATGAACGTGACGTAGATCTGCCGCGCGAAGTACTTTTCATAGAGCCGCATCGATCATGCTCCCGAGCGGCCGAACAGCGCGCGTGTCAACAACGGACGATTGCGCACGCGCAACCAGAAAATGAACGCGACGATCGCCGCGACGAGCACATGCAGGCCGACCAGACCGACACCGAACGACATCTTGCCCTGCTCGATCTGCGCCTGCACGACGTTCAGCAGGTTCGAGTACGTGAGGTAGATCAGCACGGCCATCACGAGGTTGATCGTGCGGCTGCGGCGCGGGTTCTGGTACGCGAGCGGGATGCCGAGCACCATCAGGTTCAGCGCGATCAGCGGCAGCCCCGCGCGCCACGCGAATTCCGCGAGGTTGTCGCGCGTCGGGTTGCGCAGCAGGTCGGGCGTGGGCGTGCTGTTGGTGGTCTGCACGTTGACGACCGGCTTGCTCGTGATCTTCACGCCGTAGCGCTCGAACTCCATGATCTTGAAGTTCGGCTGGCCGGGCGTGCCGTCGTAGCGGCGGCCGTCCTCGAGGACGACGAAGCGATCGCCGTCCTTCGAGGTTTCCGTATGGCCGGTTTGCGACACGACCACGTTGAGCTTGCCGTTTTCCGTCGACGTGACGAAGACGTTCTGCACCTTGCTCTGGTCAGGCGACATCTTCTCGATGAAGAACACGCGATGATTCGCGGCCGATTCGCGGAACTGGCCCGGCGCGAGCAGCGAGATTTCGTCGCGCTGCTGGAAGCGTGCCTTGATCATCTTGCTCTGCTGGTTCGACCACGGCCAGCCGACGAACGCGAAGAACGTGATCAGCAGGATGATCGGCGCGGCGAACACGCCGATCGGCTTGATGAGGCGCGTGAGGCTCACGCCCGACGCGAGCCACACGACCATTTCGGAGTCCCGGTACCACCGGGTCAGCACGAACAGGATCGACACGAACAGCGTGACGACCAGCATCACGGCGAGATAGCCGATCACGGTCAGGCCGATCAGCACGAGCACGTCCCGCGGATCGATTTCGCCGGACGCGGCGTAGCCGACGATGCGAATCATCATCGTCGTGAGCATGATCGTGAGCAGCACCATGAACACGGCGCCAGCCGTATACGCAAGCTCGCGCTGGAGGGAGCGTTCGAAGATCATTCTTGATGAGAAGAGGGCGGGAGGCTGCGCACGCGTGGTGGGGCGCTCGCGCCGCCACGGGAAAAATAGCGGATAATTGCGGCTTTCATCCTTAGCCCAGATTTTATCCGAGGACAAGCGCGATGGACTTTAGCATAAAAGGCTGTGATTGGAGCAAAGGCGAGGCCAAGGGGTTCCTGACCGGGAAGTCCGACTGCATCGTGCTCGGCATCTTCGAGGCGCAGACCCTGTCGGGCGCGGCGCTCGACATCGACACGGCCACCAAGGGGCTGATCTCGCGCGTGGTGAAGGCCGGCGACATGGACGGCAAGCGCGGCAAGACGCTGTTCCTGCATGAAGTATCGGGCATCGGCGCGTCGCGCGTGCTGCTCGTCGGGCTCGGCAAGCAGGATGCTTTCAATCAGAAAGCCTACAACGACGCGGTGACGGCCGCGTGGCGCGCGCTGCTGGCGACCAAGGTCGTCCAGGTCACGTTCTCGCTCGCGCAACTGCCGGTCGACGAGCGCAGCTCCGACTGGGGCGTGCGCGCCGCGATCCTCGCGCTGCGCAACGAGACCTACCGCTTCACGCAGATGAAGAGCAAGCCGGAGCCGGCGTCGCACATGCTCAAGCGCGTCGTGTTCAGCGTCGACCCGGCCGACGAAAAGGCCGCCAAGGTCGCGATCAAGCAGGCCGTCGCGCTCGCGAACGGGATGGATCTGACCCGCGACCTCGGCAACCTGCCGGGCAACGTCTGCACGCCGACCTATCTCGGCAACACCGCGAAGAAGATCGCGAAGGATTGGGGCCTGAAGGCCGAAGTGCTCGGGCTCAAGCAGATCCAGGCGCTGAAGATGGGGTCGTTCCTGTCGGTCGCGCGCGCGTCGGTCGAGCCGCCGCAGTTCATCGTGCTGCACTACCAGGGCGCCGCCGCGAAGGCCGCGCCGGTCGTGCTGGTCGGCAAGGGCATCACGTTCGATACGGGCGGCATCTCGCTGAAGCCGGGCGAAGGCATGGACGAGATGAAGTACGACATGTGCGGCGCGGGCTCGGTGCTCGGCACGATCCGCGCGGTCGCCGAGATGGGCCTGAAGATCAACGTCGTCGCGATCGTGCCGACCTGCGAGAACATGCCGGGCGGCAACGCGACGAAGCCGGGCGACATCGTCACCAGCATGAAGGGGCTGACGATCGAGGTGCTGAACACCGATGCCGAAGGCCGCCTGATCCTGTGCGACGCACTCACCTATGCCGAGCGCTTCAAGCCGGCCGCCGTGATCGACGTCGCGACGCTGACGGGCGCGTGCGTGATCGCGCTCGGCGCCCACAACAGCGGGCTGTTCTCGACGAACGACGCGCTCGCGGGCGAACTGCTCGACGCGTCGCGCGAGGCGAACGACCCGGCATGGCGCATGCCGCTCGACGACGAGTACCAGGATCAGCTGAAGTCGAATTTCGCGGATCTCGCGAACATCGGCGGCCGTCCGGCCGGCGCGGTGACGGCCGCGTGCTTCCTGTCGCGCTTCACCGAAAGCTATCCGTGGGCCCACCTCGACATCGCGGGCACCGCATGGAAGGGCGGTGCCGCGAAGGGCGCGACGGGCCGTCCGGTGCCGCTGCTCGCGCAGTTCCTGATCGACCGCGCCGGCCAGTGATGGCGGGGCAGACGACGCTGCGGGTGGGCGGGCGATGACGCGGATCGATTTCCACTCGAACGTCGGCGATTCGCTCGCGTACGCGTGCCGGCTGCTGCGCAAGGCCTATCTGGCCGGGCAGCCGGTCGTCGTGCTCGCCGAGCCCGCGCGCCTGCGCGCGCTCGACGAGCGGCTCTGGACGTTCTCGCCGCTCGATTTCATCCCGCATTGCGGCGTCGACAGCGAGCACGCGGCCGGCACGCCGATCGTGCTGGCCGCCGATCTCGACCGCGCGCCGCATCATCACGTGCTGCTGAACCTCGGCGCGACCGTGCCCGCGCAATTCGCCCGCTTCGAGCGCCTGCTCGAAGTGGTCGGCAACGCGCCGGACGAGCTGGCCGCGGGCCGCGACCGCTACCGGTTCTACCGCGACCGCGGCTACGCGCTGAACAACTACAAGCAGGGCGGCTAGCCGCAACCGTCGACGGAGTGTTCCCGTGACAGAAGCCGATTCATCCTCGATCCCGACGCTGACCGACGTGCTGGTGCCCGGCAAGCCGGCGCGCTCGCTCGCGTCCGCCGCTCCCGGGCCGCACGACGGCGCGGCGATTCCGGTGCTCACCGACGTGATCGCACCGGGCGCCGCCGCTGCCGTGCCCGCCGAATCCCGTCAAACCGAAGCCGACCCCGATTCCGTCGTGGTCGAACCCGTGTCGACGCCGCACGTGCCGGCCGTCGAACTGCCGGGCGACGTGGCGACGGCCGCCGCCGCGGGCGACACCGATGCGCCGGCCGAACCCGGCGCATCGGAGCACGTGGTCGCCGAAGAGGCGGCCGTGATGACGGCGCCGCTGCGCTCGTCGCTGGTCGATGACGACCTGCCGCAGCACACGTTCGCCGCGATTGCGCGCGAAGTGGCCGAGCACGCGCCCGACGCGGCAATGCCGGAGGCGGTCCTGCCGAGCGCAGCGCCGCAACCGGAAGCACAGGCCGCCGCCGCGCTGACGCCGGAAGATGCGCAGCACATCGCCGAACGGCTTCGCCATCGCCTGACGAACTATCTGACCGGGCCGGGGCGCGAGGCCATCGAAGCGCGTTGTCGCGATGCGCTGCACGAGCATTCGGCCTGGCTGGTCGGCCAGGTCACGCGCGAAGTCGCCCTCGCGCTGGAAACCGAGGTGATGGACTGGGTGCGCGATGCGGTCGATGAAGAGATCGCCCGCCGTCGTGCCGGTCATTCCGGCTGAACGGCAAGCGTTTGCGGCGGGGAAGAAGAGGGGGCGGCCCGGTCAGGGGCCGCGAAGCCGGCGGTGATGCGCCCGGTCGGGCGGTGCGCGGTTGCCTGCCTGCCACGCGTTGCACACGGCGTCGGTGCGTCGCGCGGGCAGCCGATTCAGCGAACCGACAACACCCATTGGGCGAGCGTACGTGCTTCGGTGCTCGTCAGTTGCGTATTGGCGGGCATCGGCACGCTGCCCCATACGCCGACGCTGCCTTTCACGATCGATTGCGCAAGATAATCGGCGGCGTCGTTGCGGGTCGCGTACTTGCCGGCGATGTCGTGGAACGACGGACCCATCAGCGGCTTGCCGATCGCATGGCAGGCCATGCAGTTCTTGCGCTGCGCGAGCGCGAGCCCGTCGGTCTGGTCGGCGCGCGCCGCCGCCGCGCCGCCGGCCAGCAGCGTCGCGAGCAGCACGCGCAATATCGTCTGTTTCATGCGGTTCTCCGCCGGCGGGGACGGCCGGCTTCATGGTCCGCGCATTATAGAAGCAAAGGGGAAGCACGTTTTGCGCGTTCCCCCAGTGGCCCGTTTATCGGGGATGCATGCGTGGGTGCGTCTGCATCAACCGGTGACCGCCCCCTGGTTGGCCGGCCGGGCGAGTGCCGCGAATTTCGCGAGCACGCCGCGCGTATAGCGCGGCGCCGGCTGCCGCCACGCGGCGCGGCGGCGTGCGAGTTCCGCATCGTCGACGTTCAGCTGCAGCAGCAGCCGGTGCGCGTCGATCGTGATCGAATCGCCTTCCTGCACCAATGCGATCGTGCCGCCGACGAACGCCTCCGGCGCGACGTGGCCGACCACCATGCCCCAGGTGCCGCCCGAGAAGCGGCCGTCCGTGATGAAACCGACTGACTCGCCAAGCCCCTTGCCGATGATCGCGGAGGTCGGCGCGAGCATTTCCGGCATGCCGGGGCCGCCCTGCGGGCCAAGGTAGCGCAGCACGAGGATGTCACCCGCGCGGATCCGGTCGCCGAGGATCGCGTCCATTGCGCTCTGCTCGTCGTCGAACACGCGCGCCGGGCCCGTGATCACCGGGTTCTTCAGGCCGGTGATCTTTGCGACCGCGCCGTCTTCCGCCAGATTGCCCTTCAGGATCGCCAGATGGCCTTCCTTGTACAGCGCGCGGTCGATCGGGAAGATCACGTCCTGATCCGCGCGCGGCACGGCCGGCACGTCCTTCAGCTCGTCGGCGATCGTGCGGCCGGTGATCGTCATGCAGTCGCCGTGCAGCAGCCCCGCGTCGAGCAGGATCTTCAGCACCTGCGGAATCCCGCCGGCCCGATGCAGGTCGGTCGCGACGTACTGTCCCGACGGCTTCAGGTCGCAGATCACAGGCACGCGCTTGCGGATGCGCTCGAAGTCGTCGATCGTCCAGTCGACCTCGGCCGCATGCGCGATCGCGAGATAGTGCAGCACCGCGTTTGTCGAGCCGCCGGTGGCCATGATCACCGACACCGCGTTCTCGATCGACTCCTTCGTGATGATGTCGCGCGGCTTCAGGTCGCGCTTCACGGCCTCGACCAGCACGCGCGCCGATTCGGCGGCCGAATCGACTTTCTCCTGGTCGGGATTCGCCATCGTCGACGAATACAGCAGCGACATCCCGAGCGCCTCGAACGACGAACTCATCGTGTTCGCGGTGTACATCCCGCCGCACGAACCCGAGGTCGGACACGCGTTTTTCTCGACGCCTTCGAAATCCTCCTGCGACATCCGGCCCGCGGTGAATTCGCCGACGGCCTCGAACGACGACACGATCGTCAGGTCGCGGCCTTTCCAGTTGCCCGGGCGGATCGTGCCGCCGTACACATAGATGCCCGGCACGTTCAGGCGCGCGAGCGCGATCATGCCGCCCGGCATGTTCTTGTCGCAGCCGCCGACCACCACCACGCCGTCCATCCACTGGCCCTGCACGCAGGTTTCGATGCAGTCGGCGATCACTTCGCGCGACACGAGCGAGTACTTCATCCCTTCGGTGCCCATCGACATGCCGTCCGAAATCGTCGGCGTGCCGAAGATCTGCGGGTTCGCGCCGGCCGCCTTCACGGCGTCGACCGCCGCGTCCGACAGCCGCTGCAGGCCGGAATTGCACGGCGTGATCGTCGAATGGCCGTTCGCGATGCCGATCATCGGCTTGTCGAAATCGTCCTTCTGGTAGCCAAGCGCGTAGTACATCGAGCGGTTCGGCGAACGGGCCACGCCTTGCGTGATGTTTTTAGAGCGGCGGTTGTACGACATGGGGAGCTCCATCGTTGTTTTGACGACGCCGGCGCGAACGGCGCGCCGGGTGGATCAGTCAAGCATGGAGTTTCCGTTCTGGGATGTCCAATATATTATTTGTCGCCTATTAAGTCGTTTTACGAATGAGTGGAGTATGGCCGATCCGATCCCCGACCTGCGCCAGTGGCGCTATTTCGTCACCGTTGCCGACGAACGCCATTTCGGCCGCGCGGCCGAGCGCCTGTCGATGACGCAACCGCCGTTGTCGCAGGCGATCCGCGCGCTCGAGGACGTGCTCGGCGTCGCGCTGTTCGTGCGCACCAAGCGCTCGGTCGCGCTGACGGCGGTCGGCGCGGCGTTGCTGCCGGAGGTGCGCCGGCTGCTGGCGTCGGCCGATGCGCTGCCGCCGCTGGCGCGCCGGCTCGCGCGCGGCGAGGCCGGCTCGCTGTCGCTCGCGTTCGTGTCGACCGCCGATTACGGGCTGCTGCCGTCGTTGTTGCGTGCGTTTGGCGCGCGCTATCCGCAGGTGCGGCTGCAGCTCACTGAAGCGACGAGCGACGTGCAGATCGACGAACTCGTCGCCGGGCGCATCGACGCCGGGCTCGTCATTCCGCCCGTGCCGCCGCGCCACGCGGCCGGGCTGTCGTACCTGTCCGTGGTGCGCGAGCCGCTGGTGGTCGCGATGCCGGCCGGGGCGTCCGACGCGCCCGAGGACGAGCCCGTGCAGCTCGCCGACGTCGCCGCGTTGCCGCTCGTGATCTTTCCGCGACGTTTGGCGCCCGGCTTTTATGACATCATTACGGGCTGCTACGGCGCGGCGGGGGAAACCCCGCGCATCGGCCAGGAGGCGATCCAGATGCAGACGATCGTCAGCCTCGTGTCGGCCGGCATGGGCGTCGCACTGGTGCCGCAATCGCTGCGTAACCTGCGGCGCACCGGCGTGGTCTACCGGCCGCTCGCCGGTCACGCGCCGGTCGTCGAGACGGGTCTCGTTTGGCGTACCGGCGACGTCAGCCCCGTGCTCGCCGGCTTCATCGACGTCGTGCGCGCGCAGGGTCCGGCCGCGTGACGTGAACGATGGCGCGCGGGCGCCGTCCAACGCGCGGTCCTGCACGTGTGCGACGGCCGTACCGTATTCGAAAACTTCTCCGCTAACCCATGATCATTCACCCGAATTTCGACCCCGTTGCGATCCATCTCGGGCCGCTGGCCGTGCGCTGGTACGGCCTCATGTATCTTGTCGGCTTCATCGCGGCGATCGTCGTCGGCCGGGTCCGCCTGAAGCTGCCGTATGTCGCCGCGCAGGGCTGGACCGCGAAGGACATCGACGACATGATGTTCTACGGCGTGCTCGGCACCGTGCTCGGCGGCCGGCTTGGCTACGTGCTGTTCTACAAGGCCGATTTCTACTTCTCGCATCCGCTCGACGTGTTCAAGGTGTGGGAAGGCGGCATGTCGTTTCACGGCGGCTTCCTCGGCGTGACGCTCGCGATGATGCTGTTCGCGTGGCAGCGCAAGCGGCACTGGCTGCAGGTCACCGATTTCGTCGCGCCGATGGTGCCGTTGGGGCTCGCAGCGGGGCGGCTCGGCAATTTCATCAACGGCGAGCTGTGGGGCCGCGTGACCGATCCGACGGCGCCGTGGGCGATGCTGTTCCCGGGCGCGATGCGCGACGACGCGGCATGGCTGCCGAAACACCCGGCACTCGTCGAGAAGTGGCATCTCGCCGACGTGTTCATGCAATACCAGATGCTGCCGCGCCATCCTTCGCAGCTCTATGAAATCGCGCTCGAAGGTATCGCACTGTTCTTCGTGCTGTTCCTGTTCGCGCGCAAGCCGCGGCCGATGGGCGCGATATCCGCGCTGTTCCTGATCGGTTATGGCGTTGCACGTTTCACGGTCGAGTTCGCGCGCGAGCCCGACGACTTCCTCGGTCTGCTCGCGCTCGGCCTGTCGATGGGGCAGTGGCTGTCGCTGCCGATGATCCTCGCGGGTATCGCGCTGATGGTCTGGGCGTATCGCCGCCGCGCGGCGAACGCGAATGCGGCTGCTTGAAGTGGCTGCATGAGGTGGCGGCATGAGGTGGCTGCATGAGCTCGCTGCATGACGCGGTATCGATGTACGCGTGATCGGCGCATGCATCGGCTGTCCGGACGCACATAAAAAACGCCGGCCTTCGGGCCGGCGTTTTTCGTTTCCGACAACGGCGCGATGCGCGTTACTTCATCTGCACGGAGCCGTTGACGGTGACCGACACGGTGGCCTTGCCGCCTTCGACCGCGATCGGCGCACTCATCTTCGCGCTGTCCATCGGCGCCGCCGCCATCGCCATCATGCGCGGGTACGGCTGCACGTTGCGGCCGCTGCCGACGTTCACGTCGCGGATCGTGTAGCTGCTGTAGCCGAACGCCTTCGCGGCTTCGTCCGCGCGGGCGCGGAACGACTTGATCGCTTCGGTCGTGAGCTTCTGCTCGGCCGTCCGCTGCGCTTCCGGCGACAGCGAGAACTCGACGTTCGCGACCTGCATCAGGTTCGACAACTGGCCGGCCAGCTTCGACGCCGCGGCGAAATCGCGCGATTCGAGCGCGACCTCGGTGCGGCCGCGCCATGCGGAGATCTTGCCGTCGCGATCGGTGCTCGGATACACGGAGAACGCGCCCGTGTGTGCGGTGACGCCCGACACGCCCTTCGCCTGCGACAGCGCCGCATCCGCGCGCTGGTTCAACTGCGCGGTGAGGCTGCCCGGGTCCTTGGCCTGCTGCTCGTAGAACAGCGTGATGTGGATGATGTCCTGCGGCACGTCGGCGCTGGCCTGCGACGAAAGCGACAGCACGCCGGCCGGCTCCGGAAAGTGCGGGTTCGCCGTTTGGGCATGCGCGGCGGGCGACGCGAGCGTCAGCGCGACGGGAATGGCGGCGGCGAGGGCGAGCGACAGCGCGAGAGCGGATTTCTTGGTCATTGTTGGACTCCTTGTGCGAGGGCGCGCACGCGGATCACGCGTGCGCGACGCGGGCGTACCGCGCGACGAAAAAGAACGACGGCCGGCCCGATCGGCCGACAGCGGTTGCTTAGGCCGCGCGAAAGCGCCGCGAGTTCCGTGACGGCGGTGCGTACTGACCAGATTTGACCTTTTGGCCGACGCCTACTTCATCAACTTTTCGGTGATGAATCGCCATTCCGCGCGCGTGACGGGCGTGATCGACAGCCGGTTGCCGCGGGCGAGCACGCGCATGTCGGCGAGTTCGTCGTGCTCGCGCAGCGCGGCGAGCGGCACGAGCGGCGACTTCTTCACGAAGCGCACGTCGACGAGCAGCCAGCGCGGGGCTTCCCGCGTCGATTTCGGGTCGTAATAGGGGCTTTTCGGATCGAACTGCGTGGGATCGGGGTAGGGCGTGGACGACACTTCGGCGAGCCCCGCGATACCCGGCTCGGGGCAACTCGAGTGATAGAACAGCACGCCGTCGCCGATCTTCATCGTGTCGCGCATGAAATTGCGCGCCTGATAGTTGCGCACGCCGGTCCACGGCAGCGAGCGCTGCGGTGCGTTGGCGAGATCGTCGATGCTTGCTTCGTCCGGTTCGGACTTCATCAGCCAGTATTGCATGGTCGTGATCGACGCAGAAGGGGCTGCTGCAAAAGGAAACGGCATCGGGAGTTCCCGATGCCGTTGGATAGGCCCCCGCCTTGGCCGCTAGGCCGGCATCCTGAACCTGAGGTTCAGAATTGGTCGCAGTTAGCAGCACTTCGGGTACATCAGACAGAGTGACGCGCGCGCCCGTGCTACAAATTTCCGCAACCGTGCACATGGCATTGGTTCAAGGAATATATGACCTTGGCGAACCAGGCAGGGAAGCTGACTGAACTGTGTTTCGATGCGCCAATTTGACCACCGTTGACCGTCGAGATCAAGCGGAATCGACGCATCGTTTGAAACGTTACTGCGTCTCGTGCTGTGCGAGCACCGCGCCGAGCTGTTCGTTCATCTGGTGCATTGTACGACGGATTTCCTCGGCCGGAAATGCTTCACCGTGCCGCACGCTCGTTTGCAACCGCAGCAATTCCGACGCAAGCGACAGCGCCGCCATCACCGCGATGCGATCGGTGCCGCGCACCGAGCTGTTCGAGCGGATTTTCGACATTTCGGCGTCGACGCGCGCGACCGCTTCGAGCAGCGCCGCTTCGGTCTCGGCCGAACAGGCGAGCCGATAGGCCTGACCGAGAATCGAGACTTCGATCTGCTTGGTGCTCATGCATGTTCTCCGTGGCTGGCCGCGTCATCGCCATCCGTGCGCGCCTGCGCATCGAGCAGGTCGAGCTGGTTGTCGGCTTGCTCCGCGCTCTTCGAGCGCGGCAGCTTTTCGAGAATCGCGTTCAGTTTCACCTGGGCGTCGTCGATCTTCGCCGACAGCGTGTCGCGCTCGGCCGCGAGCGCATTGCGTTCGTCGCGCAGCTGCGTGAGTTCCGCGCGGACCGTGTCCGCTTCCGCGCGCAATTGCGCGACCTGCTCCTCGAGCGCGAGCCGTTCCGAGTGATAGCGCTTGTTCAGCGAAATCAGACGGCCAATATTTTGAGACAGGGTTTCGAGTTCGTTGAGCATTTGCTGCGTCCTCTAAAGACCCAGCATTTTAGCGCGGAATACCGCGCAATCCGACATCTGTAACGTTTCCAGTCGTAACACCCCTGCTTCTTGCCGCGAATGGACGCGTCCCGCGCGGCTCCGGACGCTTCCTTGACGCTCGCGCGACCGGCTCCTAAACTGGCGCCGCCTCGGTGCTCGCGCGCAGGACGCGCGGTTAAACGGGAAGCAGGGTGCGGGCTCGAGGAGCGCGCGAACCTGCGCTGCCCCCGCAACGGTAAGCGGCCGCGTCGCGTGACGCAGGCCGGCTCGGGCGCGTTTCGCGTGCAGGTCGCACGCGGGCGCGGGCCACTGCGCGTCATTGCGCGGGAAGGCGAGCCGGACCGCCGCCAGCCCGGATACCGGCCGAGACGGGGAGCCCGCACGGGCTTCATGGCGCGCGGCCTGCGGGGAAGCGGGGCGTGCAATGTTTCACGGAACGTTCTTCGATGCCGACCCCAATCGTCCGCCACGCGCCCCTGTCGCGCGCGGCCGGCCACCGCAAGCGGAGGCGCCGCGTGTCGTGCGCACGGCCGTGCGCGGCATGAGCGCGGCACGCGCCTTCGCGATCTGGGCCGCGCTGGCCGCCATGGTCGCGCTGCTGTTCGTCGCGTCGCTGTCGATCGGCAGCGTGCCGATGTCGCCGTGGCAGGCGCTCGCGTCGCTCGTGCCGCACGGCGGCGATACCCTGTTTGCCGATATCGTCCGGACGCTGCGCCTGCCGCGCGCGCTCGCGGGTTTCGCGTGCGGCGCGCTACTCGCGCTGGCCGGCGCGTTGTTGCAGGTGCTGCTGCGCAATCCGCTCGCGGAGCCGTACGTGCTGGGCGTGTCCGGCGGCGCGGCCGGTTTCGCGCTGGTCGCGATGATCGCGGGCGGCGCGTGGTGGCTCGTCGACGCATCGGCGTTCGCCGGTTCGCTCGTCTCGGTCGCGCTCGTGCTCGGTCTCGCGAGGCGCGAGCTGTGGCGCGGCGAATCGCGCGACGCGTCGCCGCGGCTGCTGCTCACAGGGGTCGTGATCGCGGCGGGGTGGGGCGCGCTCGTCACGCTGTTGCTGTCGCTCGCGCCCGACGCGCGGCTGCGCGGCCTCATCTTCTGGCTGACGGGCGACCTGAACGGCGCGACGGCGCCGTGGTTCGCGTGGGGCGCGCTGCTGCTGAGCGCATGCGTCGCGTTGCCGGCCGCGCCGCAACTGAACGTGCTGCTGCGCGGTGACGCGACCGCGCAGGCGCTCGGCGTGCCGGTCGCGCGCCTGCGCATGCGGATCTATCTCGTCGCGTCGCTGGCCGCCGCGGCCGCGGTGACGACGGCCGGGACGATCGGCTTCGTCGGCCTCGTCGTGCCGCATGCGTTGCGGCTCGCGTTCGGCAACGACCAGCGGATGCTGCTGCCGGCCGCGATGCTCGCGGGCGGCGGTGGCGTGATGGCGGCCGACCTGCTCGCGCGCACCGCGATCGCGCCCGCGCAGTTGCCGGTCGGCGCCATGACCGCGTTGATCGGCGTGCCGGTGTTCCTGTGGATGTTGCTGAGGAGACCGATGCGATGACGGGCGCCGCACCGCACGCCGCTGCCGGCGACATGCGCTACATGGCCGTCGACCTGACGCTGAAGGCCGGCGCGCGCACGCTGCTCGACCGCTTCACGCACGCGTTCCGCCCCGGCGAGATCTGGTGCGTCGCCGGGCCGAACGGCGCGGGCAAGACGACGCTGCTCGCCACGCTCGCGGGATTGCAGCCGCCCGCCGGCGGACACGTCGAGATCGACGGTCGGCCGCTTGCCGTGTGGCGCCCCGAACAACTCGCGCAGCGCCGCGCGCTGATGCCGCAGCAACTGCACGATGCGTTCAGCGCGACCGTGTTCGACACGGTGCTGCTCAACCGCTTTCCGTATCTCGGCGGCTGGGGCTGGGAGCGCGACGGCGACCGCGCGGCCGCGCGCGCCGCACTCGCGACGTTCGACCTGAGCCCGCTCGCGTCGCGCGACGTGATGACGCTGTCGGGCGGCGAGCGGCAGCGGGTCGCGCTGGCCGCGACGCTGTGCCAGGATGCGCCGCTGATGCTGCTCGACGAACCGCTCGCGCATCTCGACCTGCATCACCAGATCGACTGCCTGACCGCGCTGGCCGCCTGGCTCGCGGCGGGCCCGCGCACGGTGATGTTTTCATGTCACGACCTGAATCTCGCGCGGCGTTTCGCGACGCATGCGCTATTGCTCGACGGCCGCGGCCATGCGTGGGCCGGCCGCGTGCACGACGTGCTGACGCCGGAGCGCGCGAGCGACGCGTTCGGCTATCCGCTCGTGCTGATCCGCGAGAACGGCCGCGATGCGCTGCTGCCGGCGTGGCCCGCGCGACAATGACCTTTCCCGTTCCGACTTTTCCGATGCGCGGCGCATGCCGTGCCCACCATACGGCTCCTCGATGACCACTTCGACCCAATTCCCGCCCGCGATCGCGCCGCTCGACGACGCGCTGCGCACGCGCCTGCAGCACGTGATCGACCACAAGACCAAGCCGCCCGGCAGCCTCGGCCAGCTCGAGGCGCTCGCGCTGCAGATCGGCCTGATCCAGCGCACCGAGCGGCCGATCGTGCAGCGTCCCGTGACGATCGTGTTCGCGGGCGACCACGGGATCGCGGCCGAGGGCGTCAGTCCGTATCCGCAGGCGGTGACTGCGCAGATGGTCGCGAACTTCCTCGCCGGCGGCGCGGCGATCAACGCGTTTTCGGGTGTCGCGCAGAGCACGCTCGAGATCGTCGATGCGGGCGTCGCGTCGCCGCTGCCGTTGTCGGACCGGCTGGTGTCGCTGCCGGTCGCGCGCGGCACGCGCAACTTCGCGGCGGAGCCCGCGATGACGCGTGAAGAAGCGATGAAGGCGCTGGCCGCGGGCGCGGCGCGTGTGCGCCTGCACGCGTCGCTCGGCACGAACGTGATCGGCTTCGGCGAGATGGGGATCGCGAACACGTCGTCGGCCGCGTGCCTGATGAGCCGCCTGCTCGACGTGCCGATCGACGCATGCGTTGGCCGCGGCACGGGCCTCGACGACCAGGGCCTCGCGCACAAGCGCGCGGTGCTCGGCCGCGCGCTCGTCAAGCACTCGCATGCGATCGCGCCGCTCGACGTGCTCGCGACGTTCGGCGGTTTCGAGATCGCGATGATGACCGGCGCGTACCTCGCGGCCGCGAGCGAGCGGATGACGATCCTCGTCGACGGCTTCATCGCGACCGCCGCGCTGCTCGTCGCCGAGCGCATCGCGCCCGGCGTGCGCGACTACTGCGTGTTCTCGCATACGTCGCACGAGGCCGGCCACCGGCGCATGCTCGAGCATTTCGGCGCGAAGCCGCTGCTCGCGCTCGACCTGCGGCTTGGCGAAGGCACCGGCGCCGCGCTTGCGCTGCCGCTGGTGCGCGCGGCGGCCGCGTTCGTCAGCGAGATGGCGAGCTTCGAATCCGCCGGCGTCGACGATCGTGACGCCTGAGCGCACGCGCGGCATGCGGGCCGAACTGCGCTACTTCTTCGTCGCGCTCGGCTATTTCACGCGCGTGCCCGTGCCGCGCTCGATCGGCTACGCGGCCGGCGATCTCGACCAGGCCGCGCGCTATTTCCCGCTCGTCGGCGCGTGCGTCGGCGCATGGGGCGCGCTCGTCTATCTCGTCGCGCTGCGTGTGCTGCCCCCGTCGATCGCGGTCGGGCTGTCGATGGCGGCGACGCTGCTCGCGACCGGCGCCTTCCACGAAGACGGCCTTGCCGACAGCTGCGATGCGTTCGGCGGCGGCTACACGCGCGACGACGTGCTGCACATCATGCACGATTCGCGGATCGGCACGTTCGGCGCGGTCGCGCTCGTCATCGCGCTCGGTTTGAAATGGCAGGCGCTGGCGTCGATGCTGCCGCTGCGCGCCGCATGGACGATGATCGCCGCGCACGCGGCGAGCCGCGCGATGGCCGTGAGCCTGCTGACGACGCTCGACTACGTGCGGCCCGAAGGCAAGGCGAAGCCGGTCGCGCAACGAATGGGCGCACGTGCGGCGTGCGTCGCGGCGCTGTTCGGACTGCCGTGGCTGTTCTGGCCGGACTGGCGCATGGGGGGTGCCGCATGCGTGGCGCTCGTGCTCGTGCGCGCGTGGGCGGCCCGCTATTTCGTGAAGCGGATCGGCGGTTATACGGGCGACTGTCTCGGCTTCGCGCAGCAACTGGGCGAACTGGCGATCTATCTGGTGGTGCTCGGGTGGACGTCGTCCTGATCCGTCATCCGGCCGTCGGCATCGAGCCGGGCGTCTGCTACGGGCGCAGCGACGTGCCGCTCGCCGAATCGGCCGATGGCGGCGCGCAGGCCGTGCGCATGCATCTGGCGAAGCGGGGTATGCCGTCGCCCGAACAGGTGTGGACGAGCCCGCTGACGCGCTGCGCGTCGGTTGCCGAACGGCTCGCGCGGACATTCGACGTACCGCTGCTGTGCGATGCCGACTGGCAGGAAATGGATTTCGGCGGATGGGAAATGCAGCGCTGGGAGGATATCGACCGCGCGGCGCTCGATGCGTGGGCAGCCGACCTGATGCATGCGTGCGCGCACGGCGGAGAAAGCGTCGCGCGATTCGTCGCGCGGGTGGCGCGGCAGGCCGATGCGCTGGCGGCGTTCGACGGACCGCAATGGGTCGTCACGCATGCCGGTGTGATCCGCGCATTTGCGTCGCATGTGTTGCGCGTGCCGCTCGACACGTTGCTGTCGCGGCCCGTGCCGACGGGTGGGGGGGTGTGGCTGCGCAGGGAAGACGCCGCGCGAACGTGGGAAGTCGTGCACTGGGATGCATAGGTGCGCTTGCGTCTGCCTATGAACGACGCTGCGCACCGAGCTGTCTCGAGCACCCACGCATCCGGCATCGGTGCGCGATGCATCCGCAACCCGCCGGAGATCAGCGCGCCGGCCGCCGCGCACGCGCGGCATCCAGATCCTCGCACAGCGCGGCCGCGCCCTGCGCGATTCGCGGTGACGGCCGCGTCAGCAGATCGCCGTCGATCGCGAACAGGTTGTTGCGCGCCACGGCCGTCAGCGCGGGCCACGCGCGCCAGCGCGCGAGGCTCGGCAGCGGTTCGTTCGAACGGGTCGCGCCGGCGCTCGTCGTCACGATCGCCTCCGGATTCGCCGCGAGCACGGCCTCGTCGGTCACGGTCGGCGCGAGCGGCTTGAGCGACGCGAACACGTTGCGGCCGCCGCAGAGTTCGAACACTTCGTTGATCAGGTGCGTGCCGTTGAGCGTCGTCAGCGGGCGGTCCCACACCTGGAAGAACAGCGTGACGGGCGGGCGTGCCGCGTAGCGTGCGCGCAGTGTTGCGATGTCCCGCGTAAAGGCGGCCGCGGCGGCATTGGCGGCCCGTTGCGTGCCGAGCAGCGTGCCGAGCCGGCGCAACGACGACGACACGTCGTCGAGATGCTTCGGTTCGCTGAAGAACAGCGGGATGTGGAGCGCGCGCAGCGCGTCGGTCTGCCGCTCGGCGTTGCCGTGCCGCCAGACGACGATCAGGTCGGGCTTCAGCGCGGCGATGCGTTCGAGATCGAGCGCCTTGTTGTCGCCGACGCGCGGCACCGCCTGCGCGGCGGCAGGATAGTCGCTGTACGTGACGGTGCCGACGAGCTTCGCACCGCCGCCGGCCGCGTAGACGAGCTCGGTCGCGTGCGGCGCGAGGCTGATCACGCGCTGCGCGGGCGCGGGCAGCGTGACCGTATTGCCGGCGTCGTCGCGGGTCGTGACGTCGGCGTGGACGAGCGGCGCGTGAGCGAGCGCGACCAGCAGTGCGGCGGGCTTTAGCCGGCGGAACAGGCGTGCACTCATGCGGAGGCCTGCTGCAGCAGCGGCACGCAATGGGCGAGCGCATCGCCGAGGCGCTGCCATTCGGCTTCGCTGCCCGGCAGGCCGATGCGCACGCTCGACGGCGTCGGGAAGTACCGCGTCCAGATCCCGCGCGCCGCCAGCGCCGCGTGCAGCGCCGCGGCGCGCGGATCGTCGGTCCAACTGAAGAGCGATGTCGCGCGCACCGCGAAGCCGTGCGCGCGCAGCAACGTGGCCAGTCGTTCGGCGTCGGCCGCGAGCCGATCGCGCGCGGCAGCTTGCCACGCGCGATCGGCGAACGCCGCGGCGACCGCGTGGCGCGCGGGGCCGCCGACCGTCCATGCGCCGAGCCTGTCGCGCAACGCGACGATTTGATCGGGGCATGCGAGCACGAAGCCCGCGCGGATCCCGGCCAGCCCGAAGAACTTGCCGACCGAGCGCAGCACGACGAGCCCCGCGCGATCGACCTGTGGCGCGAGCGATGGCGTCGCGCCCGTATCGGCGAACGCTTCGTCGACGATCAACGTGCCGCCGCGTGCCGCCAGTTGCGCATGCCAGCCGAGCAGGCGTTCGGTCGGCACGAATTCGGCGGTCGGGTTATTCGGATTTCCGACGATGACGTGGCGCAGCGTCGCGGGCAGCGTATCCGCGCGAATGTCGAGCGGGACGACGCGATGGCCGTGGCGCGCGAACGCAGGCGCGTATTCGCCGTACGCGAGCGCCGCGACGCCGGCGTCGCCGGCCGGCAGCAACGCCGGCAACGCGCGGATCGCGGCCTGGCTGCCGGCAACCGGCAGCACGTGCGCGGCATCGGGCGCGCGGTAGTACCGTGCGGCGCAGGCCGCGAGGCCGTCGCCGTCGTCGGGCAGCCGGCGCCAGGCGTCGGCCGGCACGGGCGGAACCGGGTAGCCGACCGGATTGATGCCGGTCGACAGGTCGAGCCACGCGTCGTACGGAATGCCGTGGCGGCGGGCGGCCTCATGCAGGTTGCCGCCGTGCGCGATGGATGAATCAGACATGATGGGTGGCCATGACGAGTGCGCTGCTCGCGACCAGCAGTGCGAGCCACAGCGCGAGCGTGCGAGTGACGAGCGACAGCGCGGCGACGATGTGAAGGGCGGTGGCCGTGGCGCCGGTGCCGAGCGCCGGCCGATCCTCGATCTCGCCGTGATAGACGGCCGCGCCGCCAAGCTGCACGTTCAGGCTGCCGGCGCCCGCGGCCATGACGGGGCCCGCGTTCGGGCTGTCCCAGTGGCGCGCCTGCGTGCGCCAGCAGCGCCACGCGGCGGTCGTGTCGCCGAGCAGCGCGTAGCTCGCGGCGGTGAGGCGCGCGGGAATCCAGTTCAGCGCATCGTCGATGCGCGCGGCGGCCCAGCCGAAGGTCAGGAAGCGCGGCGTGCGGTAGCCCCACATCGCGTCGAGCGTGTTCGCGAGCCGGAACAGCAACGCGCCGGGGCCGCCCGCGACGACGAACCAGAAGAGCGCGCCGAAGATCGCGTCGTTGCCGTTTTCCAGCGCCGATTCGACGGCCGCGCGCGACAGCGCACCTTCGTCCGCATTGCTCGTGTCGCGCGACACGATGCGCGCGGTCAGCGTGCGCGCCGCGTCGAGGTCGTGCCGCAGCAGCGCGGCGGCGATCGGCGCGACGTGGTCGGCGAGGCTCTTCGCGCCGAGCGCGAACCACAGCAGCGCGACGTGCAGCGCCGCCGCGAACGGCCAGGGCAGCGCGGCGACGAGCCATGCCGCGACGGCCACCGGCGGCACGACCGCCGCGAGCCACGCGGCGACGCCGACCACGCGGCCGCGCCGGCCGGTGTTCAGCGCGGCTTCGATGCGCGCGGCGACGCGGCCGAACGCGACGAGCGGATGCCAGCCGGCCGGCTCGCCGATGGCGCGGTCGACGATCGCGGCGGCGACCGCGAGCATCGCGACGACGGGCAGCGACAGCATCAGCATGACGGTGCGCCTGCCTTGAGGTCGAGCGGCAGCCCGGCAACCAGCAGCGTGACGCGTGTCGCGAGCGCGGCGACGCGCTGGTTCAGGCGGCCGAGCTCGTCGACGTAGCGGCGCGTGACCGACCCGAGCGGCACGACGCCGAGCCCGATCTCGTTGCTGACGACGATGACCTTCGCGCGCGCGCCGCGTAGCGCGTGCTCGAGCCGCTCGACGTGCGCCGCGTACTGCGCGTCGTCGAGCGGTGCGCCGTCGGCGGGGCACAGCAGGTTCGTGAGCCACAGCGTCAGGCAGTCGACGAGCAGGCACGCGTGCGGATCGTCGAGCCGCGCGAGCGTGCCCGCGAGATCGACGCTCGCGTCGGCGAACCCCCAGTCGGCCGGCCGGCGCGCGCGGTGATGCGCGATGCGCTGCGCGAACTCGGCAT
This sequence comes from Burkholderia sp. AU28863, assembly GCF_002223195.1. NCBI lineage: Bacteria > Pseudomonadati > Pseudomonadota > Betaproteobacteria > Burkholderiales > Burkholderiaceae > Burkholderia > Burkholderia sp. AU28863. Next base: position 241,740 of record NZ_NKFE01000004.1, on the reverse strand, counting down.
CGGCGGCGGTCGCCGTCGCGATGTAGGTGACGGGGCGGCCGCTGTCGGCGGCGAGCCGCTCGGCATGCGCGCTCTTGCCCGAGCGCGCGCCGCCGAGGACGAAGGTGAGGTCGTGCGGAATCATCGCGTGATTGTAACGGCGCGGGCGACCCGGCGCGGGCGATAATGCCGCCTTTGCTTCGCGACACCTTTCACACGATGAATGCACCCGAGCCGCGGCCGCGCGGCACGCTGATGATCCAGGGCACGACGTCCGACGCGGGCAAGAGCACGCTCGTCGCGGGCCTGTGCCGCCTCGCGCGCCGCGGCGGCGCGCGCGTGGCGCCATTCAAGCCGCAGAACATGGCGCTCAACAGCGCGGTGACGGTCGACGGCGGCGAGATCGGCCGCGCGCAGGCGTTGCAGGCGCTGGCCGCTGGCGTCGCGCCGCATACGGATTTCAATCCGGTGCTGCTGAAGCCGACGAGCGACCGCGGCGCGCAGGTGATCATTCACGGCCACGCGCGCATGAACCTCGACGCACGGGCGTATCACGACTACAAGCCGGTCGCGTTCGATGCGGTACTCGAGTCGTATGCGCGCCTACGCGCCGGTTACGACACGGTGATCGTCGAAGGCGCCGGCAGCCCGGCCGAGATCAACCTGCGCGACGGCGACATCGCGAACATGGGCTTTGCCGAGCGCGTCGACTGCCCGGTCGTGCTCGTCGCCGACATCGATCGCGGCGGCGTGTTCGCGCATCTGGTCGGCACGCTCGCCTGCCTGTCGGACAGCGAGCGCGCGCGCGTGCGCGGCTTCGTGATCAACCGCTTCCGCGGCGACCTCAAGCTGCTCGAGCCGGGGCTCGACTGGCTGCGCGCGCAGACGGGCAAGCCGGTGTTCGGCGTGCTGCCGTATCTGCACGGGCTGCTGCTCGACGCCGAGGACATGCTGCCGGCCCAGGCGCGCAGCGCCGCCGCCCGCGGCGATGCCGGCGTGTTGCGCGTCGTCGTGCCCGCGCTGCCGCGCATCAGCAACCACACCGATTTCGATCCGCTGCGCGCGCATCCGCAGGTCGAATTCACGTACTGGAAGAGCGGCCCCGTGCCCGACGCCGACCTGCTGATCCTGCCCGGTTCGAAGAGCGTGCAGCGCGATCTCGCGTGGCTGCGCGATGCGGGCTGGGACGCGCTGATCCGGCGCCATCTGCGCTACGGCGGCAAGGTGATCGGCATCTGCGGCGGCATGCAGATGCTCGGCCGCACGCTCGACGATCCGCTCGGCCTCGAAGGCGCGCCCGGCAGCGTGCCCGGGCTCGGGCTGCTCGATTTCGACACGACGCTGCAGCCCGACAAGACGCTGAAGAACGTGACCGGTCAGCTCGCGCTGCCGGGTGCGGCGGCCGTGCGCGGCTACGAGATCCACATGGGCGACACGCGCGGGCCGGCGCTCGCGACGCCCGCGCTGACGCTGGCCACCGATGCCGCGCGGGACGGCGCGCGTCCCGACGGCGCGAGGTCGGCCGACGGCCAGATCCTCGCGACCTACGTGCACGGGCTGTTCGACGCCCCCGACGCCTGCGCGGCGCTGCTCGCGTGGGCGGGGCTCGACGGCGCGGCCCGCATCGACTACCCGGCGCTGCGCGAGGCGTCGCTCGAGCGGCTGGCCGACACGTTCGCCGAGCACCTCGACCTCGACGCGCTGTACGCCGAGTTTCGTTGAGAGCGCGCCGTCCGCCCTCGCTTTTTCCGCGCGATCGCGTACAACAGAGGAGGGCGGAGGTCCGCCCGAAGGAGGGCGACGATGAGGGCTCGATGGTGGTGGAGCGTACTGCTCGCGGCGCTGCTGGGCGTGTCGGCGGCCGCGCATGCGTGCGATTCGTATGCGCCGGGCGGCGGCCAGTCCGGCGGCGACGCCACGCAAGGCAAGAGCGGTTACTGAGCGGGATGCAGGGCATGATCGGTCATGCCCTTTTTTGTGACTTTATTCGTTCTCGAATGGAATCAATTTAAGCGGTCTGGCGTGTTTATCGGTCGAATGGGTTCGAATAGAGTGCGATCCATTCCCATCCACTTCCTAAGGAATCCGTCATGAACGCCACTCGCCTGAACGAATTCGCCGCGACGCTGCTGCGCGTCGCCCTCGGCGTGCTGTACCTCGCGCACGTCGCGCAGAAAGTATTCGTCTTCACGCTGCCCGGCACGGCGCAGTTCTTCGCGTCGATCGGCCTGCCGGGCTGGCTCGCGTACCTGACCACGTTCGTCGAACTGGCGGGCGGCCTCGCGCTCGTCGCGGGGTTCCGCGTGCGCATCGCCGCGCTGGTGCTGCTGCCGTTCATGCTCGGCGCGGTTGCCGCGCATCTGCCGAACGGCTGGAGCTTCGCGTCGCCGCACGGCGGCTGGGAATATCCGGCGTTCTGGGCCGTCACGCTGGCCGTGCAGGCGCTGCTGGGCGGCGGTGCGTTCGCGCTCGGCGCGCGGGAGGCCGCGGTCCAGCGTGCGTGACGTGAAGGAAAGCGGACGAAAGTGGTGCGTGGGTCCACACCACCGGTTCCGGTGACCCCCCGTTTGCCGATATCATCGCTCCCTGTATCCGCAATCGAGCGGCGCCTGCCATGCGGCCGGCGCCGCGCGGCTTTTTCGGGGGAATTCATGACGGTCATCGTGGTGGCGAATCCGAAGGGCGGCGTGGGCAAGAGCACGCTGTCCACCAATCTAGCCGGCTATTTCGCGGCGCAGGGCGCATGGGTCGCGCTGGCCGACCTGGACCGGCAGCAGTCCGCGCATGCGTGGCTCGACCTGCGGCCGGCCGGCTTGCCGGCGATCGAGGCGTGGGAGCTCGATCCGGAGGCGCCGTCGAAGCCGCCGCGCGGGCTCGAATATGCGGTGATCGATACGCCGGCCGGCCTGCACGGCACGCGGCTCAACGTCGCGCTGCAACTGGCCGACAAGGTGATCGTGCCGCTGCAGCCGTCGATGTTCGATATTCTCGCGACCCAGCAGTTTCTGGAACGCCTTGCCGGCGAAAAGGCCGTGCGCAAGGGCAGCGTCGAGGTCGGGATCGTCGGGATGCGGGTCGATGCGCGCACCCGCTCGTCCGACCAGCTGCACCGGTTCGTCGAAGGCCTCGGCCTGCCGGTGCTCGGCTACGTGCGCGACACGCAGAACTACGTGCAGATCGCCGCGCACGGCCTGACGCTGTGGGACGTCGCGAAAAGCCGCGTCGAGAAGGATCTCGAACAGTGGCGGCCGATCGTCGAATGGGCCGAACGTCGCGTGCCGAAGGCCGAGAAGGCCGTCAAGGCTTCCTGAGCGGCCGGGCCGTCCGGCCGGCGCGATACCCGAGACTCAATGAGAAAGGGCCGGATCCCGTGGCTCACGGGTATCCGGCCCTTCAGCGCCAAGCGGCATCGCCGGCCGCGGGGGCGCCGCTCAGCTTACGTCCAGTTCTGCGTCGGCACGTGATCGCGGTGGCCCTTGATCTTGTTGCCTTCGTCGATGAACACGAGCTTCGGCTTCCAGCCGGCCTGCAGTTCCGCTTCGTCGACCATCGCGAATGCCGCGATGATCACGAGGTCGCCGAGCTGCGCGCGGCGTGCGGCCGAGCCGTTCAGCGAGATCATCCCGCTGCCGCGTTCGCCCTTGATCGCGTAGGTCGAGAAGCGCTCGCCGTTGTTGATGTTCCAGATGTCGATCCGTTCGTTTTCGATGAGGCCCGCCGCTTCGAGCAGGTCTTCGTCGATCGCGCACGAACCTTCGTAGTGCAGTTCGCAGTGCGTGACCGCCGCACGGTGGATCTTCGATTTGAGCATGTGGCGCTGCATGGTGTCTCCGTGATGCGTCGTGAGAGGCGCGGGTGGGCCGCCCGTCAGATTTCCAGGTTGTCGATGAGGCGCGTCGCGCCGAGCTTCGCGGCCGCGAGCACGACGAGCGGCTCGCCGGCTTCGAGTTCGGCGGCGCTCGGTGCGATCAGGTTCGCGCGGCGGCGGATCGCGAAGTAGTCGGGCACCCAGCCGCGTTCGGCCAGATGCGCGTGCGCGTGCTGCTCGAGCTTGCCGAGATCGCGTTCGCCGGCGAGCACGCTGCCGCGCACGCGCTGCAGCGTTTTCGCCAGTTCGGGCGCTTCGTTGCGCTCGTCGGTCGTCAGGTAGCGGTTGCGCGACGACAGCGCGAGGCCGTCCTCGTCGCGCACGGTTTCGGCGGCGATGATGTCGACCGGCAGCGCGAGCTGCTGGCACATCCGGCGCACGATCATCAACTGCTGGTAGTCCTTCTTGCCGAACACGGCGACGCGCGGCTGCACGCAGGACATCAGCTTGGTGACGACCGTGCACACGCCGGCGAAGAAGCCGGGCCGGAACTCGCCCTCGAGGATCCCGCCGAGATCGTCCGGCGGCAGCACGCGATACTCCTGCGGCTCAGGGTACATGTCGCGCTCGGTCGGCGCGAACAGCACGTACACGTTTTCCTGCTGCAGCTTCTCGATATCGTCCTGGAGCGTGCGCGGGTACTTGTCGAAATCCTCGTTCGGGCCGAATTGCAGCCGGTTGACGAAGATGCTCGCCACGACCGGGTCGCCGTGCTGGCGCGCGAGGCGCATCAGCGACAGGTGCCCTTCGTGCAGGTTGCCCATCGTCGGCACGAACGCCGTGCGGTTCTGTCCGCGCAGCTGGTCGCGCAGTTCCTGGATCGAGCTGATGACTTTCATGATCGGGTAGCGGGTTCCTCGCGCAGGCGCGCGTTGACGCCGCGGCAGCGGCATCGGGGTCGAAGCGGAGAACGCCGGCGCGCGGGCGGCGCATCGGGCGTCGGCGGATTGTAGAGGATTTGGCCGCGCGACGCATCGATAAAAGAACGATCGTTCACTTTATAGTGGGACGTGTCGGACACCCGCCGGACGGCCGTTCGCCGCGGCGAAGCGGCGAGCGTCGGGATGCACCGGGGAACGGAAAGCGGGGGGCAGCGCTTACGCGGGCAGGTAAGCGAGACGCACGTAGATCGGCGCGAACGGTTCGGCCTGCGTGATCTCGAGCAGCGATTCGCGCGCGAGTTCGAGCATCGCGATGAAGTTCACGACGACGACCGGCACGCCGCGCGACGTGTCGAACAGTTCGGCGAATTCCATGAAGCGCGCGTTCTGCAGCCGGCGCAGGATCAGGCTCATGTGTTCGCGCACCGACAGCTCCTCGCGGGAGATCTTGTGGTGCTGGACGAGCTTCGCGCGCTTGAGCACGTCGGCCCACGCGGCGCGCAGGTCGTCCGAATTCACGTCGGGAAAGCGCGGCGTGACGCTCTGCTCGATGTACACCTCGGCGCGCAGGAAATCGCGGCCAAGCTGCGGCAACTGGTCGAGCCGCTGCGCGGCGAGCTTCATCTGCTCGTACTCGAGCAGCCGGCGCACGAGTTCGGCGCGCGGATCCTCGGCTTCCTCGCCGGTGTCGGCCTTCTTGACCGGCAGCAGCATCCGCGACTTGATCTCGATCAGCATCGCGGCCATCAGCAGGTACTCGGCCGCGAGCTCGAGGTTCGACGTGCGGATCTGGTCGACGTAGCCCAGATATTGCGCGGTGACCTGCGCCATCGGGATGTCGAGCACGTTGAAGTTCTGCTTGCGGATCAGGTACAGCAGCAGGTCGAGCGGGCCTTCGAACGTCTCGAGGAACACCTCGAGCGCGTCGGGCGGGATGTACAGATCCTGCGGCAGCTTGAACAGCGGCTCGCCGTACAGGCGAGCGAACGCCGCGACGCCGTCGACCGTGTCGGGCGTCGAATCGGCGCCCGCGGGCGCGGCGATCGCGTCGTCCTGCCGGGCGGCGCTGGCCTCGTCGGCGGCGCTCACGTCGTCAGAAGTTCTGGTAGTAGACGTACGACGTTTGCTTCACGCGCGATTCCTGCTGCTCGGCGCGCTCTTCGAGATCGATCGGCTGCTTGTCCCACAGCAGGGAACGGCCCTTGCGTTGCTCTTCCTCGAGCGTCGGCTTCTGCTGCTTGAGCTGGTTCAGGAACTGCGTGACGTCGGACTGGTACGGCATGGCTGGATCTTCCGTTTCGGGCGGCGCACGATGCGCCGGATTCTCGATGGCGGGATTTTACCGCATCGCGGGGAACAGCCGGCGCCAATCGCGCGTCGAACCGCGGGCCGGCGCCGGCGGGCGTCGTGCCGCGGCCCGGCCGGGGCCTTGGCACTCTTTCACAATCGTTTGGCTGTGACGTCGGCGCCCTGTGGTCAAATACAGGGTTTTCCACGAAAACGTAACACTTCAGGACGGCGAGGTCATATTTGGCGGGGCAGTCGAACCAGCAAGCACACACGGCGCATGACGCGGGCCGGCGCGCGGCACGCGATCGCGCCGACGCCGCGGCCCGCGTCGCGCGGGCGGCCCTCGCGGGTTGCCTGGCCGCGTGCTTCGCGCTGCCGGCCCACGCGAAGTACGACGTCGACATCGACGCGCCGCGTTCGATCCGCAAGCTCCTGAAGACGCACCTCGATATCGCCCGCTTCGCGAAGCGCGACGACATCAGCGACGACCAGTTCGACTTCCTCGTGACCGCCACGCCGCAGCAAGTGCGCGACCTGGCCGCGACGGCCGGCTATTTTTCGCCGGTCGTGCGCACCGACGTGCGCACGCGCGACGGCAAGCGCGACGTGCGCATCGCGGTCGATCCGGGCAAGCAGACCGTCGTGTCGACGGTCGACCTGACGTTCAAGGGGCCCGTCGAAACCGAGGATCCGAAGCAGGAGACGGCCACCCGGTTCGCGTTCTCGATGAAGCCGGGCGACCCGTTCACGCAGTCCGACTGGGACGACGCGAAGGGCGCGGCGCTCCGGCAACTGCAGTCGCGCCGCTATCTCGGCGCGAAGATCGCGTCGTCCGAGGCGCGCATCGATCCGCGCACGCAGCGCGCGACGCTCGCGGTCGCGTTCGACAGCGGTCCGACGTTTACGATCGGCAAGGTCGACGTCGACGGCGTGCGCCGTTATCCGGAAAGGATCGTCACGAACGTCAATCCGCTGTCGGAAGGCGAGATCTACGACGTGCGGCGGATCGCCGAACTGCAGCGGCAGCTGCAGAACACGCCGTACTACGCGAGCGTCGCGATCGACGTCGGCGACGATACGTCGAAGCCCGAGCGCACGCCCGTGCACGTGAAGGTCAGCGAGTTCCCGTACAACAACATCCGCGGCGGCGTCGGCTTCGCGACCGATACCGGGCCGCACGTGCAGGGTTCCTATACGTATCTCGACACGTTCGGCGCCGCGTGGCCGCTGACCGTGTCGGGCCGGGTCGACCAGATCCAGCAGTACGGGCAGGTCCAGCTGTCGATGCCGCCGGGCGAGAAGGGCTGGACCAACAGCGTGCTCGCGTCGTACACGAACACCAACGTGTCGGACACGCGCATCTACAGCGCGCGCGTCGGCGTGCAGCGCACGCGCACCGGCCAGTTCATCGACTATGCGTATTCGCTGATGTACTACCAGGATCGGCTCGACCAGAACGGCGCGGGGCCGACCACCAGCCGCGCGCTGGTGCCGCAGTGGGCGTGGACCCGCCGCAACGTCGACGATCCGCTGTTCCCGCGCTCGGGCAACCTGATTCACGCGGAGGCCGGCTTCGCGGTCAAGCACGTGCTGGCCGACGAAACCTTCATTCGCGGCTACGCGCGCGGGCAGCAGTACCTGCCGATCGGCAAGCGCGACCTGTTCGTGTTCCGCGCGGAGCTCGGCGGCGTGTTCACGAGCGGCAGCTCGACCGGCGTGCCGGCGTCGCTGCTGTTCCGCGCCGGCGGCTCGAACTCGGTGCGCGGTTACGGCTACCAGAGCATCGGCAACAGCGTCGACGGCTCCGTTTTGCCGACCAAGTACCTGATGACGGGCACGGCCGAATACCAGCACTGGTTCAACCGCGACTGGGGCGCCGCGACGTTCTTCGACATCGGCACCGCGACCGATGCGTGGGGCGAGCGCGTGTTCTACCCGGGCGTGGGCGTCGGTGCACGCTGGCGCAGCCCGGTCGGCCCGATCAACGTCGACGTCGCGTACGGCTTGCGCAACCACAGCGTGCGCCCGTACCTGACGCTCGGCATCGCTTTCTGAACCTGCCGTCCTATCGACGACGACCCGCACGACGAACCGCATGACGAAGGACCCGAACGACACGCCGCCGCCTCACGATCCGGATTCGCCCGACGGCGCGCCCGGCACGCCGCCGCGCGCGCCGCGCCGCGGCCGGGCGTGGCGTGCCGTCGCGTGGACGCTCGCGACGGTCGTGCTGCTCGTCGTGCTGGCGGTGGGGCTCGTGCTGGGCGCGGTGACGACCGAGCGCGGCACGCGGCTCGCGTGGCAGGTGGCCGGCAAGGTGCTCGGCACGCGGCTCGCGGGCACGCTCGAAGGCGGCTCGCTCGCGACCGGCGTGCGTTTGCGCGGGTTCGCGTGGACCAGCCCCGACGGCACCGGCACCGAGGTTCGCATCGACCGGCTCGACGGCCGCTGGGCACTGACGCGTGCGCCGTGGCGGCTGTCCGTCGCCTATCTGCGCGCCGGCACGATCGACGTGCGGATTGCGCCCGGGCCGTCGACGCCGAGTAAGACGCCGCAGGACCTGAGCCTGCCGCTGCAGGTGCGGATCGACGACCTGCGCGTCGATCGCCTCGCCATTCACGAAGGCACGTCGACGACGCAGCTCGACCATCTCGCGCTGAACGGCCGCAGCGACGGCCGCCACCATGAACTCGTGCTCGACGGCGTCGATACGCCGTACGGCGCGCTGACCGCGCGCGCGAAGCTCGACGGCGTGAAGCCGTTCGCGCTGACGGGCAACGCGACCTACGTGGGCAAACTCGCCGATGAACCGGTCAATGCGAGCGCGAACGTGTCGGGGTCGCTCGAAGCGCTCGTCGCCGACGTCTTCGCGAGCGGGATGAAGCTGAACGGGCGCGCGCACGTCGAAGCCGCGCCGTTCGGCGCGGTGCCGCTCACGCGTGCGTCGCTCGCGTTCGACCACGTGAACCCGCAGGCGCTGTCGCCCGGCGCGCCCGTGGCCGACCTCGCGGTGCGCGCGGAACTCGCACCGGTGAGCGCGCCGGCCGGCTCGGCGCCCGCGAAGGGCTTCGCGGTGACGGGGCCGGTGTCGATCGTCAACGCGAAGCCGGGCACGCTCGGCGACCATCTGCTGCCGTTGATCGACGCGCACGCGACCGTGCATCTCGACGCGCACGCGCAGCGCATCGACGGTCTCGCGCTGAAGCTGATTCGCGACGGCAGCGTGACCGGCGGCGGCACGCTCGCGGGCGGCAAGGGCCGTTTCGACCTGAAGGTCGCGAACCTCGACCTGAACGCGTTCGTCGCCGAACTGCGGCCGATGCGCCTCGGCGGCCCGCTCGGCGTGACGCTCGCGGGCGACGTGACGACCGTCGATTTCAACCTGAACGACCCGAAGCTTGCGCTCGGCGCGCGCGCCAAGGTCGCGCTGACGCGGCAGCAGACCGTGCTGACCGATACGCGCGTGACGGCGGCCAAGGGACGCATCGACCTGACGGGCGTGTTCCGCCACGACGCGCATTCGACCTATGACGCGAAGGCGACGCTCACCGCGTTCGATCCGCTGCTGCTCGCCGCGATGAGCGCGCCGAAGGCAGGCGGCGGGAAGGCGCCGGCGAAAGCGGCCAAGGCGCCGGCCAAGCGCGGCGAGACGCGCGTGTCCGGCACGCTGACGGCGTCGGGCGCGTTCGCGCCGCAGGTGTCGACGAAGGCGACCTTCAAGCTCGCCGACAGCCTGTACGACGGCGTGCCGCTGACCGGCGCCGGCGTCGTGCAGCTCGCCGGCTCGCGGATTCTGCCGAGCAACGCGAACCTGTCGATCGCAGGCAATCACGTCGACCTGCGCGGCAGCTTCGGCGCGCCCGGCGACCGGCTGCGCTTCGTCGTCGACGCGCCGCAGCTCGACCGGCTCGGCTTCGGCGTCGAAGGGCTCGTGCAGGCGCAGGGCGACCTGACCGGCAGCTTCGCGCATCCGAACGTGACGGCCACCTACAAGGCCGAGCACGTCGTCGTCGGGTCGAACCGGATCGGCACCGCGCAGGGCCGCGCGGACATCCGCGACGGCGCGCATGGCGCGCTCGTGTTCACGGCCGACGCGGCCGACATCGCGCTCGGCTCGTTCAAGCTCAAGTCGTTGCGCGCGAACCTCGACGGCACGCGCGCGAAGCACACGCTCGACGCGTCGGCGCTCGGGATGGCCGGCGGCCGCGTGATCGACCTGACGCTCGCGGCGAACGGCGGCGTGGTCGAGAACCGCGACGGCATGCGCTGGGACGGCACCGTCACGCGACTCGCGAATCGCGGCACGCCGACGCTCGCGCTGCAGGCGCCGCTGACGATATCGGCCGGCGCCGGCCGCGTGACGCTCGGCGCGACGCGGCTCACGCTCGAAGGCGCGGCGATCGACCTGAAATCGTTCGTGTTCGATCGCGGCCAGATGCGCTCGGCCGGTTCGGTGACCGGCGCATCGGTCGCGCGTTTCCTCGAGGTGCGCCAGGAACTGACCGGCCAGCGGCCGCCGGTGCGCACCGACGTCGTGCTCGATGCCGACTGGGATTTCTCGCTTGGTGCGAACGCGACGGGCTACGTGCAGGTGAAGCGCCGCGGCGGCGACGTGACGATCGAGACCGGCCGCGGCATCGCGTCGCTCGGCCTGACCGACCTGTCCGCCCGCGCGAGCTTCGCGCCCGGCAACCGGCTCAACGTGACGGCGCTCGCGAAGGCGAGCCGGATCGGTACGCTCGACGCGAACGTCGCGGTGCCGTTCGCGCTGCGCGACGGCGTGTTCGGCATCGTCGACGACGGCCCGCTGTCGGGCCGGATCGATGCCGACATCCCGGCGCTGAAGACCACCGGCAACCTGTTCGGCCCGAGCTACCTGCTCGGCGGACGCGCGGCGCTGAAGCTGACGGTGTCGGGCACGCCGGCGAAACCGAACCTGTCGGGGACGCTGACGGGCGACGAGTTGTCCGCGACGCTGATCGACCAGGGCGTCCAGTTGAAGGACGGCATCGTGCGCGTGAAGCTGTCGGACAACCTCGTCGAATTCCAGCAGGTCGAGTTTCACGGCGGCGACGGCACGCTGCGCGCGCTCGGCCGCGTGCGCCTCGACGGCGAGGCGCCGGACCTGACCGCCAGCATCGTCGCGGACAAGCTCGAGCTATTCGCGGCGCCGGACCGCAAGCTGTCGGTGTCGGGCAAGGCCACCGTCGCGAACGACGGGCCGCGCGGCGCGCTGGCGATCGACGGCAAGTTCGTCGTCGATCGCGCGCTGTTCGACCTGCCCGAGCAAGGGGCGCCGCACCTGTCGGATGACGTCGTGATCGTGCAGCCGGACGGCACGGTGCGCGGCGAGACGCCTACCGGTACCGCGGCCGCGAAGCCGAAGCCGGTCGAAAACAAGCCGGCGCCGTCGCTGGCGCCGCGCGCGAACATCGACGTCGGGCTCGGCAACAACTTCCGCTTCAAGGGCCACGGCGCGGATCTCGGGCTGCGCGGCACGATTACCGTGATGAGCGCGCCGGGCGTGCCGCTGCGTGCGATCGGCAACGTGCGCGTGACCGAAGGCTCGACGTACACGGCGTTCGGCCGCAAGCTCGCGGTTGAGAACGGCTTCTTCACGTTCAATGGCCCGGTGTCGAACCCGGGCGTCAACATCCTCGCGATGCGGCGCAATCAGGAGGTCGAGGCCGGCGTGCAGGTAACGGGCACGATCCAGGCGCCGACGGTCAAGCTCGTGTCGGAGCCGAACGTGACGGACAACGAAAAGCTGTCGTGGCTGCTGTTCGGGCACGGCACCGACCAGGGCAACAACGTCGGCCAGCAGGGCGCGATGACGGCGGCGCTCGGGCTGCTCGGCAGCGTGACCGGCAAGCGGGTCGCGCAGACCTTCGGCCTCGACGAGGTGTCGGTCGGCCGCAGCGAAGTCGGCCTGACCGATCCGCAGGTCGTGCTGGTGTCGAAGGCGATCAACGAGCGGTTCGTGCTCGGCTTCGAGCAGGGGCTGCAATCGGCGAGCAACGCGTTCAAGGCGACGATCAACCTGACGCGCTTCTGGTCGGTGTCCGCGTACGGCGGCACGTTCCAGGGCGTCGACCTGAACTACACGCGGCGCTTCGACCGGTGGTTCGGGCAGCGGTGACGGCGGGGTATGCGCGACAGGGCGCCGGGAATGTCCCTGTCGCGCTGCACGTGGTGGGCATCGGGGCCTCAAGAGTCTGGTTCAGCATTCTTGCTCGTCGCCAAGGCCGTAGTTGCAAGCAAAGGGATCGTGCCATTTAATTTTTTTATATAGCAAATCGACTGCTCCCCCTCTTGACCAAAATAATGTCGAAGTTCCGCCTGAATATAGTTGGAATTTGCCTGAGCTGTCGTCGCTGAATGTAATTGTCCCAGTTGTGTAGCACGGGGAGTAGCGTTCTGTCGTGATCGTGTAACTCTCGACAGGATATGCCTTTTCGAAATAATGTCTCACTTGGTTGATCGTTGGTTTAAATTTCTTGCATCCTTCCGTCAAATTGGAGTCTTGGGTGTCAAGATTTAATCCCGTTTCATCGACCGTCACTTTTTTTACGGTCCTTGCTTGGGTTGTTGTTTGTAATGTTATAAAAACAAGTGCGAGCAAGAGTCTGGTTGGTCTGGAATTTACCATCTTGCGGTGATTGCTTCTGTCGGTGTTTTATAGGATAGCTGGGGGTGGCGATAAATTTCCTGGGGTAAAATATAAAGAGTCTCAGTTAACTCTTTGATTAGCCATTGCAGTGATGAATTTTGCTTTTCTGTGACGTCTTCGTAAACTTTCTCCTTCCGGTTGGTGCCGGGTACGTCTTTGTCGTGTGATTCTCCAACTAATTCAATACCAATCGAGTCGTTGTTCGATGGATAGCGATTCGGCCATGTTTTTTTGTGCTCATGAATCGATAGCTTTGTATATTTGTGTTCCATTCCGGACGCTATCTTCAATTCCGCGGCCGGGCATTCATGTGTAATGATGCAGCGAGATTTGAGTTTCCCGACATGATTGGTTCTTTTGATTAGTGAAGCTGTTTGATAGATTGTTCCGTCTTTGTCGATTAGGAAATGTGCGCCATTGGCACCTTTTTTCCTGTAGCTATTGAAGGTGCTTTCTGCTGTTGGGCTGTCTGTTTGATGAACGACGATTCCATTAACTGTGTTCATCGGGCTTCGCTCAATTTCTGAAAATATCTTGACCTGGATGCGCTCTGCATCGACATGGCCTTGTTTTGAAATGAATAGCATGATATGCCCCGTTTTCAGATGGTCTTGTTGGCTTTAATGTCGTAACCCATGCCCACTGTTCCGACGCTACCGCCCTGGGCGTTCTGAGTCACGTATTCCTGCTTCACACGCGAGAAAGATAATCGGACTTCTTCGCGCGGGACCCGCATGTTGGGATTGCTAACCGGCTTGACTCCGGTAATGAGCACGTCCTCCATCGTGATCTTCAGGTATTCGAGTGGTTTGCTGCCAGCTTTACGCATCACCAGCTCAGCACTGTCGACGGGCCTGCCTGTCAAGCAATACTGAATCAGATTCGGTGTGGCGCGATCGATATAGTGCTCGAACGTTAGATCGTCAACGGCGCATCTGCCTGCGCCACCACCGCTTCCGATGTGCATATTGGATTGCTGGCTTACCGACCAGGTCCACGTTAGTACCTCGATTTCATTCAAATGACTGCGATCGGGCGACTCGCCCTCGATACCCGCGATCTTCAAGAAAATATCCTGCGCCATCTTACTTCTCCTGTCGGATTATTGAGAAATCGAAGGCACCGGTCTGCTGCTCAAGGACTCTCGTGTGAAAAGTTACTCATCCCGGAGCATTGAATCCATAGGACATGTATCGTTTTGACGGATTTTTGCGTTGGCGTCGGGATAGCCCCGCAGGCCGTTGCAAACGGGGAGCAGCGTGCGGTAGCTGTCATTGGCGCTCGCAAGGCCAGCGTCGGCAACCGCGTGGCGCAGGCAAAAAAAACCCCGCACGCTACCGACGTGCGGGGTTGTTGCGCTGGCAGCGCGCGCCGCTTACTTCACGCGCATGCCCGGCTTCGCGCCGCTGTGCGGTTCGAGGATGTAGAGGCCCGGTTCCGCCTTCTCGTCGGTGGCCGACGCGGCGAGCACCATCCCTTCGGACAGGCCGAACTTCATCTTGCGCGGCGCGAGGTTCGCGACCATCACCGTCAGCTTGCCGACGAGCTGCTCGGGCTGGTACGCGGACTTGATGCCCGAGAACACGTTGCGGGTTTTTTCCTCGCCGACGTCGAGCGTGAGTTGCAGCAGCTTGTCCGAGCCCTCGACGGCCTGGCATGCGACGATCTTCGCGATGCGCAGGTCGATCTTCGCGAAATCGTCGATCGAGATCGGTGCGTCGTCGGCGCCGGTCGCGACGGCGGGCTTCGCGTTCGCCTTCGCGTTGCGCTTCGCATCCTTCGCGGCGTTCGTGCTCGCGGCGGCCGCACCCGTTGCCTCGGCCTGCAGCGAATCGCGGTTCGCGGCGAGCAGCGCTTCGAGCTGCTTTGCGTCAACGCGCGTCATCAGGTGCTGGTACGCCTTGATCGGCTGCGCCGACGACAGCGGCTTCGCGGCATCGGCCCACGCGAGCGGCGCGATCCCGAAGAACGCCTCGACCGCAACGGCGACGCGCGGCAGCACCGGCTTCAGCGCGAGCGACAGCAGGCGGAACGCCTCGAGGCTCACGCTGCAGGTTTCGTGCAGCGCGACCGCGTTGGCCGGATCCTTCGCGAGATCCCACGGCTTCGCGCCATCGACGTATGCGTTCACTTCGTCCGCAAGCTCCATCGTGTGGCGCAGCGCGCGGCCGTATTCGCGTGCTTCGTAGCTTGCGGCGATCTGGGCAATCGCATCGCGCAGCTTCGCGACGAGCGGATGATTCATCGCGCTGTCCTGCACGCGGCCGTCGAAGCGCTTGATCAGGAAGCCGGCCGCGCGGCTCGCGATGTTCACGTACTTGCCGACGAGATCGCTGTTTACGCGCGCCTGGAAGTCGTCGAGGTTCAGGTCGATGTCTTCCATCGTCGCGTTCAGCTTCGCCGCGAAGTAGTAGCGCAGCCACTCGGGGTTCAGGCCCGTGTCGATGTAGCTTTGCGCGGTGATGAACGTGCCGCGCGACTTCGACATCTTCGCGCCGTCGACGGTCAGGAAGCCGTGCGCGAACACGTTGGTCGGCGTGCGGTGGCCCGAGAACTCGAGCATCGCGGGCCAGAACAGCGTGTGGAAGTACAGGATGTCCTTGCCGATGAAGTGATACTGCTCGGCCTTCGAGCCCGGGCGGATCCACGCATCGAAATCGATGCCGTTACGGTCGCACAGGTTCTTGAAGCTCGCGTAGTAGCCGACCGGCGCGTCGAGCCACACGTAGAAATACTTGCCGGGCGCGCCCGGGATCTCGAAGCCGAAGTACGGCGCGTCACGCGAGATGTCCCAGTCGGCGAGCTTGGCTTCGCCGGCGTCGCCGAGCCATTCGCGCATCTTGTTGGTCGCTTCGGGCTGCGCGAGGCCGCTCACCCATTCGCGCAGGAACGATTCGCAACGCGGGTCGGACAGGCGGAAGAAGTAGTGCTTCGAGGTCTTGCGCACCGGCGTCGCGCCCGACACGACCGAATACGGGTTCAGCAGTTCGGTCGGCAGGTACGTCGAGCCGCACACTTCGCAGCTGTCGCCGTACTGGTCCTTCGCGTGGCACTTCGGGCACTCGCCCTTGATGAAGCGGTCCGGCAGGAACATTTCCTTGACCGGATCGTAGGCCTGCTCGATTTCGCGCTCGGCGATCAGGCCGGCTTCCTGCAGCGCCAGATAGATCTTTTCGCTGAGCACGCGGTTCTCGTCCGAATCGGTCGAGTAGAAGTTGTCGAACGACACGCCGAAGCTGTCGAAGTCGCGCTTGTGCTCGGTCCACACGCGGTCGATCAGCTGCTTCGGCGTCAGGCCTTCCTTCTCCGCGCGCAGCATGACCGGCGTGCCGTGCGTATCGTCGGCGCCGATGTAGTAGACCTCATGGCCATGCATTCGCAGCGTCCGCACCCAGATGTCGGTCTGGATGTACTCGACCAGGTGGCCGATGTGGATCTGCCCGTTGGCATAGGGCAGTGCGGACGTAACGAGGATCTGGCGGCTGCCTTGCGGCGCCGCAGCCTGCACGGGAGTGAGGTCGGATGCGGACATAGGGTCTGGAGAAGAACAGCGGGAAAAACGACGGGAAACCGCGATTCTAGCAGGGGCGCGGGCCAGCGCGGCGGGCGGGCGCCGCGGACCGGGCGCCGGCACGGGCGGGGCCGCACACGCGGCGTGCCCGGCGGCGTTGTGCTGCGACGCAACACGAATTCTGCGGGCAAAAAAAACCGGGGCGGATACGGCCCCGGAGCAACAACGACAAGAGGAGAATGGTGACGCGCCGGCAACACCAGCCGCGTACCGTAAATACTGACCACGGCCTGCGACAGAAGTTCGAAAATTTTTTCGATTTGTTACCGGCCCCGCCAAAAGCCTTGTCCGGCGGGGTTGTGCGGGCGCGGCGCCCGCACGTTTCCTCTTGTGGTCGCGCTTATTGACGCTGTTGCGGCGCGCGCAGATAGATCTCGACGCGGCGGTTCTGGGCGCGGCCGGCTTCGGTCGCGTTGTCCGCGATCGGGTTCGACGGGCCCATGCCTTGCGCCGACAGACGGCCGCCGTTCACGCCGCGCTGCACGAGCGCGTTCACGACGCTTTGCGCGCGGTTCTGCGACAGCGTCTGGTTCAGCTGCGCCGAGCCCGTGCTGTCCGTGTAGCCGACGATCGATGCCGTCAGTTGCGGGTTCTGGTTCAGCGTCGTCGCCAGGTCGTTCAGCAGCGGCGTGAACGCCGGCGTGATCGCGTACTGGTTCGTCGCGAACGTGACCGAGCTCGGCACGTTCAGCTTCAGCGAGCCGTCCGGCTGCTCGGTGACCTGCGTGCCCGTCTGTGCTGCCGACGGCGCGAGCTTGTTCTTGATCGCTTGCCAGTTGTAACCCGTCACGCCGCCGACCAGGGCGCCGACGCCCGCGCCGATCGCCGCGCCCTTGCCGCCACCGGCCAGTGCGCCGATGCCCGCGCCCAGCGCCGCACCCGTGCCGGTGCCGACGGCCGTGTTGTTACCTTGCTGCGTGGCGCAGCCTGCCAGCAGCGCGCCGGCGAGTGCGAAGACGGACAGGCGAGTCGCGATTTTCATGTTCATCTTGGATTCCTCTCTTGGTTGAACGAGTCGACAACGACGACAAACAACAGTTATGGCTCCCTGCGCGGGCCGTCCGAAAAAGGAAGGCCGGCCCGGCACTCGCGGCAGCCGCCGAGGCGGTCGCATGCCCTGTCCGTCAGCGTGGCTGTTCGGGCAGCGCGACGCGTCAGCCTCTACAATATAGGCGGTGAGTGGCCGATTTGGCCCTATAGCATGCCGCACGCGAAGAGTGCGCCGGGTCGCGCGTTCGCGCAATGGCGTGCAACAGATTCTTTCACTTTTCCCGAATTTCGCCGCGAAATTTGATATTTTTTGACGTTTTGCGCGCGAGAAAAACGTTTTCATGGAGTTTCGATGAGCATTGACCGGGCCCAAGTCGACGCCGCGCTGGCGGCAGTCGTCGACCCCAATACCGGCCGCCCGTACGCGGCGAACAAGGGCGTGCGCAACGTCGCGATCGACGGCGACGTCGTGGCGCTCGACGTGGTGCTCGGTTATCCGGCGCGCAGCCAGCACGACGACGTGCGCGCGCGCGTCGCCGCGGCGCTCCGGGCCGTGCCGGGCGTGCGCGATGCGCGCGTCGCCGTGTCGCAGGAGATCGTCGCGCACACGGTGCAGCGCGGCGTGAAGCTGCTGCCGAATGTGAAGAACATCGTCGCGGTCGCGTCGGGCAAGGGCGGGGTCGGCAAGAGCACGACGGCCGTGAACCTTGCGCTCGCGCTCGCCGCGGAAGGCGCGTCGGTCGGCATTCTCGATGCCGACATCTACGGCCCGTCGCTGCCGACGATGCTCGGCATCCACGGCCAGCGCCCCGAATCGCCGGACAACCAGTCGATGAAC
The DNA here is from genome assembly GCF_002223195.1 of Burkholderia sp. AU28863. NCBI lineage: Bacteria > Pseudomonadati > Pseudomonadota > Betaproteobacteria > Burkholderiales > Burkholderiaceae > Burkholderia > Burkholderia sp. AU28863. The sequence goes on along the minus strand of NZ_NKFE01000004.1, from coordinate 223,653 downwards.
CCGCTGGTCGGCCACGGGCTGCAGGCGAACTCGATCGGCTTCCTGATCGAGGAAGACAATCCGATGGTGTGGCGCGGCCCGATGGCGACGTCCGCGCTCGAGCAACTGCTGCGCCAGACCAACTGGCGCGAGCTCGACTACCTGATCGTCGACATGCCGCCGGGCACCGGTGACATCCAGCTCACGCTCGCGCAGCGCGTGCCCGTCACCGGTGCGGTGATCGTCACGACGCCGCAGGACATCGCGCTGCTCGACGCGAAGAAGGGGCTGAAGATGTTCGAGAAGGTCGGGATTCCGATCCTCGGCATCGTCGAGAACATGAGCATCCACATCTGCTCGAACTGCGGCCAGGAAGAACACATCTTCGGCGCCGGCGGGGCGGAGCGGATGGCGAAGGATTACGACGTGACCGTGCTCGGCAGCCTGCCGCTCGACATCGCGATCCGCGAGCGCGCGGACAGCGGCACGCCGACGGTCGCGGCCGATCCCGAAGGCGCGCTCGCGTGTCGTTACCGCGACATCGCGCGCGGGGTGGCGCTGGCGATTGCCGAGCGATCGCGCGACATGACGTCGAAGTTCCCGTCGATCGTTGTTCAAAATACGTAAAACCCTTGCGGGGCGGGGCCTCACGCTGTTTGCGGCGCTGCGAGGCGCGGTATCATGGCGACTTTTCCCGGGTCCCTTTACCCGCCCGGCGCGGCCGTCGCCTCAAACGGCCGCCAGCCGGCATGAGGATCGAATGAAACAACGACATCACGGCGTGCGCGCCGGCCGCGCGCAGCGCGCGCTGCTGGCCGCCGCCGCGCTGGGCCTGCTGGCCGGCTGTACCTCCTTTTCCACGTCGCACGAAAAACGGGCCGACGCGCAACTGCAGCCGACGGTCGGCTCGCAGGCGCGCGGCGCGGTGACGTTCGTCGAGCGCCCGGACGGCGTGCAGGTCACCTACAACCTGGTCGGCCTGCCGCCGAACAGCGATCACGCGCTGCAGGTGCACGAGCGCGGCGACTGCAACGCGGGCGACGGCTCGAGCGCCGGCCCGGTGTTCGCGCCGGCCGCCGACCGCTTGCGCGCGGGCGCGCGCGTCGCCGGCGATCTCGGCAACATCCATGCGGATGCGAACGGCGTCGCGGCCGGCTTCATCGTCGCGCCCGATCTGGCCCTCGATGGCGTGCGCTCGGCGATGAACCGCGCGGCGCTGGTGCACCGCGACGCGAGCGACCCGGCGTTTGCGCAGCATGGCGCCGGGCCCGCGCTGGCCTGCGGCGTGATCCGTTGACGGCCGCCGCGTGCGCGGGCCGATGATCGCGTAAAATGTCCGCCTTTCCCGGCCGCCGCCCTGAACCGGCGGCCTTCGTCTTCCGTCACGCAGCGTTTCCTGGCGCCCCAATATGAAACGACCCCAACGCTCACTTTGTTCGCTGTCCCCCGACGGGACGGCCAGCCCCCTTGGGACGGCCCTGCGGAGGCTGGCATGAGCATCAAGTCCGACAAATGGATTCGGCGCATGGCCGAAGAGCACAAGATGATCGAGCCGTTCGTGCCCGATCAGGTCCGTGCGTCCGAGGACGGCCGCCGGATCGTCAGCTACGGCACGTCGAGCTACGGCTACGACATCCGCTGCGCGGACGAATTCAAGATCTTCACGAACATCAACTCGACGATCGTCGATCCGAAGAACTTCGACGAGGGTTCGTTTGTCGATTTCAAGGGCGACGTGTGCATCATCCCGCCGAACTCGTTCGCGCTGGCCCGCACCGTCGAATATTTCCGCATCCCGCGCACCGTGCTGACCGTCTGCCTCGGCAAGTCGACCTACGCGCGCTGCGGGATCATCGTCAACGTGACGCCGTTCGAACCCGAGTGGGAAGGCTACGTCACGCTGGAATTCTCGAACACCACGCCGTTGCCCGCGAAGATCTACGCGAACGAAGGCGTCGCGCAGGTGCTCTTCTTCGAAAGCGACGAAGTGTGCGACGTGTCGTACGCCGATCGCGGCGGCAAGTATCAGGGGCAGCGCGGTGTCACGCTGCCGAAAACCTGATCTGGTTGCATAACGTCTCACCAGTTTCCGGGTGACCGCTGCGCGTGACGCGCCGCGGTCGTTCTTTTTGGAGAATCGCCCATGAAGTTTCGTTTCCCCGTCGTCATCATCGACGAAGATTTCCGCTCCGAGAACATCTCGGGCTCCGGCATCCGGGCGTTGGCCGAAGCGATCGAGAAGGAGGGCGTCGAAGTCCTCGGCCTCACGAGCTACGGCGATCTGACGTCGTTCGCGCAGCAATCGAGCCGCGCGTCGTGCTTCATCCTGTCGATCGACGACGACGAACTCATGCTCGGCGAAACCGGCCCGGACGGCGAGCTGCCCGAGCTCGCGACCGCGATCATCGAGCTGCGCGCGTTCGTCACCGAAGTGCGCCGCCGCAACGCGGACATCCCGATCTTCCTGTACGGCGAGACGCGCACGTCGCGGCATCTGCCGAACGACATCCTGCGCGAGCTGCACGGCTTCATCCACATGTTCGAGGACACGCCGGAGTTCGTCGCGCGCCACATCATCCGCGAGGCGAAGGTCTATCTCGATTCGCTCGCGCCGCCGTTCTTCAAGGAGCTCGTCAAGTACGCGGACGAAGGCTCGTACTCGTGGCACTGCCCGGGTCACTCGGGCGGCGTCGCGTTCCTGAAGAACCCGCTCGGCCAGATGTTCCACCAGTTCTTCGGCGAGAACATGCTGCGCGCGGACGTCTGCAACGCGGTGGACGAACTCGGCCAGCTGCTCGACCACACGGGCCCGGTCGCGGCGTCCGAGCGCAACGCGGCGCGCATCTTCAGCGCGGACCACCTGTTCTTCGTGACCAACGGCACGTCGACGTCGAACAAGATCGTCTGGCACGCGACGGTCGCACCGGGCGACATCGTGCTGGTCGACCGCAACTGCCACAAGTCGATCCTGCACGCGATCACGATGACGGGCGCGATCCCCGTGTTCCTCACGCCGACGCGCAACCATTTCGGCATCATCGGGCCGATCCCGCGCGACGAATTCAAGCCGGAGAACATCCGCAAGAAGATCGAGGCGAACCCGTTCGCGCGCGAGGCGCTGCGCGAAAACCCGGACATGAAGCCGCGGATCCTGACGATCACGCAGAGCACGTACGACGGCGTCGTCTACAACGTCGAGATGATCAAGGATCTGCTCGGCGACCTGCTCGACACGCTGCACTTCGACGAAGCGTGGCTGCCGCACGCGACGTTCCACGATTTCTACCGCGACATGCACGCGATCGGCGACGGCCGTCCGCGGACGGGCGCGCTCGTGTTCGCGACGCACTCGACGCACAAGCTGCTCGCGGGCATCTCGCAGGCCTCGCAGATCGTCGTGCAGGATTCGGAGAACCGCACGTTCGACAAGCACCGCTTCAACGAGGCGTACCTGATGCACACGTCGACGAGCCCGCAGTACGCGATCATCGCGTCGTGCGACGTCGCGGCCGCGATGATGGAGCCGCCGGGCGGCACCGCGCTCGTCGAGGAATCGATCGCCGAGGCGATCGACTTCCGCCGCGCGATGCGCAAGGTCGACGCCGAATACGGCGACGACTGGTTCTTCAGCGTCTGGGGCCCGGACAACCTGTCCGAGGAAGGCATCGGTTCGCGCGAAGACTGGATGCTGAAGCCGAACGACCACTGGCACGGCTTCGGCCCGCTCGCGGAAGGCTTCAACATGCTCGACCCGATCAAGGCGACGATCATCACGCCGGGGCTCGACGTCGACGGCGAGTTCGGCGAGACCGGCATTCCGGCCGCGATCGTGACGAAGTACCTGGCCGAGCACGGGATCATCGTCGAGAAGACCGGCCTGTACTCGTTCTTCATCATGTTCACGATCGGCATCACGAAGGGCCGCTGGAACTCGATGGTGACCGAGCTGCAGCAGTTCAAGGACGACTACGACAACAACCAGCCGCTGTGGCGCGTGCTGCCGGAATTCGTCGCGCAGCATCCGCGCTACGAGCGCGTCGGCCTGCGCGACCTGTGCACGCAGATCCACGACGTGTACCGCGCGAACGACATCGCCCGCCTGACGACCGAGATGTACCTGTCGGACATGGAGCCGGCGATGAAGCCGTCGGACGCGTTCGCGAAGCTCGCGCACCGCAAGATCGACCGCGTGCCGCTCGACGAGCTCGAAGGCCGCGTGACGAGCATCCTGCTGACGCCGTACCCGCCGGGCATTCCGCTGCTGATCCCGGGCGAGCGCTTCAACAAGACGATCGTGAACTACCTGCGGTTCGCGCGCGACTTCAACGAGCGCTTCCCGGGCTTCCACACCGACATCCACGGCCTCGTCGCGGAAGAGGTGAACGGCCGCGTCGAGTACTTCGTCGACTGCGTGCGCGACTGATGGCGGCGCACGGACGATTCCGGACGATGCGCGCGGCGCTGGCCGCGCTCGTCGTCGGGGCGGCAGGATGGGCGGCGCTCGGGGGCGCGAGTGTCGCCCATGCGGAAGTCGCGGCGGCCGACCCGATCGACGTCGCGATGCGGCAATGCCTCGCGCGGCGCGACCGGTCGTCGCCGGCCGGGCAGATCCAGTGCATGGGCGAAGCGCAGCAGCAGTGGCAGGCCGTGATGGACGGCGCGTACCAGCGCCTGTTGAAGGATGCGCCGGCCGACGCGAAGCGCGGCTGGCAGGACAGCCAGCGCCGCTGGCTCACGTGGCGCAAGGACGAAGTGCTGCTGCTGAAGGCCGTGTACGACACGACGCGCGGCACCGCGTATGCGATGTCGAGCGCCGACCTGCAGCTGCAGCCGGTGCGCGACCGCGCGCTGGCGCTGCGTGGGGCGGCCGATCGCTATGCGCCGCCGCCTGCCGCCGTGCCGGTCGCGGCGACGAGCGGTGCGCAGGGCGGTGCCGGCGTGGTCGCGCCGGCCGGCGCCAAGCCGGCGAATGCGCCGCGCGATCCGGCGATCCGTCGCGTGCGGCCGTGCGTGCAGGACGCCGCGTGCGAACACGCATTGTTCGACCTGAACCGCTATTACCAGAAGCTGCACCGCAAGATGCCCGCGCATTCGGCCGCGACGCTCGTGCGCGCGCAGCGCGCCTGGGTGGCGTTCCGCGATGCGACGGCGCCGCTCGTCGGCGAGGACGGACGCGTCGACCTGATCGGTGCGCGCATCGCGACGATGAAGCGGCTGTCGGAGACGGCCGGCAATCGGTAGGCATCGCCGCGATGCCGGTGATCCGGCACGGCAACGCAAAACGGGCACCCTCGGGTGCCCGTTTGCATTGGGGCGGCGCGTGCGCCGCTTACGCGGGCTGCTGCGTGTCGAGACGCCCGAACCACGACGGCACCAGCGCGACCGCGTCGTCGAGCGACGCGAGCACGTGCAGGCTCAGTGCGACGATGTCGGGCGTCGGCGCCTTCAGGTCGGGCACGGTGACGACCGCGGCGCCGGCGCCGGCCGCCGACTGCGCGCCGAAGTCGCTGTCCTCGAACGCGACGCACGCGTGCGCCGGCACGCCGAGACGCTCGGCCGCGAGCCGGTAGACGGCCGGATCGGGTTTGCCGCGCGCGACTTCGTCGCCGCCCGCGATCGCGCGGAAGAACGGCAACACGCCGACCGCGTCGAGCCGCGCACGGATCACGTCGCGCGCGGACGACGACGCGACCGCGCACGGAATGCCGGCCTGCGTGAGCGTTTCGAGCAGCGCGAGCGCGCCCGACTTCAGCGGAAACTTCGGATGAGGTTCGGGGGCGGCGAGTTGCTCGCGCACGCGGATGCGCACCGCGTCGAACGTATCGGCGTCGCCGATCAGCCGCGCCAGGATCACCTGGCCTTCGGCGAACGAGCGGCCGACGATCTGCAGGTAATCGATCTCGGTCAGCACGACGCCGTGCGCGTTCGACACGTCGATCCACGTGTTCATGATGGTCCGCTCGGAATCGACGAGCAGGCCGTCCATGTCGAAGAGCGCGGCGGAAAAGGTCATCGGGGCATCCGTGAAGCGGGGAAGGCGACGGGCGGCGCGACGGCCGCCCGAATGAAAAACGGACGCCGAAGGCGTCCGTCCGGGACGGCGGGCCGTTACTTGCCGATCGCGGCGCGGGCGGCCTTGACGGCCGCGCGCACCTGGTCGGGCGCGGTGCCGCCCGGATGGTTGCGGCTCGCGACCGACCCTTCGAGCGTCAGGTAGCCGAACACGTCGTCGCCGATCAGGTGCGCGACGTTCGGCAGCTCCTGCTTCATTTCGTCGAGCGTCAGGTCGGCGAGGTCGATCCCGCGGTCGTCGCAGATCTTCACCGCGTGCGCGACGGCTTCGTGCGCGTCGCGGAACGGCAGGCCGCGCTTCACGAGGTAGTCGGCAAGGTCGGTGGCCGTCGAGAAGCCCTGCAGCGCGGCCGCGCGCATCGCGTCCGGCTTCACGGTGATGCCGGCGACCATTTCCGCGAAGATCCGCAGCGTGTCGGCAACGGTGTCGACCGTGTCGAACAGCGGTTCCTTGTCTTCCTGGTTGTCCTTGTTGTACGCGAGCGGCTGGCCCTTCATCAGCGTGAGCAGCGCCATCAGGTGGCCGTTCACGCGGCCGGTCTTGCCGCGCGCGAGCTCGGGCACGTCGGGGTTCTTCTTCTGCGGCATGATCGAGCTGCCGGTGCAGAAGCGGTCGGCGATGTCGATGAAGCCGACGCGCGGGCTCATCCACAGCACGAGTTCTTCGGAGAAGCGCGACACGTGCGTCATCACAAGCGCCGACGCCGCGGTGAATTCGATCGCGAAGTCGCGATCCGACACCGCGTCGAGCGAGTTCGCGCAGATGCCGTCGAAGCCGAGCGTCTTCGCGACCGCGTGACGGTCGATCGGGTAGCTGGTGCCCGCGAGCGCGGCCGCGCCGAGCGGCAGGCGGTTCACGCGGGTGCGGCAGTCGCGCATGCGTTCCGCGTCGCGCGTGAACATCTCGACGTACGCGAGCAGGTGGTGGCCGAACGTGACCGGCTGCGCGACCTGCAGGTGCGTGAAGCCCGGCATGATCGTGTCGGCGTTCTGTTCCGCGAGGTCGATCAGTGCGCCGCGCAGGTCGTTCAGCAGGCCGCCGATGCGGTCGATCTCGCCGCGCAGCCACAGGCGGATGTCGGTCGCGACCTGGTCGTTGCGCGAGCGGCCCGTATGCAGGCGCTTGCCGGCATCGCCGATCAGCGCGGTCAGGCGCGCCTCGATGTTCAGGTGGACGTCTTCCAGGTCGAGCTGCCATTCGAATTCGCCACGCTCGATCTCGCCCTTGATCTGCGCCATCCCGCGTTCGATCGCGGCCAGGTCGTCGGCGCTGATGATCTTCTGCGCGGCGAGCATGTTCGCGTGCGCGAGCGAGCCGGCGATGTCGACGAGCGCGAGGCGCTTGTCGAAAAACACCGACGACGTGTAGCGCTTGACCAGCTCCGACATCGGTTCCGAGAAGCGGGCCGACCAGGCCTCGCCCTTTTTGTGCAGTTGGGACGTCATGGCGATTCTTCGAAGGGGAGTTGGGCGGCCGTGCGCCGCCGAGGGAATCCCGCGATTCTAACATTCGCGCAGCGGACGGCCGGCGCGCGCTACCGCGGGCCGCAGGCCAGCGGGCCGATGCGCGGCAGCGTGCCGTCGTCCGGCCGCCGGTACGCGAATTCGACGGTGCAGTCGCGGCCGCCGCCGGAGATCTCCAGGTGGTTGTTCTCGACGAGGCCGTCGACGAAGGTCAGGCCGTCGTAGCCGACGATCGTGCGCTGACCGCTTTCGACGTGGCGGACCTCGAGCCCCGGCGGAAGCGGCGTGCCGTCGGACGCGTGCAGTACGATCGACGCGGCGCTGTAGCGCGTGATGGCGAAGTGCGCGAGCACGCCGGAGCGGGCCTGCGGCACGACGTCGAGCGTCGTGTCGGCGATCCGCGCGTCGGCCGGCAGCGCGCTGCCGTCGATCGCGACGCGATTGCTCTGGTACGCATTCAGGTCGGGCACCAGCAGGTAGCCGGCCCGGTCCGTTGCGCCGATCAGCCGGTTCTGGTGCAGCACGGGCACGCGCCCCGTGTCGGTCGAGACGAGCGCGAAGCCGTCGTCGACGCGGCGCGCCGTCATCACGCGGCCGTCCATCAGCACGAACGCGCCCGTGACGTCGACCGCCGCGTTGCCGCGCCCGTCGAACGATTGCGCGAGCAGCGTGAGCTGACCGGCGCGGCCGAGATACTGCAGCTGGCCCTGCCCGTAGCGGGTGCCCGCGTTGGCGCCGGCCTGCACGTTCCAGCCGAAGCCGCCGCCGTAGTCGGGCGGCCGCGATGCATTGAGCGTGTAGGTCGATTCGCCGTTCTGCCGCCCGGCGTTCGCGGAGACGGACGTGTTGCCGCCGAGCCCGATGCTCAGGCTCACGAAGAAGCCGCGCGCATCGCGTCGCCGGAAGTCCTGGAAGCCGCTGAACGTGATCGAGGTCAAGCCGCCGAGATTGACGAGGTAAGCGATCGAGCCGATCCGCGATGCGGCGACGCCCGGATACTTGAGTGCCAGATAGCTGAACGACAGCGTTTGCGCGCGCAGGAACGGGAACGACACCGTCACGCGATCGGTGGCGCGCGAGACCGGCACGCCTTCGCGGCTGCCCAGGTCGACGTAGTCGCCGAATGCGCGCAGCGTCTGTGCGTCGATCGAGAAGCGCGGCGTCACGTACTGGTAGCCGACGCCCGCCTGCACGCCGGTGCTGCCCGGCGCGCTGAGCGCCAGCGACGCGTTCGCCACGCCGCGCTCGCCGAGGCGCGCGAGCACGCCGGCGCCGGCGTTGTAGACGCCGGCCGTCGCTTCCCCGTGCGCTTCGACGGTCAGCCGCTCGCTGATCCCGTAGCGCAGCGAGCCGCTCGCCGCCGGCGTGCGCGCGTAGTCGAACGAATCGGTGCCGTACGCGCGGCGCAGGAAACCGGCTTCGACCGAATAGCTGGCGAGGCCGGGCGCGAGCAGGCGCGTATCGACGTACAGCGGAATCGACGTCGCGATCGAGCGGCCGAGCGCGTCGCGCGTGACGACCGTCGCGTTGCCCGCGCCGGTGATGCCCGGCACGCTGTTGATCACGAACGGCCCGCTCGGCACGTCGCCGCTGAACTGGCGCACGTTGTTCACGTACAGGTCGACCGACGTCGGCACGACCGCGCTGCCGGACAGCGCGGGCACGGGAAACGTGACGAGGTCGGGGCGCAGGCCGAAATTGCTGCGCCACTGCACGCCGCCCAGGCGCAGCGAGCGCGTCCAGGACAGCGACGACGAAATCGTGTCGCCGACCTGGGTCGTCGTGAGCGTGCGGGGATTCGAGCGGGTCCAGGACGTGTCGTAGCGCACGTAGCGCCGGCGGTCGTCGTACAGATACGCGATGCCGGTGCTGCTGAGTACGCCGGCCGGATCGAAATAGCGCGCCTCGCTCCAGACCGCGAGCGGTGCGCGCGCGACGGTTTGCGCGTAGGCGTCGTAGTTCAGCACGAAGCCGCGGCCAGACGTGGCCGGCGGCGCGGCGGCGAGCGCGCGCGTATCGAACGTGTGCGGAATGCGCAGTGCGTCGGGTACGCGCAGGTCGAGCGTCTGCCGGCCGGCGTCGTAATCGTAGTGCAGCCCCGCGAGCGTATCGAGTGCGACGAGCGTGTTCGACGGCGCGTTCGCGGGGCCGCCGGTCGCGATGCCCAGGTCGTTCAGGTCGGCGGACGCCGCGTACAGCCGCCCGTCGATTTGCCGGAACCCGGCGATCCGATGCGTCGGTTCGCCGTTGACCGACACGTCGAGATACAGCCCGTCGGCTTGCGCCGCGGCTTCGGACACGGCGGCGGGTGGCATCGGCGCCGGCGCCGGTTGCGCGCATACGGCGAGCGCGTGCAGCGCCAGTATCAGCGCCAGCGCAAGCGGCGCGGCGGTGGGCCGGCCCGGCCCGGCGTGTCGCATGGGGCGGTCGGCCCGGAGGGTCTTGCTCGGCATCGGCACGGGCAACGTCGTGCGACCCTGCTCGGGTGGCTCAGGGCGCCGTCAGCCGGGCTTCGACCGGCTGCGCGTTGACGGTCGCCCGGATCTTGACGAACGGCGCGCCGGCGTCGAGCTTGAGCGGCCAGCGTCGCGTACTGCCCGCGAGCGCATAGCCGAGCAGCCCGCGCGTGACCTCGTGGACGCCGCCTCGCGCATCGACCAGCCGGACCGCGGAAATCTGCGCCCGCCGTCCGCCTCGATTGTCGACCGCGAGCCGCATGCCGGTCCCGTCGGGCTCGACGCGCCAGTCGAGGCGCGGGGACGCTGGCGCGGCATCGGGCTCGACGAATACGGGCACGGAATAGCGCAGCCGGATCGTCACGCCGTTGTCGACCGGCGTGCCCGGCGCGGGCAGTTCGTCGATCAGCACGCGATAGCTCTCCTCTGCGGCCGGCGTGCCGCGGCTCGTGCGCACGAGCCGGATCAACTGCTCGGCGTTCGCGTCGATCCGCAGCAGCGGCGGCGACGCGGCGAGCGCGTCGGTCGGCGTCATCACGTCGGTGCCGTTTTCCTGCGTCCAGCGATAGGTGCGGACCTGGCCGTAGATCGCCCGCCCGCCCGGGTTGCTGAGCGTCATGCTCGCGGCCGCCGCCGACGGCGGCAGCTCGATCGTCACGGGCGTGATCTGCAGCGTGGCGGCATGCGAAACCGTCGTCGCCCATCCGACGCACAGCGCGGCCAAGGCGCGCGGGAACAATCGCACGGCCCGTCAGAAATAGACGGTGGCGGTGACCGAGGCCTGGTAGGTGTCAGGCTTCGGCGTCGCCTGAGCGGGCACCTGGCCGTACACGTTCAACACCTGCGCGGAACCGGTGCCGGTGCCGCCGACCGTGTCGGTGCCCTGCGTGTTGCCCCAGATCGTCGAGTGGCCCGAGTCCTGGTAGAGCTGGTAGCCGACCGTCGTGCCGGTATTGCCGGTGGTGGTACCGCCCATCAGCCGGCTGGCGACGGTCGAGCCGGTGACCGCGCCGGCGTCGAGCCCGACGTTGTAGGGTGTCGAGTTCGTGCAGGTGACGGAGAGGGTCGTTTGCTGGTTGAGCGTCGACGCGAGCACGCCGGTCGTGCCGAATGCAAGCGGGTTCGCGGCGATCGTACAGTTCGCCTGGATCGTGAGCGTGACGTTGAATTGCGCGGTGGCCGTGCCGTTCGAATAGACTGCGGCAACGGTGACGGGCTGCAGCACCGGCGCGAAGGCGAACGTGGCTGCGAGCATGGCTGAAAAAACACGACGTCGGGAATCTATCATTATGATTGTCTCCTGCCGTTCAAGGGGTCGCCCGGCCGCGGAGTGCCTGCCGCGTGGTCTGTCGCCGGTCGCCGTTACCGCTCTGTCGTTGGTGGAAGACTACTCCACGGGTTCGGTCGCGCGCAATGGAGAAAACGCCGACCCGGCGTGCGTTGTCCGGGAGGGGCGGACGGATTCCATTGGCCTATTTGACATGGATCAAGTAACAGTGCGAACGATCGATGCACGGACCGATACGATGACGGCGCGGCCCGATCCGCGAACCCGGTCGGGCGGGCGTTTTTTTGCGGGGGAAACGCATGGCGGATGACGGCTTCGACCTGGCGCGCCGCTGGATGCGCGCGCTATCGTGCCTGCTGCTGGCAGCGGTACTCGGCATGCCGTGGATGCCGGCGCGTGCGGATACGTGCACGGTGACGCCGCCGGTGCCGAGCTTCGGCTCGGTCAGTCCGATCACGCAACAGGCCTACACGACGACCGCCACGATGACCGTGAACTGCACGTGGGACACGCTGAGCCTGAACACCGGCGTGCTCGTGTGCGTGAACCTCGGCGGCACCAGTCCGCGCTACCTGAGCAACGGGACGAACCAGATGCAGTACGACCTGTATCAGGACGCGGGCTATTCGCAGGCCTGGGGCGCCGTGAGCAGTGGCACGACGCCGATATCGCTGACGTTGACGAAACCGGTGCTCGGCACGTCCGCGAGTGCGAACGTGACCATCTATGGCCGCATCGCGCCCAACCAGCCGACCGTGCCGACCGTGAACAACGACAGCACCGTCTATACGCAGAGTTTCAGCGGCAACCAGGCCGCATACAGCTACAGTTTTTCGCTGCTTGGCGTGCTGCCGACACCCTGTGTGTCGCAGTCGACGGCCGGCACGATGACGGTTACCACGACCGCCACCGTCGTCAACAACTGCATCATCAGCGCGACCGGCGTCGCGTTTCCGCCCGCAGGCGTGCTGGCGTCCGCGCTGACCGCGAGCGGCTCGATCAGCGCGCGCTGCACGAACGGCGACGCATTCCGGATCGCGTTGAACGGCGGCGGCAGCGGCAACGTCGCCGCACGTACGATGCAGCGCGCGGGCGGCGGGTCGGTCAGCTACCAGCTCTATCAGGACAGCGGCTTCACGCAGCCATGGGGCGACGGCACCGCCGGCACGTCGATGGCGACCGGCACCGGCAGCGGGTTCGCGCAGGCGATCACCGTGTACGGCCGCGTGCCCGCGCAAGCGACGCCGGCGCCCGGCAACTACAGCGACACGATTACCGCGACGATCAGCTTCTGAGCCGCGCTCAGTCGCGCACCAGCACGACCAGCTTCAAGTCCTCGCGGTGCGCGGGCTTCAGCGTGATCTGCTGGTACACGAGGCGGCCGTCGGCCGGATGGTCGAATTCGCGCCGCCCGCCTTCGCGCTCGAACACGTCCTGCGACGCCCAGTACTGCGCGAACGCGTCGCTGCCGGCCGTCAGCGCGTCGATCAGCGCGCGCGTCGGCGCATCGGTCAGGTGGCGGATCGCATCGGCGCGGAATTCGGCGGCGAGCCGCCGGGCGCGGGTTTCCCAGTCGACGATCAACGTGCGGGCGGCCGGCGACATGAACGTGAAGCGCAGCAGGTTGCGGTCGTGCTCGCCGTCGAGCCAGCCGGAAAAGAGCGCGGCGGCGGGCGCATTCCACGCGAGCGCGTTCCACTGGCGGTCGAGCACGTAGGCGGGCGTCGCGATCGCCGCGACGGTCGCGGCGAGCGTCGGCGGCAGGTCGCCGCCCGCGACGTCGGGCTCGGCCGGGTCGCGCTGCGCGGCCAGCTCGAACAGATATGCGCGCTCGGCCTTCGACAGCTGCAAGGCGACGGCGATCCGGGCGAGCGCGTCGGCCGAGGCCGACACGGGCCGGCCCTGTTCGATCCACGTGTACCAGGTCGGGCTGACGCCGCACAGTTGCGCGACTTCCTCGCGCCGCAGTCCCGGCGTACGGCGGCGCGGGCCGGGCGGCAGGCCGACGGCCTGCGGCGACAGCCGCTCGCGATGGGCACGGATGAATTCGCCGAGCGCGCGGGCGGGCGTGGCGTCGAGCGGCGGGACGGGGGCGGAGGAGGGTTGGCTCATGCGGAAGCGGCGAAGTGGAAGCGAAAACGCGGCAACGATCAAACGATCAGACAGGTGGATCGAATACCAGAATAACTGCTTAACTTGTACTGGTACAAGCGCAGGCCTATTGTAGCGGCTCGCGCGCTGGCAGGGCAGCGGGCGTCCCCCACAATACGTTGCACGGGGCCGGATCGCGCGCTGATGCGCCGGGTTCGGCCGACTGCATCCCGGAAAGGAGCGAACGATGAAACACCACGACCAGGTCGCCGACGCATTCGGCACGACGGCCGCCGCCTATCTGACGAGCACGGTTCATGCGACGGGCGCCGACCTGCAGACGCTCGCCGACGCGGTGCGTGCGACGCCCGATGCGGTGGTGCTCGACCTCGGTTGCGGCGCCGGCCACGCGAGCTTCGCGGTCGCGCCGCACGTGCGCGCCGTGGTCGCGTACGACCTCGCCGCGCCGATGCTCGCGACCGTCGACGCGGCCGCGCGCGAACGCGGGCTCGCGAACATCCGCACGCAGCAGGGTCCGGCCGAGCGGCTGCCGTTCGACACCGCGACGTTCGACTGGGTCGTGAGCCGGATGAGCGCGCATCACTGGCACGACATGCGCGCGGCGCTCGCCGAGGTGCGCCGCGTGCTGAAGCCGGGCGGCCGGGTGCTGATGATCGACATCGCCGGCAACGACCATCCGCTGCTCGATACGTACCTGCAGGCCGCGGAAGTGCTGCGCGACGCGTCGCACGTGCGCGACTACCGCGCGGACGAATGGCTCGCGATGTTCCGCGCAGCGGGTTTCGACGCGCAGGTGCACAGCCGCTGGCGGCTGCCGATCGATTTCGACACGTGGGTCGCGCGCATCCGCACGCCGGCCGACAGCGTCGCCGGGATTCGCGCGCTGTGGGCGCATGCGCCGGACGAGGTGCGCGGCTATTACGCGGTGCGGGCCGACGGGTCGTTCGAGCACGATGCGTTGCTGATCGACGCGCACTGAGCATGCGGCGCGCGCTGCACCGTTGCGTCGGCGCATGAAAAAAGCCGCGATACGCAGGAACGCGTATTGCGGCTTTCGCTATTCCGGCCGGCGCCGAACACGCCCGGCGCCCGCGCGGCCTGCGGATCAGCCGGTGTTGCGCAGGCCGGCCGCGATCCCGTTGATCGTCAGGTGAATCCCGCGGCGCAGCCGCGCGTTGGTGTCACCCGCGCGGTGACGCTTGATCAGCTCGACCTGCAGGTGGTTCAGCGGATCGAGATACGGGAAGCGGTTCTTGATCGAGCGCGCGAGCAGCGGGTTGTTCGCGAGGCGGCCTTCCTGCCCGGTGATTTCCGCGAGCGCCTGCGACGTGCGCTCCCATTCCGCGACGATCCGCCCGAACACGTGCTTGCGCAGCTTACGGTCGGACACGAGCTGCGCATAGCGCGACGCGACCGCGAGATCGGTCTTCGCGAGCACCATGTCCATGTTCGACAGCAGGTTCGCGAAGAACGGCCAGGTCTTGTTCATCTTCTTCAGCAGCGTCACGCGCTTCGCGCGTTCGGCGTCGTCCTGCGCGCCGTCGAGATAGGCGCTCACCGCGCTGCCGAAGCCGTACCAGCCGGTCAGCAGCAACCGGCACTGGCCCCACGAGAAGCCCCACGGAATCGCGCGCAGATCCTCGATCCTGCGCTGCTTCGGATCCTGCAGCTTGCGCGACGCCGGGCGGCTGCCGATGTTCAGCTCGGCGATCTCGGTGATGGGCGTCGACGAGAAGAAGTAGTCGGTGAAGCCCGGGGTTTCGTAGACGAGCGCGCGGTACGCGGCCATCGCCGAATCGGACAGCGTCTGCATCGCGGCCTCGAACGCGGGCAACTGTGCCGGTGCGTTCGATTGCGGCAGCAGCGACGCCTCGAGCGTCGCGGCGACGACCGTCTCGAGGTTGCGCCGGCCGATCGACGGGTTCGAGAACTTGCTCGCGATCACCTCGCCCTGTTCGGTCAGGCGGATCTGCCCGTTCACGGTGCCCGGCGGCTGCGACAGGATCGCCTGGTAGGTCGGGCCGCCTCCGCGGCCGACCGTGCCGCCTCGGCCATGGAACAGCCGCAGCGTGATCTTGCGCTCGCGGAACAGGTCGACGAGCGCGAGTTCCGCGCGATACAGCTCCCAGTTCGACGTGAGGAAGCCGCCGTCCTTGTTGCTGTCCGAGTAGCCGAGCATCACTTCCTGCTCGGCGCCCTGGTGCGCGATCAGCGCGTCGATGCCCGGCAGCGCGAAGTAGTCGCGCATGATGCGCGACGCGTCGCGCAGGTCGGGAATCGTCTCGAACAGCGGGATCACCATCAGGCTGTTGCGCGCGTCGCTGCCCGGCGCGCCGAGCGTGCCTTCGAGCAGGCCCGTCTCCTTCTGCAGCAGCAGTACCTCGACGAGGTCGCTGACGGTTTCCGTGTGCGAAATGATGTAGTTGCGCACCGCACGCGCACCGAATTGCGCGCGGACCTCACGCGCCTTCTCGAACACGCCGAGCTCGCTCTGCGCGAGCGCCGAGTATTCGAGGTACGGCGAACGCAGCGGGCGCGGATCGGCGAGCGCGGCGAGCAGCACGCGCAGCTTGTCTTCCTCGGCGAGCGCCGCATAGTCGGCCTCGACGCCCGCGCGCGCGAACAGCTCGGCGACCACCGCCTCGTGGATGTCGGAACTCTGGCGCAGGTCGATGCTCGCGAGATGGAAGCCGAACACTTCGGCCGCGCGCACGAGCGGCGCGAGGCGCGGCGCGGCGAGCGACGCGCCGTGGTGTTCGTCGAGCGACGCGGTCAGCACTTTCAAATCGGCGACGAACGCTTCGGAATCCTCATACGGGATCGCGCGCACCGGCGGCGCGCCGCGGCCCGCGCTGCGCACGGGCACCGTGCCTTCGCCGAGACGCACGCGCGCGCTCGCGGCGAGCCGCGTGTAGATACCGATCAGCGCGCGGCGATACGGTTCGTCGACGCGATGCGGCGACTGGTCGGGCGATGCGGCCGCGAGCGCCTTCACCGCGTCGTTCGCGCCGACTAGCAGGTTCGATACCGACAGCTCGGCGCCGAGCTTGTGCACCTGTTCCAGGTAATGCTCGAGGATCACCGCGGCCTGGCGGTTGATCGCCTCGTCGAGCGTCGCGGCCGTCACGTTCGGGTTGCCGTCGCGATCGCCGCCGATCCAGCTGCCCATCTGGAAGAACGCGGGCACGCGGGCCGACAGGCCGTGCTCGGCGAGCGCGGCCTCGATATCGCCGTACAGCGCGGGCAGCTCGTCGAGGAACGTCGCGCGGTAGTACGACAGCGCGTTCTCGATCTCGTCGCCGACCGTCAGGCGCGAGTCGCGCAGCATGCGCGTCTGCCACAGCGCGGTCACGCGTGCGCGCAGCATCGCTTCGTTGTACTGGCGCTCGCGCGCGGTCAGCTCCTGGTCGCGTTCGGCGAGCAGGCGCGCGATGTCGTGCTGCGCGTCGAGGATGCTCTTGCGCTGCACTTCCGTCGGGTGCGCGGTCAGCACCGGCACGATCAGCGCATCGTCGAAGAAGCGCTGCAGCAGGCGCTTCGACGCGTTGCCGGTGGTTTTCAGCTGGTCGAGCGCATATGCGACCGTGCCGGGCTGCGGCGCGGAGCCGGCCAGCGCGTGGATGCGGCGGCGGCGGTTGTGGTGACGGTCTTCCGCGATGTTCGCCAGGTGCGAGAAATAGCTGAACGCGCGCACGACGCTCACCGTCTGCTCGGGCGTCAGCTTGCGCAGCTTCTTCTCGAGGGTCTGCGCGGCTTCGCTGTCGTCCTCGCGGCGGAACTTGACCGCGGTCTGGCGGATCGTCTCGACGACGTCGAACACCGTATCGCCTTCCTGTTCGCGCACGACGTCGCCGAGCAGGCGACCGAGGAAGCGGATGTCCTCGAACAGCGGGCGATCCTTGTCGTCGCGCGTGCGGGTGCCGGCCTTCGGCGCGACGGCATTGCGGGCGGCGGGGCCGGGGGCTTTCGTCGCGCGTTTTGTCTGACGTATCGGGTCTTTCGGTTTCGTTGCCGTGGGTTTCGTTGCCGTTTTCGCACGGCCGTTCGCGGCGGTGGCGAGCGTGCCCGTCGAGGCATCGGGGGAGGGCAAGGCAGCATTGCGGCGCGCCGTACGCGCCGATCCGGAAGACTTCACGATGGGTTTCCTTGGGAAAGCTCGAGTCAAAAGGAACTGCGGAAACTGCGGGAACTGCGGTCAAGCAACCAGCTACGTGCGGCACATCCGCACAACGGCGCCGCGACCCGCGCGGAAGCAGGCCGGGCGCAGGCTCCGGGCCCGGGCGGGCCGGGGCGTGCGTGCTACCATTGTTCGATCTTCAATCCCGTCCTTCGATGTTCCAGCAATGAATTCCGAGACCCCCGCGGCCGGGCCGCAGCAGGCACAGCCGCCCGCGACGTTGACGATTGCTTCGCGCGAGAGCCGCCTGGCGATGTGGCAAGCCGAACATGTGCGTGATGCGCTGCGCAAATTATATCCAGCTTGTGACGTGAAAATCCTCGGGATGACGACGCGCGGCGATCAGATTCTCGATCGCACGCTGTCGAAGGTCGGCGGCAAGGGCCTGTTCGTGAAGGAACTGGAGGCCGCGCTGGCCGACGGCCGCGCCGATCTCGCCGTGCATTCGCTGAAGGACGTGCCGATGGCGCTGCCCGACGGCTTCTCGCTTGCCGCGATCATGGAACGCGAAGATCCGCGCGACGCGTTCGTGTCGAACGACTACGCGTCGCTCGACGCGCTGCCGGCCGGCGCGGTCGTCGGCACGTCGAGCCTGCGCCGCGAGGCGATGCTGCGTTCGCGCTACCCGCATCTCGATGTCCTGCCGCTGCGCGGCAACCTCGACACGCGCCTCGCGAAGCTCGACCGCGGCGACTACGCGGCGATCATCCTCGCGGCCGCCGGCCTGAAACGCCTCGGCCTCGAAACGCGGATCCGTGCGCTGCTCGACGTCGAAGCCAGCCCGCCCGCAGCCGGCCAGGGCGCGCTCGGCATCGAGATCGCCGCGCACCGCGGCGATGTCGCCGCGTGGCTCGCGCCGCTGCACGACCCGCGGACCGCGCTTGCGGTCGAGGCCGAGCGGATGGTGTCGCGCGCGCTCGGCGGCAGTTGCGAGGTGCCGCTCGCCGCGCACGCGGTGTGGCGCGCGGGCGAGCTGTACCTCACGGGCCGCGTGTCGACCACCGACGGCAAGCGCGTGCTGACGGCCGACGCGTGCGGCGCGGTCATGACCGTCGCCGATGCGCTCGCGCTCGGCCGCGCGGTGTCCGACGAACTCGAGGCGCAAGGCGCGCTCGACATCGTCCACGCGCTGCTCGCGAGCTCGCAGGCCGCGGGCAAGGGCGACGCCTGATGGCGGGCGGCGCGCGCGCGTTCACCGCTGTCCTGACGCGTCCGGACGGGCAGTCCGACGCGCTCGCGTCGCAATTGGCCGACGCCGGTTGCGACGTGCTCGAATTCCCGCTGATCGATATCGCGCCGGTCGACGATCCGGCGCCGCTCGACGCCGCGTTCGCGGCGCTGGCCGACTATGCGCTGGTGATTTTCGTGTCGCCGAACGCGATCGACCGCGCGCTCGCACGGTACGACGCGATCTGGCCGAACGCGCTGCCGGTCGGCGTGGTCGGGCCCGGCAGTGTCGCGGCGCTCGAGCGCCGCGGCATCGCGGCGCCCGCGCATCGCGTGATCGCGCCGCAGGCGCCGGCCGACGGCGGCGTGCCCCATTACGATTCGGAAAGCCTGTTCGCGAGCATCGAGGCCGCGTTCGGCGGCGCGCAGGCGCTGGCGGGCAAGCGCGTACTGATCGTGCGCGGCGACGGCGGGCGCGAATGGCTCGCCGAGCGCCTGCGCGAGGCCGGGGCGGACGTCACGCTCGTCGCCGCGTACCGGCGCGTCGTGCCGGAGCCGCGCGTCGGCGCGTGGGAGCGCGTGCACGCGCTGCTCGACGGCCAGCCGCACGCGTGGCTCGTCACGAGTTCGGAAGGCGTGCGCAACCTGCACGAGCTCGCGCGGGCCCACCTGAACGATGCCGAGATCGACGCGCTGAAGCATGCGCCGCTCGTCACGCCGCACCCGCGGATCGAGCAGACCGCGCGTGCATTGGGTTTTGATAGGATTACGCTGACCGGCGCGGGCGATGAGCGCATCGTCCGCGCGTTTCGAACGATGGCCGACGAGGCCGTCCAACCGGCGACAGCCGCACCGGTGACTAAACGCATGACAGATACCAACGATTCCAAAAGCGTCGCTTCCCAGCCGGCCGCTGCATCCGCGCCGCCGTCCAGCCCTCCTTATCTCGCGCCCGAACCGCGTGCGCGCCGCGGCGGCAGCGCGGTGCTGTGGTTCGTCGTCGTCGTGCTCGGCTGCGCGGCGGGTGTCGGCGGCTACGCGCTGAACCGCAAGATCGACCGGCTCGACGGCACGTTCGTCGTGCGCCAGAAGGCGCTCGACGCGCAAGTGGCCGAAACGCGGACGAAGACCGAGCAGGCGCTTGCCAGCACGCACCAGGTCGACACGCAACTCGCGCAACTCGACGGCAAGCTCGCCGATGCGCAGAGCGCGCAGCAGGCGCTGCAGCAGCAATACCAGGACCTGTCGCGCAACCGCGATGCGTGGATGCTCGAGGAAGTCGACCAGATGCTGTCGAGCGCGAGCCAGCAGCTTCAACTGACCGGCAACACGCAGCTCGCGCTGATCGCGCTGCAGAACGCCGACGCGCGTCTCGCGACGTCGCAGAGCGCGCAGGCCGTCACGGTGCGCAAGGCGCTCGCGCAGGACATCGAGAAGCTGAAGGCCGCGCCCGCGGCCGATCTCACCGGCCTCGCGATCAAGCTCGACGACGCGATCGCCAAAATCGACGCGCTGCCGCTGTCCGGCGAGGCGATCGTGCCGCACGCGGCGCCGAAGGCCGCGCCGGACGACACCGCGTCGTCGGTCGCGGCCGGCGAGCCGCGCTGGAAGGTGTGGTGGCACGACTTCTCGGCCGGCCTCGGCCAGCAATTGAAGGGCCTCGTGCAGGTGCGCCGGATCGACAACGCGGACGCGATGCTCGCGTCGCCCGACCAGGGCTACTTCGTGCGCGAGAATGTGAAGCTGCGCCTGCTCACCGCGCGGTTGTCGCTGCTGGCGCGCAACGACAGCGCGATGAAGGCCGACCTGCACGCCGCCCAGGCGTCGCTGGGCAAGTATTTCGATCAGGCGTCGAAGGACACGCAGATCGTCGAGGATCTGCTCAGGCAGGTCGACGGCGCATCGCTGACGGTCGCGGTGCCGAACCTGAACACGAGCCTGAACGCCGTTCAGCAGTTCAAGAGCCGGGGGTAACGATGACGCTTCGAGGAATCGTCTGGCTCGCGGTCCTGTTCGCGATCGCCGCGGCGCTCGCCACCGTCGGCCGTTTCGACGCGGGGCAGGTGCTGCTCGTCTATCCGCCGTACCGGATCGACGTGTCGCTGAACCTGTTCGTGATCGCCATCGTCGTGCTGTTCATCGTCGTGTACGCGCTGCTGCGCATCGTGCGCAACATCTGGCGCATGCCGCAGCGGGTCGCCGCGTATCGGGCGCGTTCGCGCAACGAGAAGGCGCAGGCGTCGCTGCGCGATGCGATCGCGAACCTGTACGCGGGCCGCTTCTCGCGTGCGGAGAAGGCCGCGCGTGAAGCGCTGGCCGTCGATGCGAACCTGGGCGCCGCGAGTCTCGTCGGCGCCACGGCCGCGCACCGGATGCACGAGTACACGCGCCGCGACGACTGGCTGTCGAAGGTCGACGCGCCCGAATGGCAGGATGCGCGGCTGCTTGCCGCGGCCGACATGCGCGCGGATGCGCGCGACGCCGACGGCGCGCTCGCCGCGCTGGCCGACATGCAGGCCGGCGGCAAGCGCATTCATGCGCAGCAGGTCGCGCTGCGGGCGCAGCAGCAACTGAAGAACTGGGCCGAGGTGCTGAAGCTCGCGAAGGCGCTCGAGAAGCGCGAGGCGCTGCATCCGGCCGCGGCCGTGCGGCTGCGCCAGCAGGCGGCGGAAAACCTGCTGCGCGAGCGCCGGCACGACCCGGATGCGCTGCTCGAAGTGTGGCAGTCGCTGTCGCCGGTCGAGCGCCAGTCGCCGCGCCTGGCCGATCTCGCGGCCGAACTGCTCGTGCCGCTCGAGCGCCGCAACGAAGCGCGCCGCATCGTCGAGGACGCGCTCGCGCACAACTGGGATGCGCGCCTGCTGCGCCGTTACCCGGACACGGCCGGCGCCGATGCGCTGCCGCTGATCCAGAGGGCCGAAGGCTGGAAGAAGGATCATCCGGAGGATGCCGACCTGCTGTTCGCGCTCGGCCGTCTCTGCCAGCAGCAGCAGCTGTGGGGCAAGGCGCAGTCGTTCCTCGAGTCGGCGCTGAAGCTGGCCGACAACGAGGCGCTGAAGGTGCGCGCGCATCGCGCGCTCGCCCGCCTGTTCGAGCAGCTCGGCGAAACCGACAAGGCCGCGAAGCACTACCGCGAAAGCGCGCTGGCGATCACCGTGGTGTGACGCTGCGCCGCGCCGCGCAAAAAGCCCCGAACGCCGATCGGCCTTCGGGGCTTTTTTTCGTCCGTCGCGAGGCAGCGGGGCGCGCGGCGCGTTACGCGCCGAGCCTGCGCAGCAGGTCGTCCTCGCTTGCGGCGAACCAGACCGATTGCCCGCGATTGCACTCGCGAACGAGCGCGCGCAGCGCTTCGCTGTGCGCGAGCCAACGGTCGATGTCGCCGACGACGCCGAGCCGGACGCCGTAGTTGGCCAGCTTTTGCAGCACGGTGCCGGCCAGCCTGCTGTCGAGCCGGAAGAAGTCGTCGTGCAGCGTGTCGGCGGGAACGGCGATCCAGTCGGCTTCATGCTCGTGTGCGAGCGCGACGAGATCGAGCGCGTCGCTTTCCCGCTGCACGAGGCCGGCGGAAGGATCGCGGACCAGCACACGGCTGCCGGCTACCTGAACGATTCGGTGGGGCATGCGGGTTGACTCCGTCGACATGATCGTTACGCGCCGCGCGTCGTCACTTGTCGACGAGCCGCTTCGGCACCGACAGCGCCAGCAGCCCGCCGAGCACGAGGAAGCCGGCCAGCATGTACATGCCCGCATCGTTGGTGCTCGTCGCCTGCTTGAGCCAGCCCATCAGGTACGGGCTCAGGAAGCCCGCGAGGTTGCCGATCGAGTTGATCATCGCGATGCCGGCCGCGGCGGCCGTGCCGCCGAGGAAGGCGGTCGGCAGGCTCCAGAACAGCGGCAGCGTCGTCAGGATGCCGATCGTCGCGAGCGTGAGACCGAGCATCGCGAGCGCAGTCTGGTGCGCCCAGATCACCGACAGCACGAGGCCGAGCGCGCCGATCGCGGCCGGAATCGCGAGGTGCCAGCGGCGTTCGCGGCGCTTGTCCGCGCTGCGCGCGATCAGGATCATCGCGACCACCGCGGCCGCATAGGGAATCGCCGACAGCAGGCCGATCATGAGCGTGTCGGTCACGCCCGTCGCCTTGATGATCGTCGGCAGCCAGAAGCCGACGCCGTAGAGCCCCATCACGAACGAGAAATAGATCAGCGCCATCAGCCAGACGCGCGGGCTCGACATCACGGCGCCGAGCGGCGGGTCTTCCTTGGCGGCTTCCTCCGCGTCGACGTTGCGGGCGAGCAGCGCCTTCTCTTCGTCGGTCAGCCACGTCGCCTTCACGATCCGCTCGTCGAGCGCGAAGAACACGAGCACGCCGGCGAGCACCGACGGAATGCCTTCGAGCAGGAACAGCCATTGCCAGCCGTGCCAGCCGCTCACGCCGTCGAACGCCTTCAGGATGAAGCCGGAGATCGGTCCGCCGATCACGCCGGACAGCGCGACGGCCGTCATGAAGAACGTCGTCATCCGGCCGCGCCGGTGCGCGGGATACCAGTAGGTGAGGTAGAGGATCACGCCGGGGAAGAAGCCCGCTTCGGCGACGCCGAGCAGGAAGCGCATCACGTAGAACATCGCGGGCGTCGTGACGAACATCGTCAGGATCGAGATCACGCCCCACGTCGCCATGATGCGGGCGATCCACACGCGGGCGCCGACCTTGTGCAGGATGATGTTGCTCGGCACCTCGAACAGAAAATAGCCGAAGAAGAAGATCCCCGCGCCGAGCCCGTACACGGTATCGCTCAGGTTCAGGTCGCTCGCCATCTGCAGCTTCGCGAACCCGACGTTCACGCGGTCGAGATACGCGACCACGTAGCACAGCAGCAGCAGCGGCAGGAGCCGCCACGACACCTTGCGATAGGTTGCTTCCTCGAATGCGCCGGACGAGCCCGGCAGCGATTGCGTCGATGTTGCCATGTTGTCTCCTGTCTAAGTTAGCGCGTAGCGGTTACCTGGATCCCGTGTACCGCTGTCGTTGTAGTTGGCCGGCGCAGACGCAGCGGCGCGTCCGATCCGGTTTCGTGTGAAGCAAGACGGACAATCGTGCGGCCCGGTACGACTAGATGCAGCGTCCGCCGTCGACGTCGAGGCACACGCCGGTGATGAATTCGGCTTCGTCGGACGCAAGGTACAGCGCGGCGTTCGCGATGTCCTGCGGCGTCGAGAAGCGGCCGAGCGGGATCGTCGCGAGGAAGCGGCGGCGATTTTCCGGCGTATCCTCGCAGCCCATGAACTCGGTCATCAGGGCGGTTTCGCCGAGCACCGGGTTGATGCAGTTCACGCGGATGCGGTCGGCGCCGAGCTCGGCCGCGAGCGACTTGCTCGCGGTGATCATTGCGCCCTTCGTGCTGTTGTACCAGACGAGGCCCGGGCGCGGCCGCACGCCGGCCGTCGACGCGACGTTCACGAACACGCCGCCGCCCTGCGCGCGAAAGTACGGCACGAAGGTCTGCACGCACCAGAACAGGCTTTTCATGTTGACCGCGTACACGCGGTCGAATTCGGCCTCCGTCACGTCGAGCACGGGCTTGTTGCGGTGCGTGGTGCCCGCGTTGTTCACGACGATCCGCACCGAATGGAAATCGTCGAGCGCGGCCTGCAGCAGCGCGCGCCAGTCGTCCTCCTTCGACACGTCGCCGGCCACCGCGATCGCCTTGCCGCCCGCCAGCGCGATCTCGCTCGCGACGCGCTCGGCCGCCGCGCCGTTCAGGTCGTTGACG
Organism: Burkholderia sp. AU28863; assembly: GCF_002223195.1. Taxonomy (NCBI): domain Bacteria; kingdom Pseudomonadati; phylum Pseudomonadota; class Betaproteobacteria; order Burkholderiales; family Burkholderiaceae; genus Burkholderia; species Burkholderia sp. AU28863. Next base: position 199,166 of record NZ_NKFE01000004.1, on the reverse strand, counting down.
ACGACGTTCGCGCCTTCGCGCGCATACGTCTTCGCGATGCCTTCGCCGAATCCCGACCCGCCGCCCGTGACGATGGCCGTCTTGCCGCTCAACCGCATGGTGTGTCTCCTGTGCCGGTGACGAGAGTCGTCGTGTGTCGATAGGCGGCCGGGCGCGGCCGGCCGCATGTCTCGCGCCGCGCGTTCAGCCGTGCCGGATTGCGATCGTCTTCAGCGCGGTGAAGCCGTACAGCGCCTCGAAACCTTTCTCGCGGCCATGGCCCGAATGGCCGACGCCGCCGAACGGCAGCTCGACGCCGCCGCCCGCGCCATAGTTGTTGATGAACACCTGGCCCGCGCGCAGGCGCCGCGCAAGCCGCATCTGGCGGGCGCCGTCGCGTGTCCAGATGCCTGCGACGAGGCCGTACGGCGTGCCGTTCGCGAGCGCGACGGCTTCGTCCTCGTCGACGAAACGCATCGCCGCGAGCACGGGACCGAACACTTCCTCCTGCGCGAGCCGGTGCGACGGCGGCACGTCGCGCAACAGCGCGGGCGCCTGGTAGAAGCCGCTTTCGGGCGCGTCGGCGACGACCTGCCCGTGCGCGGCCATCGGAATGCCGTCGTGCTGCGCGTCGGACAGGAAATCCCACACGCGCTGCTGCTGCTTCGCGTTGATCAGCGGGCCGCAGTCGAGATCGGCGCGGCTCGGGCCGACGCGCAGCCCGTTGAATGCGGTGGCGAGGCGCTCGACGAGCGGCTCGTACACCGCGCGCTCGATCAGCACGCGGCTGCCGGCCGAGCACGTTTGCCCGCCGTTCTGCACGATCGCGGACACGAGCACGGGCAGCGCCGCGTCGAGATCGGCGTCGGCGAACACGATTTGCGGCGACTTGCCGCCGAGTTCGAGCGTGACCGGCACGTGGTTCTCGGCCGCCATCTGCGTGACCAGCTTGCCGGTGGCTGGCGAACCCGTAAACGAGATGTGATCGATGCCCGGATGGCGGGCGAGCGCGGCGCCCGCTTCATGGCCGTAGCCGGTGACGACGTTGAGCGCGCCGGCCGGCAGCCCGGCCTCGGCGGCCAGCTCGGCGACGCGCAGCACGGACAGGCACGCGTCCTCGGCCGGCTTGACCACGCATGCGTTGCCGGCCGCGAGCGCCGCGCCGACGCTGCGCCCGAAGATCTGCATCGGGTAGTTCCACGGCACGATATGGCCCGTGACGCCGTGCGGCTCGCGCACCGTCAGCACCGTGTAGCCGGCCTGGTAGGGGAGGGTTTCGCCGTGCAGCTTGTCGGCGGCGCCCGCGTAGAACTCGAAGTAGCGCACGAGCGCGGCTGCATCGGCGCGTGCCTGTTTCAGCGGCTTGCCGGTGTCGCGCGCCTCGATCGCGGCGAGTTCCTCGATCGAATCGGCCACGCGCGCCGACAGCCGCATCAGCACGCGCCCGCGTTCGGCGGCGCTCGCGGCGCCCCACGGGCCCGCGAACGCGTCGCGGGCCGCGGCGACTGCGCGCTCGATGTCGGGCGCGGTGCCGCGTGCGATCGTCGCGAACGGCTGGCCGTCGGACGGATCGACGACCGCGATGGTTTCCAGTTGCGCGGGCAACGTCCATTCGCCCGCGATGAAGTGCTTCGCCTCTTCCATGCCTCCTCCTGTCGACCCAAGTTAGCGCTTTAGCGCTTACTTGGGTCCCATGCATAGCGGTCGACCCAAGTTAGCGCTTTAGCGCTTACCTGGGTCCCATGCATAGCGGTCGACCCACGTTGGCGCTTCAGTGCTTACCCGGGTGCCATGCTTTGTAATCGACGTGCCACGCCGCCGCCGGTTCGACGGCCGGACATCCGGAACGATTATCGCGCCGATCGTCATCCGGACGCCACCGGTCGATTGGCTATAATGGCGCATTCCTTTTTGGGGGACGCCCGCGGCGGTGCATCGGCCGCGGCGCCCTGTCCCGAATTCCCATCGACCTACAGAGAGTGCTCATGAGCTTCAATCATGTTCCGGCCGGCAAGGACCTGCCGCAAGATTTCAACGTGATCATCGAGATTCCCGCGCAAAGCGATCCGGTGAAGTACGAGGCGGACAAGGAACTGGGCCTCCTCGTCGTCGACCGCTTCATCGGCACGGGCATGCGCTACCCGGTGAACTACGGCTACATCCCGCAGACGCTGTCGGGCGACGGCGATCCGGTCGACGTGCTGGTGATCACGCCGTTCCCGCTGCTGGCCGGCTCGATCGTGCGTTCGCGCGTGCTCGGCATGCTGCAGATGACCGACGAGTCGGGCGTCGACGCGAAGCTGGTCGCGGTGCCGCACGACAAGATCTGCCCGATGACGGCGAACCTGAAGACGATCGACGACGTTCCCGAGTACCTGAAGGACCAGATCAAGCACTTCTTCGAGCAATACAAGGCGCTCGAGAAGGGCAAGTGGGTGAAGGTCGAAGGCTGGGCCGGCATCGAAGCCGCGCACAAGGAAATCACCGACGGCGCCGCGAACTACAAGAAGTAAGCGGCGTGCCGGCCGACGGCCGGCTCGTACGGAACGCGAACCGCGCGTGTCTCCTCAGGAGGAGGCCGCGCGGTTTTGTTTTGCGCGCGCGGTTTTCCGGCGGGCGGAAGCGGAGACGGGCGGGCGCGCGGTGGCCGGGGCGTTCTTCGCGCGTCCGGCGCGGGGCGCGGCAACGGACGGAGCGGTCGCTTCGGCGGCTTGCGCGGCCGCTGGACGGCGGCGGGCCGGTGCGGAAGCGGCGTCTTCGCGTACGTTCGCGGCGGGTTTGCCGGCGGCGGCCGGCGCCTTCCTTTTTGACGACGCGGATGCGTGCAGGTCGGGTTTCTTTACCGGTGTGAGACGCGGCGAGGTCGTTTTTGCAGTTGCATCGCCGTCGGCTTTTGCACGTTTCGCGTCCGGCGCGCCTTGATTTGCCTTCGTCGACTTCGACGCTTGTTTGTGCTTCGCAGGCTTCGCCGTTTTCGTCGCCGTTGCAGACCCGACAACTTTCCCCGTCTTCACCTTTTTCCCGGCAACCTGTTCCGTTGCAGCCGTTTCCGCCGCATCGTCGACCTTTTCCGCCTTCCCCTTCTTCCGCCCGCGCACCATCGCCTTCGTCGCGGCCGTGTCGCCGCTCTCGTCGAGCGCGATCACCACGGGCAACACCGATTCCAGCGTCCGCAACCCGGCCGCCAGCTCGCGCTTCTTCGCGGGCGTGAGCCGCTTCACCCAGTATTCGGCGCGCGACGCGCTCGACCGGTCTGGCAACGGAAACGACGCGAGCACCGCGCGCGGCTTGCGCGAGCGCGTGTAGCGCGCGCCCTTGCCGGACGCGTGTTCGTCGAAGCGCGCGGCGACGTCGGTCGTGATGCCCGTGTAGACGCTGTCGTCGGCGCATTCGATCAGATACAGAAACCAGGACATGGCAGGGCGGTGGGATGCGAAGCCGCCAGTGTCTCAGAAAAAACGCGCGTCAACGCCGCCGGTCGCCGTGCCCGTCGCGAAATCGGCTCGGCGCCGCGCCGAGTTCGCGCGTGAAGAAGCGCGTGAACGCGCTCGTCGAACGAAAGCCGACGCGCGCGCCGATTTCGCCGATCGGCAACTGCGTATTGAGCAGCAGGTCGCGCGCCTCGCCGAGCCGTGCCTGCGCGACGAGCGCATGGAAACCGACGGCTTCGCGATGCAGCCGCCGGCGCAGCGTCCAGCGCGACATCGCGAAGCGCGTGCACACGTGCTGCATCAGCGTATCGGTCGGTACGTCGGCGTCGTCGGACGTGCGCAGCCAGTCGCGCACACATTGCTCGACCGACGAGCCGAACGTCGAACGTGCACGCACGCGCTCGCGCACGGCGTCGGCCGCATGCCGCTGGATGCCGGCGAGCGGTGCGTTGTAGCGCTCGAACGGCGTATCGAAGTGCGCGGAGCGCAGCACGAGGCGGTTGTGCGCGGCGTCGAACGATACCTGTGCGCCGAGCATGTCGCGCAGCGCGGCAACGGGCGCGAACGCGCGACCGGCGAATTCGGCGTCGTCGATGCGCGCGTGCGGGTCGTACAGGCGTGCGAGCGCCGCGAGGATCGCGAGGTTCGTGAACGCGCTGCCCGCGTGCCGGCCGTCGCCTTCGTTCACGTACTCGAGCGCGATCGCGTCGCCGTTTTCGTGGGCGAACACCCAGTCGACGTTGCCGATCAGCTCGCGATAGTGCAGATAGCCGTGCAGCGCGCTCCGCAGCGTCGCCGCGTTGCACGTGACGCCCGCGAGTTCGGGAAACTGCACGAGCCACGGCACGACCTGCGGCGGCGGGCGACGCCACGACAGCGGCCAGCCGCTCGTCAGCCGCATCGCGGCCACGTGCCGGTCGCCCGCGATGCGGCGCATGTCGTCGGCGAGTTCGGCCGGCCCGATGCCGAGCGTCTCGTACAGCGGTGCGGGATCGATGCCGTTCACGCGCGCGTCCTCGCACAGCCAGCGGTAGATCCGGACGGATACCGATTTCTGTTGCAACTCCATGTCTGTCTCCCTGTCGTCATGCCGTTCGGGTTTGTCCCCGCTGCGAGAGGTCAACGCATGCTCCTGCCGGTCAAGCGTGGTGACCGGTCGATTTTTAGAATCGGACGCTGGAGTGAGGCGACAAGTACAACAGAACGATTCTGGAGGATCAATGAAAACTTCGCTGTTCCGGTGTTCGACGATTGCGTCCGCGTGTGCACTCACGGTGTTGCTCGCATCGTGCGGCGGCGACGACATTCACGCCCCGACCGACCCCGACGCGGCCGCCGACCAGCGCGCGGCCGCGCTCGTCGCGCAACTGACGACCGACGAAAAGCTGCAGCTCGTGCATGGCACCGGCATGCCGGCGCTCAGCCTGGGCGGCCCGTTTCCGGACGACGCGCTGAACGGCGCGAGCTACATCCCGGGCGTGCCGCGGCTCGGCATTCCGGCGGTCAGCAGCGCCGATTCGGCGGGCGGCGTGAACGTGAAGAATGCGCGCGTGACCGCGCTGCCCGCGCCGGTCGCGCTCGCGGCGACGTGGGACCCGGCGCTCGCGGGTGCCTACGGCACGCGCATCGCGCTCGAACTGCGCGCGCTGGGTTTCGCGGAGGGGCTCGGCGGCGGCGTGAACCTCGCGCGCGAGCCGCGCAACGGCCGCACTTTCGAATACATGGGCGAGGACCCGGTGCTCGCGGGCACGCTGAGCGCCGCGCGCACGCAGGCCACGCAGGCGCAGAAGGTGATCGCGACGATCAAGCATTTCGCGTTCAACGACCAGGAAACCAACCGGATGACGGTCGATTCGGTCGTCGACGAGCGAACCATGCGCGAGGCCGAACTGCTCGCGTTCGAGATCGGCGTGAAGGAGGGCCAGCCGGGCAACGTGATGTGCTCGTACAACAAGCTGAACGGCGTGTATGCGTGCGAGAACCCCTATTTGCTGACGACGGTGCTGAAGAACGAGTGGGGTTTCAAGGGCGTCGTGCAGTCCGACTGGGGCGCGACGCATTCGACGGTCGCGGCGGTGCAGGCCGGGCTCGACGAGGAACAGCCCGGCGCGGCCGACGACGGCAACGCGCCGCTCGGCTCGTACTTCAATTCGAAGCTGCGCGCGGCGCTGCAGGCCGGCAGCGTGTCGGTCGCGCGGCTGAACGACATGGTGCAGCGCAAGCTGCGCACGCTGATTCGCATCGGCGTGATGGACGCGCCGCCGAAGCCGGGCGGCGCGATCGACGAAACCGCCGGCAACGCCGATGCGCTCGCGATCGCACGGCAAGCGGCGGTGCTGCTGAAGAACGCGGCCGCGCCGGGCGACACGCAGCCGGTGCTGCCGCTCGCCGCCGGCGCGCTCAAGTCGGTCGTCGTGATCGGCGGCCATGCGGACGCGGGCGTGCTGTCGGGCGGCGGCTCGGGCGCGGTGCCGGCGATCGACGGCAACGCGGTGACGTCCTGCCAGCAACCGGCCGGCATGCTGTTCGGCGGGTGCGCGACCTGGTACAAGTCCGCGCCGCTCGCCGCGATTCGCGCGAAGGCGCCGAACGCGTCGGTCAGCTATCTCGACGGGACCGACGCGAATGCCGCGGCGAGCGCGGCCGCACAGGCCGATGTCGCGATCGTGTTCGCCACGCAGTGGCAGACGGAAGGGCTCGACCTCGCGAGCCTGTCGCTGCCCGATGCGAAGGCGGACCCGTACAACCAGCAATACGACCAGAACGCGCTGATCGCCGCGGTCGCCGCGAAGGCCAGGCGCGTGATCGTCGTGCTCGAGAACGGCAGCCCGGTGTTGATGCCGTGGCTCGCGAACGTGCATGGCGTGCTGGACGTGTGGTATCCGGGCGCGCAAGGCGGCCAGGCGATCGCAGACCTGCTGTTCGGCGACGCGAACCCGTCGGGCCGGCTGCCGCTCACGTTCCCGAAGCAGGAGGCCGACCTGCCGCAGCCGACGATCGATCCGTCGAACCTGCAAAACGTTTACGCGGAAGGGCTCGCGTACGGCTATCGCTGGTTCGACGCGAAGGCGATCGAGCCGCTGTTCCCGTTCGGCTACGGGCTGTCGTACACGACGTATGCGTTGTCGGCGATGTCCGCGCAGGCTGACGCCGCGGGCAACGTGACGGTCGGCGTGACGGTGACGAACACCGGTGCGCGCGCCGGTACGCATACGGTGCAGATCTACGCGGCGCTGCCCGCGTCGCTCGGCGAGCCGCCGAAGCGGCTCGTCGGCTGGGCCAAGGTCGCGCTGCAGCCGGGCGAGGCGCGCACGGTCAGCGTCGCGGTGCCGGCGCAGCGCTTCGCGGTGTGGGATGCGAGCGCGCACGCATGGCGGATCGGCGCGGGCAGCTACGGGCTGTCGGCGGCCGCGTCGTCGCGCGATCCGCAGGCGCTGTCGCAGACCGTGACGCTCGCCGCGCACTGAACGCGCGGCGGCCGGACGGCAGGCGGCGGGGCCCTTGCGTGGCTTCGCCGCGTGCGCGGCGCGCCGGACGACGCTAGCCGGTGTTGCGCCGGAACGGATCGTGTTCGCGCAGTTCGTCGACGTACGCGTGGATATGCTCGGTCTCGCGTTCGAGAAAGCGCGCGACCGCATCGGAAAACGCCGGATGCGCGAGCCAGTGCGCGGAGTGCGTGACGGTCGGCAGGAAACCGCGCGCGAGCTTGTGCTCGCCCTGCGCGCCGCCTTCGAACGTGTCGAGCCCGGCCTCGATGCAGAATTCGAGCAGCTGGTAGTAGGCGGTTTCGAAATGCAGGCAGGGCACGTGCTCGATCGCGCCCCAGTAGCGGCCGTACAGCGTGCCGCCGCCGTGCTCGCCGCGCCGGTACACGGCGAGCGCGCTCGCGATCGGCCGGCCGTCGGCTTCCGCGATCACGAGCAGCAGGTTCTCGGGCATCGTCGCGCCGATCGTGCGGAAAAAGTCGAGGTTCAGGTACGGGCTCGAATAATGCTCGCGGTACGTTTGCCGATAGCAGCGCGAGAAGAAGCGCCAGTCGGCGTCGGTGATTTGATCGCCAGTGAGCCGCCGGAAGGTCACGCCCGCGTCGTGTACCTTGCGCCGCTCCGCGCGGATGTTCTTGCGCTTCTTCTGCTCGAGCGTGCCGAGGAAATCGTCGAAGTGGCGGTAGCCGTCGTTGAGCCAGTGGAACTGCACGCCTTCGCGCAGCATCATCCCCATCGATTCGAGCAGCCGCGCTTCGTCGCCGGTCGGGAACAGCACGTGCAGCGACGACACGTCGCTCTGCTCGGCGAACGCGAGCAGCGTGGCCGCGAGCCGGCGGCGCGCGTCGTCGTCGGCCGCGAGCAGCCGCGTGCCCTGCACCGGCGTGAACGGCACCGCGCACAGCAGCTTCGGGTAGTAGGGCAGGTCGTTGCGTTGATATGCGTCGGCCCACGCCCAGTCGAACACGTATTCGCCGTACGAATGCTGTTTCGCGTAGACGGGCGCGGCGGCCGCGAGCCGGCCGGTGCGCGCGTCGGTCAGCGTGACGAAGTGCGGCGACCAGCCGGTGTCGTCCACCGCGCAGCGCGCGACGTGCAGCGCGTCGAGGAATTCGTGGCGCAGGAACGGCGTGGGCTGCGCGTCGCCCGCGAGCAGCGCGTTCCATTCGTCGGCCGGCACCTCGGCGGGGGACGACAGGATGCCCGTGCGATAATCGATGCGTTCGTGTTTCAAGCGTGAATCCGTACCGTTGGATGTTGCCGGACGCGGGCCGCCGTGGCCCGCGCCCGAATCGATTTCGTCAGCCGTTCAAGGCGCGCCGCCGGGTTGCGCCGATCCCGCCATGAAGACCCGACTCGCTCTCGCCCAGATCAACGTCACCGTCGGCGATTTCGCCGGCAACGTCGCGCGCATCGTCGCGGCCGCGCGCGCCGCGCACAACGATGGTGCGCAACTGATGGTCGCCCCCGAACTCGCATTGTCCGGCTATCCACCCGAAGACCTGCTGCTGCGACCCGCGTTCTACGCGGCGGCGGCCGCCGCGCTCGATGCGCTCGCCGACGCGCTGAAGGCGTTCGACGGGCTCGCGGTGCTGGTCGGCCATCCGCTGCGCGGTGCGGGCGGCGCGTCAGCCGTCGATGGTAATGCAAACCGCCCGATCGAGCGCGGCGTGCCGCCCACCGATACCTTCAACGCGGTGTCGCTGATCGTCGACGGAGAGATCGTCGGCACCTACCGCAAGCAGGATCTGCCGAACGCCGAGGTATTCGACGAGAAGCGCTATTTCGCGACCGACACCGAGCCGCTCGTGTTCGAGCTGAACGGCGTGAAATACGGCGTGATCATCTGCGAGGATGCGTGGCATGCGTCGGCCGCGCAGATCGCGAAGGCGGCCGGCGCGCAGGTGCTGCTGATCCCGAACGGCTCGCCGTATCACATGAACAAGGAAGCGGTGCGCATCGACATCCTGCGCGCGCGGATTCGCGAGACCGGGCTGCCGATGGTGTACGTGAACCTCGTCGGCGGCCAGGACGAACTCGTGTTCGACGGCGGATCGTTCGTGCTTGACGGCGACGGCGCGCTCGTCGCGAAGATGCCGCAGTTCGACGAAGGGCACGCGATCGTCGAATTCGACGGCGCGCGGCCGCTGCCCGGCGCGGTCGCGCCCGAGCTGTCGACGCACGCGCAGGTGTACCGCGCGCTCGTGACCGGCGTGCGCGACTACATCGGCAAGAACGGCTTTCCCGGCGTGCTGATCGGGCTGTCGGGCGGCGTTGACTCGGCGCTGGTGCTGGCCGTGGCGTGCGATGCGCTCGGGCCCGAGCGCGTGCGTGCGGTGATGATGCCGTCGCGCTTCACGGCCGACATCTCGACCACCGATGCGGCGGAGATGGCGCGGCGCGTCGGCGTGCGCTACGACGAGATCGCGATCGCGCCGATGTTCGATGCATTCCGTACCGCGCTCGCGGGCGAATTCGCGGGTCGCGCGGAAGACGCGACGGAGGAGAACATCCAGGCGCGCATCCGCGGCACGCTGCTGATGGCGCTGTCGAACAAGTTCGGCTCGATCGTGCTGACGACCGGCAACAAGAGCGAGATGGCGGTCGGCTACTGCACGCTGTACGGCGACATGGCCGGCGGTTTTGCGGTGATCAAGGACATCGCGAAGACGCTCGTGTACCAACTGTGCCGCTACCGCAACGAAACGACCGATTACGCGCTGCGCGACGTGATTCCCGAGCGGATTCTGACGCGTGCGCCGTCGGCCGAGCTGCGCGAGAACCAGACCGACCAGGACAGCCTGCCGCCGTACGACGTGCTCGACGCGATCATGCGGATGTACATGGAAGAAGACCGGCCGCTCGCCGAGATCGTCGCGGCCGGCTACGCGCAGGCCGACGTCGAGCGCGTGACGCGGCTCATCAAGATCAACGAGTACAAGCGCCGCCAGGCGCCGATCGGCATCCGCGTCACGCATCGCGCGTTCGGGCGCGACTGGCGCTACCCGATCACGTCGCGCTTCACCGAACGGCTCGATTGACCGGTGCTGGGCCGGAGGCGGCCCGCCGGCTTACAATCGGGAACGCGATTTTTCATCCAAACGAGCATTGAGGGACAACCATCATGAAACGCATCACCGCCATCATCAAGCCGTTCAAGCTGGACGAAGTCCGCGAAGCGCTCGCCGAAGTGGGTCTCACGGGCCTGACCGTGACGGAAGTGAAGGGCTTCGGCCGCCAGAAGGGGCATACCGAGCTGTATCGCGGCGCCGAATACGTGGTCGACTTCCTGCCGAAGATGAAGATCGAGGTGGTCGTCGCGGAAGCGCAGGTCGATCAGGTGATCGACGCGGTGATCGGTGCGGCGCGCACCGGCAAGATCGGCGACGGCAAGATCTTCGTGTCGGACGTCGAGCGCGTGATCCGCATCCGCACCGGCGAAGAGAACGAAGCGGCCGTCTGAGCGCCGCGTTCGCGCCGTTCGATCACTTCCCGGCCGCTTCGGCCGCTCGGGCCACGGGTCGCACGAACCCGGCCCCCCCCCAAGAAAAAACGGTGCGGATACCCGGTTGGGTACCGCACCGATACGCGCCTCTCGCAGCAGCGTGGAAAGTGTTGTCGAATCGTTCTTTGACGGCGCCTGATCAGAACAGGTGCTGGATGCCGGCGTAGACGCCGGTCTGGCTGCCGCCCGGATGCGGGTTGCCCGTCGACACGGCGGTGCCTGCACCGTTCGCGTTCAGGCCGAAGTTGGCCGTCGAGCTGTTGCGCACCGTCGCGACCTGCACGTCGAACAGCGTGCGCTTCGAGATGTTGTACGAGCCGCCGACCGTGTAGATGTTCGCGTTGCCGCCGCCGTGGTTCGCGTTCACGTGATACACGGCCGCGATCAGCGCCGCTGCCGGCGTCGCCTGCCACGTCACGCCGCCCCACACCTGCTGCGTACCCGTCACGCCGGCGTTCACTGCCGGGCCGCCGCTGCCGTCGGCGCGCGATGCCTGGTAGGCCGCCTGAACCTTGAACTGGCCGAGGAACACGTTCACGCCCGCGAAGTATTCGCGCGAGTAGTTGAACACGTCCGAGAAGCGGCCGTTGCTGTCGCGCGTTTCGTCGTAGATGCCGCGCAACTGGAACAGCGAGTTCGTATAGGTGACCTGACCGCCCATCGCGCGACCCGGTTGGCCGGCCGTCGTGTTGCCGTTGAAGCTGGTCGAATTCGAGAACGAGAACTGGCCGTAGAAGTCGAGGCCGTACAGCGACGGCGACTGGTACGACACGTTGTTGCTGGTCTTGTTCCAGTTGCGGCCGCGCACCAGCGAGGCCGTCGACCAGGCCGACTGGCCGAACGGGTCGAAGTCCCACACGCCGTTGGCGATCGCGAGCTCGCGACCCAGCAGCAGCGTACCGTAGCGGTCGTTCGAGATACCGACGGTCGCGAAACGATCCCAGATCGAGCCGCTGAAGCCGCCCGTCATCGTGTTGAACGCGCCTTCGATGTGGAACAGGACCTTGTTGCCGCCACCGATGTCCTCGCTACCCTTCAAGCCCCACAGGCTCGTGCCCCAGTCGCCGCTTTCCGCGCGCACTTGGTGGCCGTTTTGCAGGCCGTTCATGTACTCGATACCTGCATCCAGGCGGCCATACAGCGTGACGCTGCTCTGCGCGTGCGCCGTCACCACCCCAGCAGCCATCAGCGCGGCCGCGACCAAAGCTTTCTTCATCATCTCCTCCATACCCTGTCAAAAAGTCAACCCAGACTGCACGAGATGCCCGGAGCGCGAGCGCCGGGCAAAAGCGGGATAACCAGGGAGACCTCGTGCAGGGCCGGTAAGCGCGGCACGCGGGCAAGCAGACGGAAAACCGTTGAGCGGTCCCGCGCAGCCGGGTCGGCCTGCGGGGTCTCCTTGTTGTGTCGTGAAGCTAAACTACATTTCACGAACTTCGTTTTGCTACTTTGGTTACTAATTTAGCAAAAATACAAATTTGTGGCGACGGAAATCGTTGTTTGACTAACCGCTGTCGCCAAATTGCCATGCAACACGGTGCGCAACCGGAGCCCCAAGGGTTCTCGATTACCGGAAAACCCTTGTCCCACAAGGGAGACATGGATTCCGCGGGGAGGGGTCAAGGATTGCCACTATTGACGTTGCAAAGGTGCCGGCGTAGGCGCGGAAGTCGCGAAATGGGTAAGTATTTCGTAATGATCCGGGCGATTGCCGCCCTCGCCGATCGACGTCTGAAACGCTCGTCCTGCAACGCGCCGCGCTTAGTCCGGGCCCGGTCGCGCGTCGAGCAACTGCGCGCGAATCCAGCGATGCGCATCGGTGCGCGCATGCTTCGCGTGTGAGTAGACCTTCACCGTGTAGCGCGGGATCTCGAACGGCGCCCGGAAGATGCGGATCGGCGCCGCGTGCCGCAGCGCCTGCGCGGCGCGGTTCGGCACGGTCATCAGGAGTGCCGATTCCGCGATCACGAACGGCGCGGCCAGCACGGACGGCAACTGCACGGCGACGTGCCGCGCGAGGCCGAGCCGGTCGAGCACGTAGTCGACGACGCCGCGCGACTCGTTCCACGGCGTGACGACCACGTGGCGGGCCGCCAGGTACTGGTCGAGCGTCAGCCGCCGGCGGATGCCCGGATGCGTGGCGCTCGCGATCACGACGTAGTCGTCGGAGAACCAGTCGAAATCCTCGATGCCCGGCGCGTCGGCCGCCGATTCCTCGTGGTAGCCGAGCGCGAAGTCGATGCGGCCAGCTGCGAGCTCGTCGACGGAAATCTTGCGGTCCGAATGGACGACGCGGATCCGCAGGTGCGGCGCCACGTGCTGGATGCGGGCGAGGAACGGCGGCAGCACCGCGAACGCCGTGTAGTCGGTCGCGGCGAACACGAACGTACGGTCGCTTTGCGCCGGATCGAAGCGGCGCGCGCGGGCGAGCCCCTTCGACATCGCGTCGAGCGCGTCGCCGGCCCACGTGGCGATGTCGTCGGCGCGCACGGTCGGCTGCATCTCGTTGCCGAGCCGCACGAACAGCGCATCGCCGATCGCGTCGCGCAGCCGGGCGAGCGCATGGCTCAACGCCGACGGGCTCAACGCGAGTTCGTGCGCGGCCGCCGCGACCGACCGGTGGCGGTACAGCGCGTCGAACACGAGCAACAGGTTCAGGTCGAGGCGGCGCAGATCGGGATGCATCATGTTCAGGTCCGGATGAAGAAACTGCACTTCCTGCAGGCATCGCGCGAACGTAGCATGACGGTTTGAACGGCGCCAGCGCGGCCGCGGGCTGCGCGGCGCCGCTTTCCCGTTTCACATCCGGGGCCGGAGGAGGGCTCAACCCGTGCAAATCGATATCCGTTCCGCCACCGTCGCCGACGTGCCGCTGATCCTGCGCTTCATCACCGAGCTGGCCGTCTACGAGAGGGCGGCGCACGAAGTCGTCGCGACGCCCGAATCGCTCGAACGCAGCCTGTTCGGCGAAGGCTCGCCGGCGCGCGCGCTGATGTGCGAGATCGACGGCGAGCCGGCCGGCTTCGCCGTGTATTTCTTCTCGTATTCGACGTGGCTCGCGCGGCAGGGGCTGTATCTGGAGGATCTGTACGTGTCGCCGCGCTTTCGCGGCGCCGGCGCGGGGCTGCGGTTGCTGAAGGCGCTCGCGCGGATCGCGGTCGACTCGGGCTGCGGGCGTTTCGAATGGAGCGTGCTCGACTGGAACGAGCCGGCGATCCGTTTCTACGAGAGCGTCGGCGCGGCGCCGCAGAGCGAATGGGTGCGTTACCGGCTGGCGGGCGACGAATTGCGCGCGTTCGCCGACGGCACGCCGGTGAGCGCCGCGTAAACGCAAAACGGGCGCCGCGCGGCAAACCGCGGGCGCCCGTTCGGGCGTGGCGCGTGACGGGCGTTACTTGAGGCTGCCCGACAGGAAGCCGCGCAGGCGGTCGCTCTTCGGGTTCGCGAACACTTCGGCCGGCACGCCTTGTTCCTCGACGCGGCCCTGGTGCAGGAACATCACATGATTCGACACGTTGCGTGCGAAGCCCATCTCGTGCGTGACGACGATCATCGTGCGGCCTTCCTCGGCCAGCTTCTGCATCACCTTCAGCACTTCGCCCACCAGTTCAGGGTCGAGCGCGGAGGTCGGCTCGTCGAACAGCATCACGTCGGGATGCATCGCGAGTGCCCGCGCGATCGCCACGCGCTGCTGCTGGCCGCCCGACAGATGCGACGGATACTGTTTCTCGACGCGCGGCGCGAGGCCGACCTTCTCGAGATACTCGCGCGCACGCTCCTCGGCTTCCTTCTTCGGGATGCCGAGCACGTTCACCGGCGCTTCCATCACGTTCTCGATCACGTTCATGTGCGACCAGAGGTTGAAGTGCTGGAACACCATCGACAGCTTGGTGCGCACGCGCTGCAGCTGCTTCGTATCGGCCGCGCGCAGTGCGCCCGTCTTGTCGAGCGCGGTGCGCACTTCCTCGCCGTCGACGAAGATGCGGCCCGCGTTCGGCTGCTCGAGGAAGTTGATACAGCGCAGCATCGTGCTCTTGCCGGAGCCGGACGAGCCGATCACGCTGATCACGTCGCCCGAGTTGGCCTTCAGCGACACGCCTTTGAGCACCTCGTTGTCGCCGTACCGCTTGTGGAGATCGTCGACGAAAAGCTTCTGGGTCTGGGAGTTCATCAATAGTCCTGCGAAAACTTACTTGCCTTGCGGGCGCAGATACGCGAGCCAGCGGCGCTCGGCCTGGCGGAACAGCCACACGAGCGTGAACGAGATCACGAGGTAGAGCAGGGCGGCGATGCCGAACGCGTGGAACGACATGTAGGTCGCCGAGTTCACGTCGCGCGCGATCTTCAGGATGTCCGGCACGGTCGCGGTGAAGGCCACCGTCGTCGCGTGCAGCATCAGGATTACTTCGTTGCTGTACAGCGGCAGCGCGCGTCGCAGTGCCGACGGCAGGATCACGCGGCGATACATCGTGAACGGGGACATCCCGTACGCGCGCGCGGCTTCGATTTCGCCGTACGACGTCGCCTTGATCGCGCCCGCGAAGATTTCGGTGGTGTACGCGCAGGTGTTCAGCGTGAACGCGAGCAGCGTGCAATGCATCCCGTCGCGGAAGAACGCATCGAGCATCGGCGTGCCGCGCACGGCCTGCAGGCTGTACAGGCCCGTATAGCAGAGCAGCAGCTGCACGTAGAGCGGCGTGCCGCGGAACACGTACGTGTACAGCCACACGGCGCCCGACAGCCACTTCTTCTTCGACACGCGCGCGACGGCGAGCGGCACGGACAGGCAGAAACCGAGGCCGATCGACACGACCAGCAGCCACAGCGTGATCGCGACACCGGTGATGCGATAGCCGTCGGTGTAGAGATAGTTGCGCCAGTATTCTTGGATGAGTTCGATCATAGGTCAGCCTTGCGGACACCGGTCGAGTAGCGCTTTTCGAGCCACATCAGCACGAAGTTCGAGATCGTCGTGATGGCGAGGTAGACCGCTCCCGCGATCAGCGTGAAGAAGAAGAACCGCAGCGTGCCCTTGCCGGCGTCCTGCGACGCCTTCACGACGTCGGCCAGGCCGATGATCGACACGAGCGCGGTCGACTTCACGAGCACCTGCCAGTTGTTGCCGATGCCCGGCAGCGCGAAGCGCATCATCTGCGGGAACATGATCCGCGTGAACACCTGCCAGTTCGTCATTCCGTATGCGCTGCCGGCTTCGAGCTGGCCGCGCGGCACCGACAGGAACGCGCCGCGAAACGTCTCGGTGAAGTACGCGCCGTAGATGAAGCCGAGCACGAGCACGCCGGCGAGGAACGGGTCGATGTCGATCTGGTCCCAGCCGAGCGCGTCGGTCGCCATGTTCAGCCAGATCTGCAGGCTGTAGAACAGCAGCAGCATCAGCACGAGATCGGGCACGCCGCGGATCAGCGTCGTGTAGACGGTGCCGACGCCGTTCGTCACGCGGTTGCGCGACAGCTTCGCGCCGGCGCCGAGCAGCCCCAGCAGGAACGACAGCGCAAGCGAAAGCACCGCCAGTTTGACGGTTTGCCAGGTGCCGGCGAGGATCAGCGGGCCGTAGCCTTGTAGAAACATATGGGGTCCCTGGTGTGGTCCCTGAGGGCGCACGCGGTGCGCCGCGAAACACGCGTCCGCCAAGCTGCGCGGAACGCCCCGTGCGTATCATGACCGTCCGCCCCGGCAACGGTGCCGGGCCTGCCCGTCGCGTGAGCGGCGGGCAAGGGGGCGGGCGGCGCGTGGTTGACTGCCTGTACTGCCCGGACGCGGGGCCGCCCCCGCATCCGCTGCTTCTGCTTGATCGGCGTTCAGCGGGCCGGCGCCGAATAGACGCTGAACGAGAAGTACTTGTGCGACAGCCGGTCGTACGTGCCGTCCTTGTGCATGTCGGCCAGCGCCCGGTTGATCTTGAGCTTCAGGTCGGTATCTTCCTTGCGCAGGCCGATCGCGGTGCCGTCGCCGATCGTCTTCGGATCCTTCACTTCCGGCCCGGCGAACGCGAAACCCTTGCCGCGCGGCGTGCGCAGGAAGCCGTAGTCGGCCTGCAGCTCGTCCTGCAGCGTCGCGTCGAGGCGGCCCGAGCCGAGATCGGTATAGACCTGGTCCTGGTTCTGGTAAGGAACGATCGTCACGCCCTGCGGTTCCCAGTACGCCTTCGCGTAGGTTTCCTGCGTCGAGCCCTGCTCGACGCCGACGCGCTTGCCTTTCAGCGACGCGACCGTCGGCAGCAGCGGCGAGCCGGTCTTCGCGATCATCCGCGCGGGTGCGTCATACACCTTGTCGGAGAAGTCGATCTGTTCGCGACGCTTGTCCGTGACGGTCAGCGACGACACGATGACGTCGTACTTCTTCGCCTTCAGCGCCGGGATGATCCCGTCGAGGTCCTGCGCCACCCACACGCATTTCACGTTGATCCGCTTGCAGATTTCCTTGGTGAGATCCACGTCGAAACCGACGATCTCGCCGCTCGGCGCGGTCGACTCGAACGGCGGGTAGCTGGCATCGACGCCGATCCGCACGGTCTTCCACTCCTTCGCGAAGGCGCTGCCCGCCACGAGGGCGAGGGCGGCGCACAGGGCGGCCTTCTTCATTTCCATCCTTCTGTTGCTGACTTTCCGGGGGCGCTCGCGGCCGGTCGAACCGGGCGCCGCGGCGTATTCTAGACGGCCAAAAATCGCCGATCGGCGCTCTGGCGTTGGCGGCCGCCGGAACGGCGAACGCCAAAAGGGCGGTATTTTACCCGAACGCGATACCCGGAAAACGGCAATCCGGCACGGTCGACCGATTCCTCGATTTTGCTGTTGCGGTAATCGTGGCATTCGCAACGAATATTTCGGCTATTGGTTCCGTGACTGCAACGATGCGGTGCGCGGGCGGCGGATTGTGGCGCTGTCGGCCTCCTCCTACAGTGGAGGTAAACCCGAACAGAACATCTGCGCCCCCGAGCGTCCACCCCAATGTTCCAGATCCTGCGCGCCGAAGACCGCCGGCACACGCGCCACGGCTGGCTCGAATCGAGTCACAGTTTTTCGTCTGCCTGCCCCGCCGCGCATGCGCCGGTGCGTCCGTCCGTCGGCGCGCTGTGCGTGCTGAGCGAGGACCGGATCGCGCCGACGCGCGGTTTCGGGATGCAGCCGCGCCGCGACGTGGAGATCGTCACTTACGTGATGGATGGCGTGCTCGCGCACCGCGACAGCCTCGGCTGCGGCGCGATCGTCCGGACCGGCGGCATCCAGCGGATGAGCGCCGGCACGGGGCTCATGCACAGCGAAACCAACGCGTCGCGCGACCGCCCGCTGCATCTGCTGCAGATCTGGCTGCAGCCGGCCGAGCGGGGCGGGCGGCCCGGCTACGAGGAGCGGCGTTTCCCCGACGACGAGAAGCGCGGCCGGCTCAGGCTCGTCGCGGCGCCCGACGGCGGCGACGGCGCGCTGTCGATGCGGGCGGATGCCCGCATCTTCGCGGGGCTGATCGACGGCGACGAGACGACGGCGTTCGACGTGCCGGCCGGGCGCAGCGTCTATGTGCACATGGCGCGCGGCGAGGTCGAGGTCAACGGCCGCGCGTTGGCCGCCGGCGACGGCGCGCGGATCGGCGGCGTGGACGCGGTGGCGTTCGCGCGCGGCCGCACGGCCGAGGTGCTGTTGTTCGACGTCGCCTGAAACGAAAAGGGGGACGCAGGCCGGTGCCTGCGTCCCCCTTCGGCGCCGCTGCGGGAGCGGCCCGCCGGCTTACTGCGCCGGCGCCGACGCGCCCTTGGCGGCCGCGCGATGCTGTTCCCAGCGCGCCTTCATCTTCTCGTGGCGCTGCTCCATCTTCGCGAACTGCTGTTTGAGCGCCGTGCTGACCATCGTCTTCTGCTGGTCGTTCAGCCCGTTGTAGAACGTGAGCCACGCGGCGGACGTCTGCTCGCGCAGCTGAGCGTTCTGCGCCTCCGCCTGCTGGCGTGCCGAATGCATCGCGCTCAGGTCGAGGATCGGCTGGTTCTGCTGCGCCTTGAATTGCTCGCGCATCTGCTCGTGGCTCTTGCGCATCACGTCACGATTCTGCTTCATCGTGTTGACGGCCGCCTGCCATTGCTGTTCCTGCGACGCGTTGAGCTTCAACTGGTCGTGCAGTTTCATGATCGCGCCGAACGGTCCGCCTTCGTGCCCGTCGTGCATCCGGTGCATGCCGGGGCCGCCCGGAGGCGGCATGTCGTCGGGCTGCGCGGCATGCGCGGCGCCGAATGCGAGAGCGAGTACGGTGGCGGCCGCGATGGCCACGCGGGAAGTCTTCTTATACATTTCAGAAACTCCTGTATCCAGAGGGTCCGGCGATGCGGTGCCGGGAAAAGTCGGGTACCGCATCCGGTAAGACGCAGGTTAGCGATGCAGGCTCCGGCGGGTGTTACGCGGGGCGGCGGCCCGGTTACCGTGCATTACAGTTCCCTTGCGCGGTAACCCGCAGTAACCCTTTCGCTCCTTTGTTTCGTTCTTCGACTCCGCCCTCGCGCGGTAAACTTCGAGCCATGACTACCCAGATCCTCATCGTCGACGACGACCAAGAACTCCGAGACCTGCTGCGCGACTATCTCGTGCGCCAGGGGATGGAAGTGTCCGTGCTGCACGACGCGGCGACGCTCGAGAAGCGCCTCGAGCGCGAGCGGCCCGACCTGATCGTGCTGGACCTGATGATGCCGGGCGTGGACGGCCTGACCGCGCTGCGCCAGCTGCGCGCGGCCGGCGACGACATCCCCGTGATCATGCTGACCGCGCGGGCGGACGACGTCGACCGCATCGTCGGGCTCGAGCTCGGCGCGGACGACTACCTCGGCAAGCCGTTCAACCCGCGCGAGCTGCTCGCGCGCGTGCAGGCCGTGCTGCGCCGCCGCCGCGCGACGCCGTCGGCGGCCGCGCCCGAGCAGCGCGAGCCGTTCGCGTTCGGCCGCTTCCTGCTCGACTTCCAGGCGCGCACGCTGTCGGTCGACGGCAAGCCGGCCACGCTGTCGAGCAGCGAATTCGCGCTGCTGAAGATCTTCGTGAACCATGCGCTGCGCACGCTCACGCGCGAGCGGCTGCTCGAGCTGCTGCACGGGCCCGAGTACGACGGCACCGACCGCGGCATCGACGTCCAGGTGTGGCGCCTGCGCCGCATCCTCGAAACGGATCCGTCGACGCCGCGCTTCATCCAGACGGTCCGCGGGCGCGGCTACGTGTTCGTGCCCGACGGCGAGGCCCATGCGCAAACCCATTGATTCGCTGTTCGGGCGGCTGGCGCTGCTCGTCGTCGGCGTCCTGCTCCTGTCGCACTTCGCGTGGTTCTTCGCGATGCGGCTCGAGCGCAACCAGATGCAGACGCGCTATGCGGTCGAGGAGGCCGCGTTCCTCGTCGACGCGGTGCGCCAGCACGTCGCGCGCACGCCCGACCAGCCGCTGCCGTCGCGCGTGCGGCTCGTGTCGCCGGACAGCGCCGACGTGCCGAAGGGCGGCGACGCGGGGTTGCCGCCGCCGCTGAAGCGGTTCCGCGACGATGTGAGCGAGCGCATGCCGCCCGGCACGCAGGTCGAGATCGGCACGCCCGGCCATCCGCCCGTGCTGTGGGTGAAGGAGCCGGCCGACCGCAACTGGATCGTGGTGCCCGTGCAGCCGCTGCGGCCGCCGCGCTCGCTCGACCGGATGCTGCTGTGGCTCGGCACGATCTTCTCGGCCGGCGTGATCGCCGCGCTGTTCGCGGCCTGGCAGTTGCAGCAGCCGCTGCGCTCGCTCGCCCGCGCGGTCGCGCGTTTCGGCCGCGGGCAGCCGGTGCCGCCGTTGCGCGAACGCGGGCCGCGCGAGCTGCGCCAGCTCACGCACGGCTTCAACCAGATGGTCGAGCAGGTGTCGCAGGCCGACAGCGATCGCGCGGTGATGCTGGCCGGCGTCGCGCACGACTTGCGCACGCCGCTCGCCCGGATGCGGCTGCGGGCGGAAATGATGGACGACGCGCGGCTGCGCGACGGCGTCGTGCGCGATGTCGACTCGATGTCGCACATCGTCGACCAGTTCCTGGTGTTTGCGCATGGCGGGGTCGACCGCAGCGAGCCGGTGCCGGTCGATCACGCGTGCGAGCGGATCGCGCGCAGCTATCGCGCGGTCGCGCCGAACGCGCCCGCGGTCCAGACGCGGCTAGAGGCCGATCCCGGCTTCCGGCTGCCGACGGCGACGCTCGACCGGATCCTGTCGAACCTGCTGGACAACGCGCATGCGTACGGTGCGCCGCCCGTGCTCGTCGAGACGGCGCGCACGCCGGCCGGCTACGTGCTGTCGGTCAGCGACAGCGGCGGCGGCATCGCGCCGCGCGACCTCGCGGCCGCCACGCGGCCGTTCGTGCGGCTCGATCCCGCGCGCGGCGGCAACGGCCACAGCGGGCTCGGGCTCGCGATCGTCGAGCGGCTCGTGCTCAGGCTGGGCGGCGCGTGCGACATCGGCAATCGCCCCGAAGGCGGCCTGCGCGTGTCGATGACGTTCCCGTTCGACGTCGTGCCGAAGGACGACGAACCCCACGCAAAGGCCGCATGAGCGGTTGCGGCGCCTGCCCGGCCGGGCTGGCGCCGCGCGGTGTCATTCGCCGAACAGCGTGCCGAGCGTCTCGGCCGCGTTGCTGTCGATCGTGTTGTAGGTCACCGTGGTGGCCTCGAAGATATAGACGGTCGTATACCGGCCGAGGCGCTCCAGGATTTCCTCCTGCAGCGATTCCGGCACGACGTTCATGTTCAGGTACCACGCCGTGGACGACAGCCGGGTCTGGAACGACCCGTACTCCTGCATGAGTTCATAGAACGCGTCGGCATCCTGATCGCGACAGACGATCACCAAGTTTCCTGCCATTCCCTTCCTCCCGCTCGTCGGTCTATCCCCGGGGCCGGTTGACACCGCGCGCGTGCGCATTGCGGCGACACGGCCGAAACGAACCCGGGGGCTAGCCCCGATCATACCTGCTTCGCCGTATCCGGCTGCTGATCCCGGACACGGTTTGTGCCCGCTTGCGGCGGGCGGGTTCACGGCCGGGCCGGATCACGGCATAATTCGGGCCTGCGTGCCGGCCGCAGGACTGCGGCCAGGCTGTCCCGTACCGCGCGCCCGCCATCCGTCCACGCGCCGGGCACGATCCATGCGTTGCCTGCGCCGTCCCCGGACGGTTGTACCTGAAATACAGGTTGGTGTAGTGTCGTGCCGTCGCGGCCCGGCTCGACCGGCCGCGACAGCGCACGCACGGCGCGCCGCGTGCGCGAGATCGCCAGTCAATCGAATTACCGCGCCCGTGCGCTTTGCCATGAATCAACATCGACTGCCGGCTTCGATCGGCCTTACCGGGGAGGGCGCCTGATGAACGTCGGATTCTTCAATCCGAACCGGACCGCCAACGCATCCGCGTGGCGCGTGTTGCCGAACCGGTGGGACTTCATCGCATTTCCGCTGATCATCTGCCTGATCGCGATGGCGGTGGTCGGCTTTCACGAAACGATGGCGCCGATCGGCGTGCTGCAGACGCAGAAGATCTCGCTCGATCCGTCGAACCTGCCCGAATACGCGTTGCGCACCACGCTGCGGATGCTCGCCGCGATGGTCGCGTCGCTCGCGTTCACGCTCGTCTACGGCACGCTCGCCGCGAAAAGCCGCCGCGCGGGCATGGTGCTGATCCCGATCCTCGACATCCTGCAGTCGGTGCCGGTGCTCGGCTTCATCTCGTTTACGGTCACGTTCTTCCTCGCGCTGTTCCCGAGCCGCGTGCTCGGCGCCGAGCTGGCCGCGATCTTCGCGATCTTCACGAGCCAGGCGTGGAACATGACGTTCAGCTTCTACCAGTCGCTGCGCACGGTGCCGCGCGACCTGGACGAAGTGTCGCGCGGCTTCCACCTGACGTCCTGGCAGCGCTTCTGGAAGCTCGAAGTGCCGTTCTCGATGCCGGGCCTGATCTGGAACATGATGATGTCGATGTCGGGCGGCTGGTTCTTCGTCGTCGCGTCGGAGGCGATCACGGTCGGCAACCAGACGATCACGCTGCCGGGCATCGGCGCGTATCTCGCGCAGGCGATCGCGGACAAGAACTTCGGCGCGATCGGCTGGGTGATCCTGACGATGACGGTCGTGATCCTGGCCTACGATCAGTTCCTGTTCCGCCCGCTCATCGCGTGGGCCGACAAGTTCCGGATGGAGAACACCGCGTCGGGCGATGCGCCGCAATCGTGGCTGCTCGACCTCGTGCGCCGCACGCGGCTGATCCATCAGCTGCTCGTGCCGGCCGGCTGGTTCTTCGCGAAGGCCGCGCGGATCCCGCTGCGCCTGCCGCTGTCGGGTGCGATGCGCTTCTCGCTGCCGAAAGTCGAGAAGAAGGCGTCGCGCACGGTCGACATCGCGTGGGCGGGGCTCGTGCTGCTCGGCACGGCTTATATCGTGTGGCGCGTCGTCAGCTTCGTCGCGACCGGCGTGACGATGGCCGAAGTCGGCCACGTGCTCGTGCTCGGGCTCATCACGCTGCTGCGCGTGGTCGTGCTGATCTCGATCGCGTCGGTGATCTGGGTGCCGATCGGCGTGTGGGTCGGGCTGCGTCCGAAGCTGGCCGAGAAGCTGCAGCCGCTCGCGCAGTTCCTCGCCGCGTTCCCCGCGAACCTGCTGTTCCCGGTGTTCGTGATCGTGATCGCGCGCTTCCACCTGAATGCGGACATCTGGCTGTCGCCGCTGATCGTGCTCGGTACGCAGTGGTATATCCTGTTCAACGTGATCGCGGGCGCGACGTCCTACCCGAACGACTATCGCGAGGCGGCGACCAACTTCCGCATCCGCGGCTGGCAGTGGTGGCGTCAGGCGATCCTGCCCGGCATCTTCCCGTACTACGTGACCGGCGCGATCACCGCATCGGGCGGCGCGTGGAACGCGAGCATCGTGTCGGAAGCCGTACAGTGGGGCAGCACCCGGATCGAGGCGCACGGCCTCGGCGCCTACATCGCGCGGACCACCGCCGCCGGCGATTTCCCGAAGATCATCCTGGGCATCGCCGTGATGTCCCTGTTCGTCACCCTGTTCAACCGCCTGCTGTGGCGCCCGCTGTATGCCTTCGCCGAAGCGAAGCTGCGGCTCGACTGAGACCGATTGAGAGCGAAACGCGATGCACAATCCGAATGCTGTAAACGCCCCCGTCCAGACGTCCCAGCCGCCGCGCCTCGGCGAAGAAATCCTGCGCGTCGATCACGTCTGCCGCGGCTTCAACAAGACGCAGGGCGAACTGCTCGTGCTCGACGACGCGAACCTGTCGCTGCGCGAAGGCGAGATCGTCGGCCTGCTCGGCCGCTCGGGCTCGGGCAAGTCGACGCTGCTGCGGATCATCGCCGGGCTGATCGAGCCGACCGGCGGCGAGGTGACCTATCTCGGCAAGCCGCTGCGCGGCCCGGCCGAAGGCGTCGCGATGGTGTTCCAGACTTTCGCGCTGTTCCCGTGGCTCACCGTGTTGCAGAACGTGGAAGCCGGGCTCGAAGCACTCGGCGTCGGCGCGCGCGAGCGGCGCGAGCGTGCGCTCGCCGCGATCGACCTGATCGGTCTCGACGGCTTCGAGAACGCGTACCCGCGGGAGCTGTCGGGCGGGATGCGCCAGCGCGTCGGGTTTGCGCGCGCGCTCGTCGTCGATCCGACCATTCTGCTGATGGACGAGCCGTTCTCCGCGCTCGACGTGCTGACGGCCGAGACGCTGCGTACCGACCTGCTCGATCTGTGGACGCAGGGCCGCATGCCGATCAAGTCGGTGCTGATCGTCACGCACAACATCGAGGAAGCGGTGTTCATGTGCGACCGGATCCTCGTGCTGTCGTCGAACCCGGGCCGCGTGATTGCCGAGATCAAGGTGCCGTTCAAGCACCCGCGCAATCGTCTGGACCCGGCGTTCCGCAAGCTCGTCGACGACATCTACGCGAAGATGACCGCACGCCAGACCGGCGAAGCGACGAAGAAGGGGCTGGAGCTCGGCAGCTGGCTGCCGCAGGTGTCGACCAACCTGATGGCCGGCCTGATCGAGACGCTCGCGATGGCGCCGTACCACGGTCGCGCCGACATGCCGGAAATCGCGCGCACGCTGCATCTGGAAGTCGACGACCTGTTCCCGATCGCGGAAGTGCTGCAGTACCTCGGCTTCGCGGACGTGCGCGAAGGCGACGTGTTCCTGACGCCGCCGGGGCGCGTGTTCGCGGAATTCGGCACGCAGGAACGCAAGCTGATGTTCGCGGATCACCTGCTGAAGCATGTGCCGCTCGCCGCGCGGATCAAGAAGGTGCTGAACGAGCGGCCGGGCCATCGCGCGCCGCGTGTGCGCTTCGAGCAGGAGTTGGAGGATTTCCTGTCGGACGGCGCGGCCGAGGAAACGCTCGACGCGGTGATCGACTGGGGCCGTTATGGCGAGATCTTCTCGTACAACGACCAGACCGAGATCTTCAGCCTCGAGGACGTCGAGTCCTGAAGCGATCGGCGCGTCCGACGCGTCCCGCTGGCGTCGCCCCGATGCCCCCAGCAGCTTGATTCGGCTGCTGCGGCCCGACCCAGGCGTTTGCAACGAGCGCCGAGTCATGGATCACCCGATTGTCGGGTCGCGCTGCTGCCGGAAGCGCTGCGGATGACGTTCGCCGAGGATGTCGCGCCCGGTTTCTCTTTTCGGCGGCCACGCTTCGTTCACTTCCGCCGCCGTCCTCTACTTCACTACGCGTTGAATGCCGACTCGGTGCGGTGCGCTTCGATCGGCGCGGCCGCAGCCCCCGTCAGCAATAGATATTGGGGATCGATCGACCGATCGACTGCGGCTGTTTTTCGGCGCCGACTACTAAATGCTGACAAACGCTTATGAATTTCCCTACGGTTTGATATATTTGGCGCCACCCAGGCGGCTGAGAGCGCCTTGGTGGTGCGATAGCGTCCAGATCGCGGCGGGTCCGCCCGACAAAAAAGAACGAGGTTAATGATGAGTTTCGCAGCAAACGGAAACCCTGACGGAATGGGAGGGGGCGGTGCGGCCTTGGCCGGCGGCTTGAGCAACTTGGGTTCGCTTGCCGGCATGGCGGGCCAGCTGGGCGCGCTGACCGGTATGCCGGGCGCGGGGCTGCTGGGCGGTGCCGCGAGCGCGGTGCAACTGGCGCAAACCGGCTTGTCGCTGATGGGCAAGGCCCCCGAATCGATCGCCGAGGCCATCAACGGCCTGACGGGCGCGCTTCCGCGCCTGACCCAGGACAATCGCTTCATCACGATCGAAACGCCGCTCGGCCCGGACGTGCTGCTGGTCAGCGCGGCGGTCATCGACGAGCACGTCAATCAGCTGACTGAAACCCATCTCGACCTGCTTTCCCATCGCAACAATATCGAACCGCAGGAAATCGTCGGGCAGCGAGTCAAGATCACGCTCGAGCCGCAGAGCCGCAATTTCAGTCTGACGCGCGTCGTGACGTCGGCGGCGGATACCGAGACGAAACGATATTTCGACGGTTACGTTGCGTCGTTCGGCCGTGTCGGAAAATCGGGTTCGGTGACCCGCTACGAAATGTCGGTCGTTCCGTGGTTCTGGTTTCTCACGCGCTCGACCGATTGCCGGATTTTCCAGAACCAGACGCCGCAGGACATCCTGAGCGACATTTTCCGCGAGATGGGTTTTTCGGATTTCGAGTTCACGATGCAGGGTGAACGTCCGAAACTCGAATACATCGTCATGTACGACGAGTCGTACTACAGTTTCTGCTCGCGCCTGATGGAGCAGGAAGGGCTGATCTGGACGATCCGCTACGAACAGGACAAGCACGTCCTCGTGATCGGCGACACCAACGCGGTGTTCCAGCCGATTCCGAACCTGAAGACCATTCCGTACGAAGCCAGCAGCGCCGCCAGCGAGCAGAACGGCATCGATCGATGGGACGAGGCGTTCAGTTTCCGCGTCGGCAAGATCACGTACCGGGACTTCAACTACAACCAGCCGTCGTCGCAACTGATGCATGTCGAGGTGCCGACCGTCAATCTGAAGCACCCGAACATCCAGACGACCGAGCGTTATCAATTCCATTCGCTGTATGACCACGGCGACGACGGGCAGCGTTACGCGTGCTACGCGATGGAAGCGGAAGAAGCGCTCGCGCATCGTTTCAACGGCGCCGGTCACGCGCACGGGATGACGACGAGCGGGCGCTTCACGCTGGTCAATCACGGCACGTCCGCCTACAACAACAAGGACTTCGTGATCCTTCGTGTGCGTCACCAGGTGGCGAACGACTATACCCAGCAGACCTCGAAACTGCCGTACCACAACACGTTTACGTGCCTGCCGATCGACATCCCGTTCAGGCCCGAGCGGCGTACGCCCAAGCCGCACATGCAGGGTACGCAGTCGGCGATCGTGGTCGGGCCGAAGGGCGAGGAAATTCACACCGACGGCAGCCGGGTCAAGCTGCATTTCCTGTGGGACCGACGCGGCAAGCTCGACGGTTCCGATTCGATGTGGGTGCGTGTATCGCAACCATGGGCGGGCAAGGGCTGGGGCGGCTCGGCGATCCCGCGGATCGGCCAGGAGGTGCTCGTCTCGTTCAATCAGGGCGATCCGGACAACCCCATCGTCGTCGGCCGTGTGTTCAACGGCGATTCGGGCAACCCGTATCACGGCAGCGGCGGCCAGACGATGGGGATGCGCAGCCAGACGCACAAGGGCGAGGGCTTCAACGAGCTTCGGTTCTCGGACGTGAACGGCGCGCAGGAAGTCTTTCTGCATGCGCAGAAGGACATGAAGACGATCGTCAAGGACAGCGAATCGCACACGGTGGAATCCGGCGCCCGGAACGTGTCGGTGCTGAAAGGCGACGAGAGCAAGCATGTCGCGGAAGGCAGCCTGTCGGAAAAGATCGCGAAGGCGCGCTTCACGACGGCCAACACCGTCGGCGTGCAGGCGCTCGCCGGCGATGCCGGACCGGGCAAGCAGAGCTATCAGGCGACGGACGAGATCGAGCATCGGGTCGGCGCCAGCATCGTGACGCTCAAGCCGGACAGCATCAAGCTGTCCCATGGCGCATCGAGCATCCTGATCAATCAGAGCGGCATCTTCCTCGATGGCCCGGTGATTCACCTGAACCAGGGGCTGTTCGTGACGCCCGAGCAGGCGATGGCGATCGAGTGGGCCAATCAGCAGGCGATCATCGCGGCGGGTCTCGCCTCGGCCGATCCGAAGGTGCAGGCCGCGGCACGCAAGCTTCAGGCGACGGTCAAGGCGCAGCAACTGGCCAAGCTTGCGGAGGCCGTGTACACGCCGGGCACGGCGCCGCCGGGATGGAAGAACGTGTCGAACGATCCGGAAGCGTTGAAGAAATTCGGCATGCGACCGCAGGACCTGCAGATTCCCGGCAGCAATTTCGGCGCACAGGTCTATGCGCCCGATCCGGCGGTGTTCGGCGACAGCATGAAGCCGACGCTGGCCTTCAAGGGTACGCAGCCGACGGTCAAGGAGGACTGGTCGAACAACCTCAGCCAGGGGCTCGGCGACAATTCGCCGTACTACGATCGCGCCGTGACCCTCGGCAAGAAGGTCTACGGTTCGGGAAATGCGGGCGGCCTCGACCTCACCGGCCATTCGCTCGGCGGCGGGTTGGCGTCGGCGGCATCGCAGGCGAGCGGCGCCGGCGCGACGACTTTCAACGCGGCGGGCCTCAATCCTGAAACGCTGCCGCTGTACGGGGCCACGCCGCGATCGTCGTCGATCACGAACTATCGCGTCGACGGCGACATCCTGACGGGCGCGCAGGAGGGTGGGCTGGGCCCGATCAGCGATGTGACGTCGCAACTGATGCCCAAGGCGGTCGGTGAGCAGATCACCATTCCGGGCACCAGCGTGACGACGGTCCAGCGGCACATGATGGGCCAGGTGACGAGCGGGCTGAATACGACCGTCGCCGAGCAGCAATCGTCGCTGCTGAGTCAACTTCAGGGACATTGATGAAATACAACAAGGTCATCGCCGCGGGCGCGGTTGTCGCGGTAATCGGGTTGTCGTCGCCGTTCTGGTGGCCGACTCATGCACAGGAAACGAAAATGGCAGACTTCAAACGTTACCCGCCCGAAGATTTTTTCACGGGACAGCAACTCGAGCTGGCGCGTGCCATTCGCGACGGGAATCTGGAGCAGGTCAAGGCGCTTGCGACACATACGGATCTCGCTGCGCTCGGCAACAAGAAGGCCAGCCTGTTGTCGTTCGCGGTGCAGGAAGCCGTGCCGGTGAAGACGGATGCGACCAACGTGCGCCTTCAGATCATCAGCGAACTGGTCCGGGACGGCGCCAAGCCTGAACAGCCGTTCGGCGAGAATGGCGCGAACGTCGCGTATCTGGCTGCGCGGGCCGACACGCCGAACCTGCTGCGGGCGTTGCTGGCCGGCGGCATGAACCCGGATCTCAAGTACGACGGCGATACGCCGCTGCTCTTCGCCACCTGCAAGGACACGCTGTTGCCGCAAATGCGCGTGCTGGTCGAGCACAAGGCGAACGTCAACCTGCGGGATTCGATGAAGGAAACCGCGCTCTACGAAGCGACGCGCCTGCGGCAGTGGGACGTCGTCGATTATCTGCTCGAGCATGGCGCCGATCCGTCGGTGAAGAACGACAACGGTCTCGCGTATGCGAAAGTCCTCGGCGACGAACTGCAACAGACGCCGAAAGGCTCGCCGCAACTGGGTCGCATCGAGGCCATTCACAAGCGTCTGGTCACGGCCGGCGTACGGTAACGCTGCCGCCTGACGGATGCGTCGGCGGCGCCTGTGTCGCCGGCGAACAGTTTCAATCCGGCGCCTGCTCGAATGAGCAGGCCGAACCGAGAAGAGCATGTCCGAATATCAGATGAACGATGCCGTCATTCAGTTGCCGGCGCACTTCAAAGACAAGACGATCCACCTGTTCACGGTCGACGAAGCAGGAAGCAGCGGATTTACCTTCGTGGTGTCGCGCGCGCCGATGGAGCCGGACGATACGGTCGATACGTTCGTGACGCGATTGGTCTCGGAGATGCGCAAGTCGCTGCCGCGTTTCGAGTTGAAGCATCTGGAAAACCGGGAGATCGATGGCGAAACGGCGCGCGAAATCGATTACCAGTGGGTGTCGGAAGGCTCGCCGCTGCATCAGCGCCAGACGGTCGTGATGTCGCCGAAGGCGGGGCGCGAGCGCATGGCGATCAGCTTCATCGGTACCTGTCCGAAGTCGTTCACGGAGGACAAGAGCAAGGAATACAAGAGCCTGCTCGCGAGTGTCGTGTTGGCGCGGCCCGAGCGGGCGGCCTTCGCGCCGAGGGCGCTCGGCCAGGACGAGGCCGGCATCGTGTTCGTGCTGCACGAGCCGAGCGCGACGCTGTACGCGCTCACCGGCATGGCCGAACTGTACCGGCACGACGTCACGGAAATGTTCGACGACACCGCGTTCTTCGGCCCGGGCGGCGAGCCGTTGGCGCTTCAGCCTGCGCCGCACGGGAAGCCGGCGTGGCGAGCCGTGGATGGCCGTCAATTCGCGCTATGGACGACGGACGCGCGCGAGCACGCGTCGCTGGCCGACCGGCTGGGTGATGTGGCAGCGGTGAAAGGCATGGTCGGCATGCAGAACGTCGAGGCCGTACGGGCTTATCTGACTGCGGTTGCGAACGCGGGCTGACGGGGAACGCGCGTGGATACATTGCTTGCTGCTGCGCGATTCGGCGATCCGATCGCGCATACGGCGTCGAAGGGATGGATGATCGCCGGGATGATTGCCGGCGCGGTGATCGGCGCCGTGGCGGTGGTCGCAACCGGCGGTGCGGCGTTGACGGTGATTGCCGCGGTCGCCGCGGGTGCCGCCGCGGGGGGCGGGCTGGGCGAGGTGCTGGGCACGATGTCGTGGGCGCCGCGGCACGTCACCGGAAGCCTGATAAAGGGCTCACCCAACGTCTTCATCAACAGTCGCCCAGCGATACGGGCCATTTTGAGTCTCGGGCTGTGCAGCGACCACGCGGGTCCGCCGCAGGTGGTCGCGCAGGGTTCGTCGACGGTGTTCATCAACAGCCAGCCGGCGAGCCGCAAGGAAGACCGGATGATGTGCGGCGCGTTGATCAACGACGGATCGCCGAACGTGTTCATCGGTGGCCCGGCGGTCGGGGAGTTCAATCCGGAAATTCCGGCGTGGGTGAACTGGACGATGCTGGCGGTCGGCGTGGCGGCGACCGCCGTGCTCGCCGGGCCGGCGATCGCGATCCTGGGCGCGGCCGGCGGGTTCGTCGGCGGGGAAGTCGGTTCATGGATCGGCGGTAAGGTGTTTGGAGAAGGGTCGGACGGGCAGAAGTGGTCGATGCTGGGCGGCAGCCTCCTGGGAGGGGCCGGCGCGGCAAAGGGGGCTGGGCTCGTGGGCGGTGCGAAAGGCGCCGGGTCCGTTGCCGGCGAGATCTCCGCGGGGGAGACCGCCGCCGATGCGCTTGCCGGCACGCTGCCCAAGGCCGGCGCGACGAGTCCTTTCGATTACGTGGTCGATACGATGCCGGCGGACCTCGTCAGCAATCCAAAGGGTGTCTACGGGTACACGCCGGTAGAAGGATCCGAGTTTGCGGCGCCCAAGTGGCCGGTCGACTGGACGAATCCGGAGCAAGTTGCCAATGCCCGGAACGTGCGGCTGGAATACCATCAGGGCCTGGCTGACGAGCGTGCATGGATAGCCGACATGCGCGCCAGCGGCGCCAGCCAAGAAAGTATCGGGCGGCAGATCGTCGACATGCGAAATCAAACCCGGATGTCGAAATACGCCGAGGACAAACTGCCGGTGTTGTATGAGCGCAATATGGCGAAATACGGAAACAAGTATGGCCCGACGTATGAAGCACTGCTGCAGAAATATGGTAGCCCGGAGGGGGTGATCGCCGCGGGGACACGTAGCAACCCTACAATGGACATTCTTACTGGCATCGCGAAGGTTGGAAAATGATGAAGAACGTGCAACTCGGCGTGATTAACCGCCCGTCGAGCTTCGTCGAGCTGAATGTGGAGACAGGCGTGTTTTCCGCGCTGGTCGGAGACGGACATGTGGCGCGGGGGAATTACATTGCTGTCGAGGGCCAGGAAGTCGCTGTCTTCGCGGCGGATGGGCAGCTTTATCTTCAATGGAACAAAAAACGCTGGAACTTCGCGGATCTCGGACACAACGTCAAGTACGAACACGACTTCCACCGCGGGGTGACGACTTTTTCCATCGATGGCGATGCGATTCAGTATCCCGCCTGGTGGGTGGGCGATGAAACATTTGATCCGAATCTGCCAGAGCTCGATGAAGACGAGGATCATTTCGCCTATATCGCGAGCTTGGCCAAAAACAAGGAATTGCAGCGATCTTTGATCGATGTCTGGAGTCGCTAGGCAGCATGAGCCTGGCCTATTTTTGGGCCGCCCTTGATCGATGATCCGTTCCGGCTTCAGGCTTTGGCGTCAGTGTGCTGTAGCGCTGCCCGAAAGACCTGATCGCGAGGGCCGGGTGCCGAGCAGTTTCCGGACAGCGAAGCGGATAATGCGTGTCCGAAGTTTTTGGTGCTGAATTGAATGACCGACAAGAACCCCGATTTTTCACCGATGCGCATGCGGGCTCGCGGATTCGTGGCGCAAGGCCGCATCGAGGATGCGCTTGGACTGTACGGCGACATCCTGAAAGTGGCGCCGGAAGACGCGGCGACGTATGCCGATCGCGGCACGACCTTCGCGATGATCAAGAAGACGGATCTCGCGCTGAACGATCTGAACCGGGCCATCGAGCTGGGCTACACGGACCCGTCGGCGTATTGCACGCTCGCGACGATTTACCTCGAAGGCGGCGCCTACCAGAAGTCGCTCGATTACTTCGACAAGGCGCTGAAGCTCAATCCCGACCAGCCTTTCGTCTATTTCAATCGCGCCCGGGCATACGAGACGCTGGGCGATATCAACGCGTCGATCGCCGATCTCGAGCGGTGCTTGACTTACAACCCGGACGATGCGCTGTCCGCGAAAATCAAGGAAAGGGTGGCGCAGCTTCGCACGCATCTGTAACCACGGCAGCTCGCGAGTACGCTGAACGACGCGGGCGCCGCGCACGGTGTACGGCGCATCGCGCGATTACTGCAAATTCCCCCACCGATCAACAGCCGGTTCCGCCGACGCCCACTTCCAGTGCGTGCCTTGCTGGCACGCATTCGCGAAATACCAGTCGGCCTTGTCGCCGTCCTTTACCGAAAACGCGAATTCCTTGCACAGCGCGAGCGCCGACGAATACGCGCGCGTGACGCGCACTTCGCCTTCGCCGTTTTCGAGCGGCAGCGTGTTCTTCACCTTCCACGGCTTCACTTCGCCGACGGCGAGACTGCCGGCCGTTTTCGCGATCGCGTCCTGCTGATTCTGATGGAGCTGCTTCATCGTGCGGTTGACGGCCTCGTCGGTCGCCGCCTGCACGGCAATCCCGACGCCGACGCCGACCGCCGGGTTCGCGGTGACGAGGCCCGTTGCCGCGCCGGCCAGCGCGCCGCTCGCCGCGCCGACCGAGCCGCAGCCCGACAGCGCGAGCGTCGCCGCGCACAGTGCGCCGATCGCCGCGATACGGAACGCGACGCTCATTGCAGCGCGCCCCAGCGTTCGGTTGCCGGTTCGGCCGACGCCCATTTCCACACGGGCCCGTCGCGGCAGATGGTGGCGACGTAGAACGCCGATTGTGCGGCCTTGTCGGCCTTCGCCGGCGTATCGACCGCGAACACGATTTCCTTGCAGTCGAGCGGACCGACGCTGATCATCCGGCTGACGGTCACGCGGCCCTGCTCGTCGTCCTCGATCGGGAACGAATGGTGCGTCGACCACGGCGCGACGCCGCCGACGTCGAGCGGGCCGGCCGCCTTCGCGATCTGCTCCTGCGTGTAGCGGTGCGCGACGCGTTGCGAGTACTGGACGCCGGCCCGCGCGCCGGCAACGGCGCCGAGGCCGATGCCCGTCGCGACGGCGGCATTGTTGGTGACCTTGGCGGCGATCGCGGCGCCCGCGATACCGGCGCCGGCCGTCGCCCCTTCGCTGTACAGCGAATTGCAGCCGGACAGCAGTGCGGCCGTGGCGATCACGGCCAGCGCGACGCGCGCCGGCGTGGCCCGGCGCGGCGATTCGAAACGAATGTTCATCCCTGAGTGCAAGTCCTGTCTGGGTGAGCGGCGACGCATGCACGTCCTGATGCCGCGTCATTGTTTCGCAATTGTCATAGGAAAACTGCAAAGCTTTGACAAATCGCCGTGCGGCGGGCCGCGTGCGCGCGGGCGGCGTTATTGTCGGATAGAAGATCGGAGAGGGGTCGAAACGTTACAAATTGAAGGTAATTGTTACCTTCGGATGCGATCAAGCGACCTAGACTGTTTTGCTATGGAATGTTTCTACAACGGCCTCGAGCCGCGCCGCATATGAGACACCCAGCCATGCGCCGTTCGAAACGGTTGTCACACCGGCCGCCCATCGCGGCGGCCGACCATCCGGAAGCACCGCCGCGCCCGCGGACCGACGCGCCTTCGGCACCGCCTGCGGGCACGCCGGACGAGACGCCGTCGGACGGCGATCACAACCAGGGCGGGGCGCGCCCGGAAGGGCTCGACTATCAGCGCGACCTCGGCCAGGAGCAGGACGCCTGATGCGGTCGTCGCCGCATTCCATCGCCGTATTTCATTGCAATTCTCGGAACTGAGTCGCCGCGCGGCCGCCTTCGGGCCGCCGCGCCTGCTTTGGCGTGCGTCGCGCGCCAGCCAATCGAATCGAGGAGGGGAAGTCGCATGAGCAGATTGATCGTGGTATCGAATCGTGTCGCCGCCGGCGAGGACACGCGCCCGAGCGCGGGCGGCCTGGCCGTCGGCGTGATGGACGCGCTGAAGGAAACCGGCGGCGTCTGGTTCGGCTGGAACGGCGAGATCGTCGGTGCGCCGGATGCCGAGCCCGCGATCCAGCGGGACGGCAATGTGACGTATGCGACGGTCGGGCTGACCCGGCGCGACTACGACCAGTACTACCGCGGCTTCTCGAACGCGACGCTATGGCCGGTGTTTCATTACCGCGGCGATCTCGCGCGCTTCGACCGCCAGGAGTACGCCGGTTATCTGCGCGTGAACGCGATGCTCGCGAAGCAGCTCGCCGCGCTGCTGCGACCCGACGACCTGATCTGGGTGCACGACTACCACCTGCTGCCGTTCGCGCACTGCCTGCGCGAGCTCGGCGTGAAGAACCCGATCGGCTTCTTCCTGCACATCCCGTTTCCGTCGCCCGACATGCTGCGCCTCGTGCCGCCGCACGAGGAGCTCGTGAAGTTCATGTGCGCGTACGACGTGGCGGGCTTCCAGACCGAGGCCGACAAGCAGGCATTCACCGATTACATCGAGCGGCGCGGCATCGGCACGGCGAGCGACGACGGGATGCTGCATGCGCACGGCCGCGTCGTGAAGGTCGCCGCCTATCCGATCGGCGTGCATCCGGACGCGATCGCGCAGGCGGCCGTCCAGTACGGCACGCGCAAGCCGGTGAAGATGCTGCGCGAGGCGCTCGGCGACCGCAAGCTGGTGATGAGCGTCGACCGCCTCGATTACTCGAAGGGGCTCGTCGAGCGCTTCCAGTCGTTCGAACGGATGCTCGCGAATGCGCCGGGCTGGCAGGGGCGCGTGTCGCTCTTGCAGATCGCGCCGCCGACGCGTTCCGACGTGCAGACCTACCAGCACATCCGCGAAACGCTCGAAGGCGAGGCCGGCCGCATCAACGGCCGCTTCTCGCAGCTCGACTGGACGCCGATCCAGTACCTGAACCGCAAGTACGAGCGCAACCTGCTGATGGCGTTCTTCCGGATGTCGCAGGTCGGCTACGTGACGCCGTTGCGCGACGGGATGAATCTCGTCGCGAAGGAATACGTCGCGTCGCAGGATCCGGCCGATCCGGGCGTGCTCGTGCTGTCGGAGTTCGCGGGCGCGGCGGCCGAGTTGACCGGCGCGCTGCTCGTCAATCCGTACGACCTGTCGCAGATGGCCGAGGCGCTCGAGCGCGCGCTGTCGATGCCGCTCGCGGAGCGGCAGGCGCGTCACGAGGAGAACCTCGCGCGGTTGCGCGAGAACGACCTGTCGGTCTGGCGCGATACGTTCGTCGCCGACTTGCGCAGTGTCGCCGCGGCGGCGTCGGTCACGCAGCGCGCGGGCCGGCGGGTCGCGCATGCGTGAGTGCGTGCCGGGCGCCGGCAGCGACGACGAAACGGCGGGCGATACGGCCGGCCGCTTCTTCGTCGTGACGGGCGGCCCAGGTTCGGGCAAGAGCACGTTGCTCGATGCGCTGGAGCGCGCCGGGTTCGCACGCTCGCAGGAGGCCGGGCGCGGCGTGATCCGCGACCAGATGGCCGTCGACGGCCCGGCGCTGCCGTGGCGCGACCCGGCGGCGTTCGCCGAGCTGATGCTGGGCTGGGAGATGCGGTCCTACCATCTCGCCCGGCAGGCGCGCGGGCCGGTGTTCTTCGACCGCGGCGTGCCGGACGTGATCGGCTATCTGAAGCTGACCGGGTTGGCGGTACCCGCGCACGCGGAAGCCGCGGCGCGGCGTTTCCGCTATCACCGGCGCGTGTTCATCGCGCCGCCTTGGCCCGACATCTATGTGCAGGACACCGAGCGCCGGCAGGATTTCGCGGAAGCGGTGCGGACCCATGACGCGATGGTCGAGTGCTATACGTCGTACGGCTATCGGCTGATCGAGTTGCCGCGCGTGAGCGTGAAGGCGCGTGTGCGCTTCGTGATGGACACGCTCGACGCCGCATGATGGCCGCCGCGTGTACGGCGGACGACGGTGTCAGGCCGTCGCGTCCGGCCGCGGCGACGCGATGCGCAGCAGGCTGACGACCGCGGCCACCGCCGCGAACGCCGCGGCGACATACAGCGCGAGCGTCGGCCCGCGGTCGGGCGCGAGCCCGAAAATCAGCGCGACCAGCGCGGCGCCGAGCGTCTGGCCGGTCAGGCGCGCAGTGCTCAGCATGCCGCCGGCGCCGCCGCTGCGCTCGCGCGGCGCCGACGACAGCATCGCGCGGTTGTTCGGCGACTGGAACAGCCCGAAGCCCGCGCCGCACAGCGCCATCCGCCACACGATATCGACCGTGCCCGGGTGCGCGCCGATCGTCGCGAGCGACAGCAGTCCGGCCGCAAACAGCGCAAGCCCGATCCCGCCGAGGATGCCAGCCGAATAGCGGTCCGACAGCACGCCCGCGAGCGGCGCGGCGAACACGATCACGAGCGGCCACGGCGTCATGTAGAGGCCCGTCTCGACCTGCGAGAAGCCGAGCGAATGCTGTAGCCAGAACGGCAGCGCGACGAACGCGAGCATCTGCGACGTGAACGACGCCGTCGACGTGTAGACCGACAGCGCGAACATCGGGATGCGCATCAGGTCGACCGGCAGCAGCGGCGCGGGCTGCGACAACTGACGCTTCACGAAGAAGTAGCCGATCACGAATGCGACGGCCAGTTCGGCCGCGACGTACGCATGACTTTCGCCGTGACCGAGCCCGTCGACGGCCGTGATCAAGAGGCCGAACACGCACGCGTTCATCAGCGCGCTCGCGAAGTCGTACGGCGCGTCGTGCAGCGGGTTGGCCGGCAGCGCGCGCACGCTGCCGAGCACGGCCGCGATGCCGATCGGCACGTTGACCGCGAAGAGCCACGGCCAAGACGCGAACGACAGGATCGCGGACGCGACCGTCGGCCCGATCGCCGACGACAGCGCGACCACCATCGCGTTGATCGACAGCCCGCGCCCGAGCATCGACGACGGGTAGATCATCCGCACGAGTGCCGCGTTGACGCTCATGATGCCGGCCGCGCCGAACCCCTGGATCACGCGCATCACCGCCAGCATCGGCAGCGAGCCGGCGAGCGCGCAGCCGAGCGAAGCGGCGGTGAACAACGCGAGGCCGGCGATGTAGATGCGGCGATAGCCGACGCGTTCGCCGAGCGACGCGAGCGGCAGCAGCGTGATCGTGACCGCGAGCTGGTACGCGTTGACGATCCAGATCGACGCGGCGTCGGACGCGTGCAGGTCGCGCGCGATGGTCGGCAATGCGACGTTCGCGATGGCGCCGTCGAGCACGGCGAGCGTGATGCCCAGGGCGACGCAGACGATCGCCCAGTAGCGTTGCGGAAGCGGCAGGCCGGTATCGGCGTTCATGACGGGAGCGAGAGCGTGGTTGTTCGCGCGCCCGCTTGCCGGTTGCGTGCGCAACCATGTGCAGGGGCGGTGGCGATGAACGACCCGGCCAGCGCGGCTGCGCCGGAACGGGGCCGGTCGAGTGTATCACCGGGCCGCATCGCGCGACGCCAAGCCGCGCGGTGGCCGGCTGGCGCGCGCATTCAGCCTTCGAAGTCGAGGCCGCCGAGCCGCACGAGCGGGCCGGCCTGCGTGCGCGACGCGAGATCGATGTCGCGTGCGCTCTCCCATGCGCCGAGCTTTTTCGGCAACGCGGCGAGGTAGTGCTCGAAGCGCTGCGGGCCGTCCGGTTCCATCAGCCGCTCGATTTCGTCGGTGTCCCAGGTCAGTTCGAGATTCAGCGGATGCGCGAAGCCACTCACGTGCTCGTGTGGCGCGCTGCGGATCTGCACGCGCGTCGGATGCCCGTGTCCGCCATAGGGGACGACGTCGGTCTGAACGTGATCGGCGAAGAATGCGGCGATCGCCTGCGCGATGCGCGGCGCGAATTCGGTATCGAAACGGCGGGCAGTGTCGGGCTGCATGAAGGCGTCTCCTGTCGGCCGAAAATCGTAGCACGGCGACGACGCGTTTCGGCGCGAGCGATACCGGTAATCGCGCGTTACCACTTGCTGCATCTATTACGGCCGCCTCCCGCCACAATGCATCGCATCCAGTACCACTTCGCGTGGGAGTCCATCATGAAAAAGATTGCCGCAGTGTGTGTCCTTGCCGGTTCGCTCGCGGTCGCGGGCCCGGCGTCCGCGCATGGCCGCGACGGCGGCGCCGTCATCGGCGCATTGATCGGCGGCGCGGTGCTGGGCGCGATCGTGACGTCCGCGATGAATCCGCCTGTCGCGTATCAGGCGCCCGTGTACCAGGCGCCGGCCTATCAACCGCCGACGTACTACCAGGCGCCCGCGTACCAGCAGCCTGCCTACCCGACCTATCAGCAGGCGCAGTACCAGGACGACGGCCCGAACTATTGCTACGACCGCTATCAGCGCGCGTACGTGTGCGGTGCGCCGGTGCAGGGCGGTTACGCGCGGTCGGCCGGCTGGTAAGCGGCGGCGCCTGCGCGCGAGCACGTGCGGGGCCGATGCGCGGGCATCGTCGACGATTGCTTCGCCGGCCCGGACGACGAAAGGCCCTCGCTCGATGCGAGGGCCTTTGCCTTTTTGTGCGGCCGGTTCGTCGGCCGGAGTGATGCGCCGCCGGCCTTCGGCGGGCCGTGCGCGGATACAAACGGTTGCAATTGCGCGTCAGTGGCGATGACCGCCGCCGCCACCGCCGCCGTTCCAGTCGCCGCGGTGTCCGCCGCCGCGTCCCCAGCCGTTCCCGCGGTTGCCGCGATCGCCGCGATCACCGTCCCAGCGATGGTAGTCGCGCCGGCCGCGATCCCAGTCGCGTCCGCCGCCACCGCCCCAGATGTTGACCGTGCCGTACACGGGAGACGGGGCGTACGCATAGCCGGGATCGGAATAGTAAGGCTGCCCGTAGCCGTATCCGGCGTCCGGGGCAACGACGCAGCCGGCCAGCAGGGTGGCGACGCCGGCGGCAGCAATGAGCTTCAGCATGATGTTCTCCGTTGGTTCCGCTATAAGTACCGCGCCCCGCGATTGCCGGCTGTTTGCAATTGTGTCGCCAAATTACAGCCTCGTAAGGTCCTGTGACGAAAGTGTTAGCATCCGGGGCTCATTTGTTTTTCAGGAGCACATCGATGAAATTCGCGATCCGGGCCGCGCTGGCCGCCTTCTGCCTGACAACGGCCGCCGCATGCGCGGCCGCGCCGGCCTCCGCGCCCGCCGTGTCGGCCGAGTCGATCAAGATGTTTCCGCAGGCAGCGACCGGCCAGCAGCGCGTCGTGATCGCGCTGCCGGCGCTCGAGAACGAGGGTGATGCGCGCGTCGAGCTGATGATCGGCAAGACGCTGCAGACCGACTGCAACCAGCAGTGGTTCGGCGGCGAGCTGACTGCCGAGGATGTGAAGGGCTGGGGCTATACGTACTACCGGCTCACCGACGTGAAGGGGCCGGCATCGACGCTGATGGCGTGCCCGGGCCAGGCGCCGCAGCAACGGTTCGTGCAGGTGCGCAGTGACGGTCAATTGCTGCGCTACAACAGCCGCCTGCCGCTCGTCGTGTATGTACCCGACGGCTTCGACGTGCGCTATCGCGTGTGGCATGCGTCGAAGGACGTGCAGCAAGCCGTGAAGCAGTAATCTCTCCGCGGCGTCCTGCCGCTACCCACGGGCCGCGCTGCTCGTGCCGACGAGCGCCGGCCATGCGGCCAGCGCGGCTTGCGCGACGGCCACCAGATCGCGGCGGCTCGCGCCGTCGCGCGCCTGGATCGACATGCCCTGCTGAACCGTCACGTAGTAGCGTGCGATTGCGTCGACGTTCGCGTGCGCCGATATTTCACCGTTCGCGACGCCTTGCGCGAGGCGTTCCCTCAGCGCGTCGACCGTACCCTCGCGCATCGCGATCAGCGTTTGCCGGACCATATCGGAACGCTCGGCCGGATGCAGCGCCGACAGCACGATCAGGCAGCCGGCCGGCTTCGAGCGCCGCGTGAACACGCGTGCGGTATCCATCAGGTAGCTCTGCACGGCGTCGCGCGCGCTGGCTGCCCGTTCGACACCGCCCCAGATTTCTCGCCCCTCGGTTGCGCGGTAATGCTCGAGCGCTTGCCGGAACAACGCTTCCTTGCTGCCGAAGGCCGCATACAGGCTCGGCGATGCGATGCCCATCGCGGCCGTCAGGTCCGTCATCGACGCGCCTTCGTAGCCGAGACGCCAGAACACTTCCATCGCGCGATCCAGCGCTGCTTCCTTGTCGAAGCTTCTCGGTCGGCCTCGTTCAGCCATTGCGCCCGTCCCTTCGTCGATATCTGTATCGATCGATAAAATAAATCAATTGACTGTGAGGCGCAACTTCCCACATTCTGTGTCGGTCGTTACATAAATGAGGAAAGGAATCGACATGAATCGACTTCAGGGCAAACGTGCACTCATCACGGGCGGCAGCCGCGGCATCGGCGCGGCGATCGCGAAACGGCTGGCGGCCGATGGCGCGGACGTCGCGATCACGTATGAAAAATCGGCCGAGCGGGCGCAGGCCGTCGTCGCCGGCATCGAGGCGCTGGGCCGTCGCGCCATTGCGATCCAGGCCGATAGCGCCGATCCCGTCGCCGTGCGCAACGCGGTCGATCGCGCTGCGGAGACGTTCGGCGGCCTCGACATTCTCGTCAACAACGCGGGGATTTTCCGGGCCGGCGCGCTGGACGACCTCACGCTCGACGATATCGACGCGACGCTGAACGTGAACGTGCGCGCGGTGATCGTCGCGTCGCAGGCGGCGGCGCGGCATCTCGGGGAAGGCGGGCGCATCGTGTCGACCGGCAGCTGCCTCGCG
The DNA here is from genome assembly GCF_002223195.1 of Burkholderia sp. AU28863. Lineage (NCBI taxonomy): Bacteria > Pseudomonadati > Pseudomonadota > Betaproteobacteria > Burkholderiales > Burkholderiaceae > Burkholderia > Burkholderia sp. AU28863. The sequence goes on along the minus strand of NZ_NKFE01000004.1, from coordinate 158,132 downwards.
ACGCGCGTGCCCGATGCGGGGATGAGCCTCTATGCGGCGAGCAAAGCCGCATTGATCGGCTGGACGCAGGGGCTCGCGCGCGATCTCGGCTCGCGCGGCATCACGGTCAACATCGTGCATCCGGGTTCCACCGATACCGATATGAACCCCGCCGATGGCGAGCATGCCGATGCGCAACGTTCGCGGATGGCGATTCAGCAGTACGGCAAGGCCGATGACGTGGCCGCGCTCGTGGCGTTCGTCGTCGGGCCGGAAGGGCGGTCGATCAACGGCACCGGATTGACGATCGACGGCGGCGCGAACGCGTAAAGACCGATGCCCGGCGTGAGTGGGCCGGGTAACGGTGCGTTCATCGCTCGTCGTGGTTCGTTACTGGCAGCCGAGGCGCAGGTGCTCGGTTTCCAGATCGGCCCGTTTGTCGTAGGCGTGCAGTTCGTTGCGCGGCTTGCCGTCCGGGCCCATCCCGCGCACGACTCGGTGGCCGCGATCGGGCGAGTGCGTGAGCGCATCGATGCCGGCGGCCAGTTCCCGGCACCGCGCGTCGGCGGAGGTGCTTTCCGCGCGTGGGGCTGCCGAAGCGGTGACGTTGGCGATGCCCGGGCTGACGTAGCGTTGCTTGGCAGGGGCCGTGCCGGTGTCGGCGGCGTTGGCCGTGGCGGTCATCGCTGAAAGCGCGGCGAGCGCCGCGATCGTTCGAATCATTCGAGAAGTCCGTATGCTGAACCGAAGAAGGTTCGGAATTCTACGCAGTGTTCGCTGCATGTCGGCGGAGAACGGACGAGGTGCGATCGCGTGTCGCACGTCGCGGTGAACGGGCGATTACCCATCTTCGTGTGCTGCGCCGCATGCGCGGCAACATCTTCCGGACAGCAAAAAGCCCGCTTGCTTTCGCAAAGCGGGCTTCGGCATTTGGTTGCGGGGGTAGGATTTGAACCTACGACCTTCGGGTTATGAGCCCGACGAGCTGCCAGACTGCTCCACCCCGCGGCGCGAAGTGTACTTCGGGTTGATGCCGGGAGTCAATCGATTCGTGTGACGGCAGCCCCGATGCCATATCGGGCCTGTTCCTTGAAACGCCTGCAACGCAGTGAAGCGGACGCGTACCGCCGCAAAATTTTCACATCCCCCCACAATATTCGCGCGCCTGATACGTCTTCAGACGCATGGAACCGCCACCCACTTCGCAAACGATGACCGACCCAGACCGCGACATCACTGCGACAGTGATGCGTGAACGAACGAGGCTAGGGAACTTCATTCGGCGCCGGATCCGCGACCCGGACGATGCCGAGGACGTTCTGCAGGATGTGCTTCACGAATTCGTGCAGGCTTATCGGCTGCCTGCGCCAATCGAACAGGCGAGTGCGTGGCTGTTCCGTACGGCGCGCAACCGCATCATCGATCGTTTTCGCAAGAAGAAGGAGCAGCCGCTGGCCGATCTGCTCGATGCCGACGACGACGCGGACAGCGAGTATCGCCTCGACCTCGCGCTACCGTCGCACGATGCCGGCCCTGAAGCGCTCTACGCTCGCACGCTGTTGCTCAAGGCGTTGCAGGATGCGCTCGACGAATTGCCGGCGAATCAGCGTGAGGTTTTTATCGCGCACGAGTTGGAAGGGGCGTCCTTCAAGGAGATGGCCGCGCAAAGCGGCGTCGCGCTCAACACGCTGCTCGCGCGCAAACGCTATGCGGTCCTGCATCTGCGTGCGCGACTGCAACCCATTTATGACGAACTGGATATCTAGAGGAGTCGACGGATGAATTTTCGAATCAGATGTGCGGGCAAAGCGCTGCTCGTGGTGGTTGCCATCGGCGTGCTCGGATGGGTCGTCATGATGCTTTGGAATTGGGTGATGCCGGGGTTATTCGTCGGCGCCCGGACGATTGATTTCGCCCATGCGCTGGGCTTGCTCGTGTTGAGCCGGATTCTGTTCGGCGGATTCCGCGGACACCGTGGCTGGCACGGCCGGCGCCACTGGCGCAAGTGGGAAGCCATGACGCCCGAAGAGCGCGAGCAATTCCGGGCCGCATGGCGATCGGGTGGCAAGCGGCCTACCGAGGAGTGAACATGCGCGAGAAATCAACGACCGACTGCAAGCAGAAGGCGGGCGTGATCGCGCCGGTCGTCGATCTGAAACGTTGCGAAGGGAAGGGGGATTGCGTGACCGTTTGCCCTGAAGACGTGTTCGAGATCCGGCGTATCGATCAGGCCGATTACCTCGATCTTGGTTTGATGCATCGGTTGAAACTGCGCGTGCATGGAATGAAGGTCGCGTACACGCCGAATGCGGACGCGTGCAGATCATGCGGGTTTTGCGTGACGGCGTGTCCTGAGCGCGCAATCACGCTTGCTCGAAGGGCATAGCGTCGTCCGTTCGCGCCGATGGTGGAACGGCAACTCGCTGAGCCTGACGGTGGATTGGCGCTTGCTGGATACGCCGTCTACGTGATCAACCTCATGAAGGAACGCACTTGGCTTCAACTACTCATGTTCTTCTGCAACGGCTTCATGAAGAAAGCCGGAGCGAAATCATCGCCCGCGCCCGCGCGCAGTTCCAGGGGCCGACTGAGGCGTTTCCGACGCTCGTCGACGAATACGAAACACTCGCCCCTCGGCTGCGAGGGCGTTTTCTCGAAACATTCGGTTTGTTCACCGAAGATTTTGAGTCCTCGGACGGCAGTGCTTTATCGTTGGCCGTGTCGGCGGAAACGGGGAGGCTCCTGCGCAACATGGTGCTGGCGCAACGGCCGACCAGAATCCTTGAACTCGGCAGTTCCTGCGGCGTGTCGACTCTGTATTTCGCCGACGCGTTGCGTACGCTGGGCCGTGGTGTGGTCATCGCGACCGAATGCGATGCGCTCAAGTGCGCGCGTTTGCGGGCTCACGTCGAAACAGCGGGCCTGGATACCTATGTCGACTTGCGCGAAGGCGATGTATTCGAGACGGTTGCCGAACTGGGCGGTACTGTCGACATGGTGTTTATCGACGTATGGGCCGACGCCTATCTGAATCTGTTCAAGCAGATCGAGCCCTTGCTACGACCAGGATCGGTCGTGCTGGCCGACAACATGTACACGGCCGAGGACGCCGTTCGACCGTACAAGCACTACCTCGACGAGGATCCGCGGTTTTCGACCGCGACGCTGGATTTTGAGTCGGGGGTGGAGTTTACGGTTGTTGTTGCTTGAGCGGGGAGTTTCTTGCGAATCTTGGGGGAGGTTTGGGGCTTGGCTGGTCTCCCCGACAGGAATCGAACCTGTATCTAGCGCTTAGGAGGCGCTTGTTCTATCCATTGAACTACGGGGAGAGCCAAGTCCGGGCAATCGCGCAAAAAACGCGAACCGGACGGGCGGTGTGGACAGCGCGCAGAGTATAGCAAACGCGCGGCGCGTCGGCGGGGCGGAATGCACCCGCGACGCGGCTATCGCGAGATCACCCGCGATCGAAACAGAAAATCAGAAGTCGACGACGACGAAATCTTCCTTACCCACGTCGCACAGCGGGCAGCGCCAGTCGGCGGGAATGTCGGCGAAACGGGTGCCGGCCGGAATTCCTTCGTCGGGCAGTCCTTCCGCTTCGTTGTAGACCCACCCGCAAATCAGGCAGACCCAGCTCTGGTATTCGGTTACTTCGCTCATGTTGCGCTCGGGATAATGAAAATTCGGCGATGCCGTCCGCAGCGTAGCCGGCGGACGAAAGGCGCAATGTTACCGGAATTTCGCCGAACGCCTGCGCAACGTCGTTTTAAACGTACGCATCGCGAACAACCAGCGTCATCGCGTCGGTCGGGCATGCAGTGTATGCTTCGTGAGCCTGTCAATCTGAAGGAGGAAACGATGCTCAACAGAAAGTGGATCGCGGGTGCAGTTTGTGTCGCGGCGCTGGCCGTGTCGACGCTCGCGCGCGCCGAAGCGCGTGTGTTCTTCGTCGAGCCGCAGGACGGCGCGACGGTGTCGAATCCCGTGCACGTGAAGTTCGGTCTCGAAGGCATGGCGCTGAAGCCGGCCGGCGACATGACCCCGGATACCGGTCACCATCACCTGCTGATCGACGGCAAGCCGGTGCCGAAGGGCGACGTGATCCCGGCGAGCGAACGTTCGCTGCATTTCGGCAAGGCCCAGACCGAAACCGACGTGAAGCTGCCGCCCGGCCAGCACACGCTGACGCTGCAGCTCGGTGACGGCGCACACCGTTCGTACGGTCCCGAACTGAGCTCGACGATCACGGTCAACGTGAAATAACCGTACATCCCGCGCCCGCGCCCGATGCGCCGCGCGCGGGATATGCCGATCGGCCGGCCGCGGGCATCCGGCCGGCATGCGCGTGCTCATGCGGGCACGCAAACCGTAGCCGGCGTCCAAAACCGGAGGTCGGCCACACCGCGCCCACGATACCGCGCCAGCGTCCATCAAACGCGCTCTACGGCACTCGTCCATCCAGCCGAGCCGATGCCGGCCTCCGCGCCCGGTACAATGGGCGCTTCCGATTTCTCTCTTCGCCGTCTCCCCATGTCGCTCTATTCCATTACCGGCGCGCAGCTCGCGTTCGGTCACGTCGCGTTGCTCGATCACGCGGATTTCTCGCTGGAAGCCGGCGAGCGGGTCGGCCTGATCGGCCGCAACGGCGCGGGCAAGTCGTCGCTGCTGAAGATCGTCGCCGATCTCGCGAAGCCCGACGACGGGCTGATCACGCGCCAGCAGGAGCTCGTGACCGTCTACGTGCCGCAGGAGCCCGAATTCGAGCCGGGCGCGACGGTGTTCGACGCGGTCGCGTCGGGGCTCGGGCATACGCGCGAACTGCTCGAAGAATACGATTCGATCGCGCACCGCCTCGCGGAGATCCCGGAAGGCGCCGAGCACGATGCGCTGCTCGCGCGGATGAACGCACTGCAGTCGTCGCTCGATGCGCACGACGCGTGGAACTGGCGCACGCGCGTGTCGATGACGCTCGCGCAAATCGGCCTGACGGACGGCGACGCCAGCGTCGACGCGCTGTCGGGCGGGATGCAGAAGCGCGTCGCGCTGGCGCGCGCGCTGGTGCTGCAGCCCGACGTGCTGCTGCTCGACGAACCGACCAACCACCTCGATTTCGACGGCATCCGCTGGCTCGAAGAGCTGCTCGTCGCGCAGCGCGCGGGCCTGCTGTTCATCACCCACGATCGCGCGTTCCTCGATCGCGTCGCGACGCGCATCGTCGAGCTCGATCGCGGCCGGCTGCTGTCGTATCCGGGCAATTTCTCCGCGTACCAGACGCGCAAGGCGCAGCAGCTCGAAGTCGAACGCGTGGAGAACGAGAAGTTCGACAAGCTGCTCGCGCAGGAAGAAGTGTGGATCCGCAAGGGCGTCGAAGCGCGCCGCACGCGCAGCGTCGGCCGCATCGCGCGGCTCGTGCAGATGCGCAACGAGCGCGCGGAGCGCCGCAATGCGCAGGGCAACGTGAAGCTCGACGTCGCGCAGGGCGAGAAGTCCGGCAAGATCGTCGCGGAGCTGACCGACGTGACGAAGCGCTACGGCGGCCGCACGGTGGTCGACCGCTTCTCGACGACGGTCATGCGCGGCGACAAGATCGGCTTCGTCGGCCCGAACGGCGCCGGCAAGACCACGTTGTTGAAGCTGATCCTCGGCGACCTGAAGCCCGACGAAGGCACGGTGCGCACCGGCACGAACCTGCAGGTCGCGTATTTCGACCAGATGCGCGCGCAGCTCGACCAGGAGAAGAGCCTGGCCGACACGATCAGCCCCGGCAGCGAATGGGTCGAGATCGGCGGCGTGCGCAAGCACGTGATGAGCTATCTCGGCGATTTCCTGTTCGCGCCGGAACGCGCGCGTTCGCCGGTGAAGTCGCTGTCGGGCGGCGAGCGCAACCGGCTGCTGCTCGCGCGCCTGTTCGCGCGCCCGGCCAACGTGCTGGTGCTCGACGAACCGACCAACGATCTCGACATCCCGACGCTCGAACTGCTCGAAGAACTGCTGGCCGACTACGACGGCACGGTGCTGCTGGTCAGCCACGATCGCGCGTTCCTCGACAACGTCGTGACGTCGGTGATCGCGGCCGAGGGCGACGGCAAGTGGCGCGAATACGTCGGCGGCTTCACCGACTGGCAGATCCAGAGCGAGCGCTCGGAGCAGCTCGCGCAGCAGGAAGCGGCGAAGCGCGCGGTCAAGGAAGCGGCGCCCGCGAAGGACGAACCGGCGAAGAGCGCGGCCGGCCGCAACGCGCAGCGTACGGTGAAGCTGTCGTTCAACGAGCAGCGCGAACTCGATTCGCTGCCGGAGAAGATCGCCGCGCTCGAAGCAGAGCAGAAGGCGATCAATGCGCAGCTCGAGGACGGCGCGATTTTCGCGAAGGATCCGCAAGAAGGCACGCGCCTGACCGAGCGGTTCGCGGCGATCGACGACGAACTGCTCGCCGCGCTCGAACGGTGGGAAACGCTCGAGGCAAAGCGCAAGCCGGTGTGACGCGCGCGGTGCGCGCCGATCCCGCGATTGGCGCGCCACGCGGAACCAGTAAAATACCGCGCGTCCAGGGTCGCGCCGCACACGCCGCGCGCCCGCTTTCGGAGCAGTCCAAGCACACCGTTGTTTCGATTCGCTTTTTTACGGAACTCAACGTTTTGTCCACGACGTTATCCACACGAGGTGTGGACAACGTCCCGATGAATGACGAAATTCAGCGCCTATGTCAACAAAGAAACCCAGCGCGGCCTATAGCGAAGCATCGATCAAGGTGCTCAAGGGTCTCGAGCCGGTCAAGCAGCGGCCCGGCATGTACACCCGTACCGAGAATCCGCTGCACATCATCCAGGAAGTCATCGACAACGCGTCCGACGAGGCGCTCGGCGGCTACGGCAAGCAGATCACGGTCACGCTGCATGCCGACCAGTCGGTCTCGGTCGAAGACGACGGCCGCGGCATCCCGTTCGGCATGCACCCCGAAGAGGGCGTGCCGGTCGTCGAGATCGTGTTCACGCGCCTGCACGCGGGCGGCAAGTTCGACAAGGCCGCGGGCGGCGCGTATACGTTCTCGGGCGGCCTGCACGGGGTCGGCGTGTCGGTGACGAACGCGCTTGCAACGCGTCTCGACGTGACGGTATGGCGCGACGGCAAGATCGCCGAACTCGGCTTCGCCGACGGCGACGTCGTGAAGCCGCTGTCCACGCAAGGCGCGGGCCGTGGCGAGAAGAAATCCGGCACGCGCGTGCAGGTGTGGCCGAATCCGAAATACTTCGATTCGCCGAACCTGCCGCTCGGCGAATTGCAGCGCCTGCTGCGCTCGAAGGCCGTGCTGCTGCCGGGGGTCGAGGTCGTGCTCGTCAACGAAAAGACCGGCGAGCGCCAGGCGTGGAAGTATGAAGACGGCCTGCGCGGCTACCTGCTCGACGAAATGAACGGCAGCGAGCTGTTGATTCCGCTGTTCGAGGGCGAGCGTTTCGCCGATTCGCGCTCGACCGACGAAACCTTCGCCGAAGGCGAGGGCGCGTCGTGGGTCGTCGCATGGAGCGAGGAAGGCTCGCTCGTGCGCGAGTCGTACGTGAACCTGATCCCGACGCCGGCCGGCGGCACGCACGAGTCGGGCCTGCGCGACGGCCTCTACCAGGCGGTGAAGAGCTTCGTCGAACTGCACAACCTGCAGCCGAAGGGCGTGAAGCTGCTCGCGGAAGACGTGTTCGCGCGCGTGTCGTTCGTGCTGTCCGCGAAGGTGCTCGATCCGCAGTTCCAGGGGCAGATCAAGGAGCGGCTGAACAGCCGCGACGCGGTGAAGCTCGTGTCGTCGTTCTCACGTCCGGCGCTCGAACTGTGGCTGAACCAGCACGTCGAGCACGGCAAGAAGCTCGCCGAACTCGTGATCAAGCAGGCGCAGGCGCGTACGCGCGCGGGCCAGAAGGTCGAGAAGCGCAAGAGCTCGGGCGTCGCGGTGCTGCCGGGCAAGCTGACCGATTGCGAGACGGAAGACATCGCGCGCAACGAACTGTTCCTCGTCGAGGGCGACTCGGCGGGCGGCTCGGCGAAGATGGGCCGCGACAAGGAATACCAGGCGATCCTGCCGCTGCGCGGCAAGGTGCTGAACACGTGGGAAACCGAACGCGATCGTCTCTTCGCGAACAACGAGGTGCACGACATCTCGGTCGCGATCGGCGTCGATCCGCATAGCCCGGACGATACCGTCGACGTGTCGAACCTGCGCTACGGCAAGATCTGCATCCTGTCGGACGCGGACGTCGACGGCTCGCACATCCAGGTGCTGCTGCTCACGCTGTTCTTCAAGCATTTCCCGCAGCTGATCGAGCGCGGCCACGTGTACGTCGCGCGCCCGCCGCTGTTTCGTGTCGACGCGCCCGCGCGCGGCAAGAAACCCGCGCAGAAGCTCTATGCGCTCGACGACGGCGAGCTCGAGGCGATCCTCGACAAGCTGCGCAAGGACGGCGTGCGCGACACGCAGTGGAGCATCAGCCGCTTCAAGGGCCTTGGCGAAATGAGCGCCGAGCAGCTGTGGGACACGACGATGAACCCCGACACGCGCCGCCTGATGCCGGTGAAGCTCGGCGAACTCGACTACGAGGCGACCGTCGCGCGGATGACGATGCTGATGGGCAAGGGCGAGGCAGCCGCGCGGCGCGGCTGGCTCGAGGAAAAGGGCAACGACGTCGAAGCGGATATTTAGTGCACCGCTTCCGCGCGGCCGGGCATGACGCCCGGCCCGGCCTCACGCCACTTACGAATACGGAATTCAGATGGACGACAATACTTCCGATCTCTTTGCCAGCCCCGACGCGCCCGAGAGCGACGCGCTGACGCTCGGCAACTATGCGGAACAGGCGTATCTCAGCTACGCGGTCAGCGTCGTGAAGAGCCGCGCGCTGCCCGATGTGTGCGACGGCCAGAAGCCGGTGCAGCGCCGGATCCTGTTCGCGATGAACGAAATGGGCCTGGGGCCCGACGCGAAGCCGGTGAAATCGGCGCGCGTGGTCGGCGACGTGCTCGGTAAATACCACCCGCACGGCGACCAGTCGGCGTACGACGCGCTCGTGCGTCTCGCGCAGGATTTCTCGCTGCGCTATCCGCTGATCGACGGGCAGGGCAACTTCGGCTCGCGCGACGGCGACGGCGCGGCGGCGATGCGTTACACGGAAGCGCGCCTCACGCCGATCGCGAAGCTGCTGCTCGACGAGATCGACCAGGGCACGGTCGACTTCATGCCGAACTACGACGGCTCGTTCGAGGAGCCGAAGACGCTGCCGAGCCGCATGCCGTTCGTGCTGCTGAACGGCGCGTCGGGCATCGCGGTCGGCCTCGCCACCGAAATCCCGTCGCACAACCTGCGCGAAGTCGCGGCCGCGGCGGTCGCGCTGATCCGCAATCCGAAGCTCACGCATGCCGAGCTGATGAACCTGATTCCGGGCCCGGATTTCCCCGGCGGCGGCCAGATCATCTCGAGCGACACCGAAATCGCGGCGGCGTACGAAACGGGCCGCGGCAGCCTGAAGGTGCGCGCGAAATGGAAGATCGAGGATCTCGCGCGCGGCCAGTGGCAGCTCGTCGTGACCGAGCTGCCGCCGAGCACGTCGGGTCAGAAAGTGCTCGAGGAAATCGAGGAACTGACCAACCCGAAGCTGAAGCTCGGCAAGAAGACGCTGACGCCCGAGCAGTTGAACACGAAGAAGGCGATGCTCGACCTGCTCGACGCGGTGCGCGACGAGTCGGGCAAGGAAGCGGCGGTGCGGCTCGTGTTCGAGCCGAAGTCGCGCACGATCGACCAGACGGAATTCGTGAACACGCTGCTTGCATACACGAGCCTCGAATCGAACGCGACGCTGAATCTCGTGATGATCGGCGCCGACGGCCGACCGGGCCAGAAGGGCCTGCTGACGATCCTCGACGAATGGGTGAAGTTCCGCCAGCTGACGATGACGCGCCGGTGCCGCCATCGTCTCGCGAAGGTCGACGACCGCATCCACATCCTCGAAGGGCGGATGATCGTCTTCCTGAACATCGACGAGGTGATCCGCATCATCCGCGAGTCGGACGAGCCGAAGGCCGCGCTGATGAGCGCGTTCGGCCTCAGCGAGCGGCAGGCCGAGGACATCCTCGAAATCCGGCTGCGCCAGCTCGCGCGGCTCGAGAAGATCAAGATCGAGAAGGAACTCGAAGCGTTGCGCGACGAGAAGGCGAAGCTCGAGGAACTGCTCGCGAACGAAAGCGCGATGAAGCGGCTGATGATCAAGGAGATCGAGGCCGACGCGAAGCAGTACGGCGACGATCGCCGCACGCTGATCCAGCAGGAAAAGCGCGCGACGTTCGAGGCGAAGGTGGTCGACGAGCCGGTGACGGTCGTCGTGTCGCAGAAGGGCTGGGTGCGCGCGCTGAAAGGTCACGGGCTCGACCCGGCAGGCTTCACGTTCAAGGCGGGCGACCACCTGTACGCCGCGTTCCAGTGCCGCACGCCGGATCGCCTGATCGCATGGGGCAGCAGCGGCCGCGTGTATTCGGTCGACGTGTCGGTGCTGCCGGGGGGGCGCGGCGACGGCGTGCCGGTCACGTCGCTGATCGAGCTCGAATCGGGCTCGCACCTGATGCACTACTACGCGGCGCCGGCCGACCAGCAACTGCTGCTCGCGTCGAGCAACGGCTTCGGCTTCCTCGCGAAGGTCGGGGACATGGTGAGCCGCCTGAAGGCCGGCAAGTCGTTCATGACGATCGACGCGGGTGCGGTGCCGCTCGCGCCGATGCCGGTGCTGCCGAACGCGACGCAGGTCGCGTGCCTGTCGAGCGGCGGGCGCTTGCTCGTGTTCGGGATGGACGAGATGAAGACGCTGTCCGGCGGCGGGCGCGGCGTGATCCTGATGGCGCTCGACGACAAGGAAACGCTCGTGCAGGCGCTGGCGATCGATCCGGCCGGCGTCGTGCTGATCGGCACCGGCCGTGGCGGCAAGGTGCAGGACGACACGCTGTCGTATGCCGGGCTCGCGCCGCACATCGGCAAGCGCGCCCGCAAGGGCCGCGCGCCGGACACGAAGCTCAAGGTCGTCACCGAGTTGCGTCCGCTGCTCGGCTGACGCCGCGTGGTCGACCGGATCGCCGGATCGCCGGTTCGGCCGCGATCGAAGGCCGCACGTCCGCTTCCGCGGGCGTGCGGCTTTTTCTTTCTGGCGCGCGGATGCGGGTAAGCAAGCGTGGCGCTGTCACGCGGAATTTGCAAAATAGTGTGAAATCGCGTCGAGGGTCCGAACCGCCGCGCGGCTGGCGGGTCGAACGTCGCTTGATGCCGCGTGCGACGCGGCCGTTCGCTGCACCCCACTCATCACAGGATCGTCCCCATGTCCCACGCCGTTGCCGTCGCGCTGTTTCTTCATCTGCTGGCCGTCGCCGTGTGGGTGGGCGGGATGGTCTTCGCGCACTTCTGCCTGCGCCCCGCGCTGTCCGACCTGTCGCCGCAGCTGCGGCTGCCGCTGATCGAAGGCGTGTTCGGCCGCTTCTTCAACTGGGTGTCCGGGGCCGTGATCGTGATCCTGCTGTCCGGCGGCTTCCTGCTGATGAGCTTCGGCGGCGCGCACGCGACGTGGTCGCTGCACGCGATGGCCGGACTCGGCGTCGTGATGATGCTGATCTTCGGGCACATCCGCTTCGCGCTGTTCCCGCGCATTCGCCGTGCGGTGCAGGCGCAGAACTGGCCGGACGGCGCGCGCGCGGTGAATGCGGTGCGCCTGCTCGTCGTCGTGAACCTCGTGCTCGGCGTCGTCACGATCGGCGCGGCCGTGCTGTCGCGCGGTTTCTGACTGGCTGGCGCAGGCTACTGCCTTCGGCGTAGGCCCGGCGGCACGCGCCGCTACGCGGCCAGCATCGCGTCGAGCAGCCACGAGCCGGCCGGCCCGAGCGGCCGGTTGCGCGACCAGACCGCATCCACCCGTACACGGCGCGGCCAGCCGCGCGCGCGCAGCTCGCACAGGCGGTCGCGCGCGAAATGCTCGACCATCCAGCGCGGCAGTTCCGCCCAGCCGAACCCGAGTACGGCCATCTCCAGCAGCATCAGGTAGCTCGGCGCCAGCCAGTGCTGCGTGCCGACGACGATCCGGTCGTCGGTGCCGCGGCCTTCCGTTTTCACGTAGGTATTGAGCCGCAGTTCGCGCACGTCGCGCAGCGCGGCGTGCGGCACCTCGGCGTCGCCGTATTCGGCGAGCGCATGCGTGCGGCCGACGAACAGCCCGATCTCCGATTCCTCGGCTACCGTCGCCGCGCCGATATCGGCCGGGTAGGCCGCGCGCGCGGCCATCAGCCCGAGTTGCGCGCGACCCTGCTGGATCAGGTCGAGCACGTCGTCGTGCTCGGCGATCTGGCATTCGAGCTCGAGCGCCGGAAAGCGCCGTTCGAGCGCCATCAACGTTTCCTCGTAACGCTTCGACTGGTAGGTATCGGACACGACGAGCGTGAGCCGCGCTTCCTCGCCGTGCGCGAGCCGGGCGGCCGTGCGGTCGATCGCCGCGCTGGCCTCGAGCGCCCGCTGCACCTGCGGCAGCAGCGCACGGCCGGCATCGGTGAGCGTCGGCGTGCGCGTCGAGCGGTCGAACAACTGCACGCCGAGATCGATCTCGAGATTCGCGATCGCTTCCGACACGGTTGACTGACGCTTGCCGAGCTTGCGGGCGGCGGCCGTAAACGAGCCGAGCAGCGCCGCTTCGGCGAATGCGAGCAGGGCTTCCGGGGCGTGGTGCATGCAGGGCTCCTCGCAGCGTTATATCGGTAAAACCGATGATATCAAACTGGATTCGCACGGTACCGCCGATCAGAATGCCCGACATGGATCAAACAATGCATCGGAGGGCATCATGAAACAGACGAATAAAACGGTGACGGAACGCCTGCTGCACGCGCTGACGTTCGAACTGGTGGCGATCGCACTGTGCGCGCCGATCGGCGCGTGGCTGCTCGACATGCCGGTGTCGCACGTCGGCGTGCTGACGGTGATGGTGTCGCTGATCGCGATGGCGTGGAACATGACGTTCAACACGCTGTTCGACCGCTTCGAGCGGCGGGCCGGGTTGTCGCGCACGCTCGGCATGCGGGTCGCGCACGCGGTGACGTTCGAGCTCGGCCTCGTCGCGATGGTGGTGCCGGTTGCCGCGTGGTGGCTGAACGTGAGCCTCGTCGAGGCGCTGCTGCTCGACCTCGGCATCGTGCTGTTCTTCCTGCCTTACACGTTCTGCTTCAACCTGGCGTACGACGCGCTGCGCGCCCGCTGGATCGCGCGCCGCGTCGCGGTGCAGGCCGGCTGACGGAGTCAGGCCGGCCAGCGCGAGCAGGGTGACGGCCGCCGCTCGTCAGTGCGCGACCCACAGCCACACGCTGCACACGGCGGCGACCACGCCGTACACGGCATAGACGGGCACCTTGAAGCGCGTGAAGCACAGCGTCGCGAACGCGCCCGTCAGCCAGTAAACCGGGTCGGCCGGTTCGCGATGCAGGATCTTCACGACGGCGACCACGAGAAAGGCCGTCGTCGCCGCGCGCAGCAGGCGCATCCCGTGCTCGAAGCGCGCATGGCGCTTGAGCCGGAGCAGATGGTTCTGCGCGAATACGACGAGGCACCCCGATGGAATGAACAGCGCGGCGGTGGCGAGCAGCGCACCGACCCACCCGTCGGTCAGGTAGCCGAGAAACGGCACGACGTTCAGCAACGGCCCCGGTGCGACCGGCGACAGCGCGAACGCCAGCGTGAAGTCGTGATCGGAGATGCCCGTCGCCGGCGACACGAACAGCGTCTTGAGCACCGGCAGCGCGGAGAAGCCGCCGCCGAACAGCGTCATGCCGGCGCCCGCGAGGCGCGGCCACAGCAGATCCGCCTGGTAATCGCCCGGCAGCGGCACTGCGAACAGCACGACGAGCACGCCGAGCAGCACGAGCAGGCCGCGATCGCGCTTCGGCAGCGTGAAATCGACCGCGTCGCGTTGCGACGGCCCCGTCAGCCAGCCCGCTGCAAACGCGGCGAACAGAATCCCGACGAAAGCGGCCGGACTATGCGCGAAAGCCAGCAGAATCGTCGATAACGCGGCGATCGCCTGTTCGAGCCGCGTGCGTGCGAGCGAGCGCAACTGCTTGACCCACGTGACGCCGATCAGCGCGGCGAGCACCATCCCGAAGTGATTGATCAGCACCGGCGCGGCCAGCGAGCGGACGAGCGGCGTCTGATAGAAGATCGCGAACAGCGTCATCAGGACCGAGAACGGCAGCACGCTCGCAATGCCGGCGATCCATGCGCCGGCGCGGCCATGCAACGTCTGGCCGACCTGCACGGCGACATTGCAGCCGACGGGGCCCGGTACGAGCCACGCGAGCGCGACGAGATCGCCGAAGACTTGCGGCTCGATGCGCTGCAGCCGCTCCACGTAATGGCGTTCGAGCTGCGCCATCATCGAAAGCCCGCCCCACGAGACGGCCGAAATGCTGGCGACGACCTTGAACAAGGTCCATAGGGAGGCCGGTGCCTCTTCGACACGCGCGGTCGCTTCGACTTCGACGGTTGTCATGATTGTGTGGTTGGCGCGGGGCCAGATCTCTCGCGTAAGGCCGTGGCGACGGCCCGCCGACACGTCGGCCCTCCCGATTGTCCGCCGCGCATCGTGACACTACCATGCGCGAAAACGCTAGTTAATGAACTAAACGACCGGATCGGAAAACGTAACAATTGCGGCGGTGCGCAACGCGCGCCGCGGCTGCAGCGGTGCGGCTCAGCCGCCCGTGCTGCCGGTCGCGCGATGCGCGATGACGTTCGGATGATCGCCGCGCACGCCGAAGCGTGCGATCAGCGCGGGAATCGCATCGGCCGGCACCGGGCGCGAGAACAGGAACCCCTGTGCCTCGATTTCGCCGAGTGCGGACAGCCACGTGATCTGCTCCTCGGTTTCGGTGCCCTCGACGACGACGGTCAGCCCGAGCGAGCGCGCCAGATGCACGATCGACGACACCATCACGCACACGCTGCGATCGGTCGGAATCGCCTGCACGAACGAGCGGTCGACCTTCAGCGTGTCGACGGAGAAGCGGTGCAGGTACGACAGCGACGAATAGCCGGTGCCGAAATCGTCGAGCGCGATCCGGATGCCGAGCTTTTTCAGCGCGACGATCTTCTCGGACACGAGTTCCGGATATTCCATCATCGCGGTTTCGGTGATCTCGATCTCGAGCCGGTTCGCGTCGATGCCGGTGTCCTGCAGCGCCTGCGAGATCGTCTCGATCAGGTCGCCGCGCCAGAACTGCACGGGCGAGATGTTGACCGCGAGCGTCAGCGTGTCGTGGCCTTCATCGCGCCAGCGCGCGATCTGCTCGCACGCGGTGCGGATCACGAAGTCGCCGATCGGCACGATCAGGCCGGTCGATTCGGCGATCGAGATGAATTCGTTCGCTGAGATCACGCCGTGTTCGGGATGATCCCAGCGTGCGAGCGCCTCGAAGCCGGTGATATAGCGGTGCGTGAGGTCGATCTTCGGCTGATACGCGAGGAACAGCTGCCCCTCGGCGAGCGCGACACGCAATTGCTGTTCCCAGCGCATCAGGTGGTCGGCGCGGTGCGACAGGTGCGGCGCATAGAACTGGTAGCAGTTCTTGCCGGCATCCTTCGCGCTGTACATCGCGAGGTCGGCCTTTTTCAGCAGGTCGATCTCGCTTTCGTTCGCGACGGTGTGCAGCGCGATGCCGATGCTCGCATGCAGCACGAACGAACTGCCGCGTACGTCGAACGGCTCGCTGAACATCCGGATGATCGCTTCCGCGAGCCGCACCGCGCGCCGCTCGACGTCGTCGCCCTTCATCACGACGACGAACTCGTCGCCGCCGATGCGCGCGAGCGAGCCTTCGTCGCCGACCGCATCGGCCAGACGCGACGCGGTCATCTGCAGCACGATGTCGCCGGCGTTGTGGCCGAGCGTGTCGTTGACGGTCTTGAAGTTGTCGAGATCGATGAACAGCAGGCCGAGCCGTGAGAGGCTCGCGGGCATCGACACGTCGTTGCGCAGCCCGCGCAGCGTCGCATAGCGGTTCGCGAGGCCGGTGAGCAGGTCGTATTCGGCGAGCTGCGTCATTTCGCGCTCGCGGCCGAGCAGCTTGCCGATCAGCCCCGTCGCGACGCCGAAGAACGCGAGCATCGCGAGCGTGATGAAGCTCGTCATCAGCAGGTAGACGTTGCGCGTGTGGGTGTAGTCCGCGAACTCTTCCGTCTGCGACAGCCCGACCATCACCGCGAGCGGGTAGCCGTCGAGGTGGCGGTACGACACGATGCGCGTCACGCCGTCGATCGGATCGACGATCGTGCCCGTCACGCGCTCCGCGATCGGGTAGACGCCCGACGCCGAAAACGCGCCCGGCGCGTTGTTGACCGAGCCCGTGCGCCGCGCGAGCACCGCGCCCGTGTCGGACACGACCGCGATCACGCCTTCCTTGCCGATGGCCGCGTTGTTGTAGAAATCGTTCGTGAAGTAGCTCGGGTCTTCCGACACCACGACGATGCCCGCGAAGCTGCCGTCCGGATTGTTCAGGCGCCGCGTCATCTGCAGCGTCCAGTGGCTCGACACGCGGCCGAACACCGGCTTGCTGATGAAGAGGCGGTCGTCGTTGTGCGCGAGGTGGACCTTGAAGTGCTCGCGGTCGGACAGGTTGATCGGCTGCGGATGGAGTTCGGCGGTGTTCGCGAACAGGATGCCTTTCGCGTTGACGAGCGACACCTGGATCAGCGTGTCGCTCGGCACGACGCCTTTCTCGACGGCGCTCGCGAGATTGAAGCGCGCCGGCGACTTCTCGAATTCGAACTTGACGAAGCGGGTGATCTGGTCGACCTGGTGAATCGCCTTGACCGTATGCTGCTCGAGCGCGGACGACAGGATCGCCGCGGAGGCCGCTGCTTCCTTGTACGCACTGTCCTTTTCAACGGACAGCCGCGCGATGATCACGGCCCACAGCAGCGCGAGCGCCAGCATCCCGAGCAGCGGGATGGCAAACAGCGCACGCCGGCGCGATTTGCGCGGCGCGCGTAGCGGTCGGTTCGGCGGCGTATGGTTGGACCGGGCGGAACTCATCGAAGAGGGCGGCGTCCTGCTCGCATGCGCCATCCGTCTGGATGGCCGGCTATGGTTCGGATTGTCCCGACGTCTGTTCGTTCGCGGGACGCGCAACCATGGACAGACCTCCGAAACAACGGATTAGGCCCGATATTACTGGCTGGAACGTTTTTGCGATAGCTGGGCAAAGCGCGGAGCGCCGGACGAGCCGGCGCCATCGCACATCGCGAAATGTCAGTCGGGCGAGCGGAACGTGCCGTCGACGACCGTGACGACGTGGCCGCCGATCCAGGTCGTGCCGTCTGCGTCGTAGCTGACGAAGACGCGGCCGTCGCGGCCGATCGCCGTGCCCTGGCGGGCCGTATACGACGAGCCGGGGCGGCGTTCCTGCCGCGTCAGCAGCCCGGCCAGCGCGGCGTTCGCGCTGCCGGTGACGGGGTCCTCGCCGGGGATGCCGAACTTGCCGCCCGTCATCAGGCAGCGGATCTCGAACGTCGCCGGGCCGCCTTCGGCATGCGGCGCGTAGACGGCGAGGCCGTCCACGCCGTAGCGGTGGGTCAGCGCCGCCAGCGCGGCCGGATCGGGTGACAGGCCGATGCACGCGTCGGCCGACTTCAGCCGCACGACGAGCCACGGCGCGCCGTTGTCCACCGCGCACGGCTCGGCGTCCAGGTCGAGCGCGTCGCTGCAGAGCGCGGCGGCCAGTACCGCGTAGTCCGAACGGTCGAGCGGCGTGACGCGTGCCGGCGGCGCGGCGAACGCCCAGCCGTCGGCCTGCTCGCGCAGCGCGACGCGGCCGACCCCGCACTGCTGGATCAGCCGGCCCGGCGTGCGCGGCCGCGCGCCGCTTTCCAGGAACGCGTGCGCGGTGCCGAGCGTCGGATGGCCGGCGAACGGCAGTTCGCCGCCCGTCGTGAAGATCCGCACGCGGTAATCGGCTTCCGGATCGGTCGGCGTGCAGAGAAACGTCGTTTCCGACAGGTTCGTCCAGCGGGCGATCTCGAGCATCGCGTCGTCGCCGAGCGAATCGGCGTCGAACACCACGGCGAGCGGATTGCCCTTGAACGGCACCGACGTGAACACGTCGACCTGCTTGAAGCGAACGAAACGGCCGGGCATCGCGCGGCGCCCGTTACGCGACTTCGGCGATCAGCTCGATCTCGACGCACGCGCCGAGCGGGATCTGCGCGACGCCGAACGCCGAGCGCGCATGCTTGCCCGCGTCGCCGAACACTTCGGCGATCAGCTCCGACGCGCCGTTCGTCACGACGTGCTGTTCGGTGAAGTCGAGCGTCGAGTTGACGAGGCTCATCAGCTTGACGATGCGCGTGACCTTGTTCAGGTCGCCGGTATGCGCGTGCAGCGTCGCGAGCAGGTCGATCGCGATCGAGCGGGCGGCCGCCTTGCCGTCTTCCGTTTGCAGATCCGCGCCGAGCTTGCCGGCCCAGACCTTGCCGTCCTTCTTCGCGATGTGGCCCGACAGGTAGACCGTGTTGCCGCTTTGCGCGCTCATCACGTAGGCCGCGGCCGGTGCGCCGGCGGTCGGGAGCTCGATGCCGAGCGACTTCAGTTTGTCGTAGACGTTAGCCATGCGTTCGATTCCTCGTAGAGAGTCGTGACAGGGAAAAAGGGGATCAGAGGCGCTCGCGCAGCAGTTTGCCGAGGCGCGCGACGCCTTCCTCGATCTTCTCGGGCGGCACCGTCACGAACGACAGGCGCAGCGTGTTCTGCTGCGCGTTCTCCGCGAAGAACGGCGCGCCCGGCACGAAGGCGACGTGATTGTCGACGGCCGCGGCGAGCAGCGTCATGCTGTCGATCTGCGCGGGCAGGTTCACCCAGATGAACATCCCGCCTTCCGGGCGGTTCCACGTGACGCCTTCCGGCATGTGGCGCGCAAGCGCGCCGAGCATCGCGTCGCATTGCGCGCTGTACAGCTCGCGGATCGTCGGGATGTGCTCGTCGAGGAAGCCGTCCTTGATCACTTCGTGCGCGATGCGCTGCGTGAGCGTCGGCGTGTGCAGGTCGGTGGCCTGCTTGGCCTGCACGAGCTTGAAGTGGAGTTCCTCGGGCGCGATGATGTAGCCGATCCGCAGGCCCGGCGCGAGCACCTTCGAGAACGTGCCGAGGTGCACGACGTGGTCGGGCGCCATCGACAGCATCGTCGGCAGCGGCTCGCCCTGGTAGTTCAGCGCGCCGTACGGATCATCCTCCAGCACCGGGAACGGGCTCGACTGCGCGAACGCGGCGAGCGCGCGGCGGCGCTCGACGGGCAGGCGGCGGCCGGTCGGGTTCTGGAAGTTCGGCTGCGCGTACAGCAGGCGCGCGCCTTGCGTGAGTTCGGGGGCAAGGCCTTCCGGCAGCAGGCCCTGCTCGTCGGTTGGCACCTGCACGTAGCGCGGCTCGTACAGCGAGAACGATTGCAGCGCGCCGAGGTAGGTCGGCGTTTCGACGAGGATCGGGCTGCCCGGGTCGATCAGCGCCTTGCCGAGCAGGTCGAGCGCCTGCTGCGAGCCGGTCGTGATCAGCACCTGCGACACGCGCACGCTGTAGCGCTCGGCGATCCATTCGCGCAACGGCAGGTAGCCTTCGGTCGCGCTGTACTGGAGCGCGGCGGCCGGCGCGTCGCGCAGCACGCGGTCGGCGGCGGCACGCATGCGTTCCGCCGGGAACGTCGCGGGGGCGGGCAGGCCGCCGGCGAACGAGATGACCTCGGGGCGTTCCGTGACCTTCAGGATCTCGCGGATCGCGGAGCTCGTCAGCTTGCGGGCGCGTTCGGAAAGCTGCCAGTGCGGCGGATGCAGGTCGTTCGGATTCATAGTCTCCTCGTTCGGATATCGTGGTCAGTCAAGAAAGGTCGTTCGGGCGCATCGCTTCGACGTTGCCGGGTGGGCAGCGCCGGCACGATGAAGCCTTCGCGGCTGGGTAAGCACGGCCAGTCAGGCAAAACCGATCAGGCAAAACGTTCATTATGGCGCACCTCATCAGCCGGCGCGAGCGGCGCGCGGCGCCGTGGCCACCGCCGAGCGGCGCCCGAGCACCACGGTCGCGATCACCGCGGCCGCGAACAGCCACGTCGACGACGTGACCGTTTCGCCGAACAGCAGCGCGGAAAAGGCGATCGTGAAGAATATCTGCAGCAGCTGCACCTGGCCGACGCGCGCGGTGCCGCCCATCGCGAGCCCCGCGTACCACGCGAAAAAGCCGATGAATTGAGAAAAGAGGGTCACGTAGCCGAACGCGAGCCACGTGCGCGGCGCGAGCGGGCCCGGATGCGCCGCGTGCTGCATCCAGGCGAGCCAGCCGACCGGCAGCACGAGGAAGGGGGCCGACACGACGAGCGCCCAGCAGATCACCTGCCAGCCGCCGATCTGGCGCGCGAGGCGCGCGCCTTCCGCATAGCCGAGCGCGCCGATGCCCACCGCGACGAGCATCAGCGCGTCGCCGGCCTGCACGGCGCCGCCGCCGTCGCGCAGCGCGAACGCGATCACGAGCGCGCTGCCGGCCACCGCGCTGGCCCAGAACGCCTTCGACGGCCGTTCGTGCGACAGCCATGCCGCGTACAGCGCGACGAACAGCGGTTGCAGACCGTTGACCACCGCGCCGTGCGAGGCCGGCACGCTCTTCATCGCCCACGCGGAAAACACCGGATACGCGATGATCACGCCGGCCGACGTGATCGCGAGGCTTTTCAGTTGCGCGCGGGTCGGCAGCGGCTCGCGGCGCCACCACAGCAGCAGGCCGGCCGGCACGGCGGCGGCGAGCGCGCGGCCGAGCCCGTTGAGCAGCGGATTGAGTTCGGATACGACGATCCGCGTCATCGGCAGCGTCAGGCTGAAGATCATCACGCCGATGAGGCCGAGCAGCATGCCCCGGGTTTCGCGCGAATTCATGTACTGGGTGTCTCCGTATTGCAGGGTGGGGAATCGGGCGGGCGCTCAGCGCAGCGTGCGCGCGCCGTGCGGCGTATCGAATTCGGCGACGAGGGCCGGCGCGCCGTTGGTGGATTCGACGTCGAGCAGGTGGGCGGCGCCGAGCCAGTCGAGCTGCTCGCGGATCGTATCCGCACGCGGGTGGACGCCCTCGAGCGCCTTCAGCGCGACGCCGCCGTTCGGCAGCGATTCGGCCGGATGGCGCGGGCTGTCCCACTGGATCAGCGATGGCACGAGGCCGTCGCCCGCGCCCTGCCACGCGGGGAAGCTGCCGTCGTCGGGCACCGTGAGGCCCCAGCTCAGATCACCGCGTCGCATTGCGACGACGGGCGCGATGCGGGCCGGGTACTGGCGCTGCCACAGCGCGAGCTGGCGCGGGCGGTCGACGCGCGCGACCCAGTGCGCGAGAAACGGGTCTTGCGCGAGTCGCGCGTGCATCGACGGGGCGTCGAGCCCGAACAGCCGCGCGCGCGGCGGCTTTGCATCGTCGCCCGGCGCGGGTGCGTCGGGGTCGATCGCGATCACTTCGAGGTAGAGCCCGCCCCACGCACCGAACAGCGCATTGTGGGTCCGCATCAGCGGGTGGCGGCCGCCGCCGGCCGGTTCGATGCCGAGCGCGTCGGCGACATGGCGCACGCCTTCGTCGAGGGTGCGCGCGGCGATCACGAGATGGTCGAGTGTCAGGGAGCGGGCTGGCATGAGCGTCGGTCGGGAAGCGAAAGTGTCATGGTAGGCGGGCGCCGGGCCGGGTGGAGGCCGGACCGGCCGGCGCACCGGCCGCGACGCGGGCCCGCGGGCGCAGCGCCATGTGCGGCCGGGTCGGACCGATGGCCGCACGATCGCCATTCCGGTCAACTGTAATCGTCGCTACCGGCACAGTAACGGTACAATCGGCACGATAGCCTTCGGTACAGTTGGAGCTGCCGCCCATGTCCACCGTCCCACTCGCCCAGATTCCCGCGCCGCACGACACGGCCACGCTCACACTCGTCGACCAGCTGGTCCAGTGGGCGCGGCGACGCATCGACGAACGCGTGTTTCGTCCCGGCATGCGCATGCCGTCGATCCGCAAGCTCGCGCTCGACAAGAGCGTGTCGCGCTTCACCGTCGTCGAGGCCTACGAGCGGCTCGTCGCGCAGGGCTACCTCGACTCGCGGCGCGGCTCCGGCTTCTACGTGCGCGAGCGCACGGGCGCCGGCCCGCAGCCGGCCGACGGCGTCGCGCGCACGGCCGAGGCCGCGCCCGTGCACAACACGATCGACGTCGTCTGGCTGCTGCGCAACATGCTGCACACCGTCAGCCCGGAGAAGGGCCCGGGCCTCGGCTACCTGCCGGGCCGCTGGCTCGACGGCGAGCTCATCACCGGCGCACTGCGCGCGCTCGGGCGCCAGTCGGGCGCGCAGATGCTCGGCTTCGGCACCGCGCAGGGCTTTCTGCCGCTGCGCCAGCAATTGCAGACGCGCCTCGCCGAAGTCGAGATCGGTGCGAAGCCCGAACAGATCGTGCTGGTTTCCGGCATCACGCAGGCGATCGACCTGATCTCGCGGATCTACATGCGGCCGGGCGATGCGGTGATCGTCGGCGATCCCGCGTGGTTCCAGATGTTCGGCCGTTTCGCGGCGCAAGGCGCGCAGCTCGTCGGGATGCCGTATACGCCCGACGGCCCCGACCTCGATGCGCTCGAAACCCTGGTGCAGATGTGGCGGCCGAAGATGCTCGTGATCAACTCGGTGCTGCAGAACCCGACCGGCACGTCGCTGTCGGCCGCGCAGGCGTTCCGGATCCTGAAGCTCGCGGAGGCCTACGACTTCCTCGTCGTCGAGGACGACGTGTACGGCGACCTGTGCCCGCCGAGCTATCCGGCCACGCGCCTGGCGAGCCTCGACCAGTTGAAGCGGGTGATCTATCTCGGCAGCTATTCGAAGACGCTCGCGGCGAACCTGCGGGTCGGCTACGTGGCCTGCGCGCCGGAGATCGCGAAGGCGGTCACCGACCAGAAGATGCTGGTCGGGATGACCACGCCCGAGCTCAACGAGCGTGTGCTGTACAAGATCCTGACCGAAGGGCATTACCGGCGCCACGTCGAGCGGCTGCGCGCGCGGCTCGACGGCGTGCGCGACAAGACCGCGCGGATGCTCGAGCGCACGGGGCTCGGGCTCTTCACGATGCCGGCGGCCGGGATGTTCCTGTGGGCCGACACGGGTGTCGATTCGGACGCGCTCGCGGCGGTCGCGCACGAGGCCGGCTTCCTGCTGACGCCGGGCAGCCTGTTCTCGCCGCAGCAATCGCCGTCCACGTGGATGCGCTTCAACGTCGCGAATTGCGGCGATCCGGCGCTGCCCGGGCTGCTGGCGCGCTATATCGACTCGGCGGTGCGGCGCGCGTCGTGACTCGGCGCGGCAGGCCGGCTCTTGAAATGCCCGGCGCCGTCCCCAGATACGCGCGCAAACCGCTGGCGCCGGGCGGTCGTCCTTCGTGGGGCCGCCGGCATCGCGCGCCGGGCGCCGGCGTCATCCCTTTCCAGTTCAAGTAAGAGGAAACAGCATCCATGGCACACGAAACGATGAGCTTTCAGGCAGAGGTCAAGCAACTCCTCCACCTGATGATCCATTCGCTCTACAGCAACAAGGAAATCTTCCTGCGCGAACTGGTGTCGAATGCGTCCGACGCGGCCGACAAGCTGCGTTTCGAAGGGCTCGCGGATAGCGCGCTGTACGAGAACGATCCGAACCTGCGCATCCGCATCGGCTACGACAAGGCCGCGCGCACGATCACGATCGACGACAACGGCATCGGCATGAGCCGCGACGAGGCGATCGCGAACCTCGGCACGATCGCGCGTTCGGGCACCAAGGAATTCTTCACGAAGCTGTCGGGTGACCAGCAGAAGGATGCGGCGCTGATCGGGCAGTTCGGCGTCGGCTTCTATTCGGGCTTCATCGTCGCCGACAAGATCACCGTCGAGACGCGTCGCGCGGGCTTGCCGGCGAACGAAGCCGTGCGCTGGGAAAGCGCGGGCGAGGGCGATTTCACGATCGACGCGATCGAGCGCGCGCAGCGCGGCACGACGATCACGCTGCACCTGCGCGAAGGTGAGGACGAGCTGCTGTCGTCGCATCGCCTGAAGTCGATCATCCAGAAGTATTCCGACCACATCGCGCTGCCGATCCTGATGCGCAAGGAAGAGTGGGATCAGGAAAAGGGCGAGATGGTCCTGAAGGACGAGGACGAGACCGTCAACCAGGCGAGCGCGCTGTGGACGCGTTCGAAGAGCGACGTCACCGACGAGCAGTACACGCAGTTCTACCAGCACATCGCGCACGATCACCAGGATCCGCTCACGTGGACGCACAACCGCGTCGAGGGCCGCAGCGAATACACGCAACTGCTGTTCGTGCCGGCGCACGCGCCGTTCGACCTGTGGAACCGCGACTATCGCGGCGGCCTGAAGCTGTACGTGAAGCGCGTGTTCATCATGGACGACGCCGAGCAGCTGCTGCCGCAATACCTGCGCTTCGTGAAGGGCGTCGTCGATTCGGCCGACCTGCCGCTGAACGTGTCGCGCGAGATCCTGCAGGAAAGCCGCGACGTGAAGGCGATCCGCGAAGGCGTGACCAAGCGCGCGCTGTCGATGCTCGAGGAACTCGCGAACGCGGAAGACGATGCCGGCAAGGACAAGTACAAGACGTTCTGGGGCGCGTTCGGCCAGGTGCTGAAGGAAGGTCTCGGCGAGGATCACGCGAACCGCGAGCGCATCGCGAAGCTGCTGCGCTTCGCGTCGACGCACGGCGACACCGACGCGCAGGACGTGTCGCTCGCCGACTACGTGTCGCGCATGAAGCCCGAGCAGAGCAAGATCTACTACGTGACCGCCGATACGTGGCAGGCCGCGAAGAACAGCCCGCATCTGGAAGTGTTCCGCAAGAAGGGCGTCGAGGTGCTGTTGCTGACCGACCGCGTCGACGAATGGATGCTGTCGTTCCTGCACGAATTCGACGGCAAGCCGCTCGCGAGCGTGGCCCGCGGCGATCTCGATCTCGGCGAGCTGAACGACGAGGAGAAGAAGGCGCAGGAACAAGCCGGCGAGGCGATCAAGCCGGTCGTCGAGAAGATGAAGGAAGCGCTCGGCGACAAGGTGAAGGAAGTGCGCGTCACGTTCCGCCTGACCGATTCGCCGTCGTGTCTCGTCGCGGACGACAACGACATGAGCGGCTACCTGCAGCGGATGCTGAAGGCGGCCGGCCAGAACGCGCCGGCGATGCAGCCGATTCTCGAGATCAATCCTGAGCACGCGCTCGTGAAGCAGCTGAACGCCGACAGCGCCGATTTCGGCGACTGGTGCCATCTGCTGTTCGATCAGGCGCTGCTGGCCGAAGGCGGCATGCTCGACGATCCGGCGAGCTTCGTGAAGCGGACCAACGCGCTGCTGCTGTCGCGCGCCGCGTGAACGCGCGCATGCGATTCGACGGCGCGCAGGCCGGCTGGCGCGAGACGCCGCGGCCTGGCTGCACGCTCGACCAGCGCGACTGGCTGACGCGCGGCGGATCGCTGACCGCGCACCTCGCGCGGCTCGGCCGCGTGAGCGTGCGCGTGACGCGCGAGGCCGTCGATGCGCCGTGGTTCGACGAGCCCGACGCACTCGCGAGCTCGCCGCGCGCGCCGATGTGGGTGCGCGAGGTGATCCTGTCGGTCGACGGCACGCCGTACGTCGCCGCGCACAGCATCGCGCCGCTCGCGGCCAGCAAGGGCGTGTGGCAGGCGATGCGGCGACTGCGCACGCGGCCGCTCGCGGAACTGCTGTACAGCGATCCGCAGGTCGAGCGCTCGGCGCTCGTGAGCAGGCGCGTGATCGCGGGCCATCCGCTGTATGCGCTCGCGAGCCATGCATTGCAGGGCGCGCGCGCGCCGCACGCGTTTGCCGCGCGGCGCTCGGTGTTCCAGCGGCACGGCAAGCCGCTGATGGTCACCGAGTGCATGCTGCCGGCGCTGTGGCGCCATCTCGATGCGCACGGCGACGGGCCGCGATCGGTCGGGCCGCACGGAGACGCGTGATGTTGCGGGGATTTCC
Organism: Burkholderia sp. AU28863; assembly: GCF_002223195.1. Classification (NCBI taxonomy): domain Bacteria; kingdom Pseudomonadati; phylum Pseudomonadota; class Betaproteobacteria; order Burkholderiales; family Burkholderiaceae; genus Burkholderia; species Burkholderia sp. AU28863. The sequence goes on along the minus strand of NZ_NKFE01000004.1, from coordinate 132,093 downwards.
GCCGGTCGTCGCACCGGACACGCACACGATGATCCTCGGCAGCTTTCCGGGCGAGGCGTCGCTCGACGCCGCGCAGTACTACGCGCATCCGCGTAACCAGTTCTGGCGGCTGCTCGGCGCGGTGCTCGGCGAGCCGTCGCTGCATGAACTGCCGTACGATGCGCGGCTTGCGCGTGTGCTGTCATACGGCATCGGCATCTGGGATGTGCTCGATGCGTGCCATCGACAGGGCAGTCTCGATTCCGCGATCAGGAACGCGCAGCCGAACGACTTCGATTCGCTGCGCGAGCATGCGCCGTTGCTCAAGCGCGTGTGCTTCAACGGCAAGACGGCAGGGCGGTTCGCCGACGTGATCGGCGCGGCGGGTTATGAAACCCTCGTGTTGCCTTCGTCGAGCCCGGCGAATGCGATGCTGTCGTTCGAGCAGAAGCTGGCGCTTTGGCGCGCACTTCGCGCCTGAGACGCGTCGGATTCCGAGTCTCTCCCGGTCAGGGCTTCGCCTTGCCTTGCCAGGCGCCCGTGGTCGACGCAATGCGACTTTGTGCGGCGACGAGTTGATCATCGGTGGTCGCCACCAGCCACAGACTGGAGAGCCATCCCCGGCGATCTGGCGATGCATGGTCCGTCGCTGTATGCGTCATGGCCGCCGTGAGCCTCCCCGAATGTCGTTTCAGTTTGGCATAGGTTCGGTCGACCGAACGGGCTTTTTATTGCAAGAAAGTAAAGGACCGGCACGTACGCGGATCAGGCAGGCGGCGGGTTTCGCGGATTTCGATGGTCGTCGTATCAGCAGTCGAAACGGACCGGAACATCGACGCGTACCGGCGGTGGGCGCGCGTGGCGTTCGTCACACGCCGTTGCGTGCGACGCTCAATCGTCCTTGCCCCAGCGCCAGCGCGGTTTCTCGCCCTTGAGCCAGCACACCGCGGTCAGCAGCGCGGCCAGCACCACGATGCAGGCACCGTACGCAATCGGCGAACGCTGCGGCGGCACGAGCCACGCGCTCGCAGTGACGCTGATCGCGAACAGCAGCAGCACGACCCACCCCTGCCACGCCACCGGCAACCCCCAGCCCCAGCCGTAGCGCTTCGCGGGAAACCAGATCTTCTTGTCGTTCGAGGTCATGCGCGCTCCTGTGATCCGCGACTGCAGCGTGGCGCCGACGGGATTCGGCGTCACGCGTGGCCGGACCCGCGGCGCGGCCCCGACCCCACCAATGCTATCCTCTCGTCCGCTCATCCAGCGTCATCCAGCATCACCCAGCGAGATTCAACCATCATGACCCGACTGATCAAGCGCGCGTCCGCCGAGGCGCGCGCGTTCAAGCAACGCAAGCCGTCCGCGTACAACGGCTCCGAAAAACTCCAGCCGCCGCGCGTGAAGCGCCGCCCGGATATCGACGAGCACGACGACGTGCCGGTGCTCGAAGCGCCGCGCAAGCCGCGCTTCGCGCCCGTGACGTTCTCCGAAGAAGGCGGCGTGCGCTTCCTGCACTTCGGCACCGAGTGGGTGCAGGGCGCGATGCGGATCTCGAAGCCGCTGCATATCGAGCTCGAATACGCGCAGCAGATGATGGCGTGGCTGCTGTTCCTCGAAACGCCCGAGCGGATCGTCCAGCTCGGGCTCGGCACCGGCGCGCTGACCAAGTTCTCGCACCGTTTCCTGCCGCACGCGAAGGTCGAGGCCGTCGAGCTGAACCCGGCCGTGATCGTCGCCGCGCGCACGATGTTCGCGCTGCCGCCCGACGACGCGCGCCTCGTCGTGCACGAAGCCGACGCATGGGATTTCGTCAACGATCCGGCCAACCGCGGCACGACGGGCGCGATCCAGATCGACCTGTACGACGCGACCGCGCGCGGCCCCGTGCTCGACAGCGTCGCGTTCTACCGCGCGGTGCGTGGCTGTCTCGCCGACGCCGGCATCGCGACGATCAACCTGTTCGGCGATCATCCGAGCTTCGTGCGCAACATGAAGCACCTGAACGCGGCGTTCGATCACCGCGTGATCGCGCTGCCCGAAGTGCACGACGGCAACCGGATCGCGATCGCGTTCTCGGGCCCCGCGCTCGACGTGCCGTTCGCACAACTGGAAGCCCGCGCGAAGCTGATCGAGGACACGCTGAAGCTGCCCGCGCGCAAGTGGGTGAAAGCTTTGAAAGCAACGACAGGCGCCCGCGACGCCGCGTTCGCGATCTGATGTCGCATGCACCGGCGACGGGCCGGTGCAACCGCGCGACAAGGGGCGGATCACCTCGGGTTCGCCCCCGCTTGACCGTGTGCTCGCGGCTCCTATACTGGCGCGAAGCCAGGGGAGCCGCAGCCTACCCGTTTTGCCGCTCCTCTCGGCGCCGTACCCGCTCAACAAGATCGATAACCGGGATAGAAGAGGAGACGTCATGGCTCACGATGCCGACGCCAACCGGGCCGCCAAGCGCTGGCTCTGGCTGCTGGTACTGCCGCTGATCGCGATGGTCTGGGTACCGTCGTACAGCAAGATCGAACCGCAATGGCTCGGTTTTCCGTTTTTCTACTGGTACCAGCTGCTGTGGGTCTTCATCAGCGCGGTGATTACCGCGTTCGTGTATTTCAAGACCAAGAACGCGTGGAAGGCGAGCGGCACGCAAGGAGGTGCGCAATGAATCTCGGCGCGACCTTCGTCTTCGTCCTGCTGTTCATCGGCGTCACGATCATCGGTTTCCTGGCCGCGAACTGGCGGCGCGGCGATCTTGCCCATCTCGACGAATGGGGCCTCGGCGGACGCCGCTTCGGCACGATCGTTACGTGGTTCCTGCTCGGCGGCGATCTCTACACGGCCTATACGTTCGTCGCGGTGCCCGCGCTCGTGTTCGGTGCCGGCGCGATGGGCTTCTTCGCGCTGCCGTACACGATCCTGATCTATCCGTTCGCGTTCGTCGTGTTCCCGAAGCTGTGGAGCATCGCGAAGCGGCACGGCTACGTGACGGCCGCGGATTTCGTCAATGCGCGCTACGGCAGCCGGATGCTCGCGCTGGCGATCGCGGTGACGGGCATCCTCGCGACGATGCCGTACATCGCGCTGCAGCTCGTCGGCATCGAGGTGGTGATCGGCGCGCTCGGCTTCGACACGACCGGCTTCGTCGGCGACCTGCCGCTCATCATCGCGTTCGCGATCCTCGCCGCTTACACGTACACGTCCGGGCTGCGTGCGCCCGCGATGATCGCGATCGTGAAGGACGTGCTGATCTACGTCACGATCGCCGCCGCGGTCATCGTGATCCCCGCGAAGCTCGGCGGCTTCGGGCACATCTTCTCCGCGGTGCCGCCCGCGAAGCTGCTGCTGAAGGCGCCCGACGCGGCGAGCCTGAACGGCTACAGCGCGTACGCGACGCTCGCGATCGGCTCGGCGCTCGCGCTGTTCCTGTATCCGCACTCGGTCACGGCGATCCTGTCGTCGTCGTCGGGCAACTCGATCCGCCGCAACATGGCGATGCTGCCCGCGTATTCGTTCGTGCTCGGCCTGCTGGCGCTGCTCGGCTACATGGCGCTCGCCTCCGGCGTGAAGGACATGCCGCAGTACGCGCCGTACTTCAAGGCGTTCGGCCCGAACTTCGCGGTGCCCGCGCTGTTCCTCGAGTACTTCCCGTCGTGGTTCGTCGGCGTCGCGTTCGCGGCGATCGGCATCGGCGCACTGGTGCCGGCGGCGATCATGTCGATCGCGGCCGCGAACCTGTACACGCGCAACATCCATCGCGAGTTCGTGAACCGCAACATGTCGCACGACCAGGAAACGCACGTCGCGAAGCTCGTGTCGCTGATCGTGAAGGTCGGCGCGGTGGCGTTCATCCTCGGGTTGCCGCTGACCTACGCGATCCAGCTGCAACTGCTCGGCGGGATCTGGATCATCCAGACGCTGCCCGCGATCGTGCTCGGCCTGTACACGCGCGTGCTCGACCATCGCGGCCTGCTGGCCGGCTGGGCGGCAGGCATCGTGTGCGGCACGTGGATGGCGGTCTCGCTGAAGCTGGCGAGTTCGATCTTCACGATCCACCTGTTCGGCCTCGCGATTCCCGGCTACGCGGCCGTGTGGTCGCTGGTCGTGAACCTGGTGGTGTCGGTGGTAGTGAGCGTGCTGGTGCGCGCGATGGGGATGACGCATGCGGAGGATCGCACGCGGCCGGAGGATTATCTCGACGTCGTCGAGGGCTGATACGGGCCGTGCGCGGCGGTGTGCCGCGCACGCGCCACGCGGCAACGAAAAACGCCCGCCACCGCAAGGTGGCGGGCGTTCGTTCTTGCGTCAGCCCTGCGCGCGTTTCGCGAGTTCCTCGCGCTGCGACAGATCCTCGACGTTGACCATCCAGTGCACGCCGAAACGATCCTTCGCCATCCCGAAGCCGAGCGCCCAGAACGTCTTGCCGAACGGCATCGTTACTTCGCCGCCGTCGGCGAGCGCATTGAACAGCTTCTGGCCTTCGTCGACCGTCGCCGGGTTCAGCGACAGCGAATAGCCGGCGTGCGCGGCGCCTGCCGGCTGGCTGCAGTCCCCGTCCGAGCACATGATCATCGACTCGCCGATCGTGAAACTCGCGTGCATCACCTTGTCGGCCATCTCGGGCGACATCGGGTAATCGGGATTCGGCGGGGCGTCCTTGAAGTGCATCTTGAACATTGTCTTCGCACCGAGCGCCTTTTCGTAGAACTGAAGGGCTTCGTCGGCACGACCGTAGAACGTCAGGTACGGTTGAACTTGCATCGTTGTCTCCTGGGATGTGCCATGCCGGCGCGTCGGCGCTGGCGTGGCGTCGTGCAAGACTGACTGGGGAAGGGCGCATCGGGAGGCGGCCGTCGCACCCGTGACGTGGATTGTAGTGCGCGCGCTTGACGATGGAATGAAAAATAAAACGGCTGCGAACGCGAAGTTCGCAGCCGTTTTCGGCGCGTGTGCTGACGCCTGTTGTCGGTCTTGCTGACAGCCGCTGACGCGCAGGCTCAGCGCAGCGCGTCGATCAGCTTCTCGAGCTTCACCGCGTCGGCGGCGAATACGCGGATGCCTTCGGCGAGCTTTTCGGTCGCCATCGCTTCATCGTTCAGCTGGAAGCGGAACGATGCCTCGTCGATCGCGACGCGCTCGGCCGGCTTGTCCTGCAGCGTGTCTGGCGACAGCTTGCGTGCGACCGTGTCGTTGCTCTCCTGCAGCTTCTGCAGCAAATCGGGACTGATCGTCAGCAGGTCGCAGCCGGCGAGCTCGATGATCTGGCTGGTGGTGCGGAAGCTCGCGCCCATCACTTCGGTCTTGTAGCCGAACGTCTTGTAGTACGTGTAGATGCGGCGCACCGATTGCACGCCCGGATCGTTCGCGCCGCCGTCCCGCGCTTCGTCCCAATCCGCGCCGGCCTGCTTCTTGTACCAGTCGTAGATGCGGCCGACGAACGGCGAGATCAGCTGTGCGCCGGCTTCCGCGCATGCGGCGGCCTGCACGAGCGAGAAAAGCAGGGTCATGTTGCACTTGATCCCTTCCTTCTGCAGCACCTCGGCCGCGCGAATGCCTTCCCACGTCGACGCGAGCTTGATCAGGATGCGCTCGCGGCCGACGCCGGCCGCTTCGTACAGCTTGATGAGCTCGCGACCCTTGTCGATCGAGCGCTGCGTGTCGAACGACAGGCGGGCGTCGACCTCGGTCGACACGCGGCCCGGGATCAGCTTCAGGATTTCGGTGCCGAAGGCGATCAGCAGCCGGTCGATGATGAAATCGGTGCTTTCGTTGCGATGATCGCGGACGGTTTTCTCGAGGATCGGCTTGTACGCATCCTTCTGGACGGCCTTCAGGATCAGCGACGGGTTCGTGGTCGCGTCCTGCGGCTTGTATTGCGCAAGCTGCTGGAAGTCGCCCGTGTCGGCGACGACGGTCGTGTACTGCTTCAGCTGGTCGAGTGCGGTAGTCATGGCGATTCGGAAGAAGAGCGCGGGGCGCCGGGTTCTCACGGGCCGCGCGAGCGCGGCGGCGAAGCGAAGCGGCGCCGGGCGCCGCTTCCGATCCATCATTTTAGGCCCGATTCGTGTCGCGCACGTTTTGGCGCATCGGGCGCGCGCCGCGGCGGGCGGCGCGCCGCGTCACGCGGGGCGCCGCGCGTTCAGGATTACCTGCGTGACGACGCCCGCGACGAGCCCCCAGAACGCCGGGCCGATCGACAGCAGCGTAAGGCCCGAAGCCGTGACCATGAACGTGACGAGCGCCGCTTCGCGCTGCTTCACGTCCTGCATCGCGTTCGCGAGCCCGCTCATGATCGAGCCGAACAGCGCGAGCGCGGCGACCGACACGACGAGCGCCTTCGGCAGCGCCGCGAACAGCGCGGCGATCGTCGCGCCGAAGATGCCGGCAATCAGGTAGAACGTGCCGCACCACACGGCGGCCGTGTAGCGCTTCGCGCGATCCTCGTGCGCTTCGGGGCCCGTGCAGATCGCGGCCGTGATCGCCGCGAGGTTCACGCCATGCGAGCCGAACGGCGCGAGCAGCAGCGACGCGAGGCCGGTCGTCGCGATCAGCGGCGAAGAAGGCGTCTGATAGCCGTCCGCACGCAGCACCGCGATGCCCGGCACGTTCTGCGACGCCATCGCGACGACGAACAGCGGAATGCCGATGCTGACGATCGATGCGATCGAGAATGCGGGCATCGTGAGCACGGGCTGCGCGAGCGCGATGTGGAAATGGCTGAAGTCGAGCAGCCCGAGGCCGCCGGCCGCCGCCGTGCCGACGATCAGCGTCGTCGGAATCGCATAGCGCGGCGCGAGCCGCTTGACGATCAGGTAGGTGAAGAACATCGCGAGCACGAGCGCGGTCCGGAACTGCGCGGCGCGGAAGATCTCGATGCCGATCTCGAACAGGATGCCCGCGAGCAGCGCGGCCGCGATGCCGGCCGGAATGCGCTTCATCAGCGTGTCGAACAGCCCGCTCACGCCGACGGCCGTCAGCAGCAGCGCGCATACGACGAACGCACCGATCGCCTCCGGGTAGGACACGCCGGGCAGCGACGCGACCAGCAGCGCGGCGCCGGGCGTCGACCACGCGACGACCACCGGCGCGCGAAAGCGCAGCGACAGGCCGATGGTCGTCAGCGCCATGCCGATCGACAGCGCCCAGATCCACGACGAGATCTGCGCATCGGTGAGGTGGGCGGCGCGGCCGGCCTGGAACATCAGCACGAGCGAGCTCGTGTAGCCGGTCATCATCGCGACGAAGCCGGCGACGAGCGTGGACACGGACGTATCGGCAAAAAAGCGGCGGCCGCCGGCGCGGCTGGCGCTCGCGGTGGGCGAAGGGTTCATGCTCTCTCCGGGGTGGCCGCTCGGACGCGGCCGGGGTATCTGCAGGTGGGTGTCGTTACTTGCTGAGTGCGCGCATCGCGGTTTCGAGGCCCGCGAGCGTGAGCGGATACATGCGCTGGCCGAGCACGTCGCGAATGATCGCGACCGACTGCCGGTATTCCCATAGCCGCTCGGGCTCGGGGTTCAGCCACGCATGGTGGGGGAACTGGTCGGCGAGTCGGCGCAGCCACACGGCGCCGGCTTCCGGGTTGTTGTATTCGACCGAGCCGCCGGGCTGCAGCACTTCGTACGGGCTCATCGTCGCGTCGCCGACGAAGATCAGCTTGTAGTCGGGCGTGAACTTGTGCAGCACGTCCCACGTCGCGGTGCGCTCCGAGTGGCGGCGGCGGTTGTTCTTCCACAGGTGGTCGTACACGCAGTTGTGGAAGTAGAAGAATTCGAGGTGCTTGAATTCGGCCTTCGCGGCCGAGAACAGCTCTTCGGTGCGCTTGATGTGGTCGTCCATCGAGCCGCCGACGTCGAGCAGCATCAGCACCTTCACGTTGTTGTGGCGCTCCGGCACCATCCGCAGGTCGAGCCAGCCGGCGTTCGCGGCCGTGCTGCGGATCGTGCCGGGCAGGTCGAGCTCCTCGGCCGCGCCTTCGCGCGCGAAGCGGCGCAGCCGCCGCAGCGCGACCTTGATGTTGCGCGTGCCGATTTCGACCGAATCGTCGTAGTCGCGGTACGCGCGCGCTTCCCACACCTTTACCGCGGTGCGGTTGCCGTTCGACGGGCCGCCGATGCGCACGCCTTCGGGGTTGTAGCCGCCGTGCCCGAACGGCGACGTGCCGCCGGTGCCGATCCACTTGTTGCCGCCTTCGTGGCGTTCCTTCTGCTCGTCGAGCAGCGCCTTCAAACGCTCCATCAGCTTGTCGAGCCCGCCCATCGCTTCGATCTGCGCCTTCTCCTCGGGCGACAGCTCGCGCTCGAGGCGCTTCTCGAGCCAGTCGAGCGGGATGTCGAACGCCTCGGACGGCAGCGCGGACACGCCGTGGAAATACGCGCCGAACGCCTGGTCGAACTTGTCGAAGTATTGCTCGTCCTTGACGAGCGTCATCCGCGCGAGGAAGTAGAACGCATCGATCGACGGCGAGATCAGCCCGGCCTTCAGCGATTCGAGCAGCGTCAGGTATTCCTTCACCGAGACGGGCAGCTTGGCTGCGCGCAGCGCGTAGAAGAAATTGAGCAGCATGGCCGGGCCTTCGCGGGTGGGTTACCGGTTGTGCCGGTTCATGTAGACGAGCCGTTCGAGCAGGCTCAGGTCCTGCTCGTTCTTCAGTAGCGCGCCGGCGAGCGGCGGCACGATCTGCTTCGCGTCCGCGCCGCGCAGCGCGTCGGCCGGGATGTTTTCGGCGAGCAGCAGCTTCAGCCAGTCGAGCAGTTCGGACGTCGACGGCTTCTTCTTCAGGCCCGACACGCCGCGCAATTCGAAGAAGCTCTCGAGCGCCGCGCGCAGCAGTTCCTCGCGGATGTTCGGGAAATGCACCGCGACGATCTTCTGCATCGTCGACGGATCGGGAAACTGGATGTAGTGGAAGAAGCAGCGGCGCAGGAACGCGTCGGGCAGTTCCTTCTCGTTGTTGGACGTGATGATGACGAGCGGACGGTGCTTCGCGCGAATGGTCTCGCGCGTCTCGTACACGTGGAACTCCATCCGGTCGAGCTCGCGCAGCAGGTCGTTCGGGAATTCGATGTCGGCCTTGTCGATCTCGTCGATCAGCAGCACGCTCGGCTGCTCGGCGTCGAACGCCTGCCACAGCACGCCCTTGACGATGTAGTTCGCGATGTCCTTCACGCGCGCGTCGCCGAGCTGCGAATCGCGCAGCCGCGACACGGCGTCGTATTCGTACAGGCCCTGCTGCGCCTTGGTGGTCGACTTGATGTGCCACTGCAGCAGCGGCATGCCGAGCGCGGCAGCCACTTCCTCGGCGAGCATGGTTTTGCCGGTGCCGGGCTCGCCCTTGATCAGCAGCGGGCGTTGCAGCGTCAGCGCGGCATTGACGGCGAGCTTCAGATCGTCGGTGGCGACGTACTGCGAGGACCCTTCGAAACGCATGGCGGCGCTCTTCTTCAACGGGAAAAAAACCCAGTATAAGTCAGAAGGGCTGTCCGGGCGGGCCGCGCCCGCGTATCGTTGCGGGGCTGTGGCGGGGCCCGCCGGGGCGCCGTATGGACGCATTCCCCGCCGACGCGGTACAATCTGGCCGTTTTTTTTGGCCTGCGTGGCGACCGACAAGCAAAACGGCGCGGGCCGTTGCCGCTTCGGCGCCAGTTTCCCCTCAAGCTAGGTTACAAGAGCTATGAACAAATTCGTCGGCAAACACGTCGTTGTCGCAGCGCTCGTGGCGCTCGCGGGCAGCGCGCAGGCGGCCGGTGTGGTCGGCAACCCGAAGGACGGGGCGAGCAAGGCCGCCATGTGCATCGGTTGCCACGGCATCCAGGACTACCGCGCGGCGTATCCGGAGGTCTACCGGGTGCCTGTCCTCGGCGGCCAGAACCAGCAATACCTCGAGAACGCGCTGAAGGCCTACCGCAAGAAGGATCGTCACTTCCCGTCGATGAACGCGATCGCCGGCTCGCTGACCGACCAGGACATCGCGGATCTGTCGGCGTACTACGCCGCCCAGAAGGCCGACACGAAGGACAACCCCTACAAGTAAAGCGCGCGCCGCCGATCTCTCCGGCGGGACAGGAGCATTCATGAACAACGCATTCAAGACGGCGGCGGTTGCACTGGCGGCCGGCCTCGCGATCGGTACCGCGCACGCCGCGGACATCTCGAAGGGCAAGGAACTGGTCGAATCGCACAACTGCGCGGCCTGCCACGGCGCGCAGCTGAACAAGCCGATCAACGCGGAGTACCCGCGCCTCGCCGGCCAGCACGCCGACTACCTCGTGTGGGCGATGCGCCAGTACCAGATGGGGCTGACGAACCCGCTGATCGGCCGCAACAACGCGATCATGCAGGCGCAGGTACAGAACCTGTCGGTCAGCGACATGAAGGACATCGCGTCCTACATCGAGTCGCTGAAGGAAACCGACCTCGTGTTCAAGAAGTAAGCGCGACGGGCCTCACGGGCGCCTCGCGCAGCAAGAATACCCCGCCGCGGCGGGGTATTTTTTTGTCCGCGGCCCGGCGCAGGTCGATGTGCCGGCCCCGGACGCCACTCAGTCGCGCGATGCGCGGCGCAGGATGCGCTGCAGGTACGCGTCGGTATCGGGCGGCGTGTTCGTGCGCTGCGCTTCCCAGATCGTCTCGCCGAGGCATTCCATGATCGCGTGCTGCGCGTCGTGGGTCGAGTCGAGCTTCGCGGCCAGCTTGTCGTGCGCGGCGCGGATGCCGGGCGGCTGGTCGATCGACAACTGCTCGCTGATCGCGAGGTGCATCGACAGGTGCAGGAACGGGTTGGTCCGGCCTTCTTCGGGCGTGTAGTTGCGCGCGGCCGCGCCGTCGGCGTCGGCCAGTTCGTCGTGGTATTCGGGATGCTCGACGATCCAGTCGGCTGCGATCGCTTCCAGTGGCGTCAGGATTTCGCCCGCGCGCTGCTTGCGCCAGGTCTCGGTGAAAAAGCGACGCACGTCGTCGCGGCTTGGATTGAACATGGTGGGGAAACGTCGTGATTCGGGCGGCGTCATGCCGCGTCGCGCATTGTACGCCGGAGCGGCCGACGGCGCTGGCGGCGGCCCTGGGGGGGGCGGGCGGCGGGCGGCCCGGCGCGGGTCGTTGCGGCCGCTCGTCGCGCAACGGGTAAGCGCGGGCTAGGCTCGCCGCCGCCGCGCCGCTACACTCCGACGATTCCCGTCACGGCGCGTTGCTCGCCCGCTTTCATCTTTCATCATGACCGCCACCGTCCGCTCATCGTCCGCCGCCCTGCAGGGCGCGCTCTACGTCGCATTGTCCGCCGCCGCGTTCGGTGCAATGGCGATTTTCGGCCGCTATGCGTATGCGGCCGGCGTCGACGTGCTCGGGCTGCTGATCGTGCGCTTCGCGATCGGCGGCGCGGTGCTCGCCGCGATCGCGCGGCACCGCCGCGTCGCTTGGCCGCGCGGGCGGGCGCTCGCGCCGCTGGTCGCGATGGGCGCGCTCGGCTACGTCGGGCAGTCGTTCTGCTATTTCAGCGCGCTGCAGCACGCGCAGGCGAGCCTCGTCGCGCTGCTGCTGTACCTGTATCCGGCGTTCGTCACGCTGCTGGCCGCGTGGTGGCTCGGCGAGCGCCTCACGCGTGCCAAGGCCGTCGCGCTGGTGCTGTGTGTCGCGGGTTCGGCGCTGATGGTCGGCGGCGGGCACGGCGAGCCGCTCGGGATCGCGCTCGCGCTGGCCGCCGCGGTGATCTACTCGCTGTACATCGTCGGCGGCACGAAGGCGACGCGCGGCGTCGATCCGCTCGCGACCACCGCGATCATCTGCCTGTCGGCCACCGCGACGCTCGTCGCGATCGCCGTCGTGCGAACGGCCGCGTTCGGCGCGCCGCCGCGCTGGCCCGCGACGGCCGGCGGCTGGGCGTCGATGCTCGCGATCGCGCTCGTGTCGACGGTCGCCGCCATGCTCGCGTTCTTCGCCGGGCTGGAGCGGCTCGGGGCCGCGCGCACGTCGATGCTGTCGACGCTCGAACCGGTCGTGACGGTCGCGCTCGCGGCGCTGCTGTTCGGGGAAGCGTTGTCGCCGCTGCAGTGGGGCGGCGGCGTCGCGATTCTGGCGGCCGTGCTGGCGCTCGTGCGCGCGGGCGGCGCGGCCGCCGACGACGCGACGGCGACGTCGAACGCGTAGCCGGCAAGCCGCCGGCACCGCAACGGGGCCGGCGCGGTGCGTGGATACGTCAGCCGTCGCTGATGCTCATTCGTTGGGGGGCGGCGTCTTCGGCCGGAACTCGCACAGCGGCTCGATCGCGCAGTGCCAGCATTCGGGCCGGCGGGCCTTGCAGACGTAGCGCCCGTGCAGGATCAGCCAGTGATGCGCGTCCTGCAGGAATTCCTTCGGCGTGAACTTCTCGAGCGCGGCCTCGACGGCCCGCACGTCCTTGCCCGGCGCGAGCCCGGTGCGATTCGCGACGCGGAAGATATGCGTGTCGACCGCGATCGTCGGCTGGCCGAACGCGGTGTTCAGCACGACGTTCGCGGTCTTGCGGCCGACGCCCGGCAAGCCTTCGAGCGCTTCGCGATCGGCCGGCACCTCGCCGTCGTAGCGCTCGAGCAGGATCCGGCACGTCGCGACCACGTTCTTCGCCTTGGTGCGATAGAGGCCGATCGTCTTGATGTACTCGGTGACGCCTTCCTCGCCGAGCGCGACGATTTGTCGCGGGGTGTTCGCGACCGGGAACATTTTCCGCATCGCCTTGTTGACCGACACGTCGGTCGCCTGCGCGGACAGCATCACGGCGATCAGCAGCTCGAACGGCGTCGAGTATTCGAGTTCGGTGGTCGGATGCGGATTGAGGCTCTGCAGCGTTTCGTAGATCGCGCGTCGTTTGCTGGCGTTCATGGAGCGTTCTGGTCGGGCGGCGCGGACGAGCCGTCCGGATCGTCGTTGCCTGCGTCGTTGTCGTGATCGTTGCTGCCCGAGGCCGCTTCGGCGTCGCGCTGCGCCTGCTGTTCGGCGAGCCGCTTGCGGCGGGCCTCGGCCGCGTCGATCTGCGCCTGGACGGCCGGGCTCACGCCTTCGGTGTTCTTCGGCCCCGCGCCTTGCCCGGACAGCTCTTCCTTCTTCTTGCGCGCGCGTTCGAGCGCGGCGGCGATGATCGCGCGTTTCTTCGCTTCGGCGTCGTCGGCCGGTGTGGCGGCCGGCGTGCCCTGCGAGCCGGGCTGCGCCGCCGATGGTTCCGCAGCCGGCTTCGCGGCGCTGGCCGCGCGGCGGGCGGCGGCGCGCGCTTCGGCGGCCTCGCGCTCGCGGCGCTGGCGCGCGAGCCGCAGGTCGTGGCGTCGGCGCGCGGCGTCGGCCTGTTCCTGCGACCACGCGTCCCAGCCGGTGCGATCGCCGGTGACCGGCAGCATCGCGATGCAGTCGACCGGGCAGGGCGGCACGCACAGGTCGCAGCCCGTGCACAGCGACGCGACGATCGTGTGCATCTGCTTCGGCGCGCCGACGATCGCGTCGACCGGGCACGCCTGCATGCACAGCGTGCAGCCGATGCACAGGTTTTCGTCGATGAACGCGAGCGCGCGCGGATGCTCGCTGCCGTTGACGGGGTTCAGCGGAATGACCGGCTTGCCGAGCAGGTTCGCGAGGCGCGCGATGCCTTCGGCGCCGCCGGGCGGGCACTGGTTGTAGTTCGCGTTGCCGGCGGCGATCGCCTCGGCGTACGGACGGCAGCCGTTATAGCCGCACTTCGTGCATTGCGTCTGGGGAAGCAGATCTTCGATGCGATCCGCGAGTGTTTTGGAATCGGTCACGGTGACGACAGGCTGACAACAGGCGCAGCGGCGCCGAATGGCTCTCGGCCGCGTCGGGCGCGGCCGGAAAGGTTTGCCAAAGCTCGATTATCGCCGATTTCCCGCATTGCGCCGGACGCCGTCTATGCGCATAATCGAACCGCTTTTTTGCAGGGGCTCAGCAGGAGGGCGGCCGCCCGCGGCGCGCCCGTTCCAGGGCGGCCGACGCCGAGGCGGTGGGGGTGTCGGTCCGAATCAAGCGGCTCACATAGCAAAGCGCCACCATGAATCAGCCAAAAATCAAAAGAGATCCTGAAGGCACGCGCCGCCGCATCCTGATGGCGGCAGCCGAAGAGTTCGCGAATGGAGGGCTGTTCGGCGCGCGCGTCGATCAGATCGCGCGCCGGGCCGAAACGAACGAGCGCATGCTCTATTACTACTTCGGCAGCAAGGAGCAGCTCTTCACGGCGGTGCTCGAACACGCGTTCTCCGCGCTGACGGAGGCCGAGCGCGTGCTGGATCTCGACGGCGTCGCGCCGGTCGAAGCCGTCACGCGGCTCGCGCATTTCGTGTGGGACTACTACCGCGACCATCCGGAGCTGCTCCGGCTCATCAACAACGAGAACCTGCACGAAGCGCGCTATCTGCACAAGTCGACGCGGATTCGCGAAATGATGTCGCCGATCGTCGCGAAGCTCGGCAACGTGCTGATGCGCGGCCAGAAGGCCGGGCTGTTCCGTGGCGACGTCGATCCGCTGCGCTTCTACGTGACGCTGTCGGGGCTTGGCTACTACATCGTGTCGAACCGCTTCACGCTTGCCGCGACGCTCGGCCGCGACTTCACCGACACCGACGAGCGTGCGGAAATGGTCCGGATGAACACCGAGGTGCTGCTCGCCTATCTGCTGCGGCGCTGACGCGACGAACGCAGGAGCCGACGAGCTGCCCGCTCGCGGCCGCGGCCGCGGCCGGATAAAAAAACGCCGCCGTTGCGCCAGGCAACGGCGGCGTTTTTGCGTCGGACCGCGGCGCGTCAGGCGGCCTTGCGGGCCCGCACGGTTTTGGCGCGCGGGCTGCCTGCCGCGCGTTTCGCCGCGGGCGCGGCCTTCGCGGCGGGCGTCCTAGCGGGCGCGACCGTCACGGCCGGCGCCTTCGCGCGCGTGCGTTTCGCGGCGGTGACGCGCACCGCCGTTTCCGGCTCCGGCTTCGCGGCCGGCACGACGCCGATCGTGGTCGCATCCTGCGCATCGAGCGGCAACTTCGTCGCGCCGTGCTTCGGCTCCGGCGCATGCTCGCGGATGAAGTCGCGCAGCTGCGGATAGATGATCGTGCGCCAGCGGCGGCCCGAGAAGATTCCGTAGTGGCCGCACTTCTCGGCGGTCAGGCTGCGGCGATCGTCCTGCGGGATGCCCGTGCACAACTCGTGCGCGACGTGCGTCTGGCCGCTGCCCGAGATGTCGTCGAGTTCGCCCTCGATCGTCATCAGCGCGGTGTGCTTGATGTCCTGCGGCCGCACGCGCTCGCCCTCGACGTCCCACGTGCCTTCCGCGAGGCGGAATTCCTGGAACACGACGCGGATCGTCTCGAGGTAATACTCGGCGGCCATGTCGAGCACCGCGTTGTACTCGTCGTAGAAGCGGCGGTGCGCTTCGGCGTCGTCCTCGTCACCGCGCAGCAGGCTCTGGTAGAAGTCCCAGTGCGATTGCGCGTGCCGCTCCGGATTCATCGCGACGAAGCCCGTGTGCTGCAGGAAGCCCGGATACACCTGGCGGCCTTCGCCCGGATAGTTCGCGGGCACCGTGTGGATCACGTTGTTCTCGAACCACGCGGTCGAGTGTTGCGTGGCCAACGAGTTCACCGACGTCGGGCTGCGGCGCGCGTCGATCGGGCCGCCCATCATCGTCATCGTGAGCGGCGTGTCCTCGCCGCGGCTCGCCATCAGCGAAATCGCCGCGAGCACCGGCACCGTCGGCTGGCATACCGAGATCACGTGCAGGTTGCGCGCGCCGATGTGACGGATGAATTCCTGGATGTACGCGATGTAGTCGTGCAGGTGGAACGGGCCGACCTCGACCGGCACCATCCGCGCGTCGATCCAGTCCGTGATGTAGACCTTGTGATCCTGCAGCAGCGTGCGCACCGTGTCGCGCAGCAGCGTCGAGTGGTGGCCCGACAGCGGCGCACAGACCAGCACGACGGGTTCGTCCTTCAGTTGCGTGACGGCGTCGGCGTCGTCCGAATAGCGCTTGAAGCGCAGCAGCCGGCAGAACGGCTTCTCGATGATCGTCTGCTCGACGATCGGGATGTTGTGGCCGTCCTTGACGATCTGATGAAGGTTGAATTCCGGCTTTTCGTAATCCTTGCCGAGCCGATACATCAGCTCATAGGCGGCTGCCATCCGCGGCGCGCCGGGCATCAGCGAGAACGGGCTGGACGGATTCGCGAACGACTTCGACGCGGCCTGGGCCCAGGCCGTGAGCGGGCTCAGCATTGCCCGCTGGAATTCGTGCAGTTGGTAAAGCATGCAGGCTACTCCCGCGTGGGGGGGACGGTGCGCAAGGGCGGCGTGAGGCGTCGCGGCGTGCCGTGTGGGTCAGCGGCCGGCCATGTTGCATTGCAGCCGGACAATCTCGTCGATCATATCGGACAACGATCGGTGGTGCAATGCAACATTTCCCGGATTTTTCATCAAATTTTTGCGATTTGACGATCTATGAACAAGGGCCCGCGCCGCCGCTCAGCGGCCAGTGGCCACGGCCGGGGCGGGCTGGCCGGCCGCGCGCGCCATCGCGTCTTCATGGTGCATCAGGTTCATCGCGGTATGCACGAGCGCCACGTGCGAGAACGCCTGCGGGAAGTTGCCGACGAGCCGCCCGGCCACCGGGTCGTATTCCTCCGCGAGCAGGCCCAGGTCGTTCGACAGCGCGAGCAGCCGGCTGAAAAGCCGGTGCGCGTCGTCGATCCGGCCGAGCAGCGCATAGCTGTCGACCAGCCAGAAGCTGCACGCGAGAAACGTGCCTTCGCCCGGCGGCAGGCCGTCGTCGTATTCGGTCGTGCGGTAGCGCATCACGAGCCCGTCGTGCAGCAATTCCCGTTCGATCGCGTCGACCGTGCCGACGATGCGCGGGTCCTCCGGCGGCAGGAAGCCGAGCTGCGGCAGCAGCAGCACGCTCGCGTCGAGCTCGTCGCTGCCGTAGCTTTGCGCGAACGCCTGCTTGCCTTCGTGCCACGCGTTCGCGCAGACGTCCGCATGGATCCGCTCGCGCAGCACGCGCCAGCGGTCGAGCGAGCCGGGCAGCCGGAACATTTCCGCCGACTTGATCGCGCGGTCGAACGCGACCCACGCCATCACCTTGGAGAACGTGAAATGGCGGCGGCCGCCGCGCGTTTCCCAGATCCCTTCGTCGGGTTCCTGCCAGATCTTCTCCAGATGGTCGAGCAGCGCGCACTGCACCGACCAGACCGTGTCGTCGGCCTGCAGGCCGCCCACGCGCGCGAGGTGCAGCGCGGCCATCACCTCGCCGAACACGTCGAGCTGGAGCTGGTTCGCGGCACCGTTGCCGACGCGCACCGGCAGCGAATCCTGGTAGCCGGGCAGCCAGTCGAGCTCCATTTCCGGCAGCCGGCGCTCGCCGGCGATCCCGTACATAATCTGGATTTGCTCGGGCGAGCCGGCCATCACGCGGCCGAGCCACGTGCGCCACGCGCGCGCCTCGTCGTAGTAGCCGCCGCGCATCAGCGCGAGCAGCGTGATCGTCGCGTCGCGCAGCCAGCAGTAGCGGTAGTCCCAGTTGCGGTTGCCGCCGATCTTCTCGGGCAGCGACGTGGTCGGCGCCGCGACGATGCCGCCGGTCGGCTCGTACGCGAGCGCCTTCAGCGTGATCAGCGAGCGCCGCACGGCGGCCGCGTAGCGGCCCTGCACCTGGCAGCGGCCCGACCATTCGAGCCAGTAGTTCTCGGTGCGCGCGAGCATCGACAGCGGGTCGCGCGCCGGCGGCAGCCGCATGTGCGACGCCGCGTAGCCGAGCGAGAACGGCACGCGCTCGTCGGCGCTCACCGTGAATTCGGCGAGCGTATGGAGGTTCTTGCCGGTGAGCGGCACCGGCGTGCGCAGCACGACGGTATCGGGGCCGGCGATGGCCTTCATGCCGTCCTCGCGGGTCAGTTGCGTGACCCACGGAATCGAGAAGCCGTAGTCGAAGCGCAACACGAGCTCCATGCGCATCTTCATCGTGCCGTGGCGGCCGACGACGATCCGCACCAGTTCCGACCAGCCGTTGCCGGGCGGCATGAAGTCGATCACGGTGACGGCGCCGTCGGCGCTTTCGTAATCGGTTTCGAGGATCAGCGTGTCGCCGCGATAGCGGCGTGTCGTGTGCGTGATCGCGGCGTCGGCGGCCGGAGCAAGCAGCCAGCGGCCGTGCTCGGGCGTGCCGAGCAGCGCCGCGAAGCAGGCGCCCGAATCGAAGCGGGGCCAGCACAGCCAGTCGACGGAGCCGTCTTTTGCGATCAGCGCGGCCGTGTGGCCGTCGCCGACGAGGGCGTAGTCTTCGATCAGGGCGGGCATGGGCAGGCGATCCTTGGGTATTCGAGTTCACAATGCGGACGTCGGCGGCCCGGACTTCACGCCCGGGCGCCGCGCCCCGTATACTCGGCCGGGCGGCGGAGCGCATGAACGGCCGGCGTTTCGTCCTATCTCAACACTTGAAGCGACTCGATGCAAGGAGGATTCAATGCCCAACCGTTTACGGGAGCGTGACGCTCGCGCTTCGACACGAGGGTTCCCGCTTAGGTTCGCTCACTGGATGAAAGGTTTCGCGATCGTGCTGTCCTTGTCCGCGACTCACGCATTCGCGCAGCAATCGTCCGCCCCGGCCGACGGCGTCTACAACCTGCTCGTCGGCACCTATACGGGCGGCGGCAGCGACGGGATCTACGTGTACCGCTTCGATACCAAGACCGGCAGCGTCGCGCCGGTATCGTCGGCGAAGACCGTGAATCCGTCGTATCTGTTGCCGAGCCGCGACGGTCGCACCGTCTATGCGGTCAACGAGCTGCCCGGCGACGACGGTCCCGCGACGCAGCGCGGCGGCGTCAGCGCGTTCCGCTTCGACGCGAAGACGGGCGCGCTGAGCTTCATCGAGCGTGTATCGTCGGAAGGGAACGACCCTTGCTATCTCGCGCTGTCGCCAGACGGCAAGTACCTCGTGACCGCCAACTACTCGGTCGCGGCGAACCCGGGCGGCAGCTTCGCAGTGTTTCCGCTGCGCGACGACGGCGCGGCCAGCCCGGCCGTGCTGGCGGTCCACCACGAAGGCACCGGGCCCGTGAAGGGGCGCCAGGACGGCGCGCACGTGCATTCGACGGTGTTTTCGCCGGACGGCCGCTATCTGTTCGTGCAGGATCTCGGCGCGGACAAGATCTACGGCTACCGCTACACGGTGGACGGCAGCCGCGGGCTGATCAGCCCGACCGACACGCGCTACACGCCGGTGAAGGCCGGCTCGGGCCCGCGTCACATGGTGTTCGGCGCGGACGGCCGCTTCGCGTACGTGACGAGCGAGCTCAACGCGGCGGTCGAGGTGTTCGGCTATCACGACGGCAAGCTGACGCCGGTCGAGACGGTGCCGATGACGGCGCCTGGCTTCAAGGGCAAGGTCGGCGGCGGCGCGATCCACCTGTCGCCGGACGGCCGCTTCCTGTACGCGAGCAACCGCGGTGACGCGAACGACCTGGTGATCTACGCGGTGAACCAGGCCAACGGCCGGCTGAAGCACGTCGGCCGCCAGTCGAGCCTGGGCAAGACGCCGCGCGAATTCCTGATCGATCCGACCGGCAAGTGGCTGATCGTCGGCAACCAGGACAGCGACACGTTCTACGTGTTCAGTCGCGATGTCGAAACGGGGCAGCTCGGCGCGAATCCGCAGAAGGTCGCGGTCGGCAAGCCGGTCGACTTCAAGCTGGTGCCGGTCGCGCAGTAATCGCGGCCGATTCCCGGTCGATGCAAGAAGGGCGCTGCCGATGCAGCGCCCTTCGTATGTCGTGCAGCCGCTTGCGCGGCGCCCCGTATCGATGCCGGCGGCCGTGCGGCCGGCATGCTCAGTCGGCCGCGGCCGGCACGAGCACCTCGCGGCTGCCGTTGATGCCCATCGCCGACACGAGGCCCGCGGCTTCCATCTGCTCGACGAGCCGCGCCGCGCGGTTGTAGCCGATGCGCAACTGCCGCTGCACCGACGAGATCGACGCGCGCCGCGTGCGCACGACGAACGCGACGGCTTCGTCGTACAGCGGATCGGCTTCCGCATCCGGCGCATCGCCGAACAGGTCCTGCGTCGCGCCGTCGGCGGCCGGCCCGTCGAGAATCCCTTCCTCGTACTGCGGCTCGCCGAACTGCTTCAGGTACTCGACGATCCGGTGCACTTCCTCGTCGGCGACGAACGCGCCGTGCACGCGCTGCGGATAACCGGTGCCCGGCGGCAGGAACAGCATGTCGCCCATCCCGAGCAGCGACTCGGCGCCCATCTGGTCGAGGATCGTGCGCGAGTCGATCTTCGACGACACCTGGAATGCGACGCGCGTCGGGATGTTCGCCTTGATGAGGCCCGTGATCACGTCGACGGACGGCCGCTGCGTCGCGAGGATCAGGTGGATGCCGGCCGCGCGCGCCTTCTGCGCGAGGCGGGCGATCAGCTCCTCGATCTTCTTGCCGGCGACCATCATCAGGTCGGCCAGCTCGTCGATCACGACGACGATCAGCGGCAGCGTCGACAGCGGCTCCGGATCCTCGGGCGTCAGCGAGAACGGGTTGCCGATCTTCTTTTCCTTCGCCTCGGCGTCGCGGATCTTCTGGTTGAAGCCCGCGAGGTTGCGCACGCCGACGGCCGACATCAGCCGGTAGCGTTTCTCCATTTCGCCGACGCACCAGTTCAGCGCGTTCGCCGCGAGCTTCATGTCGGTGACGACCGGCGCGAGCAGGTGCGGGATGCCTTCGTAGACCGACAGCTCCAGCATCTTCGGGTCGATCATGATGAGCCGCACGTCTTCCGGCGTCGCCTTGTACAGCAACGACAGGATCATCGCGTTGATCGCGACCGACTTGCCCGAACCCGTCGTGCCGGCCACGAGCATGTGCGGCGCCTTCGCGAGATCGGTGACGACCGGGTGGCCGGTGATGTCCTTGCCCATCGCGATCGTCAGTTGCGACGGCGAATGCTGGTACTGCCGCGACTCGAGGATCTCCGACAGGCGGATCATCTGGCGCTTCGCGTTCGGCAGTTCGAGGCCCATGCAGGTCTTGCCGGGGATCGTCTCGACGACGCGGATCGACGTGAGGCCGAGCCCGCGCGACAGGTCCTTCATCAGCCCGACGATCTGGCTGCCGCGCACGCCGAGCGCGGGTTCGATCTCGAAGCGCGTGATCACGGGGCCGGCCGATGCGCCGACCACCGTCACCGGCACCTTGAATTCCTGCAGCCGTTGTTCGATCACCTGCGCGGTTTGCGCGAGGTGCTCCTCGGTGATCGTTTCGACGTCGTCGGACGCGGGCTCGAGCAGGTCGAGCGTCGGCAGTTCGACGTTGAACGACGCGGGCGCGTGGAATTCGAACGCGTTCGGGCGCGGCGGGCGCGGCGGGCGGGCGGCGGGAGCGGCCGGGGCCGGTTCGGGCGCCTCGATTGCGTCGGTGGCCGGTGCGCCGATGGGCGGGATCGCGAGGGGAGGCGGCGCGGAAATGATGGTTGCCGGGCTGGCCGGGACGTCCGCGCCGGGAACGGTTGCCGCGGGCGGTGTGGCGGTCGGTGTTGCGGTCAGGTCATGTGACACGGACCAGCTCGCCGACGAGGCGGCAGGCGCGGGCTGTGTCGCGGGCGTCTGGGTTGCGACCGCGGCCGGGACGGCCGTGATCGACGGCGCCTGTGTTGCGGCGGCCGCACCGATGGACGTCAGCGATCCGGCTGCAGCGGCAGGCGCGCCTGCGATCGGGTAAGCCTGCGTCGCGGCGGCCGTGGTCGTCGGCGCGATCGTACCGAAGGACGGTGACGCCGCGGCCGACGAGGCTGGCGACGCGGGCAGGCCGATGGCCGGTAGCGGCGCGACCGCGCCCGATGAGCCGGATGGAGCGAAGGTCGTCGTACCGGTCGACGTGGTCGCCGTGTCGGTTGGCAGCGTCGATGCCCGTGCGAAAGACGGCGCAGCGATGGGCGCGGGCGTGAAAGTCGCGAGTGTCGAGGTGGCAGGCGCCGGCGTTGCGGGCGCCTGCGCAGTCGAACCGAGCGTCGAACCCGACGCGCCGGTCGTCGACGGCGTCACGGCGGGCGTATCGGTCGATCCGGGCGTCGAAGCGCGGGACAGCGAATCGTAGGTAACGCCCATGACATCGGCAGGCGACGCCGACGCGGCGGAAGTAACGGGCGGTGCCGCGGCCGGTTGCGACGGCGAAGCGGACGCCGTGCCGGTCGCGCCGACCGGCGAAACGGCGGCGACGGGCGCGATGCCCGATGCGGAGGCAGTCGAATCAGGCGCCGTGCCGACCTGCGGCGATGCGGCGACAGCCGCAGCCGTCGATGCTGCGGCAAATGGCTGGACCGCCGGCGCTTTCGGCAATTCCGCCGCGACGGTTGTCTGTGTCGCGGCAGGCTGCGTCGTCGGCGCAGTCCAATATGTAGCGGACGTCGCGTGCTGAGCGACGGCCGACAACGGTGCCGCGGGTTCCGTCTCGACCGGCTTGGCAGCTTCCGGTGCGGGCTGCGACAGGTCCGGCGCGGACGTTGCCGCAATCGACGCGGATTCCGAAAGTGCGCGCGCCGACGTTCCCGCCATCGACGAGGAGGGGAGGGCAGCAAACGGAACGATGCTGTCGGCCGGCTTCACGTCGGCATGCGAATCGGCAACCCCTTGACGCAAGTAGGCCGGTGCAGCGCGATCGTTTGCAGGCGCCGGTTGTGCGTCGTCCTTGTCGTCGATATCGACGGACCCGGTCGGCTTGCCGATGCCGAGATCGCGAGCGGCTGCATCGCGTGCCGACGCGAAGGCTGAATGAGCGGGCTCCGATTTCGCGTCGTGCGCCAGCGACTCGGCGATCGGGCTTGCGGTCGACACGTCGAGCGCGGAAACCGACGGGCTGACGACGTCTTCCCAAGGCGCGAGGTCGATGGGTGCGTCGATCGACGGCGCGGCGGACGCTTCGTCGACGTGACGGATCTCGTCGTCGGCACGATGCGGGATCGCGGCATCGTCGATGCCGGGATTCGTGCGCGCGTTCGGTTCAGTTCGATCGATTGCAGGGGCGGGCAAATCGCCGACCGAAGCCTGCGCGATGCCGGATTCCGCCGGCATGAAGGCGTCGAGCACGATCGGTGCGTCGTCGTACGCAGGCGAGGCAGCGGATTCGGCCGGAACATTGACGTCCTGGGCTGCGACGCCATGCGCTGTGGAGACGAACGCGCTCGACGCGGCCGCCGATGCCGGCGCGGCGACGCTGGCTGCTGCCGCGGCTACGCCGGCCACGGCAGCGGCTGCGGTCGCCGCGTGCGTCGCATCGGTCGACTCCGCGCCACCCAGCGTCGCCCACTGCGCGGTGCTGGCTTCGATCGAGCGCAGCGTGTCGTGAACGCTCGGCGCCGGTGTAATCGGCGTGGCGGGCTTCTCGTTCCACGCATAGAGCGGCGCGCGCGCCGGCGCGGGCGGCGCCGGGCGGCGTCGGGCCGCGTCCGGCGACAGGCCGGCTGCCGTCGTGCCCGCGACCGGGCGCACCGGCGGGCGCTGCGGCTGCGTAGCGGCCGGTCGTGGCGTGACCGTGGCGCGCGGCGCCGTTTGCGTCAGCGCGGCGGTGGCCGGCCGCGCGGCGGTCGGACGCGGCCGGACGGGTTCGAATCCGGCCGGAAGCGGAGCCGGCGCGGGGCGCGGCACTTGCGCGTTCGCCGCGGCGCGCGCGAGGCTGGCGGTGCTGCCGGTGGTCGGCGGCGGCATCGCACCGGCCGGGATCGGCGCGGGCGGCGCAGGCGTGCGCTGCGGCGCGGTCGGCTTCAGCCAGCCCGACGGCGCGACGGGCTCCGCAAGGGGGCGCGGCGGCGTCTTGCTGCGCGGCTTCGGTCGGGCGTGCGGATCGGGCTTCCATACGGTCGGGCGCGAATACCGGCCGTTCTGGCGCGGCGCCATCGAATTGACGGTATGTGCGGTGGTCGGCTGTACGACATCGTCGTCGCGATGCAGCGCGCTGCGCGGCAGGTCGGCGATTCCGCGTGCGTCGTCGTCGCCGCCGTCGCGCGACAGCTTGACGCCGAACGACGTGTCGACCCACGCGGCGAACTGCCGCCAGCCGATGCCGGTCAGCCAGGGCAAGCCGGCGAGGAACAGCACGACCATCACGACCGGCGTGCCGATCGGGCCGAGCACGTGGGCGAAGCCGGCCGAGCACGCATGGCCGAGCGCGTTCGTGTCGGGGCCTGACAGCGGGCTCGTCAGCGTGCAGCTGGCGACGAATACCGCGGCGAAGCCGAGCCACAGGCGGATCGAGCCGCGGCCGGCGAGCCCGCCGCCGCCGGGCAGCATCGCCTGCACGAGACGCCAGAAGAGAAGGAGGAACCAGACGGCGGAGATGCCGAACCAGCCGAAGACAACCGTGTGCATGCTTTGAAACAGGAGTGGGGCGGAGCGCGCGGGGCGCGACCCGCCGAGTTTAACCGGCCGGCGAACAAGACTCTGACGCGGCGTGATTCCGATTCACGCCGCGCGACGCACGTGGATGGCACATGCGCGTGGCGCGCCACGCGAAGACGGTCGGTCGGCCTTCGCGCGCGCCCTGCATCAGGGACTCCGGTGCGTGAACGTCAGTGTTGCGCCGGCCTGGGTCACGATCTGCAATTGCTGGGGCGCGCGCATCTGCACGCCGGTCTTCTCGATGTGGGCGAGCGCGTCGAGGTACGCGGATTCGAGTTGGCCGCCGAGCGTGTTCGGGCAGGCCATCCGCGTGCCGGCGAGCGGGCCGAAGCTCAGCAGGCCGTTCTTGACCGCGTAGGTGCCCATGTAGCGGTTGCAGCCCGAGAACCCGCTTGCGCGCCGGATGCCCGAGTCGGTCGACAGCGCGAGCTTGATCGGCTCGCCGTTGTCGCCGTGCGGGATCGCGCGTTGCGTGCCGTCGGCGTTCACCCAGCTGGTGAGTTCCCAGCTCGTGTCGTCGAGCAGCTGGACGGCGGCCGGGTTGTACGGGTCGGGTGCGGGGGCGGCGGAATCGGGATGGGTCGGCATCGCGCAGGCGGCGAGAAGCGTGGCAAGCGTCAACGCGCAGAGCGGCGCGCGCAACGGGCGAAGCAGGCCGGTGCGTGCGCGTGCGGCGGCAGACAGGTGGGACATGAGCCTCGTTCCTCTTCGGATTCTGATCAAGGCGTAAGAGTAACGCACCCGCCCCGCGGCAGGCGAGCCGACACTTCGCGTGCGAAAACGTTCGCGGGCCGCCCACGGACCTCGTGCGACTCGGCGCGGGTGCGGCCAAACCGCCCAAACCGGCCCGGATGCCCGTGTTAACATCGAAGCCGTTTTCGTCCTCCAACAGAACCAGCGGGAAATCACATGCAGATCGGTCAGCGGCTCGGTACGCCGCTTTCACCCTCGGCCACACGCGTCATGCTGCTCGGCGCGGGCGAGCTCGGCAAGGAAGTCATCATCGCGTTGCAGCGTCTCGGCGTCGAAGTCATTGCGGTCGATCGCTATCCGGACGCGCCGGGTCACCAGGTCGC
This sequence comes from Burkholderia sp. AU28863, assembly GCF_002223195.1. Classification (NCBI taxonomy): domain Bacteria; kingdom Pseudomonadati; phylum Pseudomonadota; class Betaproteobacteria; order Burkholderiales; family Burkholderiaceae; genus Burkholderia; species Burkholderia sp. AU28863. The sequence continues at coordinate 106,655 of NZ_NKFE01000004.1, read as the reverse complement.
GCATCGCGCGCACGTGATCGACATGACGGACCCGGCCGCGCTGCGGGCCATCGTCGAGGCCGAGCGCCCGCACCTGATCGTTCCCGAGATCGAGGCGATCGCCACCGACGCGCTCGCGGCGATCGAGGCGGCCGGTCTCGCCGAGGTGATCCCGACCGCGCGTGCGACGCAGCTCACGATGAATCGCGAAGGGATCCGCCGGCTCGCGGCCGAGGAACTCGGCCTGCCGACTTCCCCGTATGCGTTCGCGGATTCGTTCGACGCCTTCAGCGCGGCCGTCGCGAAGATCGGCATGCCGTGCGTCGTGAAGCCCGTGATGTCGTCGTCCGGCAAGGGGCAGTCGGTCGTGAAGACCGACGCCGACGTGAAAGCCGCGTGGGACTACGCGATGGCGGGCGGGCGCGTGAATCACGGCCGCGTGATCGTCGAGGGCTTCGTCGATTTCGACTACGAGATCACGCAACTGACCGTGCGCGCGATCGACCCCGCGACGCTCGACACGCGCACCTATTTCTGCGAGCCGGTCGGCCACGTGCAAGTGGCGGGCGACTACGTCGAATCGTGGCAGCCGCAGCCGATGAGCGCGACGGCGCTCGGGAAGTCGCGCGAGATCGCGCACAAGGTGACCGAGGCGCTCGGCGGGCGCGGGCTGTTCGGCGTCGAGCTGTTCGTGCGTGGCGACGACGTATGGTTCTCCGAGGTGAGCCCGCGGCCGCACGATACGGGCCTCGTCACGCTCGCGTCGCAGCGCCAGTCGGAGTTCGAGCTGCACGCGCGGGCGATTCTCGGGCTGCCGGTCGATCCGGCGCTCGGCACGCCGGCCGCGTCGGCGGTGATCTACGGCGGGCTCGACGAGCGCGGGATCGCGTTCGAAGGCGTGCGCGACGCGCTCGCGGTGCCGGGCGCGGACCTGCGTCTGTTCGGCAAGCCGGAAAGTTTTGCGAAGCGGCGCATGGGCGTTGCGCTCGCGACCGGCGCGACCGTCGACGAAGCCCGCGAACGCGCGAAGCGCGCGGCCGCGGCCGTGCGGCCCGTGTCGGCGCGCTGACGGAACGAGGAGACGACGATGGCATCGAGGTGGTTGCGTATCGGAAAGCTGGGCGCTGCGCTGGCGCTCGTCGCGGGGCTCGCGGGCTGCGGCCTCGCGGCCGCGCCGTGCCGGGTGGCGTCGGCCGGGCTCAAGATCGTGCCGCTCGTCGGTCATGTCGCCGCGGCGCCGACCGATGCGTGCGCGGACGTGATCGATCCCTGATTCCGGCGGCCGGCGCGATTTCCGGCCAGCCTCATAAACATATAACCGCCCGCCCGCCGATGGCGCGCTTCCACCCGTCTCGTGAGAGGACCTGCATGATTCGCTTAACCCTCGCCGTGCTTGCTCTCGCCGGCAGCGCCGTTTCCGTCGCGCATGCCGCGCAACTGACCGTCGAAGAGATCGACGCGGACGCGCGTCAGCCAACCGTCTACCAGTGCGCGAACCACAAGGCCCCGGTGCGCGTGTCGTACTGGCTCGCGGGCAACGGCCAGAGCTTCGCGCTCGTGCCGGTCGACGGCAAGCAGATGCTGTTCGTCGACACCGTGTCGGGGTCGGGCGCGCGCTACCAGGCCGGCCGCTATACGTGGTGGACGAAGGGCAAGGAAGCGACGCTGCGCGACGAGATCGCCGACCCGAAGTCGCCGCCGCTGCTGGGCGACTGCGTGCAGGTCGAGAAGAAAAAGAAGAAGGGCTGAGCGGCGCGCGTGGAGCCTGTTCGCCCGGGTGACCGGTTGTGCCGGGCTGAAGGCCCGGTACGCGCGGCTGACGGCGGGCATGCCGATGCGAGATTGCGCGATCTTGCCCCTGATATTGTTCATCGGCCGATACGGCTACCCCGATCGGCCAGCCGCTCGCCCCCGCAGGCTCGGGCAGACCCGCCGCGCGAATCGCCGTCGCGGCCGTTCGCGGCGTTGTCACGGACAGATTCCCGCACGGTGCTACAATACGGCCCTTTCCGCCGGCATTCGCGCCGAACGGAGTTCGCACGGCCTGGCGTCCAGCGTTCGCATTGAACCGGTCCCAAGCGCCAGAGCGGCGCCGCGCGGCGCGCCGCGGCTCCGTCTATTTCCGAATTGTGATGAGCGCAGGCCCGGCCGGCCTGACGCACGATGTCCCCGCCGCGCCTTTTGAGCGAAACGCCACCATGTCCGATTCTGTCGCCAAGCCCGTCGACGCAACCTTCGATCAATTCGGCCTTGCCCCCGATATCCTGAAAGCCATTGTGGAGCAGGGCTATACGACGCCGACGCCGATCCAGGCGCAGGCCATTCCGGTCGTGCTCGCCGGCCGCGACGTCATGGGCGCCGCCCAAACGGGCACCGGCAAGACCGCGAGTTTCTCGCTGCCGATCATCCAGCGCCTGCTGCCGCAAGCGAACACGAGCGCGTCCCCGGCGCGCCACCCGGTGCGGGCGCTGATCCTCACGCCGACCCGCGAACTCGCCGACCAGGTTGCCGCGAACGTGCACGCGTATGCGAAGCACACGCCGCTGCGCAGCGCGGTGGTGTTCGGCGGCGTCGACATGAATCCGCAATCGGCCGAACTGCGCCGCGGCGTCGAGATCCTGATCGCGACGCCGGGCCGCCTGCTCGACCACGTGCAGCAGAAGACGGCGAACCTCGGCCAGGTGCAGATCCTCGTGCTCGACGAAGCCGACCGGATGCTCGACATGGGCTTCCTGCCCGATCTGCAGCGCATCCTGAACCTGCTGCCGAAGGAGCGTCAGACGCTGCTGTTCTCGGCCACGTTCTCGGGCGAAATCAAGAAGCTCGCATCGACCTACCTGCGCAACCCGCAGACGATCGAGGTCGCGCGCAGCAACTCGACGAACGCGAACGTCACGCAGATCGTCTACGACGTCGCCGAAGGCGACAAGCAGGCGGCCGTCGTGCAGTTGCTGCGCGATCGCGGCCTCAAGCAGGTGATCGTGTTCTGCAACAGCAAGATCGGCGCGAGCCGTCTCGCGCGCAATCTCGAACGCGACGGCGTGGTCGCGTCGGCGATTCACGGCGACAAGACGCAGATCGAGCGGATGCAGGCGCTCGACGCGTTCAAGCGCGGCGAGATCGAGGCGCTGGTCGCGACCGACGTGGCCGCGCGCGGCCTCGACATCGCCGAACTGCCGGCCGTGATCAACTTCGACCTGCCGTTCAGCGCGGAAGACTACGTGCACCGGATCGGCCGTACCGGCCGCGCGGGTGCGACGGGCGACGCGCTGTCGCTGTGCAGCCCGAACGAGCGCAAGCAGCTCGCCGATATCGAGAAGCTGATCAAGCGCCCGCTCGAAATGCAGACGCTAACGCTCGACAAGCCGGCGCGCCAGCGTCACGACGAACGCGGCGGCGAGCGCAACAGCGAACGCGGTGGCGAACGCGGTGGCGAACGCGGCGGTCGTCGCGATCGCGACGAGCATCGCGGTGCATCGGGACGCCGGTCGGGCAGCGCCGAGCGCGGCGGCCATCATCGCCGTCACGAAGCGCCGGTCGACGACTTCTTCCTGAAGCCGTACGAGCCGTCGGCGTCGGCGAAGCAGCCCGACGACGCGCAGCCCGCGCAGCAGCCGGAGAAGAAAGGGCCGAAGCGCCAGGTCGCCGCGCTGCTCGGCGGCTTCGGGATGCCGCGCAAGCCGTCGGCGTAACCCGGGCGGCGCGTCAGCGCTGCCGGACAAGCGGGCGCATGCGATGAGCATGTGCCCGTTTTTCATGGGGCGACGCGATCGGGGCGGGGCGTGCGCGCGGCGGCGAAAGCTTGCCGCGCGGGGCAGGATATTTCGATGCGGTGTCGCAGCGGACGCGGCGCCGAGGCTTCCGTCACGCCTTCATGCGATCGGATTCGCCGACGACGGATGCCGGGACCGGTGTCGTGCAGGCGGTTCAACCGGCGCGCGGCCCGAAGCGACGTGCCCACGCATCGGTCGCGGCCGCGTAGAACGCGTCGATCGTGTGGCCCGGTAGATCGCCATCGTCCGACAGACCGAGATGCGCGGCCGCGGCCCGCAGCGCCGGCAGCGGGTCGTTGCGTTCGAGCGCCGTCGCGCCCGTCTGCTTGCTGAGCTTTTCGCCGTTCGCATCGACGACGACGGGCACGTGCAGGTATTCGGGAGTCGGCACGCCGAGGCAGCGCTGCAGGTAGATCTGGCGCGCGGTCGAGTCGAGCAGGTCGGCGCCGCGCACGACGTGCGTGATGCCGGCGTCGGCATCGTCGACGACGACCGCCAGTTGATACGCCCATTGGCCGTCCGCGCGCTTGAGCACGAAATCGCCGACTTCGGTCGCGAGGTTCTGCGATTGCGTGTGCTGCCAGCGATCGTCGAACGCGACGAGCGCTGCATCGCCGTCGGGCACGCGCAGCCGCCATGCGCGCGCGGGCTTGCCGTGCAGGCCGGTGCGGCACGTGCCCGGATACGCGAGCGTCGTATGGCGTTCATGGGCGGCGCGCAGCGAATCGGCGATTTCCTTGCGCGTGCAGCCGCATGGATACACGAGCCCGGCCGCGACGAGCCGCTCGAGCGCGGCCGTGTAGGCCGCGTCGCGCGTACTCTGCCAGACGGGCGGCGCGTCGGGCGTCATCCCGAAATGCGCGAGCGTCGCGAGGATGTCGTCGGCCGCGCCGGGCACCGTGCGCGGGCTGTCGAGATCCTCGATGCGCACGAGCCACGTACCGCCATGCGCGCGTGCGTCGAGCCAGCTCGCGAGCGCGCCGACCAGCGAGCCGAAGTGCAGCGGGCCGGTGGGCGACGGCGCGAAACGGCCGCGATAGCCGTGATTCATCGGCGGGGCGCGGTGCGACGCGCCGTTACGCGGCGCTGGCTGCCTGTGCGCAGGCCGGGCACGACTGGCCGGCCACATAGCTCGGCGATCGTTGCGCTTCCGGCGTGACGACCGCGCGGCACGCGAAGCACGTGACGTTCTCGGTGGGCTGGAGTTGCGGATTCAGCGCGGTGCGGTAGTCGAACACGAAGCAGTCGCCGTGATAGTGCGCGCCGCCGACTTCCTCGAAGTATTTCAGGATCCCGCCTTCGAGCTGGTACACGTTGTCGATGCCGATTTCCTTCATGTGGATCGCCGCCTTCTCGCAGCGGATGCCGCCGGTGCAGAACGACACGACCGTCTTGCCTTCGAGGTCGGCGCGGTTCGCGTCGATCACTTCCGGGAATTCGCTGAACTTGTCGATCCGGTAGTCGAGCGCGTTGTCGAACGTGCCGACGTCGACTTCGAACGCATTGCGCGTGTCGAGCATCACGACGGGGCGGCCGGTATCGTCGTGGCCCTGATCGAGCCACGACTTCAGCGTACGTGCATCGACGAACGGCGCGCGGCCGAGTTCCGGCTTGATCGCAGGCTTCTTCATCGTGATGATCTCGCGCTTCAGGCGCACGAGCATGCGGCGGAACGGCTGCGAGTCGGACAGGCTTTCCTTGAACTGCAACGTCGCGAACTTGCCTTCGAACAGCGGATCGTGGCGGATGTACGCGATGAACGCGTCGGTGGCTTCGCGCGTGCCGGCGATGAACAGGTTGATGCCTTCCGGTGCGAGCAGGATCGTGCCGCGCAGGCCGAGTTCGTTGCAGCGGGCGGTGACGAGCGGACGCCATTGCTCGTTCGCGTCGAGCGACACGAAGTGGTAGGCGGCGAGGTTGACGATGGTCATGATGGTCCGACGGGAAAACGGTCGCACGGCGGCCCGCAAAAAAGGGTGCGAAGCCGGGGCGTTGATTCGAAAAACCGTATTATCCCGCAAACGGCGCGGGCATCGGTATCCGGCCGATCGGCCAGCCGCGCGACGTGTCGCCGCGTGCATCGGCCGAACGGCCAAAGCGGGCATTTTTTGGGCAGCCTGCGCGGCGAGGCGGCTACAATAGCGCCCATGTCAGATCCTCGCTTCGTCCATCTTCGCGTTCACTCCGAATTCTCGATCGCCGACGGCATCGTGCGCATTGACGACATCGTCAAGGCGGCGGCCGCGGACGGTCAGGGCGCGCTCGCGCTCACCGATCTCGGCAACGCATTCGGTCTCGTCCGTTTCTACCAGGAAGCCCGTGGCAAGGGCATCAAGCCGATCGCCGGCTGCGACGTCTGGATAGCCAATCCCGACGACCGCGACAAGCCGTCGCGGTTGCTGCTGCTGGTCAAGGACAAGGTCGGTTACCTGAATCTCTGCGAGCTGCTGTCGAAGGCGTGGCTCACGAACCAGTACCGCGGCCGCGCGGAACTCGACGCGAGCTGGCTCGACGGCGCGCTCGCGCAGGGGCTGCTCGCGCTGTCGGGCGCGCAACAGGGCGATATCGGGCTCGCGCTGGCCGCGGGCAACGAAGAAGCCGCGCGCCGCCACGCCGAGCGCTGGGCGCGGGTGTTTCCGGGCGGCTTCTACATCGAGCTGCAGCGTTACGGCCAGCCAGGCGCCGAGGCTTACATCCAGCAGGCCGCGGCGCTCGCCGCGTCGCTGAAGCTGCCGGTCGTCGCGACGCACCCGACGCAGTTCATGACCGACGACGATTTCACCGCGCACGAGGCGCGCGTGTGCATCTCGGAAGGCGACATCCTCGCGAACCCGCGGCGCCAGAAGCGTTTCACGACCGACCAGTATTTCCGCACGCAGGACGACATGGTCGCGCTGTTCGCCGACCTGCCGTCGGCGATCGCGAACACGGTCGAGATCGCGAAGCGCTGCAACCTGAAGCTCGAGCTCGGCAAGCCGAAACTGCCGCTGTTCCCGACGCCGGACGGCATGTCGCTCGACGACTACCTGGTCCAGCTGTCGAAGGAAGGGCTCGAGACGCGCCTCGCGCAGTTGTATCCGGTCGAAGCCGAGCGCGACGCGCAGCGCGACACGTACTACAAGCGCCTCGAATTCGAGTGCGGGACCATCACGAAGATGGGCTTCCCCGGCTACTTCCTGATCGTCGCGGACTTCATCAACTGGGCGAAGAACAACGGCGTGCCGGTCGGCCCGGGCCGCGGCTCGGGCGCCGGCTCGCTGGTCGCGTACGCGCTCGGCATTACCGACCTCGATCCGCTGCGCTACAACCTGCTGTTCGAGCGCTTCCTGAACCCGGAACGCGTGTCGATGCCCGACTTCGACATCGACTTCTGCCAGCACGGCCGCGATCGCGTGATCCAGTACGTGAAGGAGAAATACGGCGCGGACGCCGTGTCGCAGATCGCCACGTTCGGCACGATGGCCGCGAAGGCGGCCGTGCGCGACATCGGCCGCGTGCTCGACCTCGGCTACATGTTCACCGACGGCGTCGCGAAGCTGATTCCGTTCAAACCCGGCAAGCACGTGACGATTGCCGACGCGATGAAGGAAGAGCCGCAGCTGCAGGAGCGCTACGACCACGAGGACGAAGTCCACCAGCTGCTCGATCTCGCGCAGCGCGTCGAGGGCTTGACGCGTAACGTCGGGATGCACGCGGGCGGCGTGCTGATCGCGCCCGGCAAGCTGACCGATTTCTGCCCGCTGTACACGCAGGGCGACGACGGCGGCGTGGTCAGCCAGTACGACAAGGACGACGTCGAAGCCGTCGGCCTCGTGAAGTTCGACTTTCTGGGCCTCACGACGCTGACGATCCTCGACTGGGCCGAGCGCTACATCCGCCGCCTCGATCCGTCGAAGGCCGACTGGTCGCTCGCGCAGGTGCCGCTCGACGATCCGGCGTCGTTCCAGATCCTGAAGAAGGCCAACACGGTCGCGGTGTTCCAGCTGGAAAGCCGCGGGATGCAGGGCATGCTGAAGGATGCGCAGCCCGACCGCTTCGAGGACATCATCGCGCTCGTGTCGTTGTACCGTCCGGGCCCGATGGACCTGATCCCGAGCTTCTGCGCACGGAAGCACGGGCGCGAGAAGGTCGACTATCCGGATCCGCGCGTCGAACCCGTCCTGAAAGAGACCTACGGCATCATGGTCTATCAGGAGCAGGTGATGCAGATGGCGCAGATCATCGGCGGCTACTCGCTCGGCGGCGCGGACTTGCTGCGTCGCGCGATGGGCAAGAAGAAGCCCGAGGAGATGGCCAAGCATCGCGAGATCTTCGCCGAGGGTGCGGCGAAGAACGGCCTCACGCGCGAGAAGTCCGACGAGATCTTCGACTTGATGGAGAAGTTCGCGGGCTACGGCTTCAACAAGTCGCACGCGGCCGCGTATGCGCTGCTCGCGTATTACACCGCGTGGCTGAAGGCGCACCATCCGGCGGAATTCATGGCGGCCAACATGACGCTCGCGATGGACGACACCGACAAGGTGAAGATCCTGTTCGACGACTGCGTCGTGAACAACCTCGCCGTGCTGCCGCCGGACATCAACCAGTCGCATTACCGGTTCGAGCCGGTCGCGGAAGCCGACGGCAAGCGCTCGCGCACGATCCGCTACGGGCTCGGCGCGGTGAAGGGCAGCGGCCAGAACGCGATCGAGGAAATCCTGCGTGCGCGCGAGGAAAAGGCGTTCACCGACCTGTTCGACTTCTGCGAACGGATCGACCGGCGCGTCGTCAACCGCCGCACGATCGAGGCCCTGATCCGCGCCGGCGCGTTCGATTCGCTGAACCCGAACCGTGCGCAGTTGATCGCGTCGGTGCCGCTCGCGATGGAAGCGGCCGACCAGGCCGAAGCGAACGCGATGCAGGCCGGGCTGTTCGACATGGGCGCCGAGTCGCCGCATGCGCACGCGCTCGTCGACGAACCCGCGTGGGACGACAAGCGCCGCCTGCAGGAAGAAAAGGCCGCGCTCGGTTTCTATCTGTCCGGCCATCTGTTCGACGCGTATCGCGAAGAAGTGCGCCGCTTCGTGCGACAGAAGGTCGGCGACCTGAAGGAAGGACGCGACAAGCTCGTCGCCGGCATCATCGCGTCGCTGCGCACGCAGATGACCCAGCGCGGCAAGATGCTGATCGCGCTGCTCGACGACGGTTCCGGCCAGTGCGAGATCACGATCTTCAACGAGCAGTTCGAGGCGAACAAGGCGCTGTTCAAGGAAGACGAGCTGCTGATCGTACAGGGGCAGGCGCGCAACGATGCGTTCACCGGCGGCATTCGCTTCACCGCCGATACCGTGATGGATCTCGAACGTGCCCGCAGCCGCTATGCGCAGGCCGTGCGGCTGACGATGAACGGCAACGCCGACGCGCTCGCGCTGCGCCGCGTGCTCGAGCCGCACGTGTCGAAGGACGATCCGGCCGCGGCGAACGTGGTCGAAGCGCCCGCGCCGCGCGGCGGCGGCCGCGATGGCGGTCGGCGCCCGCAGGCGCCGCTGCCGAACGGGCTTGCCGTCCAGATCCACTACAGCAACGCGCGGGCGCAAGGCGAAATGCGTTTGGGCGACGCATGGCGCGTGAAGCCGAGCGACGTGCTGCTGGCGGATCTGCGCGCGGCGTTCGACGGCAGCGTCGTCGAAATCACGTACTGACCGCACCCCACTTCGGCGGCGGTCGCGCAGAGGCGGCCCGTCGCATCGCCATCGTGCGGTGCGACGGGCCGTTTTTACGTGCGAGGGTTGCCGGGGTCTTGGGCTGGTCATCCGGACGCTATACAATCCCGCGCTAACCGTCCGAACGCGGCGTTTGCCGCGGGTTCGCACGGCAAGCAGCGGCGGTAGCGCGCGCGTAACACGGGCGGATCCGTGCCGCGTGCGGCACGGTAGGCCCTCGGACCAGGATGCCGTGGAACGGCCCGTCGCGACGATAAAAACTGATTGTCCCCCCACATGACCATGGTCAATGGAAACCCGACACAGCGGATCCTCGTGATCCGGATTGATTTTCTGGGCGACATGTTGTGCACGACGGCGTTTCTCGGCGCGCTGAAGGCGCGTTGGCCGGGCGCGGAGCTGCATGTGGTCGCGAACCGCTACAACGCGGCCGCGCTGGCCGGAAACCCGGACGTGCACACGATCCACACCTACGTGTACAGCCGCCAGTGCGAGCGCAACGACCGCCCCGGCCGGATGCGCGCATTCTTCGACCGGCTGCGACTCGTGCGCCGTCTGCGCCGCTTGCGGTTCGACCTGGTGATCGTGCCGAACGGCGGCATGCATCGCAGCAGCATGCAGTTCGCGCGCCAGCTTCGCGCGAAGGATTGCCGCTGGCACGATGCGGAGACCGAATTCGACGATCGCAAGCCCGAGCATGTCGCGCGGCGTCCGATGTTCCATGAAGCGTTGTCGGGCTTCCGGCTCGTGCCCGAACTCGGTTGCGCCGATCTCGATCAGCTCGCGCTCTCGGTGCATCCCGATCGCTCGCTACAGGAAACGTGGCATCGGCTGCTCGGCGCGCGCACGAAGCCGCGCGTCGGGCTGTTCGTGTCGAACAAGGCGGTCGAGCGGCGCTGGCCCGCCGATCGCTGGCGCGACCTCGGCGAGCGCCTCGCACCGGTTGCCGACGTGATCGTGTTTCGCGATCCGGCCATCGGCCACGCTGCCGACGGCGACATGTGGCGCGACGTGAATGCACGGCATGTCGCGCCTTCCTCGGTCGCCGAGCTGGTGGCGGCCGCGAGCCTGCTCGACGCGATCGTCTCGGCCGACAGCGCGCCCGTGCATATTGCGTCGGCGCTCGGCGTACCGGTGGCCGCCCTGTTCGAGGACCGTCCCGAGAAATACCTGCGCTGGCATCCGCTCGGCGTGCCGCACGTGATCCTGCGTGCGGGCCCGACCGTCGACGCGATCGGTGTCGATGCGGTCGAGCGCGCGGTGCGCCACCTGCTGCCGCAGGCCGGCCGTCGCGACGAAGCCGCGGCCAGTACCGCGCTCGCGCAGCCGGCCGTCGCCACGTCGCCCGTGATCGCGCCGATCGCATCGTAGCGCGGTGCGCGTCGTGCGGCTGCGTACCGCGCGACGCTCCGCTGGCGGAGCCGCATCGCGGCAGCCTGCGCGGCCGGGTGCGCGACGCCGCGCCGGCTACTGCAAAATCCTGTACATTGCCAGCCTTGTTCAGCCAGCCAGACGATTACCGTGGCCCTGTTTTCTTCCACCCGTCCGCCCAGAACCATCCTCGTTGCCGCGCCGCGCCGTATCGGCGACGTGCTGCTGACGACACCGCTCGTACGGTCGCTGAAGGCGCGTTGGCCGGACGCGCACATCGACATGCTGGTGTTTCGCGGCACCGAGGGCGTGCTCGAGCACAATCCGGACGTGCGGCGCGTGATCGTGGTCGCGCAGCGCGCCGGGTTCGGCGAGCGGTTGCGCGACGCGTTGTCGATGTGGCGCCGCTACGATCTCGCATGCGCGGCGCTGAGTTCCGACCGGCCGCGTTTCTACAGCTGGTTCGCCGGTCGCAAGCGGGTCGGCCTCGTCGACCCGAACCGCGTCACGTGGCTCACGCGGATGATGCTGAACGGGATCGCGATCAATCACCATGAATCCGCGCATACGGTCGTCAGTACGCTCGCGCTTGCGCCGGTGATCGGCATCGAGCCGGTGTCCGAGGTCGTCGCGCCCGGCATCGGCGACGATCCGGCGCGGCGCGCGCGTTTCGACGCGTGGCTCGCCGAGTCGCCCGCGATCCGCGCCGGCAAGCCGCTGGTCGTGCTGCATCCGTATCCGATGTTCCGTTACAAGCAATGGCGGCTCGACGGCTGGGTCGACATGATCGGCTGGTTGCGCGAGCAGGGCTTCGCGGTCGCGCTGTCGGGCGGCCCGGCCGATCGCGAGCGCGAGTATGCGGAGCAGGTCGCGGCCGAGGCGGGCGGCGACGTGCTGAACCTGGTCGGCCGCCTGACGTTCGGCGAGAGCGCGGAGCTCGTGCGGCGCGCGCGACTCTTCATCGGGCCCGACACCGGCGCGACGCACGTCGCGGCCGCGACCGGCACCGACACGATTGCGCTGTTCGGGCCGTCCGACCCCGTGCGCTGGGGGCCGTGGCCGCAGCATTGGCCCGCGACCGAGAATCCGTGGTCGCTGCGCGGCTCGGGCCGGCACGGTAACGTGTGGCTGCTGCAAGGGGAAGGCGATTGCGTGCCGTGCCGGCACGAAGGCTGCGAGCGCCATGTCGACAGCCGCAGCGACTGCCTGGTCCATCTCGGCGCGCAGCGCGTGAAGGCCGCAGCGGCCGAGATGCTCGGGCTGAATCCGCCGGGCCCGGCTGACATCATCGTCGACACGTCGCGGCTGCACCGCGCCGGCTCCGACTGACACGCGGCAAACGCGCGTTTTTCTTCGTTCGTACGGGGCTTGTTTCGCGGGGAGTCACGCGGCTCGCCCGCAGCGATGGTGGATATCCGCTGCCGACGACCTGGGCCGGGCAGCGCAGCGGAACGTAGGGCGGTGTGCGTTACACGCTGCGCCGGATCGCCGACGTTTCGCGCGGCAGCGCTTCGCTGTGTTCACCGCAACCGAGCAGGATGCCGGCCAGCAGCACGATCAGGTGCCCTTCGGCGAAATCCAGCAGCAGCGAATTCGCGAGACTGCCGATCGCGAAGATCGCGAGCCACGCGAGCAGCAAGTGCCGCGAGCGCGGATCGAGCGCACGGCTGCCGCGCGCGATCTGCACGATCAGGTTGACGAACAGCAGCACGCCAAGCGTACCGAGCTGCACGGCCATCAGCAGGTATTCGTTGTGCGGGTTCGACGTGAGTTGCCCTTCGGCGGCCGTCTTGCCGGCGGTGAGCTTTTCGAATTCGGATTCGAGGCCGCCCGCACCGTAGCCGATCACGGGGCGCTGCCGATACAGCTCCAGCCCCTTCTTGTACCACTCGAGGCGCAGTCCGGTCGACGTGGCCGCATCGCTTTGCCGGTATTGCTGCACTTCCGTTACGACTTTCGTCAGCCGGCCGTTGTGAACCGTGCATGCAGCAATCACGAGCGCGACGCCTGCCAATACGAGCACGCCGGCGGCGAGCCCTGCGCGCAGCGCGGACTCCCGGCGCAGCAACAGCACGAAACGCACCGCGACGACGAGGATCAGCAGCAGCGCGATGACCTGTCCCGTGCGTCCCTGCAGCATCACGAACACGTTGACGAGCGACCACGCGGCGATGCCCGCATAGGCGGCGCGCGACAGCGCCGTGCGGGCGGCCAGCGCGAGATCGGCCGCCTGGTAGAACAGCAGCGCGCCGAACATGCCGGCCGCGATGTGGTTCTTGAACACCCACGCGCGCGACAGCGGCAACTGGGTCGCATACGCCGGGCCCATCGCGGTGAGCCCGAGATAGTTGGTCGTCGACAGCAGCAGGATCACGCACAGCGTGCCGAACCAGCAGCGCCGCACGATCGGCGCCCAGTTCGAATGACGGAACGCGAGCACGGCGAACGGCAGCAGCAGCAGCTTGTCGTATTTCGCCACCCAGTTCCACGCCTTGTGATGCGGCGCGACCGTATAGGTGACGCTCACGGCCAGCGCGGCCAGGATCAGCAGCGCCGCGAGCGAAGCCGGGTCGGCGACGAACGAGCGCAGGTCGCGCCAGAATTCGGGGGAGATCACGAGCGCGGCGGCGAACAGCCCGCAGAACACGTTGGTCAGCGCGGTCGAAACGGGCACCATGCAGAGCGCGGCGACGGCGAATGCGCGGGCGGCGGTCAGGCGCCGCGTGGCGGGAGCGGAAAACGAAAGCATCGGAACCTGTCGTATGGACGAATGCGGCTTGCGGGCATCTGCGCCGCGTCGCATGTCCCGGTGAGCGATCCGGGACGAACGGCGCAGTATACGCGAAGCAGGGCGGGTTTCCGTGCGGTTTTCGGGGGCGGATCAGCTGAACGCGCGCTTGATCCGCGAGCGCAGCAGGGCGCGCTTGAGGCGGCCTTCCACGGCCGGCGTATCGAGCGCGATCTGCGTGCCGACCGGCTCGCCGCGATGCAGGTAGTAGCGGTCGAACGTCGCCTGCGTCATGCCCCATTTGTTCAGGAACTGGCGGCGGCCGTCGTTCTTGACGATCTTCCCGGTGCTCTTCTGCTGGAAGTGGTACACGAGGCTGTCGCCGACGCCGACGAAGATCCGGCAGCCGGCGTCCCAGAGTTTCATCGAGAAGTCGTTGTCGCTGCTCATGCCCGGCGACAGCTCGCTGCTGTAGCCGCCGATGCGGTTCCACCAGTCGCGGTGCACGAGCGTCGGCGGCCAGGTCGAGCCGAGCCAGTCCGCGCGCGCCAGCTTCGGGGTCGCGGCGACGAGGCCCGCCGCGTCGAACTGCTCGGCGTCGCGGCCGAAATTGCTGACGACCACGCACGGGTTGCGCGTGTCGACCGGCTCGACCATCGTGCCCGACAGCATGAACAGGTCGGTGGGCATTTGCTCGATGCGGCGCACGAGCGCCGTGTCCCAGCCCGGGCAGCAGAACATGTCGTCGTTCATGTAGACGACGTAGTCGCGCGTGGCGCGCGCGGCGGCGAGGTTGACCGCATGGCAGATGCCGATGTTGGCCGGCGATGCCGTGTGTTCGATCCCTTCGTTGCGCACCCAGTCGAGCGTGCCGTCCGAGCCGTCGTTCACGTGCACGATGATCTGGTGGTCGTACGCGGAATGCCGGCGCAGGCTGTCGACGACGAGCTTGAGGTACGGCAGGTTGTTCCAGGTCGGAATGATGATGGAGAACATGGCGGTCGGATTCGGTGGTCGTCGTGACGGGCGGCGCGCAGTGCAGCCGCCCGGGCGGGCACGCGCGGTGCGCGCAACCCGGCATTGTAACGCCGGGCCGGTCGCGCACCGGGCGGGTGCCTAGCGGGCCGGCTCGTGACCGAGCTTCAGGAAGCGGTAGTACACGGTTTCCGCGTTGAACACCGCGATCATGAAGCCCGCGCGGCCGTCGAGGAACCCGCGCCGCAGCACGTAGGTGCGTACGAACGCCCATGCGCCGCGGCCGAGCGCCTTGCCGAAGCCGCCGCGCTGGCCGGCCGCGCGGCGCTGGCGCGCGCCGGCCGTCGAATACGCGTCGAGCTTGCGCACGACCGTTTCGAAATCCTCGTACGAATAGTGCATCAGCTTGCCGGTCAGGCGCTGCGCGGCGGTATCGAACACGAGGCGCTCGTGCACGAGATCGTCCGAGAATCGCGCGGTGCCGCGCCGGAACAGCCGCGGCACCCAGTCCGGATACCAGCCGCTGTGATGAATCCACTGGCCGCAGAAGCTCGACAGCCGGTCGAGCGCGTAGACCTGCGCGGCCGGCGCGCGGATCGCGTCGCGGATCGACTGCGCGAGTTCCGGCGTGACGACTTCGTCGGTATCGAGCGACAGGATCCAGTCGGTGCCGAGCGCGTCGAGCGCGCGGTTCTTCTGCGGGCCAAAGCCCGGCCAGTCGCGCTCGACGATCACGCGCGCGCCGTGCGCCTGCGCGATCGCGACGGTATCGTCGGTGCTGCCGCCGTCGACGACGACGACATCGTCGGCGAACGACAGCGCATCGAGACACTGCGCAAGCCGCGCGGATGCGTTGAGGGCGATGAGGGCGACGCCGAGGGAGGGTTCAGCCATGAAATCGTCGGAAAGGCGGAGAAAACGGTGAGCGGCAGTATACCTTCGGCCCGGTCGCGGCCCGCATCGGCGACGGGCGTGCCCGCGGGGGCGGTGCGGCTATAATGTTGAGCCCTTTCCGGCACCCGCCCGACAGGGCGCACACCCGGGCGGCCACGCGCCGGGCGCCGCGTCGCGGCTCAAGAAGGATTGCCTTGGAAACCCAGAACACACTTCGCAAACCGATGGACGGCACCGGCACCTCGCCGCTCACGGTCCTCAAGCGCCTGTGGCCGTACATCCGGCCGCTCGTCGGCATCGTGGTGCTCGCCGTGATGACGATGGGCGTCGTCGCGGCCACCGAAGCCGGCATTCCGGCGCTGCTCAAGCCGCTGCTCGACCACGGCTTCGGCTCGCACGGCAGCGACAGCGCGAAATGGTACGTGCCGATCGCGGTGATCGGCCTCGCGCTGGTGCGCGGCGTATCGCAGTACACCTCGAATTACCTGCTCAACTACGTATCGAACCGCATCCTGCTGCAGCTGCGGCTCGAGATGTTCCAGCGGATGCTCCACACGGGCGCGTCGTTCTTCCAGCGCGAAACCGCGAGCACGGTGATCAACGCGATCGTGTTCGAGGTCAACCAGATCCTGTCGGTGCTGACGGGCGTGATGGTCACGCTCGTGCGCGACTCGCTGACGGTGATCTTCCTGCTCGGCTACCTGTTCTACCTGAACTGGCGGCTCACGCTGATCGTCGCGGTGATCCTGCCGGGCATCGGCTGGCTCGTCAGCAAGATCAACCGCCGGCTGCGCCGGCTGAACCGCGAGCACCAGACGCTGACCAACGAGCTGTCGTACATCGTCGAGGAGACGGTCGGCGGCTACAAGGTCGTCAAGGTGCATAACGGCGAAGCGTACGAGATGGACCGCTTCACGACGATGAGCAAGCGCCTGCGCGGCTATGCGATGCGGATGACGATCTCGGGCGGCCTCGCGCAGCCGCTCACGCAGTTCCTCGCGTCGATCGCGCTCGCGGTCGTGATCACGATCGCGGTCGTGCAATCGTCGAACGACCAGACGACGGTCGGCGGCTTCGTCGCGTTCGTCACGTCGATGCTGCTGGTGATCTCGCCGCTCAAGCACCTGATCGACGTCAACCAGCCGCTGCAGCGCGGAATGACGGCCGCCGAGCTGATCTTCGGGCTGATCGACGAGCCGGCCGAGCCGCAGGGCGGCGGGCGGCTGCTGCCGCACGCGCGCGGCGAGATCGAGTTCCGCGCCGTGTCGTTCGATTACGGCGCGGCCGAACGGCCGACGCTCGACCGCATCTCGTTCAAGGTCGCGCCGGGTGAAATGATCGCGCTGGCCGGCCCGTCCGGCAGCGGCAAGACGACGCTCGTGAACCTGCTGCCGCGCTTCTTCGACCCGACGGGCGGCACGATCCTGGTCGACGGCGTACCGGTTGCCGACTATGACCTGCACGCGCTGCGCAGCCAGATGGCGATGGTCAGCCAGGACGTCGTGCTCTTCAACGACACGATCGCCGCGAACGTCGCCTACGGGCAGACGCCCGACCGGGCGCGCGTGCAGGCCGCGCTCGAGGCCGCGAACCTCGCCGATGCGGTCGCCGCGATGCCCGACGGGCTCGATACGCTGGTCGGCGGCAACGGGATGCGGTTGTCCGGCGGCCAGCGCCAGCGGCTCGCGATTGCGCGCGCGATCTACAAGGACGCGCCGATCCTGATCCTCGACGAAGCGACGTCGGCGCTCGATTCGGAGTCGGAGCGCCACGTGCAGGCCGCGCTCGAGCGGCTGATGGAAGGCCGGACGACGCTGGTGATCGCGCACCGGCTGTCGACGATCGAGCGCGCGGACCGCATCCTCGTGCTCGAGGCCGGCAAGATCGTCGAAGAGGGCAGCCACGACGAACTGCTGCGCCACGGCGGCCTCTACGCGCACCTGCACCGGATCCAGTACCAGCAGCAGGCGGCGTGACGCGCGGTCATGCGGCCGCGATGCCGTGTGCTACATCGGGCAGTCCCGGTCGTTTCTTGTTCGACGTGACACCACGGAGGGAAGGACAATGAAGAGGATGCACGGCATGATGCTGGCCGCACTGATCGCGGCCGGCTGCGCCGCCACCGCGGCGATGGCGCAGGATCACGGCAACCACGGCAATCGCGACGACCGCGGCGGCCACGGGATGCAGCACGGCCATGGCCCGAAACACGTGCCGCCCGGGCACGCGATGCATCGCGACGACGTGCCGCCGCGCTGGGCCGACGGGCCGCGCCGCGACTGGCACAAGGGG
Organism: Burkholderia sp. AU28863; assembly: GCF_002223195.1. Taxonomy (NCBI): domain Bacteria; kingdom Pseudomonadati; phylum Pseudomonadota; class Betaproteobacteria; order Burkholderiales; family Burkholderiaceae; genus Burkholderia; species Burkholderia sp. AU28863. The sequence goes on along the minus strand of NZ_NKFE01000004.1, from coordinate 88,941 downwards.
GACCGGCTGCCGGACGAGCTCCGCGATCGCCAGTATGTGGTCGACGACTGGCGCGGCTACCACCTGAGTGCGCCGCCGCGCGGCTATCACTGGGTCGGCGTCGGCGGCGACTACCTGCTCGTGCAGATCGGCTCGGGCATCGTGCTGCGGGTCGGTCCGTAACCCGGTCCGTAATCGTCACGCAGCGTTCCGATCGTTCATCCGGCTGCCGGGCGCGTGGCCCGGCGCCGCGTCACTTTGCCGCCGCGCGGCGGAACCAGCGCCGCTCGATTCTCGACATCACCCAGCACACGCCCAGCGCGCACACCGTGCCGAGCGTCACTTCGCCGAGCCGGATCAGCGGAACGTCCCACAGCGGGCCGTTGCCCGGGAACAGCAGCACGATCGTCGCGGTCACGCCGCCGAGCCGTGCCGCGCTGCCGATGTTCAGGCACCAGCAGCAGACGATCACGACCGCGACCGTGATCGCATACGCGACGAGGCGATCGCCGCCCAACGCCGCACCGGCGAAGCCCAGGACGCCGCCGACCATCGCGCCGATGAACTGGTCGCGCGACAGCGACATCGTGTCCGAGTAGTTGTGCTGCGTGACGGCGATTGCGGTGATCGCCGCCCATACCGCCTGCTCGCTATGCATCGCGCGGCCGATCGCATACGCGAGGCACGCGCCGCAGACGGCCTGCACCGCCATCAGCCCGCCTTGCGCGAGCCGTTCGCCGAATGACAGCCCCTTGAACAGATCGAAGATCGACTGCTGGATCTGCTGGCGGGCTTCGTTGAGTGTCCTGATCGTATCCATCGTGCGTCGGCCAAGAAGCGGGGAGCGGCGGCGCGCCGCCGTCAATGCGCCTGTTCGGGCGAGGCGGGCGCCGGTTCGTCGGCCGTCGCGTCGCCGTTCCCGACGCGCGTTTCGGGCATCACGAGCCAGACCAGCAGCACCGCGAGCGCGCCTGCCGCGGCGAGCCCGAAGAAACTGACCGCGTTGCCGAAGTGATCGGCGACGTAGCCGGCCACGGCCGTGCTGAGCGTCGCGCCGATCCCGGCCGCGAGCCCGAACAGCCCGATGCACAGGTTGTAGCGGCCCTTGCCGCCCGCGACGTCGGCCGCGATCAGCGGCAGCATCACGCCGAACACGGCCGCGCTGATGCCGTCGAGCATCTGGACCGGCACGAGCAGGTACGGGCTGCTGACGCCGGCGAACAGCAGCGCGCGCACCGGCAGCGCGGAGAAGCCGAGCAGCAGGATCGGGCGGCGCCCCCAGCGCTGCGCGGAACGGCCGACCCACGGCGACAGCATCGCGACGATCGCCTGCGGCACGATGATGCACGCGGCGATCACGAGCTGCACGTTCTCGCCCATCCCGGCCGTGACTTCGCCGGCCGCGAGGTTCAGCATCGCGGCGTTCGACAGGTGGAACAGCACGACGCAGGCCGCGAAGATCAGCATCCGGCGGTCGCGCAGCAGTTCGAGCAGCGTTTCGCGCTCGCCGGCTTCGTCGAGGTCGTCAGGTTTCGACGACTGCGGAATCACCTGGTGCGTCGGCTGGATCATCGCGAGCGCGAACAGCGCGGGCAGCGCCAGCACGGCGGTCAGCCAGAACACCGCGCGCGCGGAGAAGTATTCGCCGGTGAGCCCCATCAGGCCCGCCGCGACCGCGCTGCCGATCGACGCCCAGCGCGCGTTGCGGCCCAGCCGGTCGCCGAGGTCGGCGCGGCCGACGAGCGAGAACGAGATCGCGGCCATCGCCGGCACCAGCATGCAGCTCGCGAAACCGTGGAACACCTCGGCGGCGATCACCGGCACGATCGTCGGGCTCGACGCGAGCAGTACCGCGGACAGGATGATGGCCGCGATCGCCCACGCGGCCGCGCCTTTCTTGTTCTTCAGCGCATCGACGGCCGCGCCGCCCGGCACCTGGCTGACCATCGCGCTGATCGTGCCGATCGACAGCACCATGCCGATCTCGCCCTGCGTCCACTTGTGCGACGCGAGGTAGGACGCGATGAACGGACCGAACCCGGTTTGAACGTTTGCAACGAAAAAGTTGAGCCAGTCGAGGGCCCGGAGACTGCGAACGCTGACGGAATGCTTGATCGTCATCGGGTGGCACTCGCAGACGAAGCCGGCACCGCTGCCGCCGGGGCAACGGGCGGAAAGACCGCGACGATCGGCTTGTCGGCCGCATACGGCGGCGATGCCTTGATCTGCGCGTCGTTCAGGTCGAGCTGCGGGTGCAGCGCCTTGTCGCGCGTGACGAAGCGCAGCGCGCCCCAGCTCGCGGCGATCGAACGGCGATCGGTATTGACGAGCCCGCCGAGGTCGAGCACGACGGCCTGCGGCTGCGCGCCGCGGTCGATCAGCACATCGACGATGCGGCCGATCTTCGTGCCGTTCGGGCGCTCGACATCGCTGTCGAGCATCGGCAGCCGCGTCGTCGGCGACGCCGCGGCCGAGCCCGACAGCGGCACGGCCTTCGGCCGCGCGGCCGGCGGCAGATCGCCCGACGGCACGTCGAGCACGATCGGCTCCTGTTTGCCGCCCGGCGTGAAGCGGAACACGTTCCACGGGAAGACGACCTTGCGGTCGCCGATCCCCATGAAGCCCTGCAGGTTGACGATCATCTCGCGCGGCTTGCCGCTCGCATCGACCACCATGTCGACCGCGCGGCCGACCACCTTGCCGTTGCGGCGCGCGACTTCGCTGTCGAGCAGCGCATGGATCTGGGTGCGGTCGAGCGCGCGCGTCGCGACGAGCGGCGGGGGCGGAGGCGGCGGCGGGGTCGGCGATTCGGGGCGCTGCACGGGCTTAGGCCGTGCCACTTCGCGGTGCGGCTTCTTCGGCGCTTCCGGTTCCTCCGGTTGCGTCGGCGCGGGCACGGGCGGCATCGTCAGCGGCTCGCCGGCGGTTTCCTCGACGGGCTCGACGAGCGCCTCGCTGATCGGCGCGGGCGGATTCTGGACCGGCAGCAGCCCGCAGCCGGACAGCAGCGCGGCGACGGCGACGATCAGGAAGACCGTCGAGGACGGCAACGACTTGCGGGATGCGGGAAACGGGAGTCCGCCGCTCATTGACACTCACTCCATGGGTCGGGGCGGCCCGAGGGCACGCGGCTGGCGATGGATGGCGGGTGCGGGCGGCGCACCACGCGAGGGTGAGAGTTTAACGTGTCTTGCTTTCAGGACCGATTTCGATGGCGGATCGCAGGCGGACCGTCGGGAAAAGGAAGGGATCGGCGGCCGGTCCGAGGCCCGGCGGCGGCGCGTGGTTGATGACGATGCGGGCACCGGCGCCGCTACCGGCGGTGTGCTGGTGCGGCGAGTTCGAGCCGTCGTACGCGGACAGCGACATCAACGCCGCAACGCCAGCGGCCGTGATGATCGTTCGGAAGAAGCGACGCCCGCCGCGCCCGCCGTGGTGGCGGGCAGGGGCGGGCGCTACCTGAAGCAGCGTGAACCCGGGAAATCAGGCGTCCGGATACCATGCGTCGGCGAATTCGCTGACCTGGACGTCCTTCAGTTCCGGACGGGCGGCCAGCCATCCGCGCACGAGTTCGCGATCGGCGTCGATCGTCGTGCCGCGCGGCGCGCCGGAGATCACGTACGCACCGATGCCTTCGTCCGCGGACGCGACGGTCAGCAGCCCGTTCGCTTCGACGAAGTCGATGAATGCATCGATCAACTGGCCGCGCTCGAGGTCGGTCATGTCGTTGCGGTAATGCGCGGTGGCGTTGAACGAGAGTTCCTGGAATTCGCCGATGTGGAGTTTCTTGCGCTGACGGCGGTTGTGGCCTTGGCTCATGGTGTGTGCTGAGTGAATGAGAGGTGAGAAAGGATAGCGCGGCGGATGGCGCGGGCGCCCTGTCGACATGCTGCATGGGTGACGCTGGCGGCGAAAGCGGGCGTATCGCGGGACCGTTTTCGAAACTGTTCTTAAACAATTGCGCGATGCGCTGTTCGCCGTGCGGCCTGGTCAAGCGGCCTATTGCACGCCTGACCGAATGATACAGGGATGGCGAGCGTGTTCGGCTTGGCTAAGGTCTGCGGTCATTCGAACAACCACGAGGGCCGTGTGTCGGACAATCGCTATTCGTACGAGGGGCGTCAGGATCTCACGCCGGGGGATCTGTTTTTCTGGGGTGCCGTGAATCAGGTTTGCAAACGGTTTGGCTTTCACGACCTTGGTGCTGCGGCTGCCGTTCTATTGGGGCAGAACGATGTGCCGGTTCCCGGCAAGCCGCGCGGCGCAGTGGCCGGCACCTCCGTTGCGTCGCTTGCGGCGCGCAAAGCGCTGCCGTTCAACGTCGGAATTCGGATGCCGACCATCACGAAAGCCGGTGCCGGTGGTATGCGGATCGCGACGACTCGTAACCTCGGTGCATTCGTCGGGCGTGCAGTGCCCGTTGTCGGCACTGTCATGCTCGCCACGGATGCGGCAGTCGTCATGTGGAATACGGTGCAGGTCTACAACAGCACTGCAAAACCGGAAGACAGAGTGCTCCGATATGGCTGACACGGCATGGGATCGGCTCGAGGCATTTGCTCGGGAGGAGTTAGGGCGTCCGCTTTTTGGTGGTCCGTTGAAGCTGTCACGTTCAAGCCGGATGGAAGAGGATCTCCGCATCACGGGAATCGACGCGATCGAATTTATCGACAAGTGGGGCGAGACCTTCGGGATCGATGTAGAGCATTTCCCGTATCAGCGATACATCGGCCCGGAAACGCTCGATATGGTCAGAACGTTCCTTGGGCTGTTTTCGTCGAAATATCGTGACCCCGAACTTGTGCCCCTGACACTCGGCATGCTGGAAGACGCGATGCGTCTCGGCCGATGGGATAGCGAAGCGATCGAGCGCTTCGCACGGGAAGGGGGCCGCGCGGAATAGCCGTTCCCCATTGGATGCAGGTTGCGCGAAATATCTCCCATGCCGGGCAGAAATCGCGCAACCGCCAAAGAACGCACGGTCACATCAGCACGATGTCGTACTGCTCCTGGCTCAAATTCGACTCGACCTGCAGCGACACCGGTTTGCCGATGAAGTCGATCAGCATCGCCAGATGCTGCGATTCTTCGTCGAGGAACAGGTCGATCACCTGCTGCGCGGCGATCACGCGAAACTCGCGTGGATTGAACTGGCGCGACTCGCGCAGGATCTCGCGCAGGATGTCGTAGCACACGGTGCGCGACGTCTTCACCTGGCCCTTGCCCTGGCAGGTCGGGCACGGTTCGCACAGCACGTGCGCGAGCGATTCGCGCGTGCGCTTGCGCGTCATCTCGACGAGTCCGAGCTGCGAGAAGCTGTTGACCGTCACGCGCGTGCGGTCGCGCGACAGCGCCTTCTTCAGCTCGGACAGCACCGCGTCGCGATGCTCGGCGTTCTCCATGTCGATGAAGTCGATGATGATGATCCCGCCGAGGTTGCGCAGCCGTAGCTGCCGCGCGATCGTGTGCGCGGCCTCGAGGTTGGTCTTGAAGATCGTGTCGTCGAAGTTGCGCGCGCCGACATAGCCGCCCGTGTTCACATCGATCGTCGTCATCGCCTCGGTCTGGTCGATCATCAGGTAACCGCCCGACTTCAGGTCGACGCGGCGCGACAGCGCGCGCTGGATCTCCGTCTCGATGTTGTACAGGTCGAACAGCGGCCGCTCGCCCGTGTAGTGATGCAGCTTCGGGCTCACGGCCGGCGTGAACTCGCCCGCGAATTCCGACAGGCGCTGGTAGGTCTCGCGCGAATCGACCTGGATGCGCGTCGTGTCGTCGTTCGCGAAATCGCGCAGCACGCGCTGCGCGAGATCGAGATCCTGGTACAGCAGGCTCGTCGCCGGCAGCCGCTGCGCTTGCGCGACGATCGTCGCCCAGGTCTTGCGCAGGTACGCGACGTCACCGGCCAGTTCGTCGGACGTCGCATCCTCGGCGATCGTCCGCACGATGTAGCCGCCTTTCTCGTCCGGCGGGATCACGGCGGTCAGGCGCGCGCGCACGGCCTCGCGTTCGGCCTCGCTCTCGATCTTCTGCGAGATGCCGATATGCGGCTCCTGCGGCAGGTAGACGAGCGTGCGGCCCGCGATGCTGACCTGCGTCGACAGCCGCGCGCCTTTCGTGCCGATCGGATCCTTGATCACCTGCACCATCAGCGTCTGGCCTTCGAACACGATCTTCTCGATCGGCTGGTGCGGCGCGCCCGACTGCGGCTCGCCCGCGAGGCGCGGATGCCAGATGTCGGCGACGTGCAGGAACGCCGCGCGCTCGAGGCCGATGTCGATGAATGCCGACTGCATGCCGGGCAGCACGCGCACGACCTTGCCGAGATAGATGTTGCCGACCCGTCCGCGCGACAGCGTCCGCTCGACGTGAAGCTCCTGCACCGCACCTTGCTGGACGAGTGCGACGCGCGTTTCCTGCGGCGTGAGGTTGATCAGGATTTCTTCGTTCATGGTGCGGTTCAGAAGGCGACGCGTGCGGTACGCAGCAGCGCGGCAGTCTCAAAAAGGGGCAGACCCATGATACCTGAATGGGATCCGTCGATTCGCTCGATGAATTCGGCCGCGCGGCCCTGGATCGCGTACGCGCCGGCCTTGCCGAACGGCTCGCCGGTGTCGACGTAGCGCGCGAACGCGTCGCTCGGTGCGTTTGAAAAGCGCACCGACGAGCGCGACAGCGCGGGCGGCAGCAGTTCGCCATCGGCGCCGATCACGGCGACGGCCGTCAGCACCTCGTGTTCGCGGCCCGCGAGGCGGGTGAGCATCGCGAGCGCATCGTCGGCGTCGGCCGGCTTGCCGAGGATCGCGCCGTCGATGGTCACCGTGGTGTCCGCAACGAGCACCGGCGCGGCCGGCTTGCCGCTCGCGACGAGGCGCGCACGCGCGGCCTCGGCCTTCGCGACGGTCACGCGCCGCACGTACGCGTCGGCGGCTTCGCCGGGCAGTTCGGCTTCGAGCGCCTCGGCGTCCTCGTCGGGGCGCGGCAGCAGCAGCTCGAAGCGTACGCCGATCTGCTGCAGCAGCTCCTGGCGGCGCGGGCTTTGCGAAGCGAGGTAAAGGATCGGGAAAAGCGCGGGGGACGTGCTGGACGGCATGGTGTCGTTATCTCGTTGAGCGCGCGCGGCGCGCGTCTCGAGGACGACACGTCATGCGCGGTGGTAGGGGTGATTCTGCGTGATGCTCCACGCCCGGTAAAGCTGTTCGGCGAGCAGCACGCGCACCATGCCGTGCGGCAGCGTCATGCTGGAGATGCGCAGCAGCACGTCGGCGCGCGCTTTCAGTTCCGGATCGAGCCCGTCGGCGCCGCCGATCACGAACGCGACGTCGCGGCCGTCCTGCTGCCAGCCGGGCAGCGCCTGCGCGAGCTGCATCGTGGTCCAGTCGCGGCCGCGCTCGTCGAGCGCGACGAGGCGCGCGCCCTTCGGCAGCGCGGCCTCGATCTTCTGCCGCTCGGCCGCCATCACGCTTTCGGCGCTGCGGCCGCCCGAACGCAATTCAGGCTTGATTTCGCGCAACTCGATGCGCAGTTCGGGCGGCATCCGCTTCGTGTATTCGTCGAAGCCGGATGCGATCCAGCCCGGCATCTTGTGGCCGACCGCGAGGATGAAAAGCTTCATCGGGGCATGCGTGACGGCTTAACGGCGGCGGGCGGCCGTCTTGCGCGCCGGGCGTGCGGGCGCTTCTTCCTCTTCCTCGTCGTCTTCGCTCGCCGTCGCGAAACCGTTGCCCTTGCCGCCGCCGAGCTTCATCCGCACGGGCTTGTCGCCCCAGATTTCCTCGAGGTTGTAGTACTGGCGCAGCGCCGGTTGCAGGATGTGCACGACCGCGTCGCCGCAGTCGACCAGCACCCATTCGCCGGTGTCCTCGCCTTCGGAGCTGACGACGTCGCCGCCGGCTTCCTTGACCTTGTCGCGCACGTTCGACGCGAGCGCCTTGGTCTGGCGGTTGGAGGTGCCCGAGGCGACGACCACGCGGTCGAACAATTCGGTCAGGTGGCTGGTGTTGAACACCTTGATGTCTTGCGCCTTGACGTCTTCGAGGGCGTCGACGATCACGCGCTGCAGTTTGCGAATATCCATGGATTCAGGAATGGTAGAGGCGATGTTGAAGAATATAGGCCCATACGGCGGCCGGCACATGTTCTGCCGACGCGTCGGGCATTTGCGCATGGCGTGCGATGCATTCGCGCAGATGCGCGCGGATGTCGGTCGCGGCGATGTCGAACGAAAGGGTCGTATCGATCAGCAGGCGGCCCGCCGGCGTGGCCTTCAGCACGTCGGCGCCGGCCTCCCGCGCGGCGATTTCCCGTGCGACGTCCGGCGGCGCCGCGCCGAGCTCGAAGCCCGGGCGCGTCGACACGCCGATGTGCGCGTAGTCGAACAGCGTGCGCCAGTCGCGCCACGTATCGAGGCGCACGAGCTGGTCGGCGCCGATCAGCAGCGACAGCGACGCATCCGGGCCGATCCGCTCGCGCCAGCGCGCGAGCGTCTCGACCGTGTAGGTCGGGCCGCTGTGCTCGATCTCGTCGGTGGCGACGGTCACGGTCACGCCCGGCACGGACAGCGTGCCGGCGGCCGCGCGCGTCATCGCGAGCCGGTGCTCGGCGGCCGACACGTCGCGCTTCTGGTACGGCTGCCCGGCCGGCAGCAGCACGAGTTCGGTCAGGTCGAGCAGCGCGGCGAACCGGCGCGCGAGCGCGAGGTGGCCGTCGTGGATCGGGTCGAAGGTACCGCCCAGCAAGCCGATACGACGCGGCAGCGGGGCGGGGCGGGCGGTGGTGTCCAGAAACGCGTCCTTTCGTTGGGGCAGCGGCATGCCCGGGCTCAGACCCAGTCGCGCGGCACGAGGAAGTCGCTATACAGGCGCGCTTCCGGCGAACCCGGCTCGGGTTGCCAGTTATAGCGCCAGTTCGCGACCGGCGGCATCGACATCAGGATCGACTCGGTCCGGCCGCCGCTTTGCAGGCCGAACAGCGTGCCGCGGTCGAACACGAGGTTGAATTCGACGTAACGGCCGCGGCGGTAGGCCTGGAAGTCGCGCTCGCGCTCGCCGTACGGCAACCCGGCGCGGCGCTCGACGATCGGCAGGTAAGCGCGCAGGAACGCGTCCCCGACGCTTTGCATCATGTCAAACGCGCGTTCGAAACCGGGCTCCGAGAAATCGTCGAAGAAGATCCCGCCGATACCGCGCGTTTCGTTGCGGTGCTTCAGGAAGAAATATTCGTCGCACCATTGCTTGAAGCGCGGGTAGAGCTCGGCGCCGAACGGGTCCAGCGCATCCTTGCAGGTCTGGTGGAAATGCCGCGCGTCGTCCTCGAAGCCGTAAACCGGTGTCAGATCCATGCCGCCGCCGAACCAGAACACGGGGTCTTCACCCGGTTTCGTCGCGATCAGCATCCGCACGTTCATGTGCACGGTCGGGCAGTACGGATTGCGCGGGTGCAGCACGAGCGACACGCCGAGCGCCTCGAAGCCGCGGCCCGCGAGCTGCGGGCGCGCCGCGCTCGCCGACGGCGGCAGCGCGTCGCCCGCGACGTCGGAAAAGCCGATTCCCGCGCGTTCGAACACGCGGCCGCCTTCGAGAATCCGCGTGCAGCCGCCGCCGCGCAGGCGTTCGGCCGGCCCGCGCTGCCACGTGTCGGTCGCGAGCGGCGTGCCGTCGAGTGCGCCGAGCGCGTCGGCGATGCGTGTCTGCAGGCCCTGGAGGTACGTGCGCACGCGCGTCACGTCGTAGGTCGAATCGGTCATGTCTGGACTGGCTGCCCCCACTCTGGGCGGGGGCCGTAAAAAAAGCGTCTGCCGGGCATTCTATCGAACCCCGGCAGACGGGCCGCCGCCGCGAGCGCGCGGGACGGCGAGGGCGACGTCACGCGCTCTTGCGATTGAGCGCGCGAAAGCCGATGTCGCGGCGGTACTGCATGCCTTCGAAATTGATCTGGTTGATCGTGTCGTACGCATGCTGCTGCGCTTCGCGCACCGAATCGGCGAGGCCGACCACGCACAGTACGCGTCCGCCCGACGTCACGAGCTTGTCGCCGTCGGCGAGCGTCGTGCCCGCATGGAACGTCACGGCCTGTTCGGTCTCGGCCGGGATCCCGTTGATGCGGTCACCCTTGCGCGGCGCGTCCGGGTAGCCGTGCGCGGCGAGCACGACGCCCAGCGCGGTGCGGCGATCCCAGTCGAGCTCGACGGTGTCGAGCGTGCCCGCGATCGCCTGCTCGACGACCTTCGAGAAATCGCTCTTCAGGCGCGCCATGATCGGCTGCGTTTCCGGGTCGCCCATCCGGCAGTTGAATTCGAGCGTGCGCGGATTGCCGTCCTTGTCGATCATCAGGCCCGCGTACAGGAAGCCGGTGAAGCGGATGCCGTCCTTCTCCATCCCGCGCACGGTCGGCATGATGATTTCGCGCATCACGCGGGCGTGCATCTGCGGCGTGACGATCGGCGCGGGCGAATACGCGCCCATGCCGCCGGTGTTCGGGCCGCGATCTTCGTCGAGCAGGCGCTTGTGGTCCTGGCTGGAAGCCAGCGCCAGTGCATGCTTGCCGTCGACCATCACGATGAAGCTGGCTTCCTCGCCGTCGAGGAATTCCTCGATCACGACGCGCGCGCCGGCATCGCCGAGCTTGTTGCCCGACAGCATCATGTCGACGGCCGCATGGGCCTCTTCGAGCGTCATCGCGACGACGACGCCCTTGCCGGCCGCGAGGCCGTCGGCCTTCACGACGATCGGCGCACCCTTCGCGTCGATGTACGCGTGCGCGGCGGCCGCATCGGCGAAGGTTTCGTAGTCGGCCGTCGGAATGTTGTGGCGCTTCATGAACGCCTTCGCGAAATCCTTCGAGCTTTCGAGCTGCGCGGCTTCGCGGGTCGGGCCGAACACCTTCAGGCCGCGTGCGCGGAACAGGTTGACGATGCCGGCCGCGAGCGGGGCTTCCGGCCCGACGAGCGTGAACGCGACGCCTTCGCGTTCCGCGAAATCGGCGAGTTCGTCGAGCGCCGTGATGTCGACGTTCTTCAGACGCTCGTCCTGCGCCGTGCCGCCATTGCCGGGCGCGACGTAGACCATCTGGACGCGCGGCGACTGCGCGAGCTTCCACGCCAGCGCATGTTCGCGGCCGCCGGAACCGACGACGAGTAGTTTCATGGGATTCCCCGCAGACTAGAAAACAGGGCGGCCGGCACGCTCAGGCGCGCCGGCCGCGAAATCGGTCGGGCCGCCACCGCGACAGCTACGCGGCGGCCGGCATCTCATTCCTCGACGATGACGGCGTTCGTATACACGTCCTGCACGTCGTCGAGGTTCTCGAGCGCGTCCAGCAGCTTCTGCATCTTCGCCGCGTCGTCGCCGGTGAATTCGACTTCGTTCTGCGGCTTCATCGTCACTTCGGCGAGTTCGGCCTTGAAGCCCGCGGCTTCGAGCGCGTCCTTCACCGCCGAGAATGCCTGCCAGTCGCACAGCACTTCGATCGAGCCGTCGTCGTTCGTGTTCACGTCGTTCGCGCCGGCTTCGAGCGCGGCTTCCATCAGCGCGTCTTCCGACGTGCCGGGCGCGAACAGGAACTGGCCGACGTGATCGAACATGAACGCGACCGAGCCGTCGGTGCCCATGTTGCCGCCGAACTTCGAGAACGCGTGGCGCACTTCCGCGACCGTGCGGGTGCGGTTGTCGGTCAGCGTGTCGACGATGATCGCCGCGCCGCTGATGCCGTAGCCCTCGTAACGGATCTCTTCGTAGTTCGCGCCGTCCGCACCGCCGACGCCGCGATCGATCGCGCGCTTGACGTTGTCCTTCGGCATGTTCGCGTCGGCTGCCTTGTCGACCGCGAGACGCAGGCGCGGGTTCGAGTTGACGTCGCCGCCGCCGAGGCGCGCCGCCACCTGGATTTCCTTGATCAGGCGGGTCCAGATCTTGCCGCGCTTCGCGTCGGCCGCAGCCTTCTTATGCTTGATGTTGGCCCATTTCGAATGACCAGCCATACCTTTCTCCGTGCCCGGGCGCGCAGCGCGGGCGATTGTTGCAATGTGTCGTTGAATCGGCGGCCGTGTCGGCGGGCATGAAGCCGCGGGGCCGCGCGTGTCGAGTGGATCGTGATTTTATCACGCGGCGACCGCCGGTTCGGGGCCGCCGCGCATGGCCGAATGGCCAGGGCGGCCGTCGCGGCGTGCCGGGCCGCTCGGTGCGGTCAGTTCTTGGTGCCGAACAGGCGGTCGCCGGCGTCGCCCAGGCCCGGCACGATGTACGCGTGCTCGTTCAGGTGCGAGTCGAGCGACGCGACGAACAGCTTCACGTCCGGGTGCGCGTCCTGGAACACCTGCACGCCCTCGGGCGCGGCGACCAGCGCGACGAACATGATGTTCGCGGCCGGCACGTTGCGGCGCTTGAGCACGTCGACCGCGTGCACGGCCGAATAGCCGGTCGCGACCATCGGGTCGCACAGGATGAAGATGCGGTCTTCCAGGTCCGGCAGGCGCACCAGGTATTCGACCGGGCGGTGGTCGTCGGCGCGGTACACGCCGATGTGGCCGACGCGCGCGGACGGCACCAGGTCGAGCAGGCCGTCCGACATCCCGATGCCCGCGCGCAGCACGGGCACGATCGCGAGCTTCTTGCCGGCGATCACCGGCGCGTCGACCGCGACCAGCGGGGTTTCGACCCGCTTGGTCGTGATCGGCAGGTTGCGGGTGATCTCGTAGCCCATCAGCAGCGTGATCTCGCGCAGCAGTTCGCGGAACGTGCGCGTGGACGTGTCCTTGTCGCGCATGTGCGTGAGCTTGTGCTGGATCAGCGGGTGATCGGTGATGAAGAGGTTCGGGAAACGGCTGTCCTGTTTCATGACGGGGCGCCTTGGCGGCAAAAGGGGATCGGGGGCGGCGGCGGGTACGGGCCGGCCGTCGCTCATGGCCGCAATTTTACCAAGGCGCGCCGCGCGATCCGGATATTATCGACGTCTCACGACAATCCGCGTGCCGCGCACGCCCGTTTGTCCGCCTCGCCGGCGGCCACGCCGGGCCGCGCCGGCACGCGCGCCACCAGGGAAGCGACGATGGATCTCGGTATCGAAGGAAAGACCGCGCTCGTGTGCGCGGCCAGCAAGGGTCTCGGGCGCGGCTGCGCGGAAGCGCTGGCCGCCGAGGGCGTGAACCTCGTGATCGTCGCGCGCACGCGCGACACGCTGGAGGAAACCGCGGAAGAGATCCGCGCCGGCGCGAACGTGTCGGTCACGGCGGTCGCGTGCGACATCACGACGCCGGACGGCCGCGCGGCCGCGCTCGCCGCGTGCCCGCGGCCGGACATTCTCGTGACGAATGCCGGCGGGCCGCCGCCTGGCGACTTCCGCGATTTCTCCCACGACGACTGGATCCGCGCGCTCGAGGCGAACATGCTGACGCCGATCGAGCTGATCCGCGCGACCGTCGACGGGATGATCGGCCGCGGCTTCGGCCGGATCGTCAACATCACGAGTTCGGCCGTGAAGGCGCCGATCGACGTGCTCGCGCTGTCGAACGGCGCGCGCTCGGGGCTGACCGGCTTCGTCGCGGGGCTGTCGCGCAAGGTCGCGGGGCAGGGCGTGACGATCAACAACCTGCTGCCGGGGCTGTTCGACACCGACCGGATCGCGACGACGCTCGCCGCGTCGGCGAAGGCGCAGGGCGTGACGGTCGACGAGATGCGTGCGCGGCGCACGAAGGACATCCCGGCCGGGCGACTCGGCACGCGCGCCGAATTCGGCGCGGCCTGCGCGTTCCTGTGCAGCGTGCACGCCGGCTACATCACCGGGCAGAACTGGCTGCTCGACGGCGGCGTGTATCCGGGTACGTTCTGACCCGCGCTTTTCGATTCACGACGACAACAACCGAACGACGAAGGAGACGGAGATGAGCAAACCCCGCATCGCACTGATTGCGCACGATGCGAAGAAGGACGAGATCGTCGCGCTCGCGGGCCAGTATCGCGAGACGCTCGCGCAATGCCGGCTGGTGGCGACCGGCACGACGGGCGGCCGGATCGCCGCCGCGCACGGGCTCGAGGTCGAGCGCAAGCTGTCCGGGCCGCTCGGCGGTGACCTGCAGATCGGCGCGGAATTGGCCGACGGCCGCGTCGACATCGTCGTGTTCCTGCGCGACCCGATGACCGCGCAGCCGCACGACCCCGACATCACCGCACTGGTGCGCGCGTGCGACGTGCACGACGTGCCGGTCGCGACCAACGTCGCGACCGCGCGGATGCTGCTCGACGATCTGGCGCGGAACATGCAGGATGTTTGCTAGGCAGCTGTTGAAGAGCGCCGCGCTTTAGCGGTCGGGGGCTTCGTTCAAGAAGTTGCCGTATGCGATCGGCCGCGGAGTGTCGGACGGATCGTGCCGAATGCTTCGCTGTCGAGCGCGCTTGCGCATTCGGCGAAGCCGTCGGTGGCCGACTACGGCGTAGACCCAGGCACGTCCCTCCGCGCGCGAGGGCCTCGATTACGGTGAATGGCTCGTTCCGCTGAACGATAGAAGGGATTCGATTCCTTGTAGCAGTTCGGGCAAGATGGACTGATCCAGCCCGCAATGCCCCGTGACGCATGCTCCATCGGGAAGGATTGGCTGAAAGCGCCAGTCTCCTACGATTGCCCCTCGATCGAGCATTCGTAACGTGAGTTCAAACCCCGGTGCGGCCGGCCTCAGTCAATGCGAACCGAGCGGAAATTCATACGACCCAAAGGCCCTGATAGGAACGTGACCAAGTGTGACGGCGGCCCATGCAATCCCTTTCCCGCGAAAACCCTACCAATGTGAAGGGATTGCAACGACGCGCTGCGTGAGCGCGCACGACGCGCGAGAATCCTCCGCTACGACCCGTGTTCACACGCATCGCCGCAGCGGCAATGTCGATGCACGCGCCGAACCGGATTTCCAGATTCCAGACAGAAGAGGAGCAAAACGATGCCGAAAGCAATCCGATACGACCAACCGGGCGGCCCGGACGTGATGAAGTGGGTCGATGTCGAGGTCGGCGCGCCGAAGGCGGGCGAAGTCCGTATCCGGCAACACGCGGTCGGGCTCAACTACATCGACGTGTATTTCCGCACGGGCCTGTATCCGCAGCCGCTGCCCGGCGGCCTCGGGATGGAGGCGGCGGGCGAGGTGACGGCCGTCGGCGACGGCGTGACCGCGTTCAAGGTCGGCGACCGCGTCGCGTACGTCGGGCAGCCGCCCGGCGCCTATGCGCAGGAGCGCGTGATGCCGGCCGAGCGCGTCGTGAAGCTGCCGGACGGGATCAGCTACGACGACGCGGCGTCGGTGATGCTGCAGGGGCTGACCGCGCACTACCTGCTGCGCCGCACGTACCCGGTGAAGGCCGGCGACACGATCCTGATCCACGCGGCGGCCGGCGGCGTCGGGCTGCTCGTGTGCCAGTGGGCGAAGGCGCTCGGCGCGACCGTGATCGGGACGGTCGGCTCCGACGAGAAGGCCGAGCTCGCGAAGGCGCACGGCTGCGATCATCCGATCGTCTACACGCGCGAGAACTTCACGCAGCGCGTGAAGGAGATCACGAACGGCGCGGGCGTGCCGGTCGTCTACGATTCGATCGGCAAGGACACCTACGTCGGTTCGCTCGACAGCCTCGCGCCGCTCGGCTACTTCGTCAGCTTCGGCAACGCGTCGGGCCCGCTGCCGCCGATCGACTCGAAGGAATTCTCGTCGCGCGGCTCGCTGTTCTTCACGCGCCCGACGCTGTTCTCGTACATCGCGAAGCGCGCCGATCTCGACGTCGCGGCCACCGAGCTGTTCGACGTGATCCTGTCGGGCAAGGTGAAGACGAGCATCAACCAGCGCTACCCGCTCGCGGAAGTCGGCCGCGCGCATGCCGACCTCGAGGCGCGCAAGACCACCGGCTCGACGATCCTGATTCCCTGACGCATCCCGTTCGTGCCGGCGCCACGCCGGCACGTCCCGTCGCGGACGGGCGCCGGCGTGCCGCCCGTCTTGTCTCCCGATCGCTCTCCCGACCCGCCCGAAGTCCCGCCGCACGTTCGGTCCGTCGTTCCCTGCCGCACGTGTTTACGCGTTTTTTACATCCGCCCCGATAGCTTTGACCCGCCCTTTACACGCGTTCCCATAAGGTTCTAGTCGTCCGATTTCGACGACGGAGAACAAAAAATGGATGGGGTTTTCATCGGCGCACTGGTGCTCTTCACCGCGCTGATCCTCGGTTTGCTTGCCGGTTGCGACAAGCTCGTGCAATACGGTCGCGGGGGGCGCGCATGACCTGGATGCTTTGGCTGGCGGGCGCTTCGACGGCCCTGCTGTTCGCGTATCTCGTCTTTGCGCTGCTGCGCGCGGAGGACATCGAATGAACGCGAACAACCTGTTGCAGACGCTGCTGTTCATCGTCGTGCTGCTCGCGGCGGCCGTGCCGGTCGCGCGCTACCTGAGCGCGGTAATGGACGGCAGTTCGCGCGTCTTGCGCGTGTTCGGGCCGCTCGAACGCGCGCTGTACCGCGTCGCCGGCGTCGATGCCGGCACCGAGATGAACTGGAAGCAGTACGCGCTCGCGACGATCGCGTTCAACGCGCTCGGCGCGCTGTTCCTCTACGGGCTGCTGCGCCTGCAGGGCTTCCTGCCCGGCAACCCGCAGCAGTTCGGCGCGATGACGCCCGATGGCGCGTTCAACACGGCCGTCAGCTTCGTCGCGAACACGAACTGGCAGGACTACGCGCCCGAGCAGACCGTCAGCTATCTGTCGCAGATGCTGGGCCTGACCGTGCAGAACTTCCTGTCGGCGGCGACCGGCATCGTCGTCGTGATCGCGCTGATCCGCGGCTTCGCGCGTCACACCGCGCAAACGATCGGCAACTTCTGGGTCGACCTCACGCGCGTGACGCTGTACGTGCTCGTGCCGATGGCGGCGCTCGTCGCCGCGCTGCTGATGAGCCAGGGCGTGCTGCAGAACATGAAGGCGTACCAGGACGTGCCGGTGCTCCAGGCGAGCACCTATGCGGCGCCGAAGCTCGACGCGCAGGGCAACCCGGTGAAGGACGACAAGGGCAACCCGGTGACGGTGCCGACGCCACTCACGAAGCAGACGCTCGCGATGGGCCCGGTCGCGTCGCAGGAAGCGATCAAGATGCTCGGCACCAACGGCGGCGGGTTCTTCAACGCGAACTCCGCACACCCGTTCGA
Organism: Burkholderia sp. AU28863; assembly: GCF_002223195.1. Classification (NCBI taxonomy): domain Bacteria; kingdom Pseudomonadati; phylum Pseudomonadota; class Betaproteobacteria; order Burkholderiales; family Burkholderiaceae; genus Burkholderia; species Burkholderia sp. AU28863. The sequence goes on along the minus strand of NZ_NKFE01000004.1, from coordinate 71,795 downwards.
AAACCCGACGCCGTTCGCGAACTTTCTGCAGATCTTCTCGATCCTGATCATCCCGGCCGCGCTGTGCCTCGTGTTCGGCCGCATGATCGGGGACCGGCGGCAGGGCATCGCGGTGCTCGCGGCGATGACGGTCGCGTTCGCGGTCGCGACCGGCGTCGAGGTGAGCGCCGAGCAGGGCGGCAACCCGACGCTCGCCGCGCTGCACGTCGACCAGTCGGCGAGCGCGCTGCAGCCGGGCGGCAACATGGAAGGCAAGGAAACCCGCTTCGGGATCGCGCAGACCGGCATCTTCACGGTCGCGACGACGGCCGCGTCGTGCGGCGCGGTCGATGCGATGCACGATTCGCTGACGCCGGTCGGCGGCCTCGTGCCGATGCTGCTGATGCAGCTGGGCGAGGTGGTCTACGGCGGCGTCGGCTCCGGCCTCTACGGGATGCTCGTGTTCGCGCTGCTCGCGGTGTTCGTCGCCGGCCTGATGATCGGCCGCACGCCGGAATACGTCGGCAAGAAGATCGAGTCGTACGAGATGAAGATGGTGTCGATCGTCGTGCTGCTCACGCCGCTGCTCGTGCTGGTCGGCACGTCGATCGCCGTGTTGGCGGACGCGGGCAAGGCCGGCATCGCCAACCCGGGCCCGCACGGCTTCTCGGAAATCCTCTATGCGTTCAGCTCGGCCGCGAACAACAACGGCAGCGCGTTCGCGGGCCTGACGGTCGGCACGCCGTTCTACAACTGGATGACCGCGATCGCGATGTGGTTCGGCCGCTTCGGCACGATCGTGCCGGTGCTGGCGATCGCCGGCTCGCTCGCCGCGAAGAAGCGCATCGCGGTGACGAGCGGCACGCTGCCGACCCACGGCCCGCTGTTCGTCGTGCTGCTGCTCGGCACCGTGCTGCTGGTAGGCGCGCTGACCTACGTGCCGGCGCTCGCACTCGGCCCGGGCGTCGAGCACCTGATGATGTGGCTGGGCGCGTGACGCGCGCCCGCATGGCGACACACCGAAAAGACTGAAGAGCTTGAAGAGATCGCAATGACTCAACATTCCGCAACACGGTCCATGTTCGATCCGGCGCTGCTGCGCCCGGCGATCGTGGATTCGTTCAAGAAACTCACGCCGCGCACGCAGTTCCGCAACCCGGTGATGTTCTGCGTGTACGTCGGCAGCATCCTGACCACGATCCTGTGGATCTCGGCGCTCTCCGGCCAGGCCGAGGCGCCCGCGGGCTTCATCCTCGCGATCGCGCTGTGGCTGTGGTTCACGGTGCTGTTCGCGAACTTCGCCGAAGCGCTCGCCGAAGGGCGCTCGAAGGCGCAGGCCGCGTCGCTGCGCAGCGCGAAGAAGGACGTGATGGCGAAGAAGCTCAACGAGCCGCATCCGAAGTCGCCGATCCGCATCACGACCGCATCCGACCTGCGCAAAGGCGACGTCGTGCTGGTCGAGACCGGCGACGTGATCCCGGCCGACGGCGAAGTCGTCGACGGCGTCGCGTCGGTCGACGAATCGGCGATCACCGGCGAATCCGCGCCGGTGATCCGCGAATCGGGCGGCGACTTCTCGTCGGTGACGGGCGGCACGCGCGTGCTGTCCGACTGGATCGTCGTCAGGGTCACCGCGAACCCCGGCGAGGCGTTCCTCGACCGGATGATCGCGATGGTCGAAGGCGCGAAGCGCAAGAAGACGCCGAACGAGGTCGCGCTGACGATCCTGCTCGTCGCGCTGACGATCGTGATGCTGCTCGCGACCGCGACGCTGCTGCCGTTCTCGATGTTCTCGGTCGACGCGATGAAGGCCGGCCACGTGGTGACGATCACCGCGCTCGTCGCGCTGCTCGTGTGCCTGATCCCGACGACGATCGGCGGGTTGCTGTCCGCGATCGGCGTGGCCGGGATGAGCCGCATGATGCAGGCGAACGTGATCGCGACGTCGGGCCGCGCGGTCGAAGCGGCCGGCGACGTCGACGTGCTGCTGCTCGACAAGACCGGCACGATCACGCTCGGCAATCGTCAGGCATCGATGTTCGTGCCGGCGCCGGGCGTGACCGAGGAAGCGCTGGCCGATGCCGCGCAACTGTCGTCGCTCGCCGACGAAACGCCGGAAGGCCGCAGCATCGTCGTGCTCGCGAAGGAGCGCTTCAACATCCGTCAGCGCGACATGGCGCAACTGCATGCGACGTTCCTCGGCTTTTCCGCGCAGACGCGGATGAGCGGCGTCGATCTGCCCGGCCGCGAGATCCGCAAGGGCGCGGCCGACGCGATTCGCCGCTACGTCGAAACCCACGGCAGCCGCTTCCCGGAAGAAGTGCGCCGCGCGGTGGACGACGTCGCGCGCCGCGGCAGCACGCCGCTCGTCGTGGCCGACCTGCAGGCCGGGGCGGCGCGCGTGCTCGGCGTGATCGAGCTGAAGGACATCGTGAAGGGCGGCATCAAGGAGCGCTTCGCGGAACTGCGCAAGATGGGCATCAAGACCGTGATGGTGACGGGCGACAACCGGCTGACGGCCGCGGCGATCGCGGCGGAAGCGGGCGTCGACGATTTCCTCGCGGAAGCGACGCCGGAAACCAAGCTCGCGACGATCCGCGAGCACCAGGCGGCCGGGCGGCTCGTCGCGATGACGGGCGACGGCACCAACGACGCGCCGGCGCTCGCGCAGGCCGACGTGGCGGTCGCGATGAACACCGGCACGCAGGCGGCGAAGGAAGCCGGCAACATGGTCGACCTCGACTCGAACCCGACGAAGCTGATCGAGATCGTCGAGATCGGCAAGCAGATGCTGATGACGCGCGGGTCGCTCACGACGTTCTCGATCGCGAACGACATCGCGAAGTACTTCGCGATCATCCCCGCCGCATTCGTGACGACCTATCCGCAACTGCGCGTGCTCGACATCATGCATCTGACGTCGCCGGCGTCCGCGATCCTGTCCGCGGTGATCTTCAACGCGCTGATCATCGTCGCGCTGATCCCGCTCGCGCTGAAGGGCGTGACCTACCGGCCGCTCGGCGCCGCGTCGCTCTTGCGCCGCAACCTGCTGGTCTACGGCCTCGGCGGCGTGCTGCTGCCGTTCCCGTTCATCAAGCTGATCGACATGACGCTCGCCGCGCTCGGCTGGGCCTGAGCCGGCCGTCCTTGAAGGAACCATCATGAAATCGTTGATTCGCCCCCTCGTCGTGCTGTTCGTCATCCTGACCGCCGTGACGGGGCTCGCTTACCCGGCCGTGATGACCGTGTTCGGTCAGGCCGTGTTCCCGTCGCAGGCCAACGGCAGCCTGATCGAGCAGGACGGCAAGGTCGTCGGCTCCGCGCTGATCGGCCAGTCGTTCGACGCGCCGAAGTATTTCTGGGGCCGGCTGTCGGCCACCGCGCCGATGCCGTACAACGCGGCCGGCTCCGGCGGCTCGAACTTCGGCCCGCTGAACCCGTCGCTCGCCGACCAGGTGAAGGCGCGCATCGCCGCGCTGCGCGACGCGGGCACCGACCTGTCGAAGCCGGTGCCGGTCGACCTCGTGACGGCGTCGGCGAGCGGCCTCGATCCGGAGATCACGCCGGCCGCGGCCGCGTACCAGGTCGTGCGCGTCGCGAAGGCGCGCAACCTGGCGCCGGACGCGGTTGCACGGATCGTCGCCGCGAACACGACGGGCCGCCAGTTCGGCGTGCTCGGCGAGCCGCGCGTGAACGTGCTGAAGCTGAATCTCGCGCTCGACGCGGCGCAGGCCGCGCGCTGAGCGAGCGTGCGTGCAGGCTCCCCGGCGCGGCTGGCTGCGCGCCGGGCCCGACTTCGTTTCGACGGCGCGCGCGCCGTCTTTGCCTTTTGCGGCGATTTGGAACCACAATGGCTGTATCTCGCGCGCCATCCGGCGCGCCGCCCTTCTGACGCATGAACCGTCCCGATCCCGACCAACTCCTCGACAAGCTGCAACGAGACGAAGAAAAGCAGCGGCGCGGCCAGCTCAAGATCTTCTTCGGCGCGTCCGCCGGCGTCGGCAAGACCTACGCGATGCTGCAGGCCGCGCGCCAGCGCCGGCAGGAAGGCGTCGACGTCGTCGTCGGCATCGTCGAGACTCACGGCCGTGCCGAAACCGCCGCGCTGCTCGACGGCCTCGACGTGCTGCCGCCCGCCCGCATCGACTATCGCGGCCGCCCGCTCGCCGAATTCGATCTCGACGGCGCGCTCGCGCGTGCGCCGCAACTGATCCTCGTCGACGAGCTCGCGCATTCGAACGTGCAGGGCGCACGGCACCTGAAGCGCTGGCAGGACGTCTACGAGCTGCTCGACGCGGGCATCGACGTGTATACGACCGTCAACGTCCAGCACCTCGAAAGCCTGAACGACGTGGTCGGCGCGATCACCGGCATCCGCGTGTGGGAGACCGTGCCCGATCGCGTGTTCGACGCGGCCGACGAAGTCACGCTCGTCGACCTGCCGGCCGAGGAGCTGCTCGAGCGGATGCGCGACGGCAAGGTGTATCTCGCGCAGCAGGCCGAGCGCGCGGTGCGCAACTTCTTCCGCAAGGGCAACCTGATCGCGCTGCGTGAACTCGCGCTGCGGCGCACGGCCGATCGCGTCGACGCGCAGATGCGCGAGTACCGCGCCGATCGTTCGATCCAGCGCATCTGGCAGGCGCGCGAGCGGCTGCTCGTGTGCGTCGGCCCGGGCGCCGAGGCGCCGACGCTCGTGCGCGCGGCGGCGCGCCTCGCCGCGAGCCTGAAGGCCGACTGGATCGCCGTATACGTCGAGACGCCGCGCCTGCAGCGGCTGCCCGACGCGCGGCGGCAGCGCACGCTCGACGCGCTGAAGCTCGCGGCCGAGCTCGGCGCGGAGACGGCCACGCTCGCCGGCGCCGACGCGGTCGCCGCGCTGATCGGCTATGCGAAGGTGCGCAACGTGTCGAAGCTCGTCGCGGGCGGCTCGCCGAAGGTCGGGCTCGCGCGCCGCTTCGCGCGGCCGTTCGGCGAGCAGCTGGCGGAGCGCGCGGGCGACGTCGACCTGATGCTGATCCGCGCGTCCGCGAGCGACGAGACGCGCGCCGCGCCGCTCGACGCGCGGGCGCGCGACTGGCGCGACGCGTTCGCGCAGTTCGGCACGCATCGCTCGCCACCGCGCCACTACGCGTATGCGGCCGCGATCTGCGCGGCGATCACCGGCGTCGCGAGTGTCGTGTCCGGGCGGCTCGACCTCACGAACCTCGTAATGCTGTACCTGCTCGGCGTGGTGTTTTCGGCGGTGCGGCTGGGGCGCGGCCCGGGCGTGCTGCAATCGTTCCTGTCGGTGGCCGCGTTCGATTTCTTCTTCGTGCCGCCGCGCATGTCGTTCTCGGTCAGCGACACGCAATACCTGCTGACCTTCTTCGGGATGCTGCTGACGTCGCTCGTGATCAGCCACCTGACGTCGACGCTGACGCGCCAGGCGAGCGTCGCGCAGCGCCGCGAGCGTCGCACGGGCGCGATCTATGCGATGGCGCGCGAGCTCGGCGCGGCGCTGACGACCGAGCAGATCGTCGAGATCGGCAGCCGTCATGTGGGCGAGGTGTTCCGCGCGCGCGTCGCGTTCCTGCTGCCCGACAGCGCGGATCAGGTGCGGCAGAAGATCGAGGAGCCCGACGCGGCCGTCACGCTGACGGGTGCGGAGCTCGACAGCGACGTCGGCCAGTGGGTGTACGACCAGCAGAAGCCGGCCGGGCGCGGCACGGATACGTTGCCGGCGACGGCCGCGCTGTACCTGCCGCTGAAGGCGCCGATGCGCACGCGCGGCGTGCTCGCGGTCGCGTCGCGCGAGCCGCGCGAACTCGAGGTCCCCGAGCAGCAGCGGATGCTCGACGCATTCGCCGCGCAGATCGCGCTCGCGCTCGAACGCGTGCACTACGTCGAGATCGCGCGCGACGCGCTCGTCAACATGGAATCCGAGCGGCTGCGCAACTCGCTGCTGTCGGCGATCTCGCACGACCTGCGCACGCCGCTCACGACGATCGTCGGTTTTTCGTCGATGCTCGCGAACGGGCGCGCGGCCGCGCAGGCCGGCGATGCCGCGGCGGCCGGCCGGCTCGCGCAGCGCGAGGGCGAACTCGTCGACGCGATTCACGACGAGGCGCTGCGCATGACGGGCATCGTCACGAACCTGCTCGACATGGCACGGCTGCAGGCCGGCAGCCTGCAGCTCAAGCGCCAGTGGTCGCTGCTCGAGGAAACCGTCGGCGCCGCGCTCGCAGCCTGCCGGCGCGTGCTCGCGCGCCATCCCGTGCGCGTCGCGCTGCCGGTGGACCTGCCGCTGCTGCAGATGGACGCGGTGCTGATGGAGCGGCTGTTCACCAACCTGTTCGAGAACGCGGCGAAGTACACGCCGCCCGATACGTCGCTCGACATCGGCGCGGAGCGCGTGACCGACGACGGCCAGCCATTCGTGCGCGTGCACGTCGACGATCACGGCCCGGGCCTGCCGGCCGGGATGGAAGTGCGCATCTTCGACAAGTTCACGCGCGGCGAGAAGGAATCGGCGACGCCGGGCATCGGGCTCGGCCTCGCGATCTGCCGCGCGATCGTCGAGGCGCACGGCGGTAAAATCGGCGCGCTCAACCGCACCGCGCCCGACGGCCGCGTGACGGGCGCGCGCTTCTGGTTCACGCTGCCGGTCGACACGCCGCCAGCCGCGCCGGCCGTGCCCGACGACGAATCCGACCTGCCGGACGCATCGCCCCCATCCGAGTCATTGCCCGACCATGAGTGAACCCACCCTGACCGTCGTCCTGATCGAAGACGAAAAGCAGATCCGCCGCTTCGTGCGCGCCGCGCTCGAAGAGGAGGACATCGCGGTGTTCGAAGCCGAGACGGGCAAGCAGGGGCTGATCGACGCGGCGACGCGCAAGCCCGACCTCGTGATCGTCGATCTCGGCCTGCCCGACACCGACGGCCTCGACGTGATCCGCGAGCTGCGCGGCTGGTCCGAAGTGCCGGTGATCGTGCTGTCCGCCCGCACGCAGGAAGACGAGAAAGTCGCGGCGCTCGACGCGGGCGCCGACGACTACCTGACCAAGCCGTTCGGCGTGTCCGAACTGCGTGCGCGGATTCGCGCGCAACTGCGCCGGCGCAACCAGGGCGGCGCGAACGAGTCGCCGAAGGTGAGCTTCGGCGGCGTGAGCGTCGATCTCGCGCTGCGCCAGGTCTGGCGCGACGGCGAGATCGTGCACCTGACGCCGCTCGAATACCGGCTGCTCGCGACGCTCGTGCGTCACGCGGGGCGCGTGCTCACGCACCGGCAACTGCTGCGCGACGTGTGGGGGCCGTCGCACGTCGAGAGCCATCACTACCTGCGCATCTACATGGCGCATCTGCGCCAGAAGCTCGAGGCCGATCCCGCGCAGCCCGAGCACATCGTCACCGAGACGGGCGTCGGCTACCGGCTCGTCGGCGCCGTGTGACGGGCAGTGCGCGGCCGCGCATGCGGCCGCGACGTCGCGCCCCGGCAGGGTTGCGCCGGCGCGACAGCCGCGCGACCGGCGCCGGCCTTGCACACCGGCTGCGCAATCCCCGCTATCCTGACCGTTGCGCGAACGAAATCGAGGAGCGTGCAATGTCCGTCCGTCTGGTCGTCATCTGTGCGCTGGCGCTGGTTGCGCCCGGCGCGTTCGCCCAGCCGCTGCCGCCCGGGCAGCATCCGCCCGCGCCGGCGGCGCTGGCCAATCCCGCGTCGGTCAACTGCGAGAAGCTCGGCGGCCGCCACGTGATTCGTAACCTGTCGAGCGGGCAGGTCGGCATGTGCGTGTTCAAGGATGGCCGCGTGTGCGAGGAATGGGCGCTGTACCGCGACGACCGCTGCGTCGGCGGCGGCGCGCCGAAGCGCGTGGCGAACTGACCGCGTCCGGCCGGTCGCGCCGCGCATCGACCGACGGCATGCCCGGCCGCCGGCAAGTCTGTAAGCTGCTTGTTATACTCGGCGCCGCCCGGGGACGACCCCGGGCCATTCGCTTCAACGGGGACGGCCCCATCCGATACGGAGTACGTCGAGATGGCGTGGGTATGGTTGTTGATCGCCGGTTTGCTGGAAGTGGCCTGGGCGGCCGGCTTGAAATCGTCGGACGGCTTCACGAAGCTCGGTCCGTCGGTGTTCACGATCGTGACGGCGCTGGCCAGCTTCGGGCTGCTCGCGGTCGCGATGCGCCAGTTGCCGCTCGGCACCGCGTACGCGGTGTGGACGGGCATCGGCGCGGTCGGCGCGTTCGTGTTCGGCATCGTGATGATGGGCGAGGCGCTGAGCGTCGCGCGCGTCGCGAGCGCGGCGCTGATCGTCGCGGGGCTGGTCGGCCTGAAATTGTCGTCGGCCGCCTGACGACGGTATGCGGGGCGCGCATGTGCCCGGGCGCCGCCCCGCGCCGCGGAATTGCGCCGGTCGCCCGGCCAGCCTGTCTATAATGGAACGTATTCGGGCCTGAATCCCGTCGTGCCGCTCGCGGCACGCGGTGCCGGTCGCCATGCGCCGCGCGGCCGGTCTGTCCGACCCGATCCGATCAATCGGCAAAACGCACGGAAAGTGCAAGGAGAGGGCCATGATCGAAGCCATTTCGCTCGGCGCGGGGCTCGCGTGGGCGAGCGGCCTGCGCCTGTACCTGACGGTGCTGATCGCCGGCATGCTGGCGCGGTTCGGCTGGCTCCATCTGCCCGACACGCTGGCGGTGCTGATGTCGCCGTGGGTCATCGGCGCCGCGGCCGTGCTCGCCGTCACCGAATTCCTTGCCGACAAGATCCCCGCGTTCGACTCGCTGTGGGATGCCGTGCATACCTTCATCCGCATTCCGGCGGGCGCCGTGCTCGCGGCCGGCGCGCTCGGCCATGCCGATCCGGCCATGCTGGCGGTCGCGGGGCTCGCCGGCGGCTCGCTCGCCGGCGCCGCGCACGTCGCGAAGGCCGGCACGCGCGCGCTGATCAACCTGTCTCCCGAACCGATTTCGAACTGGTTCGCGTCGTCGACCGAGGATGGTCTCGTGGTCGGCGGGCTCGTCCTCGCGTTCTTCGTTCCGCTCGCGTTCCTCGTGTTGCTCGCCGCGTTCATCGCCGCGTCGGCGTGGGCGCTGCCGCGCCTGTGGCGCGGCGTATCGGGCGGCTTTCGCGGAATGGCGAACCACATGGTGTCGCGGCTCAACTCGATCGGAGGGAAGCGCGATTGAAGGGGCCGCAACACGCGGCGCAGCCGCCGGCCGGGCACCCCGGCCATGACGGACAGGCGCATGCCGGCCGCTTCGGCCTGCGCGACCTGATCCATCAGGCTGCCCGGATGACCGCGCGCGACTGGCGCGCGGGCGAATTGACGCTGCTGGTCCTCGCGCTGGTGCTCGCGGTCGCGGCGCTGACGAGCGTCGGCTTTCTCGCCGATCGGCTGCGCCAGGGGCTCGAGCGCGACGCGCGCCAGATGCTCGGCGCCGATTTCGTCGTGCGCGCCGATCGCCCCGTCGATCCGTCGTTCGACCGCCAGGCTCGCGCGCTCGGCCTGCGTACCGCGACGACCGCCATCTTCCCGAGCATGATCGCGTCCGCCGCGGGCGGGCAGGCCGCCGATGCGGCGCCGTCGCGCCTCGCGGCCGTGAAGGCCGTGTCGCCCGGCTATCCGCTGCGCGGCGCGGTCGAGATCCTGCCGGCCGGTGCGACCACGGCGCAGAAGGCGTCCGCGATCCCCGCGCCGGGCACCGTGTGGGCCGACCCGGCGCTGCTCGACGCGCTGCACCTGAAGGCGGGCGATACGGTGCGCGTCGGGCTGCGCACGTTCACGGTCGCCGCGGCGATTGCCCGCGAACTCGATCGCGGCTTTTCGTTCGTGAATTTTTCGCCGCGGCTGATGATGCGCGCGGACGAGCTCGCCGCGACGGGGCTCACTGGCTATGGCAGCCGCGTCACGTATCGGCTGCTGGTCGCCGGCGACGCAGCGGCCGTCGCGCGCTTCGAAACCTATGCGCATGCCCGCGTCGACGGCGGGAAGCTGCGCGGCGTCGGGCTCGAGTCGTTGCAGGAAGGGCAGCCGCAGGTGCGGCAGACGCTGGATCGCGCGCGCCATTTCCTGACGCTCGTGGCATTGCTGACCGCGCTGCTCGCGGCCGTCGCGATCGCGATGGCCGCGCAGCGCTACATGCGGCGTCATCTCGACGGCTGCGCGACGATGCGCTGCCTCGGCGTGAGCCGCCGCACGCTCGGCGCGCTGTTCGCGCTCGAATTCGCCGGTGTCGGCATCGTATCGGGCGCCGCGGGCGCGGTGCTCGGCTACGGCGGCCACTGGGCACTGCTGGCCGCGCTCGGCAGCCTGATCGACGTCGCGCTGCCGCCGCCCACGTTGTGGCCGGCGCTGATCGGCATGGGCGCCGCGCTCGTGCTGCTGCTCGGTTTCGCGCTGCCGCCGCTCGTGCCGCTCACGCGCGTGCCGCCGGTGCGCGTGCTGCGGCGCGAATGGGGCGACGCGTCGCGCACCGCGTGGGCCGCGTATGCGGTCGGCGTCGTGCTGTTCGCGGGGCTGCTGATCGTGGCCGCCGGCAACCTGAAGCTGGGCCTGATCGTCGCGGGCGGCTTTGCCGGCGCGCTCGTCGGGTTCGCGCTGATCGCCCGGCTCGTGCTGTTCGCGGCCGCGCGCGCGGTGCGCAATGCGCGTGTGGCCGCGGGCGTCGGCTGGCGTTACGCGCTGGCGTCGCTGCACCGGCGCGGCACGGCCAGCGCGCTGCAGATCACCGCGCTCGCGCTCGGCCTGATGTGCCTGCTGCTGATCGCGATCACGCGCAACGACCTCGTGGCGGGCTGGCGGCAGTCGACGCCGCCCGATGCGCCGAACCAGTTCCTGATCGACATCCAGCCCGACCAGCGTGCCGAGGTCGCTGCCTATCTGGCCGCGCACGGCGTGCACGACGCGGTGCCCGCGCCGATGGTGCGTGGCCGCCTCGTCGCGATCAACGGCAAGCCGGTGAATCCGGACGCGTACCCGTCGGAAGAGGCGCGCCGGCTCGTCGATCGCGAATTCAACCTGTCGTATACGACCGAGCTGCCGTCCGACAACCGGATCGTCGAAGGCGACTGGTTCGGCGCCGCGGCCACGCCGCAGATCTCGATCGAAGCCGGCCTCGCGAAGACGCTGAACGTGAAACCCGGCGACACGCTGCGCTTCGACGTGACGGGGCTGACGGTCGATGCGCCGATCACGAGCGTGCGCAAGCTCGACTGGGGCTCGTTTCGCGTCAACTTCTTCGTGCTGATGCCGCCGCCGGTGCTGAAGGATTTCCCGGCCGTCTACCTGACGAGCTTCCATCTGCCCGCATCGAACGCCGCGCTGCTCGATCCGCTGATCGCGCGCTACCCGAACCTGACCGCGATCGACGTCGCGCCGATCCTCGCGCAGTTGCAGCGGATGATGCTGCAGGTAGTCGGAGCCGTGCAGTTCCTGTTCGCGTTCACGCTCGCGGCCGGCGTGCTCGTGTTGTACACGGCGCTTGCCGGCTCGCGCGACGAGCGCGTGCGCGAGGCCGCGCTGCTGCGCGCGCTCGGCGCGTCGCGCGCGCAGGTCAACGCGGTGCAGCGCGCGGAATTCGTCGTGGTCGGCGCGCTGGCCGGCGTGCTGGCGTCGGTGGGCGCGATCGCGGTCGGCTGGGTGCTCGCGTCGCGCGTGTTCGACTTCCAGCTCGCCGTCGATCCGTGGCTCGTGCCGGCCGGCGTCGCGGCCGGCGTCTTCTGCGCCGGTGCGGCCGGCTGGCTGAGCCTGCATAATGTGTTGCGGCGCCCCGCGCTGCAGTCGCTGCGCGACGCGTGAGCGTCGCCTGCGGCCCCGAAGATCCCGTTTCCCGACTATCCGTATGACCGATGTGAATGACGATGCGCCGTCGCAGCCGACGGCGTTCGAGCTCGTGGGCGGCGAAGCCCGCGTGCGCGACATGGTGGACCGCTTCTACGACCTGATGGACCTCGAGCCCGAGTTCGCGCAGATTCGCGCGCTGCATCCGCCGTCGCTCGACGGTTCGCGCGACAAGCTGTTCTGGTTCCTGTGCGGCTGGCTCGGCGGCCCTGACCACTACATCAGCCGGTTCGGCCATCCGCGCCTGCGTGCGCGGCACCTGCCGTTCCCGATCGCGTCGGTCGAGCGCGACCAGTGGCTGCGCTGCATGGCGTGGGCGATGGAGGATGTCGGGCTGCCGGAGCCGCTGCGCGAGCGGCTCATGCATTCGTTCTACGACACGGCCGACTGGATGCGCAACCGGCCCGGTTGATCGACCGGTACGCCGCTGCCCGCGCGCGGGACGATCTGCGTCTGGGCGTACGTGCGGCCCGGCGCGACACTGGCCGTTTCCCCCATCGATACGAGGCTCATCCCGATGACGACACAGGCGCTGTTTCGCGAAGACGCGTATCTCATGCAATGCGACGCGATCGTCGAGGCCGTCGGCGACGACGGCATCCGGCTCGATCGCACCGTGTTCTACCCGCTCGGCGGCGGCCAGGCGGGCGACACCGGCACGCTGACGCTGCCCGGCGGCAGCACGATCGCGGTTGCCGATACGCGCAAGGCGAAGTTCGACGGCGCGACGCCCGACGACGCCGTGCATCTGCCCGCGCCGGGCCAGGAAGCGCGCGTCGCGACGCTTGCTCCCGGCATGCGCGTGGTCGCGGCGATCGACTGGCCGCGCCGCTACCGGCACATGCGCCTGCATACGGCCGCGCACCTGATGTGCGCGGTGCTGCCGTACGCGGTCGACGGCTGCAGCGTGACGGCCGACTACGTGCGGCTCGATTTCGCGACGTCCGACGCGATCGACCGCGACGACGTCGAGCGTCGCCTCGCGGGTTTCGTCGCCGGCGCGCATCCGGTCACGACCGAATGGATTACCGACGACGAGATGGCCGAGCGGCCCGAACTCGTACGCACGATGAGCGTGAAGCCGCCGATGGGCCTCGGCCGCGTGCGGCTGCTGCGCATCGAGAACGTCGACCTGCAGCCGTGCGGCGGCACGCACGTGCGCAACACGTCCGAAATCGGCGGGTCGCGAAACTGGAAAAGAAGAGTGCGCGCACACGGCGCCTCGTACTGGAGCTTGCATGACGATCGATACCGGGAAAGAGGGCGAGGCGGCGCTCGATCCGCGGGCGCGGGAGATTCTCGATTTCTGGTTCGGCGAGCCGGGCTCGGCCGAGTTCGGGCAGAACCGCAAGGTCTGGTTCAACGGCGGTGCGGCGTTCGACGACGTGCTGCGCACGCGTTACGGTGCGCTGCTCGATGCTGCATGCGACGGCGCATGCGATCACTGGGCCGATTCGCCGTCGGGTGCGTTGGCGTTGATCGTCGTGCTCGACCAGTTCTCGCGCAACATCCATCGCGGCACGCCGCGCGCGTTTGCCGCCGATCCGAAGGCGCTCGCGCTGGCCCGCCGCGTCGTCGCGGCCGGCTGGGACGCTCGCTTGCCGAGCGGACATCATCGTGCGTTCGCGTATCTGCCGTTCGAGCACGACGAGTCGGTCGAGAGCCAGCGCGAGGCCGTGCGCCTGTGCGCGGGCATCCGCGACGAGGCCGGGTGCGAGAGCTATCACCGCTACGCGTTGCTGCATGCGGCGGTCGTCGAGCGCTTCGGCCGCTTTCCGCACCGGAACGCGATTCTCGGTCGCACGTCGACCGACGAGGAAGCGGCGTTTCTGCGGGAGCCCGGTTCGTCGTTCTGACGTTCCGTCCATTGGCGAGACGACGGAACGGGGCGGCGAACCCTGGGACGCTTGCGGGTTCGTGCCGGCGCCGGTATTGCAGCAAAGGCTGCGCACCGGTCGGTCGGACGGATGAAGGCGGCCCGTGCCGAAGAAGCAAGTGAAGGCGGGCAGGGCGGCGCATCGCGCCGCCCCGTGTCACTGCTGGTGCTGTTCGGGCGTGCGCACGTAGACGCGCAGCAACTCGTCGTTGTCGCCCGGGCGGGCGCCGGTCCAGAACAGCTTCCATTCGTCGCCGGGCGCCGGATCGACGGCCCGCACGCCCTGCACGATCATCCACGTGCAGCGCGTCGTCTTCGCGTCGTCGATCGGCGTGTGCTGGATGCCGGAGAAGTAATACAGCATCGGCGCTTCCGATTCGCCGAGCCCGTGCAGGCTCGCCATGCAGTCGCCGTCGTTCCATTCGAGCGCGAGATGCGCGTTCAGGTCGTCGAACACCGACCGGTAGCTCTTCGCGACGTCCAGCCACGGCAGCAGCAGCGTATAGATGAGCCCCCACGCGACGAGCGCGCCGGCGCCCCACGACAGCGCGCCGCGCCACGGCCCCGTCGTGCGCAGCTTCGGCAGCAGCGTCAGCCAGCCGACCGTCAGCACGAGCGCGCCGGTCACGAGCGCGGGCCGGATCGGCATCGTCCAGTCGAGCGGCAGCCAGCGGCCGAGCAGCGCGAGATCGGCGCGCGACGCGGCCGGATCGGCCATCACCGCCCAGATCGCCCACGCGAGCACGACGACCGTGCCGAACAGGATGCGGCTCAGGTAATCCCACGCAAGATGCAGCCGGCGCGGCAGTCGGTCGATCGCCTGCGCGGCGACCAGCGCGAGCGGTGCGAAGAACGGCAGGATGTAGAGTTGGCGCGACGTCGCGGACACCTGCAGCACCACGAGCCCGATGCCGGCGAACAGCACGGGCAGCGCGATGCGCGGCGTACGCCAGTCGCGCCATGCGCCGCGGGCGAGCGCGGCGATCGCGAGCGGCGCGACCGGGAAGCCGACGAGCAGGAACGCGCGCAGGATGAAGAACGGCTTGTCGTTTTCCGCGCCCAGTTCGGGAACGGAGAAGCCGAAGAAGCGGCCGACGTTGTTGTCCCAGAACCACGTCATGAACAGCGTTTCCGAGCGCAGGAATAGCGCGGTCGGCCAGATCAGCGCGAACGGCGCGAACACGAGCGCGGCGACGCCGAGCGCGCGCGCGAACGCGCGGGTGCGGCAGGCCGGGTACAGCACCAGCGTGCAGACGAGCGTGGCCGCGAACACGAGCGGCACGAACAGCCCCTTCGCCATCAGCGCGATGCCGACACCCGCGCCGAAGATCGGCGCGGCCCAGCGGCCCGCCGGGTGCGCCGGCAGCCCGTGACGCATCGGCTGCGCGCGCGCGACGTGCTGCATCACGAGTTCGAGCAGCCCGCAGAACGCCATTGCGGTGCCGGCAAACAGCGCGACGTCCGTCATCATGTCGTGCACGTGCTTGATGACGACGAGCGTGCCCGCGCTCAGCACGACCGGACCGATCACGCGCAGGTCGAACCAGCCGTCCGCGCGGCTGGCCACGCGGGCCGCCCGCGCGATGAAGCCGAACGCGAGCGCGGCGAACAGGGCGCTCGCGAGGCGCGCTGCGTCGTGCAGCGGCATCACGCGCTGCAGCAGCCACGCGAGGCTGGTCGCGACCCACGCGTAAAGCGGCGGCTTTTCCATGAACGGCAGACCGGCATTGGTCGGGACGATGAAATCGCCGGTCTCGAGCATGTGCTGGACGATGCCGAACGTATAGGTTTCGTCCTGTTTCCACGGATCGTGCCCGAGCACGCCCGGCAGCGTGTACGCGCACACCAGCGCGACGACGAACAGCCATGCGCGCCAGCCGAGCAGCAGCGAGCGGTCGCGCGGGGGGCTGATGGCGGCGGTCGAGGCCGCGACGGGCGTGCCGGCGACGTCCAGCGTCGCGATGACGTCGGTATCGGCGGTCGAGCGGGTGTGCGCGGCCGGGGCGGGCACGGACGTGCGTCGCCGGCTGGGCGCTGCGGTTCCAGGCATGGAAAAGATCTCGGGTCGAGTCGAGCCGGTCCGGCGACATGGGCTGGACCGATAAGGGGCTACATCCGGGGTAACGGACAGCGTGTTTGAGACACCTGTCTGAATGGCCGCTAGTAGAGCACGGAATTGTTACGGATGTTTACTGGAAGTGTCACGGAATTGTGGAGATTTGTGGCGCCGTGACCAAGGGGCGGTTTCGACCGCTGTATTGTTGCGCCGCGCGTCAGTTTAGCGGCCGCCGCCGATGTCGAGCAGGGCGCCCGTCGTGTAGGACGCCGCATCGCCGAGCAGCCAGACGATCGCCTCGGCGATCTCCTGCGCTTCGCCCGCGCGGCCGAGCGGCGTTTGCGCGCCGAGACGGGCCGCACGGCCCGGCTGGCCGCCGCTTGCATGAATGTCGGTCTCGATCAGGCCCGGGCGCACCGCGTTGACGCGCACGCCGTGCGGGCCGAGTTCCCTGGCCAGGCCGATCGTCAGCGAATCGACCGCGCCTTTCGAGCCCGCGTAGTCGACGTACTCGTTCGGCGAGCCGAGTCGAGACGCGATCGACGACACGTTGACGATCGCGCCGCCGCGCCCGCCGCGATCGGTGGACAGCCGCCGCGCCGCTTCGCGCGCGCACAGGTAGGCGCCGAGCACGTTGGTATCGAACATCCGCCGCAGCCGGTCGACCGGCATGTCGGCGAGCGGCATCGACGGCGCGACGATGCCGGCATTGTTGACGAGCGCGTCAAGGCGTCCGAACTCGGCCGCAACGGTGTCGAACATAGCGACGACGTCCGCCTCGTTCGCGACGTCGCCCGCGACGATGCACGCGCGGCCGCCCGCGTCGCGCACGGCCTGCGCGGTCAGCTCGGCCGCGGCCGCGTCGCGCGCGTAGTTGATGCCGACGTCCCAGCCGCGTTCGGCCGCGAGCACGGCGGTCGCGCGGCCGATGCCGCGGCTCGCGCCGGTGATGAGGACAGCCTTGCGGTCGGACGGTGCGGTCATCGCGTGCGGTTTCCGGTGACGTTTACTTCGCTGCGTCGGGTGCCCACTTGTCGCGTGCGGGCGGCTGATAGCGGCGCAGCCGTTCGATCAGCGCGACGGGTTCCGATTCGACGCACAGCGCGTCGAAATAGGCCGGCCGCATGAAGCCTTCGTCGACCGTATGGCGCAGCAGCGCGATCAGCGGATCGTAGAACGAATCGATGTTGTAGAGCGCGACGGGCTTGCGGTGATAGCCGAGCTGCGCCCACGTATAGACCTCGAAGAGCTCCTCGAGCGTGCCGGCGCCGCCGGGCATCGCGACGAACGCGTCGGAGAGGTCGGCCATCATTTTCTTGCGATGGTGCATGTCGGGCACGACGTGCAGTTCCGACAGCCCCGTATGGCCGACTTCCTTGTCGACGAGCAACTCGGGGATCACGCCGACCGCACGGCCGCCGGCCGCCATCACCTCGTCGGCGATCACGCCCATCAGGCCGACGCGGCCACCGCCGTACACGAGCGTGAGGCCCGCATCGACGAGCGCGCGGCCGAACGCGCGCGCGGCGTCGGCATAGACGGGCCGCACGCCGGACGACGAGCCGCAGTAAACGCAGACCGCCTTCATTGCTTTGCGTCCTTGGCGGAGGCCTGTCCGGTGGCGACGGGGCCGCCCGCCGGGCGCGGCGAACCGTCGCGCGGCGGCAGGTAGTCGGTGAACTGGCGCTTGGGCAGCTTGCCGGACACGAGATCGTCGAACAGCTGGCGCGAACGGCCGCGCAGGTACGGGGCCATGATCGAGATCACGTGCATGCTCACCTGGTGCAGCTCTTCGCGGATCGCGTCCTGGTCGTTGTACTTGCGCGGATGCATCACGTACTGGTACGACAGCCAGTACGTCGAGATCACCGCCATGTTGGTCGCGATGACCTCGATCTCGGCGGGCGTCGCGACCATCTCGGCGTCGGAGACGAGCAGCTCGCACATGTCGTGCGCGAAGCGCACCTTGTGGCTGATGATCTGCTTGAAGTGCGTCTCGAGCGTGCGGTTGCGTGCGAGCAGGTCGTTGAGGTCGCGATACAGGAACCGGTAGGTCCACATGAAATCGGCCATGTACTGCAGGTACGACCAGGTTTCGTCGATCGTCGGACGGTGATCTTCGGGGAAGCGCAGCCGCCGTTCGATCTGTTGCTCGAACTGCGCGAAGATGCTGTTGATGATGTCGTCCTTGTTGCGGAAATGGTAGTACAGGTTGCCTGGACTGATTTCCATTTCCTCGGCGATCGTCGTGGTGGTGACGTTCGGCTCGCCGATCTCGTTGAAGAGTTTCAACGACAACTCGAGAATCCGTTCGCGGGTGCGGCGGGGAGGTTTCGCTTCCATGTCGTCCGGCCCTGTATGTGCCGGACTGGCGGGCGCTGCAATCGATGCTGCGTGATTCGTCCGGCGCGGGTTGCTGTTCTATGTCTGGCGGACGATTATAAACCGGGGTTTCGCCACGCCGGGGCATTTCGTGATCGCGGCCCCCGCGCGGCGCATGGTGCGGCGCCGCATGCAGGCGTGGCGAAAGGCGCCCGGCGGTGGCCTAGACGCCGAGCCAGCGTGCGACGACCGGGCCGAGCACGAAGCCCCACGTCGTCACGCACGCGAACAGCGCGACGGTCACGGCCGCGCTGCCGAGGTCCTTCGCGCGCTTCGAGAGTTCGTGGCGCTCGAGCGAGATGCGGTCGATCGCGGCTTCGACGCTCGAGTTCAGCAGCTCGACGATCAGCACCAGCAGCACCGAGCCGATCAGCAGCGCGCGCGACGCGGCGGGCACCGGCGAGAATGCGCCGACCGGCAGCATCAGCGCGGCGAGCGTGAGCTCCTGGCGAAACGCGCTTTCCTCGCGGATCGCGACGCGAAAGCCGTTCAGAGAATGCTTGAGCGCGAACCACGCACGCGTGATGCCGCGGTGGCGCTTGTACGGATTCGGCGGCAGCGGCGCGAGCCGGTCGTCGGGGCCGAGCGGCTCGTGCGGGTGCGCGTCCGCGTCGGCATGCGGCTCTTCCTCGTCGAACGGGCGGTGCCGTGACGGCGTCGCGGCGGGGGGCGGGATCTTGTCGTTCAGGTCTCGTTTCAAACGGCTGCACCTTCGGCTGGCGAGTACGCGGTCTTCGGCAGCGGCTTCAGATGCGACGCGAACTGCTCGGATGCGGCGCGCCACGAGAAGCGTTCCGCCCACGCGCGCGCAGTCGTGCGTTCGATCTTCAGCGCCTCGAGGCAGGCTTCCTGCAGGTCCTCGTGCATCGCGCCGGCATCGCCACCGCCGAGCACGTCGATCGGGCCGGTTACGGGATACGCGGCCACCGGCGTGCCGCAGGCGAGGGCTTCGAGCAGCACGAGGCCGAACGTGTCGGTGCGACTCGGGAATACGAACACGTCGGCCGCAGCATACACCTTCGCGAGTTCCGTCTGTGACAGCACGCCGAGATAGTTCGCCTCCGGATAGCGCGATTTCAGTTCCGCGAGCGCGGGGCCTTCGCCCGCGACCCACTTCGAGCCGGGCAGGTCGAGGCGCAGGAACGCCTCGACGTTCTTCTCGATCGCGACGCGGCCCACGTACAGGAAGATCGGCCGCGCGGTGTTGAGCACCTTCGAGTCCATCGGCCGGAAGGTGTCGAGGTCGACGCCGCGGGTCCACAGCACGACGTTCGTGAAGCCGAATTTCTCGAGGTCCTGCTTGACGACCGGCGTCGGCGCCATCACCGCGAGCGACGGGCCGTGGAACCAGTGCAGGAACTTGTAGGTCGCCGCCAGCGGGATGCCGAAGCGCGCCTGCACGTATTCCGGAAAGCGCGTGTGGTACGCGGTCGTGTACGGTAGCTTGCGGGCGCGCGCATAGCGCCGCGCGGCCAGGCCCAGCGGGCCTTCGGTCGCGATGTGCAGCGCGTCGGGTGCGAACGCATCGATCCGCGCGCGCAGCTTGCGATACGGCAGGATCGACAGGCGGATCTCGGGGTAGGTCGGGCAGGGCACCGTGCGGAATTCCAGCGGCGTCAGCAGTTCGACGCGGTGGCCGAGCGCCGTGAGTTCGCGCGACGTGCTCTTCAGCGTGCGTACGACGCCGTTGACCTGCGGTTCCCACGCGTCGGTGACGATCATGATCTTCATCGCGGCATGTCCTGTAAGTAGGGTTGTGTCAGGCAGCGGCCTTGGCCTTGCGCGACGTGGTCTCGGATGGCGCGGTGCGCATCACCGTCCAGTAGACGATCTTCAATTCGCCTTCCATCGTTTCGACGAGCGCGGACAGGCTTTCGACCCAGTCGCCGTCGTTGCAGTACAGCACGCCGTCGATGTCGCGGATCTCGGCCTTGTGGATGTGGCCGCACACGACGCCGTCGCAGCCGCGGCGGCGCGCCTCGTCGGTCATCACGGTCTCGAACTGCGAGATGAAGTTGACCGCGTTCTTGACCTGGTGCTTCAGGTATTGCGACAGCGACCAGTACTGGAAGCCGAGCCGGCTGCGGATCCGGTTGAACCAGCGGTTCAGCACGAGGATCAGCGTGTAGAGCGTGTCGCCGAGGTACGCGAGCCATTTCGCGTGCTGGATCACGCCGTCGAACAGGTCGCCGTGCACGATCCACAAACGTTTGCCCGCGAGTGTCGTGTGGAACGCCTCGCCGCGCACCTGGATGTCGCCGAACGCGAGATCGCAGAACTGCCGCGCGCCTTCGTCGTGGTTGCCGGGGATGTAGACGACCTGCGTGCCCTTGCGCGCCTTGCGCAGGATCTTCTGCACGACGTCGTTGTGCGCCTGCGGCCAGTACCAGCCTTTTTTCAGCTGCCAGCCGTCGATGATGTCGCCGACGAGGTACAGGTATTCCGAGTCGTTGTGACGCAGGAAATCCAGCAGGTAGGGCGCCTGACAGCCGCTCGAGCCGAGGTGGATGTCGGACAGCCAGATGGTGCGGTAGCGATGGGCGGACGGCTCCGGGTCGTCGTGCTGCGTGGTGTGCGCGACCGGCGGCTTGTGCGACACCACGCCGTCGGTTGCCCCCGAGCCGGACAGGAACGCTGTGGCGGCGCGGGCGCCGATGGGATGACGAAACAATGAAGTCGCGGACGTTTTCTGGCCCATGCATGACTCGCGCCGGTTGACATTACCGGCATTCCGCCATGCGGGCGTGACTGTGCCGTGACAGTCACGAGACGTTCTTATTACGGCCGTCGAAGGGTGTTTAGCAGTAAATGAGCGGGCGTTGCGTAAGCTGCCGCACTGAACGGTCGGCGCGTGTCCGGCAAGGCTGTTCGGCTCGATCGGGAACGGGCCGGGCGAGCGGTTTTCGTCGGACGAATGCGGCGCGTCAGCGCGGTATCGCGACGACGCGCGTGCGCGCGATCCGGTCGTGCGGGAACTGGCGGCCGGCGTGCAACCGGGCGGCGCCGGCCCACACGACGATCCATGCGGCGGCGAGCGCGAGCGTGACGGGCACCGACAGGCCGAGGAGCGGGTGCAGCGCGAGTGGCGGCAGGAACCACAGCCAGCCCAACGCGTAGCGGACGAGCGCGTGGCCGGCGCTCAGCGGCCGGCCGCTTGACGATTCGAGCCGCAGCCGCCAGGTTTTCATCGGCAGCGTCTGGCCGCCGTGCGTCCAGAACCACACGAAATACGCGCCGACGACGAGCGCGATCCATGCGGCAAGCAGGTTGTGATGAACGAGGCCGTTGCGTTGCTGCGTCGCGAGACTGAACGCGAGCCCGGCGAAGAAGACGACGCCGAACAGCAGCACGCCTTCGTAGAGCAGCGCGGCGAGGCGCCGCCGCACGGACGGCGCGGCGGCCGGGGTCTCGGGAGCGCGGGCGTTCGCCACGGCCGCTCAGGAGCCCTTGAACAGCGAAGGCGCGTCGGCGGGCGACACCGGCACGACCGCGGCCGGTGCCGATGCGGTGCCGGACGTCGACGATGCAGGCACCGGCTGCACGACGACGCCGGCCGAGGCGGGCGCCGGGGTGGCGGTCGCGCCGCTCGCCGGATGTTCGTGCGAGTTGACGAGGCGGCGGACGTCACGGTCGGCGACCGTCGGCGGCGCGCTGACGACGCTCGGCCTGCGGCGGCGCTCGGCGGCGGCAAGCCGTTCCTTCTGTTCCTCGGGGAGCTGCTGATAGGCTTTCCACGCGCGCTCGCGCGCCTGCGCGGACAACTCCTTCGCGCTCTGGTAGTTCTCGCGCGCGACGCGGCGCTGTTCGGGCGTCATCTTCGCCCATTCGGTCATCCGGTCCTGCAGCCGCTTCTGGTCATCTGGCGACAACTTCGCGAAACGCGATGCGATCTTCAGCCATTTGCGCTTGCGGGCGTCGCTGAAGCCGTCCCACTGGTCGGCGAACGGCGCGAGGGCCGCGTGCTGCGCCGGCGTAAGGCGTGCCCACGACAGCGGGCCGGCGGCGGCCGGCAGCGGAAGGGGAAGCGGCGGGAGTTCGGCGGTCAGCCCGGTCGCGGTTGACGCGGGCGCGGCGGGGCTGGTGGTCGCGACGGGTGCCGTCGCGGGGGCCGGGTGGAATCGGGAATACGTGGCGACGTAGGAAACGGCGATCGCGATCACGCATCCGAAAAATACGGCCAGGCCGCGCTTCTGACTCACCCGTGCGATCCCCTCGTTATTGTCTGTTAGTGAGCGCGCGAAAGATACGCGTTGAACCCGTGATCGAGATACGCATTGAGCGGCAGGTCGTCGCTGAGCATCGCCGCGTCGATGTCGGCGAGTTCGGCGGTGCGCTGCATGTCTTCCCAGTACGCGATGCCGACGAGCCCCGCGAGCAGCAACGCGAGCGGCCACGCACGCAGCAGGCGGCGGGCAAACGACGCGTACGGGCGGCCGGCGGGCGGGCGGTTCCCGGGCGTCGAGCCGTAGGCGCCGGCCGCGCCGGCGAAGGCCGGCACGAACACCGGCGCGTTCGCGGCTTCGGGCTTCTTGCGCGCGAGCGCGGCCCGGCGGGCGACGGCCAGCCGATCGGTGGTCGCGGCAGGCAGCGCGGCCGCGCGCTCGTCCAGCGCGCGGCGCACCTTCAGCGCGAATTCGTGTTCTCGGTTTGCGGAGCTCATAGCGTGATTCCTTTGGCCTTGAGCGCTTGCGCCAGGGTGTGAGTGGCTCGCGAGCAGTGCGTCTTGACGCTGCCCTCGGAGCACCCCATTGCGGCGGCAGTCTCGGCGACATCCATATCTTCCCAATAACGCATCAGGAACGCTTCCCGTTGACGCGTCGGAAGCTTCTGGATTTCTTCGTCGATCAGGGCCAGAACCTGCTCTCTTTCGAGGCGGTGCTCGCTGCTCTCGACGCCCGCGTTGTCGTCCGCGGATTCGAGCGTTTCGAGCGGGTCGAAGTCGTCGTCGTCGGTGTTGTTCAGCGACGAGAAGAGCGTCACCCACGTGTTGCGGACCTTCTGCCGGCGGAACCAGTCGTGGATCGCGTTCTGCAGGATCCGCTGAAAAAGCAGCGGCAGCTCGGCCGACGGGCGGTCCCCGTACTTTTCCGCGAGCTTGATCATCGCGTCCTGCACGATGTCGAGCGATGCATCGTCGTCACGTACGGCGTACGCAGCCTGCTTGAACGCGCGCCTTTCGACGCCCGCCAGAAAGTCGGCGAGTTCCTTGTCTGATGCCATTCCGTGAAGGTATGCGCTGCGGCCCGCTGCGTGGTGTAAAAGGTCGAAAAATTTCGTAAAACCCGCGGATGCTATCAAATTTTCATGCGGCTTGGCACCGGGTCGGCCGCCGCACGTTGCGCGCGAACCGCGCCGGCCGGGCGCCAGGCGGCGCGCATGATGCGCTGCGGGATATTTTGCTTGACGGCCCCGCTTCGACCCGCTATTGTCGGCGATTCGCAACATGAAGTGATGGTCTCATTTGAGGCTGGCCCAAGAAGCCCGCCCTTCAAACTGGACGCGCCGCTTGAACCCGAGCCACAAGCCCGGCAGAGAGCACCCGATCAATTTTTTGCCGAAAATTCGAAAGGTCAAAATGAACATGCCCAGCGCGGAATTCTCCACGTCGGAACCCCTTTCCCCTCCCGATAGCGACTCCATCGGCGGTACCGTGCTCATGAAGGCACTGGCCGACGAAAACGTCGAATTCATCTGGGGCTACCCCGGCGGCTCGGTTCTCTACATCTACGACGAGCTGTACAAGCAGGACAAGATTCAGCACGTGCTGGTGCGCCATGAACAGGCAGCCGTGCACGCAGCCGATGCGTATGCGCGCTCCACCGGCAATGTCGGCGTCTGTCTCGTGACGTCCGGCCCCGGTGTCACCAACGCGGTGACCGGCATCGCCACGGCGTACATGGATTCGATCCCGATGGTCGTGATCAGCGGCCAGGTGCCGACCGCCGCGATCGGCCAGGATGCGTTCCAGGAATGCGACACCGTCGGCATCACGCGCCCGTGCGTGAAGCACAACTTCCTCGTGAAGGACGTGCGCGACCTCGCGGAAACCGTCAAGAAGGCGTTCTATATCGCCCGCACCGGCCGTCCGGGCCCGGTGCTGATCGACATCCCGAAGGACATCTCGAAGACGCCGTGCCAGTACGAGCCGGTGAAGAGCGTGTCGCTGCGTTCGTACAACCCCGTCACGAAAGGCCATTCGGGCCAGATCCGCAAGGCCGTGTCGCTGCTGCTGACGGCCAAGCGCCCCTACATCTACACGGGTGGCGGCATCATCCTCGCCGACGCGTCGCGCGAGCTGAACCAGTTCGCGGACCTGCTCGGCTACCCGGTCACGAACACGCTGATGGGCCTCGGCGGCTATCGCGCGTCGGACAAGAAATTCCTCGGCATGCTCGGCATGCACGGCACCTACGAAGCGAACATGGCGATGCAGCACTGCGACGTGCTGATCGCGATCGGCGCCCGCTTCGACGACCGCGTGATCGGCGACCCGGCGCACTTCGCGTCGCGCCCGCGCAAGATCATTCACATCGACATCGACCCGTCGTCGATCTCGA
Organism: Burkholderia sp. AU28863; assembly: GCF_002223195.1. Taxonomy (NCBI): domain Bacteria; kingdom Pseudomonadati; phylum Pseudomonadota; class Betaproteobacteria; order Burkholderiales; family Burkholderiaceae; genus Burkholderia; species Burkholderia sp. AU28863. The sequence goes on along the minus strand of NZ_NKFE01000004.1, from coordinate 47,118 downwards.
AGCGCGTGAAGGTCGACATTCCGATCGTCGGCGACGTGAAGGAAGTGCTGAAGGAACTGATCGAGCAACTGCAGACGGCCGAGCATGGGCCCGACACCGACGCGCTCGCGCAATGGTGGACGGACATCGAAGGCTGGCGTGCGAAGGACTGCCTGAAGTACGACCGCGAAAGCGAGATCATCAAGCCGCAGTACGTGGTCGAGAAGGCGTGGGAGCTGACGGACGGCAATGCGTTCGTGTGCTCGGACGTCGGCCAGCACCAGATGTGGGCCGCGCAGTTCTACCGTTTCAACAAGCCGCGTCGCTGGATCAACTCCGGCGGCCTCGGCACGATGGGCTTCGGCCTGCCGGCGGCGATGGGCGTGAAGATGGCCCACCCGGACGACGACGTGCTGTGCATCACGGGCGAAGGCTCGATCCAGATGTGCATCCAGGAACTGTCGACCTGCCTGCAGTACGACACGCCCGTGAAGATCATTTCGCTGAACAACCGCTACCTCGGCATGGTCCGCCAGTGGCAGCAGATCGAATACAGCAAGCGCTATTCGCATTCGTACATGGATGCGCTGCCCGATTTCGTGAAGCTCGCCGAAGCGTACGGCCACGTCGGCATGCGGATCGAAAAGACTTCGGATGTGGAGCCGGCGCTGAAGGAAGCGCTGCGCCTGAAGGACCGCACCGTGTTTCTCGACTTCCAGACCGATCCGACCGAAAACGTCTGGCCGATGGTACAGGCCGGCAAGGGCATCACCGAGATGCTGCTCGGATCGGAAGATCTGTAACGGCGCGACGCGCGCTCAGGCCCGATGCGGCCGCCTTCACGAAGGGCGGTGCGGCACGCGGCGGCGCGCGGCGCGAGTGAATCGACACGGCACATTCTGGAAGAAGCGAACATGAGACACATCATTTCCGTCCTGCTGGAGAACGAACCGGGCGCGCTGTCGCGCGTGGTCGGCCTGTTTTCCGCACGCGGCTACAACATCGAAACCTTGACGGTGGCGCCGACCGAAGACCAATCGCTGTCGCGGCTCACCATCGTTTCCATTGGCTCCGACGACGTGATCGAACAGATCACGAAGCATCTGAACCGCCTGATCGAGGTGGTGAAAGTGGTGGACCTGACCGACGGTGCACACATCGAACGCGAGCTGATGCTGATCAAGGTACGTGCAGTGGGCAAGGAGCGCGAAGAAATGAAGCGGATGTCGGATATTTTCCGCGGCCGCATCATCGACGTGACCGAAAAGACCTACACGATCGAATTGACGGGCGCGAGCGACAAGCTCGACGCATTCATCCAGGGGCTGGACGCGAGCGCGATCCTCGAGACCGTGCGCACCGGCAGCTCCGGCATCGGACGCGGCGAGCGCATCCTGAAGGTGTGATGCCGACATAGCCAAAAATGGCACGCCGGGTGCGCCGTCATGTCCCGGCCCGCAGTACTCCATCCGAACGAATTATTGAATTTTTTGAATTAGCGAAGGAACCATCATGAACGTTTTCTACGACAAAGACGCCGACCTCTCCCTCATCAAGGGCAAGCAAGTCACGATCATCGGCTACGGCTCGCAAGGCCATGCGCACGCGCTGAACCTGAAGGAGAGCGGCGTGAACGTGACGGTCGGCCTGCGCAAGGACGGCGCGTCGTGGAGCAAGGCTGAAAACGCCGGCCTGTCGGTCAAGGAAGTCGCCGAAGCAGTGAAGGGCGCGGACGTCGTCATGATGCTGCTGCCGGACGAGCAGATCGCCGACGTGTACGCGAAGGAAGTCCACGCGAACATCAAGCAGGGCGCGGCGCTCGCATTCGCGCACGGCTTCAACGTCCACTACGGCCAGGTGATTCCGCGCGCCGACCTCGACGTGATCATGATCGCGCCGAAGGCGCCGGGCCACACCGTGCGCGGCACGTACTCGCAAGGTGGCGGCGTGCCGCACCTGATCGCGGTTGCGCAGAACAAGTCGGGCGCGGCGCGCGACATCGCGCTGTCGTACGCGGCGGCGAACGGCGGCGGCCGTGCCGGCATCATCGAGACGAACTTCCGTGAAGAAACCGAAACCGACCTGTTCGGCGAGCAGGCCGTGCTGTGCGGCGGTACCGTCGAGCTGATCAAGGCCGGTTTCGAGACGCTGGTCGAAGCCGGCTACGCGCCGGAAATGGCGTACTTCGAGTGCCTGCACGAACTGAAGCTGATCGTCGACCTGATCTACGAAGGCGGCATCGCGAACATGAACTACTCGATCTCGAACAACGCCGAGTACGGCGAATACGTGACCGGCCCGCGCGTCGTCACGGAAGAGACGAAGAAGGCGATGAAGCAGTGCCTGACCGACATCCAGACGGGCGAGTACGCGAAGAGCTTCATTCTCGAGAACAAGGCAGGTGCGCCGACGCTGCAGTCGCGCCGCCGCCTGACGGCCGAGCACCAGATCGAGCAGGTTGGCGCGAAGCTGCGTGCGATGATGCCGTGGATCGCGAAGAACAAGCTCGTCGACCAGACGAAGAACTAAGCACCGTTCAGCAGCAAAACGTGCTGTTCCGGCCCTTCAAGCGGAGGGCCGGCATCAAAAAGCCGTCCGAAGGCAGCAGTGCCCCGGGCGGCTTTTGTTATGCTACGGGCTTTGCAATTCACCGAACACAGAACGAATCCATGAACTATCCTCATCCGATCATCGCGCGCGAAGGCTGGCCGTTCATCGCGATTGCAGCCGTCGTCGCGCTGTTGATCCATGCCGTCGGGGGCTTCGGCTTCGCGTGGCCGTTCTGGCTGCTGCTCGTTTTCGTCGTCCAGTTCTTCCGCGATCCGCAGCGCCCGATCCCGGCGCAGCCGAACGCGGTGCTGTGCCCGGCGGACGGCCGCATCGTCGCGGTCGAGACCGCGCAGGATCCGTACGCGAACCGCGAAGCGCTGAAGATCAGCGTGTTCATGAATGTCTTCAATGTGCATTCGCAGCGTTCGCCGGTCGATGGCGCGATCAGCAAGGTCGAGTACTTCCCGGGCGCGTTCCTGAACGCGGCGATCGACAAGGCGTCGACCGAGAACGAGCGCAATGCGGTCGTGATCCAGACGGCGAGCGGCAAGACCGTCACGTCCGTGCAGATCGCCGGCCTGATCGCCCGCCGGATCCTCTGCTACGTGCGCGCCGGCGAGCCGCTGTCGCGCGGCCAGCGCTACGGTTTCATCCGCTTCGGTTCGCGCGTCGACGTGTACCTGCCGCTCGGCAGCCGCGCGAAGGTGTCGATCGGCGAGAAGGTCTACGCGTCGTCGACGATCCTCGCCGAGCTCGAACAGTAAGCGGCGGGGGCACAATGGCCGCATTCAAACCGCGTCGGCCGCGTAACGGCTCCGGCCAGACGCCACGCCCGTTCCGCCGCAACAAGGTGATGGCGCCCGATGCGGCGCCGCTCGAAAGCCGCCGCGCCGCGCGCCAGCGGTTCCTCAAGACGCGCGGCATCTATCTGCTGCCGAACGCATTCACGACCGCCGCGCTGTTCTGCGGCTTCTTCGCGGTCGTGCAGGCGATGAACGTCCGCTTCGAGATCGCCGCGATCGCGATTTTCGTGGCAATGGTGCTCGACGGCATGGACGGGCGCGTCGCGCGCATGACGCATACGCAGAGCGCGTTCGGCGAGCAGTTCGACAGCCTGTCCGACATGGTGTCGTTCGGCGTCGCGCCCGCGCTGGTGATGTACGAGTGGGTGCTGAAGGATCTCGGCCGCTGGGGCTGGCTCGCCGCGTTCGTCTATTGCTCGGGCGCCGCGCTGCGCCTCGCGCGCTTCAACACGAACATCGGCGTGGTCGACAAGCGCTTCTTCCAGGGACTGCCGAGCCCGGCCGCCGCCGCGCTGATCGCGGGCTTCGTGTGGCTCGCGACCGACAACCGCGTGCCGATGAAGCTGGGCTGGCTGCCCTGGGTCGCGTTCGTGCTGACGATCTACGCGGGCGTGACGATGGTGTCGAACGCACCGTTCTACAGCGGCAAGGCGCTCGACGTGCGGCACCGCGTGCCGTTCGCCGCGATCCTGCTCGTCGTCGTCGCGTTCGTGCTCGTGTCGTCCGATCCGCCGCTGATGCTGTTCTGCCTGTTCGTGCTGTACGGGCTGTCCGGCTACGTGTTCTGGGCCTACATGGCCGTCCGCGGGCGTGCGAATCCGGCGCGCTCGTCGCAGCGCGATCACTGACGCCGACGCGCGATCCGTGATCTGCCCGGAACGGCGGCCTTGGGGGCCGCCGTTTTTATTTGCCCCTTTTTTGGGGCCGGGCGCGTCGATTCCCGGGTGCCGTCCGATTGCGCGGCCAACGGAATGTCGCTATAGTCTTTGGCATGACTGCATTTCCCCGCCTCTCCCTCCTTCTAGCCGGTGCGCCGCTACGCGCGCTAGCATTGGCGCGCCTGCCGCGCTGACCGTTCTCGCCCTCCGTCTCAAGCCTCGTCTGTTGTTGAGCGTCGCCAGCGGTGGCGCGATCTCATTACGTTTGACTTCCGTATAAAGAGCCCTGGAGCCCCCCATGACAGACAAGCTGATCATTTTCGATACGACGTTGCGCGACGGCGAGCAATCGCCGGGTGCGTCGATGACGAAGGAAGAGAAAATCCGCATCGCGAAGCACCTCGAGCGGATGAAGGTCGACGTGATCGAGGCCGGCTTCGCCGCCAGCTCGAACGGCGATTTCGACGCGATCCACACGATCGCCGGTCTCGTGAAGGACAGCACGATCTGCTCGCTGGCGCGGGCCAACGACAAGGACATCCAGCGCGCCGCTGACGCGCTGAAGCCGGCCAACAGCTCGCGGATCCACACGTTCATCGCGACGTCGCCGCTGCACATGGAGAAGAAGCTGCGGATGACGCCCGACCAGGTGTTCGAGCAGGCGCGTCTTGCGGTGCGTTTCGCGCGCAAGTTCACCGACAACGTCGAGTTCTCGCCGGAAGACGGCAGCCGTTCGGACCTCGACTTCCTGTGCCGCGTGCTGGAAGCCGTGATCGCCGAAGGCGCGACGACGATCAATATCGCCGACACGGTCGGCTATGGCGTGCCGGAACTCTACGGCAACCTCGTGAAGACGCTGCGCGAACGCATTCCGAACTCGGACAAGGCGATCTTCTCGGTGCATTGCCACAACGACCTCGGGATGGCGGTCGCGAACTCGCTCGCGGGCGTGAAGATCGGCGGTGCGCGCCAGATCGAGTGCACGATCAACGGCCTCGGCGAGCGCGCGGGCAACACGTCGCTTGAAGAAATCGTGATGGCCGTGAAGACGCGCAAGGACTACTTCGGCCTCGACGTCGGCATCGACACCACGCAGATCGTGCCGACGTCGAAGCTCGTGTCGCAGATCACCGGTTTCGTCGTGCAGCCGAACAAGGCAGTGGTCGGCGCGAACGCGTTCGCGCACGCGTCGGGCATTCACCAGGACGGCGTGCTGAAGGCGCGCGACACCTACGAGATCATGCGCGCGGAAGACGTGGGCTGGACCGCGAACAAGATCGTGCTCGGCAAGCTGTCGGGCCGCAACGCGTTCAAGCAGCGCCTGCAGGAACTCGGCGTATCGCTCGACAGCGAAGCCGAATTGAATGCCGCGTTCATGCGCTTCAAGGATCTGGCCGACCGCAAGGCGGAGATCTTCGACGAGGACATCATCGCGATCGTGTCCGAGGAATCGGCGCTCGCGCAGGAGCAGGAGCACTTCAAGTTCGTGTCGCTGTCGCAGCGTTCGGAAACGGGCGAGCAGCCGCAGGCGAAGGTCGTGTTCGCGGTCGAAGGCAAGGAAGTGACCGGCGAGGCCCGCGGCAATGGCCCGGTCGATGCGACGTTCAATGCGATCGAGGGCGAAGTCGGCAGCGGGTCCGAGCTGCTGCTGTACTCGGTGAACGCGATCACGACCGGCACGCAGGCGCAGGGCGAAGTGACGGTCCGGCTGTCTAAGAGCGGGCGGATCGTCAACGGCGTCGGCACCGATCCGGATATCGTCGCCGCGTCCGCGAAGGCGTACATTTCCGCGCTGAACAAGCTGCACTCGAAGGACGACAAGGTCAACCCGCAGCGTTCGTAAGCGCCGCGCGCATGACGTAGCCCCGAAACGCCCCGTGCGGCCCTGCGCCGCCGGGGCGTTTTTTCATTGGCCGCTCATTCGGCGGCCGGCGCGCGGAACAGCCAACGGCGTGCCGCCGCGCGTGCCGCCGGCTGGCGACGGCGGAACTCGACCGCGATCCCGCGCCGCGGCGCATCGGCGACGAACGCATCGAGCAGCTCGAGCACGTCGTGATCGATGTAGTCGGCGCGCGTCGCATCGATGATCACCGCCGCCCGGTCCGGAATGTGCCGCAGGTGGTGCTTGACCTGCACCTTGCCCAGAAACGACACGTCCTTGCGGAACGACAGCAGGAAGTGGTCGTCATGCTGCGCGAGCGTGACGGGGCTCTTCAGGTTCGCGACGGCGACGGCCAGCACGCTGCACGCGAGGCCGAGCGCGATGCCGAACAGCAGATCGACTGCGAGCACGCCGACGATCGTCGCGGCGAACGGCGCGAACGCGGCCGGGCCTTGCTTCATCACCGAGCGGAACAGCGCCGGCTTCGCGAGCTTCAGACCGGTGTGGATCAAGATCGCGGCCAGGCTCGCGAGCGGGATCAGATTGATCAGGCCGGTGAGCGCGAACACGCTCGCGAGCAGCAGGATCCCGTGCACGATCGCGGACATCCGGCTTTGCGCGCCGGCGTTGACGTTGGCCGAACTGCGCACGATCACCGACGTGATCGGCAGGCCGCCGACCGCGCCCGCGACCAGATTGCCGACGCCCTGGGCCTTCAGTTCCCGATCGGGTTGCGTCGGCCGCCGCTTCGGATCGATCTGTTCGACTGCTTCGAGGCACAGCAGCGTCTCGAGGCTCGCGACGACCGCGAGCGTGATCGCAACCCGCCAGACGTCCGGATTGACCAGGTGCGCGAAGTTCGGACCGAGTTCCGCATGCTTGAGCGATGCCGCGAGCGCCGCGAACGAGTCGAATTCGGGCAGCGTGACGCGATGTGCGGCGCCCGGTGCGGCCGCCGGTGCGACCATGCCGAGCACGAGCGTCGCGCCGATGCCGAGCACGACGACCGCAAGCGGGGCGGGTACCGAACGTACCCATGCGAAGCGCTTGAGTGCCGGCGTGTCCCACGCGATCAGCAGCGCCAGCGACGCAAGCGCGATCGCCGTGGCGGCCCATGCGGTCGGCTGCGCCAGCCAGTTCGCAAACGATTGCGAGGCCGTGCCGCCGATGCCGAATGCGAACGGAACCTGCTTCACGATCAGCAGCAGGCCAATCGCGGCGAGCATGCCCTTGATGACGGGCGACGGCACGTAGGCGGCGAAGCGGCCGGCACGCAGCATGCCGAAGCCGAATTGCAGCACGCCGGACAGCAGCACCGCGAGCAGGAACGCGGAGAAGCTGCCGAGTTGCGCGATGCCTTCGACGACGATCACGACGAGGCCGGCGGCCGGCCCGCTGACGGACAACGAGGACCCGCTCAGCAGCGCGACGACGATGCCGCCGACGATGCCGGACACGAGCCCGGCGAATGGTTCGACGCCGGAGGCATTGGCGATGCCGAGACAGAGCGGCAGCGCGACGAGGAAAACGACGATGCCGGCGACGATGTCGCGCGGCAGGGTGGATAGGCGCTCGTTCAGTTTCATGGTTGGGCGGTTTCGTTGGCGTGGAGGAGGCAGGGCGCGGGTCAACCGAGCGCGGCGGCGGCAGCAACGGGCTCGGGCTCGGCTTCGGCCGGCGGTGCTGCATAGCCGGAATCGAGCTCCTTCAGGCGGCCGTCGGCGAGCGAAAAGATCCAGCCGTGCACGAGCGGCGGCCGTTCGCGGCCGCGCACGATCGGCGACGCGCGCAGCAGCCGCACCTGCTCGAGCACGTTCAGCTCGGCGAGGCGATCGGCGGCGGCCAGGTCGTCGAGCCCGTCGAGCGTGTCGCGATGGCGCCGCGCGAGCGCGCAGAGCGGCGCGATGCGGCGCGCGACGTGCGGCAGGTCGGCGGGGGGCGGCAGCAGCGATGCGCGCACGCCGCCGCACCCGTAGTGACCGCACACGATCACGTGGTCGACCTTCAGCACCCGCACTGCGTACTCGAGCACGCTGGCGGAATTGTCGTCGTCCGGTTGGAACAGGTTCGCGATGTTGCGATGGACGAACAGCTCGCCGGGCGCGCAGTGCGTGATGGTTTCGGCCGGCACGCGGCTGTCGGCGCAGCCGATCCACAGTACGCGCGGGTTCTGGCCGCGCGCGAGCGCGTCGAAGAAGCCGGGCGCGTGTTCGCGCGTCTCGCGGGCCCAGGCAATGTTGGCAACCAGCATGCTCTTGGGGCGGTTCATGAGGACTCCTTTATGAACAAGGCGAATAAATATCGATCGAAATGGCGTACCGACATTCTTTCTAAGTTGAAAGGTTCGATTTCGACTGATATTAGGGGTATGCCCTAGCACTCCGGGTGGGTTGAAACAAATTGTTTCAAATTGACTGGGCGTAGTGCATTGCATGCACCAGCGAGACGCATGAGATGCGCGGGGTATGCTTGTTTATGCGCAGGCGCCGCATGACGGGAGGTTCAGGGTATTGCCATCGAAACGTTAATGATCGGAAAAGTTTTCCGTCTTATTCGTGAAATTAAATAAGGCGACGGAAAAAATGAAATGGCCATTCACGCAATTATTCGTGAATGGCCATTGCGACAATTGCGCGTCAATGCGCAATCGGTCAGAACAGATTGCGGCGATCGGGATCGTGCAGCGGGTCCGGCGTTTTCTGCGTGGTGCGCAGGATGCCCTGCGGATCGAAGTAGAAGCTGTACATCATGTACCAGACGTTGTCCTCGAGATACCGGTACGTCCACACCTCGCGCTTCATCAGCGGAAAGTAGGAGGTCTCGACCGGGCGTCCGAAATTGACGAGGACGTCGGTCTTTGTCCACTTGCCGATCTCCGCGCGATAGAACTCGCTCGGCTGCAGCACCTGGCGCACGTTGACGATCCGGTGGGCCGCGTCGACGTCGGCCGCGACCGTGATCTCGCCCATCGGCTGGGTCGGCCACATCAGGCGCTTGCCGCCGCCCGGCAGGTCGTAGATTTCGCGCGGCGGGCCCATACGCGCGACGATCGCCGATTCGTCCTGGCCGGCCTGGTATTGCTGCCACGGTTGCGCGCAACCGGCCAGCAGCGCGGCCGCGCAGGCGGCCAGCACCGGCAGGCGCGCGGGAATGCGAAAGCGCATCGGATTCTCCAGAACACGGAAACAAGTCCCGTTTTATCACGGACGGCGCGCGATCGCGCATCGGGCGGAAAAAATCGGTGCGGATCGCGGGCCGTCGCGCTTGCGGGCGACGGGCGCGGCGGCCTATGATCCGCGCTTCTCGGGCAGATTGAAGGGCAGGTGGCCGATGCAGGGATGGAAGCGATGCGCGCTCGCGTGGAGCGCGGGGTGGATGCTGGTGTCGTCCGCGTTTGCCGGCGGCGAGCCGGTGCGGATCGCGCTGATCGAAGGGATGTCGGGCCCGTTCGCGAACGCGGGCGCGGCGGTCGAGCGCAACCTGCGCTTCGGCGTCGAGCAGGTCAACGCGGCGGGCGGCGTGAAGCTGCGCGACGGCGCGCATCCGCTCGAGCTCGTCGTGCTGGACAGCAAGGGTAGCCCGGAGGAGGCGCTCGTGCAGTTGCGCGCGGCCGCCGACCGGCATGTCGGCTTCGTCGCGCAGGGCAACAGCTCGGCCGTCGCGGCCGCGCTCGTCGCAGCGCTCGACAAGCTGAACGCACGCGATCCGGACAACCGGATGCTGTTCCTGAACTACTCGGCCGACGATCCGGCGCTGACCGGCGCGCGCTGCAGTTTCTGGCATTTCCGCTTCGACGCGCATGCCGGCATGCGGATGGCGGCGCTCGCGGACGTGATGGCGCGCGATCGGGCGCTGCGCAAGGTGTATCTGTTGAACCAGGACTACAGCTTCGGTCACGACGTCAGCACCCTCGCGCGGCAGGCGCTGGCCGCGCGGCGCCCGGACGTGACGATCGCCGGCGACGAATTCCACCCGATCGGCCGGATCAAGGATTTCTCGCCGTATATCGCGAAGATCCGTGCCAGCGGCGCGGACGCCGTCGTGACCGGCAACTGGGGCAACGACCTCACGCTGCTCGTGAAGGCGGCGCGCGAACAAGGGCTGAACGCGAAGTTCTATACGTTCTACGGCAACAGCCTCGGCGCGCCGGCGGCCTTGGGCGACGCGGGTGTCGGCCGCGTCGTGGCGGTGGCCGACTGGCACCCGAACGCGGGCGGCGCCCCGTCCGACGCGTTCTACCGCGCGTTCCGGACCCGTTTCCCTGCCGCGCAGGACGACTACCCGGTGCGGCGGATGAGCCAGATGATCCAGATGCTGGGCGCCGCGATGGGCCGCGCGGGGTCGGCCGACCCCGTCGCGGTCGCGCGTGCGCTCGAGGGGCTGTCGTTCGACGACGGCTTCCACGCGTCGCGGATGCGCGCGCAGGATCACCAGCTGATCCAGCCCCTTTACGTGATGGAAATGGACAAGGCCGGCACGCCGGGCGTGCGCTTCGACAACGAGGGGTCGGGCTACGGCTTCCGGACGGTGCTCGCGGTGCCGGCGCAACGCACGGAGATGCCGTCGACGTGCTCGATGACGCACCCGTGACGGGAAGCGCCAAGAATGGCACCGAGTTGTGCTACAATGCGCGCCGGTTGTAAGTCACGGCACGGCCATTCTTCCGTGTCCGCCTGTTCAGTTAGAAAGGAAATCACATGTCTGTTGCAGATATCAAGAAGTCGGAAGTCGTTGCTCAGTTCGCCCGCGGTACCAACGACACGGGGTCGCCCGAAGTCCAGGTCGCACTGCTGACCGCACGTATCGTCGAACTGACGGGTCACTTCAAGACCCACGCGAAGGATCACCACAGCCGCCGCGGCCTGCTGCGCATGGTGAGCCGCCGCCGCAAGCTGCTCGACTACCTCAAGGGCAAGGATGCCGACCGTTACCGCGCACTGATCGAGAAGCTGGGTCTGCGTAAGTAATCGAGGCGATTGCCGCCAGCAAGATGCCTGTGTCAGTCCGCTGATACAGGCATTTTGTTTTTGCGCGGTGCGTAGCGTCACACGCATCGCAGGCGGTCCCGCGCGTTCGTACGGGGCCGCCGCCACGACCGATACCGGGGCAGGATTTGTGTCATTCCAGCGCGTCGCTGCATGAGCGCCGCGCTGGAATGGCATAAAAAACACACCTTGCTCCGGGTGATTCGGTCGGGACGCCGCCGCGCGGGAAGGCCGGCGCGGCGAATGAAATGCATGAATACAAAGGAGCAACCATGTCCATGTTCAACAAGGTCGTGAAGGAATTCCAATGGGGCCAGCACAAGGTGCGCCTCGAAACCGGTGAAGTCGCCCGCCAGGCGAGCGGCGCCGTGATCGTCGACGTCGAAGACACCGTCGTGCTGGCAACCGTCGTCGGCGCGAAGTCGGCGAAGCCGGGCCAGGATTTCTTCCCGCTGACCGTCGACTACCTCGAGAAGACCTACTCGGCCGGCAAGATCCCGGGCGGCTTCTTCCGCCGCGAAGGCCGTCCGTCGGAGCATGAAACGCTGACGTCGCGCCTGATCGACCGTCCGCTGCGCCCGCTGTTCCCGGAAGGCTTCTACAACGAAGTCCAGGTCGTGATCCACGTGCTGTCCGTGAACCCGGAAATCCCGGCGGACATCCCCGCGCTGATCGGCGCATCCGCCGCGCTCGCCGTGTCGGGCCTGCCGTTCAACGGTCCGGTCGGTGCCGCGCGCGTGGCGTACATCGACAACGCGTACGTGCTGAACCCGACGCGTGACCAGCTCAAGGCATCGAGCCTCGACCTCGTCGTCGCGGGTACGGAGCGCGCCGTGCTGATGGTCGAGTCGGAAGCCGATCAACTGTCGGAAGAAGTGATGCTGGGCGCCGTTGTGTTCGGCCACGAGCAGATGCAGATCGCGATCGACGCGATCCACGAACTGGTGCGCGACGGCGGCAAGCCCGAGTGGGACTGGCAGCCGGCGCCGAAGAACGAGGCGCTGATCGCGCGCGTGACCGAGCTGGCGCAGAACGATCTGCTCGCCGCTTACCAGCTGCGCGACAAGCAGGCGCGTTCGGCGAAGCTGAAGGAAGTCTACGCGGCGACGTCGGCGAAGCTCGAGGAAGACGCGCTGGCGGCCGGTACGGTCGCGGCCGACAAGGCCACGGTCGGCAACGTGCTGTTCGACATCGAGGCGAAGATCGTCCGTTCGCAGATCCTCAACGGCGAGCCGCGCATCGACGGCCGCGACACGCGCACCGTGCGCCCGATCGAGATCCGCACCGGCGTGCTGCCGCGTACTCACGGCTCGGCGCTGTTCACGCGCGGCGAAACGCAGGCGCTGGTCGTCGCGACGCTCGGCACGAAGGGTGACGAGCAGATCATCGACGCGCTCGAAGGCGAATACCGCGAGCGCTTCATGCTCCACTACAACATGCCCCCGTTCGCGACCGGCGAAACGGGCCGCGTCGGCTCGCCGAAGCGTCGCGAAATCGGCCACGGCCGGCTGGCTAAGCGCGCGCTGGTCAAGTGCCTGCCGAGCGCCGACGAATTCGGCTACTCGATCCGCGTCGTGTCGGAAATCACCGAATCGAACGGTTCGTCGTCGATGGCATCGGTGTGCGGCGGCTGCCTCGCGCTGATGGACGCCGGCGTGCCGATGAAGGCGCACGTCGCGGGTATCGCGATGGGCCTGATCCTCGAAGGCAACAAGTTCGCGGTGCTGACCGACATCCTCGGCGACGAAGATCACCTCGGCGACATGGACTTCAAGGTGGCCGGCACGGAGCAAGGCGTGACGGCGCTGCAGATGGACATCAAGATCCAGGGCATCACGAAGGAAATCATGCAGGTCGCGCTCGCGCAGGCGAAGGAAGGCCGCATGCACATCCTCGGCAAGATGACGTCGGCGGTGTCGGGTGCGAACACGCAATTGTCGGAATTCGCGCCGCGCATGATCACGGTCAAGATCAACCCGGAAAAGATCCGCGACGTGATCGGCAAGGGCGGTTCGGTGATCCGCGCGCTGACCGAAGAAACGGGCACGACGATCGACATCTCGGACGATGGCGTCGTGACGATCGCGAGCACGAGCAGCGAAGGCATGGCCGAAGCGAAGAAGCGCATCGAGCAGATCACCGCTGAAATCGAAGTCGGTCAGGTGTACGAAGGCACGGTGCTCAAGCTGCTCGATTTCGGCGCGATCGTGAACCTGCTGCCGGGCAAGGATGGCCTGCTGCACATCTCGGAAATCGTCAACGAGCGTGTGAAGGACATCAACGACTACCTGAAGGAAGGCCAGCAGGTGAAGGTCAAGGTGATCCAGACGGACGAGAAGGGCCGCGTGCGTCTGTCGGCCAAGGCGCTGCTGAATGAAGCAGCGGCGGCAGCGCAGTCGGATACGCCGCCGCAGCAGTAAGCGGACAGGCGGACCAACGGCCGGCAGTGCGAAAGCGTGCCGGCCGTTTTTTCTGTAGCATCGTTGTGCGGCGCAGCAGCGCCGGCGAGGCGCCCGCCGCCGTGCACGGGTGCGCCATCCGATTCCGATCCTGGAGCGATTTTCACCATGAAAGCCATCGAAATCACCGAATTCGGCGCCCCCGACGTGCTGAAGCTCGCGGAGCGTCCGCGCCCCGAACCGAAGCGCGGCGAGGTGCTGATCAAGGTGGCGGCTGCCGGCGTGAACCGGCCCGACGTGTTCCAGCGCAAGGGCGCCTATGCGCCGCCGCCGGGTGCGTCGGATCTGCCGGGCCTCGAGGTCGCGGGCGAGATCGTCGGCGGGGATGTGTCCGATGCGGCGTTGAACCCGTTCGGCCTGAAGCTCGGCGATCGCGTGTGCGCGCTGCTTGCGGGCGGCGGCTATGCCGAATACGCGGTCGCGCCGCTGCCGCAGTGCCTGCCGGTGCCGGAGGGCCTCACCGATATCGAGGCCGCATCGTTGCCCGAAACGTTTTTCACCGTGTGGAGCAACGTGTTCGACCGTGCGCAGCTCGGCGCGGGCGAGGGCGGCGAGCAGGAGACGCTGCTCGTGCAGGGCGGCTCCAGCGGCATCGGCGTGACGGCGATCCAGATCGCGCATGCGCTCGGTTTCCGCGTGTTCGCGACGGCCGGCACCGCCGACAAGTGCCGCGCGTGCGAGGCGCTTGGCGCGGAGCGCGCGATCGACTACAAGACCGAAGACTTCGTCGAAGTCGTGAAGTCGCTGACGCACGATCGCGGCGTCGACGTGATCCTCGACATGGTGGCGGGCTCGTACGTGCCGCGCGAGCTGTCCGCGCTCGCGGACGGCGGTCGTCTCGTGCTGATCGCGCTGCTCGGCGGCGCGAAGGCCGAGGTCAACCTGAGCGAGATCCTGCGCCGCCGGCTGACGGTGACGGGCTCGACGCTGCGCCCGCGCCCGGTCGAGTTCAAGGCGCGCATCGCCGCGCAGTTGAAGGCGCGCGTGTGGCCGCTGCTGGCCGACGGTCGCATCAAGCCCGTGATTTATCGTGTGCTGCCGGCCGGCGACGCCGCGCAGGCGCATGCGCTGATGGAGAGCGGCGAGCACATCGGCAAGATCGTGCTCGATTGGGGCGCGAACGCGTGACGGCCCGCGCAGCGGCGCTTGACATACGCGGTTTGACCGGTTCAAGCCGCGCGCAGTAAAATCGCGGGTTTGCTTCGCCAGATCCAACCTGACGGCCGGGTTCCGGCACGTTAATGACAAGATAGTGACGAGACAGACACGATGTCGAAACAACGAACAAAGCGAGTGATCGGCAACTGGAAGATGCACGGCCGGCTGGCCGGCAACCAGGCGCTGCTGAGCGAAGTGGTGCAGGGTGCGGGCGCGGTGACGGCTGAAACGTCGATCGGCGTGTGCGTACCGTTCCCGTATCTCGCGCAGGTTCAGGCGCAACTCGGCGGGGGGCGTGTCGCGTTCGGTGCGCAGGACGTGTCCGCGCACGAGCAAGGCGCGTTTACCGGCGAGGTGGCGGCCGCGATGGTGGCGGAGTTCGGTGCGCAGTATGCGATCGTCGGCCATTCGGAGCGTCGCGCGTATCACGGCGAAAGCAGCGAGACGGTCGCTGCGAAAGCGCAACGCGCGCTCGCGGCAGGCCTCACGCCGGTCGTGTGCGTCGGCGAGACGCTCGACGAGCGCGAGTCGGGTGCGACCGAGCAGGTCGTCGGTGCGCAGCTCGACGCGGTGCTGGCCGTGCTGACGGCTGACGAAGCCGCCCGCATCGTCGTCGCGTACGAGCCGGTCTGGGCGATCGGTACGGGCAAGAGCGCGACGTCGGCGCAGGCGCAGGACGTGCACGCGTTCCTGCGTACGCGTCTCGCGGCGAAGGGGGCGGCGGACGTGTCCGTGCTGTACGGCGGCAGCGTGAAGCCGGACAACGCGGAAGAGCTGTTCGCGCAGCCGGACATCGACGGCGGCCTGATCGGCGGCGCGTCGCTGAAGGCGGAAGATTTCCTGGCGATCTGCCGGGCCGCGCGTTGAGCGGTCCGAGATCGAATTGAACCATGACGGCGGCCGGTCGGTCCGGTCGCCCGATCCAATCGGGTGGGTGTGATGCTGTTATTCAAGACGTTGATTATTGTGGTGCAGGTGCTGTCTGCGCTCGGTGTGATCGGGCTCGTGCTGCTGCAGCATGGCAAGGGTGCCGACATGGGCGCCGCGTTCGGCAGCGGCGCGTCGGGCAGCCTGTTCGGTGCGACGGGCTCGGCGAACTTCCTGTCGCGCACGACGGGCATTCTCGCGGCGATCTTCTTCGTCGCGACGCTCGCGCTGACGTACCTCGGTTCGTACAAGTCGACGCCGTCGGCAGGTGTGCTCGGCATGGCAGCGACCGCGCCGGCATCGGCGCCCGCCGCATCGGCGCCGGCGGTCGCGGCGTCCGCTGCGGCCGGTTCGGCCGCAAGCGCGCCGGGCCAGGATGTCCCGAAATAAAAAGTTAATTTTTTTGCGGTTGTGCGTTGAACAAATCCTGAACTCGGGTTAGAATTTAATTCTTGAAGCGATTCGCGGGAACGAGCAGCACAACCCGAGTTGCATGCAGTGCCGACGTGGTGAAATTGGTAGACACGCTATCTTGAGGGGGTAGTGGCGAAAGCTGTGCGAGTTCGAGTCTCGCCGTCGGCACCAAAGTTACTCAATGCCAGCCGCTTCCAGTGGCTGGCATTTTTCATTTGTGGGGTGGGCTTGCGGTTGTCTTGCGATCGCCTGTACTCCGAAATGATTCCTTCCGCCGGAAGTGGTATTCTCCGGACGCTCAGAACCAACCGATAGAGGATTGCCTTGAACCTCGCAGCCTATTACCCCGTCTTGTTGTTCCTCCTCGTGGGCACTGGTTTAGGTATAGCGCTGGTCAGCATCGGCAAGCTCCTTGGTCCCAACAAGCCGGACGTCGAGAAGAACGCACCGTACGAGTGCGGCTTCGAGGCCTTTGAAGACGCCCGGATGAAGTTCGACGTTCGGTATTACCTCGTCGCCATCCTGTTCATCATCTTCGATCTCGAAACCGCATTCCTGTTCCCGTGGGGCGTCGCGCTCCGGGACATCGGCTGGCCGGGTTTCATCGCAATGATGATTTTTCTGCTCGAATTCCTGCTGGGCTTTGCCTATATCTGGAAGAAAGGCGGCCTCGACTGGGAGTGATGGGTTAATCGCCGGTTTGCATGGGCGGCCACGCTCGGTCGCTCGTCTGGAGTGGAAAGCAAATGAGTATCGAAGGGGTCTTGAAGGAAGGGTTTGTCACCACGACGGCTGACAAGCTGATCAACTGGACGCGTACCGGCTCGCTGTGGCCGATGACGTTCGGGCTCGCGTGTTGCGCCGTCGAGATGATGCATGCGGGCGCGGCCCGTTACGATCTGGACCGGTTCGGGGTCGTGTTCCGTCCGAGCCCGCGTCAGTCGGACGTGATGATCGTTGCCGGCACGCTGTGCAACAAGATGGCGCCTGCGCTGCGTCGCGTGTACGACCAGATGGCCGAGCCGCGCTGGGTGATCTCGATGGGGTCGTGCGCGAACGGCGGTGGCTACTACCACTACTCGTACTCGGTGGTCCGCGGCTGCGACCGGATCGTGCCGGTCGACGTCTACGTGCCGGGCTGTCCGCCCACGGCCGAGGCGCTGGTCTACGGCGTGATCCAGCTTCAGGCGAAGATCCGCCGCACCAATACCATCGCCCGTCAATAAAGCCCCGAGCGTCCCCTCAATATGGCAAGCAAAATCGAGACTCTCAAGGCAAACCTCGAAGCCGCGCTCGGCGCGCGCGTGGTGAGCCTCACCGAAGCGATCGGTGAACTGACGCTCGTCGTGAAGGCGAGCGATTACCTCGAAGTCGCAAAGACGCTGCGCGACGATCCGAAGCTCCGTTTCGAGCAACTGATCGACCTCTGCGGCGTCGACTACCAGACCTTCGGCGACGGCGCCTACGACGGCCCGCGCTTCGCGGCCGTGTCGCACCTGCTGTCGGTCACGAACAACTGGCGCCTGCGCCTGCGTGCGTTCGCGCCGGACGACGATCTGCCGATCGTGGCGTCGCTGGTCGACATCTGGGCCTCGGCGAACTGGTACGAGCGCGAAGCGTTCGACCTGTACGGCATCGTGTTCGAAGGCCACCCCGACCTGCGCCGCATCCTCACCGACTACGGCTTCATCGGCCACCCGTTCCGCAAGGACTTCCCGGTGTCGGGCTACGTCGAAATGCGTTACGACCCGGAAGAGAAGCGGGTCGTGTACCAGCCGGTGACGATCGAGCCGCGCGAAATCACGCCGCGCGTGATCCGCGAGGATCGCTATGGCGGTCTGAAACATTAAGGGGGCGTCATGGCAGAAATCAAGAACTACACGCTCAACTTCGGCCCGCAGCACCCGGCAGCGCACGGCGTGCTGCGCCTCGTGCTCGAGCTCGACGGCGAAGTCATCCAGCGCGCCGATCCGCACATCGGCCTGCTGCACCGCGCGACGGAAAAGCTCGCGGAATCCAAGACCTTCATCCAGTCCGTGCCGTACATGGACCGTCTCGACTACGTGTCGATGATGGTCAACGAGCACGGCTACGTGCTCGCGATCGAAAAGCTGCTCGGCATCGACGTGCCGGAGCGCGCGCAGTACATCCGCGTGCTGTTCGACGAAATCACGCGCGTGCTGAACCACCTGATGTGGATCGGCGCGCACGCGCTCGACGTCGGCGCGATGGCCGTGTTCCTGTACGCGTTCCGCGAACGCGAAGACCTGATGGACGTGTACGAAGCGGTGTCCGGCGCCCGGATGCACGCGGCCTACTATCGTCCGGGTGGCGTCTACCGCGATCTGCCTGACGCAATGCCGCAATACAAGGCGTCGAAGATTCGCAACGAGAAGGCGCTCGCGAAGATGAACGAAGCGCGCAGCGGCTCGGTGCTCGACTTCATCGACGATTTCTTCACGCGCTTCCCGAAGTGCGTCGACGAATACGAAACGCTGCTGACCGACAACCGGATCTGGAAACAGCGTCTGGTCGGGATCGGCGTGGTGAGCCCGGAACGTGCGCTGCAGATGGGCCTGACGGGCCCGATGCTGCGCGGCTCGGGCATCGCGTGGGACCTGCGCAAGAAGCAGCCCTACGAAGTGTACGACCGGCTGGATTTCGACGTGCCGGTTGGCGTGAACGGCGATTGCTACGACCGCTATCTGGTGCGCGTCGAAGAAATGCGCCAGTCGATCCGCATCGCGAAACAGTGTATTGAGTGGCTCCGCAAGAATCCGGGCCCGGTGATGACGGACAATCACAAGGTTGCCCCGCCGTCGCGCGTCGGCATGAAGACCAACATGGAAGACTTGATCCACCATTTCAAGCTCTTCACCGAAGGTTTCCATGTGCCGGAAGGCGAAGCGTACGCGGCGGTCGAGCATCCGAAGGGCGAGTTCGGCATCTATCTCGTGTCGGATGGCGCCAACAAGCCGTATCGCCTCAAGATTCGCGCGCCGGGTTTCGCGCACCTGGCGTCGCTCGACGAAATGGCGCGCGGTCACATGATCGCCGACGCCGTCACGATCATCGGTACGCAGGACATCGTGTTCGGCGAAATCGATCGCTAATGGTTGCGCCGCTCGCGAGTGCGGGCGGCGAGCAGTCAGTCACACGCGGAGTCACAAGCGGTATGCGCCGAACCGGCGCGGCTTCGCAAGCTGTCAACAGAGTGAGCGCCAGGTCTGCCGTCCATGCACCCCAGTGTGCGGCAGGTTGTTCGTTCGGTAGGAATTGAAAGAGTCGTGTCTGAAAATGATCTCAGCTGAAGGCCTGAAGGAAATCGATCGAGCGTTGACGAAGTATCCCGCCGATCAGAAACAGTCCGCCGTGATGTCGGCGTTGGCCGTGGCTCAGGAAGAGCATGGCTGGCTGTCGCCCGAACTGATGCAGTTCGTCGCGGACTATCTCGGCATGCCGGCCGTCGCCGTGCAGGAAGTCGCGACGTTCTACACGATGTACGAGCTCAAACCGGTCGGCAAGCACAAGATCACGCTCTGTACGAACCTGCCGTGCCAGCTCGGCCCGCACGGCGGCGCGGAAGCGACTGCCGATTACCTGAAACAGAAGCTGGGCATCGGCTTCGGCGAGACCACGCCCGACGGCAAGTTCACGCTGAAGGAAGGCGAATGCATGGGCTCGTGCGGCGATGCGCCGGTGCTGCTGGTGAACAATCACAGAATGTGCAGCTTCATGAGCCGCGAGAAGATCGACCAGCTGCTTGAGGAGCTCTCGAAATGACGTCCCTCCACGACCGTCACATCAAACCGCTGATCCTCGCTGGTCTGAACGGCGAGAACTGGCACCTCGAAGACTACGTTGCGCGCGGCGGCTACAAGCAGCTGCGCCGCATTCTCGAAGAAAAGATTCCGCCCGAGCAGGTGATCGCCGACGTGAAGGCGTCGGGCCTGCGCGGCCGCGGCGGTGCGGGCTTCCCGACCGGCCTGAAGTGGAGCTTCATGCCGCGCCAGTTCCCGGGGCAGAAGTACCTCGTCTGCAACTCGGACGAAGGCGAACCGGGCACGTTCAAGGATCGCGACATCCTGCGCTGGAACCCGCACGCGCTGATCGAAGGCATGGCCATCGGCGCATACGCGATGGGCATCACCGTCGGCTACAACTACATCCACGGCGAGATCTTCGAAGTGTATCGACGCTTCGAAGCCGCGCTGGATGAAGCGCGCGCGGCCGGGTTCCTCGGCGACAACATCATGGGCTCGGAATTCTCGTTCCAGCTGCACGCGCACCACGGTTACGGCGCGTACATCTGCGGCGAGGAAACGGCGCTGCTCGAGTCGCTCGAAGGCAAGAAGGGCCAGCCGCGCTTCAAGCCGCCGTTCCCGGCGAGCTTCGGCGTGTACGGCAAGCCGACCACGATCAACAACACCGAGACGTTCGCCGCGGTGCCGTTCCTGCTGTCCATCGGGCCGCAGAATTACCTCGAGATCGGCAAGCCGAACAACGGCGGCACGAAGATTTTCTCGGTGTCGGGCGACGTCGAGCGTCCGGGCAACTACGAAGTGCCGCTCGGCACGCCGTTCGCGACGCTGATGGAGCTCGCCGGCGGGATGCGCGGCGGCAAGAAGATCAAGGCCGTGATTCCGGGCGGTTCGTCGGCGCCGGTGATTCCGGGCGACATCATGATGCAGACGGATCTCGACTACGATTCGATCGCGAAGGCGGGCTCGATGCTCGGTTCCGGCGCGGTGATCGTGATGGACGAGACGCGCTGCATGGTGCGCTCGCTGCTGCGCCTGTCGTACTTCTACTACGAGGAATCGTGCGGGCAGTGCACGCCGTGCCGTGAAGGCACCGGCTGGCTGTATCGCGTCGTGAACCGTATCGAGCACGGCGAAGGGCGGCAGGAAGATCTGGACCTGCTGAACTCGGTGGCCGAGAACATCATGGGCCGCACGATCTGTGCGCTCGGCGATGCGGCGGCGATGCCGGTGCGCGGGATGCTCAAGCACTACTGGGACGAATTCGCGTACCACGTCGAGCACAAGCATTGCATGGTCGGCGGTCACGCGCCGCATGTGGCTTCGGCTGCGGCGGCCTGAAGCGAAACACCCGGTTGCGGAATTTGAGCGCACGGTCGGGCGAACGCGCGAACGGGCGGAAATAGGTTAAGGACCATTCACCATCATGGTTGAACTTGAAATAGACGGCAAGAAGGTCGAGGTGCCCGAAGGCAGCATGGTGATCCAGGCTGCGCACAAGGCGGATACGTACATTCCTCACTTCTGCTATCACAAGAAACTGTCGGTCGCGGCCAACTGCCGGATGTGTCTCGTCGAAGTCGAGAAGATGCCGAAGGCCGTGCCTGCCTGCGCGACCCCCGTGTCGGCCGGCATGATCGTCCGCACGCAGTCCGACAAGGCCGTCAAGGCGCAGCAGTCGGTGATGGAATTCCTCCTCATCAATCACCCGCTCGATTGCCCGATCTGCGATCAGGGCGGCGAATGCCAGCTGCAGGATCTGGCGGTCGGCTACGGCAAGTCGTCGTCGCGCTACTCGGAAGAAAAGCGCGTGGTGTTCCACAAGAACGTGGGCCCGCTGATCTCGATGGAAGAAATGTCCCGCTGCATCCACTGCACGCGCTGCGTCCGCTTCGGCCAGGAGATCGCCGGCGTGATGGAGTTCGGCATGCTGGGCCGCGGCGAGCATTCGGAAATCACGACGTTCGTCGGCAAGACGGTCGACTCCGAACTGTCGGGTAACATGATCGACCTGTGCCCGGTCGGCGCGCTGACCAGCAAGCCGTTCCGCTACAGCGCCCGTACGTGGGAACTGTCGCGCCGCAAGTCGGTGAGCCCGCACGATTCCGTCGGCGCGAACCTCGTCGTGCAGGTGAAGAACAACCGCGTGATGCGCGTGCTGCCGTTCGAGAACGAAGCGATCAACGAATGCTGGATCTCGGACAAGGACCGCTTCTCGTATGAAGGCCTCAACAGCGAAGAGCGCCTGACGAAGCCGATGCTGAAGCAGGGCGGCCAGTGGATCGAAACCGACTGGCAAACCGCGCTCGAATACGTCGCGAAGGGCCTGAAGGGCATCGCCGCGGATCACGGCGCGAACGCGCTGGCGATGCTCGCGAGCGCGCACAGCACCGCGGAAGAGCTGTTCCTTGTGAAGCAGCTCGCCAGCGAACTGAAGACGCCGAACGTCGACTTCCGTCTGCGCCAGCAGGATTTCTCGGCGCCGGTCCAGGGCGCACCGTGGCTCGGGATGCCGATCGCCGACCTGTCGAACGTGGACGCCGCGTTCGTCGTCGGTTCGTTCCTGCGCCGCGACCACCCGCTGTTCGCATCGCGCCTGCGTCAGGCTGCGAAGAACGGCGCGAAGCTGCACTTCCTGCACGCGACCGGTGACGATGCACTGATCCCGACCGCGCAGCGCATCGTTGCTGCACCGTCCGCATGGCTCGACGAGCTGGCCGGCATCGCCGCCGCCGTCGCGCAACTGCGCGGCGTCGCGCTGCCCGACGCGCTGGCTGGCGTCACCGCATCGCCGGCCGCGCAAGCTGTCGCACAGTCGCTCGCGAACGGCGACCGCCGCGCGGTGCTGCTCGGCAACGTCGCGGTCCGTCATCCGCAATTCGCGAAGCTGCACGCCGTCGCGCAGTGGATCGCCGAGAACACCGGCGCCACGTTCGGCTTCCTGACGGAAGCGGCGAACACGGTCGGTGCGCACGTCGTGGGCGCACTGCCGGGCGAAGGCGGCCTGAATGCACGCGAAGCGTTCGCGCAGCCGCGCAAGGGCTACGTGCTGCTGAACGTCGAGCCGGAATTCGACACAGCCGATCCGGCACAGGCGCTGGCCGCGCTGAACCAGGCGGAGATGGTCGTCGTGATGTCGCCGTTCAAGCACGGCCTCGACTACGCCGACGTGCTGCTGCCGGTCGCGCCGTTCACGGAAACGGCCGGCACGTTCATCAACGCCGAAGGCACCGTGCAGAGCTTCAACGGCGTCGTGCGTCCGCTCGGCGACACGCGTCCGGGCTGGAAGGTGCTGCGCGTGCTCGGCAGCCTGCTCGGCTTGCCGAACTTCGAATACGAGACCGCGGAAGAAGTGCGTGTCGCCGCGCTCGGCGACGCCGGCGTCGCGGGCCGTCTGTCGAACCAGACGTCGGTCGCGCCGGTTCGCGCTGCGGCGAATGCCGCGAACGGCGGCTTCGAGCGCCTGGCCGATGTGCCGATCTATCACGCCGACGCGCTCGTGCGCCGTGCAGGTGCGCTGCACCTGACGGCCGCCGCGAAGGCGGCGAATGCCGCAGCCCTGCCGGCCGCGCTGTTCGACAAGCTGGGCTTGAAGGAAGGCGACGCGGTGCGCGTGCGCCAGGGCGAGCGTGCGGTGCAGTTGCCGGCCGTGCGCGACGCGAATCTTGCGGAGACGGTCGTTCGCGTGTCGGCGGCAACGCCTGCCGGCGCAGCGCTCGGCAGCCTGTCCGGTGAACTGGTGGTGGAGAAGGCGTAAATGAGCTTGTTCGATACGATCAACGCGGGCGGGTCCCAGCTTCTCGGCTTCGCATGGCCGACGGTATGGGCCGTCGTGCGCATCCTCGTCGTCTCCGTCGTCATCCTGCTGTGCGTCGCGTACCTGATTCTGTGGGAGCGCAAGCTGATCGGCTGGATGCACGTGCGTCTCGGCCCGAACCGCGTCGGCCCCGGCGGCCTGCTGCAGCCGATCGCCGACGTGCTGAAGCTGCTGCTGAAGGAAGTCATCCAGCCGAGCGCCGCCAGCCGCTGGCTGTACCTGATCGCGCCGGTGATGACCGTCGTGCCGGCATTCGCCGTGTGGGCGGTGATCCCGTTCCAGGCCGAAGCCGTGCTCGCGAACGTGAACGCGGGCCTGCTGTACGCGATGGCGATCTCGTCGATCGGCGTGTACGCGGTGATTCTCGCGGGCTGGGCGTCGAACTCGAAGTACGCGTTCCTCGGCGCGATGCGCGCCGCGGCACAGATGGTGTCGTACGAAATCTCGATGGGCTTCGCGCTGGTGCTCGTGCTGATGACGGCCGGCAGCCTGAACCTGTCGGAAATCGTCGGTTCGCAACAGCACGGCTTCTTCGCGGGCCACGGCGTGAACTTCCTGTCGTGGAACTGGCTGCCGCTGCTGCCGGCGTTCGTCGTCTACTTCATCTCGGGCATCGCCGAAACGAACCGTCACCCGTTCGACGTGGTGGAAGGGGAGTCGGAAATCGTTGCCGGTCACATGATCGATTACTCGGGCATGGCGTTCGCGCTGTTCTTCCTCGCCGAGTACATCAACATGATCGTGATCTCGGCGCTGGCGGCGACGCTGTTCCTCGGCGGCTGGGACGCACCATTCGAATTCCTGTCGTTCATCCCGGGCATCTTCTGGCTCGTGCTGAAGGTCTTCGCGTTGCTGTCGGTGTTCATCTGGGTGCGCGCGACGTTCCCGCGCTACCGTTACGACCAGATCATGCGTCTGGGCTGGAAGGTGTTCCTGCCCGTCACGGTGGTCTGGGTGGTCGTGGTCGGCTTCTGGATGATGTCGCCGCTGAACATCTGGGTGAAGTAAGGACGAAATCATGACGGCTATCCAACACTTCTTTAAGACCTTCTTCCTGACCGAGCTGCTGAAGGGGCTCGCGCTGACCGGTCGCTATACGTTCAAGCGCAAGTTCACCGTGCAGTTCCCGGAAGAGAAGACGCCGATTTCGCCGCGTTTTCGCGGGCTGCATGCACTGCGCCGCTACGAGAACGGCGAAGAGCGCTGCATCGCGTGCAAGCTGTGCGAGGCCGTGTGCCCCGCGCTGGCGATCACGATCGAATCGGAAACGCGCGCCGACAACACGCGCCGCACGACGCGCTACGACATCGACCTGACGAAGTGCATCTTCTGCGGTTTCTGCGAAGAGAGCTGCCCGGTCGATTCGATCGTCGAGACGCAGATTCTCGAGTACCACGGCGAAAAGCGCGGCGACCTGTATTTCACGAAGGATATGCTGCTCGCGGTGGGCGATCGCTACGAGAAGGACATCGCCGCGGCGAAGGCTGCCGACGCGCCGTATCGTTGATTGTGTTTGCAGTGCCGGCCCGGCATGAACGATGAACGGGCCGAGCCGCCGCGACGGGTGCGGGAGTTCCGCAAGCCGCGCCTGACTATGGCCTAACGATGAACCGGTAATCATGGAATTCACGACCGTACTGTTCTACATCTTCGCGCTGCTCCTGGTGGTATCAGGGCTGAAGGTGATCACTTCGCGCAACCCGGTGGCGTCTGCGCTTTTCCTTGTGCTGGCGTTCTTCAACGCCGCCGCGATCTGGATGCTGCTCGAAGCGGAGTTCCTCGCGATCCTGCTGGTTCTGGTCTACGTGGGCGCGGTGATGGTGCTGTTCCTGTTCGTCGTGATGATGCTGGACATCAACATCGACTACCTGCGCCGCGACTTCAAGCGCTTCGTCCCGATGGCGACCGTGGTCGGCGCGATCATCGTGATCGAAACCGCGCTGATCCTGTGGCGCGGCTACGGCGACACGCACACCGTGCATGCGATGGCGACGGGCGAGATGGCCAACTGGTCGAATACGCGCCTGATCGGCAAGGTGATCTACACCGACTACATCTTCGCGTTCGAAATCGCCGGCCTCGTGCTGCTGGTCGCGATCATTGCCGCGATCGGGCTGACCGAGCGCAAGGGCAAGGACAGCAAGCGCCAGCGCGTGTCGGATCAGGTCAAGGTGCGTCGCAACGACCGCGTGCGCCTCGTGAAGATGGAAGCGGACAAGCCGCAGCCGGAGACGGCGCAGAGCGAAGCCGGTTCGGGCACCAACGGCTAAGCGGAGGAAAAGAAAACCATGCTGACTCTTGCTCACTACCTTGTGCTCGGCGCGATCCTGTTTGCGATCGCGATCGTCGGGATTTTCCTGAACCGCCGCAACGTCATCATCATCCTGATGTCGATCGAACTGATGCTGCTGGCGGTGAACACCAACTTCGTCGCGTTCTCGCATTACCTCGGCGACGTGCACGGCCAGATCTTCGTGTTCTTCGTGCTGACCGTCGCCGCAGCGGAAGCCGCGATCGGCCTCGCGATTCTGGTGACCCTGTTCCGTAAGCTCGACACGATCAATGTCGAGGATCTCGATCAGCTCAAAGGTTAATTTCAGGCAACGCTGTTATGTCAACGACACTCAATGAAAACCTGCTGCTGGCGATTCCGCTCGCTCCGCTGGCCGGCTCGCTGATTGCGGGGCTGTTCGGGAACGCAGTCGGGCGCAAGGGCGCACACCGGATCACGATCCTCGGCGTGATGATCGCGTTCCTCCTGTCGGCGAAAGTCTTCTTCGACGTGATGGGCGGCGCGAGCTTCAACGCGACCGTCTACGAATGGATGAACGTCGGTTCGCTGAAGCTCGAAGTCGGCTTCCTCGTCGATTCGCTGACCGCGATGATGATGGTCGTCGTGACCTTCGTCTCGCTGATGGTGCACGTGTACACGATCGGCTACATGGCGGAAGAAGATGGCTACCAGCGCTTCTTCTCGTACATTTCGCTGTTCACGTTCTCGATGCTGATGCTCGTGATGAGCAACAACTTCCTGCAGCTGTTCTTCGGCTGGGAAGCGGTGGGTCTGGTGTCGTACCTGCTGATCGGCTTCTACTTCACGCGTGAGAGCGCGATCTACGCGAACATGAAGGCGTTCCTCGTGAACCGCGTGGGCGACTTCGGCTTCCTGCTCGGCATCGGCCTGCTGCTCGCGTTCGCCGGCTCGATGAACTACGGCGAAGTGTTCGCGAAGCGCGCGGAACTCGCGAGCCTGCACTTCCCGGGCACCGACTGGGGCCTGCTGACCGTCGCCTGTATCTGCCTGTTCATCGGCGCGATGGGTAAATCGGCGCAGTTCCCGCTGCACGTGTGGCTGCCGGACTCGATGGAAGGCCCGACCCCGATCTCGGCGCTGATTCACGCGGCGACGATGGTCACGGCCGGCATCTTCATGGTGTCGCGCATGTCGCCGCTGTTCGAGCTGTCGGATACCGCGCTGTCGTTCATCACGGTGATCGGCGCGATCACGGCGCTCTTCATGGGCTTCCTCGGCATCGTCCAGAACGACATCAAGCGCGTGGTCGCGTACTCGACGCTGTCGCAGCTCGGCTACATGACGGTCGCGCTCGGCGTGTCCGCTTACCCGGTCGCCGTGTTCCACCTGATGACGCACGCGTTCTTCAAGGCGCTGCTGTTCCTCGGCGCCGGCTCGGTCATCATGGGCATGCACCACGACCAGGACATGCGCAACATGGGCGGCCTGCGCAAGTACATGCCGATCACGTGGATCACGTCGCTCGTCGGTTCGCTCGCGCTGATCGGCACGCCGTTCTTCTCGGGTTTCTACTCGAAGGACTCGATCATCGACGCGGTGAAGCTGTCGCACCTGCCGGGTTCGGGCTTCGCGTACTTCGCGGTCGTCGCGAGCGTGTTCGTCACGGCGCTGTACTCGTTCCGCATGTACTTCCTGGTGTTCCACGGCGAAGAGCGCTTCCGCCATCCGAAGCATCCGGAATCGCCGATGGGCATGGCTGCCGCACATGGCCATGACGATCACGGCCATGGCCACGACCACGGTCACGACGACCACGCGCACGAGCCGCACGAGACCCCGTGGGTCGTGTGGGTGCCGCTGGTCCTGCTGGCGATCCCGTCGGTGATCATCGGCGCGATCGCGATCAGCCCGATGCTGTTCGGCGATTTCTTCCAGCACGGCGTCGCATTCGACAAGGTGATCTTCATCGGCGAAAACCACCCGGCGCTGGCCGAGATGGCCGAGGAGTTCCACGGCTGGGTCGGCATGGGCCTGCACTCGGTGTCGGGCCTGCCGGTGTGGCTCGCGCTCGCTGGTGTGGTCGTCGCGTGGTTCCTGTACCTGAAGCGTCCGGAGCTGCCGGCGTCGATCCGCCGCGCGTTCGGCCCGATCTACACGCTGCTGGACAACAAGTACTACATGGACAAGATCAACGAAGTGGTGTTCGCCCGCGGTTCGGTGGCGATCGGCCGCGGCCTGTGGAAGGAGGGCGACGTCGTGGTGATCGACGGCCTCGTCAACGGCAGCGCCCGGTTCATCGGCTGGTTCGCCGGCGTGATCCGCTTCCTCCAATCCGGTTACATCTATCACTACGCGTTCGCCATGATCATCGGCATGCTGGGGCTCCTGACCCTGTTTGTAACGCTCGGCGGCAAATAAGGCGGGAGACAACACTAATGCACGCTTTTCCGATTCTCAGTACCGCGATCTGGCTGCCGATCGTTTTCGGCCTCCTCGTGCTGGCGGTGGGTAACGACAAAAATCCGGGGACGGCCCGCTGGGTCGCGCTGATCGGCGCGCTGCTCGGCCTCGCGGTCACGATCCCGCTGATCACGGGCTTCGACTCGAGCACGGCTGCGCTGCAGTTCGTCGAGAAGTCGACCTGGATCGAACGCTTCGACATTGCGTATCACCTCGGCGTCGACGGCATCTCGATGTGGTTCGTCGTGCTGACCGCGCTGATCACGGTGATCGTCGTGATCGCCGCCTGGGAAGTGATCACCGAGAACGTCGCGCAGTACCTCGCGGCGTTCCTGATCCTGTCCGGGATCATGATCGGCGTGTTCTCGGCGGCCGACGGCCTGCTGTTCTACGTGTTCTTCGAGGCGACCCTGATCCCGATGTACATCATCATCGGCGTGTGGGGCGGCCCGAACCGCGTGTATGCGGCGTTCAAGTTCTTCCTGTACACGCTGGCCGGCTCGCTGCTGATGCTGGTCGCGCTGATCTACCTGTACACGCAGACGCATTCGTTCGACCTCGCGACGTGGCAGAACGCGAAGATCGCGATGACGCCGCAGGTCCTGCTGTTCATTGCGTTCTTCCTCGCGTTCGCGGTGAAGGTGCCGATGTGGCCGGTGCACACGTGGCTGCCGGACGCGCACGTGGAAGCGCCGACGGGCGGCTCGGTCGTGCTGGCGGCGATCATGCTGAAGCTCGGCGCATACGGTTTCCTGCGTTTCTCGCTGCCGATCACGCCTGACGCGAGCCACTTCCTGGCTCCGGTCGTGATCACGCTGTCGCTGATCGCGGTGATCTACATCGGCCTCGTCGCGATGGTGCAGGCCGACATGAAGAAGCTGGTCGCGTATTCGTCGATCGCACACATGGGCTTCGTCACGCTCGGCTTCTTCATCTTCAACCAGCTCGGCGTCGAAGGCGCGATCATCCAGATGATCTCGCACGGCTTCGTATCGGGCGCGATGTTCCTGTGCATCGGCGTGCTGTACGACCGCGTGCACTCGCGCCAGATCGCCGACTACGGTGGCGTCGTCAACGTGATGCCGAAGTTCGCGGCATTCGCGATGCTGTTCTCGATGGCCAACTGCGGCCTGCCGGGTACGTCGGGTTTCGTCGGCGAGTTCATGGTGATTCTCGCGGCCGTCCAGTACAACTTCTGGATCGCCTTCGGCGCGGCCTTCACGCTGATCCTCGGCGCGGCCTACACGCTGTGGATGTACAAGCGCGTGTACTTCGGCGCGGTCGCGAACGATCACGTCGCCAAGCTGAAGGACATCGGCCGTCGCGAATTCCTGATGCTGGCCGTGCTCGCCGCGTTCACGCTGCTGATGGGCCTGTATCCGAAGCCTTTCACCGACGTGATGCACGTTTCCGTCGAAAACCTCCTCTCCCACGTCGCGCAGTCGAAGCTGCCGCTGGCCCAGTAATCGCGAGCGGAGGAACTCAAGATCATGCAAAACGCCCCTATGAATGTCCTGTTGCCTGACGCGCTGGTGCTGGCCGCCATCGTCGTCGCATGGCTGAACGACACCTTTACCGGTGCGTCCGGCCGCCGCCTGACCTATCTGATCGCGGTCGTCTCGTCGGTCGTCGCCGGCGTGTGGTTCTCGGTCCAGGCGCTCGACCCGCAGCAGTACTACTTCTTCTCGAAGATGGTCGTCGTCGACTCGTTCGCGAGCACGATGAAGGCCGTCGTGTCGTTCGGTTTCGCGGTGTCGCTCGTCTATTCGCGCAAGTACCTCGAAGATCGCGACATGTTCCGCGGCGACGTGTTCCTGCTCGGCATGTTCTCGCTGCTCGGTCAGCTGGTCATGGTGTCGGGCAACAACTTCCTGACGCTGTACCTCGGCCTCGAACTGATGTCGCTGTCGCTGTATGCGGTCATCGCGCTGCGCCGCGACGCCGCCCAGTCGAGCGAAGCCGCGATGAAGTACTACGTGCTGGGCGCGCTCGCGTCGGGCTTCGTGCTGTACGGCATCTCGATGCTCTATGGCGCGACCGGCTCGCTCGAACTCGGCGAGGTGTACAAGGCGGTCGGCGGCAACACCGACGCGGCCGTGCTGATGTTCGGCGTGGTCTTCATCGTCGCCGGTATCGCGTTCAAGCTGGGCGCCGTGCCGTTCCACATGTGGGTGCCGGACGTCTACCAGGGCGCACCGACCGCGATGACGCTGTTCGTCGGCGGCGGCCCGAAGGTGGCCGCGTTCGCGTGGGGCCTGCGCTTCCTGGTGATGGGCCTGCTGCCGCTCGCGCAGAACTGGCAGACCGCGCTCGTGATCCTCGCCGCGCTGTCGCTGATCGTCGGCAACATCACCGGTATCGTCCAGCGCAACATCAAGCGGATGCTCGCGTACTCGGCGATCTCGAACATGGGCTTCGTGCTGCTCGGCCTGCTCGCCGGCATCGTGAAGGGCGACGCGACGGCACCGGCGAACGCGTACAGCTCGGCGATGTTCTACGCGATCGTCTACCTGATCACGACGCTCGGCTCGTTCGGCGTGGTGATGCTGCTCGCGCGCCGCGATTTCGAGGCGGAAACGATCGACGACTTCAAGGGCCTCAACAAGCGCAGCCCGGTGTTCGCGTTCGTGATGATGGTCATGATGTTCTCGCTGGCCGGCATCCCGCCGACCGTCGGCTTCTACGCGAAGCTCGCCGTGCTCGAGGCGACCGTCAACGCGGGTCTCACGTGGCTGGCCGTACTGGCCGTGATCACGTCGCTGTTCGGCGCGTTTTACTACCTGCGCATCGTGAAGCTGATGTACTTCGATGCGCCGCAGGACTCGACGCCGATCTCGGGCGATTTCTGCAAGCGCACGATCCTCGTGCTGAACGGCCTGGCCGTCGTCGTGCTCGGCCTCATCCCGAGCCCGCTGCTGACCGCCTGCCTGCAGGCAATCCGTCACACGCTGCCGCTGTAATGTCGGCAGCCGGCTGGTTCATCGTGCTGTTGGCGCTCGTCTGCGCCAACCTGCCGTTCCTGAACCAACGCCTCTTCGCCGTCGTGCCGTTCGGTGCGACGAAGAAGAACGCGTGGGTGCGGATCGGCGAGCTGATCGTGCTGTACTTCATCGTCGGCGCGCTCGGCTTCTGGCTCGAGTCGCGCGCCGGCAACCGCTTCGAACAGGGCTGGCAGTTTTACGCGATCACGTTCAGTCTCTTCGTCGTGTTCGCGTTTCCCGGCTTCACGTTCCAGTATCTCGTCAAACGACGCTGACGGCTTCGGCCGTCCGTCGTGCTCATTCAGGAGCCGCCGATGGCCGAACTACCCAATCACGACGCCGCACTGACCGAAACCTGCCTCGAGAGCGAGGCGATCTTCGAAGGCGCGTTCCTCAAGCTCAAACGCGACACCGTCCGTCTGCCGGACGGCAAGAAGGCCACGCGCGAATACGTGCAGCACCCGGGCGCGGTGATGGTGATTCCGCTGTTCGACGACGGCCGCGTGCTGATGGAGAGCCAGTTCCGCTATCCGATCGGCAAGGTGATGGCCGAATTCCCGGCCGGCAAACTCGACCCGAACGAAGGCGCGCTTGCGTGCGCGGCGCGCGAACTGGGCGAGGAAACCGGCTACACGGCGCGCGAATACGTGTTCCTGGCCCGCATTCATCCGATCATTTCCTATTCGACCGAATTCATCGACCTGTACCTCGCGCGCGGGCTCACGGCCGGCGAGCGCAAGCTCGACGAAGGCGAATTCCTCGAAACCTTCACCGCGACGCTGGCCGACCTGCAGGAATGGGTGCGCACGGGCCAGATCTCCGACGTGAAGACGATCATCGGTACGATGTGGCTCGACAAGGTGCTGTCCGGCACGTGGCCGCTCGGGCCGGTCGTCACGCCCTGAGCACGGCGTCAGCGGCGGGCGGGGTGCCGCGTTACAATCCGGTGACGCGGTGCGTTCGCGCCGCGCGATCCGGATTTAGCACGACCGTTCACAAAACGGCTTTTTGCGCTACACTCGTCACACGCCCTGATTCAGCATGAAGGTTCTCGATTTACAGTGTCCGCACGGTCATCGGTTCGAAGGCTGGTTCGCTTCCGCCGATGAATTCGAAGCGCAGTTGTCCCGCAAGCTGGTCGAATGCCCGGTATGCGGAACGACGGAGATCAACCGGATGCCGTCGGCGCCGCGCCTGAACCTGTCGGGCGCGACGCAGGCGCAGCCGGCCGATCCGCGTGCGCTGCAGGCGCAGGTGATGCGCGCACTGCGCGAGGTGCTGGAGAAGACCGAGAACGTGGGCGAGCGCTTCGCCGAGGAAGCGCGGCGCATTCATTACAACGAGGCGCCGGCACGCAGCATTCGCGGCGTCACGACGCCGGAGGATGCGCAGTCCTTGGTCGAAGAAGGCATCGACGTGATGCCGCTGCCGATTCCTGCCGCGCTGAAAGAACCGCTGCAATGACGTACGCAGTGTGTCCTTGGCCGGGCCGGACGGTCGCGGACAGGAGACACTGCGCATGGATCTGGATTACTCCCCCGCCGACGACGCGTTCCGCGCCGACGTCCGCGCCTGGCTCGAGGCCAACCTGCCTCACGCACTGCGCGCCAAGGTACTCGATCACAAACGACTCGACCGCGAGGATTTCGCGAGCTGGCACCGGATTCTGGGCCAGCGCGGCTGGTCCGCGCCCGCCTGGCCGGTCGAATACGGCGGCCCGGGCTGGAACGCGACGCAGCGGCACATCTGGGACGAAGAGTGCGCACGGATCGGGGCGCCCACCGTACTGCCGTTCGGGGTGTCGATGGTCGCGCCGGTCCTGATGAAATACGGCAGCGAAGCACAGAAGCGCCACTATCTGCCCCGCATTCTCGACGGCACCGACTGGTGGTGCCAGGGCTATTCGGAGCCGGGCTCCGGGTCGGACCTGGCATCGCTGCGCACGCGTGCCGAACGTCACGGCGATTACTACGTCGTTAACGGCCAGAAGACATGGACGACGCTCGGCCAGTACGCCGACATGATGTTCTGCCTCGTGCGCACCGATCCGGCCGCGAAGAAGCAGGAAGGCATCTCGTTCCTGCTGATCGACATGAAGACGCCCGGCATCACGGTACGCCCGATCATCACGCTCGACGAGGATCACGAAGTCAACGAGGTGTTCTTCGAGGACGTGAAGGTGCCCGTCGAGAATCTCGTCGGCGACGAAAACCGCGGCTGGACCTACGCGAAATACCTGTTGGGCCACGAGCGCACCGGCATCGCGCGCGTCGGCGCGTCGAAGCGGGAGCTCGCGTTCCTGAAGCGCGTCGCATCGAACCAGCGCAAGAACGGCAAGCCGTTGCTCGCCGATCCCGTGTTTGCCGCGAAGGTCGCGGCGCTCGAAGTCGAGTTGATGGCGCTGGAAGTGACGGTGCTGCGCGTCGTCAGCCGCGAAACGAGCGGCAAGGGGCCGGGCCCCGAGGCGTCGATGCTGAAGATCAAGGGCACCGAGGTGCAGCAGGCGCTCACCGAGCTGATGGTCGAAGCGATCGGTCCGCTGGCCGCACCGTTCGACGTGCCGTTCCTCGACGGCGAGCGCGAACACAGCATCGCTGGCGACGACGATGCGGCGCCGCTCGCCGCGTACTACTTCAATTACCGGAAGACGTCGATCTACGGCGGATCGAACGAGATCCAGAAGAACATCATCGCGCAGATGATTCTGGGGCTGTGATCACGGAACGGAGACAACCATGGATTTCAGCTTTACCGATGAGCAGCAGCAGTTCGCCGACGCGCTGCGCCGGTATCTCGGCGAGCAATACGGCTTCGACGCGCGCCAGGCGATCGTGCACGGCGATACCGGCGTGTCGGAAGCACAGTGGAGCGCATTCACCGAACTGGGCTTGACCGCGTTGCCCGTGCCGGATGCGCAGGGCGGCTTCGGCGGTGGGCCGGTCGACATGCTGGTCGTAATGCAGGAGCTCGGCCGTGTGCTCGTGGTCGAGCCGTACTGGGCCACGGCGGTTGGCGTCGAGGCGTTGCGGATCGCCGGCTCTGGCGCGGGCGACGATGCCGCGCTGCTGGAGGCGGTCGCGCAGGGGCACAAGCGCGTGGCGGTCGCGTTCCACGAACCACACGCGCGATACGCCCTGTACGAACTCGACACGCACGCGCGCGGGCAGGGCAGCACGTACCGGCTGACCGGCACCAAGTCGGTGGTTCAGCACGGCGCCCAGGCGCACGCGTGGATCGTGCCTGCGCGGGTCGACGGCGGCGGCATCGGTCTCTTCGTCGTCGAATGC
This sequence comes from Burkholderia sp. AU28863, assembly GCF_002223195.1. NCBI lineage: Bacteria > Pseudomonadati > Pseudomonadota > Betaproteobacteria > Burkholderiales > Burkholderiaceae > Burkholderia > Burkholderia sp. AU28863. The sequence continues at coordinate 12,523 of NZ_NKFE01000004.1, read as the reverse complement.
GATGCGGCCAACGCGAAGGTGGTCGACTACCGGACCATCGACGGCCAGCGCGCCGCGACGATCATGTTCAACGACACGCCGGGCCGACTACTGACGGGTGGGGCGCGCGACGCGGCGGCGCTCGAGCAGATCGCCGATTACGCGACCTTCCTGCTGTGCGCGGAAGCAGTCGGCGCGCTCGACGAACTGAATCGCGCGACGGTCGAATACACGAAGACACGCGAGCAGTTCGGCGTGCCGATCGCGCGTTTTCAGGCACTGCAGCACCGGATGGTCGACATGCTGATCCATGCGGAGCAGGCGCGTTCGCTGACCTATCTCGCGGCGGTGCGCTACGCGAACGGCGATGCCGATGCGCGGCGCAAGGCCGTGTCGGCCGCGAAGGCGCGGGTCGGCGCGGCCGCGCGCTTCGTCGGCCAGCAGGCGGTCCAGCTGCACGGCGGCATGGGCGTGACCAACGAAGTGGCCGCCGCGCATTTATTCAAGCGGCTGTCGATCATCGAGACGACGCTCGGCGATACCGATCATCACCTCGCCCGCATCGCGGCGCTGCCCGATTTCGCGCAGACCGACGTAGCATGACGGCGACGCGCGAGCGCGCCAGACAAGGAGACTAATCAGTGGGCATCAGCTACGAAGACCTGGTGGTCGGCAGTACCACCGAAGTGGGCCGCTACACGTTCGAGGCGGACGACATCAAGACGTTCGCGAAGCGCTACGATCCGCAGCCGTTCCATGTCGACGAGGAAGCAGGGAAGGCGTCGCATTTCGGCGGGCTCGTCGCGAGCGGCTGGCATACGTGCTCGGTGTTCATGAGCCTGCTGGTCCAGAAGCTCGGGCCGGATTCGACCAGCATGGGCTCGCCGGGCATCGATTCGATCCGCTGGCTGAAGCCGGTGCGCGCCGGCGACACGATCACGATGTACCAGAAGGTGCACGACAAGCGCGTGTCGGAGAGCAAGCCCGACCGCGGCATCGTGTCGACGGAATGGATCGGCGTGAACCAAGCCGGCGAGACGGTGATCTCCGTGCATACCAAGGTGATTTTCGGGCTGCGCCATCCGGGGGGCGCGAACCCATGACCGACGTGACCTTGCCGCTGATCGCCTCGGCGCAGGCATTGCAGGCGCGGGTCGGCGCGGAGCCGCTCGCGAGCGGCTGGATCGAGATCGACCAGCCGCGCGTCGACGGGTTCGCCGACGCGACCGGCGATCATCAATGGATTCACGTCGACCCCGAACGCGCGCGGCGCGAGTCGCCGTTCGGCGGGCCGATCGCGCACGGGTTCCTGACGCTGTCGCTGATTCCTGCATTGATGACCGACGCGATGCGCTTCGAGCAGAAGATGGGCGTGAACTACGGGCTGAACCGCGTGCGGTTTTTGAAGCCGGTGCCGGTCGGGGCGCGCGTGCGCGCGCTGTTCGCGGTGAAGGAAACCGCCGACGCCGCGCGCGGTGGCATCCAGGTGACGTGGTCGGTATCGATGCAGGTCGAGCGTCCCGATGCGCCACTGCCGGTATGCGCGGCGGAGTTCATCACGCTGCATTACTTCTGAAGCACGGAGCGGCATGCACGGATGCCGCTCCGCTCGTCGCACGCTCGTCAGTGCTTCGCGTATTGCGTTGCGCCGAACAACACCTCGCGTGCCTTGTCGTCCTGCAGCGCCTTGCGCATCGACGCGAGCACCTCGACGCCGCGCTGCACGGCTGGTCGCGCGGCGATCGCCTCGTGCCAGCGCTTCACGTTCGGCAGCGCGTCGAGCACGATGCCCTGGTTCTGCCACGAGCGCGTCCACGGGAACGTCGCGATGTCCGCGATCGTGTACGTGTCGCCCGCGAGATACTCGGATTCGCCGAGCCGCTTTTCCATCACGTTGTACAGGCGCTTCGCTTCGTTCGTGTAGCGGTTGACCGCATACTCGATCTTCTCCGGCGCATACAGCCGGAAGTGGTGCGCCTGGCCGAGCATCGGGCCGACGCCGCCCATCTGGAACATCAGCCACTCGAGCGTCGCATAGCGCGCGGCCGGATCGGTCGGCAGGAACTTGCCGGTCTTCTCCGCAAGGTAGATCAGGATCGCGCCCGATTCGAACAGCGAGATCGGCTGGCCGCCGGGGCCGTCCGGATCGACGATCGCGGGGATCTTGTTGTTCGGGCTGATCTTCAGGAACTCGGGCGCGAACTGGTCGCCGGCACCGATATCGACCGGATGCGTGCGATACGCGAGGCCGGTTTCCTCGAGCATGATGTGCACCTTGTGGCCGTTCGGGGTCGCCCAGCTATAGACGTCGATCATCGTCAACTCCTGTGTGGCATGCGCGAAAACGGCGCCGGCGGCGCCGCGACAGGCGGTCATTAGAGCATGGATCGACACCGGCTGCTGGCGACCGAAACGCGCGTGCCGACGGGCATGCGCGGCCGGGCCGGAGATCGCTGCCGGCGTGGCGCGCGGCGTCGACGGGCCGCATCGGATGGACGCGGCGTGGCGCGGCGTCGGTTCGAAGGCCGACGCGGCGGATCAGCGCTTGTAGCGCGGCTGGCGCTTCTCGAGAAAGGCAGTGATGCCTTCGAGCCCGTCCGCATGATGCAGCGACGCGACGAAATGATCGCGCTCGGTGCCGAGGTGCGCGTCCAGTGGCTGCGCGGTCGCGTCGTCGAGCAGCGACTTGATGCGCGTGAGCGCATTCGGCGAGATGCCGGCGAGCGTGTCGGCCCAAGCCAGTGCGTCGCTTAGGGCCGTGCCGGGCGCGGCGAGCCGGTTGACGACGCCGAGCACATGCAGGCGTTCCGCGGCGACCGGCTTGCCCTCGAACAGGATCTCGGCCGCGATCGCACGCGGCAGCGCGCGGGCGAGAAACCACGAGCCGCCGCCGTCGGGCGTCAGGCCGACGCGCGCATACGACATCACGAATTTCGCATCGTGTGCGGCGACGATCAGGTCGCACGCGAGCGTGAGCGAGAAGCCCGCTCCGGCCGCCGCGCCTTCGACGGCCGCGATCACCGGCTTCGTCGACGCGCGGATCGCCGTGACCCATGCCGCGAGCTGATCAATGCTGTCGGCCTGGAAGGACGGATCCTTCGAGCGATTCTCGAGCAGCCGGTTCAGGTTGCCGCCTGCGCAGAAGAAACGATCGGCGCCCGTCAGCACGACGGCGCGAATCGCCGGATCGCGCTCGGCGGTGGCGAGCGCTTCGATGCCGGCCGAGTACATGTCGGGATGCAGCGCGTTGCGCGCGCCGGGATTGGACAGCGTGAGGACGAGCGTCGATTCGCTCTCGGGCGGACGCGAGGCCAGCAGTTCAGCACTCATGCGAGCGTGTCTCCATCGGATGGCGCGGCGGCGACGCCGCGTGTGTCGTGCGGACGGACGGAGCCGACGCCGCAGCGGAGGTAATGTTGTCGTGACGAACGCACAACTTGCTTTAGACTAGCACGGACGTGCTTTTCAGCGCGATGAATCCCGATGCGGCCTGCGGTCGATGCGGCCGCGCTTCAGCAACGAAGGAGACACCGATGCTACAGCTGTGCGGTATTCCGTTGTCCAACTATTACAACAAGGTGAAGTTCGTCCTGCTCGAGCATGACATTCCGTTCGAGGAAGCGATGTGCGGTCTGCCGATCAGCGATCCGGCGCAGCTTGCCGATTCGCCGCTCGGCAAGATTCCGTTCCTGAAGACCGAAGAGGGCGCGCTGTTCGAGTCGCAGGCGATCATCGAATACCTGGCGGCTCGCTATCCCGATAAGGGCATTTTCCCGCCAAGCCCGTTCGCGGCGGCGAAGGTGCGCGAACTCGTCGAGACGCTCGAGCTGTATCTCGAATGGATGGCGCGCGAGGTGTACACGGAAGCGTTTTTCGGCGGCAAGGTGAGCGACGGGATGAAGGCGCACGTCGAGAAGCGCCTGCCGCGCGCGATCGATGCCTTCAAGCAGATGACGCGGTTTTCGCCGTATGTGCTCGGGGAATCGTTCGGCCTCGCGGACATTGCCGCGTGGGTTCATCTGCCGGTCATCGGCATGGCGACGAAGGCCGTCTTCGGGCGCGACTTCCTGCTCGAGGCCGGCATCGACTGGAAGGCGCACGCGAAGACGGTGAGTGAACGTCCTGCCGCGCAGCGCGTGGCAGCCGAGCGCAAGGCGTATGTCGAAGCGGCGAACGTCGTGCGTTCGTAAGCGTTTCTGACGGGCGGCGCGTGGCCGCCCCTGCCGGGCTTACAGGCGGGCGAGCCGTTCGAGCGCGGATGCGAGCGTGCTTTCCTGCTTCGCGAAGCAGAAGCGCACGACGCCCGATTCGTGCGGCTCGTGATAGAACGCCGACACCGGAATGGCGGCCACGCCGATCTCCGACGTGAGCCACTTCGAGAATTCCGCTTCTGGCAAGTCGCTGATCGCCGAGTAATCGACGCACTGGAAGTACGTACCCGTGCACGGCAACAGCTTGAAACGCGTGCGCTCGAGGCCGGCCCGGAAGAAGTCGCGCTTGCGCTGATAGAAGCCCGCGAGCGACAGGTACGGCGCCGGGTCGCGCAGGTAGTCGGCGAGCCCGATCTGCATCGGCGTGTTTACCGTGAACACGTTGAACTGATGGACCTTGCGGAATTCCGCGGTCAGCGCCGCGGGCGCCGCGACGTAACCGACCTTCCAGCCCGTCACGTGATAGGTCTTGCCGAAGCTCGACACGATGAAGCTGCGCGCGGCGAGTTCCGGGTAGCGCGCGACGCTCTCATGGCGCGCGCCGTCGTAGACCATGTGTTCATAGACCTCGTCGGACAGGATCAGCACGTTGGTGCCGCGCACGATGTCCTCGAGCTTGCGCATGTCGGCCTCGCGCCACACGGTGCCCGTCGGGTTGTGCGGCGTGTTGATCAGGATCATCCGCGTCTTCGGCGTGATCGCGGCCGCGAGACGGTCGAACGGGATCGTGTAGTCGGGTGCGTCCAGCGTGACGAACACGGGCTTGCCGCCGGCAAGCTCGATCGACGGCAGGTAGCTGTCGTAGGTCGGCTCGACGACGATCACTTCGTCTCCCGGATGCACCGCGCACAGGATCGCCGTCAGCAACGCTTGAGTCGCGCCGGCCGTCACGGTGATTTCGGTGCCCGGATCGTAGCGTCGGCCGTACACCTGCGCGATCTTGTCGGCGATTGCGTCGCGCAGCGGCGCGACGCCGGCCATCGGCGGGTACTGGTTGTGCCCGTTGCGCATCGCGGCTGCGACCGCATCGACGATGCGCGGATCGCAATCGAAATCCGGGAAGCCCTGGCCGAGGTTCACCGCGCCTTTTTCGGCGGCAAGCGCGCTCATGACCGTGAAGATCGTCGTGCCGACGTTCGGCAGGCGCGACGGGAAAACGGGAGTCGTTGGCATATCTGAAGGAGCGTTCATCGATACGGTCGAATTCGGGTGGGAGGCGTCAGGCCGGCGTCGCCGTGGCGGACGCCGTGGCGTCGAGTGCGCAGGCTTCCACGAACGGCGCGGGTTGCGCGATCCGGAATCCGAAGTCGCGTGCGGTGCGTTTCGCGAGCTTCAGCAGCGCGCGGTCTTTCGACACGAGCCACTCGGCCTGCGCGGCGCGGGCGAGTTCGAGGAATTTCTGGTCGTCGCGGTCCTTGCATTTCGGCAGCGGCGGCGCGTCGGTGTCGACGGGCGACGGTTCGACGAGGCTTGCGAGCCGGGCAACGGTCGCGAGCGCGGCAGCCTTGTCGATCGCGCGCGACTGGAACTGCGGATAGTCGAGCACATATTCGAGCTCGGTCAGGCAGCGGCCGTCGATCACGGCGGCCAGCGTGCCGCGCTCCAGCGCGGCCCGGATCGGGCGCGTAGCGGGGTCGTCGAATACGAGGATGTCGATCCAGACGTTCGAGTCGAGCACGACGCGATGTGCGGCATGCGGGGCGAGAGAGCGGGTCATTCGTTACAATCGGTGGTTTTCGTCTGACCGCAAGGCACGGCGTGCCAGCGAGCCTCTATGATAATCGTTCTCTCTCCCGCCAAATCCCTCGACTACGAGACGCCCGCGCACGTCCAGTCTTACACGAAGCCTGCATTCGTCGACGACGCGTCGGAGCTGATCGACGGCCTGCGCAAGCTGTCGCCGCAGGACATCGCGGCGCTGATGGACATCTCCGATCCGCTCGCGCGCCTGAACTTCCAGCGCTACGCCGACTGGTCGCCGACCTTCACGCCGGCCAACGCGAAGCAGGCCGTGCTGGCGTTCAACGGTGATGTCTACGAGGGTTTCGACGCGAAATCGCTGTCGCCGACCGATCTCGACTATGCGCAGCAGCACGTGCGCGTGCTGTCGGGCCTGTACGGGCTGCTGCGTCCGCTCGACCTGCTGCAGCCGTACCGGCTCGAGATGGGCACGCGTTTCGCGAACGCGCGCGGCAAGGATCTGTATGCGTTCTGGGGCGACCGCATCACGCGGGCGCTGAACGAGCAGCTCGAGACGCGCAGCGGCGCGGCGCGCGTGCTCGTCAATTGCGCGTCGACCGAATACTTCAAGTCGGTCAAGCCGAAGCTGCTGGCCGCACGGGTCATCACGCCGGTATTCGAGGACTGGAAGGGCGGCCGCTACAAGATCATCAGCTTCCATGCGAAACGCGCGCGCGGGCTGATGGCGCGTTTTGTCGTCGAGAACCGTATCACCGACCCGAAGGCGCTGAAGGCATTCGCGACCGAAGGCTATGCGTTCGATGCGGCGGCGTCGAACGATTCGACTTACGTATATCGCCGGCGCATCGGCGAGTGACCCAGCCGGCCGTTCACGAGACGGTCGGCGCATGCATGAGGCCGGACGGACGGTACGCCGCCTGCTTCGGTCGACAGCTTTGCATGGGACCGCCGTAAGCGCTAAAGCGCTAACGCCGGTCGACAAAGGAGATAAACAGATGGCCGTTTCGATCACCAGTAATTTCGACGCAGGCGCAATCGACGTCGTGTCGTGCGATAGCGCCGACGCTATCCGCCTGCGCGTGCGCGGCGACAATCGCTCGGAATTCGCGCAATGGTTTTACTACCGCTTGACGGGTGCGCGCGGCGAACGATGCGTGATGACGTTCGAGAACGCAGCCGAATGCGCGTATCCGTCGGGCTGGCGCAACTACCACGCGGTAGCGAGCTACGATCGCGTCGACTGGTTCCGGGTGCCGACGACGTTCGACGGCAAGACGATGACCATCGACCATACGCCGGAGTTCGACAGCATCTATTACGCATATTTCGAACCGTACTCGGAAGAGCGTCACGCGGCGTTTCTCGGCGCGGTCCAGCAGTTGCCGCAGGCGAGCGTCGTCGAGCTCGGCCGCACGGTCGAAGGCCGTCCGATGTCATTGCTGACGCTCGGCACGCCGGAAACCGATGGTGCGCTGAAGAAGAAGGTGTGGATCATCGCGCGCCAGCATCCGGGCGAATCGATGGCCGAGTGGTTCGTCGAAGGGCTGGTCAAGCGTCTGGCCGGATGGGGCGACTGGGCGGGCGATCCGGTCGCGCGCAAGCTCTACGATCGCGTGACGTTCTACATCGTCCCGAACATGAACCCGGACGGCAGCGTGCACGGTAACCTGCGCACCAATGCGGCCGGCGCGAACCTGAACCGCGAGTGGATGGCGCCCGATGCCGAGCGCAGCCCCGAAGTGCTGGCCGTGCGCGATGCGATCCACGCGATCGGCTGCGACATGTTCTTCGACATTCACGGCGACGAGGATTTGCCGTACGTGTTCGTCGCCGGCTCGGAGATGCTGCCGAGCTTCACCGAGCAGCAGGGCAAGGAGCAGGCCGCGTTCATCGACGCGTTCAAGGTCGCCAGCCCCGACTTCCAGACCGAGCATGGCTACGCGGCGAGCAAGTACAAGGAAGATGCGCTGAAGCTCGCGTCGAAGTACATTGGTCATCAGTTCGGCTGCCTGTCGCTGACGCTCGAAATGCCGTTCAAGGACAACGCGAACCTGCCCGACGAACGCGTCGGCTGGAACGGCGAGCGTAGCGCGGCGCTCGGCGCGGCGATGCTGGCCGCGATCTTGGTGCACGTCGACACGTTCGCGTAAGCGCAGCCGTCGTCGCATGAAAAAGGCCGGCGCATCTTGCGATGCACCGGCCTTTTTTGCTGCTGTCGTCGCCGCTCCGCCGTATCAGGACTTCTTCGCGGTTTTTTTCTTCACGGCTTTTTTCTGGCCGCCTGATTTCTTCGTCGCGACGGCCTTCTTGCTGCCGGTGCGCCCCGATGCCTTCGCCTTGGCTTTGCCGCGGTGCGACTTGCCCTTGAACTTCTTCGTCGAAGACGACGAGCGCTCGACGCGCGGCTTCAGTGGCGGAACCGGGTCGTTCCAGCTGAACGCGAGCATTTGCTGGCCGACATAGCCGCAACGGAATTTCAGCGGCGTCGGATCGCTGCCGTCGCTGTGGATCCCGAGCCCGTCGACGGTGACGATGTTGTCGACTTTCACGCGCTGCTTGCCCTGGTCGAACGAGTCGTTCCACGGCGTGATCGTCGCGTTGCCGCCGTCGAATGCGTTCGGCGCGAAGTCGACGCGATCGAACGCCGTCGACGTGCTGGCGATGAAGCTGCCGTGCGCTGCACAATCGGCGGCGAGCGGATCGGCATGCATCTCGTTGACGAATTTGTTGATCAGTTCGGAACGCTGGTCGAGCAGGTCGGCGAATACCGGTGCGGGAAACGCAAGCGACAGGCCCGCGATACAGGCTGCCAGCTTGCCGAGCGCCCGGAAAATCCGGAGCGAGGCAGGTGAGCTGTCCATCTGGTTATTGGTGAGGAGCGAAGAAGACATCGGGCACGTATAGATGCCCGATGAAGAACAGGAGTTCAATCTTAGCGTAAAAAAGTTGTGCGGCAGTAGGTGACGCATTCGGCGCGCGCAGCGGAACTGCCGCCGGTATGGGTGTGCGCCGGACCGATGCGGAGGAAATTCAGGCGCGCGGGCCCCCGAGGCGGTACCGGCGGACGTCGAAAGTCGTGACCCACGCGGGGCGATAGACGGCGATGAGGGCCGTTGCCATGCCGGTGAACCAGGCTTCGCCGAGCGCGAGCAGCGCGGTGTTCAGCAGATAGCCGGCGGGAATCACGACGGGAACGCCGTCCGCGAGCGCGAGCTGGACACCGGCCGCCGCCGCGGCGACCGCGACGATCGCGATGGCGGGTGACAGGAAGCCCTGCCCGGTGATGAACGACGCGAGGTTGTGCGGCAGCCAGGCGAGCGCGGCGCGTTGCAGCAACGCCGACACGCCGACAGGCAGCGCACCGTAGATCAGATAGGTCAGGCCGATGCCTTGCCACGGCGCGTCGAAGATGACCGCGGCAATCGCCGTGACGGCGCCCATCGCCACCAGGGCGAGTGTCCAGTCGAATAGCGTGACGAGCAACGTTGCGCCGAGCAGATGCATGACGATGCCATCTTCGAGCCATGCGTTCGAGGCCCACAGGACCGCGATCGCTGTGACGAGCGCGAGCCACACGTGCTGAAGCGTAGCGTCTTGCAGGCGTACGAAGGGGCGATTCCAGATCGCGAGCGCGAGCAGGGCCATGGCGGCGATCCAGCCACCGACGCCAACCCAGAGCGGAAGCGGTGTGAAAAGAAAACCCATGCATCCATATTACTCGTTGAGCATCAAAGGTGGGAGCCTGCACATGCCCGACCGTCGCAATATCGAGACTGTTTGCCTAGCGTCCGCGCCGGAATCGTGCCGGCGGCTCGGCGGCGAGCGGCAGATCCTGCGTGCCGGTATTCGCGATGGGTAACGGGTACGGACGGTCATGCCGTTGTGTACGCAGCGGAGCCGGGCCGTGTTCTCCGATGACCGGTTTGCGGGCGCGGTTGCGGTTCGCCAGCAGCACCTCGAGATGGGGCGACAGCCAGCCGTTGTAGATCGCGACCGCGGCGGCGCGATTCGCGGCGCCGAGCTGCTGGAAGATGCTCGCGAGGTGGATCTTCACGGTGCCTTCGCTGATGCCGAGCGTACGCGCAATCATCTTGTTCGTGCTGCCCATGTGGACGAACCGCATGATCTGCGCTTGCCGCGGCGACAGGAGGCCGCTCGGCGGGCGCCGGGGCAGCGAGCCGGCGAGCGTCTGGAAATGGGCGTCGTGGCGGGCCGTCGTCGTCGCCGTGGACGGCAACAGGCTGAGGGCGATCGGCGGAATGTAGTGCCCGCCCAGCAGGACGATCTCGAGCGCACGCACGATCAGGTGCGGCCTCGTGGAATGTGGGATCACGCCCGCGACGCCGTAATTGAAGAAGCGCTGGATGGCTTCGGGCGAGATGTCGTCGACCAGGACGGCGACCGGTGTCGGCGAGCACGCGTTGCCGAGTGCCTGAAGCTCGCTGATCCGGCCCACGTCCAGCCAGTCGATCGCGACGAGGTCGAAACGCTGGGTGCGCAGCAGCCGGCGTGCCTGGAAACCGTCAGGCGCATCGTTGATGCTGGCGTGCCGGTCGATCTGCCGCAACAGGGTCTTCAGTCCGTCACGCCGTTCGGCGTCTGAGTTAAGTACCAAGAACCGCATATTCAACCTCCGTGAAGTGAGTCATTGATTGCCGTCGGGGATAAGCTGGCCCCGATAATGACAAAGACCTTACACGATGTCTGCTTGGCTGAAAGGCTTAGGAAAAGTTCGAAATTTTGAGCGACCGGGCATCGGAGATGAAAAAAGCCGCTTCGGCAGGAACCGAAAGCGGCTTTGAGCGGGGCAGGCTGTCCGGACCTGCGGTGCGGTCAGTGGAAGTGTGGCTGGGCGGGCGACGCGTCTTCCGGCATTTCCGCATGGACGATTTCGCCGAGCGGATCGGCGTAAAGCGGCACGCCGCAGTCGTCGCAGTATTCGGGTTCGAAGCGGCCCGCGTGCCGCCGGACGTCGGTTACGCCGCATTCCTTCAGCAGGCTCACGATTTCCTCGAGCGGCCCTTCGATCGGCGCTTCGCCTTCGAGCGTCGCGTTGTCGACCGATACGTCGCCATTTTCACGGCCGTAGAGCGGCCACACGACACCGTAGATCACGTCGTTGCTGGCACGTCGCGTGAAGCCGACGCGATACTCGTCGATACGACGTTCGCCAAAGCCGGCGACCACCGCGCGCAGCTCTTGCGGCGCTGCACCAAGTGTGTCGAATAGATAACGAATGGCCGTTCGGACGGTGTGCGGACGTACGCGTTCGTCCGCATCGCGACAAGCCGAGTAGTACGCGTCCGGAAGCAGGCATTCGAACTCGCAGCCGGGCAGCGCGATCGACAGGTTCGGGCCGCCTTGGGCCGTCCATTGTTCGAGGCACTGGCCGCGCTCGATCCGGCTGCCGTTTTCTTCTTCCTGCCAGCGGAACAGCGGCGCGCCGGCCGGCGCGGCGACAACCGCCAGCAGGAAGCGCGGATCGGCCAGGATCGGCGAAGTTTCCGGCAGGTCCCCCAAGCTCAGCTTCGGGGCGTGCTGTCCGATTGCCGCATGGGCGAGCTGCTGGGCCAGCCGGTAGGTTTCGACGTGGTGCCGCGGCAACTGGTCGATGCTGTAGAGGAACGGTGCGAGCCCGACGAGGGTGCCGTTCGCGAGTACGTGCGCCTGCAGGTGCGTTCGCAGCGCGTCGGCAACGTCGGCCTTGAGCGGGCCCGACGGAATCATGTAGCGCGTCCAGGCGAGAACCGGGACGGCGACCAGCAGCGCATCGTACGGTTGGCCGTCGTGTTCGATCACCATCGACTCGCTGTGCGTCTCGGCCATGTCGGCGAGCGCGCCGTAGGCGTCGGGATGATTCTGCTGAAGATGGTCGAGCGCGGCGTCGAGCGTAGTCTGATTGCCGTTGCGGACAATCTTGGCGAGCAGCGCATCGAGCTTCGCTTCCCAGAAGCGATCCTCGATGCGGCTGCCCGACGCGAAGAGCGCAAGTGACAGACCGACCAGTTTGTCGGCATCGGGGGGGAGGCGTTTGGCGATTCGCTGGCGCATATTAAAGACGTATATAGAAAGAGGCGAAGAACCTCACATTCTAGTCCGTTCTTTGCACCATAAGCGGTCTCGCGGCCAAGCATGGCCGGACGGCCGAATTGCGGCGTGTGTAAAAAAGTTGCTGCGAACCCCTTGCACTCACGACGTGAGCTGCTTAGAATCACGCCTCTTTCGCGCTAACGGAAACGCGGCGCGGAGGAAGGGAAGCGGTGCTGTCGGGGTTCGGGATGTAGCGGGCCATGGCGGCGCAGGAAGATGGCCCGGCAGTCGCAACGAAGTCGTTCAGAAAGTTGTTGACGAACTGCGAAACACGGTTCATAATCTCGTTTCTCTGCTGCTGAAAACGCAGCGCTGCCGGGAAACACGAAGTTCCTCGCAGAATGCTCTTTAAAAATTAACAGCCGATAAGTGTGGGCGCTTGATGGTAGCGAGCTGATCCTCGGATCAGATAGCAAAAGTATCAAGAGTCTCACACTAAAGTAAGTCAGGTTTATGAAGTGATTCATATTCCTGTCAGCTTTGAGTGAGCGACCGGTTCTTAACCGAACCGAAAACAGTAACAGGTTTGAACTGAAGAGTTT
>NZ_NKFE01000001.1:0-268277 GCF_002223195.1 Burkholderia sp. AU28863 | reverse complement strand
CTTCGTTGCGACTGCCGGGCCATCTTCCTGCGCCGCCATGGCCCGCTACATCCCGAACCCCGACAGCACCGCTTCCCTTCCTCCGCGCCGCGTTTCCGTTAGCGCGAAAGAGGCGTGATTCTAAGCACCTGCCCCCATCCGCGCAAGCTCTTTGTGAAGAAAGTTTGAAAAAGCCTCCGGGCGCTGACGCGCACGGAGGTTTTGGGCTCGATGACCGATCTCGCGCCGCCGGCCCGCAGGCCGTCGGCAACCTTTCCCTCTATATATAGAGGCGCGTCACTTGCCGCCCACCGCAGCCTGCAGTTGCTCGACCGGCACCGCGTCGGCCATCGCCGTGTAGCCCGCATCGCTCGGATGGATGCCGTCGCCGCTATCGTATCGGCGCTGCAGCACGCTCGGCCGCGCCGGGTCGCGCAACACAGCGTCGAAGTCCACCACGCCGTCGAACCCGCCGCCGCTCCGAATCCACCGGTTCACCTCGAGCCGGATCGCTTCGCGTCCGGCCGGCAACGCCGCTGGCGTCAGCGTCGCGCCGAAGACCTTCACGCCCTGGCGATGCGCCGCTTCGATCAGCCGACGATAGCCGTCGATCAGCGACGCTGCCGTCACCTGCGTATGCGGGTGATCGCAATCGAGCCCCGCGCGCGGCGGCATCGCCGCGAAGTTGATGTCGTTGATCCCGATCAGCACGATCGCCGCCTTCACACCCGAGCGCGACAGCGCGTCACGCTCGAACCGCGACGCCAGCGACGTGCCGTAGCACGCGGAATCGCTGAGCAACCGGTTACCGCTGATACCGAGATTCACGACACCGATCGAACCGGCGCCCGACGCCACCAACCGGCGTGCGAGCGCGTCGGGCCAGCGACGGTTCCGGTTCACGCTGGAGCGCAACCCGTCGGTGATCGAATCGCCAATTGCGGCGACGCTGCCGCGCGCGGAGCCGGCTTCGACGGCGAGCTCCGTCACCCATGCATATTGAGTAAAGCGAGTGCGGAACGCGCCGGCGCCCGGATCGCCCACGTGATCACCCGGCGCGGACACATAGTTGAACTGGTTCGACACCCGATGCCAGACCGTCATCCGCTGGTTCGGTCCCATCTGGAGACTGATCGCATACGGCTGCGCGGCCGTCACGTCGATCGACACCAGATCGCTTTCGAGCGCCTGGCCCGGCGCGAGCGTCACCGACGCGCTGCCGCCGAACCGGACCGGCACGACCGCGCCGCCGGCGAGCGCCGCCCCTTCGCCGGCCCGCGCGAGGCTCACGGCCTCGACGACCAGCGGCGTGCGACCGTATGCATTGCTCACGCGAATCCGCGCGGCTCGCCCGGACACGGTCGGGTAGACGATCTGCCGAACGGTTCGCCCGGCCACGTCGGGGGCGCGGTAGAGCGGCGGCGGTGCGGCAAGGTCGGGAATCGGCTGCAGCGCGGTCGCCCACGCCGCGACCCAACCGCCCGGCGCGGCCGACGCCGCGAGCGGCGACGCGAAAACGGCCGCGCCCAGCACGGCCGCGGCGAAACTGCTTCGAAATGACATCGGCAAAAATCCTCATCGGAAAGCAGGCATTGTGCCGCAGAAGACGCGAGACCCACGCGCGAGGGCGCAACTTGCGCGACCTGATCGCGCCCCGGCCTGCCTCGTTTACCCGAACCCCATCGCAAATCCTCAACAAATTTATTAACCGACCGGTCGGTTGGTTTATAATTCGCACACATTCAACCGGACGAGAGCTTTCGCCATGTACACGCAATCCCTCGACATCCCCGGCAACGTCGCGCCGCTCGACGCCGCAGCCGAGTCGCCCGAGCAGGCGCGGTTCGATGCGGTGATGGCCGCGGACGGCAAGATCGAACCGCAGGACTGGATGCCCGACGCATATCGCAAGACGCTGGTACGCCAGATCTCGCAGCATGCGCATTCGGAAGTCGTCGGCATGCTGCCGGAAGGCAACTGGATCTCGCGCGCGCCGAGCCTGAAGCGCAAGGCGATCCTGCTCGCGAAGGTGCAGGACGAAGCCGGCCACGGCCTCTATCTGTATAGCGCGGTCGAAACGCTCGGCGTATCGCGCGACTCGCTGATCGACGCGCTGCACGCCGGCAAGGCGAAATACTCGAGCATCTTCAACTACCCGACGCCGACCTGGGCCGACGTCGGCGTGATCGGCTGGCTCGTCGACGGCGCCGCGATCATGAACCAGATCCCGCTGTGCCGCTGCACGTACGGCCCGTATGCGCGCGCGATGATCCGCGTGTGCAAGGAAGAGTCGTTCCATCAGCGCCAGGGCTTCGATGCGCTGCTGTCGATGATGAAGGGCAGCGACGCGCAGCGCGCGATGGTCCAGCAGGCCGTCGACCGCTGGTGGTGGCCGGTGCTGATGATGTTCGGCCCGAGCGACGCCGATTCGGTCCACAGCAGTCAGTCCGCGAAATGGGGCATCAAGCGGATCTCGAACGACGACCTGCGCCAGAAATTCGTCGACGCGACGGTCGATCAGGCAAAGGTGCTCGGCGTGACGCTGCCCGACCCCGACCTGAAATGGAACGAGGCGCGCGGCCACTACGACTACGGCGCGATCGACTGGGACGAATTCTGGCGCGTGGTCAATGGCGACGGCCCGTGCAACAAGGAGCGACTCGCGACTCGCGTGAAAGCACACGAGGACGGCGCCTGGGTGCGCGAAGCCGCGCTCGCGCACGAAGCGAAACGCCGCGCCCGCGCCGAACAGCATGCCGCCTGAGCGGCACCCCCGAATTCAGGAATCAGGAGAAAGCGATGAACAAGGAATGGCCGATCTGGGAAGTGTTCGTGCGCAGCAAGCAGGGCCTCGACCACAAGCACTGCGGCAGCCTGCACGCCGCCGACGCGACGATGGCGCTGCGCATGGCGCGCGACGTCTACACGCGCCGCCAGGAAGGCGTGAGCATCTGGGTGGTGCCGTCGTCGGCGATCACCGCGTCGGATCCGAGCGAGAAGGCCGAACTGTTCGAGCCGGCAGGCGACAAGATCTACCGTCACCCGACGTTCTACACGCTGCCCGACGAAGTCAACCACATGTAACGCCCGCGCCATGACGACCACGCCCGAACACCTCTCCTACGTGCTGCGCCTCGCGGACAACGCGCTGATCCTCGGTCAGCGCAACGCCGAATGGTGCGGCCATGGCCCGATCCTCGAGGAAGACATCGCGCTCACCAACATGAGCCTCGACCTCATCGGCCAGGCGCGCATGCTCTATACGCACGCGGCCGAGCTCGAGCGCCAGCTGACCGGCGCGGCGAAGACGGAAGACGATTACGCGTACTTCCGCACCGAGCGCGAGTTCGCGAACTTCACGCTCGCCGAACTGCCGCACTACGGCCCGGTCTCCGGCACCGCGCACGCCGACAAGGACTACGCGGTGACGATCGTGCGCAACTTCCTGTACGCGGCGCTGATGCTGCACGTGTGGAGCGCGCTGGAAACGTCGACCGACACGCAGCTCGCCGCCATCGCCGCGAAATCGGTGAAGGAAACCCGCTATCACGTCCAGCATGCGCGCGAATGGCTCGTGCGCCTCGGCGACGGCACCGACGAATCGCACCGCCGTGCGCAGGCCGCGCTCGACTACCTGATGCCGTACACGCGCGAATGCTTCGCCGCCGATGCGATCGACGACGCGATCGTCGCCGCTGGCATCGGCCCGGCGCCGGCCGCGATCGAGGCCGCGTGGCGCGCGGACGTGGACGACGCGCTCGCGGAGGCCACGCTCGCGCTGCCGGCGCCGGTGAAGCATGTGACGACCGGCAAGCAGGGCGAGCATTCGGAACACATGGGCTACCTGCTCGCCGAAATGCAGAGCCTCGCGCGTCAGCACCCCGGCGCGAGCTGGTAACCGGCCCACGCCACGGAGCCCGACGATGTCCGCCCAGACCGCCGCCCCCGCCCACAACGCCGCCGCGCACCGCGACGATCCGCTGCTTGCTCGCGCGTGGGACGTGCTGGAGGCCGTGCCCGATCCGGAGATCCCGGTCGTGTCGATCCGCGAGCTCGGCATCCTGCGCGACGTCCGCCGCGCTGACGACGGCCGGCTCGAAGTCGTGATCACGCCGACTTACTCGGGCTGCCCGGCGATGTCGCAGATCGCCGAGGACATCGCCGCCGCGCTGCAGGCCGCCGACCTGCCGCCGCATCGGATCGAGACGGTGCTCGCCCCCGCGTGGACGACCGACTGGATCACGCAGGAAGCGCGCGACAAGCTGCGCGCGTACGGCATCGCGCCGCCGGCCAGCCAGTGCGGCAGCGCCGCGCCGCGGGAGAACGTCGTGCGCTTCGTGCCGCGGCCGGTCGCCGCGCCTGCCTGCCCGCGCTGCGGCTCCGCGCGCACCGAACGTCTCGCGCAATTCGCGTCCACGGCGTGCAAGGCGCTGTATCGCTGCGTCGACTGCCGCGAACCCTTCGACTACTTCAAACCCTACTGAATATGGCGACCCCGCAATTTCACCCGCTGCGTATCCGCGACGTGCGGCCCGAGACCGCCGACGCCGTGACCGTCTCGTTCGACGTACCGCCCGAGCTGCGCGACGCATACCGCTTCACGCAGGGCCAGTTCGTCACGCTGAAGACCCACATCGACGGCGAGGAGACGCGCCGCTCGTATTCGATCTGCGTCGGCACGACGGACTACGATCGCGACGGCGAACTGCGCATCGGCATCAAGCGCGTGCGCGGCGGCCGCTTCTCGAACTTCGCGTTCGACACGCTGAAGCCCGGCCACACGATCGACGTGATGACGCCGGACGGCCGCTTCTTCACGCACCTGAACGCCGACCACGGCAAGCAGTACGTCGCGTTTTCCGGCGGCTCGGGGATCACGCCGGTGCTCGCGATCGTGAAGACGACGCTCGAGCTCGAGCCGCGCAGCACGTTCACGCTGATCTACGGCAACCGCAGCGTCGACGCGATCATGTTCGCGGAGGAGCTCGAGGACCTGAAGAACCGCTACATGAACCGCTTCGTCCTCTATCACGTGCTGTCGGACGACCTGCAGGACGTCGAGCTGTTCAACGGCGTGCTCGACCAGGCGAAATGCGCGGAATTCCTCGCGACGCTGACGCCGGCCGACGCGATCGACGAGGCGTTCATCTGCGGCCCGGCGCCGATGATGGACGCGGCCGAAGCCGCGCTGAAGGCGGCCGGCGTGCCGCAGGCGAAGGTGCACGTCGAGCGCTTCGGCACGCCGCTGCCGCAGGCCGGCGCACCGGTCGTCGAGATCACCGACCAGACGCCGGCCGCCGACCTCGAGATCGTGCTCGACGGCAAGAAGCGCAAGCTGCGCTTGCCGTACGAAGGCGTAAGCCTGCTCGACGTAGGCCTGCGCGCGGGCCTCGCGCTACCGTACGCGTGCAAGGGCGGCGTGTGCTGCACGTGCCGCGCGAAGGTGGTCGAAGGCGAAGTGCGGATGGAGAAGAACTACACGCTCGAGGAGCACGAAGTAAAGGACGGTTTCGTGCTCACGTGCCAGTGCCACCCGATCAGCGACAAGGTCGTCGTGAGCTTCGACGAGCGTTGAGCGGCGTCGGACCGGCGCTGCGCACAGGTTTCTCGCCGTCACACATCTCGCTTACACTAGGGGCCGCCGGCCGGCTGGACATCGCAACGTCCGCCCGGCCGGCGGTTTTCTTTTGTTGACGACAGGCCGATGAGTACCATTCATGTGATTCAGGGCGGCACCGCCGCCGCGTCGCTGCGCGAGGCCCTCGCGCAAGCCGGACGCGACGAGCGCGTCGTCGGTTTGCTCGACGATCTCGGCGTCGGGCCGCTGAAGGGCGCCGACGAGACGCCCGACACGCGCGCCACCTTCTGGCAGCACGTGCTCGGCGACCAGATTCCCGACTGGAACGCGGAAATCGAAAGCGAATTCGCACGCCTCGACCAGCTCGCGACGGAGACCGGCCAGGTCGTCGTGTGGCACGCGCCGAGCGTCGGCGACAAACTGCTGCTGCGCCGCGTCGCCTATCACCTGCGCAATGTGCCGCAGCGCCTGAACGAGGTGCGGCTGTCGGCCGCCGATCTCGATGCCGCGCAGCGCGCAGCGCTGTCGCGCACCGACCAGGCCTGCGCGACCGGGATGTTCTCGCCCGCGGAACTGGCGCGCAAGCGGCCGGCGGCCGCGCCGATCTCGGTCCTGCGTATCGGCCGCCTCGCGCTCGAATGGCAGGAGGCGAAGCACCTGAACGCCGAATTGCGTTATTGGGTCAGCAACACGATCAAGAGCGGCCATTACGCCGATCTCGACGCACTGATCGTCGCGCGCGCGGAAGCCGACTGGCAGCCGGCACGGCGCCTCGTCGGCAGCATCATGGCCGCTGCCGACCGCGGCGGGCTGTTCGTCAGCGACTCGATCGCGTGGTGGCGCTGCCGCGAACTCGCGACCGCCGGCCGGCTCGAGCTGCAGGACGACGCGCCCGACGCCCTCTCTTCCACGCAGGTGCGCGCCGCCGCGCGCCGCTAATCTTCCGCATTCGACCATGGCCCGAACCCGAGCGCCCGACCACGAATCCCAGCGCGAGCAGATCCTCGACCTGGCCGCCGAGAAATTCGCGCAGACGAGCTACCCGAGCACGTCGATGTCCGATCTCGCGACCGCGAGCGGCACGTCGAAGGCGCGGCTCTATCACTATTACGAGAGCAAGGAAGCGATCCTGTTCGACCTGCTCGACCGCTACACGAAACGGCTGATGCTGATCATCGCCGAGGTCGAGGGCGCGAGCCAGCGGCGCGGTCTCAGCGAGCGCGACGCGTTCGCCGAACTCGTGCGCGCGTTCCTCGCCGAATACGAGACGTCGCACAGCCGCCACGTCGCGCTGCTCAACGACGTGAAGTATCTCGAGGACGCGCAGCGTGAAATCGTGCTCGACCGCCAGCGCGACATCGTCGCGGCGTTCACGCGGCAACTCGCGCGCGCGTACCCGGACCGCATCTCCAAGGAAAACCAGACGTCGGTGACGATGATGGTGTTCGGGATGATCAACTGGACCTTCACGTGGCTGAAGCCGGGCGGCCGCCTCGGCTACCGCGACTTCGCCGAACAGGTGATCGACCTGATCGAGCACGGGCTGTCGACGGCGGCCTGATTGCCGCGCAGCAGCATGCGTTGCGTGACGGGCACAGGGGGCCGCATGCCGCACATTTCATATGATGAATTTTAAATCCGTTCAAAATCAATGAGTTATTGAATGAACTAAGCGGATTTAGAATTCCTCCTCAGCACAAACAACGTCAAATACGGGTTTTCCCCAACCTCGCTCGGGTAAAATGCTGCTGCATTGCACAACCCGCTTGTGCACCCACACTGAGGAACCCACGATGAACACGCAATTCAACGACCGTGCCGATGCTGTCGGTAAGGTCGGTACTGCGCCGGTTCTCGTCAGGGAACTGGCTTCCAAAGATCGTGAGCAGATGCTCACCCACTTTCTCTCGCTCGACGAAGAGGACCGCCTGCTGCGCTTCGGCCAGATGGTGCCCGACCACGTGATCGAGAACTATGTCCGCACGATCGACTTCGGGCGCGATACGGTGTTCGGCGTGTTCGACCACGACCTCGAACTGATCGGCGTCGGCCACCTGGCCTATCTGCCGGCCGAGGGCGACACGCGCACAGCCGAATTCGGCGTGTCGGTGCTCGAAAGTGCGCGCGGCCGCGGCGTCGGCTCGAAGCTGTTCGAGCGCGCGGCGATCCGCAGCCGCAACACGCACGTGACGATGCTGTACATGCATTGCCTGTCGCGCAACGCGACGATGATGCACATCGCGAAGAAGTCCGGGATGCGGATCGAGTACGCGTACGGCGAAGCCGATGCGTACCTGTCGCTGCCGCCGGCCGACCACTCGACGATCATCGCCGAGATGCTGCAGGAACAGGCCGCGGTGTTCGACTACGCGATGAAGCGTCAGGCGCGCCGCACGACGAAGTTCATCGAATCGCTGATGCCGGCTTGACGCCGACCTGACTCGCCAATCTCACGTACCTCGCACGCTGTCGTTGCAGCGTGCGGGAACGGGACGCGCCGCCTTTCGTGCTCCATGCGTCCGATGGATGTCGACATCGCCGTCACGCCATCGCGTCGCCGATACTGCCGCCCCTTGGCAGTCGATATCCCGGTATGTTTGCCGCGCGCCCGGTTAAGCGGTCGCTGGCAAAGCGCAGCTAAGCTCGTCTGTCGCTGGACGGTACTCTCGCAGAAGAGCGCTCACTTTCGTACCTATCCCATTGATCTTTGCCGCCTGCCGATAGATGATCGGCCACTTATTTCAGTCGGCGAAAGATCGGAGGGGACGGACCGTCTACCAGGTTTCTCCATACGCGGGTCACGCCTTCACCCATCGAATCTATTTGCCCGCTTCGTCTATTTCATGTTGCGAGGATGGGGGTATGACAGGACAACGCATCGATTACGGCCAGCCCACCGGGGCCTATCTGTTGATCGAGCAACTGCATGCAAAAACCGGACTGCCATCGTTGGCCAACAGATTGGCCCGTCCAATCTGCAAATCTACCGGACCGTTGCCCAATTGTATGAGACTGCCGATATTTACGTCGACAATCAACGGGCCCTGGCTGGCGAGATGACCATGTGGCAAATGCTCAAGGGAGCGTTTGGTATCGATGTCGTCACGCGCCCCAACGATAAAACCACACTGGTGCTTGAATATGCTGGCTTCGTCAATAACGTCACTCCATTGCCCAAGATCGGCAATCTCTTGCCCGAATTCATGACCAAGGAATATACGCTAAAGGTTCGCTCTCCCTATATCTTCGGTACCGATCCCCTACCGGACATCCAACTCTACCGGCATGCAAAATCCGTATTTATGCAGCGTCATGGCGGACAGTCTCCGGCCACTGCAATGGCGAAATACCATCGCCGAACCCGCGAGCTTATCCGACTCAATACAATCAGCGAAATCGACAGCGCCCTGCGTGATCTGCGCACGACATTTCCATCGTTGAATTTCTGAACTTTCGTCTGTCGCGACATGCGCCTCACCCCCGCCAAGCCAATATCGCTGGCCTTCTTTACCGTACTCGGCGGCCTGCTGGGCTTCACCGTCCACAATAAGTTCATAGGCGACCTCGCCAACACGCATGCCGCATGGCTGGTCGCCGGGCCGCCATCGCAGATGTTCGTCGATCAACTTCGGACCACTATCGCCTTCGGTATGCTTGGCGCGGCCGTAAGCATCGGAATTTCCTTCTTCCATACCCACATCACATCGGCCAAGGCTCGCACCGTAGCAACGTTGCTGCTTGTCGCTGTCGCGGCGGCAAGCACCTGGGGGGCGCACGCGATTATTCTCGCCCGCCTCGCCGCGACGGCAGCCGCCGCACCGTTGAGCATCCCCTTGTTACTCCCCTTACCGCACATTCCCGCCTTCTGGACCGCGATAGCAGCAACCGTCTGTGTCGCCATCGACATCGGTATCACCCTGCTGTTCGTACGCCACCGCCATTGCTGGAGATGACGATGAAAACCGCGCTGCATGCATGGCTGAACGGCTATCGGCGCATGCTGTCATTTCGTGGCCGAGAGCGGCGCCGCGATTTCCTGTACTTCCTGCTAGGCCATTACCCGCTCTTTTACCTTCTGATCACGCTGATCAAATGGTCACACAACCGACTTTCCGCCGACGCAACACTGACGTCATTCGCACTGTTCGGCGCGGGGCTCGCGTCACTATGCGCAACCCTCACCTACAACGTCAGGCGTCTGCACGACAGCAATCGCTCCGGCCTGCTGTGCATCGGCTACTTCCTGTTCGCCGCCCCCATCGTGATCCTCGTGTCGCTGTGGCTCGCACCGCGCAACGCCGGTAACCGCTACGGTCCCGATCCGCGCCGCGCCGCGTAGACGCCCGCACGCCTCATCGACGTCACACGTCGCCCATCAACGAATCGGCAACGCCGTCGTTTCCTTGAAGCAATCGAGCGAGAAGCTCGTTTTCACGTCGATCACCGACGGGTGGTGCAGCAGATGCTCCTGCACGAAGCGGGAGAAATGCGCCATGTCCTCGACCTGCACGCGCAGCAGGTAATCCATGTCGCCCGTCATCGCATGGCACGCGACCACTTCCGGCCAGGTCTGCACGGCCGCGCGGAACAGCTCCGCGTGGGTCGCGCCCGCGCGCGCCGACGTCTCGTCGGCCCGGACCGGCGCGAGGCCGCCACGCTTTTCGAGGCGCACGCTCACGTAGGCGAGCAGGTCGAGCCCGAGCTTCTGCGGATTCAGCAGCGCGACGTAGCCGGTGATCACGCCGATTTCCTCGAGCCGCCGGATCCGCCGCAGGCACGGGCTCGGCGACAGGTTCACGCGCTCGGCGATCTCCTGGTTCGACAGGCGGCCGTTCTCCTGAAGAATCGCGAGAATTCGCCGGTCGATGGCATCCAATTCGGCTTGCGCCATCTTCTGCCCTCCATTGATTATTTCGAGACTGGAAATTGCGCCATCGTAGGCGTGAGCGATTAAGTTCGCAAGTTTCCGCTCGCGGCCGCCCGCTACACTCTGTCGCATGTCTCGGCTTGCCGCGCCCGCTCACCGCCGGCGCGGCCGTCGAACCTCGAACCACGCCGGGCACGCACACGCCGCCCCGGCCGATCGCCCCGCACAGGAGACACGACATGCAGATCCCCACCTGGGACAACCCCGTCGGCACCGACGGCTTCGAATTCATCGAATACACGGCGCCGGACCCGAAAGCACTCGGACAACTGTTCGAACGGATGGGTTTCACCGCGATCGCGCGCCACCGCCATAAGGACGTGACGGTGTACCGCCAGGGCGACATCAACTTCATCATCAACGCCGAACCCGATTCGTTCGCGCAACGCTTCGCGCGGCTGCACGGCCCGTCGATCTGCGCGATCGCGTTCCGCGTGCAGGACGCTGCAAAAGCCTACAAGCACGCGCTGGAGCTCGGCGCATGGGGCTTCGACAACAAGACGGGCCCGATGGAGCTGAACATCCCGGCGATCAAGGGCATCGGCGATTCGCTGATCTACTTCGTCGACCGCTGGCGCGGCAAGAACGGCGCGCAGCCGGGCGCGATCGGCGACATCAGCATCTACGACGTCGACTTCGAGCCGATTCCCGGTGCGAATCCGAACCCGGTCGGCCACGGCCTCACCTACATCGACCACCTGACGCACAACGTGCATCGCGGCCGCATGCAGGAATGGGCGGAGTTCTACGAGCGCCTGTTCAACTTCCGCGAAGTGCGCTATTTCGACATCGAAGGCAAGGTGACGGGCGTGAAGTCGAAGGCGATGACGTCGCCGTGCGGCAAGATCCGCATCCCGATCAACGAGGAAGGCTCGGACACGGCCGGCCAGATCCAGGAATACCTCGACGCGTATCACGGCGAAGGCATCCAGCACATCGCGCTCGGCGCGAGCGACATCTATCAGGCGGTCGACGGGCTGCGCAGCAAGGAAGTGAAGCTGCTCGACACGATCGACACGTATTACGAACTGGTCGACCGCCGCGTGCCGAACCACGGCGAATCGCTGGACGAGCTGAAGAAGCGCAAGATCCTGATCGACGGCGCACGCGACGACCTGCTGCTGCAGATCTTCACCGAAAACCAGATCGGGCCGATCTTCTTCGAGATCATCCAGCGCAAGGGCAACCAGGGCTTCGGCGAAGGCAACTTCAAGGCGCTGTTCGAATCGATCGAGCTCGACCAGATCCGCCGTGGCGTCGTGCAGGACAAGGCCTGACGCACCTGCCGCGCGGCGGCGGCTCCGGGCACCCCGGGGCGGCCGCGCGATCCGGCCGCCCAAAGAAAAAGGGCGGGAATCCGAGGATTCCCGCCCTTTTTACATGCCGGCGCAGCCCGCGGGCCGCGCGACCGCATCAACGCACGTTCGCCTTCGACTCGGCGGCACGCTCGAGCGACGGCTGTGCCGCGGCGTCCTGGGCCGGCACGATCTGACGCATCTGCGCGCCGGCTGCCGCCAGTGCACTCGCGCCGCGCGCGTGCACCGGGCCGGTCATCGCGAAAAACGCGGCGGACACGATCAGGAAACTCTGGATATGACGTGTGTTCATTGCACCTCCTGTAAAACTGCCGGCGCCTCCCCGACTGCGTCGGAACGAACCCACGCGGCCGGGCACCTCCGGCAGGCCGACAAGATTAACGGCATTTGCCCGCAGATCAACGCCGCTTTACATGCTTTTACATGATGTAACGCATCATCTCGCCCTGTTTCATGGTGCGTGACCGCCATTTCCCCCGCGTTGCGACCGATGGGCGGCGGGTTTGCCCCAGTGCTACCATCCCTTAAAACCGGCGAACATGCCGGCCACTGCAGACGCGTCCAAAAGATGCCGACGCAACCGAAGTTTTGGTGATCCCAGACCGGGTGGAGGAGACAGTTAATGAATGCCCCGCTAGACGCAGACCAACGCGCGTCGCTAGAAGCCGCGCTGAAGTCCGTCACGCTTGACGACAAATACACGCTGGAACGCGGCCGCGCGTACATGAGCGGCATCCAGGCCCTCGTGCGCTTGCCGATGCTCCAGCAGGAACGCGACCGCGCCGCCGGTCTCAATACGGCCGGTTTCATCTCCGGCTACCGCGGCTCGCCGCTCGGCGGCCTCGATCTGTCACTGTGGAAAGCCAAGCAGCATCTGGCCGCCCACCAGATCGTCTTCCAGCCCGGCCTCAACGAAGATCTCGCCGCCACCGCGGTGTGGGGCTCCCAGCAAGTGAACCTGTACCCCGGCGCGAAGTACGACGGCGTGTTCGGCATGTGGTACGGCAAGGGCCCGGGCGTCGATCGCACCGGCGACGTCTTCAAGCACGCGAACTCGGCCGGCTCGTCGCAGCACGGCGGCGTGCTGGTGCTGGCCGGCGACGACCACGCGGCGAAATCGTCGACGCTCGCGCACCAGTCCGAGCACATCTTCAAGGCCTGCGGGCTGCCGGTGCTGTTCCCGTCCAACGTGCAGGAATATCTCGACTTCGGCCTGCACGGCTGGGCGATGAGCCGCTACTCGGGCCTGTGGGTCGCGCTCAAGTGCGTGACGGACGTCGTCGAATCGTCGGCGTCGGTCGACATCGACCCGCATCGCACCGAGATCGTGCTGCCGACCGACTTCATCCTGCCGGAAGGCGGGCTGAACATCCGCTGGCCCGATCCGCCGCTCGTGCAGGAAGCGCGGTTGCTCGACTACAAGTGGTACGCGGCGCTCGCCTACGTGCGTGCGAACAAGCTCGACCGCATCGAGATCGACTCGCCGCATGCGCGCTTCGGGATCATGACCGGCGGCAAGGCGTACCTCGACGTGCGCCAGGCGCTGATCGACCTCGGCCTCGATGACGAAACCTGCGCGCGAATCGGCATCCGCCTGTACAAGGTCGGCTGCGTGTGGCCGCTCGAAGCGCAGGGCGCGCAGGCGTTCGCGCGCGGCCTCGACGAAATCCTGGTCGTCGAGGAAAAGCGCCAGATCCTCGAATACGCGATCAAGGAAGAGCTGTACAACTGGCCCGACGCGCAGCGCCCGCGCGTGTTCGGCAAGTTCGACGAGAAGGACGGCGCCGGCGGCGAATGGTCGGTGCCGATGGGCAACTGGCTGCTGCCCGCGCACTACGAGCTGTCGCCCGCGATCATCGCGAAGGCGATCGCGACGCGCCTCGATAAGTTCGAGCTGCCGTCCGACGTGCGCGCGCGCATCGCCGCGCGGCTCGCGGTGATCAACGCAAAGGAAATGGCGCTCGCGAAGCCGCACGTGCAGACCGAGCGCAAGCCGTGGTTCTGCTCGGGCTGCCCGCACAACACGTCGACCAACGTGCCCGAAGGCTCGCGTGCGATCGCCGGGATCGGCTGCCACTACATGACGGTGTGGATGGACCGCAGCACGAGCACCTTCAGCCAGATGGGCGGCGAAGGCGTGCCGTGGATCGGCCAGGCGCCGTTCACGGACGAGAAGCACGTGTTCGCGAACCTCGGCGACGGCACCTATTTCCATTCGGGCCTCCTCGCGGTGCGCGCGGCGATCTCGTCGAAGGCGAACATCACCTACAAGATCCTCTACAACGACGCGGTCGCGATGACGGGCGGCCAGCCGGTCGACGGCGTGCTGACGGTGCCGCAGATCACGCATCAGCTCGCGTCCGAAGGCGCGAAGAAGATCGTGATCGTCACCGACGAGCCGGAAAAGTACGACAGCCAGAAGGCGCTGCTCGCGCCGGGCTTGACGATCCATCACCGCGACCAGCTCGACGACGTGCAGCGCGAGCTGCGCGAGATCGAGGGCACGACGATCCTGATCTACGACCAGACCTGCGCGACCGAGAAGCGCCGTCGCCGCAAACGCGGCACGTATCCGGACCCGGCCAAGCGCGTCGTGATCAACGACGCGGTGTGCGAAGGCTGCGGCGATTGCTCGGTGCAGTCGAACTGCCTGTCGGTCGAGCCGCTGGAAACCGAATTCGGCACGAAGCGCCAGATCAACCAGTCGAGCTGCAACAAGGACTTCTCGTGCGTGAAGGGCTTCTGCCCGAGCTTCGTCACGGTCGAGGGCGGCCAGTTGAAGAAGCCGAAGGCGGTGGCGGTCGACGGCGGTGCGCTGCCGCCGATTCCGGAACCGGCGCTGCCGGCGATCGACCGTGCATACGGCGTGCTCGTCACCGGCGTCGGCGGCACGGGCGTCGTCACGATCGGCGCGCTGCTCGGGATGGCCGCGCACCTGGAAAACAAGGGCGTGACCGTGCTGGACGTCACCGGCCTCGCGCAGAAAGGCGGCGCGGTGATGAGCCACGTGCAGATCTCGCACGCGCCGACCGACATCCATGCGACGCGGATCGCGATGGGCGAAGCCGATCTCGTGATCGGCTGCGACGCGATCGTCACGGCCGGCGACGAATGCACGTCGCGGATGCGGCACGACACGACGCGCGTGGTCGTCAATAGCGCGCAGACGCCGACCGCCGAGTTCATCAAGAACCCGAACTGGGCGTTCCCCGGCCTGTCCGCCGAGAACGACATCCGCGCGGCGGCAGGTGAATCGGTCGACTTCATCGACGCGAACCGCTTCGCGGTCGCGCTGCTCGGCGACGCGATCTACACGAACCCGTTCGTGCTCGGCTACGCGTGGCAGAAGGGCTGGCTGCCGCTGACGCTCGCGTCGCTCGAACGCGCGATCGAGCTGAACGCGGTGTCGGTCGACAAGAACCGCGCGGCGTTCGACTGGGGCCGCCGCGCCGCGTACGACCTGGCC
Organism: Burkholderia sp. AU28863; assembly: GCF_002223195.1. Classification (NCBI taxonomy): domain Bacteria; kingdom Pseudomonadati; phylum Pseudomonadota; class Betaproteobacteria; order Burkholderiales; family Burkholderiaceae; genus Burkholderia; species Burkholderia sp. AU28863. Next base: position 253,011 of record NZ_NKFE01000001.1, on the reverse strand, counting down.
AGCGTGAAGCAGGCCGCGGCCGGCGACGCCCGCCCCGCGCAAGGCGCCACGGTGATCTCGCTGCATACGAAGAAGGCGGTCGACGCGCTGATCGCGAAGCGCGTGGAATTCCTCACCGCGTACCAGAACGCCGCGTACGCGTCGCGTTATGCGGCATTCGTCGACAAGGTGCGCACCGCCGAGCGCGCGCTGGCGGACGGCGACACGGTGCAGGAGCCGCTGACCGAGGCGGTCGCGCGCAACCTGTTCAAGTTGATGGCGTACAAGGACGAATACGAGGTCGCGCGGCTGCAGTCCGATCCCGCGTTCCTCGCGCGCCTGACCGCGCAGTTCGAAGGCGACTGGAAGCTGAAATTCCACCTCGCGCCGCCGCTGTTCGCGAAGACGGACGCCCACGGCCATCTCGTGAAGAAGGCGTACGGCCCGTGGATGATGTCGGCGTTCCGGCTGCTCGCGAAGGCGAAGTTCCTGCGCGGCACGGGGCTCGATCCGTTCGGCCGCACCGCGGAGCGCCGCACCGAGCGCGCGCTGATCGGCGAATACGAAGCGCTGATCGGCGAGGTGCTGGCGAAGCTGAACGCGGCCAACCGGCCGCTCGCGCTCGAGCTCGCGGCGCTGCCGGACGGCATTCGCGGCTACGGCCACGTGAAGGAGAACAACCTGCGCGCGGTGCGGCAGAAGTGGGACACGCTGCTCGCGAAGTGGCGTTCGCCGGCAGGCGGCCAGTCGCATCAACAGGTCGCGTAAGTCACGGCGCGCGGCGCGGCGGGCGGTCGCGGTCCGGACGGCCCTCCCCCGGACGCGCTGCCCGCGCCGCCGTCGCCCCTTCGGGTTCAGGCAAAAAAAACGCCACGAAACGCAGGTTCCGTGGCGTTTTTCATTGCGCCGCGCGTGACGCGCGGCACACGCGAGCGTGGACTTACTTCGTGTTCACGTTCGCGGCGGCAACGGCCGTCATGTTGATGATCCGGCGCACGGTCGCGGCCGGCGTCAGGATGTGGACCGGCTTGGCCGCGCCGAGCAGGAACGGGCCGACCGTCACGCCTTCGCCGCCGACCATCTTCAGCAGGTTGTACGCGATGTTCGCCGCTTCGACGTTCGGCATGATCAGCAGGTTCGCCTCGCCCGACAGCGTCGTGCCCGGGAACGCCTGCTTGCGGATCAGTTCCGACAGCGCCGCGTCGCCGTGCATTTCGCCGTCGACTTCGAGGTTCGGCGCACGTTCGACGATCAGCTTGCGGGCCTCGGCCATCCGGCGCGACGACGCCGACGGCGCGCTGCCGAAGTTCGAGTTCGACAGCAGCGCGGCCTTCGGCGTGATGCCGAAGCGCTCGATCTCGGCCGCGGCCTGGATCGTCATGTCGGCGAGCTGGTCGGCGCTCGGCAGCTCGTTCACGTACGTGTCGCACACGAACAGGTTGCGGCCCGGCAGCATCAGCAGGTTCATCGCGGCGAAGTGCTCGGCGCCCTTCGCGCGGCCCAGCACCTGCTCGATGAACTTCAGGTGGCTGTGGAACGTGTCGATCATCCCGCAGATCATCCCGTCCGCATCGCCCAGATGCACGAGCATCGCGCCGATCAGCGTGTTGAACTTGCGCATCGCGGCCTTCGCGACTTCCGGCGTCACGCCGTCGCGCGCGCCGATCTCCTGATACGCCTGCCAGTAGCGGTGGTAGCGCGCGTCGTCTTCCGGATCGACGATTTCGAAATCGGTGCCGGCCTTCAGCTTCGAGCCGATCTTCGCGAGGCGCATGTCGACGACCGACGGACGGCCGATGATGATCGGCTTCGCGATCTTTTCCAGCAGCACGAACTGCGCGGCACGCAGCACGCGCTCGTCCTCGCCTTCGGCGAACACGATGCGGGCCTCCTTCTGCTTCGCGGTCGCGAACACCGGGCGCATCACCATGCCGGTGCGGTAGACGGTCGCGCCGAGCTGCTCGCGGTACGCGTCCATGTCCTGGATCGGGCGCGTGGCGACGCCCGAATCCATCGCGGCTTGAGCGACGGCCGGCGCGATCTTGATGATCAGGCGCGGATCGAACGGCTTCGGAATCAGGTAGTCCGGCCCGAACTCGAGCGAATGGCCTTCATACGCCTTCGCGACTTCCTCGCTCTGGTCGGTTTCCTGGGCCAGCTCGGCGATCGCGCGCACGCACGCGAGCTTCATTTCTTCCGTGATCGTCGTCGCGCCGACGTCGAGCGCGCCGCGGAAGATGAACGGGAAGCACAGCACGTTGTTGACCTGGTTCGGGTAGTCCGAACGGCCGGTCGCGACGATCGCGTCCGGGCGCACGGCCTTCGCGTCTTCCGGGCGGATTTCCGGTTCCGGGTTCGCGAGCGCCAGGATCAGCGGGCGCTCGCCCATCGTCTTGACCATGTCCTGCTTCAGCACGCCCGCGCTCGAGCAGCCGAGGAACACGTCCGCGCCGACGATCGCGTCGGCGAGCGAGCGAGCGTCGGTGTTCGCCGCATAGCGCTGCTTCGACGGATCGAGGTTGCCGCGCCCTTCGTAGATCACGCCCTTCGAATCGGCGACGAGGATGTTCGACTTCGTGAGGCCGAGGTTCACCAGCAGGTCCAGACACGCGATCGCGGCCGCGCCGGCGCCCGAGCACACGAGCTTCACGTCGGCGAGCTTCTTGCCGACGACCTTCAGGCCGTTCAGGATCGCGGCCGACGCGATGATCGCGGTGCCGTGCTGATCGTCGTGGAAGACGGGGATCTTCATGCGCTCGCGCAGCTTCTGCTCGATGTAGAAGCATTCCGGCGCCTTGATGTCCTCGAGGTTGATGCCGCCGAGCGTCGGCTCGAGCATCGCGATCGCCTCGACGAGCTTGTCGGGGTCGGACTCCGACAGTTCGATGTCGAACACGTCGATACCCGCGAATTTCTTGAAGAGGCAGCCCTTGCCTTCCATCACCGGCTTCGCGGCGAGCGGGCCGATGTTGCCGAGGCCGAGCACGGCCGTGCCGTTCGTGATCACGCCGACGAGGTTGCCGCGCGACGTGTATTTCTGCGCGTCGAGCGGATCGGCGTGGATCGCCTCGCACGCGGCGGCGACGCCCGGCGAATACGCGAGCGACAGATCGAGCTGGTTCGACAGCGGCTTGGTCGGGGTGACCGAAATCTTGCCGGGTTTCGGGTTCAGGTGATAAGCGAGAGCGGCCTGCTTCAGTTGTTCGTCCATGATTGACCTGCGAGAGACATGCGAAATATTGACGACTCAGTACACAGCACCTTCGGCCGCGTCTGCTTGAATCGAGGGGATGGTCGACTGAGAGACGGCCCGCGACGCGCCGGATCGGCACGCCATCGAACCTTGGCGGATGGCAAGAGGAAAGTACAAAGTACTGAACGATTTCTTAGGGCCGCCTAGTGTACACCCCCTAAATGACCTCCGTTGGTGCACCGCCGCATCCCCGGCCTCTGCGTCGGACTGGTCGCGCCCCGTTTGTTTCGCCGGTGGCGAGCCGCGCACCGAACCGCACGAATTCCGCCGAAAACCGGCCTGGATCGGGTAAAATAGCGGGCTACGCGCGCAGCGATGCGATTGGCCCGCCGATCGCGCCCCGGCCCTCCGGGCAGGTTCCCCTTGCTGCGCCATCGGGCCCGCGCCCGCTCCTCGCTCATCACCCAAGGAATGCCCATGACAGGCTACGATCGTCAGTCGATCTCGGATACGACCGCCAAAATCCTGCTCGAAGTGCAGGCGGTGCACTTCAATGCCGAAAAACCGTTCATCTTCACGTCCGGCTGGGCAAGCCCCGTCTATATCGACTGCCGCAAGCTGATCTCGTATCCGCGCGTGCGCCGTGCGCTGATGGAAATGGCGGAAACGACGATCACGCGCGACATCGGCTTCGAGCAGATCGACGCGGTGGCGGGCGGCGAGACGGCCGGCATCCCGTTCGCGGCATGGATCGCGGACCGGATGATGGTGCCGATGCAGTACGTGCGCAAAAAGCCGAAGGGTTTCGGCCGCAACGCACAGATCGAAGGCCATCTCGAGGAAGGCTCGCGCGTGCTGCTGGTGGAAGACCTGACGACCGACAGCCGCAGCAAGATCAACTTCGTCAACGCGCTGCGCACCGCGGGCGCGACGGTGAACCACTGCTTCGTGCTGTTCCACTACGACATCTTCAAGGAAAGCGTGTCGGTCCTGAAGGACATCGACGTCGACCTGCACGCGCTCGCCACGTGGTGGGACGTGCTGCGCGTCGCGAAGGCGTCGGGCTACTTCGAGACGAAGACGCTCGACGAAGTCGAGAAATTCCTGCACGCACCGGCCGAATGGTCGGCCGCGCACGGCGGCGCGACGGCCCCGAAGGAATGACGCCACGCCGGCACGCGTGCCGGCGCGCTGGCTGAACAAGCCGCCTGCTTCATCGCAGGCGGCTTTTTTTCGTCCGCCGACCGGGCGCGCTGACCGATCGCAATCGCGGGCGCCGGTGTGCGTCGCTCATCGAACCCCTCATCGAACCCTAATGCTAGACTTGACCCATCGCCGCCCCCAGCGGCGCGGGCAACACACAACGCCAACAATGCCGGGCGCCGCGGCCCGGCCCACGTGACGGGAGAAGCGCCATATGCGTGTGGATCGCCGGATCACTCCGCCTGCGCCATCGGGCCGCCCGTCTGCGTTCCTCCTCCCCGCCCTCCTGTGCGCTGCCGTTTTCGCGGCGCTGCCCGCGCATGCGGAAGGCCCGTTCACCGTGACGAGCGACGACCTGACGCCCGGCGCCCGCGTGCGGGCCGCGAACGTGTTCGACCGCGGCGACTGCAAGGGCGCGAACCGCTCGCCGCAACTCGCATGGCGCAACCCGCCGCCCGGCACGCGCGGCTACGCGGTCACGATCTTCGATCCCGATGCGCCCGGGCATGGCTGGTGGCACTGGGCCGTCGCGGGCATTCCGGCGACCGTCACGAGCCTGCCGGCCGACGCGAGCGCATCCGGCTTCCTGCGCCGCATCGGCGCGAGCGAGGCGCGCAACGACTACGGGATCGACGGCTACGGCGGCCCGTGCCCGCCGCCCGGCAAGCCGCATCGCTACGTGATCACCGTCTACGCGCTGAAAGGCACCGACCTGCGCATTTCGCAGGGTCGCCCCGCGCCGATGTTCGAGCACGAGATCGGCACGCTCGCGATCGGCACCGCGCAACTCACGGTCACTTACGGCCAGTAGCCGCGCTGCGTCCCGCCCGGCAGCGGCGCCGCGATTGCCGGCCGCCGCGAATTTCGGTGCGCCGCACGCACACGTCGTCTCGTCATTTCGGCTTGCTAGACTCGTTCTCACCGGTCGCGGCATCCCGTGCCGCGCGACCGTCGCGCCGCCCGCCGGCGACGCGTGACGCGGCGAGCCGGCGGCCCGCCGTTCCCGTCCCTTTCCGGAGAACGCTTCATGTCGAACATCGTCATCGTCTATCACAGCGGCTACGGTCACACGCAGAAACTGGCCGAAGCCGTGCACGCCGGCGCGCAGGACGCCGGCGCGAACGTGCGCCTGATCGCCGTCGGCGATCTCGACGACGCAGGCTGGGCCGCGCTCGACGCGGCGGACGCGATCGTCTTCGGCGCGCCGACCTACATGGGCGGCCCGTCGGCGCAGTTCAAGCAATTCGCCGATGCCACGTCGAAAGCGTGGTTCACGCAGAAATGGAAAGACAAGATCGCCGCGGGTTTCACGAACTCGGCGACGATGAACGGCGACAAGTTCTCGACGATTCAATATTTCGTCACGCTGGCAATGCAGCATGGGATGGTGTGGGTCGGCACGAGCCTGATGCCGGCGAACTCGAAGGCGGCCACGCGCAACGACATCAACTACCTCGGCGGCTCCACGGGCCTGCTCGCGCAATCGCCGGCCGATGCGACGCCCGACGAGGGGCCGCTGCCGGGCGACCTCGAGACCGGCAAGGCATTCGGCCGGCGCGTCGCCGAAGCGACCGCCCGCTGGGACGCCGGCGCCCGCTGAGCATGCCTCGTCACCGGCCCGCGCGCGTACCGGCGAGCGTCAAAGGGACACAAAGACGGACATGAAGACGGCCCGCCGGCCGTCTTTTTTCGCCGCGCGCGCTGCAGTGCCGCCGGATGACGTCTTAAAATGGCGGTTTCAGGGCGCCGCGGCTCCCGTTTCATTCAGTGAGAGCGAAATGAGCACCAAAGTTTTTGTCGACGGCCAGGAAGGCACGACCGGCCTCAAGATCTTCGAATACCTGTCGGCACGCAGCGACATCGAGATCCTGCGCATCGAGGAAGCGAAGCGCAAGGACGTCGACGAGCGCCGCCGCCTGATCAACGCGTCGGACGTCACGTTTCTGTGCCTGCCGGACGTCGCGTCGCGCGAATCCGCGTCGCTCGTCGAGAACCCGGACACCACGCTGATCGACGCGAGCACCGCGTTCCGCACCAGCGCCGACTGGGCCTACGGCCTGCCCGAGCTGACCCGCGCGCAGCGCGAGAAGATTCGCACGTCGAAGCGCATCGCGGTGCCCGGCTGCCACGCGTCGGCGTTCGTGCTCGCGATGCGTCCGCTCGTCGATGCGGGCATCGTCGCGCCGACGTTCGCCGCGCACAGCTACTCGATCACCGGCTACAGCGGCGGCGGCAAGTCGATGATCGCCGAATACGAAAGCGCCGCGCCGGGCGGCAAGCTCGCGAGCCCGCGCCCTTACGCGCTCGGCCTCGCGCACAAGCACCTGCCGGAAATGGCCGCGCACACGGGCCTCGCGCACGCGCCGATCTTCACGCCGATCGTCGGCCCGTTCCTGAAGGGCCTCGCGGTGACGACCTACTTCACGCCCGAGCAGCTCGCGAAGCGCGCGACGCCGCAGGACGTGCAGCGCGTGTTCGCCGAGTACTACGCGGACGAAGCGTTCGTGCGCGTCGCACCGTTCGATGCGGACGCGAACCTCGACGGCGGCTTCTTCGACGTGCAGGCGAACAACGATACGAACCGTGTCGACCTGTTCGTGTTCGGCAACGCGGAACGCTTCGTCACGGTCGCGCGCCTCGACAACCTCGGCAAGGGCGCGTCGGGCGCCGCGATCCAGTGCATGAACCTCAACATCGGCGCGGCCGAGGACGCGGGCCTCAAACGCTGATTCAACATCGCATGCCATGCAAAGCCGGCCATTGGCCGGCTTTTTATTTGCCCGTATCAGGCAATATATAAAAACACCACCCAGCGTATTTACAAATATTTACAAGCTTTCGATTGCGCGATTACAAGCGGATTAATCCAGCCCCTTCCCGATCCAGTCAATCCCGAATAGGGATAAACCGGATACCGTCGATTTAAACATCGCTGTCATACGCCGGAAGGCGCTACGAGAGAGCGTGCCGGGCGTCGCGCATACCCCACTGCGGCAGCTTTCGGCAGCCCGTCCCGCGTTTAAATTCTTACCGTTTTCCTTATTGGGCAAGCATTCAATTCGCAGATCCCGTTTCAATCGCCTTTTTTAGACGGGTTCATCAATTGACAGCAAAAACCCAGGCAGCGACATTAGCTCGCACAATTAAACGATTGGAGACAGCGGCATGTCGCACACCTTATCGAAGGGGGTGGCAACGGCCTTTGCCATTGCCCCTTTCCTGGTTGCATGTGGTGGGGGGGACTCAGGCGGCGCGCTCGCGCCGATCAACGCGCCCCAATGTTCCGGCTCGAGCTGCGGCACGCAAGGGCAGCCGCCTTCGCAGCCGATCAACGGCGCACTGTGCCCGGCCAACGCGGATATCGTGAAGAGCACGTATCTCGGCGGCGCGGGTAGCGGCGAGATCGTCAGCGTCAACATCGACGCGGTCGCGATGACCTACACGCTCAAGTGGCTCGAATCGCCGATTCCGCTGAAGACGGGCACCGTCACGCCGAGCCGCGTCGGCACGACCATCACCGGCAAGGTCATCCATCCGCCGACCGGCACGCTGCCGACCGCCGAGCAGACGCGCTGCGCGTTCGTCCTCACGCCGGGCACGGGCCCCGCGCCGGACGGCTCGACCTATTCGACGGCCGCCGACTTCAACCAGGCGAACCCGCCGATGCTGCTGGTCGGCATGGGCGTCGCGGGCGGCGGCATTCCCGGCGCGACGATCCAGTACGACGGGCTGACGATCATCCCGGGCGTCGTTCAGAACGTCGGCCAGGTGCCGAACCGTCACTTCGACTTCTATCCGTTCCTCGGCTTCGCGAACACGACGACCGACCTCACCAAGCTGCCGGGCACGTACAACGCACTGCTCTACCACCTCGTGCCGTCGGGCAACTACGCGACGAAGGGCTCGAACTCGAGCGAGACGTTCGACGCGAACGGCGCGTGCACGTCGAGCGGCTCGGGCGGCTGCCAGACGACCGGCGATCCGTGGAAAACGAGCGCGAAGGGCGGCTACTTCGACAGCACGAAGGCGCCTCAGACGCTGCCGCAGACGCAACTGCCGATCGTCGGCGCGACCGGCAAGTCGGCCAGCGCACACATGGTGATCGGCCAGCTCAACGGCGCGACGGTTCCGGTGATCGTGCGCACGGGCAACGTGAACCTCGGCACGCCGCCGCTGCACGTCGATGCGCAGGTCGACGACGAATCGGGCATCGCGGTGCTCGGTGCGGCGACGGCGATCACGTCGGGCGCGATCGACGGCGGCTACGCGGGCGCGGACTCGAACTTCAAATACACGGCCGCGCTGATCCGCGGCGGCAACGCGTCGTTCATCAATCCGTCCACGCAGGCCGAGGAAGACGGCTTCACGCTCGACTACGGTCAGACGACGCCGGGCCTCCTGAACGCGAAGACCGCCCCGCCGAGCGGCGCGAGCTACCCGTCCGCCTCGGGCGTGGTGATCGCGACGGGCGGGCTGTACGCGGCGCTGATCCAGGGCACGGTGAATGGCGGCGTCACGTCGACGTCGGCGAATGCGACGACGTCGTCGACCCCGTACTTCGGCGTGGGCGCGCAAATCAGCAAGTAGCGATCGAGGACGCGGCGGCCGGCCTGCCGCCGCGTGACGCAGGGAAGGCACGAAGGCGCCCAGCACGGCGCAAACAAGACGAGCACGACCAACAGAAGCGGCCGACAGGGAGCTGGCCGCCGCACAAGACAAATCTGGAGGAGCAACATGAAGCGCAACCTCGTTCTGGCGGCGGCCTTTGCCGCCCCCCTTCTTTCCGCTTGCGGCGGCGGCAGCGACAACCCGCCGCCGCTCGTCGAAGAGCGGCTTTGCCCTGCCACGCTCGACTACAACACCGTGTTTACGGGCGGCGCGGGCAGCGGCGAACTCGCGAAAGTCCAGCTCGACACGACCAAGATGACCTGGCAGGTCACCTATGTCGAATCGGCCGTGCCGCAAAAGACCGGCACCGTCACGCCGACCCGCGCGGGCACCGTCGACAGCGGCACGCTCACGCAGGAAACGCTGCTGCCGACCAACAAGCTGAACCAGTGCGCATTTCGCCTGAACGGCGCGAGCCTCGATGCGTCGCGTCCGGCGCGCATCTTCGTCGGCTTCGGCGTCGCGGGCGGCACGATTCCCGGCAAGGAGATCCAGTTCGACGGCGTGCTCGGCCAGGCCGCGGTGCCCGACACGAAGTTCCCGTACTACCCGTTCATCGGCTTCTCGTCGATCGAAACCGACATCACGAAGGTCGCGGGCACGTACAGCCACATCGGCTTCGGCGAAGTGCCGTCGCAGAAATTCGGGCCGGCGTCGATCGACGCGAAGGTGACGATCAACGCGGACGGCACGTGGACCAAGTGCGACACGACCGGCCAGTTCGCCGGCGGCGCGTGCACGCAGCAGGGGACGAACTTCGTGCAGTCGGCGGACGGCAGCGGCGCGTTCCAGTCGAACAACTACGCGAGCCAGCTGAAGCCGACGCTGTCGGCCACGCCGCAGGGCAAGGGCTTCATGGTCGTCGGCAAGCTGCGCAACCAGCTCGTGCCGATCCTCGTGCGCACGGGGGTCGCGAACCCGAACCCGACGCCGGACAGCAACGGTGTGCCGGGCCTCACCGCCGACGACGAATCGAGCATCTCGATCCTCGCGCCGCAGACGGCCGTCGCGGCCGGTTCGCAGAACGGCGAATACATCGGCGTCGACAGCCAGTTCGATTACCGGACCACCGCGCTGATCGACAAGCAGGCCACGCTGCTCGATCCGTTCCAGCCGTCGCAGGCGTCGCTCACGAGAGTGCTCGACCTCGACTACACGCAGAAGGTGCCGGGCACGGTCACGACGATCCACACGGGTTCGGGCAGCACGTCGCCGACCGGCAAGTTCATCTTCTCGGGTGGCGTGTTCGGTTTCCTCGACAACGCGGGATCGACGCCGTATTTCACAATCGGCGCATTCGTCCAGTAAGCGGAGGGGAAAGCCGTGATGAAGAAAACCCTTCTCTGCGCGGCGGCCGGCGCCGTCGCCGTGGCGCCGCTCGCCGCGCACGCGCAGAGCGCCGGCAGCAACGTCGTCACGCTGGGCTGGTTCCACATCATGCCGCAGCAGAGCAGCACGCCGATGACGACCCACGTCGCGCCGACGCCGATCAACACGCCGCTGCGGCTGCCGCCGTCGTTCACGTCGGCCGGCACCGGGCTGCACACGAGCGGCGCCGACACGGTGGGCCTGACGGTCAGCCACTTCCTGACCGACCACATCGCGGTCACGTCGGTGGCCGGCGTGCCGCCGGTGTTCAAGGTGTCGGGCCAGGGCACGATCAAGCCGCCGGGCCCGGCCGGCGCGCTCGGCACGCAGAACATCGGGCTGGCCTCGGTCAATCCGATCGTGAAGAGCGTGCGGCAGTGGAGCCCGGCGGTGATCCTGCAGTACTACTTCGGGCAGGCGACCGCGAAGTTCCGGCCGTTCCTCGGCCTCGGCGTGTCGTACAACTGGTTCAGCGACCTGCAGCTCAACACGAACTTCATCAAGCAGACGCAGGACAACCTCGGCGCGATCCTCGCGGCGGGCGCGGGCAAGCCGGGCACGACCTCGGTGGAGGCGAAGGCGTCGTCGTCGTGGCAGCCGGTGTTCAACGCGGGCCTGCAATACAACATGACGGAACACTTCGGGCTGGTCGCGTCGGTAACCTACATCCCGCTGAAGACGACGTCGACGGTGACGATCAAGGCGGCGGACGGCTCGGTGCTCGCCGAGTCGAAATCGGACCTGAAGGCAGACCCGATCATCAGCTACGTCGGGATGACGTACAAGTTCTGAGCGCGGCGACCGCCGGCGAATGGCATGCCGCGACACAATCGCAGGCAAAAAAAAGCCCGCCTGATCGGCGGGCTGAATCCATATCAGAGGAGACATGGAGGAGACAGGTGCAATCATAGCGAATCGGTTTCCGCAATGCAACATTTCCGTAGAGAAAATAAGGATTTTCCCTCGAACGCGGCCTCTAGCCCGTCGTGACGGCGCCCGACCCCTTTTTATTCTCCCGGTCGAGCACTTCGCCCAGCGCGTCGCGCAGCAGCGCGACCGGCCGCATCAGGCGGCCCGGCAACGTGCCGTGCACGATCCATACGTTGATCCGCGTTTCCAGCCCCGCCGTTTCCACCACCCTCAGCGCATCGCGATGCGCGCTGCGCGCCAGCGCGTTCGGCGGCGCGATGCCGATGCCGGCACCGCGCGCGACGAGCGACAACTGCAGTTCCGAGCCGAATGCCTCGACCGCAACGTCGAACGGCAACCCGGCCGCGCCGAGCGCACGGCTCAGCGCCGAACGCATCCCGCAGCCGTCCTGGCTCAGCACCCACGGAAAGCCCGATAGCGTGTCGAGCGACAGCGGGCCGTCGGGCAGCGGAAAATCGCGCGCGGCGACGAGCACCGTCGGCTGCGTGGCGAGCAGCGTCGCCGTCAGCGCGTCGGGCAGCGCCGCGCTCGCAGGCACCATCACGGTGGCGACGTCGAGCGCGCCGCGCTCGATGCCCTGCACCAGCGCGGGCGACCAGCCGGCCGTCACGCGCAGCGTGAGGCGCGGAAACGCGTCGCGCAGCCGGTCGACCGGCCGCTCCAGCGCCAGTTCGGACAGAAACGGCGGCACGCCGATGCGCAGCTCGCCCGACGGCTCGCTGTCCGGTGTGCCCGCCGCCAACAGCTCGTCGACCGCGCCAAGCACGTTGCGCGCGAGCGCGTAGACGTCGCGCCCGGCGGCGGTCGGCTTCAGCGGCTTGCTCTGCCGTTCGAGCAACGGCACGCCGAGCAGCGTTTCGAGGTTCTGCACGCGCCGCGTCAGGCCCGGCTGCGTCAGGTGGAGCTTCGCGGCCGCGGCGACCATCGACCCGCTGTCGACGACCGCGACGAACGCCTGGAGATCACGCGTATTCAAAACAAACTCGCATAATCATGTTAGACATATTTCAATTGTCGCATAAACATCGGGCACCTACGATGGGAGTTCCTTCGACCTCCCACTGGTTTGCAATGAACTGCCCTGCCCATCGTTGCTCCGCACCTGCTTCTCCGTCCGTCGCCGCGCCGCCCGCACTGAGCACCGGCATGACGCTGTTCTTCGCCGCGACGGTCGGTGTGATCGTGATGGACCTGTTCGCCGCGCAGCCGTTGACCGGCCCGATCAGCGCGGACCTGCACCTGCCGCCCGGCCTCGCCGGCCTCGTCGCGATGCTGCCGCAGTTCGGCTACGCGGCCGGGCTCGCGTTGCTCGTGCCGCTGGTCGACCTGCTCGAGAACCGCCGCCTGATCGTCGCGACGCTCGCCGTCTGCGCGGCCGCGCTCGCGCTGCCCGCCTTCACGCGGTCGGGTACCGTGTTCCTGCTTGCGACGCTGGTGGCCGGCGCGGCGTCGAGCGTGATCCAGATGCTCGTGCCGATGGCCGCGTCGATGGCGCCCGACGCGCAGCGCGGCCGCGCGGTGGGCAACGTGATGAGCGGGCTGATGCTCGGGATCCTGCTGTCGCGGCCGCTCGCGAGCCTGATCGCGGGGTCGGCCGGCTGGCGCGCGTTCTATCTGCTGGCCGCGCTCGCGAACGCGGCGATCGCCGTCGTGCTCGCGCTGCGCCTGCCGGCGCGCACGCCGTCGATCACGGCCAGCTACCGCGCGTTGCTCGCGTCGATGGGACGCCTGCTTGCCGACGAGCCGGTGCTGCGCCGGCATGCGCTGTCGGCCGCGCTCGCGATGGCCGCGTTCAGCGCGTTCTGGACCGCTGTCGGGCTGCGGCTCGCACAGCCGCCGTTCGCGCTCGATCTGCACGGCATCGCGCTGTTCGCGTTCGCCGGCGCGAGCGGCGCGATCGTCACGCCGCTCGCCGGCCGCGCGGGCGACCGCGGCCACGGCCCGGCCGCGCAGCGGCTCGCGCACGGCACGATGCTCGCGGCGCTCGTCGTGCTCGGCGTCGCCGGCGCAGGCTGGTTCGGTTTCGATACGCACGCGCATCGCGGCGTCGCGCTCGCGCTGCTGGCCGGCGGCGCGGCGCTGCTCGATGCGGGCGTGATCGTCGACCAGACGATCGGTCGCCGCGCGATCAACCTGCTGAACCCGGCCGCACGCGGACGCCTGAACGGGCTGTTCGTCGGGCTGTTCTTCGTCGGCGGCGCGCTCGGCGCGGCGCTCGCGGGCAGCGCGTGGGCATGGGGCGGCTGGAGCGCGGTGTGTGGTGTCGGGCTCGCGTTCGCCGGCGCGGCAGCCGTGTTCGGGCTGGCGACCGGACGCGGGGCCGGCGCGGCAGCGCTGGATCGGCCGCGTGCGTGAGCACGCACCGGTGAAGCGGCGCCCAAAAGCCGAACGCCCCGCCCTCTCGCGAGGGACGGGGCGTTCGGTACGCCGCGGTCGGCCGGGAATCAGTGCCGGACCAGCGCCATCATCGCGCCGAAGCCGACGAACAGCCCGCCCGTCAGCCGGTTGAACACCTTCGCGACGCTCTGGCTCTTCAGCGTGGCGCCGACGCGCGTGCCGAACGACGCGTAGACGAGATACCAGCTCACCTCGATCACCGCGAACGTGACGACGAGGATGCCGAACTGCGGCAGCGTCGGCTCGGCCGCATTGATGAACTGCGGCAACAGCGCGGCCGCGAACAGGATCGCCTTCGGGTTGCTGCCCGCGACCAGGAAGCCGTTGCGGAACAGTGCGACGCGCGATGCCGATGCCGATGCCGATGCCGCATCGACGTCGGCCGCCGGCGCGTCGTCCACGCGTGCGCGCCACGCCTTCACGCCGAGATAGATCAGGTAGGCCGCGCCCGCGAAGCGCAACGCATCGAACGTCGCCGGCCATGCCTCGAGCACCGCGCCGAGCCCGGCCGCGGAAACCGCGAGCATCAGCACCAGCGCGCTCAGGCAGCCGGCCATCGTCGCGGACGAGCGCCGCAGCCCGTGGCGCGCGCCGTGCGTCATCACGAGCAGCATGTTCGGGCCCGGAATCGCCGACACGACGAACACCGTCGCCACGAAAAGCCACCACGTATGCAAGTTCATGACTGCCTCTGCCTGAAATAAATGTAGGGAAAACGGACTGTCGATTATGCCGTGCGCAGCGCGCTTCTGGCGCGTCAGCGGCCGGCGCGGCGCAGCGCGGCCTCGCCGAGCACCGCGAAATCCTGGTCGCCGCCGCCGTGCGCGAGCGCGTCGAGCAGGCTGTCGCGCACGACGCTCGCCACCGGCAGCGGCACCGACGTCGCGTCGCCCGCCTCCAGCGCGAGCCGGACGTCCTTCAGCCCGAGCCGCGCCTTGAAGCGCGCGGGCTCGTAGCGCCGCTCGGCGATCATCGCGCCGTAGCCTTCGTAGACGGGCCCCGGAAACACGCTGCTGGTGATCACGTCGAGGAAATCGCGCATCGCGACGCCGTGCGCGCCGAGCAGCGCGGACGCCTCGCCGAGCGTCTCGATCGCCGACGCGAGCGTGAAGTTCGCGGCGATCTTGGCGACGTTCGCATGCTGCGGCAGCGAGCCGAACCGCCAGGTCTTCTGGCCGATCGCATCGAACAGCGGCTGCACGCGGTCGATCGCCTCGGCCGGGCCGCCGGCCATGATCGTCAGGCGCGCGGCGGCCGCGACGTCGGGCCGCCCCATCACCGGCGCGGCGACATAGTCGATGCCGCGCGACGCATGCGCGTGCGCGAGCGATTCGGCGAGCGCGACCGACACCGTCGCCATGTTCACGTGGATCAGCCCGCGCGGCGCCTGGGCCAGCAGCGCGTCGTCGAACACCGCGCGCGCGGCCGCATCGTCGCCGAGCATCGAGAACACCGCGTCGCCGCGAAACGCGTCGGCCGGCGTGTCGACGATCCGCGCGCCGAATGCCGCGAGCGGCTCGGCCCGCTCGCGCGACCGGTTCCAGACCCGCACCGTGTGGCCCGCCTTCAGCAGGTTCGTCGCGATCGCCTGCCCCATTTCGCCCAGCCCGATAAACCCGAGATCCATGTCCCGCTCCTTCGCTCCGTGAAGCCGCGAGTTAAACACAGATGCCGGCGCGCTGCAGCGCCTGCCGCCGGCCGGGCGCGGTGCGCACCGGCGCCAGAAAAAACAAAACCCCGCATGCGGGAGCATGCGGGGTTGGCCGACCGATGACCGGCAACGCCGGCCGTGGCCGCGAGCCGCTTAGTTCTGCGTGCCTGCGTCGTTCGTGCCGGCTGCCGATGCGGCTGCCGCCTTCGCCTGGCCCTTCTTCGAACCGTGGTGCTTCAGCTGGTGCTTCGGCTTGCTGTGATCCTTCTTGGCCGGTGCCGAAGCGGCGGCCGACGTGTCGGCTGCCGGCGCGGACGCCTGTGCGAATGCCGAAACCGATGCGAGAGCGAATGCTGCGGCGATGATCGAAGCGAGCGTCTTCTTCATTGTTCTTCCTTTAGCGGAGAAAAAATCAAACGTACCGGTAATGAGAGATGCGAGGCATTCGCACCGGAGCCCCAGGCCGCGAGGCCGGCTTTCGCCGTTCCGTCGCGACAAAACCTGGCGCACTCGTTCCATAACGCACCGCGTTCGCCGCAAGTTGACACGTTGCCGGCATCCTCGGGTTTCCCCGGGGGCAGCCGGGTCTGCCGCCCCCGCGCGGCGCCGCAAACCGGCTCGCGCGGCGCCGGAGCGACGCTTATACTGGCGTCCATCCGTCCCTTTCCCCGGAAACCGGGTCGCGGCCGGTCGCACGACCGCCGCCGTCTCGAGGCGCTCAAATTGCCCGATCACAATCTGGACAAACTGAAAATCGACCGGCGTCCGATCGCCCCGGCGCCACGCCGGCGTCGCTGGGCGCGCTATGCAGTCGCCGCCGCGCTCGTCGTCATCGCGATCGTCGCCGGCCTCGCGCTCACCGGCCGGCCGACCGTCGACACCACGTCCGTCACGTCCGCCTACCCGTACCAGAACGACACGCAGCTCAATGCGACCGGCTATGTCGTGCCGCAGCGCAAGGCCGCGGTCGCGTCGAAGGGCCAGGGGCGCGTCGAGTGGCTCGGCGTGCTCGAAGGCACGCGCGTGAAGCAGGACGAGATCATCGCGCGGCTCGAAAGCAGCGACGTGCAGGCGTCGCTCGCCCAGGCGCGCGCGCAGGTGCAGGTGTCCCGCGCGAACCTCGGCGTCGCGCAGGCCGAACTGAAGGACGCCGAAATCGCGCTGCGCCGCACCGCCGCGCTCGCGCCGAAGGGCGCGGTACCGGCCGCGCAGCTCGACACCGACACGGCGCGCGTGAACAAGGCGCGCGCGACGCTCAACAGCGACCAGGCCGCGATCGCGTCGGCGGAAGCGAACGCGCAGGCCGCGCAGGTGGCGGTCGACCAGACGGTGATCCGCGCGCCGTTCGACGGCATCGTGCTCGCGAAGCACGCGAACGTCGGCGACAACATCACGCCGTTCTCGTCCGCGTCGGACAGCAAGGGCGCGGTCGTGACGATCGCCGACATGGAGACGCTCGAGGTCGAGGCCGACGTCGCCGAATCGAACATCGCGAAGATCCGCGCCGAGCAGCCGTGCGAGATCCAGCTCGACGCGCTGCCCGACATGCGCTTCGCGGGCCGCGTGTCGCGCATCGTGCCGACCGTCGACCGCTCGAAGGCCACCGTGCTCGTGAAGGTGCGCTTCGTCGACCGCGACGAGCGCGTGCTGCCCGACATGAGCGCGAAGATCGCGTTCCTGTCGAAGCCCGCGTCGCCGCAGGACCGGCAGCCGGTGACGGCCGTGCAGGCGAGCGCGGTGGTCGAGCGCGACGGCCGGCCGGTCGTGTTCGTCGTGAAGGACGACGCCGTGCATGCGGTGGCCGTGACGAAGGGCGCGCGGATCGGCGAGCTCGTCGCGGTGCGCGGCGTGAAAGCCGGCGACACGGTCGTGCTCGCGCCGGGCGCGAAGCTGAAGGACGGCGCGAAAGTGGCCGTCGCGAAGAAGTAGCGCGCGTGAACGACGCCCGGCCGCCCCTCGTCGAGCTCAGCCACGTCGCGAAGTCGTACCGGCGCGGCAACCAGGTCGTGCCCGTGCTGACCGACATCACGCTCGACATCGGCGAAGGCGACTTCGTCGCGCTGATGGGGCCGTCGGGCTCCGGCAAGAGCACGCTGCTGAACCTCGTGGCCGGCATCGACCGGCCCGACAGCGGCGAGCTGCGCGTCGGCGGCCTCGACATCTCGCAACTCGCCGAGGCGCAACTGGCCGAATGGCGCGCGGCGAACGTCGGCTTCATCTTCCAGTTCTACAACCTGATGCCCGTGCTCACCGCGTTCGAGAACGTCGAGCTGCCGCTGATGCTCACGCACCTGTCGCGCCGCGAGCGACGCGAACGCGTCGAGCTCGTGCTCGACATGGTGAATCTCGGCGATCGCACGAGCCATTACCCGTCCGAGCTGTCGGGCGGCCAGCAGCAGCGCGTCGCGATCGCGCGCGCGCTGATCACGGATCCGGTGCTGATCGTCGCCGACGAGCCGACCGGCGACCTCGACCGTGCATCGGCCACCGACGTGCTCGCGATGCTGCAGCGGATGAACGCCGAGCTCGGCAAGACGATCATCATGGTGACGCACGACGCGCACGCGGCCGGCGCCGCGCGCTCGCTCGTCCATCTGGAAAAAGGGGAACTGATCGATGGGCACGCCGGCTGACCGGCAGCGGGGGCGCGCGCCGTGTACGTGCTGAAGCTGATCGCGCGCAACGCGCTGCGGCACCGGCTGCGCACGCTGCTGACCGTGCTCGGGCTCACGATCGCCGTGCTCGCGTTCGGGTTGCTGCACACCGTCGTCGACGCGTGGTACGCGGGCGCGGCGGCCGCGTCCAGCGGGCGGCTCGTCACGCGCAACGCGATCTCGCTGGTGTTTCCGCTGCCGGTCAGCTACGAGAACCGCATTCGCGGCGTCGACGGCGTGACGGCCGTGGTCCGCTCGAACTGGTTCGGCGGCATCTACCGCGACCCGAAGAACTTCTTCGCGAGCTTCGCGGTGTCGGAGAACTATCTCGACCTGTATCCGGAATTCATCCTGCCGGCACAGCAGCGCGCCGACTACGACCGCGACCGCCGCGGCTGCCTCGTCGGCCGCCAGCTCGCGACGCAGTTCGGCTTCAAGGTCGGCGACGTGATTCCGCTGAAGGGCACGATCTACCCGGGCACGTGGGACTTCGTCGTGCGCGGGATCCTCGACGGCCGCGACGATTCGACGATCACGCGTCAACTGGTGTTCCACTGGGATTACCTGAACGAGACGGTGCGCAAACGCACGCCGAAGCAGGCCGACCAGGTCGGCGTGTTCGTGCTCGGCGTCGCGAACCCCGACGACGGCGCGTCGATCGCGCGCCACGTCGACGCGGTATTCAAGAACTCGCTCGCCGAAACACTGACCGAGACCGAGCAGGCGTTCCAGCTCGGCTTCGTCGCGATGTCGAACCAGATCATCGCGGCGATCCGCCTCGTGTCGTACGTGGTGATCCTGATCATCATGGCCGTGATGGCCAACGCGATGGCGATGAGCGCGCGCGAACGCACGGCCGAATACGCGACGCTGAAAGCGCTCGGCTTCGGCCCCGGGTTCCTCGCGCTGATCGTGTTCGGCGAATCGGTCGTGATCGCGGTGATCGGCGGCGGGCTCGGGATTCTCGCGACGCCGCCCGCCGCGAGCCTGTTCAAGCAGGCGGCGGGCGGCATTTTCCCGGTATTCAAGGTGTCGACCGAAACCGTCGTGCTGCAGGCCGCGTGTTCGGTCGCGGTCGGCCTCGCGGCCGCGCTCGTGCCGGCGTGGCAGGCCGCGCGCGTGCGCGTGGTCGAAGGCCTGCGGGCGATCGGGTAAGGCGCGCATGGCGATCCCGCTCACCTACATCGCACGCAATCTGTGGACCCGGCGCCTCACCACCGCGCTCACCGCCGGCGGGATGGCGCTCGTGATCTTCGTGTTCGCGACGGTGCAGATGCTCGATGCCGGTCTCACGAAAACGCTCGTGTCGACCGGCGAACCCGACAACGCGGTGGTGATCCGCAAGGGCGCCGAGACCGAGATCCAGAGTTCGATCGACCATCAGCAGGCCAACGCGCTCGAGATGCACCCGGCCGTCGCGCTCGGCCCGGACGGACGGCCGCTCGTGTCGAAGGAGGCCGTGGTGCTGATCTCGCTCGTCAAAACGTCGACCGGCAAGCCGTCGAACGTCGTGATCCGCGGCGTGTCGCCGGCCGGCCTCGCGCTGCGGCCGCACGTGAAGCTCGTGGCCGGCCGCCCGTTCGCGCCCGGCTCGTCGGAGATCGTCGTCGGCAGCGCGATCGCGAAAGGCTTCAGCGGCACGCAGCTCGGCGACAGCCTGCACTTCGCGCAGCGCGACTGGACCATCGTCGGCATCTTCGACGCGGGCGGCAGCGGCTTCGATTCGGAGATCTGGGGCGACGTCGACCAGCTGATGCAGTCGTTCCGCCGCACCAGCTATTCGTCGATGGTGCTGCGCATCCCGAGCGCCGACGGCTTCTCGCGCTTCAAGGCCGACATCGACGTCGACCCGCGGCTGACCGACGAGGCGAAGCGCGAGCAGACCTTCTACGGCGACCAGTCGAAGGCGCTGTCGACGTTCATCAACATCCTCGGCATCACGCTGTCGACGATCTTCTCGATCGCCGCGATGATCGGCGCGATGATCACGATGTATGCGTCGGTCGCGAACCGCGTGGCCGAGATCGGCACGTTGCGCGCGCTCGGCTTCAAGCGCACCAACGTGCTCGCCGCATTCCTGCTGGAGGCGCTGCTGCTCGGCTTCGTCGGCGGCGTCGCGGGGCTCGCGTGCGCGTCGCTGATGCAGTTCGCGTCGTTCTCGACGACCAACTTCCAGACCTTCTCGGACCTGTCGTTCCGCTTCGTGCTGACGCCCGCGATCGTCGTGAAGACGCTCCTGTTCTCGCTCGTGATGGGGCTCGTCGGCGGGTTCCTGCCGGCGATGCGCGCCGCGCGGCTGAAAATCGTCGACGCGCTGCGCGCGCAGTGACGCGCACCGCCGCGCCGCACACGTTCAACGTTCGCGCGGCACCCACGCGCCGTGGAACCCGGCCGGCACGCGGCGCGGCAAGTGCACGGTCGCGACCGGCCCCGCGTCGATCGCGCGCGCATCGAGGATCACGACGTCGCTCGTATCCGTCGCCGCGCGGTAGACCATCACGAGCAGCCAACCGTCGTCCTCGTCCGCGCCGCCCGGGCGCGGCACGAACACCGGCTCGCCGTTCTGGTCGCCGGCCGGCACCGCGTAGTGCATCGTCGTGCCGCGCACATGGTCGAAGCGCATCACGCCGCGCATTTCCGCGTTATTCGGCTGCTCGGCCGCATACAGATAGCGATAGCGGCGCCCGGTCCGGCTTTCGTTGATGCGCGGCAGCTCGATGCCGCCTTCGGCGAGCGGCCCTTCGTCGATCAGGCCGTTCGCGGTGTCGATCACGTAACGCCACAGCTCGCCGACCGGGTTGTCGGCGAAGCGGCCCGTGCGCGCGTCGAGCCGCAGGAACGACGGATAGCGCACCGCATCGAGCACGATGCACGACGCGTCGCAGTCGTACGCGTTCACGACGTGCTGGATGAAGCACGGCTCGACGCCGAACCAGCGCACGTCGCCGCCGTGGCGCGGCAGCACGCCGATGCGCGCGGGCCGGTCGTCGTGCCAGCGCAGCGGCATCCGGTGGCCCTGCTTCAGCAGCGAGAAGTCGTAGCCGACGTTCAGGTCGAGCAGCAGGCTGCGGGTTTCGGTGATCGCGAGGTCGTGCATCATCGACGGCGCGCCCAGCGCGATCTCGAGATCGACGCGCGGCACGCCGTGCGCATCCGCGACGCCGTAGCGCAGCCACGGCGCGCGCCAGTCCGCGCGGAACAGGATCAGCTCGCCGGTTACCGGGTCGACCTTCGGATGCGCGGTCATCGCTCCGTCGAAGCCCGCGTGCCGCGCCGGCACGCCGAACGAATCGAGCGCGGCGGTGATCGCGAGCGGCGCGCCGCCCTCGGCCAGCGCGAGCAGTTCGCCCGCATGCTGCAGCACGTTCACGTTCGGATTGGTGTCGGGAAGATGCGGCACTTGCCCCGGTGCGTGGACGGCAGCCCAGCGCCGCGTGCGCGCCCAGCGGTTCCGGTAGCCGGCCGCGCGGCCGCCGTCGAACGCGATCGCATGCAGCATCGCGGCCTCCGGCCACCACGACAGCACGTCGTTGCCTTCGAAGCGGCCGCCCGGCGGGTTCGGGCCGTTGCGCAGCAACGCGCCGTCGAGTTCGCGCGGAATGGCGCCCGTCACGCGCAGGTCGACGAGGTCGACTTCGTCGGCGACCGGCGCGATCGCGCCGCGGTTCAGGTCGAATACGGTCATCGCGTCGGCGCTCCGTCAGCAGTCGTCGGCGGCCGGCGGCAAATCGCCGCGCGCCAGTGCGAGCGCATGGTCGCGCACGTCGTCCGGCCAGCCGGCGATCAGCTCGGCCAGCCGCGCCGGATCGTTCGCATACAGCGCCCGCGCGGCTTCCTCGAAACCGGGCAGGTCGCCCGCCATCGCCGACATGAAGTGGTACGCGCGCGCCTGCGCGTCGCGGTGCCGGTCGGCTGCCGCATGCGTGCGTCGCGCGTCCTCGACGAGCTTGCGCAGCGCGACCGACGCGCCGCCCGGCTGCGCGCCGAGCCATTCCCAGTGACGCGGCAGCAGCGTGACCTCGCGCGACACCACGCCCAGCTTCGGCCGGCCTCGGCCGCGCTGTTCGCCCGCGCCTGCGCCTGCGCCTGCCGGCTCGCCGGCGCCGCCGGATGCGTCGCCCGACGGCGCCGCATAGCGCGCGCGGATGTCGTCCGCCGTGCCGCGCAGGTCGAGGTCGATCGAGCGGCCCGTCGCGTCGTCGAAGATCAGGATCGTGCCGGGCGTCGCGTCGCCGGCCGCCTGCCGGACCGCGAGTGCGACCGTCGCAAGCGGGCCCGACGCGAGCCGCCGATGGCCGTCGAAGGCCGTGTAAGAAGGAAGGAGCGTGGAAGAGGTCATCGTGGTCGCCCGCAGGCTGGAATCGGAATGGCGCTATTTTTATCCGGGTATTAATTGAATGTCAATATTATCCGGGTAAAAAATCATCATTATCGAAATCCATCCTGCGGAGGCGACCGCGGTGGCCGATCAGATCGCCCGCGCCGGCGCCACGATGCCGCGCGCGCTGGCCAGCGCGTCGTCGAGCGACACATGCCCTTCGAACGCCGACGACGCCGGCGGCGGCAGGTTCTCCTCGATCGCGTGCGCGAACTGCACGCCGGCATCGTCGGCGAGCCGCGCGCGCAGCGCGGCGACGCGCGGGAACGCATCGCGCTCGAACACCGCGTGATAGTCGGCCCAGCGCGCGATTCCCGTGAAGTACGCGTCGGCCAGCGTGCGCCGTGCGCCCAGCAGCCACGGCCCTTCGCCACGCTCGAGCAGCGCTTCGAGCTGCCGGTGCGCCTTCAGCACCTTGCCGCGGCCGTACGCCTGCAGCGCCGCCTTCTCGCTGCCTTCGGCGCCGTGTTCGTACACGTACCAGAGCGCGCCGAACGCGCTGAAGAACGTCGTGTTCAGCCACGCCAGCATCCGGTTCAGCCGGTCGAAATCCGCGCTGCCCTGGCGAAACGCGAGGCCGCTGTCGAGCGCCTGCGCGCCGATATGGCCGAGGATCGCGATGCTTTCGGTCAGCACGTCGCCGGCCGCGGTGACGAACGCCGGCGTCTCGGCGACGGGGTTCAGTGCGACAAAGGCGTCGCTCGTCACGGCGCCCGGCATCGTGATGCGCGACAGCCGGTACGGGCGGCCGGTCCATTCGAGCGCGACGATCGAGCCGAACGAGCAGCCGGCGGGAATACCGTAGAGAAGGATCGGAGACATCGGGGAATTCCGCGGAAGTTGAACGAGCAGTCATGCTCCCACGGCGAACGATGGCGCAGTAGCCGCTAAAATCGAAACCCGTCGTTTCTCCATATGGACGCTGGAAGTGAATCTGAACGATCTCTACCTGTTCGTGCAGGCGGTGGATGCCGGCAGCATGTCGGCGGCCGCGCGCCGGCTCGACCTGCCGAAATCGACGGTCAGCAAGCGCGTGGCCGAACTCGAGCGCACGCTCGGCGCGCGGCTCGTGCATCGCACGTCGCGCAGCTTCCGGCTCACGCCGGTCGGCGCCGAATTCTTCGAGCATGCGCGCGCGGCCGTGATCGAGGCCGACAGCGCGCGCGACGCGGTGCTGCGGCAAACCGCCGAGCCGGCGGGCGTCGTGCGGATCACGAGCTCGGTGCCGGTCGCGCAGCACATCCTCGCGCCGTGCCTGCCGGCGCTGGCGATCGCGCATCCGAAGCTGCTGCTGCAGATCCATGCGAGCGACCGCCTCGTCGACATCGCGCAGGAAGGCTTCGACATCGCGGTGCGCAGCCATTTCGCGCCGCTGCCCGATTCCGCGCTCGTGCAACGGCCGCTCGCGGCGTCGCCGATCGTCGTCGTGGCAGCGCCGGCCTATCTCGCGCGGGCCGGCACGCCCGACACGCCGGCCGATCTCGCGCAGCATGACGGGCTCCACCCGGGCACGCAGTCATGGCGGCTGCAGCGCGGCGGCGAGACCGTCGACGTGACGCCGCGCCTGCGGCTGCAGGCCGACGAATCGACGCTGTTGCTGCAGGCGGCGGCCGCCGGCCTTGGCCTCGCGTGCCTGCCCGACTGGATCGCCGATACCGGGCTCGCGTCCGGCGCGCTCGTGCGCGTGCTGCCCGGTTGGCGCGCCGGCACCGTCACGACGACGCTGCTGATGCCGCACCGGCGCGGCCAGTTGCCCGGCGTACGCGCCGCCGTCGAGTTTCTCGCGCAGCACGTGGCGCGCCATCATGGCAGCGGCGCGGATGACGCGCGCGCGTGACCGCGCCCTTCATTGATCGATTCAAATGCTGAATCGATCAAGTCAGCAATTGGCATGAAAGCGCAAATACCGACATGACAGAATGGCCCGGACGCCCTGCCCGCCTCGGCGTCCGGTGCCCGGCCTCCGCCGGCGGCATCCATACATTACGCGCGCACCCGACGCGCCTGCCGCACGACGGCGCCTTCCGCCCTTCGGAGGAGACAGGTCATGAATCCGCTTCACGCATTGCCGGCGTCCGCGTCGGCAACGGCCCGGCGCACCCGCGTGCGCTGGCTGGTGCTGGCCGTGCTGTTCGCGGTCACGACGATCAACTATGCGGATCGCGCGGCGATCGCGATCGCGGGCCCGAGCCTCGCCCGCGCGCTGCACCTGAGCCACGTGCAGATGGGCTTCATCTTTTCCGCGTTCGGCTGGTCGTACGTGATCGCGCAATTGCCGGGCGGCTGGCTGCTCGACCGCTTCGGGTCGCGGATCGTCTACGCATTCAGCATCTTCTTCTGGTCGCTGTTCACGCTGCTGCAGGGCGGGATCGGCTTCTTCGGCGGCGCGGCGGCGTTCGCGCTGCTGTTCGGGCTGCGCTTCCTGGTCGGCGCGGCCGAGGCACCGTCGTTCCCGGCCAACAGCCGGATCGTGTCCGCGTGGTTCCCGGCCGCCGAACGCGGCACCGCGTCGGCGATCTTCAACGCCGCGCAGTACGCGGCGACCGTCGTGTTCGCGCCGCTGATGGGCTGGCTCGTGCACGCGTTCGGTTGGCAGTCGGTGTTCGCGGTGATGGGCGTGCTCGGCTTCGCGTTCGTGCTGGTGTGGAGCCGCACGATGTACGACCCGAAGGCGCACCCGACCATCAACCGCGCTGAACTCGATTACCTCGCCGAAGGCGGCGCGCTCGTCAACATCGACCAGGCGACGGGCGCACGCGCCGACGGCCCGTCGATGCGTCACGTGAAGGCGCTGCTGAGAAACCGGATGCTGGTCGGCGTGTACGTCGCGCAGTACTGCATCAACGCGCTCACCTACTTCTTCATCACGTGGTTTCCCGTCTATCTTGTGCAGGCGCGCGGGATGTCGATCCTCAACGCGGGGCTCGTCGCGTCGATCCCGGCCGTGTGCGGGTTCCTCGGCGGAATTCTCGGCGGCGTCGTGTCCGATGCGCTGCTCAAGCAGGGCCGGTCGCTGTCGGTCGCGCGCAAGGTGCCGATCGTGATCGGCATGCTGCTGTCGATGTCGATGATCGTCTGCAACTACACGGATTCGCACGTGCTCGTCGTGCTGTTCATGGCGCTGTCGTTCTTCGGCAAGGGGCTCGGCGCGCTCGGCTGGGCCGTCAACGCCGACACCGCGCCGCGCCAGATCGCCGGCCTGAGCGGCGCGCTGCTCAACACGTGCGGCAATCTTTCCAGCATCACGACGCCGATCGCGATCGGCTATATCGTCGACCGCAGCGGCTCGTTCAACGGCGCGCTCGTCTATGTCGTCGCGCATGCGCTCGTCGCCGTGATCTGCTACCTGTTCGTCGTCGGCGAGATCCGCCGCGTCGAGCTTCAATGAACGGCGCGGGCCGCGCCGGCGCGTCCGGCGGCCCGCACGCCACCGGAACCAGGAGCGAACCGATGTCCGAACCCAGCCGTGCCGGCACCCCGCGCGTCACGCGCATGCAGGTGATTCCCGTCGCCGGCCGCGACAGCATGCTGCTCAACCTGTGCGGCGCGCACGCGCCGTACTTCACGCGCAACCTCGTGATCCTCGACGACAGCAGCGGGCACACGGGCGTCGGCGAAGTGCCGGGCGGCGAAGGCATCCGCCAGGCGCTCGAACGCATGACGGATCTCGTGGTCGGCCAGTCGATCGGGCGCTACCAGGCGACGCTCAACGCGGTGCGCGCGGCGCTGTCCGGCGCGGGCGCCGGTGCCGGCCGCACGATCCGCCATGAAGTGACGTCTGCCGGCGAGGCGGCCGTGCTGCGCCAGCCGCATGAAATCAACCTGCGGCTCGACAACGTGATCACGGCGATCGAAGCCGCGCTGCTCGACCTGCTCGGCCAGCACCTCGACGTGCCGGTCGCGGCGCTGCTCGGCGAAGGCCAGCAGCGCGATGCGGTACCGATGCTCGCGTACCTGTTCTATCTCGGCGACCGACGTCGCACCGATTTGCCGTATCGCGACGACGCTCACGCATCGGATGCCTGGTTCCGGCTACGCAACGAGACGGCGCTGACGCCGGCCGCGATCGCGCGACAGGCCGAAGCCGCGGTCGAACGCTACGGTTTCGCCGATTTCAAGCTGAAGGGCGGCGTGATGGCCGGCGCCGACGAGATGGAGGCGATCGCGGCGATCAAGGCGCGCTTTCCCGACGCGCGCACGACGCTCGACCCGAACGGCGCGTGGTCGCTCGACGAGGCCGTCGCACTGTGCCGCGGGCAAGGCCATCTGCTCGCGTACGCGGAAGATCCGTGCGGGCCGGAAGGCGGCTATTCGGGCCGCGAGGTGATGGCCGAATTCCGCCGCGCGACGGGGATCCCGACCGCGACCAACATGATCGCGACCGACTGGCGGCAGATGGATCATGCGGTGCGGCTGCAGGCGGTCGACATTCCGCTCGCCGATCCGCATTTCTGGACGATGCAGGGCTCGGTACGGCTCGCGCAGCTGTGCCGCGACTGGGGGCTCACGTGGGGCTCGCACTCGAACAACCACTTCGACGTGTCGCTCGCGATGTTTACGCATGCGGCGGCGGCCGCGCCCGGCACGATCACCGCGATCGACACGCACTGGATCTGGCAGGAAGGCGACGCGCGGCTCACACGCGAGCCGCTCGCGATCGTCGGCGGCAAGGTGGCCGTGCCGGAACGGCCGGGGCTCGGGATCGAGCTCGACATGGCGCAGATCGAGGCCGCGCATGCGCTGTACAACGCGGTGGGTGGTACGGCGCGCGACGATACGGTGGCGATGCGTTATCTGGTGCCGGGGTGGACTTATGATCCGAAGCGGCCGAGTCTGGGGCGGGTTTAGGGCGGGGTGGCGGGTGGGCTGACGGGTGGCGGTTGCCAAACGCGGAAAACGGTCGCATCCTGCCGGCTGCCTGGCTCGGCCCGCGCGGCGGACGGTCGGGTGCCCTCGTCCATCCGCAAAAAAACGCGCTCGCCATGACGTCACCCGATCCGACACCGCGGCAGATCATCGTCTTCGTGCTGTATTCGGTGCTGTGCCTGCCCGCGAGCATGACCGTCGCCGGATATCTCGCGACCCGGATCACGCAGAACGTATCGAACTTCGAAGGCGGGGCGGGCTATGCGGCGCTGTCGTGGATCTTCATTCTGACCTGCGCGTTCTGCGGGCTGTCGATCGCTCTCTGCGTGCTGCTGCGGAAGAGGACCGCGGTGCTCGCGGTCATGACGGTGGGGTTCGCCGTGTTGTCGGTGCCGACGTTCAGATTGATCCACGCGCTGGCAACTTAGCGCGTCGGTCAAGGTCACGCGAAAAACAAAAAGGCCCGATCTCGCGATCGGGCCTTTCGAATTCCGTTGGTGGAGCGGAGGAGGATCGAACTCCCGACCTTCGCATTGCGAACGCGACGCTCTCCCAGCTGAGCTACCGCCCCAACAGTCGATCATCATACACACGCATTTCCGCGCTTGGCAATAGGGGTTACGTCACCCCGACGCGTTATTTTGACGGCGCGCCGGCCAGCACCCATTCGACCACCGACCGGACGTCGGCGTCGCTCATGCGCGGATGCGCGGGCATCGGAATCGCGCCCCAGACGCCCGAGCCGCCGTCCTTCACCTTCTTCGACAGCTTCGCGACCGCCTGCGGATCGGACTTGTAGCGCGCCGCGATATCCTTGAACGACGGGCCGACGAGCTTGCGGTCGACCGCGTGGCAGCCCATGCACGCGTTGCTGCGGGCAACCTTCAGGCCGTCGCCGACGTCCGCGTGCGCGGCGCCCAGCGTGCCGGCCACGAGCGCCGCGGCCGCCGCGCCCTGCGCGATCCATCGTTTGATCTGCTTCATCTGCCTGCCCGTCATTGCGCCTTCGCCTTCGGATTGCCCGGATGCACGCTCGACGAATTCGAGATCGGCGCGGGCGGCTGCAGCGGTGCGGACTGCACCGACGCATCGGGCACCGCGCCCACCGTCGCGCTGTCCGCCGGGGCGGCAGCCGCCTGCGCGCCGGATGCGCCGCTCGCGGGCGACGCGTCCTGCAGCGCCTGCGCGTCCTGCGGCTTCACGTACTGGAACACCTTCACGACCTTCTCGACGCCCGGCACCTGGCTCGCCGCTTCCGCGCCGCGATTGCCTTCGTCCACCGTGACGAGCCCCATCAGGTAAAGATTGCCGCGTTCGCTGACGACCTTGTAGTAGTTCGCCGAGATGCCCTTCGTCGCGATCAGCTCCGACTTCACGCGCCCTTCGAGGTACGAGTCGTTCGCGCGCGACGACAGCGACGACGCCGGCCCGACCGACAGCTCGTTGACGATGCCGTTCACGTTGTTGATGCCGCGCACGATTTCCTCGGCGCGCTGCTTCGACGCATCGTTCGGCACTTCGCCCGTCAGCAGCACGCGGCGATTGAACACCGTCACGTTCACGTGCGACTGGTCCGGCAGCCCGTTGTTGATCTGCGTGAGCGACTTGACCTGGATCTCGCGATCCTCGGTCTGCGCGCCGAGCGTGCGGCGATCGGTCGCGATCAGCGCGCCGCCGCCGGCCGCTGCGCCCACGACCCCGAGCACACAACCCTGCAGCGACACGGCGAGGCCCGCCGTCAGCGCGGCGAGCAGCGTGGTTCTGACGAGCGTCTGTTTGACGCGGCTTTGATTCATCGACGGCTCTCCTTCGTTCAATCCTCACCCAGCAGCATCGCGTCGATGCCGTCGCACAGGCAGTGGATGGTCAGCAGATGGACTTCGTGGATGCGCGCCGCGCGAACGGCGGGCACGCTGATCGGAATATCGGTATCGGACAGCACGGCCGCGACCGTGTGGTCGTTGCCGCCCGTCAATGCGACGACGGTCATCTCGCGCTCGTGCGCCTCGTCGATCGCCGCGAGCACGCGCGGCGATGCGCCGAGCGCGTCGAGCACCAGCAGGATGTCGCCCGTCTGGCCCAGCACGCGCACCTGCTGCGCGAACAACTGCTCGGCCGCCGCCGCGCCCGCGAGGCCGGCCTGCGATGCGTCGGTGGCCAGCGCGATCGCGGGCAGGCCCGGACGCTCGCGCTCGAAACCGCCGACGAGCGACGCGGCGAGGTACTGCGCGGCGGCGGCCGACGGGCCGTCACCGCACGCGACGATCTTGTTGCCGTTCGCCAGTGCGGCGAACATCGCATCGACCGCGGCTGCGATCGGCAGCGACAACGCGTCGGCCGCTTCGGCGTGAAGCGCGGCGCTGTCGCGGAATTGTTGCTGAATACGTTCGACTGACATCGATTCCTGGTGAACTGGGCGCGCGGCACCACGCGCGCGACATCGTGGGTGCGGCGAGTTTACCGTACTCCGGCACCCTCTCCGGGGGTCCGGCGAGAACTCTTTACATCTCGTCACAGCTCGCGGCTATGCATCGTCGGTACGAAATGCGTCGCGCAGCCACGCCAGCCGTCCGGCCTCGAACGCGACGACGTCGAAACGGCACGCGGCGCCGCCGCCGTGCCGCGACCAGAACTGCAGCGCGGCCGCGACCAGACGCCGCCGCTTGCGCCAGCCGACGCTCGCGGCCGCGCCGCCATGCCGGGTGCTGCGCCGCGCGCGCACTTCGACGAACACGAGCATGCCGTCGGGCTCGCGCATCACGAGATCGAGCTCGCCGCCGCGCATCGTCACGTTCGCGGCGACGAACGCGAGGCCGCGGCGCTCGAGAAACTGCCGCGCGCGCTGCTCGAACGCGGCGCCGACCGGTTTGGATCGCGCCGCGCCGGAAAAGTTGTCGCCCGAACGCGGCCGATCGCGCGCGCTCTCCGGCCGCGCCGGCGCCGCGTGGCACAATGCCGTCCTTGTTCCGCTCGTGCCGCGCTTGCGTGCATTGCCTGCCATGACTGCCCTCCTCGAACTCGCGCATACGCAGCACTACCCGGACGCCGCGCTCTACGTGGTCGCCACGCCGATCGGCAATACGGCCGACATCACGCTGCGCGCGCTGCACGTGCTCGGCCTCGCCGACCGCATCGCGGCCGAAGACACCCGCAACACGGGCCAGCTGCTCGCCCGCTACG
Organism: Burkholderia sp. AU28863; assembly: GCF_002223195.1. Classification (NCBI taxonomy): domain Bacteria; kingdom Pseudomonadati; phylum Pseudomonadota; class Betaproteobacteria; order Burkholderiales; family Burkholderiaceae; genus Burkholderia; species Burkholderia sp. AU28863. The sequence goes on along the minus strand of NZ_NKFE01000001.1, from coordinate 222,544 downwards.
GGATCTCGAAACCGCTCGTGGCCGTGCACGAGCACAACGAACGCGAGGCCGCGCAGCGCGTGATCGAACTGCTGCGTGGCGGCGAACGCGTGGCCTACGTGTCGGACGCCGGCACGCCAGGCATCTCGGACCCCGGCGCGCGGCTCGTCGACGCCGTGCGCGCGGCCGGCTTCGCGGTGATTCCGCTGCCGGGCGCGAGCGCGGCCGTGACCGCGCTGAGCGTGGCCGGCGACTGGGCCGGCGCGTTCACGTTCGCGGGCTTCCTGCCGCCGAAGGCGAAACAGCGCGCGACCGCGCTGCAGGCGCTGGCGTCGCACCCGTACGCGCTGGTGTTCTACGAAGCGCCGCACCGGATCGCCGAAACGGTCGACGCGCTCGCCGACGCGTTCGGCCCCGCGCGCCGGCTGCTGATCGCGCGCGAACTCACCAAGCTACACGAGCAGTTGTTCCAGGGCACCCTGGCCGAAGGACAGAGCTGGCTCGCCGGCGATGCGAACCGGCAGCGCGGCGAGTTCGTGCTGGTCGTCGAAGGCGCGCCGGCGACAAGCGGCGAAGCCGACGACACCGCGCACGACGCATTGCTCAGGCTGTTGCTGGAAGAGGTGCCGGTGAAGAGCGCGGCCAAGCTCGCGGCCGCGCTGACGGGCGCATCGCGCAACATGCTGTATGCACGTGCGCTCGTGCTGAAGGAAGACAAGGAAGACTGACGCGACGACACCGCGCGGAAACGACAAAGGGCTGCCGGAAGGCAGCCCTTTGCGCATGAGCGGACGAGCCGCCGGGTGGTTACGCCGGATTGTTGCGCCGCGTTACTTCGCCGAGATCGACGCGAACATTTCGTCACGCGCCTCGCGCGCTTCCCGCGGCGACAGCCCTTCGATCTTCACGCGGCCCGTGCCGGCGTGCACGAGGCCGATCACCTTGGCCGCCGCATACGACAGGTCGAGCACGCGGCCGCGCTTGAACGGCCCGCGATCGTTGACCTTCACGACGACCCACTTGCCGGTCGATGCGTTCGTCACCTTGATGTACGACGACAGCGGCAGCGTGCGGTGCGCGGCGGTGAACGCGTTCATGTTGAAGCGTTCGCCGTTCGCGGTGCGGCGGCCGTGGAAATCCCGCCCGTACCACGATGCGCGGCCGCTCTGGCGGAAATCGGACACATCCTTGCCGTCGATCGGCTCGGCGTCCGCCAGCGACGACTTCTTCGCGTCCTTGCTGTCGGCAGCCGGCATCGATGCCAGCGCGGAATCGAAATTGAGCGGCTGCTTGTCGTCGTCCGCCTTCGCGGCAGCGGCGGTCTTGTCGACCGCCTTCTTCTGGCTCACGCTGCCGGTGGTCTGGCTGGATGGCACCGCACAGCCCGTCAGCGCAAAAAACAATGCAATGGTTCCGAATCGGCTCGGAAAACGTAAATTCATCGACGTGTCGCCTTCTGGTTCGGGCCGCATCGATACAACGCTGCTTCACAACGCAGACACAGCGGCCCGGACGGCAAATGCGTGCACGCCCCGCTCGAATGCGAGCAGGCGGCTAGCATGGGCGCGGCGTTCGTCTAGGCCGCAACCGTCCTGATTAGCTTTCACGTCTGGCGCAACCTGTCCCCAACAGCCTGACCAGACCCCACATGCCGCCATCGAACATGGCTCCACGTTCGCGCGCGTCGCTACGACCAACGCACAGGAACGGCGGCACAGGCCTCATCCGGCGGCGCGGCAGCAGGGCCGCAGGCGGGCGCGCAGCACCCGGCCGGACAAGACGTGAGCACCGACTGCTCGGTGCTGGATACACCGCCGGACTCCCCGGCGGCTGATGCTTGACGGTGAATCGGACGCCTCGTTTAACGGGGCCGATACACCAGCGAATGGCGTGAAATTCACGCGCAATGGGGCGCATTATACATAAATCAAAACCTTGTCTCGAAAAGGGCCCCCGGCGGGCCATTGATTCTCGCTATGGTTGTAACAATCGGCATGCTCCGGGAATGCCCTGATCCGCGTGCCGCGGCATGCATCGCACGCCCGGCAGGCCGCGCGCGCGACCGGTACAATCGCTCCTTTTAGCCGCCGGTGCCTCCATGAAAGTCACGCTCATTCCGGTCACGCCGTTCCAGCAGAACTGCTCGCTGCTCGTCTGCGAGAAGACGGGCCGCGCCGCCGTCGTCGATCCGGGCGGCGATCTCGACCGGATCGAACAGGAAGTCGCGCGGCAGAACGTGCAGGTCGAGAAGGTGCTGCTCACGCACGGGCACATCGATCACTGCGCGGGCGCGAAGACGCTCGCGACGCGCTACGGCGTGCCGATCGAGGGGCCGCAGGAAGAAGAGCGCTTCTGGATCGAGAAGCTGCCGACGCAGAGCGAGCGCTTCGGCTTTCCGGCCGCCGACGTGTTCGAGCCCGACCACTGGCTGAACGACGGCGACACCGTGCGGTTCGGCGACGAGACGCTCGAGGTCTATCACTGCCCGGGCCACACGCCCGGCCACGTCGTGTTCTTCAGCCGCGCGCATCGCCTCGCGATCGTCGGCGACGTGCTGTTCGCGGGCTCGATCGGCCGGACCGATTTCCCGCGCGGCAATCACGAGGATCTCGTCCGTTCGATCAAGGAAAAGCTGTGGCCGCTCGGCGACGACGTCACGTTCGTGCCCGGTCACGGCCCGGTGTCGACGTTCGGCGACGAGCGCCGCACGAACCCGTTCGTGTCCGACAAGGCATTCGGATGAACCAGACCGCCATCCCGGAGATTTACGTCAGCACCGACGTCGAAGCCGACGGGCCGATTCCCGGCCCGCATTCGATGCTGAGCTTCGCGTCGGCCGCCTATACCGAGGACAAGCAGCTGATCGCGACGTTCTCCGCGAACCTCGAGACGCTGCCGGGCGCGCACGCGCACCCGGTGCAGGAAGCGTGGTGGAAGACCGAGCCGGAAGCCTGGGCCGCCTGCCGGCGCGACCTGCAGGCGCCCGACGCGGCGCTGGTCGCCTACGTCGAATGGGTCGAGGCGCTGCCCGGCAAGCCGGTGTTCGTCGCGATGCCGGCCGGCTTCGATTTCACGTTCATGTTCTGGTACATGATGCGGTTCGCGGGGCGCTGCCCGTTCTCGTGGTCGGCGCTCGACATCAAGACGCTCGCGTTCGCGATGACGGGCCTGCCGTACCGCAAGGCGATCAAGCCGCGCTTTCCGAAGCACTGGTTCGACGATCATCCGCACACGCACGTCGCGCTCGACGACGCGATCGAGCAAGGCGCGCTGTTCTGCAACATGCTCGCCGACCTGCGTCGGCAGCAGGCCGCGCTGGCGGGCCTGGCGGTGTCGGATACCGATCGGTCGGAAAGCGCGGGGGCGGGACAAAATCCCACGGATCCGCGAGCAAATTAGCGAATCTCGCTCAACGGCGCGTCGCCAGATTGCCTTTCCTTCCCCGGCCCTCTAACATTCAGCGTGTTGTAGCTGCCGCATGGAGGCGCAGGTGACGCTCGATTCCTTTTCGCAAAAAATCCTTCGCCTGTTGCAGCTCGACGCGCGCCGTTCCGTTCAGGAAATCTCCGACCAGGTCGGGCTGTCGAGCACGCCGTGCTGGCGCCGCATCAAGGACATGGAACAGTCGGGCGTGATCCAGCGCTACACCGCGCTGCTCGATCGAGAGAAACTCGGCCTGCACGTCTGCGCGCTCGCGCATGTGCACCTGACGCGGCACAACGAAGGCGGCGTCGAGCAGTTCGAGCGCGAGATCGCGACCTGCCCGGAAGTCACCGAGTGCTACAGCACGACCGGCGAAGCCGATTACATCCTCAAGATCGTCGCGCCGGACATCAAGGCCTACGACGTGTTCCTGCACGAACGCATCTTCAAGATCCCCGCCGTGTCGCAGGTGCGCACGAGCGTCGTGCTGCGCGAAATCAAGTTCGACACGCAACTGCCGCTGTAACGCGCGGACCTGCCCTGCGGCGGGCCGCGTTCGCGGCCGTCACGTCTGCACGGGCAGCGTGCGCGTGAAGCCGATCCGGCGCGCGCCGAACTCGCGCTTCAGCGTGTCGATGTCGAGCCGGCCGGCGAGCGCCGCATCGGTGTCGCGCGGATCGCCGTCGAGCGTCACGTCGACCTCGAGCCCGGTACTCAGGTAATGCAGGTTGATCGCCGCCGCATGCAGCCCGCGCTGCGCGAGCGCGGCCTCGAGCCGTGCCGCGAGCTCCCCGCGCGGCGGCAGCGCGAGCGCCGGACGGCGCGCCGCATCGTTCTCCGGATCGACATGGATCAGCGCATCGAGCACGCGCGGGTCGGACAGCACGCGCGCCCGCGCGGTCTCGGCGATGTAGTGCCCTTCGGAGACGGAGATCTTCGGATCGACGAGGATGTGCGCGTCCACGAGCGCGGCATCGCCCATCTTGCGCGTGCGCAGGTCGTGCACGTCGCGCACGCCGGGCGTCGCGACGAGCAACGCGCGAATCTCGGCCGTGTCGGCCGTGTCGAGCGCGCGGTCGGAGAGGTCCTGCAACGCGTCATAGCCGAACGTCCAGCCCATGCGCGCGACCATGAAGCCGACGATCGCCGCCGCGATCGGATCGAGCAGCCGCACACCGGCCAGGCTGCCGACGATGCCGATCGCGACGACGAGCGACGACGCCGCATCCGAACGCGCATGCCATGCGTTGGCGACGAGCATCGCGGAGCGCACGCGCCGCGCTTCGCGCAGCATGTAGCGAAACAGCGCTTCCTTCGACACGAGCACCGTCAGCGCAACGATCAGCGCGGAAAAATGCACGGCCGGAATGTTTTCGAGATTAACGAGGCGGTCGCCGGCACGCCAGAGCATGCCGATCCCGACCGCGATCAGGATCGCGCCGAGAAACAGCGACGCGACCGTCTCGTAGCGGCTATGGCCGTAATTGTGGTCGGCATCCGGCGATGCACCGCTGTGCCGATTCGCAACCAGCACGACAAAATCCGAGATCAAATCGGAAATCGAATGCACACCGTCCGCAATCAATGCTTGCGAATGCGCAATCACACCGACGACGATCTGAAATGTCGCAAGTACGACATTGAGGACAATACTGACGAGCGTGCTCTTGCGCGCAACGGCGTGCTTATCTGCGCTCTGCGCGTCGCCGGAAAACGTGGACATGAAATATGAGATATCGGTGTGCGGTACGCAATTCTATCAAAGACGCCCCGCAAGCCCTTCCAATACCCACAAATTTCTCATTTAAATCAATCGCTTATGCGAACGTGTCGCATTTTCATTCACTCGACATGCTTACAATTTCATGACGGCGCGGCCGGGCCCGCCGGTGTCCGGAAAACAAAAAAGCCGCGCTCCTCGACGGACACGCGGCTCTTTCGAAGAGCGGGCAACCTAAACGAACGTTTAAATCGCAAACTGGTCGCGGTTCTTGCCGGCGATCCAGCGCGGCGGCTTGCCACGCCCCGACCACGTCGCGCCCGTTTCCGGATCGCGGTACTTGGCCGCCACGCCTGCGCGCGGACGACCGACCTTGCCGGCCTTCGCGCGGCTGAGGCCGAGTTCGGCGAGCGAAAAGCCGTAGTCGGCAATTTTCTGCTTCACGTCATTCAGCACTTCAGCGTATTCACGCGACTTCGCTTCTTCGATTTGCTTCTCCAGCTTCTCCCGCTGGGCCAGCAGGTCCTTGTAAGAAGACATAGTTTCCCTTTCTATCTATCTGACCAATGGCGCCGGTCTGCAGCCAGCTCACCATTCATGAAATATATGTGCCTCGGATTTTTGAAGGCAGAGATTAGCACAAAAAAGATTTGATAGAAGCGGGATTCATGAAAATCCCGAGGTCAATTGAAATTCGTACATGTCATTTTGACCGGCCGCGGCCTTTTCTCAAATTTTTACGCTCCTCCATAGAGATTAGGACATTAGCGATTGGCTATTAGGTCTTTCAACATACGCAATTACCCTGCATTCAAAAAATCAAAGCTTTCATCGGACGAGAGTTTCGCGAAAACCGCATGACGCGGTTTGCTAAACGAACAAATCACTGACCCGTGACGTCACGTCACATCCGTTGCGCCGGCGATCAGCTGTTCGCGCAGCGCACCGATGTCGGCCGACGGCGCGTCGAACGGCGTTCGCACGCGGCGGCCGTTGCATCGCCAGTCCGCGCCATGGCGATCGACGCCAAGCAGGTCGAGCCCGTCGCGCCGTGCGTCGCCCGTGTCGTATGCCGCCCACAGCGCCCGTTCGTCGTCGAACGCGAGCGGCGGCAGCGCATCGAGCTGCGCGCCGTCGACCCAGCCCATCCGCCCGAACCCGACGATATGACGCAGCCGCTCGATTTCGAGCGCCCAGAACGCGAAATCGCCGAGCGCGAGATAGCGCGCGGCGTCCGGTTCGTAGCGCAGGTAACGCGCGGTGACGTGCGGATCGTCGCCGAGCGGCGCGAACCGGCCCAGCAGCGTTGCGCGCTCGGCGTTCAGCACATCGCCGTCGCTGGCGTCGACGACGAGGAAACCCGCACGCGGATCGGCGGCGAGATTGCGCGTGTGCTCGGCCAGGCCGCTCACCAGGATCACCGGCCGATGGCTTGCATCGGGTGCAAACGGCACGACCGTCGGATACGGAAAGCCCTGCGGTTCGCGCGCATGGGTGGCGAGCGTGCCGAACGTGCAGCGGTGCAGCAGATGCAGGGCGAGGGCGGGATCGATGTTCAAGGTGACTCCTGCGGTCGAAAGGCGGCGCGTCGGCCAGGGTTTCGATGTTACCCGCGGGCGCCGCACGCCGCGCATCGGCCAAACGGCCAATGCGCCACGGGGCCGCTGCCGCGGGACGGCCCGATCGCCCGCGCATCGGCCGAACGGCCATCGCCGGCAGGATCGTAAGCGGTTCGATAGAATCGGACAAATCCGACGGCGCCGCGTGCGCCCGCGCATTTTCCTGACGAGCCCTTCCCGTGTCCGAATCCTCTTCCTCCGAATCGCCGTCCCCGTTCGCCACGCCGCCCGACGCGCATCGCGTGCTGCCGCTGCCGGCCCGCCAGCGCGCGCGCACGGCGTCGATGGCGCTGTTCTTCGTCGCCGGCATGATGTACGCGTCGTGGGGCGTGCACGTGCCGACCGTGCGCGACAAGTTCGCGCTGAGCCCCGGGTTGCTGTCGATCGCGCTGTTCGCGGTCGCCGGCGGGTCGATCGCCGCGATGCTGACCATCGCGCGCTGGATCGCGCGCGTCGGCTCGCGCACCGCGTGCCTCGCCGGCGGGCTCGTGATGTCCGCGTGCGCGGCGCTGATCCTCGTCGTGCCCGACTACTGGATGCTGCTCGTGGTGCTCGCGCTGTTCGGCTTCTCGATGGCGACGCTCGACGTCGCGATGAACGCCGAGGCCAGCGCGGTCGAGATCGCGCTCGGCAAGCCGATCATGTCGTCGCTGCACGGGATGTTCAGCATCGGCGGGATGGCCGGCGCGGCGGCCGGCGGCGCGCTGCTGTCGGCCGGCATGGCGCCGGTCGCGCATCTCGCGCTCGCGGCGGCGGCGAGCGCCGCGGTGCTCGTGGCCGCGAGCCCGGCCGTGCTGCCGCACGTGCCGCACCACGAACAGGTGCACGGCGGCGGCAACCGCTGGCGCTCGCCCGCGTTGTGGATGCTCGGCGGCATCGCGCTGATCGCGCTGATCGCCGAAGGCGCGATGTACGACTGGGCGACCGTCTACATGCGCGACGTCGTCGCGGCGAGCCCCGCGCTCGCGAGCGCCGCGTACGCGGCGTTCTCCGGCGGGATGGCCATCGCGCGCTTCGCGGGCGACGCGGTGCGCGCCCGCTTCGGCGCGCCGCAGCTCGTGTTCGCGAGCGCGTCGCTCGCCTGCGCGGGGATGATCGGCGCGCTGCTGCTGCCGAATCCGGTCGCGGTGCTGACCGGTTTCACGCTGATGGGCCTCGGGCTGGCCAACATGATGCCGGTACTGTTCGCGGCCGCCGCGCGCGTGAAGGGCATCCACGCGGCCGAAGGGCTCGCGCACGTGGCCGGGCTCGCGTATTTCGGACTGCTGTTCGGTCCGGTCGTGATCGGCGCGGTCGCACAGGCCGCGAACCTGACGATCGGCCTGTCGGTCGTCGCGCTGTGCGCGGCGCTCGTCGCGCTCGTCGCACCCCGGGTGCTCGCACACCTGAAGATCTGACGGCGCGGCGGCACAAGCCGGGCCCAAAAAGAAAGCGCGCATGCGTTGCCGCATGCGCGCTTTCACCCCTTCTGTCGACCGCTGGTGCGTTACATCTTCACTTCGTCGAGCAGCGACTTCTTGCCGCTCTTGTAGTTGTACAGCGAAATCACGCCGTGCTGCAGGTCGCCCTTCGAGTCGAAGGTCGTCGTGCCGATCACGCCCGTGTACTTCGTCGCCGGCATCGCCGCGAGGATCTTCGCCGTGTCGGTCGAGTTCGCGCGCTTCATCGCGTCGGCGATGATGTACACGGCGTCATACGTGAACGGTGCGTAGATCTGGATCGGCTGGCCGAAGCGCTTCTCGTACTTCGCCTTGAACGCTGCGCCGCCCGGCATCTTCTCGAGCGAGGCACCGGCTTCCGAGCACACGATGTTGTCGGTCGCGTCGCCGGCCAGGTCGGCCAGCTTTTCCGTGCACACGCCGTCGCCCGCGAAGATCTTCGCGCGCAGGCCGAGCTGCTTCGCCTGTTTCGCGAACGGGCCGCCGGTGGCGTCCATGCCGCCGTACATGATCGCGTCCGGGTTTTCGCCCTTGATCTTCGTCAGAATCGCGCGGAAGTCGACCGCCTTGTCGTTCGTCGCGTCATGCGACATCACCTTCAGGCCGAGCGCCTTCGCCTTCTTCTCGAACTCGTTCGCGAGACCCTGGCCGTACGCGGTCGAATCGTCGACCACCGCCACGCTCTTGATGCCCTTCGAGTGCGCGTAGTTCGCCAGTGCCGGGCCCTGCTGCGCATCGGTCGCCACCACGCGGTACGTGGTCTTGAAGCCTTGCTGCGTGTAGGCCGGGTTGGTCGCCGACGGCGAGATCTGCACGATGCCCGCGTCGCTGTAGATCTTCGAGGCCGGGATCGACGTGCCCGAGTTCAGGTGGCCGACCACCGCGACGACCTTGTCGTCGACGAGCTTCTGCGCAACCTGCGTCGCCTGCCGCGGGTCGGCGGCGTCATCCTGCGGGTCGAGTTGCAGCGTGATCTTCTGGCCGCCGATCGTGAGACCCTTGGCGTTGATCTCCTCGACTGCGAGACGCGCGCCGTTTTCGTTGTCCTTGCCCAGGTGTGCAATGCCGCCCGTCAACGGCGCGACGTGGCCGATCTTGACGACTTGATCGGCGGACGCGTTGCTTGCAGCTGCAGCGCACAGCATTGCCGCTGCGGTGATCGGCAACAGCTTTTGCATCTTGATATTCATGTAAGTCTCCAGTTCGGTCCCAAAAAACGCCATCGCCCGGTGCCCCGCTGCCATCCCCGTGTTTGCAATCACTGGACGATTCGCCGGTTGCATCCTTCATGCACTTGGCCTCAAGCACGTGAAAACCGCCGCTTTTAGCAGCCGCCCGCTCGTACTTGCGCGCAAGTGTAGGTGATCAAATTAATTTGTGGGACTTTTTTAGGATAGTGGTAACACTACCGATATGCGCGCGCTGGAAGGATGTCTCGAATCGCGCTGTAAGCCCCGGCGGATAAGGGTTTCCGCTAATTTCGACACACTGTCGAAAGGTTGTTTCAATCGATTCGCGCGGGTATTTCGATTCGGTATTTTGTGACCTGGATCATTGAATGAAACGCGCGTGACACCCCGCGCGTTTCGTCGCCCGACATGGACGGTTCAAGCGGCGGACATGGTGTTCAGGCAGCCGATGCGCGCCATTCCGCATCGAGCGCGGCGACCAGTTGCGACGTCGTCAGCGCATCGCCGCGCCGCCGCGCGAGCGGCGCGCCCTGGCCGGCCCACAGCGACAGGTAGTCGCCGTCGTTCGCGCGCGCGGCCGCCTGGCGCAGCGGCTGGGTCAGTGCATTCTGCACCGGATACGGTGGGACGTCGGCCGCGTGCTCGCCGAGCCGCGCCATCAGCGTGTTGCGCAGCCCGCGTGCGTGACGGCCGGTGATCGCGCGCGTCACTTGCGTCGACGTATCGGCGCTCGCGAGCAGGCGCGCCTTCCAGTCCGCCGCGATCGCGCTTTCCGCGCACGTGAGGAACGCGGTACCGAGTTGCGCGGCCTGCGCGCCGAGCGCGAGCGCGGCCGCGATCCCGCGGCCGTCCATGATGCCGCCCGCGGCCAGCACCGGCAGGCCCGTCGCGTCGACGAGCTGCGGAACGAGCGCGAGCGTGCCGATCAGCGCGTCGTCGGCGGCACCGATGAAGGTGCCGCGATGGCCGCCCGCCTCGGCGCCCTGCGCGGAGATCGCGTCGGCGCCGGCCGCCTGCCACGCGAGCCCTTCGGCCACGTGCGTCGCGGTGCCGATCACATAGGTGCCGGCGGCTTTCAGGCGTGCGACGTCGGCCGCGTCGAGCACGCCGAACGTGAAGCTCGCGACCGGCACGCGCAGCGCGACGAGCGCATCGAGTTGCGCGCGGAAATCAGGTGCGTAGCGCGCGGGCGCCGTGCCCGGCGGCAAGCCGAGCGTGGCATTCAGCGGGTCGATCGCCGCCAGCGCGCGCGCGACGGTCGCCGCGTCGGGTGCGACTTCATCGGGCAACACGAACAGGTTGATCGCGAACGGGCGACCGGTCGCCGCGCGGATCGCGGCGACTTCGGCCTCGATACGTTCGGGCGCGAGCGCGCCGGCGCCGAGGCTGCCGAGCGCACCGGCATTCGACGCGGCGGCGACCATCGCGGTCGTGGTCGCGCCGACCATCGGCGCCTGCACGAGCGGCAGGCGCAGGCCGAAGCGTTCGGAAAAGGGGGTGGAAAACGAGCGGGCAGACATGGCGAATCCTTCGATGACGATGCGCGAAAGCGCTTTGTAAAGGCCGACGCATCGACTCTATCGAAGCGGCGCGGCGCCGAAAAATGAAAAATCGAGATTGAAACGATCGCTGCGCGAGAAGTGCCCGCGTGCGCTGCAGCAGCGGGCGATTGGTGGCACACTAGGCCGCCTCTTTTCACCTCGGGGCGCCTCGCGCACCCCGCACGCCAGGAGTTCAGAACGTGACTGCCCAATGGATCGACATCCCGACCGGTAACGACAGCTTCGGCGGCTATCTCGCACTGCCCAAGCGCGGCAAGGGCCCTGCCGTCATCATCATCCAGGAGATCTTCGGCGTGAATGCGCACATCCGCGCGGTCGCCGACCAGTACGCGGCCGACGGCTTCGTCGCGCTCGCGCCGGACGTGTTCTGGCGCACGCAGCCGCGCGTCGAGCTGACCTACGAGGGCGCGGATCGCGACAAGGGCATCGAGCTGCTGAAGAAGACCGACGTGGGTCTCGCGGTCGCGGACATCGTCGCGGCGGCCGACGCGTTGCGCGCGCGCCCCGAAGTGGCCGGCAAGCTCGCCGCGATCGGCTACTGCTTCGGCGGCCAGCTCGCGTATCGCGCGGCCGCGACCGGCAAGCTGGACGCGGCGGTGGCCTATTACGGCGGCGGCATCCAGAACGCGCTGGACCTCGCCGGCCAGGTCACGCAGCCGATCCTGTTCCACTACGCGGAAAACGACCACGGCATTCCGCTCACGGCCGTCGACCAGGTGAAAGCCGCATTCGCCGGCCGCGGCAACGCGTCGTTCCACGTGTACCCGGGCGCCGAGCACGGCTTCAACTGCACGGATCGCGCCTCGTACAACCAGCGCGCCGCGGCGCTCGCGCACGGCCGCACGCTGACCTTCCTCGCCGAGCATCTCTAAACAGGCCCTGCAGCGGGCCCGCCACGCCGGGCCCGCGTTATGCTCGCACCATCGCCACGAGTCACAACGGGGGTGACCGCGATGCACTCGGACTATCTCGCGCATGACGCAATCGGCCTCGCCGCGCTCGTGCGCGACCGCCACGCCAGCCCGCGCGAACTGCTGGACGCCGCGATCGGCCAGGCCGAAGCGGTGAACGGCGCGATCAACGCGATCGTGCTGCAGGACTACGAAGCCGCGCGCGCGCGTGCGGCGGCCGCGCCCCAACCCGGCGCCGACGCGCCGTTCGCGGGCGTGCCGTATCTCGTCAAGGATCTCGGCGCGGCGGTCGCCGGGCTGCCGCTGTCGATGGGCAGCCGGCACTACCGGTACTTCGTGCCGGCCGACGATTCGCCGGTGATCGCGCGCAGCCGCGCGGCTGGCCTGAACGTATTCGGCAAGACCAACACGCCCGAGATCGGCCAGATGCCGTACACGGAACCGGAACTGTTCGGCGCGTGCCGCAACCCGTGGAATCTCGACCACACGCCCGGCGGGTCGAGCGGCGGCGCGGCGGCGGCCGTCGCGGCCGGCATCGTGCCGCTCGCGCATGCATCCGACGGCGGCGGCTCGATCCGCATTCCGGCGTCGTGCTGCGGGCTGTTCGGGCTGAAGCCGAGCCGCAACCCGGTGCTCGTCGACCTGCCGTCGAACGGCGAACTCGTCGTCCAGCACGCGGTGTCGCGCAGCGTGCGCGACAGTGCGCTGCTGCTCGACGTGACGACCGGCCAGACACTGCCGCCCGGCGCGCCCGGCACCTTCCTCGGCGCGCTCGATACGCCGCCCGGCCCGCTGCGGATCGGCCTCGTCGTCGATCCGATGCTCGCGCCTGCGCTCGCCGACGACACGCGCGCGGCGCTCGACGACGCGGCCGCGCTGCTCGAATCGCTCGGCCATCACGTCGAGCCGGCGACGCTGCCGATCGACTACGCGCGCGCGGCCGAAACCTTCCTGACGCTGTGGGCGACGATCGCCGAGGACATGGTGCTCGGCGCGCGCGCGCTGACCGGCCGCACGCCGCGGCGCGGCGAATTCGAGGCGGCGACGTGGGCGATGGCGGTGGTCGGCCGGCGTCTCGCGCGCACGCGGCTGCCGGACGTGCTCGAATGGCAGCGCCAGCTCACCGTGCAGGTCGCCGGTCTCGTGTCGCGTTACGACGCGATCCTGTGCGCATCGCTCGCGGGGCCGCCGGTGAAGATCGGCGAACTGCAGCCGACGCCGTTCGAATCCGCGCAGATGAAGCTGCTCGCCGCGCTGCCGGTGAAGCCGCTGCTGAAGGAAATGCTCGCGAAATCGTCGGAGAAGGCGTTCGCGTGGGCCGGCTGCACCGAGCTGTTCAACCTGACCGGCCAGCCGGCGATGTCGGTGCCGCTGTACTGGAATGCGCGCGGGCTGCCGATCGGCGTGCAGTTCGCCGCGCGCCACGCCGACGACGCGTTGCTGCTGAGGCTCGCGCGGCAGCTCGAACAGGCGCGGCCGTGGTTCGACCGCCGCCCGCCGCTGATGCAGGCGCAGCGCTGATTCGGCGGCTTGCGCTACGCGGCATGCGCGGCGCTTCACGATAAAAAAGCCCCGCCGGCGCAAACCGGCGGGGCTTTCACGCATGCAACCGCGTGACGGCGCTCGTTACACCGCGAGCCGTTCGCAGATCGTCCGCGTCGCGACCGCTGCGTTCAGCGTGTAGAAGTGCAGCCCCGGCACGCCCGCGTCGATCAGGCGCTGGCACAGGCTCGTGACGACGTCCGCGCCGAACGCGCGGATCGACTCGCGATCGTCGCCGAAGCTCTCGAGCCGACGCGCGACCCAGCGCGGCACTTCGGCGCCGCACATCTCGGAGAAGCGCATCAGCTGCGAGAAGTTCGTGATCGGCATGATGCCCGGCACGATCGGCACGTCCACGCCCAGCTTGCGCGTGTCGTCGACGAAGCGGAAATACGCATCCGCGTTGAAGAAGTACTGCGTGATCGCGGAATTCGCGCCGGCCTTCACCTTGCGCGCGAAGTTCTCGAGATCGGCCTTCGGCGAGCGCGATTGCGGGTGGTACTCCGGGTAGCCGGCGACTTCGATGTGGAACCAGTCGCCATGCTCGGCGCGGATGAAGCTGACGAGCTCGGACGCATAGCGCAGCTCGCCGACCTCGCCCATCCCCGACGGCAGGTCGCCGCGCAGCGCGACGATGTGCCGGATGCCGTGCGAGCGGTACTGGTCGAGGATCGCGCGCAGGCTGTCGCGCGACGAGCCGATGCACGACAGGTGCGGCGCGGCCTCGAGGCCGTCCTTCTGCATGTCGAGCACGGTATCGAGCGTGCCCTGCTGCGTCGAGCCGCCGGCGCCGAACGTCACGGAGACGAATTTCGGCTTCAGCGGCAGCAGCTGCGCGCGCGTGGCGCGCAGCTTTTCGACGCCGTCCGCCGTCTTCGGCGGGAAGAATTCAAACGAGAGTTCGATCGGTTTCATGATTCGATGGGGTTGGGCCCGCGCCCGCCCGCGTTCAGCCGATGTCGCGCTGGCCGAAGATCAGGGCGGACAGCAGCCACGACACGATGCTGTACAGGATCGAACCGAAGAACGCGGACCAGAACCCCGACACCTCGAAGCCCTTCAGCAGCGACGACGCGAACCAGAAGCACAGCGCGTTCACGACGAGGATGAACACCCCGAGCGTGACGATCGTGACGGGCAGCGTCAGCAGGATCAGCACCGGCCGGATCACCGTGTTGATCAGCCCGAGCACGACCGCGACGATCAGCGCGGTGCCGAAGCTCTTGATGTGGATCGACGGCACGAGGTACGTGATGATCAGCAGCGCGAGCGCGTTGATGACCCAGGTGAGGATGACGCTCATGGAGGGCTCCGGTTCGGTTGTCGATCGGTACGATCGGTGAGCGCCGCCGCGCCGTGCGAGCGCAACGGGCGCGCACGGTGCGGCGGCGGCCGCGCATCAATAGCGGTAGTGGTTCGGCTTGAACGGGCCGTCCTTCTGCACGCCGATGTACGCAGCCTGCTCGTCCGACAGCACCGACAGGTTCGCGCCGATGCGCGCGAGGTGCAGGCGCGCGACCTTTTCATCGAGATGCTTCGGCAGCACGTACACCTTGTTCTCGTACTGCTCGCCGCGCGTGAACAGCTCGATCTGCGCGAGCGTCTGGTTCGCGAACGAATTCGACATCACGAACGACGGGTGGCCGGTCGCGCAGCCGAGGTTCACGAGGCGGCCTTCGGCCAGCAGGATCACGCGCTTGCCGTCCGGGAAGATGATGTGGTCGACCTGCGGCTTGATGTTTTCCCACTGGTACTGGCGCGTCGACGCGACGTCGATTTCCGAGTCGAAGTGACCGATGTTGCAGACGATCGCGTTGTGGCGCATCGCCTTCATGTGATCGTGGTTGATCACGTGGTAGTTGCCGGTCGCCGTCACGAAGATGTCGGCCTTGTCGGCCGCGTATTCCATCGTCACGACGCGGTAGCCTTCCATCGCCGCCTGCAGCGCGCAGATCGGATCGATTTCGGTGACCCACACGGTCGCGCCCAGGCCGCGCAGCGATTGCGCGCAGCCCTTGCCCACGTCGCCGTAGCCCGCGACGACCGCGACCTTGCCCGCGATCATCACGTCGGTCGCGCGCTTGATGCCGTCGACGAGCGATTCACGACAGCCGTACAGGTTGTCGAACTTCGACTTCGTGACCGAATCGTTCACGTTGAACGCCGGGAACGGCAGGCGGCCGTCCTTTTCCATCTGGTACAGGCGGTGCACGCCGGTCGTGGTTTCTTCGGTCACGCCCTTGATGTGCGCGAGGCGCTTCGAGTACCAGTTCGCGTCGACGTCGAGGTGCGCCGCGATCGACTTGTACAGCGCGACTTCTTCCTCGTTGGTCGGCTTCGCGATCACCGAACGGTCCTTCTCGGCCTTCGAGCCGAGGATCAGCAGCAGCGTGGCGTCGCCGCCGTCGTCCAGGATCATGTTCGCGAATTCGCCGTTCGGCCATTCGAAGATGCGGTGCGAGAACTCCCAGTACTCGTCGAGCGACTCGCCCTTGAACGCGAACACCGGCGTGCCGGCTTCGACGATCGCGGCCGCTGCGTGATCCTGCGTCGAGAAGATGTTGCACGACGCCCAGCGGACGTCCGCGCCGAGCGCCTTCAGCGTCTCGATCAGCACGCCCGTCTGGATCGTCATGTGCAGCGAACCGGCAATGCGCGCGCCCTTCAGCGGCTGCTGCGCCTTGTATTCGTCGCGGATCTGCACGAGGCCCGGCATTTCGGTCTCGGCGATGTTCAGTTCCTTGCGGCCCCAGCCGGCCAGCGCCATGTCGGCGACGACGTAATCGCGGGAAGCCTTGGAATCGATAATGGCGTTCATCACGCCCTCCTTTCTAAAAAGTTTCTAGATTGGTGACGTGAGCGCCGTTCAGGAAGCGGGGCCGGCGCGACGGTCGCTAAAAACGATCGACGCACGGCTGCTTGGTGAAGCCTTCCGAGCCTGGCGGACGCAGACGGTCCGTCGCAACGCTCCTCGGAAAACGGAGGGGATTGTAGCAAATCGGCGCGCGAAATGCGCAACGACGATACGTCGGCCCGAGACGCGCGCGGCGCGGTCGCGGGCGGGCCGTGGCCGAAGGGGCAGGACGTCGGGGTCAGGACTCCGCGCCGACCCACGCCTGTTCGCGCAGCCGCGCGCGCAGGCGCGCGACGGCCTGGCTGTGGAGCTGGCACACACGCGATTCGCTCACCTCGAGCACCGCGCCGATCTCGCGCAGATTCAGACCCCGTTCGTAGTACAGCGACATCAGCAGCTTCTCGCGCTCCGGCAGCCGCTCGATCGCCTCGACGAGCGCCTCGCGCAGGTGCTCGTCGAGCAGCGACGACAACGGATCGGCATGATCGACGCGATAGCGGTCGAGGAACGGCTCGTCGTCGGCCGCGCGATCGAAATCCTCGTAGTAGATGAGCTGGCTGCCGTGCAGGTCCTGCAGCATCCCCTGGTATTCGTCGAGCGGCATGTTCAGGTGCTGCGCGATCTCGGTCTCGCTCGCCGAGCGGCCGAGGTGCTGCTCGACCTGGTGCACCGCGTGCTCGACCTCGCGCGACGTCTTGCGCAGGCTGCGCGGCAGCCAGTCGTTGCTGCGCAGCTCGTCGAGCATCGCGCCGCGGATGCGCTGCGTCGCGTAGGTCTCGAACTGCGCGCCCTGGTCTTCCTTGTAGCGACCGGCCGCGTCCATCAGGCCGATCATGCCGGCCTGGATCAAGTCGTCGAGATCGACGCTCGCCGGCATCTTCGCGACGAGCTGCAGCCCGAGGCGGCGCACGAGCGGCGCATATTGCGCGAGCACGTCGGCCTGGGACATCTTTCCTTGAGCGTTGTACATCATGGCTCCCTCCTTCGGGTGGCGCTCACGCGGCGTGTGCCGCGCCCGCCTCATACGACGGCTTGCCGCCGGCATGGACCGCGCGGCCCGCGCCCGAACCCGGGCGCATCGGCCAGTACAACAGGTCGGCGGCAATCTGCCGGTAGTCGCGCGCGGCAGCCGACGACGGAAACGCGTCGACCACCGCATGCATCAGTTCGCGGGCGTGCTCGACGAGCGGATCGGCGCTCACGCAGCCCGCGTCGGCGATCGACACGGTCAGGTAGCGGCTCGCGACGCCCGCGAGGTTGTCGAAGGCCGTCTTCGCGTCCGCATGGCTGCCGACCTGATTGGTCAGCACGCGGAACTGCGCGAACGCGTGCGCGAAATGCAGCCGCTTCATGCACGCATACGCCTCGGTGATCGCCTGCACGGCGACCCGCGTGACGATCAGCACGTCGTGCGCTTCGCGCGCGAGCGCCGAGAACGATCCGTCGGCGCCGAGCTGCGCGTCGACGAGGACGATGTCGGCCGGGCCGTCGATGAAGTCGCTCAGCTGCGCGTCGCTGTAGCCGGCGCGCGCGAGCCGCGCGGCGCCGCACAGCCCGAAGCCGGCCGCCACCCGCGTGCGTTCGCCGTCGCGCAGCCACGCGCCGGCGAGCGTCGCGCTGGCCGAATGCACGTCGGCGCGCTCGTCGACGACGAGCACGTCCTTGCCGAGCGACGCGAGCGCCGCCGCGAGGTTCACCACGGTGGACGTGCAGCCGACGCCGGCCGGCCCGCCCGTCACCGCGACGATGCGCGACGCGCGCCCGGCCAGCAGGCGCCGCAGCCCTTCGGCCTGGTCGATGATCCGTTTATCCAAATCGCACCTCGTGCAGCTCGGCGGTGGAACGTGCGGTCAGTGCGGAAAGCAGCGTCGGCATGTCCTCGTCTTGCGGCACGAAGGGCGAGCCGTCGCGCGGCACACAGAACGCGCTCTTCAGCAGGAATTTGGTCGACGCGACGTACAGGTTCTCCGGCACCTTCTGGCCGGTCGACACGTAGTGGACCGGCAGCTTGTAGCGGATCACCGTGTCGAGCACGCTGCCAAGGTGGGTCGCCTCGTCGAGCTTCGTGAGGATGCAGCCCGCGAGATCAGGGTGCTCGCCCGCGCTGCGGTACGCCTGCACGACTTCGTTCAGCGTGTCGCCGTGGCTCGTCGCGTTCAGCAGCAGCAGGCGCTGCACCGGCGCGTTCGCGCCGTGCAGCATCGCGATCTGGTCGGACACCGCGCGGTCGCGCTGGCTCATGCCGATCGTGTCGATCAGCACGATGTGCTTGTTGCGCAGCTCGGACAGCGCGAGCGCGAGATCGCCCGCATCCTTCACCGCGTGAACCGGCACGCCGAGGATCTTGCCGAAGATGCGCAGTTGCTCGTGGCCGCCGATCCGGTAGCTGTCGGTGGTCAGCAGCGCGACCTTGCTCGCGCCGAAGCGCATCACGCAGCGCGCGGCCAGCTTCGCGGTGGTGGTCGTCTTGCCGACGCCAGTCGGCCCCATCAGCGCGAACACGCCGCCGCGCTCCATCAGCGCGTCCTCGCTGTCGAGCACCGGCAGGTTCGATGCGAGCACCGACTGCGCCCATTCGGCGGCCTGCTCGAACGTCTGCGCGCCGTCGCCGGACGGCAGGTTGTCGACCAGCATCCGCACGAGCTGCGCGGAGAAGCCGGCCGCGAACAGGTGTTTCGTCAGCGCGCCGTGGACGGGGCTGCGACGCTGGCGGTCGTGCCACATCAGGCTGTCGAACTGCTCTTCCATCATCCCGCGCAGCTCGCCCAGCTCCTGCATCACCGTGTCGTTGACGATCCGCTCGATGCGCGACTTCACCGCATCGGCCACCACGGCGGCCGCGTCGGCGGACAGGCGCGTGCGTTCGGTCGCCCTGGCGCCGTACGCGGCGCCCGTGTCGGCCGCGCGCTTCGCCGCGGCCGGCGCTCCGGCGGCCGGCGCTGCCGCGGCCGGCATCCGGCGTTCGGCGTCGCGCACGATGTCGCGCGCCCATTCGGGCGGCGTCGCGCGGGCGGCGGCTTGCGGCGCGGGCGCGGCCGCCTGCGGCTCGGCGGGTGCCTGCGCACGGGCGATCAGCGCGTCGCGCTGCTGCGTCAGGCGCTTCGCGTGCTCGACCAGCCACGGCGCGGGTTCGGAAGTGGCGGCCGGCGAACCGGCGGCACGCGATCCCACTGCGACGGATGCCGCGCTCGACGGCGCTGCCGCCGCGGGCGCGTCCGCATCGATCGACGCAGCGTGCGCATCCGCGTCTTGCGTGTCGGCGCTCGCGCCGAACACGGACGAGAACACGTCAGGCAGCCCGCCTTCGTCCGCCGCATATGGATTGACGGCCGGGCGCGAAGCGATGCCCGGGCGCGACATGATGCCCGGCACGGCGGCGGCCGGCACGGATTCCGGCACGCGCGACGTGGCAAGGCGCGAACGCGCGGCCGGCGGCGCCACCGCGGCGAGATCCGAATCGGCGAGTGCAACGATTTCGACGCTGCCGTCATCGAGCGTGCGGTTCGACAGCACGACCGCGTCGGCGCCGAGCGCCTCGCGCACGAGACGAAGTGCGTCGCGGCTCGTTGCGCCGGTGAATTTGCGAATGTTCAAGCGGAACCCCCGATGACGTTAACGACTTTGATCGTGCGTGTGTCCGGCACTTCGGCGTACGACAGCACTTTCAGTTGCGGCAGGCTGCGGCGCAGGAAACGCGCAAGCATCGCGCGCAGCGCGTGCTGCACGAGCAGCACGGGCGGCAGCCCGAGATTCTGTTGACGCAGCATCGCTTGCTGCGTGCCGGTCAGAAGGTTGTGCGCGAGGCCGGGTTCGAGGCCCGGGTTCGCGCCGGTGGCGAGCGCTTGCGACAGCACGCGCTCCAGGTTCGCGTCGAGGCCCATCACCTGCATTTCGCCGTTGCCCGGATACCACTGCTGCGTGATCGCGCGGCCGAGCGAGAGCCGCACCGCGGCCGTGATCTCGAATGCGTCGCCGCGGCCCGCATGCTCGGACACGGCCTCGAGGATCGTGCGCATGTCGCGGATCGGCACGCCTTCCTCGAGCAGGTTCTGCAGCACCTTCTGCAGCGTGGTGAGCGAGATCGTCTTCGGCACCAGGTCCTCGACGAGCGACGGCGCGTCCTTGCCGGTACGCTCGACGAGCGCCTGCACTTCCTGGCGGCCGAGCAGCTCGGCCGCATGCTGGACGACGAGATGGTTCAGGTGCGTCGCGACGACCGTGCTCGCGTCGACCACCGTGTAGCCGTACACCTGCGCCTGCTCGCGCAGCGCGACGTCGATCCACACGGCCGGCAGCCCGAACGCCGGATCCTGCGTGACGGCGCCCGGCAGCGCGGCCGTCACCTGGCCCGGGTTGATCGCGAGCCACTGGCCCGGGAACACTTCGCCGAAGCCGACCTCGACGCCCTTCAGCGCGATCCGGTACGCGTTCGGCCGCAGTTCGAGGTTGTCGCGGATATGGATCACCGGCGGCAGGAAGCCGATTTCCTGCGCGAATTTCTTGCGGATGCTCTTGATGCGCTTGAGCAGCTCGCCGTCGCTGTTCTTGTCGACGAGCGGGATCAGCCGGTAGCCGACTTCGAGGCCGAGCGGGTCGATCAGCTGCACGTCGTCCCAGGTCGCTTCGTGGCTGTCGGCCGGCAGCACGGCGGGCGGCGCGATGTCGGTCACGTCGCCGGCCGCCTTGCGGGCCGCCGCGCGCTTGGTCTGCGTGCGCGCGAGCCAGATCGCGCCGCCGCCGAGCGCGAGGAACGCGAAGTGCGGCATGCCCGGGATCAGCCCCATCAGCACGATGATCGCGCCGGTGATGTTCAGCACGCGCGGATTCGTGAACAGTTGGCCGGTGATCTGCGTGCCGATGTCCTCGTCGGTCGCGACGCGCGACACGATCACGCCGGCCGCGGTCGAGATCACGAGCGACGGGATCTGCGCGACGAGGCCGTCGCCGATCGTCAGCAGCGTGTAGTTGGTGCCGGCCGCGGCGAAGCTCATGTCGTGCTGGACCATCCCGACGATCAGCCCGCCGATCACGTTGATCGCCATGATGATCAGGCCGGCGATCGCGTCGCCGCGCACGAACTTCGACGCGCCGTCCATCGACCCGTAGAACTCGGCTTCCTGCGAGACGGCGAGGCGGCGCTTGCGCGCCTGTTCCTCGTTGATGAGGCCCGCGTTCAGGTCGGCGTCGATCGCCATCTGCTTGCCGGGCATCGCGTCGAGCGTGAAGCGCGCGGACACTTCGGCGATCCGCCCCGCGCCCTTCGTGATCACCATGAAGTTGATGATCATCAGGATCACGAACACGACGATGCCGACCGCGAAGTTGCCGCCGACGAGGAAGTGGCCGAACGCCTCGATCACCTGACCGGCCGCGTCGGGCCCGGTGTGGCCTTCGAGCAGCACGACCCGCGTCGACGCGACGTTCAGCGACAGGCGCAGCAGCGTCGAGAACAGCAGCACGCTCGGGAACGCCGCGAAGTCGAGCGGCTTCATCGTGTACATGCTGACGAGCAGCACCATCACGGACAGCGCGATGTTGAACGTGAACAGCAGATCCAGCAGCATCGGCGGCAGCGGCAGGATCATCATCCCCAGGATCATGCAGATGAGGATCGGGCCCGCGAGCGCGCGCAGGTTCGTGCCTGCCAGCAGGTTCGGGCGCTTCGCGAACAGGCCGGTGGTCGGGGTGCTCATGCTGCGTTCCCTTGCTGGCCGAGGGCGTCCTCGGCTTCTTCACGTTCGTCGTCGGCAGCGACCGACGTGCCCTTGTCAAGTTCGGCCGGCACGTCGAGATCGACCGGCATCGCCGGGAACGCGCCGCCTTCCGAGCGGAAGCGCTTGAGCTGGTAGACCCACGCGAGCACTTCGGCCACGGCCGAGTACAGCGAGCCGGGGATCTCGCGCTCGAGTTCGACGTTGTGATACAGCGCACGCGCGAGCGGCGGCGCTTCGAGCAGCGGCACGTTGTGTTCGGCCGCGAGTTCGCGGATGCGCGCGGCGACGAGGTTCACGCCCTTCGCGACGACCTTCGGCGCGCGCATCTCGCCGTCCGTGTATTGCAGCGCGACCGCGAAGTGCGTCGGGTTCGTGACGACCACGTCGGCCTTCGGCACGGCCGCCATCATCCGGCGGCGTGCGATCGCGCGCTGCTGCTGGCGGATCCGCCCCTTCACGTGCGGATCGCCTTCGTTCTCGCGATGCTCGCGCTTCACTTCTTCCTTCGTCATGCGCAACTTCTTGTTGTACTGCCAGAGTTGGTAAGGCACGTCGAGCCCGGCGACCACCAGCATCCCGGCGACCGTCGTGCCGCAGCACACGGCGACCAGATGCAGCGCATCGGGCAGCGCGGCGCCGAGCGGCTGCGTCGCGAGGCCGAGCAGTTCGTCCTTGCTGCGCCAGATCGCGATGCCGCCGATCCCGCCGACGACCAGCGTCTTCGCGATCGACATCCCGAGCTGGATCGGCCCCTGGATCGAGAAGATCCGGCCGAGGCCCGAGATCGGGTTCAGGCGGTCGAACTTCAGCTCGAACGTCTTCTGCGAAATCAGCCAGCCGCCGAGCGCCATCGGCGCGAGCAGCGCGGCGACGCCGGTGAGCGCGAGGAGCGGCAGCAGCGCGGCGAAGCCTTCGAGGCTCGCGCTGCCGGCCGCCGACAGCATCCGGTGGGTGTCGAACGCGGTCGCGCGATCGAACGTGAACGCGCCCCGCAGCATCGCCTGCAGATGCCCGCCGGACGGGCCCGCGAGCAGCCACGCGCCGTAGAAACCCGCCGCGAGCAGCGCGAACGAAGCCAGCTCGCGCGAACGCGCGACCTGCCCCTCCTCGCGCGCCTTCTCGCGGCGCCTGGGAGTGGCGGCTTCGGTCTTGTCGAGATCGCTCTCGTCTGCCACGGGGCCTCCAGTCGGGTACGGCGGAATGCCGCTTTCCAGTGACACCGATTATTCATGGAGGCGTCAAACGCCGATCGGTCGAGCAAAGCCGGGAAAGGGGGGTATTTCGGGGAATCGGGCGAGCGCCCGCGAACGAGGCTGGAACGGGGGCGGAACGACGCGCGGCGTGGCGAAATACGGGGCCGGCCGGCGCATTGGCGAGACGGCGGCCGCAAGCGGGACGGCAGCGGCGGCATGCGCGGGGAACGGTGAAACGACGGGCGGGAAAGACGGGAGAAACGCGAAAAGCGGGAGAAGCGCGAGCGGCGGGAGAAACGCGAGAAGCGCGGCAAGCAGGCCCCGACGCAACGACGTCGCGCGTCGGTCGGGGCAGGCGAGGGTCAGGCCGCCGGGATCGGGTCCGCGCCGAAACGGTTCGGGCCTTCGGTGCCGCGCGAGCACATCCACACGAGCAGCAGGATGCCGCCGACGATCGGAATCAGCGCGAGCAGCAGGAACCAGCCCGAGCGGCCCGTATCGTGCAGGCGGCGCACGCTGACCGCGATGCCCGGAATGATCAGCGCGAGCGACACCAGGAAGATCACGCCGAGCAGCAGCAGCGTGATCAGGCCCGCATCGCGGCCGGCCGCGCCGACGATCTGACCGGCGACCGACAGCACGGAGGTCAGCAGCGCGAAATACCAGTATTCGGCACGACGCGCACGGCCTTCGAATGTCGCGTATTTATTCAGTGCGGTACGAACGGCTTCGGAAAAATTCATTTTATTACCCTCCTGTTTTATATTGGCGCCCCGGAAACAACGCCGGAATTATATGATTGAATTTCGGCGGACTCCATCTCTTTTCGCAGACCGGACAATACGCGCAGGTGGCCGCATCACGCGCCCATATGACGCAGGAGCGGCTGCAAGAACGGATTTCGGCGCGCCCGACTTGCATGCCGCGTCATTTTAATAATCGTGAAGATCTGACAGAAACGACAGCCGCGAATAATCCGGCCTCGATTACACCCGAATGAAATCGCACGAATCGATAATCGACTCGAGTGTCCGGCATTCGATTAACCAACCGGCCGGCGATACGCAGGCGCGCCGGCCGCGGTGCCTGTCGGCATCGCCATTCCGTCCGAATCGCACGCTCCGGCGTCGGGACGGGCCGGCCGACCCTCGTCGGCCCGAATGGCCCGACCGTCCGGCGACCTAGCCGGCCGCCGCCCGCTGCAACGCGCCGAGGTCGAGCTTCTTCATCGTCATCACCTGCGCCATCACGCGCTCGGCGCGGGCCGGGTCGCCCGTCATCAGTTCGGCCATCTGCACGGGTACGACCTGCCACGACACGCCGAAGCGGTCGCGCAGCCAGCCGCACTGCTGCGCGCGCTCGTCGCCGCCTTCGGACAGGCGCGCCCAGTAATGGTCGATCTCGTCCTGGTCGCGGCAGTTGACGACGAACGACACGGCCGGCGTCATCTGGAACACGGGGCCGCCGTTCAGCGCGACGAACGCCTGCCCGTCGAGCTCGAACGCAACGGTCATCACCGCGCCCTCGGCGTTGCCGGACGCGTGCGCGCCGGTCTTGCCGTAGCGCGCGACGTGCACGATGCGCGCGTTGTCGAACACCGATACGTAGAAACCGGCCGCCGCCTCGGCGTCGCGGTCGAACCACAGGAACGGCGTGATGCGCTGGATACGCGGGTTCATGCGCTGTCTCCTTCGATGTCGTGCCGGCACCGGTGCCGGTCTTACATCGTAGGCGCTATGCCGGCGCGTGGCAGCGATCCGGTCCGTCGCGCGCGCACGGCGCGCCGGAATAAAAAAGGGGGCGATCGCTCGCCCCCTCGTTCCCGCATCCGGCGACGCCGCGTCAGAACGCGACGAACGGCTGCGCGCCGCCGCTCGCGGTCTTGTCCATCCCGAAGTAGATCGTCTTGCCGTAGAAGTGCGGCATGCCGATGTCGAGCCAGTTGGACGAGCCGAACGGCCCCGCGATGTCGTTGAACGCGAACGTCGACGAGTTCGAGAACAGCGAATCCGCGTTCGCGACCGGCAGCGACACGGTGCCCGACGCGCCGTTCTGGCCGCTCAGCGTGGCCGAGTAGGTGGTCGTCGCCGACGGGCAGTAGAACTCCGTATTCCTCGAACAGACCGTCTGCGCCGAATCGTTGAAGAAATACGCGTTCGAGCCCGTGTCGAAGAACGCGGTCACGTTGCGCCCCTGGAACGTCGCGCTGACGTCGCCGGTCGTGGTCGACGTCAGCACCGTCTTGCCGCTCAGGTTCGGCAGGCCGAACGTCAGCGTGCCGGTCGCGCTTGCCTGCCCGTTGTTCGAGATGGCCGGCATCTGCACGCTCACGCCGTCGCTGTTCGCGAACCGGTGCACCGGGTTGGCCACCTGCTGCGCCAGCGGCACGAGCGCCACCGTGCAGCTCGCGTTATCGCCGTTCGGGCACGCGTAGTAGTTGTTGCTCGTCGACGTCGACGTCGCGCAGGTCGTGCCGCAGTCGTACGGCGCCGGCCCGATGCCGAGGATCCCGTTCGCGCCGAGCGCGCTCGTCGAGTTGGCCGATGCGCCGCCGTTCGTGCACGAGCTCGGCACGTTCGTCGTGCCGAGGTCGCCGATGATCTGCACGGGCAGCGACGCGGCCTGCTCGGTGCCGATCGACAGGTCGACGGTGCGCACCGATCCCCACGTGTAGCTCGACACGAACTTGCCGCATTCGGCGACCGGCGCGCCGCCGCTCTTCACCTGCGGCAGGCTGTCGTGCACGCCGGCCACCGCGCTGCCGACGAGCCGCAGCCCGTAGGACGCGGTATCGACGAGCACGTTGTTGACGATCTGGCAGTTCGACGTGCCCGGCACGCAAACCTTCACGCTGATGGTCGGGATGTTGATCACGTTCGCGGCGCCGGCGGCGACCGTGACGACGGCCGTGTTGCCGCTGTTGCCGTCGGATCCGCCCGAGCCGTTGTTGCCGCCGTTGCCCGAACTGCTGCCGCCGTCATCGCCGCCGCCGCAGGCCGTCACGAGTACGGCCGTCGCGGCCAGGAGGCCCAGCACGCCGAACCAGCGCTTGAATGTACGAGTCATGCTCAAGATCGCTCTCCCGCTGTCACTGGATATCGGTGCCGGCCACGCCGGCCGGCAGCGCCGACGGCAGCCATGCCTGGCCGGAGAAGGCGCCCATGTGGCCGCCCGTCCGGATCACGAGGCCGCTCGTCTCGACGGCCACCGGCGCACGCCAGCCGCGCGCCCGGTGCGCCGCCTGGACCCCGGCGGTGTACTGCGGGAAATAGCTGCCGAGCAGCGACGCGAGATCCGGCATCGTCGGCCCGCGCCACGCGAGGCCGAACACGCTGCCGGCGGCCGACGTGTATTCGTGGATGACGGTGCCCGATCCGAGCGTGATCTCGCGCACGGTATAGGCGGCCGTGCTCGCCTGCACGCCGTCCGCCGAGCGCATCGCGCGCTGCAGCGCGCGCACGGTGGCGGCCTGATCGTCCGCCGGCGGCGACATCGGCGCGCCGCCCAGTTCCGCGTGTGCGTGGACGGCCCACAGCACACCCATTGCAGCCGTCGCCTGCGCGACGGTCCAGCCCAAGCGTTTCAGCTTCACGTTCCCCCCCAAGGGACTGGCTTCGGTGCCGACGGCGCCGCCATCGGCCCGCGCCGCCTGCCCACTTATGAATCGTACGAATGACGCTACATTGCTGCTGACGCGTAGTATGCCTGCGGAGTGTGTCGAAGTGTCAATTCGGCGCAGGATCACGCTGCGCCGCGCAGCGGCGGCGGGCGGAGGAAACGAGACCGCGACGGGGATGCGCGCATCGGGCTGCCCCGCGGAACGGGGCGCCCGGCAATGGGGCGCCCGGCAACGGGCGCGCGGATGCGCGGCGGCAGGATCAGAAGCCGAGGCTCGCG
The DNA here is from genome assembly GCF_002223195.1 of Burkholderia sp. AU28863. Taxonomy (NCBI): domain Bacteria; kingdom Pseudomonadati; phylum Pseudomonadota; class Betaproteobacteria; order Burkholderiales; family Burkholderiaceae; genus Burkholderia; species Burkholderia sp. AU28863. The sequence goes on along the minus strand of NZ_NKFE01000001.1, from coordinate 195,501 downwards.
AGCAGGTCGTCGACCTGCCCCTGGTCCTGAACGACGTCGGATTTGCCTTCCGGCGCGATCTGCGGGCCGTTCAGCAACGACTCGGGGCTGCCGGTCGCGCTCATCGCTTCGGCCGCGAATGCCGCCGCGGTGGCCGCGAACTGCTCGCGCCGCTCCGGCGCGATGTTCTCGACGAGCACGGTGAGGAGCTGCTGCTCGATCAGGTAGACCATGTCCATGATCTTCTTGATCACCTGCCCGGTCAGATCCTGGAAATCCTGCGCGAGCATGATCTCGAGCAGTTGCGCACGGGTCGCCGCCGTCGATTCGGGCAGCGTGCGCAGGAACGCGCGCGTGTCGTCCATCAGCTCGCGCACTTCCGCGTGCTCGATCGGCGCGGCGTACCACTGCGCCCAGCGCGCGTCAAGCGCCTCGGCCTCGTTCTGCACGCGCTCCTGCATCGGCTTCGCGATCTCGATCGCATTCAGCACGCGCACCGCGGCCTGTTCGGTCATCGTCGCGACGTAGCGCAGCCGGTCGCGCGCATCGGGCACGGCTTCCGCCGCGCGCTCGACATGCTTGTCGAGCCCGAGTTCGCGCATCGAATCGCGCAGCGTGCGCGTGACGTGGCCGATGCGCGCGAGGATCCGGTCGCTCGCGTAATCGGCGCCTTCGGCATGGCCGTCGGCATTGACCGCCGCGCCGGCGAGCGCCGCATGGATCGGCTCGTTCACGTTCAGCTCCCGGCCTTGGCCATCTTGTCGATGATCTTGTTCAGCTTCTCGTCGAGCGTCGCGGCCGTGAACGGTTTCACGACGTAGCCGCTCGCGCCGGCCTGCGCGGCCGCGATGATGTTCTCCTTCTTCGACTCGGCCGTGACCATCAGCACCGGCAGGTGCGTGAGCGTCGCGTCCGCGCGGATTTCCTTGAGCATCGCGAGACCGTCGAGGTTCGGCATGTTCCAGTCCGAGATCACGAAGTCGAAGCCGCCGCCGCGCAGCCGCGCGAGGCCGGCCGCGCCGTCCTCGGCCTCATCGACGTTCGTGTAGCCCAGTTCCTTGAGCAGGTTGCGGACGATCCGGCGCATCGTCGGGAAATCGTCCACCACCAGGATTTTCATGCTCTTGTCCATCGTCGTTCCTTTCCAGATTCGTTTCCGTCGGGACGCGTATCGTGGCACGCGCCCCGTGACAGTCCATTCACACGCGCTGCACGCGGTCGCCCATCGTCGCCAGGCGCGCCATCACGCGGCGGCTCATGTCGGCGAGCGGCACGACCTCGTCCGCACCGCCGAGCGCGATCGCCTCGCGCGGCATTCCGAACACGATGCAGCTCGCCTCGTCCTGCGCGAACGTGTAAGCGCCCGCGCGTTTCATTTCCAGCAGGCCGGCCGCACCGTCGCGGCCCATCCCGGTGAGGATCACCCCGATCGCGTTCTTGCCCGCGTGCGTCGCCGCCGAGCGGAACAGCACGTCGACCGACGGGCGGTGCCGGTTCACCGGCGGCTCGTCCGACAGTTGCGCAATATAGTTCGCGCCGCTTCTCGCGAGCAACAGGTGCGCATGACCCGGCGCGATGTACGCATGGCCCGGCAGCACGCGTTCGCCGTGCTCGGCTTCCTTCACCGCGATCCGGCACAGGCCGTTCAGCCGCTGCGCGAACGATTTCGTGAAGCCCGGCGGCATGTGCTGCGCGATCAGCACGGCCGGCGCGTCCGGCGGCAGCGGCGTCAGCACTTCGCGGATCGCCTCGGTGCCGCCCGTCGACGCGCCGATGATGATCAGCTTCTCGGTACTGACGAGCGGGTTGTTGATCATCGGCGCGGCCGCGGCGCTGTCCGCCGTGCGGGCAACGGCCTGCGGCTGCGGCGCCTGGCGCACGCGCGCGCGCGACGCCGCGCGGATCTTGTCCGCGAGCTTCTCCGCGTAGTCGAGCATCCCGTCGCGAATCCCGACGCGCGGCTTCGTGACGAAATCCACCGCGCCGAGTTCGAGCGCGCGCAGCGTGATTTCCGAGCCGCGCTCGGTCAGCGACGACACCATCACGACCGGCATCGGCCGCAGGCGCATCAGCTTCTCGAGGAAGTCGAGCCCGTCCATGCGCGGCATTTCGACGTCGAGCGTGAGCACGTCGGGGTTGTGCTGCTTGATGAGCTCGCGCGCGACGAGCGGATCGGGCGCGGTCGCGACCACCGTCATGTCGGGCTGGCTGTTGATGATCTCGGTCATCAGGCTGCGGATCAGCGCCGAATCGTCGACGCACAACACTTTGATCTTCTGCACTGCGGTCATGCCTCCTGCTTTCTTGATAGGTTCGCCGTCCGCGCGGCGCCGGCGAGCGCCGCGCTACCGCTGCCGGCCGGCGCGGCGCCGCGCCCGCCGAACAGCTCGATGCGCGGGCGCGCCGGCTGCGGCGCGGCAGGCCGCTTCGCGGCAAACAGCTCGACGTGCGCGCGGCGGGCGCGCTCGGCCTCGCGTGCGAGCGCGGCCTCGCGCTCGGTCACGCCCGGCACCTGCAGCCGCAGCTTCTTCACCATCGCGCGCCCGCTGCGCGGCATGAACGCGACCTTGCGCGGATGCACGCCCTGCAGGTCTTCCGCGGTGATGCGGATGCGCTCGAGCGCGAGGTAGCGGCGCACGAAATCCGCGTTGCGATCGCCGATGTTGATCGTCGTCATCCCGGCCAGCACGGCCGCGCCGCCGAACACCTTCGCCTCGAAGCGCTCGCGGCGCCCGCCGGCCTTGATCAACTCGTTGATCAGCACTTCCATCGCATACGCGCCATAGCGCATCGATTCCGACGCGGCCGCGCCCGGGTCGGCGCCGTCGTCCGGCAGCATGAAATGGTTCATCCCGCCGATGCCCGCGTACGGGTCGTGCAGGCACGCGGCGACGCACGAGCCGAGCACGGTCATCAGCACCATGTCCTCGGCGGTCGTGTAGAACTCGTTCGGCAACAGCTTCACGCCGGGGCGCTCGAAGTGATTGTCGAAGTAGCGATTGGTCGCGATCGGCAGTGCGCTCATCCGCGCTCTCCATAGGCGGGCGCGCCGCCCACGGCCCGCGCGCGGCCGGGCGACGGCATCGCGGCCGCCGCGCTCGCCTGCGCGCCGCGCGAGCGCGCACCCTGTTCGGCGTCGCGCGTCAGTTCGTACACCGTCTGCCCGCGCAGCCGGAACGCCTGCGTCACGTACGTGAAGTTCTCCGAATGGCCGGCGAACAGCAGCCCGCCCGGCTTCACGAGCGGCTCGAAGCGCGACAGCACCTGCCCCTGCGTCGGCTTGTCGAAATAGATCATCACGTTGCGGCAGAAGATCGCGTCGAACGGCTTCGCGATCCCGTAGTCCGCATCGGTCAGGTTCAGCTGCTCGAAGCGGATCATCGCGCGCAGCTCGGGGCGCACCTTCACGCGGCCGGCCTGCGCGCCCGTGCCCTTCAGGAAGAAGCGCTTGAGCCGCTCCGGCGACAGGTGCTTGACCTGGTCGTACGTGTAGATGCCGGCTTCGGCCTTCGCGAGCACCTGCGTGTCGAGATCGGTCGCGAGGATCGTCGCGCTGCGCGCCGCCGTTTCGCCGAGCGCCTCGATCAGCGTGATCGCGATCGAGTACGGCTCCTCGCCGGTCGACGCCGCGGAGCACCAGACCGAGACCGGCGCCGGCCGCGATTTCACGAATTCCGCCAGGATCGGGAAATGGTGCGACTCGCGGAAAAACGCGGTCAGGTTGGTCGTCAGCGCATTGGTGAACGCTTCCCACTCGAGCGGATCGTCTTCCTGCTCGAGCAGGTCGAGGTAGTCGCGGAACGTGTCGAGGCCGCGCGCCCGCAACCGCCGCGCGAGCCGGCTGTAGGCCATGTCGCGCTTGTGCTCGGACAGCGAGATGCCCGCGCGTTGATGGATCAGCGCGCGGATGCGTGCGAAATCCGCGCCGGTGAACGCGAAGTCGCGCCCCGGCTCGCCCGCGCGAGGCGAGGCATCCGGTGCATCGGGTCGAAACGGCGCGCGCGCGTGCTGCATGGCTTAGAAGGTCTCCCAGTCGTCGTCGGACGCGCCGGCGGTCGCCGGCGCCGGCTTCTCGCCGTTCAGCGCCGGGCGCACGAGCGCGGGCTTCGCGGCCGGCTTGTCCGCCGGCGCGGCCGTCTTCGCGAGACGCGGGCCGTAGCCGCCCGCGGCGGTGCCGCCACGGGCGGCCGGTGCATCCTTCTGCGTCCGCGCGGCGGCATCGGTCGCACGCGTCGGTTCGGACGCGGCGGCCGCGGCGCCCGAGGCAGCCGCACGCGACGCCGGCGCGGCGCGCCGTGCCGCCGGCTGGGCCGCTGCCGGCGCCGGCAGCGCGGCGACCGGCGCATCGTGGCGCGACGCCGACGGCAGCGCCGCCGGTTCGTGCGCGACCGGCCGCGCGACGCTGCGCGCCGGCGCGAGCGCGATGCCGCCCGCGACACGCCAGCCCGACACGATCGCCTTCATCTGGCGCGTCTGCTCCTCGAGCGACGCGGCCGCGGCCGCCGCCTGCTCGACGAGCGCCGCGTTCTGCTGCGTGACCGCATCCATCTGGCCGACCGCGCGATTGACCTGTTCGATGCCGGTCGACTGCTCGTCGGATGCGGCGCTGATCTCGCCCATGATGTCGGTCACGCGGCGCACGGCCTGCACGATCTCTTCCATCGTCGAGCCGGCGCGCGCGACGAGCGCCGACCCGCTGTCGACCTTCTCGGCCGAATCGCCGATCAGCTGCTTGATTTCCTTCGCGGCGCTCGCGCTGCGCTGCGCGAGCGAGCGCACCTCGCCCGCGACCACCGCGAAGCCGCGGCCCTGCTCGCCGGCCCGCGCCGCCTCGACGGCCGCGTTCAGCGCGAGGATGTTGGTCTGGAACGCGATGCCTTCGATCGTGCCGATGATGTCGACGACCTTGCCCGAGCTCGCCGCGATGTCCTGCATCGTCGACACGACCTGGCCGACCACGTCGCCGCCCTGCGTCGCGATGTCCGACGCGTTCACCGCGAGCTGGCTCGCCTGCCGCGCGTTCTCCGCGTTCTGCCGCACGGTGCCCGTCAGCTGCTCCATGCTCGACGCGGTTTCCTGCAGCGACGCGGCCTGCTCCTCGGTGCGCTGCGACAGGTCGATGTTGCCGGTCGCGATCTCGCGCGCGCCGACGTCGATCGATTCTGTGCCGCGATGCACGGCCTGCACCATCGTCGTGACGGCGTCCTGCATCCGCTTGATGCCGCCGAACAGGCGGCCGATCTCGTTCGTGCTGGAAACGTTGACCGGCTGCGTGAGGTCGCCGCCGGCAATGCGCTCGAAATGCGCGATCGCGTCCTCGATCGGCTGGACGATCAGCCCGCGCAGCACGAAGCGGATCGCGATCACGACGACGAACGCGATCGCGATGCCGGCCGCGATCAGCGCGATCATCATCGAGATCTGCGACTGCGTCTCGGTCTGACGGTCTTGCGCGCGCTTCTGCAGCGCGGCGATCACGGCCGCCGCCGTCTGGTCGAACGCGACGAACATCGGGCTGATCTTCGTGTCCGCGACCGCGTGGTACGCGGCCATGTCGCCCGCGCGCGCCGCGGCGAACTCGGGCTCGACGCCTTCCTTCACGATCGTCGTGTACCGTGCGGCGAGTTCGTCGAGCAGCGCCTGATCGACACCGAGCTTCGGCGTCGACTGGAACGCCTGCCAGTTCTGGTTCGACTTCGCATACAGCTCCTGCGCGCGGTCGAGCACCTTCGTCGCGTCGGCCGCATTGCCGCCTTCGGTCAGCGTGCGAAAGCGATCGAGCGCGACGCGCGAGCGCAGCAGCTGCGCGGCCGTGTCGTCGAGCGTGTGGATCGCCGGCAGGTCGACGTGCGCGATCTCGTCGAGCGAGCGGCTCGCGTGATCGAGCGCGTAGAGGCCGAGCCCGCCGACCGCGGCGGTCAGGCACACGAGGATGAGTCCGACCGCCGTGAGCGTCGTGCGGATCGACCAGTTATGCAACATTGCAGATTCTCCCGAAATTGCTGCGCGCGCGGCGCGCTTACCCGCCGAGCGTCTCGATCAGCGCCATTTCACGGCTCGACATCAGCTTCTCGATGTCCATCAGGATCAGCATCCGGCCATCGACCGTGCCGAGGCCCGTCAGGTACTCGGTCGTCAGCGTCGCGCCGAATTCCGGCGCCGGCATGATCTGGTCGGTCTGCAGCGTCAGCACGTCCGACACGCCGTCGACCACCATCCCGACCACGCGGTTCGACACGTTCAGGATGATCACGACCGTCTGGTGGTCGTATTCGACGCGGCCGAGGTGGAACTTGATCCGCATGTCGACGATCGGCACGATGATCCCGCGCAGGTTGATCACGCCCTTGATGAACTCGGGCGCGTTCGCGATCCGCGTGACGCTGTCGTAGCCGCGGATTTCCTGCACTTTCAGGATGTCGATTCCGTATTCCTCGTCGCCAAGCGTGAAGACGAGAAATTCCTGGCCCGTCGCATCGCCGTGTTCGGCGTCACGGCGGCTGGTCGCCGCCGCGTTCGCCGCGGCCGTATTGATCATTTGGACTTCAGCAGACACGTTTGCCCCCAATCGGTTGAATGGCGAGAGTCAGAAGACGGCGAGCTCGGCGCCCGCACGGGCGCCGTGCGTCGCACGGGTTTCGCGGTTCAGCGCCGCGACGTCGACGATCAGCGCGACGCTGCCGTCGCCCAGGATGGTCGCCGCCGAGATGCCGTGCACCTTGCGGTAGTTGGTTTCGAGGTTCTTCACGACCACCTGCTGCTGGCCGACCAGCTCGTCGATCAGCATCGCGAAGCGGCGCCCCTCGGTTTCCATGATCGTGACGATCCCCTGGGTCGGGTCGGTGCGCGCGTCGTCGACCGAGAACACCTCGTGCAGCGCGACGAGCGGCAGGTATTCGCCGCGCACGCGCACCACGCGCTCGCCGTTGCCGACCGTGTAGATGTCGTCGTTCGACGGCTGCAGCGACTCCATCACGAAGTTCAGCGGCAGGATGAAGATCTCGCTGCCGACCTTGACCGACATCCCGTCGAGGATCGCGAGCGTGAGCGGCAGCACGATCCGCGTGGTCGTGCCGCGGCCGGCCTGCGACGAGATCTCGACGTGGCCGCCCATCGACTGGATGTTGCGCTTCACGACGTCCATCCCGACGCCGCGGCCCGACACGTCGGTCACCGTCTCGGCGGTCGAGAAGCCCGGCGCGAAGATCAGTTGCCACACTTCGTCGTCGCTGATGTTCTCGGAGATCTGCATGCCCTGCTTCGCGGCCTTCGCGAGAATCCGCTCGCGGTTCAGGCCCGCGCCGTCGTCGCTCACCTCGATCACGATGTTGCCGCCGTGATGCGCGGCCGACAGCACGAGCTGGCCGACCGCGTCCTTGCCGGCGGCGACGCGCTTGTCGACGGTTTCGATCCCGTGGTCGAGGCTGTTGCGCACCAGGTGCGTGAGCGGATCGATGATCCGTTCGATCAGGCTCTTGTCGAGCTCGGTCGCCTGGCCGAACGTCACGAGCTCGACCTGCTTGCCGAGCTTGCCGGCGAGGTCGCGCACGAGCCGCGGGAAGCGGCTGAACACGTAGTCCATCGGCATCATGCGGATCGACATCACCGCTTCCTGCAGGTCGCGCGCATTGCGCTCGAGCTGCGCCATCCCGTTGAACAGGCGGTCGTGCAGCGCCGGATCGAACGCGCTGGCCGTCTCGGCCAGCATCGCCTGCGTGATCACCAGTTCGCCGACGAGGTTGATCAGCTGGTCGACCTTCTCGACGCCGACGCGGATCGAGCTGCCTTCGGCGCCGCCTGCCGCCGCGGCGGCCGGGCGCGCGCGCTTGTCGTCGTGATGCGCGGCGGCGGCCGGCGCCGCGTGTTCGGCCGGCTGCGGCTGCGGCTGAGCGGGTGGTTGCGGCTGCGGCTGCGCTGCGGCGGCCGGCGCCGGGGCGGGCGCCGCGGCAGCCGGTTGCGGCGCGGCTGCCTGCGGCGCGAATACCTCGACGCGCGCGGGCTGCGGGGCGGCGGCCGGTTCAGGAGCTTCGGCCGCCACGGCTGCGGCGGCCGGCGCGACGGCCGGCGCCGCCTGGGCAGCCGGCGCCGTGCCGCGCGCGACGCGGATCTGGCTTTCGTCGATCACGAAGCAGCACACCGCGACGATGTCGTCGGAAGGCACGTCCGATTCGACCCACAGCGTCAGGTCCGCGCCCACTTCCTCGCGGCCGACGATCCGGCCGAGGTTGCCGAGTTCTTCGGTGAGCAGCGCCTGGTCCTTCGCGTCGATGCCGACCAGCGTGATCTTCAGATGCGGGCCGTCGGCATCGGCATCGGCGTCGGCCGCCGGATGCGCGGCCGCGACGGCCTGCTCGACCACATGGTCGGGCGCACGGTCGCCGCCGACGGCGGGCGCGGCAGCCGGCGCGACGGCGGCGGCAACCGGCGCGGCCGGCGTAGGCGCGGCCGGCGCAGGCGCGGCGGCGGCAGGCGCGCCTGCGCCGCTTTCGGCCTTCAGCCGTTCGAGCTTCGCGCAGATCGCCGCGGCGGCGGCCGCGTCCGGCTCGGCGCTCGCGCGGTAGTCGACGAGCTGGTCGGACAGCACGTCCTTGGTTTCCAGGAACGCGTCGACCATCTCCTTGGTCAGCGTCAGCTCATGGTTGCGCGCACGGTCGAGCAGCGATTCGAGGATGTGCGTCGTATCGGTCAGCGCGGAAAAGCCGAACGTCGCCGCGCCGCCCTTGATCGAATGCGCGGCGCGGAAGATCGCCGCCAGATCCTCGGGATCGGGCGAATCGACGTCGAGGTTCAGCAGCAGCTGCTCCATCTGCGCGAGCAGCTCGTCCGCTTCGTCGAAAAAGGTCTGGTAGAACTGAGTGATGTCGAGAGTCATGCCCGGTCACCGGTTGAAATCGTCGCGTTCATGTCAGGAGGCAGCCGGCTCGGACAGCGTGGCGACCAGGTCGACCAGCACGCCCGGGTCGATCGGCTTTTCGATCCAGCCGGTCGCGCCCGCGTCGCGTGCGGCGTCCTTGAACGCGTCGCTGCCTTCGGTCGTCAGGATGAGGATCGGCGTGTCCGCGTACGCGGTCAGCTTGCGCAGCGCGGCGATCACCTCGAGCCCGCTCTTGCGCGGCATGTTCTGGTCGGTCAGGACCAGGTCGTACGGCGTCGTGGCCGCCATGTCGAAGCCGGCTTCGCCGTCCGGCGCCACCGTCACGTCGTAGCCGGCCTGCGCGAGCGTGGCCTGCAGCAGCGCACGCATGGTCGCGGAGTCGTCGATGGCGAGAATGGTTCGGATCATGTCTGTCTCGGAAACGTCAGGGTTTCGGCGCCACGGCGACGGCGCTCGCCACGACCGGACGCGCCGCCGGCGTCGGGCCGCCGAGCTGCTGCGCGAGCAGCTTCGAACCGGCCGCGTCGGCGGACAGCGTCGTCGTCGTCGCGTCGTCGCGCATCAGCGCTTCTTCGGATTTGCGATTCAGCACGATCACGCTGATCCGGCGGTTTTCCGGATCGAGCGGATCGGCCTTGTTCAGGTTCTGCGTCGACGCGAGGCCCAGCACGCGCAGCACTTTCGCCTCGTCCATGCCGCCGGAGATCAGTTCGCGGCGCGATGCGTTCGCGCGATCGGCCGACAGCTCCCAGTTGCTGTAGCCGCCCTCGCCGCCCGCGTACGGCACGGCGTCGGTGTGGCCCTGGACGATGATCCGGTTCGGCACGTCGTTCAGCGTCTTGCCGATCTCGCGCAGGATGTCGCGCATGTACGGCTCGACGTGGTCGCTCGACATCGCGAACATCGGTCGCTTCTGCGAATCGACGATCTCGATGCGCAGCCCCATCAGCGTCGAATCGATGCGGATCTGCTGCTTGAACTGGCGCAGCGTCGGATTGGCCTCGATCGCGGCCATCAGCTTGATCTGCAGGTCGTGCAGGCGCGTCTGCTCGAGCCGGTCCTGCGCGCCCTGTGCCTGCGACCGCGAATGCTCGTCGCCCGCCTTCGCGAGGCGCTCGGCGAGCGACGTCGTGCCGTCGGTGCGGCGCAGCGTGCCGGCATCCGTGCTCGACAGGTCGCGGCCGCCGCCGTTGATGATGCTGGAATCCTGCGAGCTGCGGTCGCCGCTGCCGAGAATCGCGGCCTTCAGCGGCATGTTGAAGTATTCGGCGATCCCCTTCAGCTGCACCGGCGTGACCGAGCTCAGCAGCCACATCAGCAGGAAGAACGCCATCATCGCGGTCATGAAGTCCGCGTACGCAAGCTTCCATGCGCCGCCGTGGTGGCCCTTCTTCGCCGGGGCCACCCGCTTGACGACGATCGCGCGATCCTTGCTCTTGCTCATCGGTGGCTCCGCATCACTTCGCCTTCACGCGGCGCACGTGCTCTTCGAGCTCGGAGAACGACGGACGCTCGGTCGAGAACAGCACCTTGCGGCCGAACTCGACCGCGATCGCCGGCGCATAGCCGTTCAGCGTCGCGAGGATCGTCACCTTGATGCACTGGAACATCTTGGTCGACTCGGCCACGCGCTGCTCCGCGAGGCTCGCGAGCGGCCCGATCAGCCCGTACGACAGCAGGATCCCGAGGAACGTGCCGACCAGCGCCTGCGCGATCATCGCGCCGAGCACCGCGGGCGGCTTGTCGGCCGAGGCCATCGTGTGCACGACGCCCATCACGGCCGCGACGATCCCGAACGCCGGCATCGCGTCGCCGACGCGCATCAGCGCGTGCGCCGGGCCTTCGCCTTCCGTGTGGTGCGTCTCGATCTCCTCGTCCATCAGGCTTTCGATCTCGAACGCGTTCATGTTGCCGCCCACCATCAGGCGCAGGTAGTCGGTCAGGAATTCGACGATATGGTGATCGGCGAGGATCTTCGGGTATTGCGTGAAGATCGGGCTCTTTTCCGGATCGTCGATGTCGGCCTCGAGCGTCAGCGTGCCTTCCTTGCGTGCCTTCGCGAGCAGCACGTAAAGAAGCGCCATCAGCTCCATATAGACGTCCTTCGTGTATTTCGAGCCCTTGAAGAGCGTCGGCAGCACGCGCAGCGTGGCCTTGATGGTCTTGCCGCCGTTGCCGAGGATGAACGCGCCGACGCCGGCACCCACGATCATCAGGATCTCGATGGGCTGGATCAGGGCGCCCAGATGCCCGCCTGCCAGCGCATAACCGCCGAAGACGGACAACAGCGTCACGAGTGTTCCCACGATAATCAGCACTGCCTGTCCCTCACGAAAGACCGGCGGGAAGACCGCCGTTAAACAGGTTTACGGCAGTCGGCAGGAAAACTTTCGCGGCCGCCCGGCGGCGGCCCGACGGTGTTTACCAGCAATGCGCGGATGATTCGCGCGGCCCGCGGACGTCGCTCGCGCGCCGCTCGCGGCCCGTCCGACCCTGCCCGGGCCGGCGCTCAGGCCACGGCGGCGGCCAGTTCGGCGCGCGCGGCGGCGGCCTTGCGGGTCTTGCCGGCGCGCGACGGCGGCTGGCACAGGCCGCACACGAAACCTTGATGCGGATCATGCGCGTGGGCGACGAAGTGGCCGCCGCAGCGCGTGCACGGCGTCATCTGCAGCATCCCCGAATCGAAGAAGCGCACCAGCGTCCACGCCCGCGTGAGGCTCAGCGCGGCCTCGTCGCCGGACAGGTTCACGTGCTCCAGATACAGCCGGTACGCCTTCACGATCGACTGGATCGGCTCGCAGCGGCCGTGGTCCTGCATGAACCGGTACATGTTGTAGAACAGCGACGAGTGAATGTTCGGCTGCCACGTCATGAACCAGTCGGTCGAGAACGGCAGCATCCCCTTCGGCGGCGACACGCCCTTCAGTTCCTTGTACAGCTTGATCAGACGGTCCCGCGACAGGCTCGTCTCCGCCTCCAGCAGCTGCAGCCGGGCGCCCAGTTCGATGAGTTCGATGGCGAGGGTGATTTCCTTCACCTCGATCACGACGCTTTTGCTTGCCATGGTGATAACCGTCCGCTTGACGTTATGCGAATGAATGGCCAATACGCTGCCGGCCGGCGCGGCACGCCGGGACACACGCAAGGCGGGATGGATCAGCGGACGCCTTCGACCTGCTGCCCGGCCATCAGGATGGCCGAGTGGGCGTGCGCGACGACATCGCTGCGGCCCTTGTCGGCGAGCGACGAGAGCAGCGCGTGATCGTCGAAGCGGAAGCGGCACAGCATCTGGTTCGACGCGGCCAGCTTCACGGTCTGCGCGAGCGTGAGGTTGGCGAGCACGTCGGCGAGTTCCTGGGAAATGCCCATGCGAAACATGCCCATCGCCTTGTCTTCCCGCAGCAGTCGCTGCGCGAGGAGGAGGTACGACAGGTTGACCTCTTTGATCTCACTGAGCATTTCACTGGTAGCGCTCATGATTCCCCCGTTAAAAAGCTGTGCTTTGGCCATTCATGTTATGAAAACGTTTGCTCGATCAGCGCGCACCGGGCGCTCAGTCGGCTCGTTTATAGTCTTACAGGGCGAATTTTGGCCAAACGGGATTTATGTCGGTATCAGCGAAGTGGCGTATGCCATGCAGGATTTGTCTGTAAACCGTGTAGGAATTTTTCCGACAAGGCGAATTGAAAGGGGGCATCGGAAAAACGGGGTGCAACGCGGATTCGGTTGCGAGGGGAGCCCGATCGCCGCCGCGCCGGTGGCGGAAGGCTTGCCGGCAAGGCGCCGGCAATCGGATCGGTAAAAATTATAGTGGTTTTTCACGATAGCGCAACAATAGTTATGGCTGTCGCGATTCACGATTCCGTGCCCTTTTTCTCGGGGTTTTTGCGTATTTCATCGTGTAACAAGCCTTAAGTGTTTGAAAAAACACTCGAACCCCTCAGGGCGATATCGATAATGGACTCCAATGGGCGGCGGCGCGAGCCGTGCCGGCCCGCCCCGCAGCTTGCCGTCCGGCGCTCCGCGCACCCCGCCCAGGGCCCGGCCACGTAGCGCGAACCGCGTGCGTCGGCAAGTTCCGCAACCTTGTACGGGATCCGCATCGGCGCCGTCGCGCGCTCGGATCGACACAGGAGAAACCCATGCGAATTGCCCAGATCGCGCCGCTTTACGAAGCCGTTCCGCCGAAACTCTACGGCGGGACCGAGCGAGTCGTGTCCTACCTCACCGAGGCGCTCGTCGAACTCGGCCATGACGTGACGCTGTTCGCCAGCGGCGACTCCGTCACGTCGGCCCGTCTCGAGGCGGCGTGGCCGCGCGCACTGCGGCTCGACCCGTCGGTCCGCGATTCGATGGCGCCCCATATGCGGCTGCTCGAGCAGGTCGCCCGGGTCGCGCACGAATTCGACGTGCTGCACTTCCACCTCGACTACCTGCCGTTCCCGCTGATGTCGCGCCTCGACACGCCGTACGTGACGACGCTGCACGGCCGTCTGGACCTGCCGGAGCTGCAGCCGGTGTTCGACGCGTTCCCGGATTCGCCGGTCGTGTCGATCTCGAACAACCAGCGCAAACCGCTCCCGCAGGCCGCGTGGGCCGGCACCGTGTACCACGGGCTGCCCGACACCCTGCTCACGCCGCAGCCGGACATGAAGCCCGAATACCTCGCGTTCCTCGGCCGGATCTGTCCCGAAAAGCGTGTCGACACCGCGATCCGGATCGCCGCGCAAAGCGGGCTGCCGCTGAAGATCGCCGCGAAGGTCGACAAGGCCGACGCCGACTACTTCAAGGAAGTGATCGAGCCGCTGCTCGGCCAGGCGCATGTCGAATTCATCGGCGAGATCAACGAAGCGCAAAAGCCCGCGTTCCTGTCCGGCGCGAAGGCGCTCCTGTTCCCGATCGACTGGCCGGAGCCGTTCGGCCTGGTGATGATCGAGGCGATGGCCTGCGGCACGCCGGTCGTCGCGTTCAACCGCGGCTCGGTGCCGGAAGTGATCGAGGACGGCGTGACCGGCTTCATCGTCGAGGACGTGCAGGGCGCGGTCGGCGCGCTGCACCGGATCGACAGCCTGTCGCGCCCCGCGATCCGCGCGCGTTTCGACACGCGGTTCAGCTCGAAGGCAATGGCGCAGCGCTACGTCGAGACCTACGAATCGCTTTGCGCGGCAACCAAGCAACCGGCATTGCGCCGGGTCGCGGGCGCCTGACACGGAAATCCGCGCGGAAATCGGTGGTAAATCCGCGCGGAAATCGACGCGCAAAACAAAAGAGCCGCATCGTCGATGCGGCTCTTTCCATTTGGCTTTCCGTCACTCGATCAGGAAACGATCGCGGTTTTTGCCGACGATCCAATTCGGCGGCTTGCCGCGCCCGCTCCAGGTTGCACCCGACTTCGGATCGCGGTATTTCGGCGGCAGCGGCGCCTTCTTCGGCGGACGCCCGCGCCGCGCTCGTTCCGCGAAGCCCAGATCCTGGGCCGTCAGGCCATATTCGGCAATCATTCGCTGGACATCGGCGATCACCGCCGCCACTTCCTGGCGCCGCACATCGTCCGCCTGCGCTTGCAGATCGGCGATCTGCGCCTTGAGTTTCGCGTATTGAGACATTTTTCGACTCCCCTTTTCGATGATGCGGCCCCGGCGAATCCGGCCGGGACACCAACATCCGTTACGTCATCCGCACTGCCGCCCTGCCCTTCGAAATTAATGCTGCCATCTTTAACCGAATCGCCTATATCGAGAATGCGGACTTATTCTAATAAAAGGCATTCGTCAGCCATTCAAATTTAACAATCGTTTACCCTCCCGCGCCCGATTCATTTCCTATAATCCAGACCAATTCCCGGTAGCGCAATAAATTCGGTGCGTCGCCCCGGGTCTTCAATCCACTTGGACGAGGTCCTTACATGAATCTTTCTCAGCGTCTCGCTGCAGAGGTATTCGGCACGTTCTGGCTGGTGCTCGGCGGGTGCGGAAGCGCCGTGCTGGCCGCCGCCTTTCCGGGCCTCGGCATCGGCTTTGCCGGCGTCGCACTCGCCTTCGGCCTGACCGTGCTGACGATGGCATTCGCAATCGGCCACATCTCGGGTTGCCACCTGAATCCGGCGGTCAGCGTCGGCCTGACGGTCGCCGGCCGCTTCCCGGCACGCGATCTCGCGCCGTACATCGTCGCGCAGGTCGTCGGCGCCACGCTCGGCGCATTCGTGCTGTACCTGATCGCAACCGGCAAGCCGGGTTTCGACGTGGTCGGCAGCGGCTTTGCGACGAACGGCTTCGGCGATCGCTCGCCCGGCCACTACTCGCTCGCCGCATCGTTCATCTGCGAGGTCGTGATGACGGGCTTCTTCCTGTTCGTGATCCTCGGCGCGACCGACAAGCGCGGCGTGCCGGCCGGCTTCGCGCCGATCGCGATCGGGCTGTGCCTGACGCTGATTCACCTGATCTCGATCCCGGTCACCAACACGTCGGTGAACCCGGCGCGCTCGACCGGCCCGGCGCTGTTCGTCGGCGGCGACGCGATCGGCCAGCTCTGGCTGTTCTGGGTCGCGCCGCTGATCGGCGCGGTACTCGCCGGAATCATCTACCCGCTGGTCGCCGGACGTGACGACGCCGTCGACCTGCTGCCCGCATCCGCTCGCACAAGCGAATAAAACACTACGGGGTCAAGCGAGCAGAGCAGCGAGCCTCACGCTGTCGAAGAACACGAGGCAAGTCATTTCGACGGGCGCCCCTGCGGCGCCCGTTTTTCATTTCCGCGCACGGAAACAGCGCCGGGGCGGGCGCTCAGGACGCGACGACGTCGTCTTCGAGCGAGAACAGCGTGCGCAGGTGGCGGGCGACGCCCGCGTCGAAGTTGTTGCCGATCCGCGGGACGTGCGGCAGCCGCGCCACCAGGTCGGGGTTCGCGTTGTTCATCATGAATGCATGACCGGCGGTTTCGAGCAGGTCGATGTCGTTCATGTTGTCGCCGAACGCGATGCAGTGGCCGGTATCGACGCCGAGCCGCGCGAGCACGGTGCGCAGCGCGCGCCCCTTTGACACGTTCGCGGTCATCACTTCGAGGCAGTCGGGCAGCGAGTACGTGACGTACAGCGTATCGCCGAACCGCACGCGCATCTGCTCGGCGACGACCGCCAGATCGGCCGGTTCGCCGATATACAGCACCTTCGCGATATTCGCGCCGTCGTGCGCGGCCATGTCGATCACGTCGTACCGGAAGCCCGAATCCTGGTGGAATTCGAGCAGGTGCGGCGCTTCGCGGTCGATCAGCCAGCCGTCGTTGGTGAACAGGTTGACAATCACGCGGCCGTGCGCGCCGACGACTTCCGGCTGCACGAGGCGGCGAACGATCGCTGCGTCGACGTCCTGCGAATGGATCGTCGTGTCGTCCGGCGCATGCACGCGTGCGCCGTTCGACGTGATCAGGTACGGCCGGATGCCCAGCACGTCGCGAATGCCGGCGACGTCCGCATAGTGGCGCCCCGTGGCGATCACGAACTGCACGCCGTCGCGGTCGAGCCGGCGAACGGTGTCGATCGTGTACGGGTCGAGCTGGTGGTCGCTGTTCAGCAGCGTACCGTCGAGATCGGTGGCGATGACTTTGTACATGGGACGGGAGAGCGGCGCTCGCGGCACGGAGGAAGCGTCATTTTAACGTCGTGCCCCGCCGCGCGCCGGACGGTTGCCGGCCACACGCAGCCCGAGGTGCTGCTGCGGCGCGGCATCCATCCCGCTCGCGCTCAGCTCAGCCACCCTCCGTCGCCCGCAGCGCACGCAGCGCGAGCCGCAGCGCACCATGTGCCGAATCGTCGAGCGGCGCGCGCAGCCGGGCGGCGTGCCGCGCCGGCACGGCGGGCGCAAGCGCGTCCGCCAGCCCGCCGCACAGCGCGACCGGCAGCGCCTGCTGAGGATCGAGCGCGTCGATCATCTTGCCGATCTCGTCGCCGGCCTGCGCGATCAGCGCGCTCGCGACCGGATGCGTGCGGTGCGCGAACACGATCGGCGCGAGACGCGCGTAGATCGTCTGGTTCGCGTCGCACGACCACTGGACGAGCGCGTCGCGATCCTGCGCGCCCGTTTCCGCGAGCAGGGCCGTGGCGAACGCGTCGCGCGGCACGCGGCCGTCGAGCGCCTGTTGCGCATAGGCGAGCGCGCGCACGCCGAGCCACGCGCCGCTCGCCTCGTCGCCGGACGGAAAGCCGAAACCGCCCGCGATCCGGCACGCGCCGTCCGCATCGAGCGCCGCCGCGATGCTGCCGGTGCCGAGCGCGACGATGAGCCCCGGCGCGCCGCCATGCGCGCCGACGACGGTCGTATACGCGTCGCTCTCGATCGCGAGCGCGCCGAGCGGCGCCTGCGCGCGGAATGCGGCGAGCCATGCCGCGTTGTTGACGCCCGCGAGCCCGCAGCCGAGCGCGCACTGCGACCAGTCGAACGCGAGGCCGGCGTGCATGAACGCGTCCGCGCACGCCGCCCCGATCGACGCCCATGCGCGCTCGATGCCGAGACCGAGCCCGGACGGGCCGCCGCGCCCCTGCGCGAGCTCGCGCCCGTGCCGATCAGCCAGCACCGCGCGCGTGCCCGTGCCGCCGCCGTCGATGCCGATCGCAAAAAGTAATGCCGCCATGCCTTCATCCCGCTGATTCGAACAGGCGCCAAGCTTAACCGGATCGGCGCCGCGCGCCCATCTGCCGTTCGGCCGACTATTCCGCCAAAAGGGCTTCCGCTATGCTGGCGCGATCGAATCGATACTGAAAACGAGGCAGACGATGTCGCAGCGGTGCAACTGGGTGAAGACGGAAGCGGACGCTCACTACCACGATACCGAGTGGGGCGTGCCGTCGCACGACGATCGCCACCTGTTCGAAATGCTGATCCTGGAAGGCGCGCAGGCCGGGCTGTCGTGGTCGACGATCCTGAACAAGCGCGCGGGCTATCGCGAAGCGTTCGCCGATTTCGACGTCGATGCCGTCGCGCGCTTCACGCCCAAGCGCATCGAGAAATTGCTGGAGAACCCGGGCATCGTACGCAACCGCGCGAAGGTCGAATCGGCGGTGACCAACGCGCGCGCGGTGCAGCGCATTCGCGAGGAGCATGGGTCGCTCGCCGCGTTCCTGTGGTCGTTCGTCGGCGACACGCCGATCCAGAATGCGTGGCAGTCGTACCGCGACGCGCCCGCATCGACCGAGCAGTCCGACGCGCTCAGCAAGGCGCTGAAAGCGTACGGTTGCAAGTTCGTCGGCTCGACGATCTGCTATGCGCTGATGCAGGCGACCGGCATGGTCAACGATCACGAAGCCGGCTGCCCGTGCCACACGCAGTGCGCGGCGCTCGGCGGCAAGCAGCCGGCACGCCGGCGCAAGGCGGGCTGACGGCGCCGGCCCAAACGTGGCATCGGCGCCGCGCCGCTGCCCCGCGGCGGTGGCACCGTCCGCTTGCCGCTTGCCGCCTGACCTTTACCGCGCGGCGCGCGACGACGACGCCGCCGGCACGACCGGCCGCGCGCTCCGCGCGGCCCGCACGCGTGCGCTGCGCTTCTTCACCCAGATGCAGACGCCCGTCACGCTCAGCATCGCGATCACGATGCCGAGCATGCTGACGGCGACCCGTCCGGCGACCCCGGCGATGCGCCCCGAGTGCAGCGGGAATTGCGCCTGCATGAACAGGTCGCCGGCCGAACCGCGGCCCGGCACCTGTGCCGCGACGGGCTTGCCGGTCACCGCATTCCAGTACAGCCACGCATTGCCGAGCCCGACGTCGCCATGGTCGTTGCCCGGCGTGAAGAACCCGACCGCATAGGCGTTCATCGCCGGCGCGAACAGCAGCGCGCCCGGCGGCGCGACGATCCCCGCGTCGCGGCCGGCCGAGCGCGCGATCTCGACGATCCGTTCGCGCGGCAGCACCTGGCTGCCCGGCCGGGCCGGCGGGAAATGTTCGGGATTCGTATACGGCGTTTCGGCGAGCGGCGAAACCAGCGACACCAGGGGGCGCACGACCGGAACGGCGAGGTTCATCGAGATCGACGTGACCGCGACGACGAGCAGCAGCCCCCACACCCACACGCCGCCCGAGCGGTGCAGGTCGAACACGAGCGGATAGCCGCCGCGCCGCACGCGAAACACGAACGACTTGCGCCAGCTTTTCAGGTTCGGAAACGCAAGCACGAGCGCGATCAGGCTGTCGATCGCCCACACGATGCCGACGACGCCCATCACCCAGAACCCGAAATTGATCCCGCCATACACGGGCAGGAACAGCGAGTAGTGCAGCCGGTAGATGAACGGCATCAGGTCGAGCCGCGCGAGCGACGGCGCCCCCCATTCGCGGCGGCCCTGCACCGCGCCGGTCGCGGGATCGATGGCGATCTGGCTGAAACCGAGTGCGTACGGCTGGCCGGTCGCCGGATCGAGACGCGGCATCACGCCCGCCTGCAGCGTGTGCCCCGGTTCGACCGCGAGCGGCAGATAGGTCACCTGCACGCGCGGATCGGCGGCCTCGATGCGCGCCGCGAGTTCGAGCGGCGCAAGCGGCGTCGCGCCGCTGCGCGCGGTATAGAAATCCGGGTTCAGCGCCGCGTCGAGCTCGTGGTCCCACGCGATCAGCGCGCCGGTGAGCCCCGCGACGAACAGGAACAGCGCGATGGCGAGCCCGAACCAACGGTGCAGGCGCACGAGAAACGGTCGCACGAACGCATTCATCGCGTGCGCAGCGAACGGAAAGCGGGCCGGCACGAGCGGCGGCCCCGATTCGACGGGATGCAGTTCATTGGATGTCCGGGCGCCGCGCGGCGGTCGTCCGGCCCGATCAGGCGAGGCCGGATGCCCTTGTACGCGGCGTGGAATTGTTGCGCGATCAGCAGGTTTTGATACGATGCGCGACATTTTAACTCAATGCGAATGATTCTTACTCGCATTTTTGCTCGCTCGCCATGACCGTCAGCCTCGCCCGCCCTCCTGTCCGTCCACGCCGCGTGGCCGCCGCCCTCGCCTGCGTTGCCGCGTCGCTCGCGCATGCGGACGATTCGCCCGGCGACGCCGCGGTGCTACCCGCCCTCGACATCACGGCCGCGCACGATTCGCCGCAACACTTGACCGACACGATCTCGACGGGTGCGCTCGGCACACGCCGTCAGCTCGACACGCCGTTCTCGACGACGATCGTCACGTCGGAAGAGCTCGAGGCGCGCCAGCCGTACAAGCTCGGCGACGTGTTCGCGAACGACGCGTCGGTGTCCGACAACAGCGGCGCGTACAGCGCGTGGGCCAGCTACATGACCGTGCGCGGCATGCAGCTCGACTGGCAGAACGGCTACAAGATCGACGGACTGCCGTTCGTCACGTACGGCATCACGATGCCGTACGAGCAACTGGAACGCGTCGAGCTGCTGAAGGGGCTCGGCGGCTTCCTGTACGGCTTCGTGACGCCGGGCGGCGTCGTCAACTACGTGACGAAGCAGCCGGGCGCCGAACCGGTACGCGGCGTCGACATCGGCTACCGCAGCACCGGCGTGTGGACCGAGCATGTCGATCTCGGCCAGCGCTTCGGGCCGGACAACATGTTCGGCGCGCGGCTGAACGCGACGCACGAGGAAGGCAAGACGTACAACGACGGCAACATCCGCCGCGACAGCGTGTCGGTCGCGCTGCAGGCGAACCTGACGCGCGACCTCTCGGTGTCGTTCGGCGCGCTGTACCAGGATCGCCGCACGACCGGCCAGACGCCGTCGATCTTCACCGGCAGCTATCCGGGCGGCGCACTGCCCGCCACGATCAGCGGCGGGTCGACGAACCTGGGCGGCAAGGACCAGTACCTGAACACGAACCTGCAGCTCTATACGGCCGGGCTGCAATACCAGCTCGCCCCCGACTGGCAGCTCGACGTCGCGTACAGCTACAGCAAGGCGACGCGCCGCCGCAACGAAAGCACGCTATACCTGCAGGACGCGGCCGGCAACTACACCGACAGCCGCTACGTCGGCATGGAGGATCACCGCTTCAGCCAGTGGCGCGCGATGGTCGAGGGCAAGGTGCGCACGGGCCCGTTCGGCCACCAGATCGTGCTCGGCGCGTCGTGGCAGAAGCAGGCGAACGACTATTCGGCGAACAGCGTATTCGTGCCGCTCGGCGCCGGCAACCTCTATGCGCCGAATCCGTACCGCTACGAGAGTCCACACGGCTTCATCCAGTACCGCACGAGCGAGATCGTGCAGAAATCGCTGTTCGCGAGCGACACCGTGCAGTTGACCGAGCGCTGGTCGGTGCTGGCCGGCGTGCGCTACATGAACTACGCGCAGCGCGCGTTCCAGGCGAGCGGCGCCGCGGATCCCGGCTATCGTCAGAACGGCGTGGTGACGCCGACCTTCGCGGTGATGTTCAAGCTCGCGCCGACGACCACCGCGTACGCGAGCTATGCCGAATCGCTCGAGCCCGGCAGCCGCGTGAACGACGTCTACGCGAACGCGGGCCAGGTGCTCAAGCCGCTGCGCAGCAGGCAGTACGAGCTCGGGATCAAGAGCGAGCACGCGCGCTGGAGCGCGACGGCCGCGCTGTTTCGCATCGAGCGCAGCGCCGAATATGCGAATGCCGCGAACGTCTACGTGCAGGACGGCGAATCGGTCATTCAGGGGATCGAGGTGGGCGCGCGCGCGAAATTCGGCGCGCGCTGGAGCGCGGGCGTCGACGCGATGCTGCTCGACGCGTGGTACGCGAACGGGATCGGCAACAACGGCAACCGTGTTGCCGGCGCGCCGCGCTTCGTGCTCGCCGGCGACGTCGGCTATGCGGTGCCGGGCGTGCCGGGGCTGACGCTCGGCGTCGACGCGAAATTCACCGGCGCGACGCCGCTGCGCGCCGCCGGCGGCCTCGACGCACCGGGCTTTCTCGTCGTCAACGCAGGCGCGCGCTACCTGACGCGGGTCGGCCGCCACGACGTGACGCTGCGCGCGTCGATCGACAACGTGCTGAACCGCCGTTACTGGGAATACCAGTACGCGGACTACGTGAAGCCGGGCGACCCGCGCACGGTGAGCCTGAGCGCGAAGATCGACTTCTGAACGCCGCGTGCGGCGGTCGAAAACCGCCGGACGTGGGCCGAAACCATCGCGCGGCCCCTCGGCCGTCGCGACATCGGGGCTTTCCCGGCCCGCAAAAGCAAAACGGCGGAGCGGCCTCTGTCGAGGCACACTCCGCCGTTTCGCGGCGAACCGTCAGACGCGCTTAGTGGAGCTTCTTCGGCAGCATCTGGCTGCGCAGACGCTTGTGCAGGCGCTTGACGGCTGCTGCCTTCTTGCGCTTGCGGACTGCGGTCGGCTTTTCGTAAGACTGGCGCTCACGCAGTTCAGCGATCAGGCCATTTTTTTCGATAGCGCGACGAAAGCGGCGAATCGCCACTTCGAACGGCTCGTTTTCTTTCAGAAGAATCGTCGTCATGTCGTTCCTAAATTGCTTAAACGGTCAAAAACGTAGCGGCCAAGCGCCACGCACCGGCCATCCGAGCGTCCCCACAACAGGCGAAACGAGCGGAAATACGGCCTCGGAGGCCGGAAAAGAGAGGCGGAAAGCACCGCGAGTACGCTTCACAACCGCGTGCAGCGCCGCGTTTGACTGCCAGCAGACATGCCGAAACCGGCAAAGGCGTGACAGAAAATCTCAATTCAGCCCGCCATCATAGCAGGGAATCACAGACAAAACCACCCTTTTGTCGATCGCGGGCGAACGTTCCGCCCAACCGCGCGATTCTCGCGCCACGGCCGCCACGCCGCCCGCCATGCCCCGTGCGCCTTCCCGGCGAAACCGGTCCTTCCGTCCCGAATTTCCTCGAACATCCCTCTAAAGTTTTCGCCGGGTGCCGCCGTCAACCAGGAAAGGCGGGCAGCGCCAGACGCAAAAAAGCGCCACGCCGAAATCAGAACCTGTCTGTATCTCAGGCATTTTCCAAAACGAGGAAGCAAATGCTGAACATCAACACCAACATCCTTTCGCTGACGACGCAGACGAATCTGTCGGGCTCGCAAAGCGCACTGTCGCAAGCAATCAACCGCCTGTCGTCGGGCAAGCGCATCAACACCGCTGCTGACGATGCAGCAGGCCTGGCGATCTCGACGTCGCAAACGGCGGCAATCAATGCGCTGACGCAAGGTGTTGCAAACGCGAACAACGGCATCTCGATGATCCAGACCGCCAACGGCGCGCTGCAATCGACGGTCGACAACCTGCAGCGTATCCGTACGCTGGCACAACAAGCGGGCGACGGCTCGCTGGATTCGAGCGCCCGCGCGAACCTGCAAGCTGAAGTGACGACGCGTCTCAGCGAAATCGACCGTGTCGCATCGCAAACGACGTTCAACAGCCAGACCATCCTGGGCGGCGCCGGCAGCGTCACGTTCCAGATCGGCGCAGCAGCAAACCAGGTCGTTACCGTCGACTTCGGCACGGCGAACTGGAACAGCACGGGCATGAGCGTGAACAGCCTGAGCGTCGCCACCCAGTCGGGCGCACAATCGGCGATCACGGCGATCGACGCGGCACTGAAGCAAGTCAACACGTTCCAGGCAACGCTGGGCGCAGCACAGAACACGTTCCAGGCTGCGATCTCGACGACGCAAACCCAGGCAACCAACATGACCGCCGCTCGCTCGCAGATCACCGACGCGGACTTCGCGACGGAAACGGCGAACCTGAGCAAGGCGCAAGTGCTGCAACAAGCTGGTATCTCGGTTCTGGCGCAAGCGAACTCGCTGCCGCAGCAAGTCCTGAAGCTCCTCGGCTAATCGAGCAGCACCCGCGGCGGGCCACGTGCCCGCCCGCCTCCGGGCACGGCGGCGTCGCCATGCGACGCATCGCGACGCCGCCGAAACCGCCCGGGCCGGAATTCTTCAGGGAGGCACGCCTCCCTCTTTGCATTGAACCGCGGCGCCCCGCCGCATCGCGCACGTTGATTGCGCGGACGACCGGAGCAACGGCATGGCCACCACGACCCCCGTCAGCAGCACGGACATCAGCACCATCCTGGCGAATGCAGGTCAATCGATCATCAGCGGCGCGACCAATTCGACGCTCGACGTCAATACGCTCGTCACGACGCTGGTGAACGCGAAGACGGCCGGGCAATTGCAGGCCCTGCAGACCCGGCAGACGAACGACAATACGCAGCTGTCCGCGATCGGCCAGCTGAAGGGCGCGCTGTCCGCGCTGCAGACCGCGCTCACCGGCCTCTCGGACGGCACCGCGCTCGGCAGCCTGGCCGCGACGGCGAGCGGCACGGGCATCGCGACGACGATCAAGAGCGGCAGCGGCGCGGTGGCCGGTTCGTATTCGGTCAATGTCACGCAGCTCGCGACCGCCAACAAGCTGTCGTCGGCCGGCGTGACGTCGGCGGACACGATCTCGGCCGGCTCGCTGAGCATCACCTTCGGCAGCAACCCCGCGTTCAACGTCAACGTGGCGGCCGGCGCGTCGCTGTCCGACATCGCGTCGTCGATCAACTCCGCGTCCGGCAATGCCGGCGTCACCGCGTCGGTCATCACCGGTTCGGACGGCCAGCATCTCGTGATGCAGTCGAACCTCACCGGTGCAGCCAGCACGATCTCGATCACGGGCACAGGCGTCAACTCGAAACTGACGTCGGGGTACACGACCGTCACGCCGGCCGCCGATGCGAAGCTGACGATCGACGGCACGCCGGTGTCGAGCGCGTCGAACAACGTGTCGGGCGCGCTGACGGGTGTCACGCTGGCGCTGTCGCAGGCCGCGGTCGGCACGACGCAAACCATCACGCTGTCGCAAGACACGGCCGCGGCGACGACCGCGATCAACAATTTCGCGACCGCGTATACCAACTTCGTGAATACCGCGAAATCGCTGTCGAGCTACGACTCGACCGCGAAGACCGCCGGCCCGTTGCTCGGCGACGCGATGCTGAACACGATCAGGAACACACTCGCGACGACGCTCAGCAGCGGCGTCACGACGGGCGGCACGACCTATGCGCTCGGCAGCATCGGCATCAACGTGGACTCGACCGGCGCGATGTCGGTCGACACCGCCGCGCTGACCACCGCGCTCAAGTCGAACAGTTCCGCGGTGACGGCGATCTTCAACCAGACGAACGGCATCGCCCAGGCGCTCAATGCGAACATCAACTCGTACACGCAGACGTCCGGCCTGATCGACCAGCGCACCAACGCGATCAACGCCGACCTGAAGAGTGTGCAGGGTCAGGCGACGCAGCTACAGAGCTACTCGGACCAGTTGACCAAGCAATACAATGCGCAGTTCACCGCGCTGAACACGCTGATGGCGACGATGGCGAACAACACCCGCTACCTGACCCAGCTGTTCGGCGGCCAGAACAGCGCCGGCGCGATGGCCAACAACAAGTAAGCGTTGGCCGCCCCCCTTCGGAGCAGAACCATGACGAACGACACGCTGTCCCGCGCCTTCGACCTGACCCGTGCCATGCAGTCGGCGGCCGATGCGCGCGACTGGGTGCGCGTCGCGGCCCTCGCCGACGAACGCTCGCCGCTGCTGATGAACCTGTCCGGCGAGCAGACCCCGGACGTGCTGGACCAGGTGCGCCAGATCATGGCGATCGACGCGTCGATCACGGAGCATGCGCAGACGGACCGTGACCGCCTGGCCGCGGAATTTGCGCAGTCCCGGGAGCGGATCGAGGCCGCGAGCCAGTACCAGAAAGCCGGCATGCTGTGACCGGCCGGGCGTCTCGCCCGCCGCGCATTTCGAATTAAAAGACGCCGCCAGTCGAGCGGTCCGTTGTCGCCGTACCGTCGAGCCGCTTCAATGCGGCTTTTTTTTCGCCTGCAGGCGGGAGCGCGCGCCGGCTACGCCCGCGTCGCCCGCTCGACGGCCGCGTCGATCATCTCGGGCGGCCGGCCCGACGATGCGCGAGCGCGGCTTCCATCCGTGGCGCGATCCCGCTCGTCACGCGTCCCGGGGTGCCGTCTCGCCGGCCGCGTAGCGGGCCCACATGCCGTGCAGCGCGTCCTCGAGGTTGCGTGCGAAGCGCGACGCATCGCACAGCGGCGACGCCAGCGCGCGTTCGCGCAGCGTTGCACGCAGCGTCGCCAGCCCGTCGCGGTCGCGCGCGAACGCGACGGCCTTCGCGAGGTACGCATCCTCGTCTTCCGCGATCCAGTCGCCCATGCCCGCCGCGTGCAGCAGGCTTTCGCAAATGTGCGTGACGAACCGGCTGCCCTTCATCCCGAGCACCGGCACGCCCATCCACAGCGCTTCGGCCGTGGTCGTGCCGCCCGGGTACGGAAACGGGCTCAGCGCGATGTCGATGCGGTTATACGCGGCGAAGTACTCCGCACGCGGCGAACCGCCTTCGAGCATCAGCCGATCCGCGCCGATGCCGTGCCGCGCGAAGCGCTCGAGCGTCGCCTGGTTCACGTCGCCGGCACCGAGCTCATGGGCCTTCAGCAGCAGGCGTGCGTCCGGCAGTGCGTGCAGGATGCGCGACCACAGCGCGACGACCTCGTCGCTGATCTTGATCAGCTTGCCGAAGCAGCCGAACGTGACGCCGCCATGAGCCCCCATCGGCAGCGGGCCGACCGCGACATCGTACGGCGGCGGCGTGAAGCACAGGTAGCTGTCGGGCAGCCGCCACGGCCGCTCGGTGAAGTGATGCGCCTCGTCGGCCGGTAGCGTATGCGCATCGCCGATGAAATAGTCGATCGCGCGGCAACCGGTCGTCGCGAAGAAACCGAGCCAGCTCGCCTGCACCGGCGCGGGCTTGTGCCCGAAGATCGGCAAGCCGCTCCAGTTGGTATGGCCTGCCATATCGATCAGGATGTCGATGCCGTCGTCGCGAATCAGTTGCGCGGCCTCCTCGCGGCCCAGGCTGACCACCTTCTTCCAGCTCGCGAAGTTCGGCCTGAGCCGCGCGGTCACGTCGTCCTCGCCGACGAAGGTCACATAGGCATGCGGCTCGATGCGCGACCGGTCGATCCGCGCGAGCACGCTTTCAAGGAAGATGCCGACCGGGTGCTGCCGCAGGTCGCCCGACACGAAGCCGACGCGCAGCGGCCGCCCCTGCGCCTGCGCGACGCGCTGCGCGCGGTCGTGCTCGAACGGATGCGCGTCGCGCTCGAGATGCTCGCCGTAGCGGCGCGCTTCAGCGACCCACTCCTGCGGCTCGAACGCGGGTGAGCTCGACATGTTGAACAGCATCCGCGAGTACGCGCGATGCAGGTCGTGCCGGATCGCCGAGCGGAACGCATCCAGCGCGCCGGCGAGATCCCCTTTCGCCCACAGGATGTCGCCGAGCGTCATCTGGACCTTCAGCGGATCGATGCCGAGCGCCCTCGCGATCTCGGTGTGCTTCATCGCCTCGTCGAGCTTCTCGAGCCGAAACAGCGCGGCGGCGAGGTTGTGATGCGCGTCGGCATCGTCCGGGTTCAAGTCGATCGCATGCCGGTGGCTCAACTCCGCGGCGGCCAGCAAGTTGAGGTTGTGATACGCGAAGCCAAGGAAGTTGTATGCGTCGGCCAGTTCGGGATCGAGCTCGATCGCACGCCGGCACACCTTCACCGCCTGCCCGTATTCGCCCTGCTGGTTGCGCAAATCGCCGAGCCACGCCCATGCCTGTGCATGCGCGGGGTCGATCGCGACCGCCTGCTCGAGCAGTTCGAGCGCCTTGTCGAAATCGCCGATGCGCTGCAGCAACCTTGCCAGCACGCAGTGCGCGTCCGCGTCGCCCGGATCGAGCCCCTCGCGCGCATGGTCGATCGCGCCTTGCAGATCGCCGGCCGCGCGCAGCGTCGCGCTCAGCCCCCGGTGCGCGACACGGAAGCCCGGTTGCAGCGCGATGGCGCGACGATAGGCATCCGCAGCATCGTCGAATTTCTCCTGCGCATGCAGCGCGTTGCCGAGATTGCAGTACGCATCCGCGTACTGCGGCTGGTGCGCGACGGCCTTGGCGTAGCTCGCGGCCGCCGCTTCGTGCTCGCCCAGGTCCTGCAGCGCGTTGCCGAGATTGTTGTACGCCTCCGCGTAACCGGGGCGCAGCTCGATCGCGCGCGCGCAGCTCTGCATCGCGGCCGCCGGCTCGCGTGCGTCACGCAACGCGTTGCCGAGGTTGTTGTGCGCCTCCGGATAGTCCGGTCGCAGCCCCACCGCGCGCCGGTAGTGCACGATCGCGTCGTCGAGCCGGCCGCTTTCGCGCAGCATGTTGCCCAGGTTGTTGAAGTACGACGCATCCGGCCGCTCGACGAGCGATTGCTCCATCAGCGCGAGCCCCGCGTCGTACTGCTTCAGCTGGCATGCCAGCAGCCCGAGGAAATGCAGTGCATCCGGCTGGCCCGGCTGCGCGGTGAGGATCGCGTCGTACAGTGTCTTCGCTTCCGCGAGACGCCCCGCCTGATGATGCGCGAGCGCGGACTGCAGCGTGTCGTGGATATCGTTCATGCTTCCTGCTCCGGGTTCGTATAGCGTTGCCACATGGCGAGGAACGCCGCTTCGAGATGCGCCGCGAACCGGCGCGCGTCGCACAACGGCGACGCGAGCAGCTGCGCACGCAGGCTCGCGCGCAGCGCCGCGAGGCGCTCGCGATCGTGCACTGCCGCGATCGCCTTCGCGACATAGCCGTCCTCGCCGTCAGCGACCCATTCGCCCATGCCCGCCGCGTGCAGCACGCTTTCGCAGATGTGCGTGACAAAGCGCCCGCCCTTCATGCCGAGCACCGGCACACCCATCCACAGCGCTTCGGCCGTGGTCGTGCCGCCCGGGTACGGGAACGGGCTCAGCGCGACGTCGATGCGGTTGTATGCGCCCAAGTATTCCGCGCGCGGCGAACCGCCCTCGAGGATCAGCCGGTCCGCGTCGATGCCATGCCGCGCGAAGCGCGCGGCGGTCGTGTCGCGCACGCCCTCGCGACTAAGTTCGTGCGCCTTGAGCAGCAGCCGCGCGTTCGGCAGCGCGTGCAGGATGCGCGACCATGCGCGCACGACGTCGTCGCCGATCTTCACGAGCTGGCCGAAGCAACCTAACGTCGGATGGCCGCTCGCCGCCATCGGCAACGGGCCGACCTCGACGTCGCAGGCCGGCGGCGTGAAGCACAGGAAGCTGTCCGGCAGCCGCCACGGCTTCTCGACGAAGTGATGCGCTTCGGCGTCCGGCAGCGTGTAGCGGTCGCCGATGAAGTAGTCGATCGCGTCGCAGCCGGTCGATGCGAAGAAACCGAGCCAGCTCGCCTGCACCGGCGCGGGTTTCCAGCCGAACACCGGGAGCCCGCTCGACTGCGTATGGCCGGCGAGGTCGACGAGAACGTCGACTTCGTCGTCGTGAATCATCCGCGCGGCCACGTCCGGACCCAGCGCGGCGATCGAGCGCCAGCCGTTCGCGTGCGGCTTCAGTTTCGCGGTGATCGCGTCCTCCTCGTCCGTGGTCACGTACACGCGCAGGTCGATGCGCGTGCGCTCGAGATGCGCGAGCACGCTTTCCAGGAAGATCCCGACCGGGTGCAGGCGCAGGTCGCCGGACACGAAGCCGACGCGCAGCGGCCGCCCTTGCGCGCGCGCGTCCCGCTCGCGCGGATCGTGCACATGGCGCGTCGAACGCCCGGCCAGGTGCCGGCCGTAGCGCCGCGCGTCGGCCAGATAGTCGGCGGGGTTCACGCAAGCGGACGCCGCCGCGCTGAACAGCAGCCGGTTCAGCACGGTCGCCGCCACGTCGTCGGCATCGTCGCGCACCAGCGCGAGCGCGTCGCGATAGGCCTGGACCGCGGCATCGACGTTGCCCTGCGCGCGCAGGATGTCGCCGAGATTGACGTGCATCAACACGGCCGGCGGACCGGCCTGCAACGCCTGCCGGCAATACACGAGCGCCTCGTCGAGCCGCTGCAGCTTCAGCAGCACGACGGACAGGTTGTGGCATGCGCCGGCGTCCGCCGGATTGAGCGCGACGGCCATGCGATGGCTCGCTTGCGCATCCTCGAGCCGGTTCAGTCCGTGATACGCGTTGCCTGCGTGGTTATGTGCGTCGCCGAGGTTCGGCGCGAGCCGGATCGCGTCCTGCGCATGCGCGAGCGCTTCCGCGCAGCGCAGTTGCTTGTGACGCACGGCGCTCAGGTTCGCGTGAGCCATCGCCATCGACGCATCCAGCTCGATCGCGCGGCCGTAATGCGTGGCGGCGCCATCGAGGTCACCCAGGTCCTGCAGCGCGTTGCCGAGATTGTTGTACGCCTCCGCGTAACCGGGGCGCAGCTCGATCGCGCGCGCGCAGCTCTGCATCGCGGCCGCCGGCTCGCGTGCGTCACGCAACGCGTTGCCGAGGTTGTTGTGCGCCTCCGGATAGTCCGGTCGCAGCCCCACCGCGCGCCGGTAGTGCACGATCGCGTCGTCGAGCCGGCCGCTTTCGCGCAGCATGTTGCCCAGGTTGTTGAAGTACGACGCATCCGGCCGCTCGACGAGCGATTGCTCCATCAGCGCGAGCCCCGCGTCGTACTGCTTCAGCTGGCATGCCAGCAGCCCGAGGAAATGCAGTGCATCCGGCTGGCCCGGCTGCGCGGTGAGGATCGCGTCGTACAGCGTCTTCGCTTCCGCGAGACGCCCCGCCTGATGATGCGCGAGCGCCGCCTGCAATGCCTGTCCTGTTCCGTCCATCTCGTCTGTCCTGCTCAATAGGGATGCGGTTCGCGTCGGAAGTCGATCAGCCTGCCGCCGTGCCCGATCATCACGGCCGGCGCCGCAATCCCATCGCGCGCCATCCCGACGACGGCGGCGCGGTGCTCAGCGCGAGGGGCGCCATGTTCCGCTTGCCGCCAACGTGGAAAGGCCCACGCACGTCAAGTCGTGAGCGGCCTCACGCGGATGCGACGTGCTGCGCCCACATGCCGTGCAGTGCGTCCTCGAAGTGGCGCGCGAAGCGGGGCGCGTCGCACAGCGGCGACGCGAGCACCTGCGCACGCAGCGTCGTGCGCAGCGCCGCCAGCTCGGCGGGCTGGCCGACCTGCGCGACGGCCTTCGCGACATACGCGGCGTCGTCGTCCGCGATCCACTCGGGCAGCCGCGCCGAATGCAGCAGGCTCTCGGCGATGTGCGACAGGAAGCGCTCGCCGCGCCGGCACAGCACGGGCACGCCCATCCACAGCGCTTCGGCGGTCGTCGTGCCGCCCGGATACGGGAACGGGCTCAGCATCAGGTCGACACGCCCGTACGCGGCCAGGTATTCGGCGCGCGGCGAGCGGCCTTCGAGGATCAGGCGCTGCGCGTCGATGCCGTGCGCCGCGAAGCGCGCGGCAAGCGCCTGCTGCTCGCGCGGATCGTCGAGATGCTCGGCCTTCACGAACAGCTTCGCGCCCGTGACCGATTGCAGCACGCGCGACCAGACCGCGACGACGTGATCGGTAATCTTCGCGAGCTTGCCGAAATAGCCGAAGGTCGGATGGCCGTTCGCGAGCATCGGCAGCGCGCCGACGTCGACAGGCTCGGCCGGCGGCGTGAAGCACAGATAGCTGTCCGGCAGATGCCACGGCCGTTCGGTGAAATGCGCGGCCTCGGCGGGCGGCAGCACGTGACGGTCGCCGATCACGTAGTCGATCGCGCCCACGCCGGTGCTCGCGAAATAACCGGGCCAGCTCGCCTGCAGCGGCGCCGGCTTCCACGCGAACAGCGGCAGGCGGTTGTAGACCGTGTGGCCCGCCGCGTCGAGCAGCACGTCGATGCGGTCCGCGCGGATACGCGCAGCCGCCGCTTCGTCGCTCAGGCCGGCGATGCTGGTCCATGTCGAGAAGGCCGGCTTGATGCGGGCGGTCACGTCGTCCTCGACGTCGCGCGTCGGGTACGCATGCATCTCGATCCGGTTCGCGTCGAGATGCTTCAGCATGCTCTCGATGAAATAGCCGACCGGATGCGACTTCAGATCGCCCGACACGATGCCGACCTTCAGCGGCCGCCCGACCCGGGGAGCCAGGTCGACGAGCCAGTCCGTCCACGGCTTCGCGCACCGCGTGACGAGTGCGTCGTAGCGCGCGGCCTCGGCGAGATAGGCGTCGTGGTCGAACGCTTCGCTGCAGTGGCTCGCGAACAGCAGGTTGCTGCGCGGCTCCGGCAGTTCGGGGCGCAGCGCGACCGCGTGCCGGTAAGCCTCGAGCGCGGCCGGAATCTCGTTCAGGTCGAACAGCGCATTCGCAAGATTGTTGTAGGCCTGGCCGTTGTCCGGCTTCAGCGCAATGGCCTGGCAGAACGCATCGACGGCCGCGCGGACGTCGCCGGCGAGCCGCAGCGCGTTGCCGAGGTTGTTGTACGCATCGACGTAGTCGGGTCGCAGCTCGATTGCGAGACGGAAGCACTCGACGGCGGCGGCGTGACGGTTGTCCGCCTGCATCACGTTGCCGAGGTTGTAGTAGTACATCGCGTCCGGCCGGATCTCGATCGCCGCCATGATCAGGTCGGATGCCTCCTGATAGCGCCCGTACTGATGGCCGATCAGGCCGAGGAGGTGAAGCGCGTCCGCGTGCCGGGGATCGGTGTCAAGGATCTGCCGGTACAGCGTCTCGGCCTCTTCCAGCCGTTCGGCCTGATGGTGCGCCAGCGCCTGTTCGATCGTGGCGGCGGCGGGGGAGGTGGGCATCATGAGCTATGTCGTCCTGGTAGCCAATACGGGATTCGAATCGCGGCCGGCGCCGCTGCGTCGGCACACGCCTTCGCCCGCGGACGCACGCACCGACGGTCTCCGACGTGTCCGAATTCTCCACGCGCACGCCGCGTTCCAATTTGGCGAGCAGATGCTGGAATTGGTCGCTATTCCCACGACTGCAAGCCGCACCCGCGGGCGCCTCGAATTCGCGCCGGACACGCGCGCATCCATCGAAATGCGGGGTGAAACCACCCGCTAATCCGACATTCGATCCTGGCGGCGCTCGCTAGACTTGATCGTAGAAAGATGTCCGACCTGCGACGCCGGGACGGTTGCGCATTCCGATGCCACCGCGCCGACACGCGCTCGTCCGGTCACACCCTTTGTGCCTGGAGCCCTGTGTATGCACGAATCAGCGATCATCACCAACGCAGATGGCGATCAGCTCGCGGCGCGCCGCGAACTGTTCGACCTGATGCAGACCTACCCCGCGACGCGCGAGGAACTGGAACGGTCGCTCGGCCTGTTCGTGCGCGGCTCGCTCCTCGCACGCATTCTCGCGACCTTTGAGATTTATCAAAAAATCGTGCCGCTGCCGGGCGCGATCCTCGATCTCGGCACGTGGCGCGGGCAGACCGCCGTGCTGTGCGAGAACTTCCGCGCGATTCTCGAGCCGCTGAACTTCCAGCGCCGGATCCACGCATTCGATACGTTCACGGGCTACACGGGCTTCGCCGAGCACGACGCGCGCGACCGCAAGCTGTTCTCCGACGGCACGTACTCGCTGTCCGGCGAGTACGCCGACCTGCTGCGCAAGCTGCTGAACCTGCACGAGCGCAGCAACGCGATGGGACACGTGCATGACAAGCACCACGTGTGGGAAGGCGACTGCCGCGACACGCTGGCGGCGTTCGACGAAGCGCATCCCGGCGAGATGGTCGCGCTCGCGTGGTTCGACCTGAACGTGATCGAGCCGACCCGGCACGCGTTCGACGCGGTGATGGAGCGGCTGGTGCCCGGCGGCGTCGTCGCGTTCTGGCAGCTCACCCGCGGCGGCCAGCTGCCCGCGGAAGGCGTCCATTACCTGCGCGACCTGCTCGGCAACCGTCCGCACCAGATCCACAAGGCTGCAGCCTATCCGTCGCTCTGCTACCTGTCATTCCCGGAAGGTGGGGGCACACGCAAATGAAAATCGCAATCCTCGGCAACGGCATTCTCGGCCTGATGACGGCCCGCGCATGGCAGCAGGCCGACGCGGGCGTCGAACTCGTGATCGTCGGCCACGCGCATCGGCCCGGCTCGGCCACGCGCGCTGCGGCGGCGATGCTCAATTCGTTCACCGAGCTGGAAGGCGACTCGCTCGGCACGCCGATCGACCGCTTCAAGTTCGAGCTGAGCCGCGGCGCGACGGCGGCCTGGCCCGCCGTATTCGCTGAAATCTGCACGCCCGAGCGCGCGGTCGCGCACGGCTTCGGCACCTTCGTGCTGAACAACGCGGCGACCGACGCGCTCGACGACGAGAACTTCGCGGCCATGCAACGGTTCTGCCGCGAATTCGAGGAGCCCTGCGAGGCGGTCGATCCGTCAGGCATCCCGAACTATCATCCGGACCCGCGCTATCGCGCGCTGAAGGCGGTCTTCCTGAAGCGCGAAGGCTGGGTCAATCCGAAACAGTTTCTCGACGCGCTGAGCGCGTCGGTCGCGCAAGCCGGCAACGTGCGCTTCATCGACGCCGAGGTCGAGCGGCTCGACACCGCGGCCGGACGCGTCACCGGGGCGCGCCTGTCCGATGGCAGCGTGCTCGGCGCGGACCGCTTCATTCTCTGCAACGGCGCCAACGTGACGCGCGTGCTGCAGGCGAGCCTGCCCGATCTGCCGGTGCAGCGGATGTTCTACGGCATCGGCATGTCGATCGAACTGCAGAGCACGGAGAACGTGCACACGCACTGCGTGCGCACGACCAACCGCGGCCTCGCGTGCGGTGTGTATTCGGCGCCGTACGGGCCTGACCGGACTCTCGTCGGCGCCAGCAACTACATCAGCCCGGTGCCGCACGAGCACGGCCACGCCGGCAGCGCGTACACGCTGCTCAAGTCCGCGATGGACCAGATCAACACCCGCTTCTCGCGCGCGAACCTGGTCAACGTCAACGTCGGCTGGCGACCGACGACGTCCGACCTGTATCCGCTGTTCGGCGAAACCAGCGTGCGCGACCTGTGGATTCTCGGCGGCACCAAGCGCGACGGTTTCCACCTGTCGCCGGTGCTGTGCCGCGATCTCGTCGCGGCGATGCGCGGCGAGCCGATCGATCCGCGCTACGCGGAACTCGCGCCCGAACGCCCGCTGATCCGCAACATGACGCGCGAGGCCGCGATCGCGAAGACGGTACGCCATCAGATCAATGCCGCGTACCAGCACGACTTCGTACCGGCGCGCAACCGCATGGTCGAACAGCTTCGGAACGCGATGCGCGCGGATTTGGAGGCGCTGCACGACAAGCTGGGCGCAACGGACTGGGGCATTCCGCCCGAGCTCGTCGACATGTACCGGTACGGTCACATTCCGGCATGAGCGGTGCGACCATGAACCGCGACGCGAAGCGGGTGGCGATCGTGCAGTCCAACTACATTCCGTGGAAGGGCTACTTCGACCTGATCGCCGCCAGCGACGAGTTCATCCTCTACGACGACGCGCAGTACACGCGCCGCGACTGGCGCAACCGCAACCAGATCAAGACGCCGCAGGGCGTGCAATGGCTGAGCGTGCCGGTGAAGGTGAAGGGCAAGTATCACCAGTCGATCCGCGAAACCGAAATCGACGGCGCCGACTGGGCGCCGCTGCACTGGAAGGCCCTGCAGCAGAACTACGCGCGCGCACCGCACTTCGCGCGCTATGCGGACGAGCTCGAAGCGCTCTACACCGGTCGCACCTACGGGATGCTGAGCGAGCTGAATTTCGCGATGCTGACGTGGGTCCTGCGGCAACTGGAGATCGGCACGCGCGTGTCGTCGACGTCGGACTATGCGCTCCACGGCGACCGCACCGAGAAGCTGCTGAACCTGTGCGTGCAGGCGGGCGCGTCCGAGTACCTGTCCGGCCCGGCCGCGCGCAGCTACCTCGACGAGAACCTGTTCGCCGATGCCGGCGTCGCGGTGCGCTGGTTCGACTATCCGAGCTATCCCGAGTATCCGCAGCAGTGGGGCGACTTCGTCCACGGCGTGACCGTGCTCGACGTGCTGTTCAACTGCGGTCCCGAAGCGCGTCGGTACGCGCTGACCTCGAAAGACTGAGGCGATGTCCATGAGCGAATCCCGGCATGCGAGCCTGCTGGAAGAAGTGGCCGCGTACTACAGCGCGCGGCTGGCGGAGCACGGCGCGACCGCGCGCGGCGTCGACTGGAACGGCGAAACCAGCCAGTTCCTGCGCTTCGAACAACTGACGAAGATCCTGCCCGAGCCCGGCGGCCACTCGGTAAACGACATCGGCTGCGGCTACGGCGCGCTGGTCGATTTCCTGAAGGCGCGTGCGCTACCGGACGGCTTCGCGTATGCGGGCTACGACATCTCGTCCGATATGGTCGACGCCGCGCGGCAGCGCTATCGCGAAGACGCGAACGTCGCATTTCATGTCGGCGCGGTGCCGCAGGCCGCGTCGGACTACGGGATCGCATCCGGCATCTTCAACGTCAGGCGCGGTCACGGCGACGACGCATGGCTCGACTACATCCACGCGACGCTCGACACGCTGCACGCGACGAGCCGACTGGGCTTCGCGTTCAACTGCCTGACGTCGTATTCCGATCCGCCGTTCATGCGCCCGGACCTCCTGTACTACGCGGATCCGTGCGCGCTGTTCGATCGCTGCAAGCGCCGCTATTCGCGTCACGTCGCGCTGCTGCACGACTACGGCCTGTACGAATTCACGATTCTCGTCCGCAAGGACATCTGAGCGGCGCCGCGCGCGAGCCGCGCGGCCGAACGTCCCCCTTACTGCGGAGCCTGACCATGTTCGGCCCACCCAATCTCGACGTCATTCCGTTCGGCCGCCCGTTCGTGGTCGGCAAGGAGCTCTACTACATCGCGAAAGCGGTCGAGCAGGGCGGCCTCGCCGGCGACCAGGCGTTCACGAAGCTCTGCCACCGCTGGCTGGAAGCGCGCATCGGCTGCCAGCGCGCGCTGCTCACGCACTCGTGCACGGCCGCGCTCGAGATGGCCGCGATCCTCGCCGACGTGCAGCCCGGCGACGAAGTGATCATGCCGTCCTACACGTTCGTGTCGACCGCCAACGCGTTCGTGCTGCGCGGCGCGACGCCGGTGTTCGTCGACATCCGCCGCGACACGCTGAACCTTGACGAGACGCAGATCGCCGCCGCGATCACCAAGCGCACGCGCGCGATCGTGCCGGTGCACTACGCGGGCGTCGCATGCGACATGGACGTGATCGGGCAGCTCGCGGCGGACCACGACCTGTGGGTGATCGAGGATGCCGCTCAGGCGCTGCAGTCGTCGTGGAACGGCAAGCCGCTCGGCAGCCTCGGCCACCTCGCGTGCCTCAGCTTCCACGAGACCAAGAACGTGATCTCGGGCGAAGGCGGCGCGCTGCTGGTCAACGACCCGCGCCTCGTCGAGCGCGCGGAGATCATCCGCGAGAAGGGCACCAACCGCAGTCAGTTCTTCCGCGGGCAGGTGGACAAGTACACATGGGTCGACGTCGGCTCGTCGTTCCTGCCGGGCGAGCTGATCGCGGCGTTCCTGTACGCGCAGTTCGAGCACGCGGACGTGATCACCGCGCAGCGGCGCGCGACCGTGCAGCGCTACCAGGACGCGCTGCGGCCGCTGCACGCGGACGGGCTGATCGAGTTGCCCGCGATTTCGCTCGCCGAGCGCGGCAACGGCCACATGTTCTATTTCCTCGCACGCGACCTCGCCGAACGCACCGAGCTGCTGCAGCAGATCCGCGCGGTGGGCGTGAACGCGGTGTTCCACTACGTGCCGCTGCACAGTTCGCCGGCCGGGCAGCGCTATGGGCGCTGCGGGTCCGGCATGGCGGTGACGGACCTCGTCGCCGACCGGCTCGTCCGGCTGCCGCTGTACCACGACATGACCGAAGCCGAACAGGATCGCATCCTCGACGTGGTCTTCGATTTCTACCGCACCCGATAACGATGACGACTCCCAAACCCGGCCTGGCGCACGGCGGTTCGCGCATTTTTACGCGACTCGGCCACCCGTACTACATCCTCGCGCCGAATTTTCGGCAAACCTCCGGCGGGATCCGCGCGATGCACTATCTGTGCCACGTGCTGAACCTGCTCGGCCAGGAAGCGTACGTCTGCACGCCGGTCGTGCATCCTGACCTGCGCACGCCGCCGCTGACCGACAACATCGTGCAGGCGCACGCCCGCGCGAATCGCAGCCCGATCGTCGTCTACCCGGACGTCGTCACCGGCAATCCGTTCAACGCGCGCTGCGTCGTACGCTATCTGCTGGCCGAGCCCGGCCGCATCAACGGCGAACCGATTACCCTGCAGCCGAACGACCTCATCTTCACGTTCGGGCCGTCGCTGGTGCCCGAAGAATGGAAGGCGGACCTGCTGCGCATACCGCTGGTCGACACGCGCATCTTCAACAGCGACGGTGTCGATGACGCACGCCGCAACGGCACGGCCGTCTTCATCAATCGCCACCTGCGGCGCGGCGGCACGCTGCATCCGGTCACCGCCGAGTCGATCGAAATCTCGACCCGCGTGCCGGAACGTTCGGCGCACGAACTCGCGGCGCTGTTCCGACAGGTCGAGTGCGTGTACATGTACGAATGGTCCACCGCCGTGTTCGAAGCGCTGCTGTGCGGCTGCCCGGTCGTGTGCATCATGAATGACGCGTCGCTGTCGGAGCCGACCCGGTGGGTGATGGACGGCAAGGGCATCGCGTGGGGGCTCGACGAACACGAGATCGCGCACGCGAAGGCCACCGTTCACGAAGCGCGCAGCGTCTACCTGAAGGAAGAGGACGCGTTCTGGCAGCAGCTGCAGAACTTCGTCGAGCGAACCCAGGCACACGCGGACAAGCTGGATGCGCAGGCCGTCGCGACGGGCGCCGCCGCCCAAGGACAGCCCGCGTCCGCGCCGCGCTCGTGCATCGCGGTCGTCACCGCCGAACCGGCCGACCACGCGCGCACCAGCCTGCGCTTCGCGCAGCCGTTCGCGCGGCTGGACCGCGAATGGGCACTGACGTTCCCTGTCACGCCGGCCGGCATCGATCCCGACGCGCTGCAGCGCGCTGACCTGATCGTGCTGCAGGGCGACACGCCGGGCCTGCTGTCCCCCGCCACGCTGGAACACCTGTTCTCGCTCGGCAAGCCGGTCGTCCTCGAGATCGACGCGCCGCTCGACACGCTGCTCGCCGACATCCCCGGCGCGGCCGACAACGCGCGCCGCAAGGCCGGCATCCGCAGCGCCGTGCAGCGTGCGCATGCGCTCGTCGTGCCGTCGGAAGCGCTGGTGCGGCAGTACCGTCATGTCAACGCATCGGTCCACGTGCTGCCGACCGGCGTCGATCTCGAGCGTCTGCACCGCGCGGCGCCCGGCGTGCGCGACCACGTAAACCTCGCGGTTTCCGGCACCGGTCTCGACCGCGTGCGTCTCGAGCAGGTCCGCCACGCGCTGGCCGAGCTCCGCCGCCGGTTTCCGGGGAAGCTCCGGGTGTCGTTTGTCGGCGCGGCGCTGCCGGCCGGCTGGGACCGCGAACCGGACGTCACGCTGATCGCGGAGCCTGCCCCTTACGACAGCTACGCCGACGCGCTGAAGCGCGCGGACCTCGACATCGCGCTGGTCGCGTCGCCGGTCACGTTGCGCGACGATGCGCCGCCGCGCGCATGGCTCGAATGCTCGGCGGCCGGCGCGGCCACGGTGCTCGTCGCCACGCCGGTGGAAGGTTGCTCGGTTGTCCACGGTCGCACGGGCTGGCTCGTCGCCGACACCGCCGACGCGTGGATCGACGCGATCGCGCACCTGATCGAGCATCCGCAAACCCGCGCGCGACTCGCCGCCGCCGCGCAGGATGCGATCCGTGCGCAGCACGACATCGGCCGCAACGCCGCGCGCCACGGCGTGCTGTACGCGCGGCTGCTCGCGGAGAACCGGACGCGGGCGCCCGTCGCCGCGATTGCGGACGCCGCACCGCGCCGCAAGCGCCTGATCGTGTATTCGATCGATCCGGACACGTGCGCGTCATCGCGAATTCGCCTCACGCTGCCGTTCGGTCTGCTGAACGACGAATGGGAACTCGTCCCGGGCATCCGGGACGGCCAGATCGACAGCAGCGTGCTGGCCACGGCCGACGCCATCCTGCTGCACCGGCTGACGCCCGGCATCCTGACCGGCAACGACCTGTATACGATCTTCAAGCATGAAAAGCCGGTGATCTACGAGACCGACGACCTGCTGACCGACCTGCCGGCCGCGCACCGGCTCGCCGCGCAAGGCGGGATGGCCCGCGCGGGGATCGAGCTCGTGCTGCGCAACGCGGACGCCGTGATCGTATCCACGCCGTTCATCGCCAGCCGCTACCGGCTGTCGCACCCGCGCGTTCACGTGCTGCCCGACAGCGTGGACTTCGACCGGTTCTACCGCCCCGTGACGGCGCGCGGCGACGACTGCGTGACGATCGGCATCGCTGGCGCGTCGCTGCGCGCCGACAACTTCGCGCTCGTCGACGCGGCGCTGCAGGCGATCTGCGCGCGCCATCCCGGCAAGGTGAAGGTGAGTTTCGTCGGCGCGGACGTCCCCCCAGGCTGGGCCGGCCACCCGGACGCCGGGTGCGAGCCCGAGCTTCACGACTACGACGCGCACGCACAACGCCTGCCGGAACGGTGCTGGGACATCGCGCTACTGCCGCTCGCCGACCACGACTACAACGCCGGCACGAGCACGATCCAGTGGCAGGAATACGCGGCGGCCGGCATCGCCTCGATCGTCAGCGACCGGCCAGCCTATCGCCTCGCGCTGCACGACAGCTGCGACGGCCTGCTGGTCCCGGATGAGCCGCAGGCCTGGGTCGACGCGCTCGACCGGCTGATCGCGAACCCGGCGCTGCGCCGCGGGCTCGCGCGCACGGCGCAGGCGAAGGTCCGCAAGCATCACGCGCTACAGCAGGCGCTGCCGCGCTATCGCCATGTGTATCAGCAGTGCATCGACAAAGGCGCTGTCGGCAACCCGCCCGGCCGGCCGGATGCGCCGATCCCCGGCGCGCTGATCCTGGACGCCGAGGGTGACCTCGACAAGGTCCGGCTGAGCCTGCAGGAAATCGCAAGGCGGCCGGAACAGGATCTGCTGGCGGTCGTGCTGACCACGTCGCAGGCGACGCTGCCCGAATGGACCGACAAGGTGCGCTACCTGCACGCGCCCGCGCACGAATACACGGCCACCGTCGAGCAGCTCTGCGCACTGCCGGCGTTCGACTGGACGCTGATCGTCGAGGCGGGCGACGGGCGTGCCGCGCACGCACGAACGCCCGCCGATGCCGCGATCGCATAGTTCGACGCGCGCCGTGCCGCTTGCCTGACGCTGGCGGCCCGGCGCGCTATCCCGGCAGCGCGCCCGGTGCTCAGTTGCTCGAACAGCCGCCGCAACTGCTCGAGCTGCATGAGCTCGACGAACTGCACGAACTCGAACTGCTGCCGTCCCCGGCGCCGGAGTCGGACGAACCGCTCGACCCGCCGGTGTTCACGGCGACGGGCGGCGGCGCCATCAGCACTTTCGAATGCGCGGCCCACACGGTGCCGGCGAGCGCGCCGGCGCCGAACAGCGCGGCCGTCCACAAGAGCCCGTCCGGCGTCGCGCGGTCGCCCCGGCGTTCGTCGCGGTGCGCGGCGAGCGCCGCCTCGCCGCCGCGCGTCATGCCGCCGCGCCCGAAGCCCGGCAGGCGTCCGACCATGAAATGGTACGCGACCATGAACGCCGCCATGAAAATCATCAGCAGCAACACGGGCCGGCCGCGGGTCAGGCCGACCGCGAGCTTCGCCGCGCCCGCGCCGAACACGAGCAGCAGGATCGCGTGCGCGGCCATCCGCGTCGCCCGCATCTCGCCCGGCGCCCAGAGCCAGCCTTTGCGCTGCAACGCTGCGGCGCAGTCGGCTTCGCGCCACGCGAGACGCTGACCGAACGCGTGGCAGCTCGTCTCGCCGCCAGGTTGCCTCCTCAGCCATTCCCAATCGGCGCCATAAGCGCCTGCATGTCGCGGATCGTCGATCCGCACCCGCGCGCCGTGGACCTTGCTCATCCGCAGCTCGATCGCACCGGCATGCGCGAGCGACAGCATCGCGACCTGCGCCATCCGCGCGCCGCCGCCCGCGAGATACGCCGCTTCCTCCGCGCTCAGGTCGGGCGACGATTCGGGGGCACGCGTTCCCCACGCACGGTGACGGTATTCGATCCACTGCAGGCCGGCGATCAGCAGCAGCGCGGCGATGCAGAGCGGCACGTAGAACAATCCGAGAAAGTCCGGCCCAGAGAGGTCCAGCACATTGAAATCGCTCGCGCTCGCGCAGGTCGCCGCGACGCTGATCGCCGCCGTTGGCCACGCGAACTTCGCGAAGCGCCGCCAGAGTCGCGGGCGCGCGGCGGGCGCGCTCGAAGGGCCGTCGCGCAGTGCCGCGCGCTGCACCGGGGCGTCGGCGGGCACGGCCGGCTCGGCCACGG
The DNA here is from genome assembly GCF_002223195.1 of Burkholderia sp. AU28863. Taxonomy (NCBI): domain Bacteria; kingdom Pseudomonadati; phylum Pseudomonadota; class Betaproteobacteria; order Burkholderiales; family Burkholderiaceae; genus Burkholderia; species Burkholderia sp. AU28863. Next base: position 153,357 of record NZ_NKFE01000001.1, on the reverse strand, counting down.
GGCGCGGCCATATCGCTTCGGGCGGCTCGCAGCCGAACAGCCTGCGGTAGCTGTCGAGCGTCTGCCGGTAGTGCCGCGCGTACCGCGCGGCCTCGCCGGGCGCGCCCGCGCCCGGCACGTGATGCAGCGGCGCGCGCAGCACGTCGGCACAGAACACGTCCCAGTATTCGCGCGTGTATTGCAGGTGCAGGTGCCATGCGGCGTCCACCGCGACCGACGGCGTGACCGGATGGCCGGTTACCTGCGCGAGGAACGCGAAGCGCTTGTATTCGTCGAATACGGCCAGCGCGTGGTCATGCGACCAGCCTTCGGCTTCGGCAAGACGCCGGCTGTACGGCAGCGGCGCGTGCGGATCGTCGGGGGAATATGCGCGCAGACGCGCGAGCAGCGCCTGCTGCGCATCGGTCAGCGCGCAGGCAGCGACTGCGGTCGAGGTGGATGGAATGGCAGCCATCGGAGTCGGCGCGATGCGCGGACGGCCGCCGCGATCGACGCTTGGAGTTGTCGGTGCGGGCGATTCTCGCACAATGGGAAAGCGGGGGAATAGCGGGGGAAGCGGTGCGGAAGATGGCGATGCGATACCGTGGGGTGACGCTACGCTTGGCGATTTCAGGAAAACGGATTGGGGAATTCGACGCCTGGAATCAGGCTATTTGGCGCGCCCGGCTGGGATCGAACCAGCAACTCCTGCCTTCGGAGCTTTACCGGCGCACAACACGTCCTTTTAAATCAACGCCTTACGCAACTCGCAAACTGCAAAACCAAGGCTACACAAGGCCAATCAATGCCAAACCAGCTCGTCCAAGCTGCAATTTAGCTGCACCGTCGTTCTCCTCGGACGATTCTTGTTGCCTAGGCCGAGCGGGTCACAAGCGCTGTTCATGCCCCATTAATTGATCGATCGATAGGTCCGGCTCGCGGAAGATGCAGATTTCGTTCACTGTAGATACGTGGCAGAATTGCCCGACGATTGATCGTGCAGTTGCCGATGAACAAGGATTCCTCAGTGGAAGAAATCGACGATCTGCAGAACGCAACCGGCGGGAAGCGGATATTGAACGTCCCGCCTGCTCCCAAGACGCACTTTCCGCGCAACCTGATCGGGCAAGCGGTTTGCGAGCTCCGATTTCCCACCATCTTCGAGATCGAGGACAGGAAGCCGCCGGCAGCGTTCTGGAAGGCCATCAAGCATAGCTTCCCGCTCCACGACGTTCTCAACAACGTGAACGTCGGCCCCAGTTCCGTTGTGCAGGGAAGTGCCCACCAGTTTCGATCCAAGCAAAACCGATGGGTCGCCGTGCTGCGTCCGTCTGCGATAACGCTCGAAACGACGCGCTATTCGTCCTTCGAAGACTTTGAGCAGCAGTTGAAAATTGTTCTCGAAGCGGCCGAGCGTACGATCGATAGCGACTTTTTCACGCGTGTTGGCCTGCGGTACATCAACACGTTGCCGTGTGGAGTCGACCAGATTGACGGCTGGCTGAATGCCTCGCTGGCACGCCCCCTCGCAGACAACATATTCGGGGATGTCAGCGAATACTGGCAGCAGACGCGGGGGGAGACGAATCTGGGCGGATTCCTGTTCCAGCATGGAATCGCTATGGATGCGAAAAATCAGGATCGCCGGCGCTATATCCTGGACTTCGACCTATATCGTGAGGACGTAGACGTGTCCGAAGCGATGGACACTGTTCGTAAGCTTCACGATCTAGAATTCTCATTATTCAGTTGGACGCTCGGCGACAAAGCACGCCAATATTTACAATCAGACCAGGGGACGCAGAAATGACATCTTTGCACTCGGTAAGTGATCAAACCCCGCTCAATGTAGCGCGTGCAATGAACTTGACGACCACTGCACCGATTCCGCAGTCGACCGGCCCACGAGCTCCGTACGTCGATCTCACACCGTTCGTAGCTTCCGAGACCGTTACCCGGCCCGCGCGACGTCAGGCTACGTCGCTCACGTCACATGAGCTACGAGCGCCGGACAGCAGCGATCACTCTACGGTCGAACCCGCTACGGATAATGGTTCTCCGGAAATCGAGACAGTTCGCGACCGACGTTTGCATCTACTCGTGGCAAAGTTTGAAGGCCAAACGACGTATGAAGACGACGCGCGGTTGCACTTGCTGACTGCCCGACTACGTCGGCTTGCCCCTCGAGTGACCGCGGAATCGATGGAAGCGCTCAAATCGGCAGCCGACACAATCGAGAATGCTTCAGCGGAACTCGACGCTATGAAGAGGCGGCTCGGCCTCGCGTGAGTCCATTCAGCTACCCCAAGGTTAGGCATAACCGGACACTGACGCCTGGGCCATACAAGCGGTATCAGTCTTATAAGGATGCCCTGCGCCAGGAGTTCGGAAACAAGTGCGTGTATTGCTGCGCGCCGGATCTTGGCCTGAAACATACTTACGCGGTCGAGCACTATCGCCCCAAAAAAAAGTTTCCGCTTTTCGCGTGTGACTACAAGAACCTCTACTACGCTTGCCCGGCATGCAATACGCACAAGGGCTCCTTCTGGCCGACCCGGAGTCAGCGGCTCAACGGCGAATTCATTCCGAATCCGTGCGACCACGTTATGTTTTCACACCTGCGCTACTCGGGCGGGCAGGTCTATGCACAGTCGCCGACCGGAATCTTCGCTAGTCAAGTTCTCGACTTGAACAGCCCGGGTGCCGTCACCCACCGTCAGGCAATTGAGGCCGCAATCAACGGATTGGAAGGCCAGTTGTCGGACGCGAAAAAATTAATGGCATGGCTCTCCCAGCAGGTGGCATCTGGAAATATCTCCCAGCAGGACCACGATGCTGAAATGAACCGACTGACAACGCTCGCGTCCGGGCTCGAAGCCAACATCAAGCACTTTGGCGGATAAGTTGCCTGCCGAGCCGGTACCGGGGCGAAGTGCAATCTACCCTGCCAGACGGGACGCTCGATAGCACTGCGCCGCTGCTCAATACGGTCGTCGCGACCGAAGGATGGCTGCACCGCTTTGATGTGTCGGATGACCAGCTCAACGCCTACTGGGTGGAGTTGCACAAAACGCCGAAACTGCACGGTCAGTAAAACACTCAATTCACCACCGGCCTACGCAGCAGTCCTGCCCCTTCTTCGGGGACATCTCGTCAAAAAGACTCCACCGCAACAGATTCCAAGAAAGGATTCTCCAGCGTCGGCTCCGGCGCACCCTGCGCTTCGCGGCTGACCAGATTGAAGTCGGCTCGCCAAACCACTGCAAACGTTAGAGCTGGCGCCACAATTGATTGGAAATGCCCTGGCGCGGATTGCTCTTGAGGCACGCCCTGTGTGCTCTCCGCAGCCAAGATGCCCGGTAACCCCTGTACTCCTCCGAATGGCCCAATCCCACCCGCGGGGCCGCCAATCGGCGATTGCGGCGGCGGCGCTACCGGTAAACCCGCTTGTAGCACTCCCAGCAGCCCTCCCTGTGGCACCGACATCGTGGGCAACCATTGCTGTCCCTGCCTCGGAATCTGATATCTGCAGACGAAGTACAGATGGCGCAGGTCTTTGCGCAGGAAAATTGGAGGCCAATAAATCGGCGACTGCAATTGGATATTTGATAGTCCAAATACTGGCGGGCCGGCAGGATCGGACAGCTGTGATAGAGCCACTCGCCAAACGTTGTTCCAAAAGTCCGTAGAACGTGCAAGCAACCCGGACGCAACGATTGGAAGTCGATCGGCGACATCCGGAGGGATATCAGATGCGAGGAAGTTCAATTCACCTGCTAGTGCGTCCGCATTCTTGAGCACCTTAGCGCTAGGAGCTCGCCCTTTTACGTATTCTGTCAACAGATCATCATTGGTCACGAGTATGGCTGTGTCCGTCCCATGAGCCGGAAACCCCTCGCATACCTGAACAAATGTTTCCGCGACGACTGCATCTTTGAAACCTTTTTCCTTTTTCTCGTCGGGATCGAATGGCGGCTGACGCAACCCTCCTGCACTCATTATTCTGTTCCAGTCGACCCGTGACGGGTCACAATCCAGAACCTGGACGTTGAGCTCACTCAGCGCACTCTCAGCCAGCCTTGAAATCTCGGCGTGTACATGCTCCTCCGCACCGACCCAAGTAGTCGAAAAAAGCGTCGGCATCTCCTTCGCAGTGGAGACAACATGTTTCACCTTCTGCCGGAGTTGATACTCGCGTTCGAGCCGGACCATACGCGGGATGGTCCAGCTGATGTTTAACTGGGCATGCAACGGATCGCGAATTACTCTCGAAATGCGAGGCGAGAAAAATTGATCGCCTCGTCCCTCGTGGTAGAGCACGTTCGTGTCCAGCATTACGTGCAGTTTCGCCTTCTTTGCCTGACCGTCCATTTCCTTCCCACGGCGGATAGAGTGTGCCTAATCATATAGCAGTCGCCCCGGCTGAAACCGACACCGGTAGTTGCATTGAGACAGTCCGGCAACGAGATTGCATAATCAAGGCGCATAAAACTGCATAGAAGAATCGGCCCGCCGACCGCCGCGCGGCCCGCGCCAAGCGGCTCCGAGCGCTGGGCGCATGAGTGCATAAAAACCGTTCGTTTTTGCGGGCAGGTGGGGCGGGGTCACAACTGCGCGCGCCGGGTCGTGATCGTCATCCCAGACACAGGGTCCGGCCCTTGGAACGGCGCCCCCGACGCGCCAGGGGACCCGCCACGGCCCTGCGGCAGGCTCGCCCGACCCTGGGGTGCATCCAGGCGGCAGCCGCTCTGAGGCGCCCTAATCCGCCGAGGCGCTGCACGATCGGCAGACGCAAAAAAGCCGCCGGCACCGAAGTGCCCGGCGGCTTTGCTGTGCCAGGTATGCGCTCGGGCGTCAGCCGTTCGGCGTCTCGAAGTCCTTGAAGCGCACGACCTCGACGCCGAGCCAGTCGTTCACCTCGCGCAGCCGTGCCTTCAGTGGTTCGATTTCGAGCTCGTTGAATACCTCGGCCGCGTCATGCACGTTGCCAAACCCGCCCGCGTTCGACGGGATGATCCCCATCAACTGCGGCGGCACGCGGTGCGCCGCGAGCTGGTCCTCGACCGTCACTTTTTTGATGTTCCAGAACTCGTCCTTCGCCGCGACCTCACCGATCGGCAGGAGCTGGATGCCGTCCTTCTTCCCTTTCGGCGCGTACATGAACGGGTTCCGGAAATTGCCCGGCCCCTTCGCGTTCTTCGGCGCCGAGCGAAGGTTATCGACATCCTCCTGCTTCTCGGCCGCGTCGGTCATGTACAGGATGAAGCCGGCGTGGCTCCCGTTCTTGTAGTAGCGCCGGCGAAACAGCGTCGCGCTTTCGTTCAGCCAGGTCGAGTTCAGCGCCGACAGGTATTCGGGTAGCCCGTAAATCTCCTGGTTCAGGTCCGGCTCGTACAGGTGATAGACCGAGCCCTTCGGGAACTCGTACGGCTCCCGCACGTTCGTGACGAACCAGTATTGACCCGGCTCGACGCCGACCCGCGTGTACTTCGCGAGCGACGACTTCAACGCCATCGGCGCGCCGAGCTGGTTCGTGCGCAGCTCGAGGTAGCTGTTCGCGAAGACTAGGTACTCGAGCACGAATCGGCTGAAGTCCGCGCGCGACAGCAGCGGATGCTCAACGTACGACTGCACCAGGATATTGCGCTTCACGTAGATGGCCGAGCTGTGGTGTGGCGCGGCCCGAAACGATCGCGCGAGGCCGTCTAGGGGCAGCGGCGGCTCGTACCAGTTCCCCATCCGCATGCATTCAACATACTCGAGCAGCTCGCGCCGATCCATTACCTCGATCGGATCACCAAACGAGAACACCTCCGTGCGCGGCGTCGGCGCCGGCGTGGATTCGGCGGCCTGCTCGGCACGGCCATGCGTGCGGCGCCCAGCGCCGCGTCGAATCTTGCGTGACATCAGAAAAGCTCCATAAATCCGGTATTGGTGCTCGTCGCGCCCTCGAGCGGCTCATTCGCGAGCGCGTGCATGCACGCCCAGGCCAGGTCGCCGTGGCTCGCCTCATCGGCGTGTTGAAGGCGGTGCTGAACGGGGCCGTCGAGTGGGAATGGTTGGACCGGGTGCCGGTCACGAAGCGCGCGAAAGTCGTGCAGAAGCGGATCCGCTGGCTGACCCAGGCTGAAGCCGAACGTCTGCTCGCCGAGTTGCCCGAGCACCTGGCCGACATGGCGCGTTTCGCGCTCGAGACAGGGCTGCGTCGCTCGAACGTGACCGGATTGCAGTGGTCGCAGGTCGACATCGTGCGACGCGTCGCCTGGATCCACCCGGACCAGGCGAAAGCGAAGAAGGCCATCACGGTGCCGTTGTCCGATACAGCGATCGCCGTGCTTCTGCGCCAGCGCGGGAAGAGGCGAGCGCCCGAGTTCGTCGACAGCGTGTTCGTCTATCACGGCCGGCCGGTGTATCAGACCGTGACCGAAGCCTGGCGAAAGGCGTTGAAGCGTGCCCGTATCAGCGATTTCCGCTGGCACGACCTGCGCCACACCTGGGCGAGTTGGCACGTGCAACGCGGCACGCCGCTGCAGGTGTTGAAGGAGCTGGGCGGCTGGGAAACGCTGGAAATGGTGCAGCGGTACGCGCACCTGTCAGCCGATCACCTGGCGCATTGGGTCACGCCGCTGACGGCCGAGCCGGCACCGGTGCTAGCTGCAATTTAGCTGCAATGAGTCTGTCCGACGAAGGGAGGAAACCGCTGAGAGCCTTGATAGGCTTGGCGCGCCCGGCTGGGATCGAACCAGCAACCCCTGCCTTCGGAGGGCAGTACTCTATCCATTGAGCTACGGGCGCGTGAGACAGTGAAGCGACCCCATATACAGGCCGCCCACGATTGGCAAGACGGCAAGGATACCCGGTTTCCCGAGAAGCGTCCACCTTGCCCGTCGAATCGCCGCAGGACGGCCCTGCGTGCGGGTAAACACGCGCCATCGCGCCGCTCGCCGTGATGTAAACGTTCCGTCTATAATCGTCCGTGCTTCATTGGACTGCCATTTTGCCGTTGCACCGCGCTCACAATTCCTATTCACGGAGACGAGGCAAGCATGAGCGAAGCACCCCACGAATCTCCCGTCAAAACCCCCGGGCAGCTGATTGCCGTCATCATCGCGTCGTTCGCGATTCCGATCGTCCTGATCATCCTGTTCGCCAATTACGCGAACCATGCATTCCGTTCCGGCGCCGGCACCGACGCGCTATCCGACCAGCAGGTCGCCGCCCGTATCGCGCCGATCGCGAAGGTCGACGTGAAGGACGCCAACGCGCCCCGCACGTACAAGACCGGCGAGGAAGTCTACAAGGCCGTTTGCGTGACCTGCCACGGCACCGGCGCCGCCGGCGCGCCGAAGTTCGGCAACAAGGACGACTGGGCGCCGCGCATCTCGCAAGGCTTCGACACGCTGCTGAAGACGGCCCTCGCGGGCAAGGGCGCGATGCCGGCGCGCGGCGGCACGAGCCCCGACGACGTCAGCGACTATGAAATCGCCCGCGCGATCGTCTACATGGCGAACAACGACGGCGCGAACTTCCCCGAACCGGCCGCGCCGGCCGCCAACGCGGCGCAGCCCGCCAGCGGCGCGCCCGCGTCGGGCGCCGACGCATCGAACGCGCAGGCCGCCGCGGCCATGGCCGCGATCGCCGCGATCCCGAAGGCCGGCGAAAAGCCCGCGGCCGCCCCGGCCGGCGCCGATGCGGCAACGGCCGGCAAGGCGCTGTACGCGTCGACCTGCCAGGCCTGCCATGCGGCCGGCGTGCTCGGCGCACCGAAGTTCGGCAGCAAGGAAGACTGGGCGCCGCGCCTGAAGGAATCGATGGATACGGTCTACAACTACGCGCTGCACGGCAAGGGCGCGATGCCGCCGAAGGGCGGGTCGAACGCGTCGGATGCCGACGTGAAGGCGGCCGTCGACTACATGGTCAACGCGGCGAAGTAACGCGCCCGCACGGCCGTCCGTAAAAAACCCCCGCGACGCACGCGCATCGCGGGGGTTTCGTTTTGGGGTTGCCGGTTCGGCGCGCCATCGTGCTCGCGGCAGCGCCGCCGCGTCACTTCTGCAGCAATGCCTTCAGGCTCGCGAGCCGGTCCTTCGGCGACATCGGCGCTTCTTCCGGCGTCGGCGGCGGCGCTTCGTCGAGCCCCATCTCCGGGATGAAGCGCGACGGTTCGCACACGACCGTCTCGCGCGCCCGCTTGCGCTTCTTGCACCAGTTCAGGTGCAGGCTGCGCTGCGCACGCGTGATCGCGACGTACATCAGCCGGCGCTCCTCCTCGATCCGCTCGTTGTCGATCGGGCCGTCGTCCTCGCTGCCGCCGCGGTGCGGCATGATGCCTTCCTCGACGCCGACCAGGAACACGTGCGGATACTCGAGCCCCTTCGACGCATGGACGGTCGACAGCCGCACGGCGTCCGGATCCTCGTCCTTGCCTTCGAGCATCGACATCAGCGCGACGGTCTGGATCAGCCCGAGCAGGTTCTTGCCCGTATCGGCGAGCCCGTCCGCGTTGTGGAAGCCGTCGGCCTCGCCGTCGACGGCCTCCGTCTCGGGCTTGGTGCCCTTGCGCTTCAGCCATTCGAGGAATTCGAGCACGTTCTGCCACTTCGACTGCGCCTGCCGCTCGTCGAACGCGTCGTACAGGTACGCCTCGTAGTGGATCGCCTCCATCATGTCGTCGAGCACGACGGTCGCGGGCTCCTTGTCCGCGCGCTCGGTCAGGCGCTGGATGAAGTCGCAGAACATCCGCAGCGGCTCGACCTGGCGCGCCGACAGCCGCGCCTCGATGCCGCCCATGTACACGGCCTCGAACAGCGACACCTTCGCCTGCCCCGCGAACGAGCCGAGCGCCTCGAGTGTCGTGTTGCCGATGCCGCGGCGCGGCGTGGTGACGGCGCGGATGAACGCGGGATCGTCGTCGGCGTTCGCGATCAGCCGCAGGTACGCGCACAGATCCTTGATCTCGGCCTTGTCGAAGAACGACTGGCCGCCCGACAGCACGTACGGGATCCGCTCGCGCCGCAGCACCTGCTCGAAGATGCGTGCCTGGAAGTTGCCGCGATACAGGATCGCGTAGTCGCGGAACTGCGCGCGCCGCTCGAACTTGTGCGCGGACAGCCGGAACACGACCGATTCGGCCTCGTGCTCCTCGTCGTTGCACGCCGTGACGGTGATCGAGTCGCCCATCCCGTGCTCGGACCACAGCTTCTTCTCGAACAGCTTCGGGTTGTTCGCGATCACGTTGTTCGCGGCGGTCAGGATCCGCACCGTCGACCGGTAGTTCTGCTCGAGCTTGATCACGTGCAGTTTCGGGAAATCCTTGCCCAGCTGCGCGAGGTTCTCGAGCGTCGCGCCGCGCCAGCCGTAGATCGCCTGATCGTCGTCGCCGACCGCCGTGAACGCGGCGCGCGGGCCCGCGAGCTGCTTCAGCAACTCGTACTGGCACGCATTGGTGTCCTGGTACTCGTCGATCAGCAGGTAGCGCAGCTTGTTCTGCCAGCGGTCGCGCACCTGCTCGTTCTTCGCGAACAGCTCGGCGGGCAGGCGGATCAGGTCGTCGAAGTCGACCGCCTGGTACGCATGCAGCGTCGCCACGTAGTTGCGGTAGACCAGCGCGGCCTGGTGCTCGTCCTCGTTGGCCGCGATCGCCATCGCCTCGTCGGGCATGATCAGGCCGTTCTTCCACAGCGAGATGATGCTCTGGATCTTGCGGATCAGCCCCTTGTCGGTCGTGCCGAGCTGCTCCTGGATCATCCCGAAGCAGTCGTCCGAATCCATGATCGAGAACTGCGGCTTCAGGCCGACGTGCTCGGCCTCCTGGCGCAGGATCTGCACGCCCAGCGAGTGGAACGTGCAGACGGTGAGCTGGTTGACGGGCACCTTGCGGCCTTCCTTGCCGGGCGTGGTGAGCGTCTTGCCTTCCAGCAGCTTCGACACGCGCTCGCGCATTTCGGCGGCCGCCTTGTTCGTGAACGTGACGGCGGCGATATGGCGCGGCTCGAAGCCTTTCGCTTCGATCAGGTGCGCGATCTTCTGCGTGATCACGCGAGTCTTGCCGCTGCCCGCGCCGGCGAGCACGAGACAGGGACCGTCGAGGTAGCGCACCGCTTCATTCTGAGCGGGATTGAGGCCTGCGGACATGATGGCGGATGGTGTTGCTGGTTGACGGCGGAATGCCGGGAGGATGCCGTACGCGACAGGCTGGCGAAGCAGGCGGACACGCGGGCAGGACGCGCATGTTAACACGTCGGCGGCGCGTGTTTCGGGCGCGCGGCCGGACGGGCGCGCGCAGGCTTGCCGGGCGGGCGCCCCCTGTCCGTTCGGCGGGGTCGTGCCTGTCCGCTCGGCCAATCTGGCCCCGTCCGCGCGGCGATCGGACACAATACGCACTCCCCCGGCACCACCCGCGCCGGCCCGCTTCAATTCGCCTGAACCGTCACCGGATCGACCTCATGGGATACCCGTTCGCCATCGCCGCCCTCGGCCCGCTGCTGTTCGCGCAGGGGCGCTACGTGCGCCGCGTCACGCCGCGGCTGCCCGAGGCGGCCGGCCCGCGCGACGGCGTCGCCGGCGGCGGCCCGCCGCTGAGCGTGCTGGCGGCCGGCGATTCGGCCGCCGCGGCTTGCCGCGCGGCGCGCGGCGCAGAAAGCCGCGAGCGGAGCCGAGGGCCGAAAGCCGAAAGCTGAAAGCCGGATAGTCGCGCGCATGGCGCCCGGTCCCGCGCAAACGCCCGCACCCCTTGCGCAGTTGCCGCATCGCCTCGCGCGTTTCGCCCGACGCGTCTGTGCAAGCCGCGGCGCCATGCCAAAATAGCCGGTCGTCTTCGCGCCGCTCCGGCGCGCCATCCTTTAGTTTCCTTCGCAGCCAGGAATTGCCATGTCGTCATTGCTCAGGATTGGTTTGATGGGTTTCGGTTTCGCCGGCGCGACGTTCCACGCGCCCGTGATCGCCACGAGCGGCCGCACTGAAGTCGCCGCGATCGCGACGGGTCAGTCCGATCGCGCGCACGCCGCTTATCCGGGCGCGCGCATCGTCCCCGATCTCGACACGCTGCTCGGCCTCGACGATATCGAGTGCGTGGTGATCGCCACGCCGAACGACACGCACTTCACGCTCGCACGCCAGGTGCTCGAAGCGGGCCGCCACGTGGTCGTCGACAAGCCGGTCACGCTCACCGCCGACGAGGCGCTCGCGCTCGCGCGGCTCGCGAACGCGCGCAGCCGGCTGTTCGCGCCGTTCCACAACCGCCGCTGGGACGGCGATTTCCTCACCGTGCGCCGCGTCGTCGAATCGGGCGAGTTGGGCCGCGTCACCTACTTCGCGTCGCACTTCGACCGCTTCCGGCCGACGCCGCGCACGCGCTGGCGCGAGGAGCCGGCCCGCGGCGGCGGCCTGCTGCTCGACCTCGGCCCGCACCTGATCGACCAGGCGCTCGCGCTGTTCGGCACACCGGACACGGTGAGCGCCACCGTCAAGACGCGCCGCGACAACGGCACGGCGCCCGATTTCGTGCACCTGCTGCTCGGCTATCCGGACAAGGACGTCGCGCTGCATGCAAGCGCGCTGTCGGCGATCGAGCCCGCGCGGTTCACGCTGCACGGCACGCGCGGCAGCTATCAGAAGTTCGGGCTCGACACGCAGGAAGACCAGCTCAAGGCCGGCCTCACCGCGGACGACGTCGAATTCGGCGGCGGCAACCCGCCCGGCCTGCTGCGCGTGCTCGACGGCGACCTTGAAGTCGAACGTCCGGTACCGACGCTCGACGGCCAGTACGCGGAGTTCTACCGCGCGCTCGCCGCGTCGATCCGCGACGGCGCGCCGTTCCCCGTCACCGCGCAGGACGCGGTCGACGTGATGACGATCATCGAGCTCGCCGCGCAGAGCGAACACGACGGCCGCCGGGTGCCGTTCGTGCGCCGTACCGTCTGATGGCCGCCGGCCGGGTCGGTGTCGGCCCGGCCGCCCACCGCGCCACGCCGCCCCGCGTCGGCGGCGGCGCCGGGTCTGCCGCCACACCGACCGCCGGCCGGCCCGGCCCAGCCCAGCCCAGCCCAGCCCAGCCCAGCCCAGCCCAGCCCAGCCCAGCCCAGCCCAGCCCAGCCCCCAACATTCCGTTACAAATGGTGCGGGAACGAAAGTCAGGGGTCGTCCGGTCTGACGCGTTTCTCAAAAAGTCGATTCGACACTTATCCGTCAGGAGAATGTGATGCAACGGTTGATTCGCGCAGCGGCATGCTGCGCCCTGGTTTCCTCGCTCGCGGCGTGTATCGTGCAGCCGCAGCGACCGGCCCGGCAGGCGCCTCCGCCACCGCGACCGAATCCGCAGGTCGTCGCGAACGACCGCATGCAGGAGGTCCAGGGCCGGATCGACAATCTGCATCGCCGCATCGACGCGCGCGTGAACGGCGGCTACTACCCGCCGCCGTACGGCGCGCAGCTTCACCACCGCCTCGACGTGATCCGCCAGGAAGCGAACGACATGTCGGCCCAGCACAACGGCGGCCTGTCCGGCGACGAGCAGCGGGTGCTGAACCAGGAACTCGACACGGCCGCGCGCGCGATCGGCGAGTAACGCGCCCGGCGCCTGCCGGGGCGGATGAAGCGGCGGCGCCGGCCGCCGCCGCTTGTCGCGAAGCGACATTCTTTTGCTCAAATTGACAATGCCGACCCGCTCGCGTACAGTCGCCCGCACGCGTCGGGAGAGCGTGTGACCGGGTCGTTCCGACACCGGTTGCGCCGCCGAAGGGGCACACCCGCAAACTCTCAGGCAAAAGGACCGACCGCGTCGGGGAATCGCGTCCGCGCACTGCGCGCACGACGCTCCCCGCACTCTGGAGAGCGGCAGTAGCCCGCAGCGCATTGGCTGCGCGGGCAAGCTGCCCACCGAAGGGGCGCGCGTTCGCCGGGCTTTGCCCGCAGCGCAATCTCTCAGGTATCGAGGACAGAGGGGCATGTAACGGATCGCTCGAGGCCATCGGCCGCGGCGGTCGGCACATGGCCGTTCTGATCCGCGCGCAAGCGCCTTGCCTGAGGCCTCGATGACTGCACTGAATCACACCCCGCTCAACGCCGCGCACCGCGCGCTCAATGCCCGCATGGTCGACTTCGGCGGCTGGGACATGCCCGTCAACTACGGCTCGCAGATCGAAGAACACGCTGCCGTGCGCACCGACGCCGGCATGTTCGACGTATCGCACATGTGCGTCGTCGATTTCACCGGCAGCCGCGTGCGCGCGTTCTTCGAGCATGCGATCGCGAACCACGTCGGCAAGCTCAAGACGCCCGGCAAGGCGCTCTACTCGTGCCTGCTCAACCCGCAGGGCGGCGTCATCGACGATCTGATCGTCTACTACTTCACCGAAGAATTCTTCCGCGTGGTCGTCAACGCCGGCACCGCCGAGAAAGACATCGCGTGGTTCAACCAGCTGAACGAGCAAGGCGGCTACGGCCTGACGATCGCGCCGCGCCGCGATTTCGCGATCGTCGCCGTCCAGGGTCCGAACGCCCGGGAAAAGGTCTGGGCGACGGTGCCCGCCGCGCGCGCCGCCACCAGCGAGCTCAAGCCGTTCAACGCCGCGCAGGTCGCCGGCACGCCGTTCGGCGATCTCACCGTTGCACGCACCGGCTACACCGGCGAAGACGGCTTCGAAGTGATCGTCCCGGCCGTGCACGTCGTCGCGCTGTGGGATGCGCTGCGGCAAAACGGCGTGCGTCCGTGCGGGCTCGGCGCGCGCGACACGCTGCGTCTCGAGGCGGGCATGAACCTGTACGGCCAGGACATGGACGACACCGTCTCCCCGCTCGACGCGGGCCTCGCGTGGACGGTCGACCTCACCGCGCCGCGCGACTTCGTCGGCCGCGCCGCGCTGGAAGCCAACGGCACGCGCGCCGCGTTCGTCGGCCTGATCCTGCAGAAGGAGAACGGCAAGGCGGGCGGCGTGCTGCGCGCGCACCAGAAGGTCGTCACGCCGCACGGCGAAGGCGAGATCACGAGCGGCACGTTCTCGCCGTCGATGCAGGAATCGATCGCGTTCGCGCGCGTGCCGACGGCCGTCCAGATCGGCGACACCGTCCAGGTGCAAATTCGAGACAAGAATCTTCCCGCGCGCGTGGTAAAACTGCCGTTCGTGCGCAACGGCAAGGTCCTCGCTGCGTAACGACCGGGAGGCGGCCGGCGCCGCCTCCCGGCCTGCCGGGAGATGGCGCCCGGCGCAACCCCATCCGGCGCACCATGGCGGCGCGCCAGCAAAACGAACACACCCTTTTATCCAGGAGCATCCGATGAGCAACGTCCCGGCCGATCTGAAGTACACCGACGAACACGAGTGGATCCGCACCGAGGCGGACGGCACGCTGACGGTCGGCATCACCGATCACGCGCAGAGCACGCTCGGCGACATCGTCTTCCTCGAGCTGCCCGAAGTCGGCAAGTCGGTGACCGCGGGCGACGCCGTCGGCGTCGTCGAATCGGTGAAGGCGGCATCCGATATCTACTCGCCGGTGTCCGGCGAGATCGTCGCCGTCAACGAAGCCGCCACCGATGCGCCGGAAGAAGTGAACGGCGACGCATACGGCGTGTGGCTGTTCAAGATCAAGCTCGCGGCCGGCGCGTCGACCGACAAGCTGATCGACGCCGACGCGTACAGCAAGCTGATCGACTAATTTTCCTTACCCGAACCGCGCGCGGCCGGGCAGCCGGCCCGCGCGGGACCAGAGTCACGCCATGAAGCTCGAACACCCGGACCGCCTGATGAACCGCACGCCCCTCTCGCTCGCCGCGCTCGAAACGCACGACGCGTTCGCAGAACGCCACATCGGCCCCGACGCCGCCAGCCAGCAGGCCATGCTCGACACGCTCGGCTTCGCGTCGCGCGCCGCGCTGATCGACGCCGTGATCCCGGCCTCGATCCGCCGCGCCGAAACGCTGCCGCTCGGCCCGTTCGCGCAGCCGAAGAGCGAGGCCGAAGCACTCGCCGCGCTGCGTGCGCTCGCGGACAAGAACCAGGTGTTCCGCTCGTATATCGGCCAGGGCTATCACGACACGCATACGCCGGCCGTGATCCTGCGCAACGTGCTCGAAAACCCGGCGTGGTACACGGCCTACACGCCGTACCAGCCCGAAATTTCCCAGGGCCGCCTCGAGGCGCTCCTGAACTTCCAGCAGATGGTCGCCGACCTGACGGGTCTCGCGATCTCGAACGCATCGCTGCTCGACGAAGCCACCGCCGCGGCCGAAGCGATGACGCTGCTGCAGCGCACCGGCAAGCCGAAGTCGAACGTGTTCTACGTGGCCGACGACGTGCTGCCGCAAACCCTTGAAGTGATCCGTACGCGCGCGCTGCCGATCGGCATCGACGTGAAGACGGGCCCGGCCGCCGACGCCGCACAGGCGAACGCATTCGGCGTGCTGCTGCAGTACCCGGGCGTGAACGGCGACGTGCGCGACTACCGCGCGCTCACCGAAGCGATCCACGCGGCCGGCGGCCACGTGGTCGTCGCGGCCGACCTGCTCGCGCTGACCGTGCTGACGCCGCCCGGCGAATGGGGCGCGGACGTCGCGATCGGCAACACGCAGCGCTTTGGCGTACCGATGGGCTTCGGCGGCCCGCACGCCGCTTACCTGGCCGTGCGCGACGAATTCAAGCGCCAGATGCCGGGCCGCCTCGTCGGCGTGACCGTCGATGCGCAAGGCAAGCCCGCGCTGCGTCTCGCGCTGCAGACGCGCGAACAGCACATCCGCCGCGAGAAGGCGACGTCGAACGTGTGTACCGCGCAGGCGCTGCTCGCGATCATGGCCAGCATGTACGCGGTTTACCACGGCCCGCACGGCCTGAAGACGATCGCACTGCGCGTGAACCGCATCGCGGCGCTGTTCGCCGCCGGCGTGAAGCAGCTCGGCTTCGCGACCGTCAACGACACGTTCTTCGACACGCTGACGATCGATACCGGCGCGCGTACCGCGCAGATTCACGCATTCGCGAAGGCGAAGCGCATCAACCTGCGCCGCGTGAGCGACACGCAAGTCGGCGTATCGGTCGACGAAACGACGACGCGCGACGACCTCGCCGATCTCCTCGACGTGTTCGCGCAGGCCGCGGGCGGCACCGCGCCGGCCGTCGATGCGCTGGACGCGGGCCTCGCCGGCGTCGCCGCGCTGCCGGCCGGCCTCGAGCGCACGAGCGCGTACCTGACGCACCCCGTGTTCAACCGCCACCATTCCGAAACCGAAATGCTGCGCTACCTGCGCAGCCTGTCGGACAAGGATCTCGCGCTCGACCGTTCGATGATCCCGCTCGGCTCGTGCACGATGAAGCTGAACGCGACGTCGGAAATGCTGCCGGTCACGTGGCCCGAGTTCGGCGGCATCCACCCGTTCGCGCCGGCCGAGCAGACCGTCGGCTACCGCGAAATGATCGACCAGCTCGAACAGATGCTCGTCGCGGCCACCGGCTACGCGGCCGTGTCGCTGCAGCCGAACGCGGGCTCGCAGGGCGAGTACGCGGGCCTGTTGATCATTCACGCGTACCACGCATCGCGCGGCGAAGGCCATCGCGACGTGTGCCTGATTCCCGCATCCGCGCACGGCACGAACCCGGCGTCCGCGCACATGGCCGGCATGAAGGTCGTGGTCGTCGCCTGCGACGCGCAGGGCAACGTCGACATCGCCGACCTGAAGGCGAAGGCCGAGCAGCATTCGGCGAACCTCGCGGCGATCATGATCACGTATCCGTCGACGCATGGCGTGTTCGAGCAGAACGTCCGCGAGATCTGCGAGATCGTCCACGCGCACGGCGGCCAGGTGTACGTCGACGGCGCGAACATGAACGCGATGGTCGGCCTGACCGCGCCGGGCCAGTTCGGCGGCGACGTGTCGCACCTGAACCTGCACAAGACCTTCTGCATCCCGCACGGCGGCGGCGGCCCGGGTGTCGGCCCGGTCGCGGTCGGCGCGCACCTCGCGAAGTTCCTGCCGAACCAGCGCTCGACCGGCTACGCGCGGGCGGAAGACGGCATCGGCGCGGTGTCGGCCGCGCCGTACGGCTCGGCGTCGATCCTGCCGATCTCGTGGATGTACATCGCGATGATGGGCGCGAAGAACCTGACCGCCGCGACCGAAACCGCGATCCTCAACGCGAACTACATCGCGAAGCGCCTCGCGCCGCACTATCCGGTGCTGTATTCGGGCCCGGGCGGGCTGGTCGCGCACGAGTGCATTCTCGATCTGCGTCCGATCAAGGAAACGAGCGGCATCAGCGTCGACGACGTCGCGAAACGCTTGATGGACTACGGCTTCCACGCGCCGACGATGAGCTTCCCGGTGCCGGGCACGCTGATGGTCGAGCCGACCGAATCGGAATCGCAGGAAGAACTCGACCGCTTCATCGCCGCGATGATCGCGATCCGCGAGGAAATCCGCGCGGTCGAGGAAGGCCGGGCCGATCGCGAGGACAACCCGCTGCGTCACGCGCCGCACACGGCGGCCGTCGTCACCGCGAACGAATGGCCGCACGCATACTCGCGCGAGCAGGCCGCGTACCCGGTCGCGTCGCTCGGCACGAACAAGTACTGGCCGCCGGTCGGCCGCGCGGACAACGCGTACGGCGACCGCAACCTGTTCTGCTCGTGCGTGCCGATGTCGGATTACGCATAACGCCCGTCCCGCACCGGAGCGTCCGACCGTGCCCCCACCGCACGCAGCCGCCGGTTGCGTGCGGTTTTTACGTTCGCCGCCCGGCCAACCGTTTCACGCTCGCCCGCCAATCCGGCTAACATCACACGCGATCCAGCCAATGAAGGAGTTCCGCATGGTGCGTCCGATGTTTCCGGGCCAAGGTGCAGCGGCGCGGCGGCCGCGCCCGCGCGCAGGCCGCTACGTGCCGATGCTCGTCGCCGCGCTGTCGCTGGCCGCTGCCGGCCTCGGCATGTCCGGCAGTGCGCGCGCGGCGATGAATTTCTGCGCGGCGCCGGCGCTGCAGTCGAGCGAGACGACGCACGCCGAGCCAGGCGTGCAGGCGCTGATTCGCAGCGTCGACGCGCGTATCGGCGAGCAGCCGAAGGCGATGGCGCGCGTGCACACCGAGGGCACGCTGCCGCATGAAGGCATCTACGACCAGAGCGAAGCCGCGCTCAAGGACATGGACCTGATGCGCGATGCGGCGCTCGCGTGGCGCGTGACGAACGCGCCGCGCTACCTGCTACTCGTCGACCGCTTCCTGTCCGCGTGGGTCTCGACCTACCAGCCGAGCTTCAACCCGATCGACGAGACGCGCTTCGACAGCCTGATCGTCGCGTACGACATGACCGCGAGCGCGCTGCCGGTGAAGACGCGCAACGCGACGGCAGCGTTCATCGCGAAGCTCGGCGCCGGCTATGTCGCGCAGGTCGACGCGCAGAAGCGCCCGCTCACCGGCACCTGGCGCAACAACTGGCAGAGCCACCGGATCAAGCTGATCGCGCTGTCCGCGTTCACGCTCGGCGACCGCAAGATGATGAACGCCGCGCAGCGGCTGTTCGTCGAGCATCTCGCCGACAACATCGGCCCGGACGGCAAGACCTGGGATTTCGAGGAACGCGACGCGCTGCATTACGCGGTCTACGATCTGCAGCCGCTGGTGACGGCCGCACTCGCCGCGCGCCGCTTCAACCGCAACTGGCTGCGCGAGCGCGGCGCGAACGGCGCGACGCTCGCGGCCGCGCTCGACTGGCTCGTGCCGTACGCGCTCGGCGAGAAAACCCACGAGGAATTCGTGAATTCGCCGGTGCCGTTCGACGCGAAGCGCCGCGAGGCCGGCTTGCCGGGCTACACGGGGCAGTGGGACCCGAAAAACGCCACCGAACTCTTTCATCTGGCCGCGCGGCTCGACGGGCGCTACGCCCGCGTCGCGCAGCAGCTTTCCCCAACGCCGCCCGCATGGCTCGCCGCGTGCCTGCCATTGCAGGCGCGCTAGCACCATTCTTACAGCAAGGCAGGTATCGAAATGGCAGTCAGCGTGTTTGACCTCTTCAAGATCGGCATCGGTCCGTCCAGTTCGCACACGGTGGGACCGATGCGCGCGGCGCTGATGTTCGTCCAGGGCCTCGAGCGCGACGGGCTGCTCGACGCGACGGCCCACGTGAAGGTCGAGCTGTACGGCTCGCTGGGCGCCACCGGCAAGGGCCACGGCACCGACCGCGGCGTGATGCTCGGCCTGCTCGGCGACGCGCCCGACACCGTCGATCCCGACACGATCGACGCGCGGCTCGACGATGTCCGCAAGACGAAGCAACTCGCGCTGCTCGGCACGCATCCGGTGCCGTTCGTGCTGAAGGAGAACATCGCGTTTTACCGCCAGGCGCTGCCCGAACACCCGAACGCGATGAAGCTGCGCGCGAGCGACGCGAACGGCGCGGTGCTGGTCGAGCGCACCTACCTGTCGGTCGGCGGCGGCTTCGTCGTGACGGCCGGCGCCCCGAACACCAAGGTGCTGAGCGCGGCCGAGCAGATGACGCACCCGTTCCGCACCGGCGCGGAGTTGCTCGCGCTGACCGCGTCGACCGGCAAGTCGATCGCGCAGCTGATGTGGGAAAACGAGCGCGCGTGGCACACCGACGAAGAAACGCGCGACGGGCTGCTGAAGATCTGGGCCGTGATGCAGTCGTGCGTGTCGCGCGGCTGCGGGATCGGCAATCCCGACGCCGACGGCAACCTGCCCGGCCCGTTCCAGGTCAAGCGCCGCGCGCCGCAGCTGTACCGCACGCTGACGGGCAGCCCGGAGCGCGCGCTGCAGGACCCGCTGTCGATGATCGACTGGATCAACCTGTACGCGATCGCGGTCAACGAGGAAAACGCGGCCGGCGGCCGCGTCGTCACCGCGCCGACCAACGGCGCGGCCGGCATCATCCCGGCCGTGCTGCACTACTACACACGCTTCACGCCCGGCGCGAACGAACAGGGCGTGATCGACTTCCTGCTGACGGCCGCCGCGATCGGCATCCTTTACAAGCTCAACGCATCGATCTCGGGCGCGGAAGTAGGCTGCCAGGGTGAAGTGGGCGTGGCCTGCTCGATGGCGGCCGGCGCGCTCGCGGCCGTGCTCGGCGGCACGCCGCAGCAGGTCGAGAACGCGGCCGAGATCGGGATGGAACACAACCTCGGCCTGACCTGCGACCCGGTCGGCGGGATGGTGCAGATCCCGTGCATCGAGCGCAACGCGATGGCGTCGGTGAAGGCCGTCAACGCGGCGCGCATGGCGCTGCGCGGCGACGGCTCGCACTACGTGTCGCTCGACTCCGTGATCAAGACCATGCGCGAGACGGGCGCCGACATGAAGACCAAGTACAAGGAAACGTCGCGCGGCGGGCTGGCGGTGAATATCGTCGAGTGCTGATGTCCGGCCCGGCGGTGGCGCGGGGTGGATCGATACCCCGCATTGCCGCCGGGCATGGCGCCCGACGCTAGTCGTTCAGCCAGTTCTCCAGTCGCAACCCCGGATAGCTGACGAAATCCCGCTCGTTGTTGGTGACGAGGACGACATCGAGCGACACCGCATGCGCGGCGATCAATTTGTCGAGGTGATCCTTCTTCCGCTCGCGAGTCGCCTCCCGGATCGGACCATACGCTTGCGCTGCCGGGGCGTCGAAAGGCGCGACGGGAATGTCCTCGATCAATGCGGCGAGATTGCGGCGCTCCCGGGTGGGGCTCGCACATGCGGTCACGCCGTACTCGAGTTCCGCATAGGTGATCGCCGACATGACGACGTCGCCCGTGTAGCACTGCGCAAATCGTCTCGCGACCTGCTCCGGCTGATTTTTCATCAGATAGATGCACATGTTGGTGTCGAGCATGAAGCGCGGCATCACAAACCCTCGCGTTCGGCCTGCTCCTGGTCGCCGCGTCCTTCTGTCATGAAGTCCGGCCCGAATTTCGCGAACTTCTCCAGTACCTGAGTCAAAGGCCGCCGCATCGGCCGAATGCGGATTTCGTCACCGACGCGCTCGATTTCCAGTTCGATATCGCTGCGCTCATAGGCAAGGTCCGCAGGAATACGCACGGCCTGCGAGTTGCCGTTCCTGAATACCCTCGTGGTATGCATGTCGATCTCCGATCGGATGTACATTGTATGTACATTATCCGATGCGGGCCGAGATGTAAATCCATGTGTGTACATAACAGGTACTCCTTCGGCTGACGCGCCGGCAATGAATACGCACATCACGGCCACTGCCGCCGCGCATGCAGCACGCGGAGAATCTCCACGATGCCCTCGGCCGGCCGGAGGCGATAGACGAGCACATAGTTCGGCGCGATCACCAGCTCGCGCGTGCCGGCCACCCGCCCTTGCCGATACAACTCGGTATGGGCCGGTAGCGCCGCCGCCCTTTCTTCCAGCAGTTCGTCGAGTTCGAGCGCGACCAGCGGGTCGTCCTCGGCGATGTATTCCATGATCGCGGCGCGATCCTCGTACGCCTTCGGATTCCAGTGCAACGCGAGGGTCAAGAAGCATCCCCGCGCTTGCCCGCAAGCCGCTCACGCAACGCCGCACGGCGCGATGCGAAGTCGGCGCTGACTTCGGCGTCCGGAATCGACGCACGCGGGTCATCCAGCGCCTGCTGCACCTGCTCGCGAAACCAGCGATCGTGAGCCACCGCCTCGTGTGCCGCCTTCAACGCCGCCGCACGATCGGGTCGGGTCGCCCGCCCGGCCGCGTCCGGGTCGAATGCCGACGCATCCACATCGAACCGGTTGATGCCAATGTCGCGCAGAAAGCCGACCAGCGTTTCAAAACGGCGAAACACCCGCACGTCGCCGCGCTTGGCCGACAGGAAGCGCTCGTGCGCGCCGCACCGGGCCGACAGCGCCCAGCCGTTGCCGCAACCGACCACGCGGGCCGCACGCACCGCGCCGGCTTCGATCAGCTCCGTCAGCGTCTTTTGATCGATCGTTTCGGTCGTCATGGCTCTCGCCCCTTCTCCACTCGTTCGCTGAAATTTTACTATTGAACGGCACCCCACTTTATTGTTATTTGGGATGCCCTCTTTTCGGATCGAGACAAGCGCCAGCCCGCCATCCATAGCGCTCACTTTCCGTCTTCGCACAAGCATGCACAAGCTGGCCGGATGGCCAACCGAAGCCAGCACGCAATCCCCGAACCGCCCAGCGTTCCGACACTTTTCAGCCGCCGTCGCACCGGCCCGCAGCCAACCGGCGTAAGCTGTACGTCCCGCTACCCAGGGAGACGGCAGCCCATGTCGCATTCCAAGGATCTCGAGCCGCGCGCCACCACCGGTGCGCGACTGCTCGTCGATGCGTTGCTCGCCAATCACGTGGAACGCGTGTTCTGCGTGCCGGGCGAGAGCTTCCTCGCCGTGCTCGATGCGCTCGCGGACGACACCGCCCGCATCCAGACGGTCGTCTGCCGCCACGAGGCGGCCGCCGCGAACATGGCCGAAGCGGTCGGCAAGCTGACCGGCCGCCCCGGCATCGCGTTCGTCACGCGCGGGCCCGGCGCGACCCATGCGTCGATCGGCGTGCACACCGCGTTCCAGGATTCGACGCCGATGATCCTGTTCGTCGGCCAGTGCGCACGCGAACACCTCGACCGCGAAGCGTTCCAGGAAATCGACTACCGCCGGATGTTCGGCCAGATGGCCAAATGGGTCGCGCAGATCGACGACCCGCGCCGTATCCCCGAATACCTGAGCCACGCGTTCCACGTCGCGACGTCCGGCCGGCCCGGCCCGGTCGTGCTCGCGTTGCCCGAGGACGTGCTGTCCAACGCATGCGCGCCGCAGCCCGTCGTGCCGGCCGCGAAACGCATCGCGGCCGCGCCGTCGGCCGCGCAGCTCGACGAGCTGCGCGAGCGGCTCGCGCGCGCGGAGCGGCCGTTCGCGATCGTCGGCGGCAGCGGCTGGACGCCGGACGCGTGCGCTAACCTGCGCACCTTCGTCGAACGCTGGCAATTGCCGGTCGCATGCGCGTTCCGCTTCCAGGACACGATCGACAACGCGCACCCGAACTACGCGGGCGACGTCGGGCTCGGGATCAACCCCGCGCTCGCGAAACGCATCCGCGACGCCGACCTGCTGCTCGTGATCGGGCCGCGCCTCGGCGAAGCGACGACGGGCGGCTACACGCTGCTCGACATCCCGAAAACGCGCCAGACGCTGATCCACGTGCATCAGGGCGCGGACGAGCTCGGCCGCGTGTACGCCGCCGACCTGCCGATCGTGTCGGGCATGCCCGAGATCGCCGCGCCGCTGGCCGCGCTCGAACCGCCCGAGCGGCCTGCATGGGCCGGCGCGGCCGCCGACGCGCACCGCGCGTACCGCGAATGGCATGCGCCGCTGCCGATGCCCGGCGACGTGCAGCTCGGCGACGTGATGGTGCAGTTGCGCGAGCGCCTGCCGCACGACGCGATCCTGACCAACGGCGCGGGCAACTATGCGATCTGGCTGCATCGCCACTTCGCGTACCGGCATTTCCGCTCGCAGCTCGCGCCGACGAGCGGCGCGATGGGCTACGGGCTGCCGGCCGCGCTCGCCGCGAAATCGCTGTATCCGCAGCGCGCCGTCGTCGCGCTCGCCGGCGACGGCTGCTTCATGATGGCCGGCAACGAGCTCGCGACCGCGATGCAATACGGGCTGAACATCGTCGCGATCGTCGTCAACAACGGCCATTTCGGCACGATCCGCATGCATCAGGAGCGCAATTACCCGGGCCGCGTGCACGGCACGGGGCTCACGAATCCGGATTTCGCCGCATATGCGCGTGCGTTCGGCGCGCATGGCGAGACGGTCGAGCGCACCGCCGATTTCGCGCCCGCGCTCGAACGCGCGCTGACCTGCGGACTGCCCGCGGTGATCGAGATCCGCATCCCGCAAGACGCCAGCACGCCGGCCGCGACGCTCGAGCAGATCCGCGAGCAGGGCCGCCGCGCGCGCGGCGCATGACGATGGTGAACATGCACGCCGCGCCGCCCGTCGCCGCGCCGCCCGTCGCCGCGCCGCCCGTCGCCGCGCCGCCCGTCGCCGCGCTGTCGCACGACGACGCGCTGGCCTGCCCCGGCACGCTGCTCGCGCCCGACGGCACGCTCGTCGCGCCGTACGACCTCGAATACGGCGACGTGCGCGCCGAAGGCTACGTGGCGGCGGCGCCGGCGCTCGGCCTGCTGCACGCCGCGCACCGGCCGTTCCGGCTCGATCACGGCGATAAGCGGCACGTGCACGTGATCAACGGGATGGGTGTCGCGCTCGGCGATTCGGTGATCGGGCTGACGGCCGTCGCCGCGCTGCGTGCGACCCATGCGGATCTCCGCTTCACGCTGTACCGGCCGGCGCGCGCGCCGCGCTACGTCGATGCGCTGTATGCGCTCGCGGCCGACGTGGTCGCGCCGTCACGCGCATTGCCGTGCCCCGCCGACGCGCTGCCCGCCGACGCGCACTGCATCGACGTCGGCAATCACCTGTACTGGCCCGCGTTCGCGCGGCTGCCGATGATCGATTTCTTCCTCGACGCGCTCGGCGTCGATCCAGACGCCGTGCCGGCCGCCGCGAAGCGCAATCGCTGGCTTGCGCGGCTATCGCTGCCCGCGCTGCCGGCCGGGTGGCAGCGGCCGTACGTGCTGTTCTGCCCGAATGCGAGCACCGCGGTGCGCAGCGTGCCGCCCGCGCTGCGCGTCGCGTTCGTGGAACGGCTCGCGCGGCGTTACGGGCTGCCGGTGGTGGGGTTCGGCCCGATCGCGCATCCCGCTTACGTGGATGTGAGCCGCGACGCGACCGACACCGCGCGCTTCATCGCGTGGGTCAAGGGCGCGAGCCTGCTGTTCGCGCCGGACACGGCGGCCGTGCACCTCGCCGACGGTTTCGACGTGCCGACAATCGCATGCTTCACGACGATCGGGCCGGCCTTGCGCGTGCGCGACTATCCGCATTGCGTGCCGGTTACGCTCGACGTGCCGGCCGCGTTGCACGGGCTGCATCGCAGCGAGCGGCCGAACGATCTCGCGGCGGTCGAAGCCGCGTACCGCGCAATCGACTGGGACGCGCTGGCGTGGCCCGCCCCGCGCGACGGGGCAGCGCCAATCATCTGAGCAAAGCGGCGCGGCGCAGGCGCGACGATCGAACCGGCGGCAGCCCGCACGCCGCGCCGGCACCGGTGCCGCTTCGGCTACCCGCCTGATCCCGCCAGGCTTTTACCGGCCACGCGAGCGAAGCCGGCGCGGCGGCAAGCGGAACGGTCGAACCGCCAACGCCGCTCCGGCCGCCCGGCTCACCGCGCCGCGCCCCTCACGCGCGATCGCGCAGCGTCTCCGACGGCCGCTTGCCGAACAGGCGCCGGTAATCGGTCGCGAACTGGCTCAGATGCCAGAAGCCCCACGCCTCCGCGACGTCCTGCACCGAGCCGGCCGCGCGCCCGCACAGGTCGCGCCGCGCGCCGTTCAGCCGCAGCGTGCGCAGGTAGGTCGCGGGCGCCATCCCGAGCACGTCCTGGAAGCAGTACTGCAGCGTGCGCCGGCTCACGTGCAACTGCTCGCACAGCTCGGGCACGCCGACCGGCCGCGTGCGGTGCGCGAGCACGTAGTCGCGCGCCTGGTCGACGATCCAGCGGCGCGTCGACGGCGCCGCGCCGCCGCCGTCGTCGGCCGGTTGCGCGCACGCATCGAACAGCGCGGCCAGCACTTCGGCCTGCAGGTCGTCGCGCTGCGCATCGGGCAGCGGGCCGGCCATCGCCACCGCGCCGTCGAGCCGGCGGCCGAGCAGCGCGCACAGGCGCGCGAGCCGCGCGTCGCCGACCTGCATCACGCGCTGCGTGAACAGCCGCTCGTCGAGCGCGCGGTGCTCGACTTCCTCCGCGTAGCGGCGCAGCACGTCGCCGCGCACGACGACCCCGTAGATCGAGAACTGCGCGGGCGTCACGAGTTCGAATTCGACGTTGCCGGGCCGGAACGCGAGCGCGCCGGGGCCGATGCGGCATGCATCGACGCGCGCCGAGCCGTCGCACACGAGCGGGATGCCGAACCAGTACGCGTCGCCGCGCACTTCGCACGCCTGGCGCAGCAGGTGGCTGGTCGATTCGCGAAACAGCTTCATCGTATCGAGCGGCAGCTCGGTCAGCGTGCCGACGAAGCGGCCGGCCGCGAGCTGGTCGTAGGTTTGCCGCCAGCCGATCAGGTTGCGCGCCTGCTCGTCCGCATCGTGCGCGACGCTGACGACGGCCTGCCCGGCGAACGCGTCGTCGCCCAGCGCGCTGCGCCGCGTGTCCTCGGCGGTCGGTTCTTCCGTATACGCCACGTGTTGATTCATCGTGTCCTCCCTCACCTGCGCGGAACCCTGCGTATCACGCAAGTCCCGTGCCGAACCGCACGGCCCGGCGAGCAAGCCGCCATTGCACGCTGTCCGGCCGATGCGCGCCATGCGGGCGCACCCGAAGGCGGCATGCCGCGCACGCCGCCGGTGCGATCCGCGCGGCGAGCGCGCATGCGCGCCGCCGCCCGCGCCCGGATACCGGCTACCGGGCCGGCTTCAGCCGCACGACCCGCGTGCCGCAATTGCCGTATGCCTGCGCGATCGCCAGTTCGACGATCGCGCTGCCCGCTGCCCACGGCGCCGCGTCCGCTTCCGGCAGATCGGCGCGCAGCGTGGCGCGACCGTTGATCCGGTAGCGCAGGCCGCGCACGACATCGACGAACAGCAATCCGACGCCACGGCCGTCGCAGGCGGCCGCGTCGATCCGGCCGCCGCCGCCGCCGTCAGGCGCGGCCGGCAACGCGAACCGCAGCGTCTTCGTATCGATCACGCGCACCACGGGCAGCAGATCACCGTTCGCGTCGCGCCGGCTCTGCACGATGTCGCAGGTCATCGAGGCACCCGCGGCGGATGCCATGCCGACGAACATGAACGGCTGCGATTCGACGAACTGCCGCACACCGACGCTCAATCGGGTCGTCACGACGTCGCTCATGCGCTCGGCTTCGTCGGCGACGCCGAAGCGGTGTTGCGCGTCGAGTTCGCCCGGATGGAAGACCGGGTGACGCGGAAAGGATCGGGGCGGTTCTGCCATGCTGAGGGGGGCGTCGCACGCATCGGCGCGCCGTGCCGCCACGCGTGCGCGGCGGCCGGCAGCGTTGCCGGCGCCTGCTGCGCAAGAACGCGCGACCGGCGCCGGCTGTCGAACAGGGAAATCGAACCGGGCGACGTGCCGGGCCCAACCGGCCCCGGCACGTCGCCCCGGCTTCGGCGATCAGAAGAACCCGAGCGCCTCGGCCTGGTAGCTGACCAGCAGGCACTTCGTCTGCTGATAGTTCGACAGCGCCATCTTGTGCGTCTCGCGGCCGATCCCCGACTGCTTGTAACCGCCGAACGCCGCATGCGCGGGGTACAGGTGGTAGCAGTTGGTCCACACGCGGCCGGCCTCGATCTCGCGGCCCATCCGGTACGCGCGCGTGCCGCTGCGCGTCCACACGCCCGCGCCGAGCCCGTAGAACGTGTCGTTCGCGAGTTCGATCGCTTCCTGCTCGTCCTTGAACGTCATCACCGACGCGACCGGCCCGAAGATCTCTTCCTGGAACACGCGCATCTTGTTGTTGCCGAGCAGCATCGTCGGCTTCACGTAGTAGCCCGTGCCGAGGTCGGCGGCCGGCGCCGTACGCTCGCCGCCCGTCAGGCATTGCGCGCCTTCGCCGCGGCCGATGTCGATGTACGACAGGATCTTGTCGAGCTGCTGCTGCGACGCCTGCGCGCCGATCATCGTCTGCAGGTCGAGCGGGTGGCCGGACTTGATGCGCTCGACACGCGCGACGGCCTTCTCGATGAAGCGTTCGTAGATCGATTCCTGGATCAGGATCCGCGACGGGCACGTGCACACCTCGCCCTGGTTCAGCGCGAACATCGCGAGCCCTTCGAGCGCCTTGTCGAGGTACGCGTCGTCCTGGTCGAGCACGTCGGCGAAGAAGATGTTCGGGCTCTTGCCGCCCAGTTCGACCGTCGACGGAATCAGGTTGTCGGCCGCCGCGCGCAGGATGTGCTTGCCGACCGGCGTCGAGCCCGTGAACGCGATCTTCGCGATCCGCTTGCTGGTCGCGAGCGCTTCGCCCGCTTCCTTGCCGAAGCCGTTCACGATGTTGATCGTGCCGGCCGGGAACAGGTCGCCGATCAGCTCCATCAGCACGAGCACCGACGCGGGCGTCTGCTCGGCCGGCTTCATCACCACGCAGCAGCCGGCCGCGAGCGCCGGTGCGAGCTTCCACGCGGCCATCAGCAGCGGGAA
Organism: Burkholderia sp. AU28863; assembly: GCF_002223195.1. Classification (NCBI taxonomy): domain Bacteria; kingdom Pseudomonadati; phylum Pseudomonadota; class Betaproteobacteria; order Burkholderiales; family Burkholderiaceae; genus Burkholderia; species Burkholderia sp. AU28863. The sequence continues at coordinate 125,141 of NZ_NKFE01000001.1, read as the reverse complement.
GTTCCACGGGATGATCTGGCCGACCACGCCGAGCGGCTCGTGGAAGTGGTACGCGACGGTGTTGTCGTCGATCTCGGAGATGCCGCCTTCCTGCGCACGGATGCAGCCCGCGAAGTAGCGGAAGTGGTCGACCGCGAGCGGCAGGTCGGCCGCCATCGTCTCGCGCAGCGGCTTGCCGTTGTCGATCGTCTCGGCCACGGCCAGCAGCTTCAGGTTCTTTTCCATCCGGTCGGCGGCGGCGAGCAGCAGGTTCGAGCGCTCGGCCACGGACGTCTTGCCCCACTTGCGGCGCGCGGCATGCGCGGCGTCGAGCGCCAGCTCGATATCGTCGGCGCCGGAGCGCGGGATGCGGCAGAACGGCTGGCCGTTGATCGGCGACACGTTCTCGAAATACTCGCCCTTCACCGGAGGAACCCACTTGCCGCCGATGTAGTTGTCGTATTGCTGACGGTACGGGTATTCGACGTCGAGGCCCAGTTGTTTCAGGTCAAACGGGTTCATACATGTCTCCTGTTCATCGTGCTTGTGTGAGTACAGCGCCGGTTGGAATGCGCTGATCCCGTTCATGCAACATGCGTGCCAAACGGAACGGGCGGGAGCGGGCGCACGTCGATCGCGGCCGGCGCGGGTTCGCACCGTGCGGTGTTCACGCCCGCAACACGGCCGGTGTACCGATTCTGAACACCGCGAGTGCGCAGCAATGGGGCCGGTGTTCGGAATTTCCACAGTGCGCGCCGCCGCGCTGCCCGCGAACGCGCGCCGCGCCGCGTGGCATGTCGCTTGCGTGCGAATCGCGGATCCACACGCCACGGCGAACGCGCCGACCGACACCATGAACGATCGCGGCCCGCTGACCGACGACGCCATCGCATTCATCCGCGAACAGGCTTTCCTGATCGTCGCGACCGCCGATGCAGCCGGCAACGCCGACTGTTCGTACCGCGGCCGCCAGCCGCGCGCCGATGGCTCGTTCGCGCCGCTCGTCGATATCCCGGACCGCCGCACGCTGGTGCTGCCCGACTTCGCGGGCAACAACCTGCTCAACACGATCGGCAACCTGCTCGTGAATCCGGCCGTCGCGCTGCTGTTCGTCGATTTCGTGCGTCAGACGACCTGGCACGTGCAGGGGCGTGCGACGCTGGACGAGGATGCGCAAGCGCGTACCCACCTGTGGCCGGATGCGTTGCGCTATTTGGTGATCGATGTGGAATGCGCAGAAGCGCGCGCGGAGGCGGGGCTGCCGCCGCTCGTGCTGGCGTGACGCGCGGCGGGTGAGGCTTTAACGAGCGGACCACGCGGCACGGAGGCTGCGTCGTCCGAAATACCGAAGTACCCAAGCACCAAGCACCGAGCACCGAGCACCGCAAACATCGAAGCACCCGAGCGCCACGATGCAATGCTCGACGCCCGTGCGTCTCCACACACGCCGGTTCACGCCGACTGCCCGCCGACGCATCGGCTTGCGCATGCCCGTTCGCCTCAGCGCCCGTGCATCTCCGCACACGCCGGTTCGCTCCGGCTGCGCACCGACGTATCGGCCTGCGCGTGGCCGTCCATCTCGTCGCCCGCTTCGTCGACGGCCGCCCGCCCGCCGAGAAACCCGAACACCACCACCGCGCACAGCACCGTGACGACGGCCAGCGCGATCAACAGCCGGTCGAACGCGTGCGCGTAGCTCGCGATCAACGCCGCACGGCCGACGCCCGGCAACGCGGCAGCCGCGCCCGCGAGATCGCCGGTCGCGAGCCGCGCGGCGGCCCGCAGCGTCGCGTCCGGCGTGCCGGCGGCCCCCACCGCCCGCGCCAGCCCCGTTTGCGCGAGCGCGGCCAGCACCGCGCCGACGATCGCGAGCGCAATCCCTTCGCCGGCCACGCGCGTCGTGCTGAAAATGCCCGTCGCCATCCCCGCGCGCTCCTTCGGCACGACGCTCACCGACAGCCCGTCCATCAACCCCCACGGCATGCCGGCGCCGACGCCGATCGCGAGCATCGGCGCGATCGCCGCCGGCCCCGCGCCGCCGCGCAACGCGATGCCGAGCCACACGAGCCCCGCCGCGGCGACCAGCAACCCAAGCCCGGAAATCACGCCGGCCGACAGCCAGCGCGTGAGCGTCGCCGCGACGAGCGGCACGACCAGCATCGGCGCGGAGATCGCGAGCATCAGCCAGCCGGCGTCGATCTCGCTGAAGCCGTCGATGCCGATGAAGCGCAGCGGCAGCACGACGAGCAGCACGATGTAGCAGCAACAGGTCGACACCGGCAGCACCTGGACGCCGACGAAGCGCGCGATGCGAAACAGCGACAGGTCGAGCATCGGCCGCGCGACGCGCGTCTCGATCGTCACGAACGCGCACGCGCCGAGCGCCGCGCCGGCCAGCAGCGCGATCACGAGCGGGCTCGACCAGCCGCGCGCGGGCGCCTCGATCACACCGAACGTGAACAGCGTCAGCGCGGCCGTGAACGCGGCCGTGCCGGGCCAGTCGAGCCCCGTCGCGTGCGGATCGCGCGACTCGTGCATGCGCGGCAGCCCGAACGCGAGCGACAGCACGCCGGCCACCGCGCTCGTCACGAAGATCGCACGCCAGCCGTAATGCCCGATCAGCCCACCGGCGAGCACGGGCCCGAACGCGAGCCCGATCCCGAACGTCGTGCCGAGCAGGCTGAACGCACGCGTGCGCGCCGGGCCGTCGAATTCCTGCGCGAGCGCGGCCGTGCCGCCGGCGAGCGCCGCGGCCGCCGCGAGCCCTTGCGCGGCGCGCAGCAGATCGACCGCGAGTATCGACGGCGCGAACGCGAGCGCGACCGACATCAGCGTGAAGCCGCCGACGCCGATCGCGAACAGGCGCTTGCGGCCGAACTGGTCGGCCAGCGCGCCCGACGCCATCAGGAAGCTGCCGAACGCGAGCATGAACGCGTTGGTGATCCAGTTCATCGCGACCGGGCTGCCGTGCAGGTCGCGGCCGATCGCCGGCGTCGCGACCGCGCCGCCCGAAAACGACAGCGGCAGCGCGACGGCGGCCATGCAGACGGCGGCCAGCACCCATGCGCGCCGGCGCGCCGCGTGGGCAGAAACGGCTGAAACAGGGTGATCCATCATCGCTCCTCGAAAAAGCCGGCGCGGATGCGCCATCAGAGCGACAGAAGATAAATCGGATTCAATCCGCGAAAAACCACGCGAAGCTCCGCATATAACGGACTAAAATTCCGCAATTACCCCGCCAGCGTGCGTCGCCCGCGCGCCGTTCAATTCGATGGAAAACCTCACCGGCATCGTCGCGTTCGTCCGCACCGCCGAAGCGCTGAGCTTCGTCGCGGCCGGCCGCACGCTCGGCATCTCGGCGTCGGCGGTCGGCAAGACGATCGCGAAACTCGAGCAGTCGCTCGGCGTGCGCCTGTTCAACCGCACGACGCGGCGCGTGACGCTCACCGACGAGGGGCGGCATTTCTACGAGCGCTGCCAGCGGATCCTGGAGGATTTCCGCGACGCGGAGGCGACCGTGACGGCCTCCGCGCAGCGCCCGCGCGGCAAGCTGCGCGTGAGCCTGCCGGTGATCGGCTACCGCTTCCTGCTGCCGGTGCTGCCCGAGTTCCGGCAGCGCTATCCGGACGTCGAGCTCGATCTCGATTTCAACGACCGGATGGTCGATGTCGTCGAAGGCGGCTTCGACGCGGTCATCCGCAGCGGCCCGCTGTCCGATTCGAGCCTGATGTCGCGGCGGCTCGGCCCGTTCGCGTTCGTGCTGTGCGCGACGCCCGCGTATCTCGCGCGGGCCGGCACGCCGCGCACGCCGCGCGAACTCGAAGCGCACGACTGCGTGCGCTACTGCTTCCCGACCACCGGCAAGCTGCAAGACTGGGCGCTCGCGGCCGACGACGGCACGCCGCTCACGCTGCGCACCGCGATGACCTGCAACAACATGGAAGCGCTGCGCGGCGCCGTGCTCGCGGGGCTCGGCATCGGCTACATGCCCGACTTCCTCGCGCGCGACGCGCTCGAACACGGCGCGCTCGTCACCGTGCTCGACGCCTACCGGATCGCGCCGGGGCAATTCTCGATCGTGTGGCCGTCGAGCCGGCAGTTGTCGCCGAAGCTGCGCGTGTTCGTCGATTTCCTGTGCGAACGGCTGTTCACGTAGTCGCGCCGATCCGCTCCGCTTCCGCCGGCGGCAGCAGCGCGTCGCTGTCGTCCTTCAGCCCGACGCCCGTCAGCCCGAGACGGCGCGCGTGCGTCATCAGGTAATGCAGCTTGTGCGCGGCGGCCGCGTGCGGCAGCCCTTCGGGCCGCACGTTCGAGATGCAGTTGCGCAGCGCGTCGTGACAGCCGACCTTCGGCGCCCACGTCAGGTACACGCCGAGGCTGTCCGGCGAACTGAGCCCCGGCCGTTCGCCGATCAGCATCGCGACCACCTTCGCGCGCAGCAGCTCGCCGATCTCGTCGCCGAGCGCGACGCGCGCCTGCGTCGCGACCACCACCGGGCCGATCCGCCAGCCGTCCGCGTCGAGCCGCGGCCGCACGGCCTGCAACAGCGGCAGCGCCTGCTTCGCGGCCGCGAACGCCGACAGCCCGTCGCCGACCACGAACACGACATCGGGCGCGTCGTCGAGCGCCGCCCCGTAACCGGCCAGCAGCCCGCGGCTGTCGTCCGACAGCTTGCGGCCGAGATCGGGCCGGCGCAGGTAGTGGTCGCGGTCGGGCGCGGCGCTCTGCACACGCAGCGTCGGCAGCATGCCGGCCGCCTCGATCTCGCGCCGCAGCGCATCCGCGTCGAGCGGCTGGTGCACCGCGTCGCGCGCTTGCGCATGCGACAGGTTGAAGGCCAGCAGCGGCGCGGTCGGCAGGCTGTTGCCCGCGCGGCCGAGCGCGATCCGCGCGTTCGTGAACGACTTCAGCTGCCCCCACGGATTCTTCTCGACGGCGTCGCTCATGCGGAAATCCCCATCCAGTCGTTCGCGCCCGCGAGCAGCGGCACGCGTGCCGACGCCGCGCGCAGCGCGCCGTGCGCGTCGGCGATCTCCATCGTCTCCAGCCATTCCTCGAATTCCGGCGCGCGGCGCAGGCCGAGCACCTCGCGGACGTAGAGCTGGTCGTGGAACGACGTGCTCTGATAGTTGAGCATCACGTCGTCCGCGCCCGGAATCCCCATGATGAAGTTGATGCCGGCCGCCCCCAGCAGCGTCAGCAGCGTGTCCATGTCGTCCTGGTCGGCTTCCGCGTGGTTCGTGTAGCAGATGTCGCAGCCCATCGGCACGCCGAGCAGCTTGCCGCAGAAGTGATCCTCGAGCCCTGCGCGGATGATCTGCTTGCCGTCGTACAGGTATTCGGGCCCGATGAAGCCGACCACCGTGTTCACGAGAAACGGCTCGAACTTGCGCGCGACCGCATACGCGCGTACTTCGCAGGTCTGCTGATCGACGCCGAAGTGCGCGTTCGCCGACAGCGCGCTGCCCTGGCCCGTCTCGAAATACATCAGGTTGTCGCCGACCGTGCCGCGCTTCAGCGCCAGCGCGGCCTCGCGCGCCTCGGCGAGCAGCGCGAGCGAGATCCCGAAGCTCGCGTTCGCCTTCTCGGTGCCCGCGATCGACTGGAACACGAGATCGACCGGCGCGCCCTTCTCGATCGCCGCGATCGTGTTGGTCACGTGGGTGAGCACGCACGACTGCGTCGGCACGCCGTAGCGCTCGCGGAAGCCGTCGATCATCGCGAGCAGCTTCACGATCGCCGCGAGGCTGTCGGTGGCCGGGTTGATGCCGATCATCGCGTCGCCGCAGCCGTACATCAGCCCGTCGAGCATCGACGCGGCGATGCCCTTCACGTCGTCGGTCGGGTGGTTCGGCTGCAGCCGCACCGACATCCGGCCGGCCAGCCCGACCGTGTTGCGAAAGCGCGTGACCACGCGGCGCTTGCGCGCGGCCGCGATCAGGTCCTGGTTGCGCATCAGCTTGGACACGGCCGCGACCATCTCGGGCGTGAGGCCGGGCGCGATCCGTTCGAGCGCCGCGCCGTCGGCCGCGGGCGACAGCAGCCAGTTGCGGAAATCGCCGACGGTGAGGTGCGAGATCTCCGCGAACGCGTGCGCGTCGTGATCGTCGATGATGAGGCGCGTGACCTCGTCGTCTTCATACGGGATCACCGCTTCGTTCAGGAACGCCTTCAGCGGCACGCCCGCGAGCGCGATCTTCGCGGCGACGCGCTCCTCCTCGCTCGCCGCCGCGACGCCGGCGAGCTGGTCGCCGGAACGCAGCGGGCTCGCCTTCGCGAGCAGCGTCTTCAGGTCCGCGAAGCGGTACGTGCGCGGACCGATCGTCTCCGTATAGGACATCGTGCGAATCTCCTTGCCAAAAGCCGACGGCGCGCCCGTTCGACGGGGCGCGCCGGATGCCGTCAGGAACGGCCTTTCTCGTTCACCGCCGTCACCCTGCTTACTCCTCCAGCAGCGCGTCGCCGGGCGCGCTCGCGCGCTGCGAACGGGTCGCGAGGAAGTACGCGTAGCCGACCGCGAGGAAGCCGACGAACACCAGCGCGACCAGCCCGTTGAAAACCACCATCGTACCGAGGCAGACGAGCGCCGCCAGGATCGCGAAGGCCGGGAAGATCGGGTACAGCGGCGCGCGGAACGGCCGCGCCATGTTCGGCTGCGAGCGACGCAGCTTGAACAGCGCCGCCATGCTGACGATATACATCACGATCGCACCGAATACCGACATCGTCACGATATTCGCGGTGAGCGTCTGGCCGCCGAACTGGATCAGCTCGTCGCTGTAGATCGCGGCAATCCCGACCACGCCGCCCGCGAGAATCGCGCGATGCGGGGTCTTGAAGCGCGGATGCACCTTGCCGAGCCATTCGGGCAGGTAGCCTTCGCGGGCCAGCGCGAAGATCTGGCGCGAATAGCCGAGGATGATCCCGTGGAACGACGCGACGAGCCCGAACAGCCCGAGCCACACGAGCATGTGCATCCAGCCGCTGTTCGCGCCGACGATGTACTTCATCGCCTGCGGCAGCGGATCGTTGATGTTCGCGAGCTTGGTCCAGTCGCCCGCGCCGCCGGCGAACACCATCACGCCGATCGCGAGCGCGACGAGGGTCAGGATCCCGGCCACGTACGCGATCGGAATCGAGCGCTTCGGGTTCTTCGCTTCCTCGGCGGCCATCGCGACACCTTCGATCGCGAGGAAGAACCAGATCGCGAACGGAATCGCCGCGAACATCCCGTGGAACGCGCCCATGCTGAAGTGATCGGCGCCCGACCAGCCGCCCTTCGTGAAGTTGCTCCACGTGAAGCCCGGCGACACGACGCCCATGAACACCAGCAGCTCGAAGATCGCGAGCAGCGTGACGACGAGCTCGAAGGTCGCCGCGATCTGCACGCCGACGATGTTCAGCGCCATGAACACGAGATACGCGCCCATCGCCGCGTGTTTCGGTTCGAGCCCCGGAAACTGCACGTGCAGGTACGCGCCGATCGCGAGCGCGATCGCGGGCGGCGCGAACACGAACTCGACCAGCGTCGCGGCGCCGGCCAGATAACCGCCGGTCGGGCCGAACGCGCGGCGCGCATACGCGAACGGGCCGCCCGCGTGCGGAATCGACGTCGTCAGCTCGGTGAAACTGAAGATGAAGGTGGTGTACATCGCCGCGACGAACAGCGCGGTGATCACGAAACCCAGCGTGCCCGCGCTGGCCCAGCCGTAGCTCCAGCCGAAGTATTCGCCGGAAATCACGAGGCCGACCGCGATGCCCCACAGTTGCCAGGTCCCGAGCGTCTGCTGCAGCGCGGGCTGGCCGGAGGACTTGACGCCGGCGGCGGGCCGGCCATTCGACTCTGCTTTCATCGGACTCTCTCCTCAAAGGCGCCGGACCTGCGGGCCCGCGCGACTGAGAATCGATGCTAGAGAGTCATTAAACGACGTGTTATCGAAATTCGGCAAAGATCGCGGCTGACATTTCGCTTGCGGAAACGCTCGCGGCGACGCCGGCCGCGCGCGTTGCCACGCCGCTCCGGCCCGCGCGATGCGGGCCGGAGCGGCCGTACCGGCCGGCGTTACTGGCCGCCGCCGCGCTGGTTGAACCAGCGGTCGAGCAGCTTGCCGGCCGCTTCCCGGCCGCCGAGGCCGAACGACAGCGCGACGGCCACCGCGATCGCGCCGAGCACGAGGCCGAACGCGAGCTGGACGATTTCGTTCGCGATGCCCATCGCGCGCAGCCCCATCGCGAACACGAGGCCGAGGATCGCGAATTGCGCGATGCGCGCGAACAGCACGCTGTGCTCGCGGTCGGCCTGCTCGATCACGCGGCGCGCGAGGCCCGCGAGCCACACGCCGATCACGAGGATCACGCCGCCCATCAGCACGTGGCCGCCGAATTCGATGAACAGCGTGACGACGTCGCGCACCTGCGTGAAGCCGAGCCGGTTCGCGGCCTCGACCGACGCGAACAGCATCGCGAAGAACACGATCAACCGCGCGACCAGCACCGACGGCTGCAGGATGCCCGAGAACACGCGCTCGACGCCGAGCACGGCCGGCAGCCCGTCGACGCCGGCGGCTTCCAGCAGCTTCTGCGCGAGCGACGCGACGAAGCGCGCGAAGTAGAACGTGACGAGCACGATCACGATCGCCGCGACGATGTCCGGCACCGCGCCGAGGAACTGGTTCAGCATGTTGGTCGCGGGGATCGAGATCGCGTCGATCTTCAGCGCGTCGAGCGCGGAGATCAGCGTCGGCACGAACACGAACACGTAGACGATCGTGCCGACCAGGCTCGACACACGCACCGGCGTCGGGCTGTCGATGCCCTGCGTGAGGCGATCGGCGCCGGCGGCGACCAGCAGGTTCGTCACGAGGCCGCGCAGCACGCGCGCGACGACCCAGCCGACGAAGCCGATCACCGCGGCCGCGAAGAGGTTCGGCACGATCGCGAGCAGCTTGTCGACCATGCCCTGCACCGGCGAGAGCAGGCCCGACAGCGCGAACGACGCGAGGATCGCCGGCAGGAACATCAGGATCACGAGCCAGAACAGCACGTCGCCGAGATAGCCGCTCATCGGCTGCATGCCGGCGCTTTCGGACAGCGTGGCGTCGACCTTGCTCGCCTTCAGCGCGCGGTTCGCGAGGCTGCGCAGCAGCGACGCGATCAGCCACGCGATCAGCGTCAGCGCCGCGCCGCCGATCAGGTTCGGCAGGTAGTTGACGATGTGCGTGACGAGCAGCGAGAACGGATTGGAGACCGCGTACAGGTTGAGCACGTTGAAGATGCCCACCGCGGTGACGAGCAGCACGAGCCAGAACAGGCCGCCGGCGATGATGCGTTCGACGCACGCGCCCTGGCCCGTGCTGTCGGTGATCCGCTGATCGACCTTCAGTGCACTGAGCAGCCGGAGCGCGCCGGCCCGCACCGCAACGGCGATCAGCCAGCCGATCACCAGGATGCCGATCGCGCCGGCGATCTTGGGCAGGTATCCGCCTAGCGTGGCCTGCAGCGACGTGATGAAGCTGGAAGCATCCATTTCTTCTTCTCCCGAAAACGTGGTGTGGCGATTGAACATCGACGAACGACCTGCGTAATTCGAAATGCGTGCTGCCCCGTCCGAGCAACTTACCCGAGAAAAATGACGCGTTCACCCGATTTCACCGTCTTTAACTTTAGTCCGAGATCCCGGAGGGGCAAGACCCCATTTCGTTGAAATCAAAAAGGGGCTGATCGTCGGGTGTCCGGCATTTCCGCAAGATTTGTCCATTCGGCCCGTGCTACCGTGGCGTCGGTTCCAGCCCGGACACGTCGATGCCCCCAGCCGAAACGAAACCCGACCCGCCCGCATGGGCGCGCTACGCGGCCAGCGTGGCGCGCGTCCATGCGTACATCGGCGCGCATCTCGACGGCCCGCTCGATCTGAACCGGCTCGCCGAAGTCGCGTGCCTGTCGCCGTATCACTGGCAGCGCGTCTACCGCGCGCTGTACGGCGAATCGATCGTGCTGACGGTGCGGCGGATGCGGATCGTGCGGGCGTCCGAGGATCTGGTCTGTACCACGCGGCCGCTCGGCGAGATCGCGCGGCGCGCGGGCTACGGTTCGACGCACGCGTTCGCGCGGGCGTTTCGCGACGCGTACGGCGTGCTGCCCGCGCAGCACCGGCGCACGGGCGTCCACCGGCCGATTTATCCACTACAGCGAGGAGAGGAAGACATGTTCAAGCACGAGGTCGAGATCCGGCGCCTGCCGGAACTGCGCGGCTACGCGGTGACGCATACCGGCGCATACCTGAAGGTGGGCGACGCGTTCGGCCGGATCGGCGCGTGGGCCGCGCAGAACGGGCTGTTCGGCCCGGGCGCGAAGATGATCGGGATTTTCTACGACGATCCGGACACGACGCCCGAAGCGCAGTTGCGCGCGAAAGCGTGCATCATGCCGGCCGACGGCGCGCCGGACGTCGCGCCCGCGCCGCCGGTCGAGCGTGCGACGATCGCAGGCGGCGACTACGCGGTGCTGCTGCATACCGGGCCGTATGCGGACCTGAAGACGGCCTACCAGTGGCTCTACGGCGACTGGCTGCGTCACTCGGGCCGCGAAGCCGCCGACGCGCCGCCGTTCGAGCTGTACCTCAATACGCCGATGGATACGGCGCCGGCCGACCTGCGCACCGAAATTCACCTGCCGCTGCGCTGAGCGACGGGTGTGTCGCGGCGCCGTGTATCTGGACGGACCGCGACGATATTGCCGGTGCGAGCATGCCCGGGACGGCATCGGGCATGCCGGTGCGCCGGCCGTCGAGCGAAGCGTGCCGGCCTATGCTGATGCGCAGCCGGCACGAACACGCGGATAGCTTCAAGCCGCCTGCGTTCCGCAGCCGGGACAGAACCGCGCGTCGGCCGCCAGCGCCGCGTGGCAGCGGCTGCAGGCCTTGCCGCGTTGCGCCGCGCCGCACTGCGCGCAGAAGCGTGCATCGGCCACGTAGAGTGCGCCGCAGCCCGCGCACGCGAGCTGGCTCGGCGCCAGCTTGCCGCCCTGACCACCGTTGCCCGCGTCGGCCGGCGCCTGCCGGCCCCAGCCGTGGCGATCGCGGCAGCCGTGCCCGCCCTGGCGCGGGCCGCCGTGATGCCCGCCGCCGTGGCCGCCGTTCCCGCTATTGCCGTGCCCGCTGCCATGGCCGCCGCCGTGGCCGCCGAGAATCCGTTTCAGAAAGCTCATCGCCCGCTCCTCAACGCGTGGCCTGGGCGCCACCGAACGCGCCGGAGGACGACAGCAGCCGCAAGCCGTTGGCCACGACGATCAGGCTCGCGCCCGCGTCGGCGAAGACAGCCATCCACATCGTGCCGAGCCCCGCGACCGTGAGGCCGAGGAACACGACCTTCACGCCGAGCGCGAAACCGATGTTCTGCACCAGCACGCGGTGCGTCGCGCGCGACAGCCGCACGAACGCGGGAATCTTGCGCAGGTCGTCGTCCATCAGCGCGACGTCGGCCGTCTCGATCGCGGTGTCGGTGCCCATCGCGCCCATCGCGAAGCCGATGTCGGCGCGCGCGAGCGCCGGCGCATCGTTGATCCCGTCGCCGACCATCCCGACCGCGCCCGCGCCGCCCGCCGACAGTTCGTCGACCGCCGCGAGCTTGTCTTCCGGCAACTGGTTGCCGCGCGCATCGTCGATGCCGGCCTGCCGCGCGATCGCCTGCGCGGTATGCGGGTTGTCGCCCGTCAGCATCGCGGTGCGGATGCCGAGCGCATGCAGGTCGGCGATCGCATCGCGGCTCGTGTCCTTGATCGTGTCGGCCACCGCGAAGATGCCGAGCACGCGCGTTGCGTCGACCAGCACGACGACGCTCTTGCCCTGCCGCTCCAGCGCGTCGAGCTTCGCCTCGAGCGCCGCCGAGCAGCGCTGCAGCTCCTCGACGAGCCGGTGATTGCCGAGCCAGTAACGCGTGCCGTCGATCGTGCCGCGCACGCCGCGCCCGACAATCGCTTCGAAGTCCTGCACGTCGGCGAATGCCGTCGTGCCGGCGTCGCGGGCCGCCCCGGCAATCGCCTGCGACACCGGGTGATCGGAGCGCGCCGCGAGGCTCGCGCCGAGGTGCCGCACGCGCGCCGCATCGGCGTCGTCCGCATGCACGTCGAAGTCGGTCTGCACCGGCTTGCCGTGCGTGATCGTGCCGGTCTTGTCGAGTGCGAGCCACGCGAGCTTGCGCCCTTCTTCCAGATAGACGCCGCCCTTCACGAGAATCCCGCGCCGCGCCGCGGCCGCGAGCCCCGACACGATGGTCACGGGCGTCGAGATCACGAGCGCGCACGGGCACGCGATCACGAGCAGCACGAGCGCGCGGTAGATCCAGTCGTGCCACGCGCCGCCCATCGCGAGCGGCGGCACCACCGCGACCAGCAGCGCGACCGCGAACACGATCGGCGTATACACGCGGGCGAACTGGTCGACGAAGCGCTGCGTCGGCGCCTTCGCGCCCTGCGCTTCCTCGACCGCGTGGATGATCCGCGCGAGCGTCGAGTTCGCCGCGACGGCCGTCACGCGGTATTCGAACGAACCCGATTCGTTGATCGTGCCCGCGTACACGGCGTCGCCGCTCGCCTTTTCGACGGGCAGGCTCTCGCCGGTGATCGGCGCCTGGTTGACCGTCGAGCGGCCGGCGACGACTTCGCCGTCCAGCCCGATCCGCTCGCCCGGCTTCACGCGCACGACCGCGCCGAGCGCGACCTGCGCGGCCTCGATCGTGCGCCACGCGCCGTCGGCCTGCTGCACGGTCGCGGTGTCCGGCGCGAGCTGCATCAGCCCCTGGATCGCATTGCGCGCGCGGTCGAGCGACTTCGCCTCGATCAGCTCGGCGATCGTGAACAGCACCATCACCATCGCGGCTTCCGGCCACTGGCCGATCGCCATCGCGCCCGTCACCGCGATGCTCATCAGCGCGTTGATGTTCAGGTTGCCGTTGCGGATCGCGATCCAGCCTTTCTTGTACGTCGTCAGCCCGCACGCGAGCACCGCGGCGAGCGCGAGCGCCGCCGACAGCCACACAGGCAGCCCGGCCCAGGTCGCGCCTTCGGACGCGATCGCGGCGACGCCGGCGAGCGCCAGCGGCCACCACGGTTTGGCCGGCGCGTCGGCGACGCGCGCCGCCGGGCCGCCGGCCGTGGCCGTCGTGGCGGCCTCCGGCGTCATCCCGAGCGTGCGGATCGCGCTTTCGATCGCCGGCTGCGCGCCGGCCACGTGCTCGACGGTCAGCATCCGCTGCATCAGGTTGAATTCGAGCGCCGATACCTGCTGCATGCCGCCGAGCTTCTTGCGGATCAGCGTTTCCTCGGTCGGACAGTCCATCTGCATGATCCGGAACGCGGAGCGCACGTGGCCAGACGCGGTCGCCTGCGCGACCGGCAGCGGCGCGAGCGTCAGCGCGGCGGGCGCGCAGCAGTCGCCGGCCGCGTGGTCGTGGTCGTGGTCGTGGTCGTGGTCGTGGTCGTGGTCGTGGTCGTGGTCGGCATGGTCGGGCGAACACGCGGCGCCATGGCGATGCGTATCGCCGCCAGCTTCGTCGTGATCGTGGTCATGATCATGGCCGTGCGCGCGCTCGCCGGCCGCCGGCGCCGCATCGGCCACGGTCACCGTCTGCGTGTCGCGCGCATCGGCGCAGCAGGCATCGGCGCCGCCGGCATGACGGTGTCGTGGGTCGTGGGGACGCTGGGCGTCGGTCATGACAACCTCCTTTTGTGGCTTGACGGTGTAGAGTTAACACCCTGAAGCCACTACAAGGTCAACCCTTACACGGGAGCACGACATGAAGATCGGCGAACTGGCCAAAGCAGCCCGCTGCACGCCCGAGACGATCCGTTTCTACGAGAAAGAGGGACTGATGCCCGATGCGGAGCGCACCGATTCGAACTATCGCAACTACACCGACGTGCACGTCGAACGGCTGCGCTTCATCCGCAATTGCCGCGCGCTCGACATGGCGCACGACGAAATCCGCGCGCTGCTGCGGCTCACCGACACGCCGGCCGACCGCTGCGATTCGATCAATTCGCTGCTCGACGATCACATCGGACACGTCGATGCGCGCCTCGCGGAACTCACGCATCTGCGCGACCAGCTGACTGAATTGCGCCGCCAGTGCGTCGGCGAGCACTCGGTCGAGGATTGCGGCATCGTGCACGGTCTTGCGACGATGGAAACCGTCGCCCCGGCCGCGAAGCGCTCGCATCTCGGCTGAAAACCTTGTCAAACAAGATAGTCTGGTCGAGAATAGTTATATTATTACTAGGTATATTTTAACTATTCATGTCTACGAGCCGCCCGTCCCCGCTCGCGCTGGCCGTCCTCGCGACGCTCACCGAAACGCCGATGCATCCGTACGGGATGCTGCAGCAACTGAAGGCCCGCGGCTACGACGAAGTCGTCAACGTGCGGCAGCGCACGAGCCTCTACCAGACGATCGACAGGCTGCTGCGCGACGGGCTGATCGTCGTGCACGACACCGAGCGCGACGGCGCGTTTCCGGAGCGCACGCTGTATGCGCTGACGGAAGCCGGGCACACGGCGGGGCAGGCGTGGCTGCATGCGCTGCTCGCGGAGCCCGCGCGTGAATTTCCGGCGTTCGGCGCCGGCCTCGCGTTCCTGCCGCTGCTCGATGCGGAAGATGCGCGTCGCCAGCTCGAGCTGCGCATCGCACGGCTCGACGCCGAGCGCGAGCGGCTCGAAGCGCTGCGCGCCACCGCGCAGGCCGACCAGGTGCCGCGCCTGTTCCTGCTGCAGAACGAATATGCGCTCGTGCTGCTCAATGCGGAGCTCGACTGGGCGCGCAGCGTCGTCGAACACCTGAAGATCGGCGCGCTGCGCTGGGTGGACGGCTGATGCATCGCGCCGGCCGTTTCCCGTCGGCGACGGGCGTCGGTCGCGTCAAAGCACCTTGCCGGGATTCAGGATGCCGCGCGGGTCCAGCGCGTCCTTCAGGCGCCGCATCAACCCGATTTCCGCGTCGCTGCGCGTGTGCGCCAGATAAGGACGTTTGAGTACGCCGATCCCGTGCTCGGCCGACACCGAGCCGCCCATGTCGCGCACCACCGCATACACGCAGCGATCGAGCGCATCGGCATCCGCGTCGGTCATCCCGGCCAGCGACACGCCGATGTGCACGTTGCCGTCGCCGACATGGCCGAAGAACAGGCACGCGAGCGCCGGCCAGCGCGCCCGCAACGCCGCCTCGCAGCGTTCGGCGAACGCGCCGAGTTCGCCCGTCGGCAGACTCACGTCGAAGTTGACGAGATGGGGCAGCGCATCGATCGCAAGCCCTTCGCGCAGCGTCCACAAATCGCGCGCCTGCCGCTCGGAGGTCGCGAGCACCGCATCGTCGACGAGCGCAGCATCGAATCCGGCGGCCAGCTCCGTTTCCAGCGCCCGGTGCGCATCGCCGCCCGGCGCGCTCGTCGCGCATTCGATCAACACCGCGAAACCGCCATCGCCGACAAATGGCGCAGACACGCCGGGCGTATGGCGCGCGACATAGTCGTAGAACGCCGGCCACATCGCCTCGAAGCTGACGACTTCCGGCAGCATGCGCACGCGGTTCCACAGCGCGACCACCGCGTCGTAGTCGCGCACGCGGCAGAGCGCCGTGGCCGGCGCCGCGAGCAACGGATGCAGCCGCAGCACCGCGCGCGTGACGACGCCGAGCGTCCCTTCGCTGCCGATGAAGAGCTGCTTCAGGTCGTAGCCCGCGTTGTTCTTCAGCATCCGGTTCATCGACGACACGACCGTGCCGTCCGCGAGCACGGCCTCGAGCCCGAGCACCTGCTCGCGCATCATCCCGTAGCGGATCGCGCGCGTGCCGCCCGCGTTGGTCGCGAGCATGCCGCCGATCTGGCACGAGCCGCGCGCGCCGAGATCGACGCCGAACGTGAAGCCCGCCGCTCCCGCGGCTTCCTGCACCGCCTGCAGCGGCGTGCCCGCGCGCACGGTGATCGTGCCGGCCGCCGCGTCGAGCGCCTCGATGCCCGCGAAGCGCTCCATCGACAGCACGACCTCGCCGCCCAGCGCGACCGCGCCGCGCGCGAGCCCCGTCAGTCCGCCTTGCGGCACGACCGGCTGACCGAGCCGCATGCATAACGCGAGCGTGCGCGACACGTCGTCGACGCTGCGCGGACGCACCAGCGCACGCGGCCGCACGCCGGCCGGCTCGTTGTACGCGGTGAAGTAACGCGGATCGATATCGGCCGCGCGCGTGACGAGCGCATCGCCCAGTTCGGCGGCCAGCACGGCATCGACGGCATCGTCCGGCAGCGGCCTGCCGCCCGGTTCGCTGCCTGCGGCGCTCGGGTTCGGGGTCGGCATCGTGCGCGGCCCCGCTTACTTCGTCGAGATGTCGATATCGCCGAAATACTTCAGGCCGAGCGACTTCACCGTGCCGTCCGCCTTCAGCTTGTCGATCGCCGCGTCGAGCTTCGCCTTCAGCGCGTCGTCGCCCTTGCGCAGGCCGAACGCGATGCCGCTGCCGAGGATCTTGTCGTCGTGCACCGGCTGGCCGACGAACGAGAAGCCCTTGCCGTCCGGGCGCGACAGGAAGCCGCGCTGGCCGGACGGCGCGAGCACGAGCGTCGCGTCGAGGCGGCCCGCGACCAGATCCGCATACGCCTGGTTCTGGTCCTGGTACGGCACGACCGCGACGCCGGCCGGCTCCCAGTGCGCCTTCGCGAAGGTTTCCTGGATCGACGCCTGCAGCACGCCCACGCGCTTGCCCTTCAGCGATTCGGGCGTCGGCAGCAGCCCGCTGCCCGTGCGCGCGATCAGCTGGGTCGGCACGCGATAGATGATCGTCGTGAAGTCGATCGCCTGGCGCCGCTGCTCGGTCGCATTCATCGCCGAGTTGATCGCGTCGAACTTGCGGCCCTTCAGTGCCGGAATCAGCCCGTCGAACGACGTCTCGACCCATTTGCACGACAGCTTCGCCGTCTGGCAGACGGCATTGCCGACGTCGATGTCGAAGCCCTGCAGGTCGCCGTTCGGCGCCTTCGATTCGAACGGCGGGTATTGCGCTTCGAGGCCGAAGCGCAGCGTCGGCGCATCGGCGAGCGCCGCGCCGGCGCCGATCGCGCACGCGAGTGCGAACGCGAGTTTCAGGGTAGCCGTGTGTTTCATCGTGATCTCCAAGTGTCCGGTCGATGCGACGTCCCCGTCGCCGGTTGTCTTACAGCGAACGCAGCCGCCGCGCGCCTTCGACCAGCGTCGCGTCGTCCTTCGAAAAACTGAGCCGGATCACGCCGGCGTCGGTGCCGTCGGTATAGAACGCCGACAGCGGAATCGTCGCGACACGCGCGTCGCGGATCAGGCGCAGCACGAAATCGCTGTCGCTTTCGTCCGAGAAGTGGCGAAAGCGCGCGAGCATGAAGAACGAGCCTTCGCTCGGCAGCAGCTCGAAACGCGAATCGGCCAGCTCGCGCGCGAGCAGGTCGCGCTTGGCCTGGTAGAACGCCGACAGGCCGAGATAGCTGTCGGGCCGCGCGAGGATCTCCGCGAACGCGACCTGCATCGGCGTGTCGGCCGAGAACACCATGAACTGGTGCACCTTGCGGATCTCGTCCATCAGTTCGGCCGGCGCGAGGCAATGGCCGACCCGCCAGCCGGTCACGTGGAACGACTTGCCGAACGACGACACGATCACGCTGCGCTCGGCCAGCTCGCGGTGGCGCGCGACGCTCTGGTGCTGCGCGCCGTCGAACACGACGTGCTCGTAGACTTCGTCGGACAGCACCACGATGCCCGTGTCGCGCGTGAGCTGCGCGAGCCGCTCGAGATCGTCGGCGGAGAACACCGTCGCGGTCGGGTTGTGCGGCGTGTTGACGATGATCATCCGCGTGCGCGGCGTGATGGCCGCGGCCACCTCGTCCCAGTTCACGCGGAAATGCTCGGGCGACAGCTTGATCGCGACCGGCGTCGCGCCCTGCAGCCGCACGATCGGCGCATAGCTGTCGAACGACGGCTCGAAATAGATCACCTCGTCGCCCGGATGCACGAGCGCGCTGATCGCCGCATACAGCCCCTCGCTCGCGCTCGCGATCACCGTGATCTCGGTCGCCGGATCGTAGCGCGCGCCGTACAGCGCCTCCGTCTTCTCGGCGAGCCGCTCGCGCAGCGCGATCACGCCGGCCATCGGCGCGTACTGGTTGTGACCGTCGCGCATCGCGCGCGCGACGCCTTCGACGAGCGCCGGATCGGGCGCGAAGTTCGGCGCGCCCTGCGACAGGTTCAGCGCGTCGTGTTGAGCAGCCAGTTGGCCGATCACCGTGAAGATCGTCGTCCCGACGTCGGGCAGTTTCGAACGGGGCGCGGTGGCGCTTCGCATGACTCCTCCTCCTAATGTCCTTCGGGCGGGCCGCGCCCTGCGCAACCCTGCATCTGCCGCATGATTTAGCCCGAGCCAATATCGGCGGACAATCGAAAGTTCGTCATGGCGGCCATGCATTTTTCTCATGACACGCCGGGAGAAGCACGCCACGGCAAGGCCGGCTAGACCGGCCGGCATGCAAATCGGGCATTTTCCCTACGAAAGGCTAGGCGTCCGCCGCCGCGAGGTACGCGAGCAGCACGGCCCGCAATTCGCGGCGTTGCGCGGCGAAATCGAGCGCGGGCCCGAGCGTCAGCAGCGCCTGCGACAGTCCGCCGTAGCAGATCGTGTGGGCCATCCGCGCGAGCCCGTCGAGCCGCGCGGCCGGCGGCGGATCGGCCGCGTGGGCCAGCGCGTCGCGCCACAGCGCGACATAGGCGTCGTAATGCCGGCGATAGGCGGCCAGCGGCGACACCTGCCGCTCCAGTGCGAACAGCGCGCCCCACAGCGCCGCGTCGGCGGCGATCGTATCGACCTGCAGATCGACCAGCGCGCCGGCGAGCGCGGCCCGCGGCGCGCCGCGCAACCGCTGCACCGTGTCGCGCAGCCGGTCGGCCAGCGCCAGCACGCGGCGGTGGATGCAGAGCGCCGCGAGGCTCTGCTTGTCGCCGAAATACTCGTAGAAGGTGCCGATGCTGACGCCCGCGACGGCCGCGATCTCGCGGATCGTCGCCTTCGCGTAGCCGCGTTCGAGCAAAAGCTGAACGAACGCCTGTTGCAGCGCGTCGGAGCTCGCCTGCGCGCGCGACTGGCGCGGCCGGCGGCGCAACGCGGGCGCGGGTTGCGCCGCCGGCGAGCCGGGCGGCGCCGGAACCTGAACATGTCGCGGCGGCATATTTGCTACTCTGAATTCAGCAGGGAATACGTTTTACCGGAAGCCGGAACCCGCGCCGACGCGCCCTTCCGCGCGGCATGACGCCGGCTGACCGCGCAGCACGAGACCGGAGACAACCGCGATGACCGACTCGACTCACGCCGTCACGAACCAGTTCGACGAACTCGTCGACTATAACCTCTTCGCGACGGATCTCGCGCTGCGCGACGCGCTCGCCCGGGCGGGCGCCGACTGGGCCGTGCCGCAGCTGGACGCGTACGGCGCGCGGCTCGGCAGCGCCGACACCGCGCGGCTCGCCGACGAAGCGAACCGCCACACACCGGAACTGAACGCGTTCGACCGGCGCGGCCGGCGCATCGACCGCGTCGATTTCCATCCTGCCTGGCACGCGCTGCTCGGCCAGTATCGCCACGAAGGCTTCGTGTCGCTCGCGTTCCGCGAGTCGCGCCGCGGCCGCTGGGCCGCGACGGCCGCCGGCTTCTACCTGCACGGCCAGATCGAGGCCGGCACGCTGTGCCCGGCGACGATGACGCAGGCCGCGATTCCCGTGCTGCAGAAGGAGCCCGCGCTGTGGGAGCTGCTGCGCGACAAGCTCTACAGCGACGACTACGACCCGCGCGACGTGCCGATCGCCGATAAGCGCGCGATCTGGTTCGGCATGGGCATGACCGAGAAACAGGGCGGCTCCGACGTGCGCGCGAACACGACGCTCGCCACGCCGGCCGGCGCGGGCGGCCGCGGCGGCGAATACCGGCTGCGCGGCCACAAGTGGTTCTTCTCGGCGCCGATGTGCGACGCGCACCTCGTCGTCGCGCGCACCGAAGCCGGCGGCCCGTCGTGCTTCTACGTGCCGCGCTGGCGGCCGGACGGCACGAAGAACGCGGTCGAGATCCAGCGGCTGAAGAACAAGGTCGGCAACCGCAGCAACTCGAGCAGCGAGATCGAGCTGAACGACGCGTGGGGGATCATGCTCGGCGACGAAGGCCGCGGCATTCCGACCATCATCGAGATGGCCACCTACACGCGGCTGAACTGCGTGCTCGGCAGCGCGGCGATGCTGCGCCAGGGCGTCGTGCAGGCGATCGCCTACACGCGCCAGCGCCACGCATTCGGCCGCGCGCTCGCCGAGCAGCCGCTGATGCGCACCGTGCTCGCCGATCTCGCGCTCGAAAGCGAGGCGGCGCTGTCGCTCGCGATGCGGCTCGCCGACGCGTTCGAGCGCGACGACTCGCCGCGCGAGCGCGCATGGAAGCGGATCGTCACGCCCGCCGCGAAATTCTGGGTCTGCAAGCGCGCGGTCGAGCTGACCGGCGAGGTAATGGAAGTGTTCGGCGGCAACGGCTACGTCGACGACGGCCCGATCGCGCGCCTGTTCCGCGAGGCGCCCGTCAACTCGATCTGGGAAGGCTCGGGCAACGTGATGTGTCTCGACGTGCTGCGCGCGGTGTCGCGCGAGCCCGACGCGGCCGCCGCGCTGTTCGACGAACTCGCCGACCTCGGCGCGGGCGAGCCGCGCATCCGCGCGGCGCTCGACGCGTTGCGCGCGATGCTCGCCACCCCGGCCGACACGCTCGAAGCGTCGGGCCGCGTGTTCGCGCAGCGGCTCGCGCTCGTCGCGCAGGCGTGCCTGCTGCGTCGCGATGCGCCGGCAGCGGTCGCCGACGCGTTCGTCGCGACGCGACTCGCCGCGCCCGACTGGGGCCGTATCGCGGGCGGCTTCGATCCGCGCGCGATCGACGTGGCCGCGCTGCTGCAGCGCGCGTACCCGGCCTGACGCCGGCCCGTTCACCCGAATCCCCGTTCGTTCGCCCGCCCGGAGCCTCGATGAACCTCGTCGCCGCCCTCGACCGCGCCGCCCGTGCGACGCCCGACAAACCGTTCCTCGTCAGCGAATCCGCGACGATCACGTATGCGGCCGCGCGCCTGCGTTCGCACCGCGCGGCGGCCGTGCTGAGCGCGCTCGGCGTCGCGGCCGGCGACCGCGTCGCCGCGATGTGCTTCAACACGCCGGCCTTCGTCGACCTGATGTTCGGCGCATGGCGCCTCGGCGCGGCGTTCGTGCCGGTCAACCACAAGCTGCAGGCGCCGGAAGTCGACTACGTGCTCGAACACAGCGGCAGCACCGCGCTGCTGTTCGACGTGGCGCTCGCACCGGTGGTCGAGCGGATCGTGCATCCGGCGCGGCGGCTCGTGACCGAAGGCGAACTCGACGGCGTGCCGAACTTCGACACGATGTGCGCGACGATGGACGGCCTCGCGGGCATCGAACCGGCCGACGACGACGTCGCGCAGATCCTCTATACGTCCGGCACGACCGGCCGCCCGAAGGGTTGCGTGCACAGTCATCGCACGGTGACGCTCGCCGCGATGCAGGCGGCGCTCGCGAGCGGGATCGACCGCAACGAGCGCACGCTGATGGCGATGCCGATCTGGCATTCGTCGCCGCTGAACAACTGGTTCGGCGGCACGCTGGTCGCGGGCGGCACCGTCGTGCTGCTGCGCGACTACCATCCGTTGCGCTTCCTGCAGACCGTCGAACGCGAGCGCGTGACGCTGTATTTCGGCGCGCCGGTGTCGTACACGCTGCCGCTCGACACGGTCGACGGCTTCGCGGCGTTCGACCTGTCGAGCGTGCGCGCGTGGCTGTACGGCGGCGGCCCGATCGGCGCCGCACAGGCCGAACGGCTTGCGCGGGCGTATCGCAGCCGCGCGTTCTTCCAGGTGTACGGGATGACCGAAACCGGGCCGGCCGGCACGACGCTGTATCCGGACGAGCAGATCGCGAAGGCCGGCTCGATCGGCCGTCACGGCGGCCCGGGCGTCGACCTGCGGGTCGTGCGGACGGACGGCGTCGACGCGCTGCCGGGCGAAACCGGCGAGATCTGGCTGAAGACCGGCAGCATGATGCTCGGCTATCTCGACGACGCGGCCGCGACGCGCGCCGCGTTCGCGCCGGGCGGCTGGTATCGCACCGGCGACCTCGCGCGGATCGATCAGGATGGCTATCTGTTCATCGTCGACCGGCTGAAGGACATGATCGTCACCGGCGGCGAGAACGTTTATTCGAAGGAAGTGGAGGACGTGCTCGGCGCGCACCCGGACATCGCCGAGGCGGCCGTGGTCGGCGTCGCGCATCCGGACTGGGGCGAGACGGTCGTCGCGCACGTGGTGATGCGGGCGAACGCGGCGCCCGATGCGGATGCGCTGCGCGCGTTCTGCGGCGAGCGGCTCGCCGCGTACAAGGTCCCGCGCGAATTCACGTTCGTGCAGGCGTTGCCGCGCACGCCGACGGGCAAGTTGCAGAAGTTTCTGCTGCGCGGGCGCAGCGAGTAGCGCCCCGGTCATGGGTCAACGCCAATAAAAAAACCACCGGGCCGCGACGGCCCGATGGCTTTATCTGCATGCACGATCGGCCGGACAACGATCTTCGCCGCCGCCGATGCGTCACGTCACGCCAGGCTGCTTACTTCCCGCCGATGCTCTTCAACGGCTTCCAGTCGCCCTTCTCGACCTTGTACATCGTGATGCCGCCGTTCTTCAGGTCGCCCTTCGCGTCGTACGCGACGTGCGTCGACGTGACGCCGGCCATGTCGGTCTTCGCGAGCACCGGCAGGTACTTCGCCGGATCGGTCGAATCGGCCTTCTTCATCGCGTTCAGCATCGCCATCGCGCCGTCGTACGCGTACGGCGAGTACGTCTGCACGTCTTCGCCGAAGCGCTTCTTGTACTTGTCCGCGTACGCCTTGCCGCCCGGCATTTCTTCCAGCGGGAGGCCGGCCAGCGAGGCGATCGTGCCTTCGGCCGCGTTGCCCGCGATCTTCAGGAACGTCGGCGTCTTCACCATTTCGCCGCTCATTAGCGGTGCGGTGATGCCGAGCGCCTTCATCTGCTTGACCATCGGCGCTGCCTGCGAATCCGCGCCACCGTAGTAGACGAGGTCCGGCTTCGCCGCCTTCAGCTTCGTCAGGATCGCCTTGAAGTCGACAGCCTTGTCGTTCGTGAATTCACGGTCGACGATCGTCGCGCCGCCGGCCTTCGCGGCCTTCTCGAACTGGTCGGCGAGACCCTGGCCGTAGGCCGTGCGGTCGTCGACGATCGCGATCTTCTTCATCCCGAGATCCTTCGACGCGAACGTGCCGGCCACCGAGCCCTGCTGCGTGTCGGACGTCATCATGCGGAAGGTCGTCTTGTAACCCTGCTGCGTGTATTCCGGCGCCGTCGCCATCGCGATTTCCGGAATGCCCGCGTTCGCGTAGATGCGCGAAGCGGGAATCGTCGTGCCCGAGTTGAAGTGGCCGAGCATGCCCTTGATGCCGTCGTCGACCAGCTTCTGG
Organism: Burkholderia sp. AU28863; assembly: GCF_002223195.1. Lineage (NCBI taxonomy): Bacteria > Pseudomonadati > Pseudomonadota > Betaproteobacteria > Burkholderiales > Burkholderiaceae > Burkholderia > Burkholderia sp. AU28863. Next base: position 101,604 of record NZ_NKFE01000001.1, on the reverse strand, counting down.
GCGACCGTCGTACCCGTGCGCGGGTCGGCCTGGTCGTCCTGCGTGTCGAGCACGAACTTCACGGCCTTGCCGCCGATCTTCGGGTTCGTCGCGTTGAAGTCTTCCAGCGCGAGCACGATCCCGTTCTGCATATCCTTGCCGTAGTGCGCCTGCGCGCCCGTCATCGGCCCTGCGTAACCAATCTTCACGTCGTCCGCATGGGCCGTCCCCGCCAGCGACATGACCGCGACGAACGTCGCGCCTGCCACTTTTTTCATCGTGTGTTGCATAGCATCTCCTTGGTACCAGGGTAAATGGAGCGGCTTCGGGATCGCCTGGCCGCTTCCTTTGTTTGATCCGAACGGCAAGGATGATCAGCCGATCGTCATCAAATTCGCATTGCCGCCCGCCGCGGCCGTATTCACGCTCACCGAGCGCTCCGTCAGCAACCGCTCGAGCGCGTAGTCTTCCGCGTCGCCGTTCTCGAACGCGCCCGCCGACACGCCCTGCACCGATACGATCGGGCCCGGGCGCTGCGCGACGTCCTTCACGAGCGTCTGCAGCTCGTCGCTGTCGCCCTCGAACAGCACCGCGTCGAACGGTGCATCGGCCTGCTTGCGCACGGCCGCGTGCACCTTCAGCGACGCCGGCAGTGCGGCCACCAGCGCCTCGCCCGCCGCGCCGGCGAACAATGCGCGGTTGCCCGTCGCCAGCACCGCCGCGAACTGCGCACGCGCGCCGCCCGGCGTGGCCGCGACACACAGCACGGTGCCGCGCGGGCCGAGTGTATACGTGTTTCGCTCGCCCGTCGGGCCGGTCAGCACCGCGGTCGCGCCGGCCGGCACCTGTGCGAGGTAGCCGTCGCAGCGTGCGGCCAGCGCCGGCTCGCGCTGCTCGATCAGCCAGTCGCGCAGCGTCGTGAGCGCCGCCGCCGGGTTGCCGCGCGCATCGCTTTCGGTCGCGCCGTCCGCCACCAGCGACTGCGCGAGCGAGCGCGGCAGGCCCGACGGACGCGTCGCGAGCAGCCGCTGCAGGTACAGCGCGCCGCCGGCCTTCGGGCCCGTGCCCGACAGCCCTTCGCCGCCGAACGGCTGCACGCCGACCACCGCGCCGATCACGTTGCGGTTCACGTAGATGTTGCCCACGTGCGCATTCGAGATCACGTGCGCGATCGTCTCGTCGATCCGCGTGTGGATGCCGAGCGTCAGCCCGTAGCCGGTCGCGCGGATCTGTTCGAGCAGCTTGTCCAGCTGGCTGCGGCGGTAGCGCACCACGTGCAGCACCGGGCCGAACACTTCACGCTTCAACTCGTCGATACTGCCGATCTCGATCAGCGTCGGCGGCACGAACGTGCCGTGCGCGCATGCGTCGGGCATCGGCAGTCGCGTGACCGCATGGCCCTTGTCCTTCATCGCCGCGACGTGCGTGTCGATCGTCTGCTTCGCTTCCGCGTCGATCACCGGGCCGACGTCGGTCGACAGCCGGTCCGGGTTGCCGAGCGCGAGCTCGTGCATCGCGCCCTTCAACATCGTCAGCGTGCGGTCCGCGACGTCGTCCTGCAGACACAGAACGCGCAGCGCCGAACACCGTTGACCGGCCGAGTCGAACGACGACTGCATCACGTCCGCGACCACTTGCTCCGCGAGCGCCGACGAGTCGACGATCATCGCGTTCTGGCCGCCCGTTTCGGCGATCAGCGGAATCGGCTTGCCGTCCGGATCGAGGCGTGCGGACAGCGTCTTGTTGATCAGGCGCGCGACTTCGGTCGAGCCCGTGAACATCACCGCACGCGTGCGCGGATCGGCGACCAGCGCCGCGCCGACGGTTTCGCCCGTGCCCGGCAGCAGTTGCACCGCGCCGGCCGGCACGCCGGCCTCGCGCAAGAGGCGCACGGCCTGCGCGGCGATCAGCGGCGTCTGTTCGGCCGGCTTCGCGAGCACCGTGTTGCCGGCGGCGAGCGCCGCGGCCACCTGGCCCATGAAGATCGCGAGCGGGAAGTTCCACGGGCTGATACAGACCACGGGGCCGAGCGGACGGTGCGTGTCGTTCGAGAATTCGCCGCGGATCTGCGCCGCGTAGTAGCGCAGGAAGTCGACCGCTTCGCGGATCTCGGCGATCGCGTTCGGCAGCGACTTGCCGGCTTCGCGCACGATCAGGCCCATCAGCGTGTGCATCTGCGCTTCGAGCAGGTCGGCCGCGCGCACCAGGCAATCGGCGCGCGCATCGACCGGCGTCGCCTGCCAGATCGGCGCGGCAGCCACCGCGTGCGCGAGCGCCGCGCTCACGTGTTCGGCCGTCGCTTCGCTGACCGTGCCGACCACGTCGCGCTGGTCGGCCGGGTTGCGCACGTCGCGCGCCGCGGCGTCGGCGAGCGCGTCGTCGGCGAGCATCGGCGCCGCGCGCCACGGGTGGTGCGCGCTCGCGAGCAGCGCGGACGACAGCGACGCGAGACGGTGTTCGTTCGACAGGTCGAGGCCCATCGAATTGGGACGCTCGTCGCCGTACAGGTTGCGCGGCAGCGGGATCTTCGCATGCGGCGCGCCGAGCGGCACGACCTTCGACGCTTCGTCGACCGGATCGGCGACCAGTTCCTTCACCGACACGGTCTTATCGGCGATGCGGTTCACGAACGACGTGTTCGCGCCGTTTTCCAGCAGGCGGCGCACGAGGTATGCGAGCAGCGTCTCGTGCGTGCCGACCGGCGCGTACACGCGGCACGGACGGTTCAGCTTGTCGCGGCCGGTGACTTCCTCGTACAGCGGCTCGCCCATTCCGTGCAGGCACTGGAATTCGTACTGGCCCGGGTAGTAGTTCTGGCCGGCCAGGTGATAGATCGCGGCCAGCGTGTACGCGTTGTGCGTCGCGAACTGCGGATACACGGCGTCAGGCGCCGCGAGCAGCTTCTTCGCGCACGCGAGGTACGACACGTCGGTGTAGATCTTGCGCGTGTAGACCGGATAGCCTTCGAGGCCGTCGACCTGCGCCCGCTTGATCTCGGTATCCCAGTACGCGCCCTTCACGAGGCGGATCATCAGGCGGTGACGGCTGCGGCGCGCGAGATCGATCAGGTAGTCGATCACGAACGGGCAGCGCTTCTGGTAGCCCTGCACGACGAAGCCGATGCCGTTCCAGCCCGCGAGATCCGGGTCGAAGCACAGCGCTTCCAGCAGGTCGAGCGACAGTTCGAGACGGTCGGCTTCCTCCGCGTCGATGTTCAGGCCGATGTCGTAGCGGCGCGCGAGCAACGCCAGCGCGCGCACGCGCGGCAGCAGCTCGCTCATCGTGCGGTCCTGCTGCGAGCGCGAGTAGCGCGCATGCAGCGCCGACAGCTTGATCGAGATGCCCGGGCCTTCGTAGATGCCGCGGCCGCCGGCCGCCTTGCCGATCGCGTGGATCGCCTGTTCGTACGATGCGTAGTAACGCTGCGCGTCCTCTTCGGTCGTCGCCGCTTCGCCGAGCATGTCGTACGAGTAGCGAAAGCCGCGCGCTTCGTACTTGCGGCTGTTCGCGAGCGCTTCGGAAATCGTTTCGCCGGTGACGAACTGCTCGCCCATCAGGCGCATCGCCATGTCGACGCCCTTGCGGATCAGCGGCTCGCCGCCGCGGCCGATCAGGCGCGTGAGCGCCGACGACAGGCCGGCTTCGCTGTTGGTCGTCACCAGCTTGCCGGTGATCATCAGCCCCCAGGTCGCCGCGTTCACGAACAGCGACGGCGCGTGGCCGACGTGCGAGCGCCAGTCGCCCTTGCTGATCTTGTCGCGGATCAGCGCGTCGCGCGTCGCGCGGTCGGGAATGCGCAGCAGCGCTTCGGCGAGGCACATCAGCGCGACGCCTTCCTGGCTCGACAGCGAGAACTCGTGAATCAGTCCTTCGACGCCGCCGCCCGAACTCTTCTCGCGCAGCGCCTCGACCAGCTTCGTCGCGAGCGCCTGCACGTCCGCCTGCAGGTTCGCCGGCAAACGCGCCTGGCCGAGCAGGAACGGCACGCATTCCGGTTCCGGACGGCGGTATGCGGCCGTGATCGCCGCGCGCAGCACCGATTGCGGCTGCACGTTCTGCGCGAACTCGAGGAACGGATGCGGCGAGTTGTCGTCGTCGCCGTCCGCGGCCTGACCGTCGGCGAGCTCCGTCACGCCGCTGTGGCCCGACAGCTCGGGCGGCAACTGGCCGTGCTCGATCCGCTCGAGATACGCGAAGATCGCCTGCTTGATCAGCCAGTGGGGAGTGCGCTCGAGACGCGTTGCCGCGTCTTTCAGGCGCGAGCGGAGAAGGTCGTCGACTTTGACGCCGAGAGTCGTGCTTGCCATGGTGGGTTCGTGCGCCGGTGCGAGCCCGGCAGTGTGGTGTAAGAGGATGCGCGAAATCCTACGGCACGCAATAAAAAGGTGCAACCAAATTGAGAGATGGGTTGCACCCAAAAGTTAGTCAATATAATCAGTCACTTATGAGGTTGCAACCTAGGGGTTGCCCGTGGTCGAGGGCTCGGTGTTTTCCCTGATCGGCCGGCCCGGCACGCGCGTGCAACCCTCGGCATGCGTGGAAGCGGCCGAAAATGGGTTGCACTGGGGTGACGTAGCGAGGTGCCGGCGGCGGGTACGCGACGGGGAGAAAGGTTGGGCACCGACGGCGCCGGCGGCCCCGATCCGGCACGCGCCGGACGTTTGCGCGCCGGGCGAGGGTTCGGCTATCCGGCGGCCCGATATCCGGCGACGCCGTGCGACGGCCGCGCGGGCGCCGCTCAGATATCCAGCGGATCGACCTCGACGCTCCACCGCAGCACGCCCTTCAGCGCGCGCAGCTCCGGCTGCCATGCGCGCAGCGCATGCTGCAACGCCGCCCGCGACGCGCTTTCGAGCAGCAACTGCGCGCGGTGGACGTTCGCTACCTTGACGATCGTCATCGGCACGGCGTCGTACACGGTCACGCGATCGGCGCCGGGCAACCCCGGCAATGCGGCCGCGGCCTGCAGCAGGAACGCGAGCGCCGCATCGAGCGTGCGCCCTTCGGCGCGCAGCAGCGCCTGGTAGACGAACGGCGGCAGGTGGGCGTCGCGACGCTCGCCGAGCTGCGAATTCGCGAAGCCCACATAGTCCTGCCGTCCGAGCGCGTGGTACAGCGCGTGGCGCGGGTAGCGCGTCTGCACCATCACCTCGCCCGGCAGGCCGGCGCGCCCCGCGCGGCCGCTCACCTGCATCAGCTGCGCGAACAGCCGCTCGCTCGCGCGGAAGTCGTGCGAGAACAGCGCGGTATCGGCATTGAGCACGCCGACGAGCGACACGCGCTGAAAGTCGTGCCCCTTCGCGATCATCTGCGTGCCGACCAGGATGTCGACCTCGCCCGCGTGCACGTCGGAAAAAAGCGCCTGCGCGCTGCCCTTGCGGCGCGTGCTGTCCGCGTCGATCCGCAGGATCCGCGCGCCCGGCACGGCCTCCGCGAGCGCCTCCTCGATGCGCTGGGTGCCGCGCCCGAGCGGCGCGATGTCGACGTTCCCGCACTCGGGACACGAGCGCGGAATCCGCGCTTCCCAGCCGCAGTGATGGCAGCGCAGCGCATGCTCGGGCTTGTGCAGCACGACGTACGCGCTGCAGCGCGGGCAACCGGCCACCCACCCGCATGCGTCGCACGCGAGTTGCGGCGCGTAACCGCGTCGGTTCAGGAACACGAGGCTCTGTTCGCCGCGTTCGAGCCGCGCCTTCAGCGCCGCGACGAGCGGCCCCGACAGCCCGCCCATCGACGCGCGCCCGCGCCGCCGCTCCTCTTCGAGATCGATCAGCCGCACGGTCGGCAGCGTCGCGTCGGCCACCGCGCGGCGCGACAGCGTGAGCCGCGTGTAGCGGCCCTGCTCGGCCTGCCACCAGCTTTCGAGCGACGGCGTGGCCGAGCCGAGCACGATAGTGATGCCGAGCTGCTTCGCGCGCCACACCGCCAGGTCACGCGCCGAATAGCGCAATCCTTCCTGCTGCTTGTACGCGGGCTCGTGTTCCTCGTCGACGACGATCAGCGCGAGCGTCGGCATCGACGCGAGCACCGCGAGCCGCGTGCCGAGCACGATCCGCGCGCGGCCCGTGTGCGCGGCGAGCCAGTTGCGCGCCCGCTCGCCCTCGGCGAGCCCGCTGTGCAGCGTGACGATCGCATCGTCGGCGAGCGCGCCCGCGAAGCGCGCGCGAAACGCGGCCTCGAACTGCGGCGTCAGGTTGATTTCCGGCACGAGCACGAGCGCCTGCGCATTCGGCCGCGCGTCGAGCAGCGACGCAAGCGCATGCAGATAGACCTCGGTCTTGCCGCTGCCCGTCACGCCGTGCAGCAGGAACGGCGCGAAGCCCTGCGCCGCGCGGATCGCATCGAGCGCTTCGGCCTGCTGGTCCGTCAACGGCGGCGGCACAGCGCGCCCACTGCTTGTCGACAGGTTATCCACCGGGTTGACCACAGGCGCATCGGCCCAGCCGATCTCCTCGACGTCGACCCAGCCGCGCGCCGCCCAGTCGTCGAGCGTCGCGGCCGCCTTCGGATGCAGCGCACGCGCGTCGGGCAACGCCAGCGAACCGGTATCGACCAGCGCCTGCGCGAGCCGGCGCAGCGCGGCGCCGCGCGCGGGCAATGCGTCGGGCAGCGCCGCGCGGCCGGCTTCGGTCGGCCGGTAGCGCACTTCCGGCGCGAGCAGCCGCCCCCAGCGCCCGGCATCGCGCAGCGCCTGCGGCAGCGCCGGTAATGCGACTTCGCCGCGCCCGCGCTGATAGTAGTCGGCGGCAAACGACACGAGCGCGAGCCAGTCCGCCGACAGCGGCGGCAGCTCCGTGCAGATCGTATCGACCGCGCGCAGCCGCGACGGCGGTACATCGGTATGAGTGGTGACTTCACAGACGAGCCCGACGGCCTGCCGTTTGCCGAACGGCACCTGCACGAGCGTGCCGGGCACGGGCGCCGGCTGCGCGTCGCAGCGATAGTCGAACAGGGTCGCGAGCGGATGGTCGAGCGCCACGCGCAGGTAGGTGTCGCTCATCCACGCGCTCCGGCGGCGGCGGTCCGCAGCATACGGACGACCTGCAGCCGCGCCCGTATCGCGACGGCGAACTTAAAGTAAAACGTCAGATTCGGCGCTAAGTTTTGGATTCGCATTAGGAATCGCCGTATACCCTGCCCAGCCTGTGGATAACTTTGTTGAGAACTCGCCGCTCAATGGCCGCAACGCGCGCCGGGCCGTGCTTTCCGCTGTTTTTCGCCGCTTCCGGCGGTGCCCCGCGAAGCCTTATTCCATAAGGCTGCTATTCAAATTACCCCACCATAGCGAGACAAATTGACCGATACGGGGCTCTACCGCGCTGCAACGTGGAAAATGTGTATAAGTCAAGTCTTGACAAGCACCGAATCGCCAAGGGGAGCGGGGTTGCGTCCTGTTTAGTTTCAAAAACGAAACATCGCCATCCCGCAGTGCAACATGACGGCGCTTGCGTTCAGCGCGCCGCTCCGCTACGGATCGCGCGGCTGTGGGTATGTACTTCGTCGACGAGTTCGGCGACGTGATCGGGCGACGTGAATTGCGAAATGCCGTGCCCCAGGTTGAACACGTGGCCCGGATGGTTGCCGTAGCTGTCGAGCACCGCGCGCGCCTGTTCGCGCACCGCGGCCGGCGGCGCAAACAGGATCGTCGGGTCGAGATTGCCCTGCAGCGCGACGCGCCCCGCGACGCGCTCGCGCGCGGCGCCGAGGTTGACGGTCCAGTCGAGCCCGACCGCGTCGACGCCGGTCGCCGCGATCTCTTCGAGCCACAGCCCGCCGCCCTTCGTGAACGTGATCACCGGCACGCGCTCGCCGTCGTGCTCGCGCTTGAGCTGCGACACCACGCGGCGGATATAGTCGAGCGAGAAGCGCTGGTACGCGCCGTCGGCCAGCGCGCCGCCCCACGTATCGAAGATCATCACCGCCTGCGCGCCCGCTTCGATCTGCGCATTCAGGTACGCGGCCACCGCCTGCGCGTTCACGTCGAGAATCCGGTGCATCAGGTCCGGGCGCGAATACGCCATCGACTTCACCGTCCGGAAATCGTCCGAGCCGCCGCCTTCGACCATGTAGCACGCGAGCGTCCACGGGCTGCCCGAGAAGCCGATCAGCGGCACGCGCTGACGGCCCTGGCCGTCGGTGAGCGCGCGGCGGATCTCGCGCACGGCGCCGGTCACGTAGCCGAGCGTCTCCTCGATGTCCGGCACCGCGAGCTTCGCGACGTCGGCCTCGGTGCGCACCGGATGCGCGAACTTCGGCCCTTCGCCGGCCTGGAAGTCGAGGCCGAGCCCCATCGCGTCGGGAATCGTCAGGATGTCCGAGAACAGGATCGCGGCGTCGAGCGGGAAGCGCTCGAGCGGCTGCAACGTCACTTCGGTCGCGTAGTCGGGATTCTTCGCGAGACCGAGGAAGCTGCCGGCGCGCGCGCGCGTCGCGTTGTACTCGGGCAGGTAGCGGCCCGCCTGGCGCATCAGCCAGATCGGCGTGTAGTCGGTCGGCTCGCGCAGAAGCGCACGCAGGAAGGTGTCGTTGAGCAGGTTATGGGCCACGGTAGGAGCGACGATGCGAAGGCAAACCGGCATTTTACCGGACAGCCGTGCTCGGGCTGCGCATGCCGATGCGATGGCGGCCATATGACGCGCGCGATGGCTCCGTTATGATCGGACGCTCATATCGAACGAAACGAAGGAGGAGACCGATGAAGACATTCGCCACGCTTGCCGCGCTCGCCACTGCCGCCGCGTTTTGCTGCGCTGCCGCGCACGCGCAGGGGGCGACCCCAGCCACGCCCGCGAGCGCCGCGGCCGCCGGCTCGCGGCTCGACAACGTACTCGCGCGCGGCACGCTGCGCGTGTGCACGACGGGCGACTACAAGCCGTATTCGTACTACCGCGCGGACGGCCGCTTCGAGGGCATCGACATCGACATGGCGGAATCGCTCGCGAAATCGCTCGGCGTGAAGACCGACTACGTGAAGACGAGCTGGCCGAACCTCACCCACGACTTCGTCGCGAAGTGCGACATCGCGGTGGGCGGCGTGTCGACGACGCTCGAGCGCCAGAAGCGCGTGTTCTTCACGCAGCCGTACGTGGTCGACGGCAAGACGCCGATCGTGCGCTGCGCGGATGCGGACAAGTACCAGACCGTCGCGCAGATCGACCGGCCCGACACGCGCGTGATCGTGAATCCGGGCGGCACCAACGAGCGCTTCGCGAAGCAGTTCTTCACGCATGCGAACCTGAGCGTCTATCCGGACAACGTGACGATCTTCAAGCAGATCCTCGCGGGCAAGGCCGACGTGATGGTGACGGATGCGTCCGAGACGCTGCTGCAGCAAAAGCTGAATCCGGGCCTCTGCTCGGTGCATCCGGACAAACCGTTCCAGTTCGGCGAGAAGGCGTACATGGTGCCGCGCGGCGACGTCGTGTTCCAGCAATACGTCGACCAGTGGCTGCATCTCGCGCTGTCGACGGGTGAATACCAGGCAATTGCCGACAAGTGGCTGAAGTAAGCGGACCCGCGCCACGGCGGCCGATCACGGGCATCGCCCCGCGGCCGCTGGGTCCCGACATTCCGCATGGAGCGGCGGTCGGCATGCCGCCGTTACACATTGCCGTCGCTGCGCCGGGCCTTCCGGCGGCGCAAAACCCGCCGAATTGGCCGAATGGCCGACTTCCACGCATTCCGATCACGTTTCAAAATCTTTCTGACGAATGAATCGTCATGCGCGGTATCGGTCGCGCCATGCACTTTCTCGCGTGAAAATCGGCAATTCATCGCGCCCGATACGCGTGAAAAACGCATCGCGCGCATACCTTGAAAACGCAGCGGAAAAGATGGGTAAATATGACCTTTTTCAGGACCCCGAAAACAGCAAAAAATCCCGGAAAGCCTTATCTGGCGGGCGTTACAACCTGAAACACTTTGTTACCGCCACGGGTCATTAATTCGCCCACAATGGGCCTCAACGGTTTCAACACGGATGCGGTCTCGTGTGCCAAGTGTGAGCGGACGCGAAGCGCTGCGAGCCAGTCGGTCACGTACCGAAGCCCTTCCGAGGGGCATCCCTGTTGGAGTCGTTTCCGGCCCCCCGCCGGATCCGGTTTCATCTTTGGTCTCCTCGCGCTAACCCCGTAGCGTGTGGTTTTTAGCGGGCTAATAAGCCCGCTTTTTTTCGTCCGTCGAAAACGTAGCCGGCTACACGGGACGGCCCGCGGGCCGCCACGTTTTCCCGCGCTGTCCCGCTTCAAGCGGTCTTCTGCACGTCGAGCTTCAGTTCCTCGATCATCCGCTCGCGCATCACGAACTTCTGCACCTTGCCCGTCACCGTCATCGGCAGTTCGTCGACGAAGCGGATATAGCGCGGAATCTTGTAGTGCGCGATCTGCCCGTTGCAGAACGCGCGCACGTCGTCCTCGGTCATCTGCTCGTCAGCGCGCAGCACGATCCACGCGCACAGCTCCTCGCCGTACTTCGCATCGGGCACGCCGAATACCTGCGCGCTCTGGATCTTCGGATGCCGAAACAGGAATTCCTCGATCTCGCGCGGATAGACGTTCTCGCCGCCGCGAATCACCATGTCCTTCAGGCGGCCGACGATGTTGCAATAGCCGTCCTCGTCGAGCGTCGCGAGGTCGCCCGTATGCATCCAGCCGTCGACCAGCACCTCGCGCGTCTTCGCGTCGTCGTCCCAGTAGCCGAGCATCACCGAATAGCCCTTCGTGCACAGCTCGCCCGTCGCGCCGACCGGCACGATGTTGCCGCTCGGATCGATGATCTTCACTTCGAGATGCGGCTGGATGCGGCCGACCGTCGTCGTGCGCTTTTCAAGCGGATCGTCGGTCGAGCTCTGGAACGACACGGGGCTCGTTTCCGTCATCCCGTACGCGATCGTGATTTCGGACAGATGCATCTGCGCCACCACGCGCTTCATCGTCTCGATCGGGCACGGCGAGCCGGCCATGATCCCGGTGCGCAGCGTCGACAGGTCGAATGTCGCGAATTCCGGGTGATCGAGCTCCGCGATGAACATCGTCGGCACGCCATGCAGCGCGGTGCAGCGTTCTTCGGCCACCGCCGCGAGCGTCGCGACCGGGTCGAACGCTTCGCCGGGAAACACCATCGCGGCGCCCGTCGACACGCAGGCGAGCACGGCCAGCACCATCCCGAAGCAGTGATAGAGCGGCACCGGGATGCAGAGCGAATCCTGTTCGGTGAAACGCATCGCCATCGCGATCGAGCGCGCGTTGTTGACGACGTTGCGGTGCGTGAGCGTCGCGCCCTTCGGGCTGCCGGTCGTGCCGCTCGTGAACTGGATGTTGATCGGATCGTTGGCGTCGAGCGTCGCGCCGATCGCATCGAGCAGCGCCGGATCGACGGCCCGGCGGCCGCGCGCCATCACGTCCGCGAAGCGGAACATGCCGGCGGGCGCCGTCTCGCCCATCGACACGATCGTACGCAGGCTCGGCACGCGCGCCGCGTGCAGCTCGCCCGGCGTCGCGGTCGCGAGCTCCGGCGCGATGGTTTGCAGCATCTCGACGTATGCGGAACGCTTGAAGCGCTCGGCCGCGATAACGGCCTTGCAGCCGACCTTGTTCAGCGCGTATTCGAGCTCCGACAGCCGGTAGGCCGGGTTGATGTTGACGAGCACCGCGCCGATCCGCGCGGTCGCGAACTGCGTGAGCAGCCATTCGCTGCGATTCGGCGACCAGATGCCGACGCAGTCGCCCTTCACGATCCCGAGCGCGGCGAGCCCCGCGGCCAGCACGTCGACCTCGCGTGCGAATTCGCGCCAGGTCCAGCGAATCTGCTGTTCGCGGAACACGACGGCCGGACGATCGGGAAAACGGCCGGCCGTGTCGAGCAGGAACCGGCTGATCGTCGCTTCGGATAGCGGCACGTCGGTCGCGCCGCGCACGTACGACAGTCCGTTTTCGGGCGCGATCAGCGCCCCCTTGCCAAGGTCTGCTGCCATCGATGTCTCCGTCCGTTTTCGTCTGATCGGCCCGACACGCGGCTCGCGCGGGTCCGCTCCGCCGCCGTCGCGACGGATAGCCTCTCCGCGGATGATGCCGTGCGCGGCTGACGACACTCTGACATCGAATCGCGGCGGCCGGGTGAAATAGCACGACCGGACGATACGATCCGGCCCGCAAAAAAACAGACGAAAACGACGGGCGAAAAAAAAGCAGCCCGAAGGCTGCTTTCTTTCGCGGGATACGCGGCGCGGCTTAGTGCCGGCTGCGGATCTTCGCCAGACGCTGGATCGCCTCGAGCTGCGCCATCGCGGTCGCCAGCTCGGATTGCGCCTTTGCGAGGTCGAGGTCCGACTTCGCGTTCTGCAGCGTTTCCTCGGCACGCTTGCGCGCTTCCTCGGCTTTCGCCGCGTCGAGGTCCTTGCCGCGGATCGCGGTATCGGCGAGCACCGTCACGGCGCCCGGCTGCACTTCGAGAATGCCGCCCGCGACGAACACGAATTCGTCGTTGCCGCCCTCGACTTCGATGCGCACCGCACCCGGACGAATCCGCGTGATCAGTGGCGTGTGACCCGGCAGAATACCCAGCTCACCCGTTTCGCCCGGCAGCGCGACGAATTTCGCCTCGCCCGAGAAGATCTGCTCTTCCGCGCTGACGACGTCTACTTTGATGGTTGCCATATCGACTCCAATCTCATCCACAGGTTGAGCGTATTGCGGCCGACGCGGGCGGCCGGCATACAAGTCATTGCTGACTTATTGCTCCGGCCGGCACACGCCGGCTTGCGACTCACTCAAGCCCTTACTGGATCTTCTTGGCCTTTTCGAAGGCTTCGTCGATCGTGCCGACCATGTAGAACGCCTGTTCCGGCAGGTGGTCGCACTCGCCGTCGACGATCATCTTGAAGCCACGGATCGTTTCCTTCAGCGGCACGTACTTGCCCGGCGAGCCCGTGAACACTTCTGCGACGTGGAACGGCTGCGACAGGAAACGCTGGATCTTACGCGCACGTGCGACCGACAGCTTGTCTTCCGGCGACAGTTCGTCCATGCCCAGAATCGCGATGATGTCGCGCAGTTCCTTGTAGCGCTGCAGCGTCTGCTGAACGCGACGGGTGATCGAGTAGTGCTCTTCACCGATCACGTTCGGGTCGATCTGGCGCGACGTCGAGTCGAGCGGGTCGACCGCCGGGTAGATACCCAGCGAAGCGATGTCACGCGACAGAACGACGGTTGCGTCCAGGTGGCCGAAGGTGGTCGCCGGCGACGGGTCGGTCAAGTCGTCCGCAGGGACGTACACGGCCTGGACCGACGTAATCGAGCCCTTCTTGGTCGACGTGATGCGCTCTTGCAGCTTGCCCATTTCTTCAGCCAGCGTCGGCTGATAGCCCACTGCCGACGGCATACGGCCGAGCAGTGCCGACACTTCGGTACCGGCCAGCGTGAAACGGTAGATGTTGTCGACGAAGAACAGCACGTCGAGGCCTTCGTCACGGAAGTGCTCGGCCATCGTCAGGCCGGTCAGCGCGACGCGCAGACGGTTGCCCGGCGGCTCGTTCATCTGGCCGTACACCAGCGCGACCTTGTCGAGAACGTTCGAGTCCTTCATTTCGTGGTAGAAGTCGTTCCCTTCACGGGTACGCTCGCCCACGCCCGCGAACACGGAGTAACCGCCGTGTTCCTTCGCGATGTTGTTGATGAGCTCCATCATGTTGACGGTCTTGCCCACGCCGGCACCGCCGAACAGGCCAACCTTGCCGCCCTTCGCGAACGGGCAGATCAGGTCGATGACCTTGATACCCGTTTCGAGCAGTTCGGTCGACGGCGACAGTTCGTCGAACGCCGGTGCCTTCTGGTGGATCGAGCGCGTATGTTCGCTTTCGATCGGGCCGGCTTCGTCGATCGGACGGCCGAGCACGTCCATGATTCGGCCGAGGGTCGGCTTGCCGACCGGCACCGAAATCGGCTTTGCCGTGTTCTTCACGGTCAGGCCGCGGCGCAAGCCGTCGGATGCACCCAGACAAATGGTACGGACCACGCCGTCGCCCAGCTGTTGCTGGACTTCGAGCGTCAGTTCCGAGCCATCGAGAATGAGCGCGTCGTAGATCTTCGGCATGCTGTCGCGCGGGAATTCCACGTCGATAACGGCGCCGATGCACTGTACGATCTTGCCTTCTACCAAAGCAGCAGTACTCATCGCTTTTCCTTTAAATACCTGATTCTTTACTCGCGCAAAGGCGCAGTTGTCGTCCCGGGCGCGCGCTTAAACAGCGGCTGCGCCGCCGACGATCTCCGACAGTTCTTTCGTGATCGCGGCCTGACGGCTCTTGTTGTATACGAGCTGCAGTTCGCTGATCACCGTCTTCGCGTTGTCGGACGCGGCCTTCATCGCGACCATGCGCGCCGATTGCTCGGACGCCATGTTTTCCGCGACGGCCTGATACACCAGCGCCTCGACGTAACGCACGAGCAGTTCGTCGACGACTGCCTGCGCGTCCGGCTCGTAGATGTAGTCCCACGACGTCGCCGGCGTACCGTCATCGGCTTCGAAGTGTTCCGACGACAGCGGCAGCAGCTGCTCGATCACGGCTTCCTGCTTCATCGTGTTGACGAAGCGCGTGTAAGCGATATAAACCGCCGACAGCTTGCCTTCCGAGTACAGATCGAGCTGCGTCTTCACGGCGCCGATCAGCTTGTCCAGGTGCGGGGTGTCGCCGAGGTGCACGACCTGCGACATCACCTTCGCGCCGAAGCGGTTCAGGAACCCGAGACCCTTGCCGCCGATCGCGGTGGCTTCGACTTTCTGGCCCTTCTCTTCCAGCTCCTTGAACTTCTGCACCGTCGCACGCAGCACGTTGGTGTTCAGACCACCGCACAGACCCTTGTCCGTCGTGACGAGGATGATGCCGGCCGTCTGCGCGCCGTCGTTCGCCACCATGAACGGGTGGCGGTACTCCGGGTTCGCACGGCTCATGTGCGCGGCGATGGCACGGACCTTGTCTGCATACGGACGAGCGGCGCGCATGCGTTCCTGCGCGCGACGCATCTTCGATGCAGCGACCATCTCCATCGCCTTCGTGATCTTGCGCGTGTTCTGCACGCTCTTGATCTTGCCGCGAATTTCCTTCATTCCAGCCATAGCTTGCTCCTTTGCGCCCCGAGTTAGCGCTTTCGCGCTAACTCGGGGCTCATGCATCGCTCACCGAAGCGGCGCGGGCACATCAGCCCCCGCGCGGCCTCGGTGTGTCACTCGCGGATCAATAGGCACCGGACTTCTTGAAGGATTCGATCGCCGCGCGCAGCGCGCCTTCGTCGTCCTTCGAGAGATCCTTGGTGTCTTCGATGCGCTTGATGAGGTCAGCGTGGCTGGTCTTCAGGTTGTCGCGCAGGCCCTTCTCGAACGACAGCACTTGCTTGACGTCGAGATCGTCGAGGTAGCCGTTGTTCGCGGCGTACAGCGACACGGCCAGTTCCCAGACCTGCAGCGGCTGGTACTGCGGCTGCTTCAGCAGTTCCGTCACGCGGCGGCCGCGCTCGAGCTGCTTGCGGGTCGCTTCGTCGAGGTCCGATGCGAACTGCGCGAACGCGGCCAGTTCACGGTACTGCGCGAGGTCGGTACGGATACCGCCCGACAGCTTCTTCACGACCTTCGTCTGAGCGGCGCCACCGACGCGCGACACCGACACGCCGGCGTTGATTGCCGGGCGGATGCCTGCGTTGAACAGGTCGGTTTCCAGGAAGATCTGGCCGTCGGTAATCGAGATCACGTTCGTCGGAACGAACGCGGTCACGTCGCCTGCCTGCGTTTCGATGACCGGCAGCGCCGTCAGCGAGCCGCTCTTGCCCTTCACTTCGCCGTTCGTGAACTTCTCGACGTACTCTTCCGACACGCGAGCCGCACGCTCGAGCAGACGCGAGTGCAGATAGAACACGTCGCCCGGGTATGCTTCACGGCCCGGCGGGCGGCGCAGCAGCAGCGAGATCTGACGGTATGCCCAAGCCTGCTTGGTCAAGTCGTCATAGATGATCAGCGCGTCTTGGCCGCGGTCGCGGAAGTATTCGCCCATCGTGCAGCCGGCGTACGGTGCCAGGTACTGCATCGCAGCCGAATCCGATGCCGAAGCGGCGACGACGATCGTGTATTCCATCGCGCCCGTTTCTTCGAGCTTGCGAACCACGTTCATGATCGACGAAGCCTTCTGGCCGATCGCGACGTAGATACAGATCAGGTCCTTGCCCTTCTGGTTGATGATCGCGTCGAGCGCCACCGCGGTCTTGCCGCACTGACGGTCGCCGATGATCAGCTCACGCTGGCCACGGCCGATCGGCACCATCGCGTCGATCGACTTGATGCCCGTCTGCACCGGCTGCGACACCGACTTACGCCAGATCACGCCCGGGGCGATCTTTTCGATCGCGTCGGTCAGCTTCGCGTTGACCGGGCCCTTGCCGTCGATCGGGTTGCCGAGCGCGTCGACCACGCGGCCGACGAGTTCCGGACCAACCGGGACTTCGAGAATGCGGCCCGTCGTCTTGACGATGTCGCCTTCCGAGATGTGTTCGTATTCGCCGAGAATCACCGCGCCGACCGAGTCGCGCTCGAGGTTCAGCGCGAGGCCGAACGTGTTGCCCGGAAACTCGAGCATTTCGCCCTGCATCACGTCCGACAGGCCGTGGATACGCACGATACCGTCGGTCACGGAGATCACGGTGCCCTGGTTGCGAACGTCTGCGCTCGCTTCAAGGCCCTGGATCCGGCTCTTGATCAGCTCGCTGATCTCAGAGGGATTGAGTTGCATTATTCGCTCCTGATAGTCAATTCTGTTGCGTGCCGGCGTGGCGCTCAGGCGGTCAAGGCAGCCTGCATCGATGCGAGGCGCGCGCGAACCGAGGTGTCGAGCACTTCGTCGCCGACCGTCACGCGCACGCCGCCGATCAGCGACGAATCGACTTCGACCGTCGGTTTCAGCTTGCGCTTGAACTTGCGTTCGAGGCCCGAGACGAGGCTTTCGAGATCCGCGCCGTTCAGCGGGAACGCGCTCACGATCTCGGCGTCGGCTGCACCTTCACGTTCGTTCTTGAGCGCCTCGAACTGCTCGGCAATTTCCGGCAGCAGCGCGATGCGATGATTGTCGACCAGCATCTGCACGAAGTTCTTCGCTTCGGCGCCGGCCGCGACGGGCGACTTCACCGCAGCAAGCAGCAGCTCGGCCACTTGCGTGCGCGTCACCTTCGGGCTCGACGCGACCGACAGCACTTCCGGCAGACGCGCAACCTGGGCCAGCTCTTGCACGAGCGTGGACCAGGCGGCGATGTCACCGCCCTCGGCCACGCGGAACAGCGCTTCTGCGTAAGGGCGGGCGATGGTTGCAAGTTCGGCCATGATCAGAGCTCGGCTTTCAGTTGATTCAGCAGTTGGGCGTGGGCCGTTTGATCGACTTCGCGCTTCAGGATCTGCTCGGCGCCCTTCACGGCCAGCGCGGCGACTTCGCCACGCAGCGCTTCGCGCGCCTTCACGATTTGCTGTTCTGCTTCCGCCTTCGCCTGGGCGACGATGCGGGCGGCTTCAGCCTGGGCGTTGGCCTTGATTTCCTCGGCGACCGCCTGGGCACGCTTTTCAGCGTCGGCGATGCGCTGCTGGCCGTCGTTGCGGGCCTGCGCGAGTTCCTGGTCCACGCGCTTGTGCGCTGCGTCGAGTTCCGCCTTGCCCTTCTCCGCGGCGGCGAGGCCGTCGGCGATCTTCTTCGAACGTTCGTCGAGGGCGTTGATCAACGGCGGCCACACGAATTTCATCGTGAACCACGCGAGGACCAGGAACACGACCATTTGCGCAAACAGAGTTGCGTTGAGATTCACGGTGTTTCCTTATCTGCTATTCCGGAAAAATGAAACGGTAAGGCGCTCATCGAGTTGCATTCGATCAGCGCCCCAAGTCTCCGTTCCGCCCTGCGCCGGCTCACGCCGGACGCATATTTCCGAGGAACCTTAGCCTGCGAGCTTCGACAGGAGCGGGTTCGCGAACGCGAACAGCATTGCGACACCAACGCCGATCAGGAATGCAGCGTCGATCAGACCAGCCAGCAGGAACATCTTCGTTTGCAGCGGGTTGATGAGTTCCGGCTGACGTGCGCAGGCTTCGATGTACTTGCCACCCATCAGCGCGATACCGATACAGGCGCCGATTGCACCCAGGCCGATGATGATGCCGATACCGATGGCGGTCAGACCCTGGATGTTGGCGATGTAAGCTTGCATGATCACTCCTTTGTGAAAAGACTTGGAACTGAGATTTAAAAAACTAAAACGAAGACTCTTTGTTGCACGCCGCGCTTAGTGCGTGTCGTGCGCCTGGCCGAGATACACCAGCGTCAGCATCATGAAAATGAATGCCTGCAACAGAACAATCAGGATGTGGAAGATTGCCCAGACGCTACCCGCGATCACATGACCAACGAAGCCGAGGAACGTTGCGTCGCCACCGAAGCTCCACATGCTGCCGAGCAGGGCGATCAACAGGAACAACAGCTCACCCGCGTACATGTTGCCGAACAGCCGCATGCCGAGCGAAACGGTCTTTGCAACGTATTCGACGATGTTGAGCGCGAGGTTCGGGATCCACAGCGCCGGGTGGCCGCCGAACGGGGCCGACAGCAGCTCATGCGCAAAGCCGCCCGCGCCCTTGATCTTGATGCTGTAGTAGATCATCAGGACGAACACGCCGAGCGCGATGCCGAGCGTGCCGTTCAGGTCGGCCGTCGGGACGATGCGATGGTGGGAAATCACGTCCGACAGACCGAGCAGGCCGATCACGCGGCCCGGCAGGTCGACCGGGAGGAAGTCGAGGGAGTTCATCAGCGCGACCCACACGAACACCGTGAGGGCGAGCGGCGCGATGAAGGTGCGATTGCCGTGGACGATGGCCTTCGACTGGTCTTCGACCATTTCGACGAGCATTTCGATCGCGCACTGGAAACGGCCCGGCACGCCCGACGTCGCCTTGCGGGCGGCCAGACGCAGCAGGACGATCGTCACGATGCCGCAAACGATCGACCAGAACAGCGTGTCGAGATTCCAGACGTGGATGTCGAAAATCGACGTCTGATGCGAGGTGGAGAAATTCTGCAAGTGGTGCGCAATGTACTCGGACGGATCCGGACCGCGCGTGCCTTCGCTAGCTGCCATATCGTTAATGCCACCCAAATTGTCGAAAATCGTTTTGCCCCGTTCCGCAACACGCTATTGCGGGAACGGGCCGGTGCGGTTCGTTGTCGAAACCGCACGCTGCTTGTTCCTTACCGCCAGGCCAGCGCGATCCAGTACGTCTTCAGCACGACGAGGTACGTGACGAGGAACGGCACCCAGTGCACGCCGGCCCAGCCGAACGCCACCGCGGTGAACATCCCGATCGTCAGAGCGAGTTTCAGGGCTTCGCCCATCACCCAGCTCATCACGGTGGCCGAGCCACCTGCCTTCAGTCGCGCCACGAATACCGCACTGGGCACCCAGCCGATCGCTCCGCCCAGAAACGCGGATTGCGCAGCGGCGCCCGGCGACTTCGAAAACAGCCACCACGCCAGCGTTGCAACCAGGGACAGGACCACTTGCGCGAACACCACCTTGTAGGGGGTCACGCGCGAGGGCTTGCTCACGTTCGGGCCGAACAGCCTTTCGGCCTCGGCCCGCGTCAGCGGAACGATGTTGTTATCTTGCTGCTCGACATCCCAGTCATCGTCGGATTCACGCCGCTCGCCGGCCGCCGAAGCGGTGCGTTGCGTGCGCTGATCATCGTGCCTGTCGTCCGGCGCCTGACCCGCCATCGCAATCTTCCGCTGAAATCCTTGAACCCGACCCCAAGCTTTCTGAAAGCTTTCAGGGGTGCCTAGCTAACAAATCCGGGCGATTGTAAGCGATAGTTGCAAGTGATTCAAGGCTTTAGACGCGACAAAAACCTACGTAAAACGACGCCTCATGATGTGAAAAAACGCCCGATTCGACGACGTACGATGACAGTTGTAAGGTCGGGTTCTTGCAGCGGTATTTCTTGCGCGAAAAAGTCCGGCGACGGGGCAAATGGCGGGGAAACGATGCCCGAGGCGGGCCAGGAGGACGCGCACGATCGACGCCGGGAATCCGGTGCAATGCCGCAATCGGGAACGACTCGGCGCGACGCTCCGGAACAAGCACCGCGCGGCGACCGGATCACCGCACGCGACGCGCGAAATTCGACCGGATGTTCGCGCATCGATTCATCCAATCAGTTGTCGCGCCGCCACAGGCGTTCGACTGTGGATGACAACACTTGTCCACAACGCTCGATCACCACGGACGCTGTGCGCCCCGCACCGCACCCGAACGGCACGCCTGTGCCGCATGCACCGGCCTCGCTCAACCGTGCATGAGCAGCCACGCGCCGAGCGCCGCGCTCACCAGCGCGAACGGAATCGAAACGACGTGGAACGGCAGCCACATGCGCGGCTCCTTCGCGAGACGCACCGCGATCAGGTTCGCGAGCGAACCGATCGCGAAACCGAAGCCGCCGACCGATACGCCGAAGGCAAGCGCGCGCCAGTCGTGCGTGAATTCCGACAGCAGGATCGCGGCCGGCACATTGCTGATCACCTGTGACAGCACGGCGCCGGCGGCATAGACGCGCAGCGGCGAATCGAGCTGCGCGTGCGCGATCGCGTCGTGCACGACGGGCAGCGCAGCCGCGCTGCGCAGCACGACGAACATCAGCACGAAGATCAGCAGCAGCAGCCAGTCGATCTTCAGGACTGCGTCGCGTTTGACGGCGAGCAGCACGATCGCGACTCCGACGAGGCCCGGCAGCGGATGATGCGCATCGGCGAGCAGCACGAACGCGGCGAACAGCACCGCCGCGATCAGCGCGTGCATGCGTTGTACGGGAAAGGCCGCCGCGTCGCCGGACAGGTCCAGCGGCTTCGCGCGGAACATCACCGCGGTCAGCGCCAGCAACAGCGCCATCAGCGCGACGGCGAGCGGTCCGAGCGTGACGACGAAGCGACCGAACGACACGCCGCTCAATTGCCACAGGAAAAGATTCTGCGGATTGCCGAGCGGTGTCGCGACGGACCCCGCATTGACGGCCAGCGCGACGACGATCACGAGCCGTCGGAACGGCAGCGGCGTCAGCGCGCGCAGCGACACCATCAACGGCACGACGACGAACAGCGCGACGTCGTTGGTGAGCCACATCGACAACACCGCGGCGAAGCCGACAAGCAGCATCGCGAGCCCGCGCTCGGAATGCACGTGATGCACGATGCGATGCGCGAGCCACATCAGGCAGCCGGACAGCTCGAGCGCCTTCGTCAACATCAGCAAGCCCGCGAGCGTCGCGACCGTCTGCCAGTCGACGCGTTCGGCGAGGACCGAAAATGGTTGCGGACGCACCCATTGCAGCACGATCAGCCCCAGTGCGAGCACCGCCAGTACCGGTTCCTGCGCAAGCCAGCCGAGCCACCGGCGCGGCGCCGGTGCGCCCGTTTCCTGCATACCTGCCCCGTTATTCTTCTGTTGCGACGTTACCGCGCAATCGCGCGAGAATGCCCTCGAGCGCATCGAGGTTGCCGAAGTCGATCAGCACCTGCCCTCGCCCGCGGCGGCCGAGCTTGATCTTCACCGTCGACGCGAGCAGGTCGGACAACTCCTCTTCGAGGCGACGCGTATCGCGACCGCCATCGTCCTTCGCACGCGCCTTCACGGCCGGCGCTTCCTTCGTCGTGTGTGCGACGAGCTTCTCGGTCTCGCGCACCGACATGCGCTTGTTGACCACCTGGTGCGCGAGCGCGATCTGCGTGGCCGCATCGACGGCGAGCAGCGCGCGTGCGTGCCCCATGTCGAGATCGCCGGCCAGCAGCATCGTCTGCACCGGCGACGCGAGGTTCAGCAGGCGCAGCAGGTTCGACACCGCACTGCGCGAGCGTCCGACCGATTCGGCGGCCTGTTCGTGCGTGAAACCGAACTCGTCGAGCAGGCGCTGGATGCCATGCGCCTCTTCAAGCGGATTCAGGTCCTCGCGCTGGATGTTCTCGATCAGCGCCATCGCGGCGGCGGCCTGATCGGATACGTCCTTCACCAGCACGGGTACTTCATCGAGGCCGGCCAGGCGCGCCGCGCGGAACCGCCGCTCGCCCGCGATGATCTCGTATTTGTCTGATGAAATGGGCCGTACCAGGATCGGCTGCATCACGCCCTGCGCGCGAATGCTTGCCGCGAGCTCCTGCAGGCTGCCCTCGTCCATCCGCGTACGCGGCTGGTACTTGCCGGCTTGCAGCTTGCCGAGCGCGAGCGTGTTCGGTGCGCCTTCGATCTTCACCGCTTCGGTGATATCGGCACTGCCGCCGAGCAGCGCTTCGAGGCCACGTCCCAAGCCCTTCTTCTTTGGTACCGCGTTCATGTCTTTCTTCCTCGCTTCGCTCATGTCCGGATCACGACACCTCGAACGCGCGCACGCGTTCGATCATCTCGGCACCGAACTGGATATACGCCTGCGCGCCACGCGAGCTGCGATCGAACACCACGCCCGGCAACCCGTAACTCGGCGCTTCCGCCAGGCGCACGTTGCGCGGAATCACCGCGTCGAACACCTTGTCGCCGAAGTGCGCTTTCAGTTGATCGGAAACTTGCTGCTGCAGCGTGATGCGCGGATCGAACATCACGCGCAGCAAGCCGATGATCTTCAGGTCGCGGTTCATGTTCGCGTGAACCTGCTTGATCGTGTTGACGAGATCCGACAACCCTTCCAGTGCGAAGTACTCGCACTGCATCGGGATCACGACGCCATGCGCCGCGCACAGGCCGTTCAGCGTCAGCAGCGACAGCGTCGGCGGGCAATCGATCAGCACGAAATCATAGTCGTCGGCCACGTGCTCGAGCGCGGCCTTCAGCCGGCGCTCGCGGTTGTCGATACTGATCAGTTCGATCTCGGCGCCGGACAGCTCGCGGTTCGCAGGAAGCACGTCGTACGTGACGCCTTCGGGACGCACACGCGCGTCGGTGACCGACACGCCGTCGACCAGCACTTCGTACACGGTTGCTTCGCAGGCGGCCTTGTCGATCCCGCTGCCCATCGTCGCGTTGCCCTGAGGGTCGAGATCGATCAACAGGACTCGTTGCTCCTGCGCTGCAAGGCTTGCGGCGAGATTGACCGATGTCGTCGTCTTGCCGACGCCCCCCTTCTGGTTCGCAACGCAGAAGATCTTTGCCATCGTTGGTGTGTTCCCTTTACCTTCAAACAAACGGCGCGCTACCGCGCGCCTTCAATTCGCGTCGTCGACGGCCACTTCGAACAGATGCCGCTCCGCATCGAGCATCGGCACCGCCAGCCGGATCGTCTGCTTCACGCGGCTGCCTTCCGGCAACCGTGCAATCTCGTCGTCCGGATGAAGGCCCTTCATCGCCCAGATCGATCCGCCTGGCGCGACCAGATGTCGAGCAAGTTTAACGAAGTCGGACAGGTCCGCGAAAGCGCGCGATACGATCATGTCGAATTTTTCCGGCACGTCGACACCCGGCTGCAGCGATTCGACCCGGCCGGTAACGACCGACAGGTTCGCGAGCTTCAGCTCCGCGCGCATCTGCGTCTGGAACGCCGATTTCTTCTGCACGATGTCGTTCAGCGTGACCTGCCAGCCCGGCTCGACAATCGCCAGCACGATACCGGGCAGCCCGCCGCCCGAGCCGACGTCGAGCACGCGCGCGGACGCGCGGCCGCGCAGATGCGGAACGATGGAAAGCGAATCGAGGATGTGCTGGATCAGCATCTGCTTCGGATCGCGGATCGCAGTCAGGTTGTAGACCGCGTTCCACTTGCCGAGCAGCGCGACATAGTCGAGCAGCTGGTTGCGTTGCGTATCCGTCAGCGTGAGGTCGAGTGCCGCCGTACCTTCGACGAGCATCTGTTCCAGTACGTCCCGATTAACCGCCGGCGCGCGACGCGCCGTCATTGTTGCGTCGGGACGGTGTCGTCCCCCTGCTCCGCGGCCGTAGCGGCCTCTGCAGCCGTGCCGCTACGGCGGCCCAGGCCGCGACGCTTCAGGTGCACCATCAGCAACGAGATTGCCGCCGGCGTGACGCCCGAGATGCGGGACGCCTGCCCGATCGTTTCCGGCCGGAACTCGTTGAGCTTCTGACTCACCTCGAACGACAGACCGCGAACCTCGCGGTAATCGATACCGTCCGGCAGGCGCGTGTTCTCGTTCGCATCGTTGCGCTCGATCTCCGATGCCTGGCGCTCGATATAGCCCTGATACTTGATACCGATCTCGACCTGCTCCTTGATCTGCTCGAGCAGCACCGGATCGTCGGTCAACGGCTCCGCAGGGCCGCACTCGCCGCCCTTCAGCCCGCACACGCCGTCGTAGCTCACACCGGGGCGGCGCAGCAGCTCGGCGAGGCTGTATTCGTGGTCGATCGCCTTGCCGAGCAGCGCGGTCGCCTCCTCGGCAGGCAGCGTCTTCGGCGTAACCCACGTGGACTTCAGGCGTTCGGTTTCACGTGAAACAGCGTCGCGCTTCCGGCTGAAGGCGTCCCAACGTGCATCGTCCACCAGCCCAAGCTCGCGGCCGATTTCGGTCAGGCGCATGTCGGCATTGTCTTCGCGCAGGCTCAGGCGATACTCGGCCCGGCTCGTGAACATCCGGTACGGCTCCGCCACGCCGCGCGTGACGAGATCGTCGACCAGCACGCCCAGATACGCCTGGTCACGACGCGGGCACCACGCATCCTTTTCCTGCACGTAGCGGCCCGCATTAAGGCCGGCCAGCAGACCCTGCGCCGCCGCTTCTTCGTAGCCGGTCGTCCCGTTGATCTGACCCGCAAAGAACAGTCCGTTGATCGCCTTCGTCTCGAGCGACGCCTTCAGTGCACGCGGGTCGAAGTAGTCGTACTCGATCGCGTAACCGGGGCGCAGGATGTGCGCGTTTTCGAGGCCGCGCATCGAATGCACGAGCTCCAACTGAACATCGAATGGCAAGCTCGTCGAGATCCCGTTCGGGTAGAACTCATTGGTCGTCAGCCCTTCCGGTTCCAGGAAGATCTGGTGCGATTCCTTCGATGCGAACCGGTGGATCTTGTCCTCGATCGACGGGCAATAGCGCGGCCCGACGCCTTCGATCACGCCTGTGTACATCGGCGAACGGTCGAGACCGCCGCGAATGATGTCGTGCGTGCGCTCGTTCGTATGCGTAACCCAGCACGGCAGCTGCTGCGGATGCTGCTCCGCGCGGCCCAGGAACGAGAACACGGGAATCGGATCGAGGTCGCCCGGCTGCTCGTCGAGCTTCGAGAAGTCGATCGTGCGGCCGTCGATACGCGGCGGCGTACCGGTCTTCAGCCGGCCCTGTGGCAGCTTCAGCTCCTTCAGGCGCGACGACAGCGACACGGCCGCCGGATCGCCCGCGCGACCGCCCGTATAGTTGTTCAGGCCGACGTGGATCTTGCCGTCGAGGAACGTACCGGCCGTCAGCACGACTGCACGCGCGCGGAAGCGGATACCGATTTGCGTGACGGCGCCAACCACGCGGTCGCCTTCGACCATCAGATCGTCGACGGCCTGCTGGAACAGCCACAGGTTCGGCTGGTTTTCGAGCCGGTGGCGGATCGCGGCCTTGTACAGGATGCGATCGGCCTGTGCACGCGTCGCGCGCACGGCCGGCCCCTTCGACGAATTGAGGATCCGGAACTGAATACCGCTTTCATCCGTCGCGGCGGCCATTGCACCGCCCAGCGCGTCGACTTCCTTGACCAGATGGCCCTTGCCAATGCCGCCGATCGACGGATTGCAGCTCATCTGCCCAAGCGTTTCGATGTTGTGGGTCAGCAGCAGTGTCTTTGCGCCCATACGGGCGGACGCCAGCGCGGCTTCCGTGCCGGCATGGCCGCCACCGACGACGATGACGTCAAATTCTGTGGGAAAAAGCATGGTGGATTCCGTACGCGGAGCTGCGCACGAACCTATCTGAGAAATGTATGGGCCGAATTATAGCGGGTTCGCTTTTCGCCCGAAGGCCGTCCGAATGGTAGGGCCTGTGCATTTCGGCGATTTTTTAGTCGGGAACACGCAAATTTGCCGTCGCAGGTCCGGTTCAGCGTGGCCGATGAACGATTCAACGCACATCGTCGAGCCTGTGCAAAGCATGTGTGCCCCAGCCGAACCGCCCAGTGTCTGTGGGCCGGCCCCGCACTCCGGACCCGAGACCCGGTGCCCTTATCCACACAGCATTTCCGTCGCTTGTCCCGGCACTTGTCCACAGAAGTGCGGCGCACCGTCGACCAGTGGAACCCGTCTGCGCGGCACCGCACTGCGCTTCCACCTGTTCCCGCCCGACTTATCCCCGGCCTTGAACCGTAGACGCGAAACTGCACCCGGCTCGCAAACAAAAACGGCGTGTTTCACGTGAAACACGCCGCCCGTTTTGCGTCCACCGCACCAGCAATTAAGCCGTCTTCTTCGCCAACCCAAGATACGTCTCGATCACACGCGGATTCTGCGCAAGCTCGGCCGCCGGCCCTTCCAGTGCAAACTCGCCCGTTTCCAGCACATAGCCGTAGTCGGAGATTTGCAGCGCCGCCCGTGCATTCTGCTCGATCAGCAGCGTCGCCACGCCGGTGCCGCGCAACGCGCTGATGATATGAAAGATCTCCTTCACGATCAGCGGCGCCAGCCCGAGGCTCGGCTCGTCGAGCATCAGCAGGTCGGGCTTGCCCATCAGCGCACGGCCGACCGCCAGCATTTGCCGTTCCCCACCGGACAGCGTGCCAGCCGCCTGCCTGCGGCGCTCTTTGAGCCGCGGAAACAGCGCGAACACGTGATCGATCTGATCGAGGAAGTTCGATTCCCCCGCCTGCTTGCGTCGGTACGCGCCGAGCACGAGGTTGTCTTCGACCGTCATCGTGCTGAACAGCTCGCGCTTTTCCGGTACGAGGCACATCCCGCGCGCGACGCGCTGCTCGACCGGCAACGCGCTGACGTCGTTGCCGCGATACACGACCGCGCCCGACGCGTGCCCCGTGACCGGCAGCGCCCCCATGATCGCGTTCAGCAGCGTCGATTTACCGGCGCCGTTCGGGCCAATCACGCTGACGATCTGCCCCGCCCCGACCTTGATTGCCGCACCGTGCAGCGCTCCCACCTTCCCGTACCGCACCGCCAGCCCGCGCACTTCGAGAATCGGCATCGTCGTGTCCGTCATCACTCCACCCCGCCCAGATACGCTTCAAGCACGGCCGGGTCCTGCTGCACATCCTGTGGCAGCCCTTCCGCGATCCGCGTGCCGAACTCCATCACCACCAGTCGATCGGTGAGGTTCATCACGAAATCCATGTCATGTTCCACGAGCAACACGCTCATCCCTTCGGCCTTCAGCCGCCGCAGCAGGTCGGCGAGTTGCTGCTTCTCCTGGTAACGCAGCCCTGCGGCCGGCTCGTCGAGCAGCAGCAGCGTCGGATCGCAGCACAGCGCCCGCGCGATTTCGAGAATCCGCTGCTGACCAAGCGCGAGACTCCCCGCTTCGTCGTACATGTGCGTCTCGAGTCCGACACGGCGGATCTGGCGCGCGGCTTCGGCCAGCAGCTGCGCTTCCTCGTGCGCATTGAGCCGCGCAATGCTGCGCCACACGCCGGTATGACCGCGCAGATGCGCACCGATCGCGACGTTCTCGAGCACCGTCATCGGCGGCAGCAGCTTCACGTGCTGGAACGTGCGGCCGATGCCGCGGCGGACGATCTGACGCGACGTCAGCCCGTCGATGCGCTCGCCGCGGAACGTGATTGCGCCACCGGTCGGCTTCAGCACGCCGGTCACGAGGTTGAACGTAGTCGACTTGCCCGCCCCGTTCGGGCCGATCAACCCGATGATCTGCCCGGCTTTCACGTCGAAGCTGACATCGTTCACGGCCACGAGGCCGCCGAACTGCTTGCGTGCGTTGTCGACGACGAGCAGCGGCTCGCCGGCCACCGGCTTCGCGCGCTGCGGCAGCGGGTCGGCCTGCTCCGGCACATGCGCGCGCGGCCCGCGCGGGAACAGCCTCGCGACGAACGACCATACGCCCTGGCGCGCGTACTGCAGCAGCAGCACCATCAGCACGCCGAACACGATGATCTCGAAGTTGCCTTCCGAGCCGAGCAGCTTCGGCAGCAGCGTCTGCAGGTAATCCTGCAGCACGGTCAGGATCGCCGCGCCGAGCACCGCGCCCCATACGTGCGACACGCCGCCCACCACGGCCATGAACAGGAATTCGATCCCGTGGTTCAGGCCGAACGGCGTCGGGTTCACCGCGCGCTGCAGGTGCGCGTACAGGAAGCCCGATACCGCCGCGAGCACGGCCGCGTAGACGAAGATCACCACGCGCATCCACGCGGTGTTCACGCCCATCGCCTCGGCCATCACGCCGCCGCCGCGCAGCGCGCGGATCGCGCGGCCGGGCCTGCTGTTGAGCAGGTTCTGCACCGACACGATCGCGGCCAGCACCACGACCCAGATCAGGAAATACAGGCTGCGGCCGCTTTCGAGCACGATGCCGAACAGGTTCAGCGCCGGAATGCCGTTGATCCCGTCGTACTTGCCGAGCAGTTCGAGGTTGCCGAACAGGTAGAACAGCGCAAGGCCCCACGCGATCGTGCCAAGCGGCAGGAAGTGCCCGGACAGCCGCATCGTCACCGCGCCGAGCACGAGCGCGACGAGCGCCGTCAGCACGACGCCGACGATCAGCGCGAGCCACGGCGATACGCCGTAGCGCGTCGTCAGGAACGCGGTCGCATACGCGCCGATGCCGACGAACGCGGCCTGTCCGAAGCTCGTCATCCCGCCGACACCCGTCAGCAGCACGAGCCCGATCGCGACGATCGCGTACAAGCCGATGTAGTTCAGCAGCGTGATCCAGTATTCGGGCACCTGCAGCGCGCCGGGCAGCACCGGCAATGCGAACAGCACCACGAGAAACAGCCAGAAGGTCTTGTTGCGTACCATCGTCTTCATCGCGTCACTCCTCTTCCTCTTCCGCATGCGGCGTCACGAAGCTCCGCCACAGCAGCACCGGAATGATCAGCGTGAACACGATCACCTCCTTGTAGGCGCTCGCCCAGAACGACGAATACGATTCGAGCACGCCGACGAGCAACGAGCCGGCGGCCGCGAGCGGATAGCTGACGAGCCCGCCGATGATCGCGCCGACGAAGCCCTTCAGGCCGATCAAGAAGCCCGAATCGTAGTAGATCGTCGTCAGCGGGCCGACGAGGATCCCGGACAGCACGCCGAGCCCCGCCGCGAACGTGAACGCGAGCCGCCCGGCTTCGGTCGTGCCGATGCCGACGAGCCGTGCACCGAGCCGGTTCACCGACGTCGCGCGCAGTGCCTTGCCGGCGATCGTGCGGCCGAAGTACACGTAGAGCGCGCCGATCAGCACGAGTGCCGTGACGACGACCAGGATGCTTTGTACCGACACCGTCATGCTGCCGATCGCGAGCGACGCGTCCGAGAACCCGTTGGTGCGCGAGCCTTCCGCGCCGAACATCACGAGGCCGAGGCCGACCATCGCGAAATGGACGGCGACCGACACGATCAGCAGCAGCAGCGTCGTGCCTTCGGCGATCGGCTGGTACACGAGCCGGTAGACGAACGGCCCCATCGGCACGACGATCGCGAGCGTCAGCGCGATCTGCGCGAGCATCGGCATCGGCTGCGCGGCAAAACTGCGCGTGATCGCGAACACCGCGAGCGGCAGCAGGATGTAGCGGCTGCCGAGCGTCGCGAGCGTGCGGCCGAGCTGATGGCGGCGTTCGCGATGCCGGATCAGGCCGCCGGCTTCGAGCAGGAAGCATGCGATGCCCATCACGAACAGCAGCCAGCAGGTGGCGGGAAATTTCTGCGCCTGCAACGCGGCCAGCGTGAGCGCACCGTAGGCGACGAATTCGCCCTGGGGAATGAAGATCACCCGCGTGACGGAAAACACCAGCACGAGCCCCAGCGACAACAATGCATAAATGGCGCCGGTCGTGATGCCGTCTTGCGCGAGGATCGCCGCAATCGAGAGATCCATACGTTTCGTGTATCGAGAGAATGCTGCGGAGAAACGAAAGGCGGAAACGGCCGTGGCGCGCGGCGGGCCCCGGCCGTTCCAGGCGGCAAGGATGCGGCCGTGACGCGCGCCGCCCTGCCGACGGCATGCGCGGCGCCGTTCGCGCCCCGCGTGCCGGTTTCACGTGATGCTTACTCGCCCTGCAACTTCCACTTGCCGTCGACGATCTGCACCATCACGCGTGCACGCGTATCGAAGCCATTGTGATCGGTCGCCGTCATGTTGATCACGCCGTGCGAGACGGGCAGGTCCTTCACGCTTTCGATCGACGCGCGCAGCGCTTCGCGGAACGCCTCGGTGCCCGGCTGGCCCTTCTTCAGCGCGTCCGGGATCGCCCGCTGCAGCAGCAGACCCGCATCCCACGCATGGCCGCCGAAGGTCGACAGCGAACCCGCGCCGTAAGCCTTCTCGTACGCGGCCTTGTAGCCGAGCGCCGGCTTCTTCACCGGATTCGAATCGGGCAGCTGGTCGGTCACGAGCACCGGGCCGGCCGGCAGGATCTCGCCTTCGCAATCCTTGCCGCACACGCGCAGGAAATCGTTGTTGGCGACGCCGTGCGTCTGGTAGACCTTGCCCTTGTAGCCGCGCTCCTTCAGCGTCTTGGCCGGCAGCGCCGCCGGCGTGCCGGAGCCGGCGATCAGCACCGCGTCCGGGTTCGAGCCCAGCAGCTTCAGCACCTGTCCCATCACCGACGCGTCGGTCCGGTTGTAACGTTCGTTCGACACGAGCTTCAGCCCGTTCTTCGCGGCCGCCGCGTCGAACGTCTTGTACCAGCTGTCGCCGTACGCATCGGCGAAGCCGATGAAGCCGACCGTCTTCACGCCGTGCTTCGCCATGTAGCCGGCGATCGCGTCGGCCATCAACTGGTCGTTCTGCGGCACCTTGAACATCCATGCGCGCTTCGCGTCCATCGGCGCGATGATCTGCGCGCTCGCCGCGAGCGAGATCGTCGGCGTCTTGCCCTGCGACACCGGATCGAGCATCGCGAGCGAGTTCGGCGTGACGGACGAGCCGATGATCGCGTCGACGTGGTCCTCGTCGATGAGCTTGCGCACGTTCTGCACCGCACGGCTCGTGTCGGACGCGTCGTCCAGCACGATGTATTGCACGCTCTTGCCCGCGATCTCCTTCGGCAGCAGCGCGATCGTGTTCTTTTCCGGAATCCCGAGCGACGCGGCCGGCCCGGTGGCCGACAGCGTCACGCCGATCTTCACCTGCGCCGACGCCGTGGCCGCCGCACACACGAGGCCCGCGGCAAGCAGGGCCTCCATCCATCGATTCATCTTCATTTACGTTGTCTCCAAACGCTGCTCGAAAAAGCCACGGGTCGCTCGGGCGGCTCCCGGTTCCCAAAACAAGTTAATAATTTAACTATCTCGCCTGACCGCGCCTACGCTCGTTTTCCCGCGACACGCCACCATGCGCGGCGCGCCGATTGAAACGGCCGTTCGACCGTCACGATGCGCAGCAGCGGTGTCGTCAGGATGAAGAAAGCGAAGAAATGAGGAAGCGCGCGGAAGCTCGTTGCGCGCGCATCGATGGTCGGCACGCGCGGCAAGCGATGACATATCGGAAAGCCGGCCGCTCATGCGATTGCGCATACGGATGCAGAGACGGACACGAGCGCAACGGCCCGCGATGGCGCCGGGACGCGCATACAGGCCGCGGAACGGCTCGGAAATGCCCCGATGACCCGTCGGGCAACCCATGACCAACGAACGGCGCCCGCCGCGTCTCCTGCCCCGGTCCACCGTGCTGCGCTGCTCATCCAACCGTACTCCCTCTTCTGCATTTTGCTTGTAGGAGAACTGCCGACCGATTTTCCCGACCGCACGGTCGGCGAAAGCCGAGTGTAACGGACGCCTTTCGCGCACGCCAACCGGGTAAGCCCGGAGCGCCTGTGCAGGATTGCGCATCATCTGCGAACGGATCGCGGGAAACGGAACAACAGGAACGCGGCGAAGCGCGGAAAGACGCGGTGCGAATGCAAACGCGGAAGGCAGCCCCATCGGCCGGCATGCGGGCCGATGCACCATCGAGGGAATTCGTGCACGCAAATGAAAAAGCGCTGTTGGATTCCGTCCAACAGCGCTTTGGGGTCCGGGCACTTTGTGCCTCGATTGTCTCCTCGTTCTCCACCTGCAAATTCGTTTCGCGGTGCATCAGAACTAGGGTGAATCTTAAAGAGGCTTAAGCACCACGACAACTTAGCATTTACCCCTATGGTGCATTGCCGCACGAAAATGGGGCACCAGCCTGCCGCGCGGCGATGGCCCGAGCCCGCGGCGACGCCCTTCCGACGTGCGCCGGATGGTGCTTCGCATCAACGCGGGCGACGCGCACGGCATGCTCACGACGACGCCCTGAGCGGCTTGATCCTCGCGACCATCTCGCCGACGATGCCGCGCCGGAACGCCAGCACGCATGCGATGAAGATCAGGCCGGTGACGATCGTCGTCGATTCGCCCAGCGAATGAAACCACGCGACGCCGGTCGTCGACGCGAGCCATTCGCCGATGTCGCCGAGCCGGTCTTCCAGCGCGACGATCAGCGCGGCGCCGAGCAGCGGCCCGAACAGCGTGCCCATCCCGCCGACGAGCGTCATCAGCACGACGAGGCCCGACATCGTCCAGTACGCATCCGACAGCGTCTCGAAGCCGAGCACCAGTACCTTCAACGAGCCGGCCAGCCCCGCGAGCGCGGCCGACAGGACGAACGCGAGCAGCTTGAAGCGGTCGGTGTCGTAGCCGAGCGAGATCGCGCGCGCTTCGTTCTCCTTGATGGCGACGAGCACCTGGCCGAACGGCGAATGGACGACCCGCACGATGAACGCGCACGCGGCCACGACCGCCGCCAGCACGACGTAGTACAGCGTGACGTCGTTCGACAGGTCGAGCAGCCCGAACAGGCGGCCGCGCGGCACGCCCTGCAGGCCGTCCTCGCCGTGCGTGAACGGCGCCTGCAGATAGATGAAGTAGACCATCTGCGCGAACGCGAGCGTGATCATCGCGAAGTAGATGCCCTGCCGGCGGATCGCGAACAGCCCGACGACGAGCCCGAGCAGCGTCGCGGCGACGGTGCCGGCCAGCACGCCGAGCTCCGGCGTGAAACCGAGCGTCTGCATCGAATAGCCGGTCGCATAGCCGGCCGTCGCGAGGAACATCGCATGGCCGAACGACAGCAGCCCCGTATAGCCGATCAGCAGGTTGAACGCGGCCGCGAACAGCGCGAACGCGAGCACCTTCATCACGAACACCGGATACGCGCCGATGAACGGCGCGGCGAGCAGTGCGGCGAGCAGTACGCCGTAGAGCACTTTTCTCTGCATCATTTTTCCTTGCCGAAGAGGCCCGCCGGGCGGAACAGCAGCACGATCGCCATGATCACGAACACGACGGTGGCCGACGCTTCGGGATAGAACACGCGCGTGAAGCCCTCGATCACGCCGAGCAGCAGGCCCGTGACGATCGATCCGAGGATCGAGCCCATTCCGCCGATCACGACCACCGCGAACACGGTGATGATCATCGGCTGGCCCATCAGCGGCGACACCTGGATCACCGGCGCCGCCAGCACGCCCGCGAACGCGGCGAGCGCGACGCCGAAGCCGTAGGTGAGCGTGATCATCATCGGCACGTTCACGCCGAACGCCTCGACGAGCTTCGGGTTCTCGGTACCCGCGCGCAGGTACGCGCCGAGGCGCGTCTTCTCGATCACGAACCACGTCGCGAGGCACACCGCGAGCGACGCGATGACGACCCACGCGCGATAGTTCGGCAGGAACATGAAGCCGAGGTTGGTCGCGCCGGACAGCTGCGACGGCACGTCGTACGGCTGGCCGGATGCGCCGTAGATCGAGCGGAACACGCCTTCGACGACGAGCGTCAGGCCGAACGTGAGCAGCAGCCCGTACAGGTGATCGAGCTTGTACAGCCAGCGCAGCATCGAGCGCTCGATCGCGATCCCGAACGCGCCGACGATCAACGGCGCGAGCACGAGCATCGCCCAGTACGGCAGCGCGAAATACGACAGCCCCATCCACGCGAGCATCGCGCCCAGCATGAACAGCGCGCCGTGCGCGAAGTTGATCACGTTGAGCAGCCCGAAGATCACCGCGAGCCCGAGGCTCAGGATCGCGTAGAACGAGCCGTTGACGAGCCCGAGCAGCAACTGGCTCAGCATCGCCGGCAACGGAATGCCAAAGATTTCCATCGACTTAGCCGTCAGAATGAGTTTCGTTGCGTACGCAACTTTCGAGCCACGCGCACGCGGGCGGCGCAGCGGGGCACATCGCTGCCACCGCCACCGTGCGGCGCGCCGGAGCGCGCCGCTATCCGATGCTTACTTCCACAACGCGCAGCGCGTTTCCTGCTTGGTGCCGAACGCCTGCTCGCCCGGAATCGTCGCGAGCACCTTGTAGTAGTCCCACGGCTCCTTCGATTCCGACGGCTTCTTCACTTCCATCAGGTACATGTCGTGGATCATGCTGCCGTCCTGGCGGATATAGCCCTTTGCATAGAAGTCGCTGATCTTGATCTTCTTCAGCTCGGCCATCACCTTGTCGGAGTCGGTCGTCCCGGCGGCCTGCACGGCCTTCAGGTAGGTCGTCACCGACGAGTAGTCGGCCGCCTGCAGGCTCGACGGCATCTTCTTCATCTTGCCGAAGTAGCGCTGCGCCCACTGGCGCGATGCCGCATCGCGGTTCCAGTACCAGCTGTCGGTCAGCACGAGGCCCTGCGTCGTCTCGAGGCCGAGGCTGTGCACGTCGTTGATGAACATCAGCAGCCCGGCGAGCTTCATCGTCTTCGTGATGCCGAATTCCTTCGCGGCCTTGATCGAGTTGATCGTGTCGCCGCCCGCGTTCGCGAGGCCGAGAATCTGCGCCTTCGACGATTGCGCCTGCAGCAGGAACGACGAGAAATCCGACGCGGACAGCGGATGCCGCACCGCGCCCAGCACCTGCCCGCCGCTCGCCTTCACGACATCCGACGTGTTCTTCTCGAGCGCCTTGCCGAACGCGTAGTCCGCGGTCAGGAAGAACCACGTCTTGCCGCCCTGCTTCACCACCGCCGAGCCGGTGCCTTTCGCGAGCGCCATCGTGTCGTACGCATAGTGCACCGTATACGGCGTGCACTCCTCGTTCGTCAGCGTGTCCGCGCCCGCACCGATGTTGATGTAGACCTTCTTCTTCTCCGCGGCGAGCTTGGCCATCGCCAGCGCCGTCCCCGAATTCGTGCCGCCGACGAGCAGGTCGAGCCCGCCGCGGTCGATCCATTCGCGCGCCTTCGACGCGGCAATGTCCGCCTTGTTCTGGTGATCCGCGTACACGACCTCGATCGGCTTGCCGAGCACCTTGCCGCCGAAGTCGGCGACCGCCATGCGGATCGCCTCGAGACCGCCCTGGCCGTCGATGTCCGCATAAAGCCCCGACATGTCGGTAACGAAACCGATCTTCACGGTATCCGCGGCGTGCGCGGCGCCGGCGGCGAACGCGGCGGTCGCGAGCGCGACACAGGCCTGTGCGAGGGTCTTCATTTTCATTGACGTCTCCTGTTGTTCTGATGCGTTGTGGTTGTTCGAGGGCCGCCACGGCTAGCGGCAAGGGAAACGACGCGGCGTCACACTCCGAGCAGGTCGTGCAGGGTCGGCATCTTGCCTTCCAGTTCGGATGCGCGGAAATGCTCGACGATGCTGCCGTGCTCCATCACGTAGAAGCGGTCGGCGAGCGGCGCGGCGAAGCGGAAATTCTGTTCGACCATCACGATCGTGTAGCCGCGCGCCTTCAGCGCGACGATCATCCGTGCGAGCGCCTGTACGATCACCGGCGCGAGGCCTTCGGAGATCTCGTCGAGCAGCAGCAGGTTCGCGCCGGTGCGCAAAATTCGCGCGACCGCGAGCATCTGCTGCTCGCCGCCGGACAGCCGCGTGCCCTGGCTCTGCCGGCGCGACGCGAGGTTCGGGAACATCGCGTAGATCTCGTCGAGCGACATCGAATGCTCGCGCGGCCCGATCAGCGGCGGCAGCATCAGGTTCTCCTCGCACGACAGGCTCGAGAAGATCCCGCGCTCCTCCGGGCAATAGCCGATGCCGTAATGCGCGATGCGATGCGTCGCGAGGCCGATCGTCTCGTGCCCGGCGACCTTGATCGACCCGCTGCGGCGGCCCGTGAGGCCCATGATCGCGCGCAGCGTCGTCGTGCGGCCCGCGCCGTTGCGGCCGAGCAGCGTGACGACCTCGCCGCGATGCACGGTCAGGTCGACGCCGTGCAATATGTGGGATTCCCCGTACCAGGCCTCCAGGCCCGTGATTTCCAGCGCAGGCGTACCGCTCTCGACGCCGCTCAATTCGCGTTCCTCCCGTTCGCTGTGCTTCATGCGTGCGCCCCCGCGAGCGCCGCGTCGGCGCTGCCCATGTAGGCTTCGATGACGAGCGGATTCTTCGACACTTCCGCATACGAGCCTTCGGCCAGCACCTCGCCGCGTTGCAGGACGGTGATCGTGTCGGAGATCCCCGCGATCACGTTCATGTTGTGTTCCACCATCAGGATCGTGCGGCCGCTCGCGACCTTCTTGATCAGCGCGGTCACGCGGTCGACGTCCTCGTGGCCCATCCCCTGCGTGGGCTCGTCGAGCAGCATCAGTTCGGGCTCCATCGCCAGCGTCGTCGCGATCTCGAGCGCGCGCTTGCGGCCGTAGGCCAGCTCGACGGTCGGCACGTGCGCGAAATCGGTGAGGCCGACCTGCGTGAGCAGGTCCATCGCGCGATCGTCGAGCCGCTTTAGCGTGCGTTCGCTGCGCCAGAAATGGAATTCGGTGCCGAGCGCGCGTTGCAGGCCGATGCGCACGTTCTGCAGCGCGGTCAGGTGCGGAAACACGGCCGAGATCTGGAACGAGCGGATGATGCCGCGCCGCGCGACCTGCGCGGGCCGCTCGTCGGTAATGTCGATGCCGTTGAAGACGATCTGGCCGGCCGTCGGCGTCAGAAATTTGGTGAGGAGGTTGAAACAGGTGGTCTTGCCCGCGCCGTTCGGCCCGATCAATGCGTGGATCGCGCCGCGACGCACACGCAGGTTGACGCCGTTCACGGCGGTAAAGCCCCTGAATTCCTTCGTCAGTCCGCGTGTTTCCAGAATCGTGTCGCCGAGAATCATGTTCCCTTCCGTACGAAGTCAGGCGAAGCACCGGGAAGCCTGGCGCAAGCGGCCGCGAACAGGTCAGCGGATCAGCGGGCTGCTCCGGGCGCCGTGGTACGCCTCGAGGGTGGTCTCCCGCGCCGACGCGTATGCACATTGCGCAACATTGTCGCGCCGTTGGTGCAGTGCAATCATCGGGATTTGCACTTATAGGGGTCGCCGCCCTATCGGACGCGACGGCGCGCGGTCATTCACCGTGCTTTTTTGATACGTGCATCATCACGCGTTGACTGCTGCATGGCCTGGCACGCGCGCGATGAAAAAAGCCGCGCGACGGCGCGGCTTGCACGGATCTTGCCGTTCGAGCGGACGCGCCGGCAGCTTGTTTCGCATAGCGAATCAGCGGGCATCCGCGTGACGGCCCGCTGGCGCGCGGGTCAGCGAGCCGTCATGCAGCCGTCGCCGCGGCCTCGGTTCGCACCGACGTCGTTTCGCGCGCCGCACGGCGGTCGGCGCGAATCATGTCGCTCGCGCGCTCGGCGATCATCAGCGTCGGCGAATTGGTGTTGCCCGACGTGATGAACGGCATCACCGACGCATCGACGATCCGCAACCCCGCGATGCCGCGCACGCGCAGCCGGCTGTCGACCACCGCGCGTTCATCCCCCGCCCGCCCCATACGGCACGTGCCGACCGGATGGAAGATCGTCGTGCCGACGACGCCGGCCGCGTCGATCAGCTCGGCCTCGGTCCGGTACTGCAGGCCCGGCAGGATTTCCTCGGGGCGATAGCGCGCGAGCGCCGGCGCGGATGCGATCCGGCGCGTGAGGCGCAGCGCGTTCGCGGCGACGTGACGATCGTGATCGGTCGACAGATAGTTCGGCGCGATCGTCGGTGCGCTGCCCGGATCGGCGCTCGTGACGTGCACGCTGCCGCGCGAGGTCGGCCGCAAATGGCAGACCGACGCCGTAAACGCGTTGAAGCCGTGCAGCGGCTCGCCAAAGCGTTCGAGCGACAGCGGCTGCACGTGGTACTGGAGATCGGGGCGCGTGAGCGCGGGATCGTCCGGATCCGATTTCGCGAACGCGCCGAGCTGCGACGGCGCCATCGACATCGGACCGCGCTGCAGCAGCGCATATTCGGCGCCGATCATCAGCTTGCCCCACCAGTGCGCGGACAGGGTGTTGAGCGTGCGCACGCCGTCGACGCGAAACGCCATCCGCAATTGCAGGTGATCCTGCAGGTTCTCGCCGACGCCCGGCAGATCCTGCACGACGTCGATGCCGAGCGCCTGCAGCCGCCGGCCGTCGCCGACACCCGACAGTTCGAGCAGTTGCGGCGAGTTCACCGCGCCCGACGTCAGCAGCACTTCCGAACGTGCCCGCGCGACGTAATCGGCGCCGCCGCCGCGGTACTCGACGCCGACCGCGCGCCGCCCGTCGAAGATCACGCGCTGCGCATGCGCGCCGGTGATCACGGTCAGGTTCGGGCGCGCCATCGCGGGCCGCAGGAACGCCTTCGACGTATTCCAGCGCACGCCGCGCTTCTGGTTCACTTCGAAGTAGCCGACCCCGGCATTGTCGCCGCGGTTGAAATCGTCGGTGGCGGGAATGCCCGTCTGCTGCGCGGCCTGCGCGAACGATTCGAGAATCTCCCAGCGCAGCCGCTGCTTCTCGACGCGCCAGTAGCCGCCCGCGCCGTGCGCATCGCTTGCGCCCGCATGGTGATCCTCGCTGCGCTTGAAGATCGGCAGTACGCTGTCCCACGACCAGCCGGCGTCGCCGGTTTCGTGCGCCCAGTTGTCGTAATCCTCGCGCTGGCCGCGCATGTAGATCATCCCGTTGATCGACGAGCAGCCGCCGAGCACGCGGCCGCGCGGATACGACAGTGCGCGGCCGTTGAGCGCCGCCTCGGGCTGCGTCTTGTACAGCCAGTCGGTGCGCGGGTTGCCGATGCAGTACAGATAGCCGACCGGGATATGGATCCAGTGATAGTCGTCCTTGCCGCCCGCTTCGAGCAGCAGCACGCTGATGTCGGGATCCTCGGTCAGGCGGTTCGCGAGCACGCAGCCCGCGGTGCCCGCGCCGACGATCACATAGTCGAATTCGCCCTCGAGCGTGCGTTGAGTACTCACGGCGTGTCTCCTGATTTGTTGTGTACCGCGCATCGATTCCGCGCGTCGCTTTCAGCATAGTGCGTCGCGGACGACGCGATCGAAGCAGCGTACTCCCGCGCCCGGCCGCCGATCCAATGAGTTATGCTGAACCGCGTTATAAGCCACGCTCATATCACGACGATGGATCTCACCCTGCTTCGCGCGTTCGCGACGGTCGCCCGCGAAGGCAACCTGACGCGCGCCGCCGTGCAGCTGCATCTGACGCAGCCGGCCGTCAGCCTGCAGATCAAGCATCTGCAGGAAACGCTCGGCGTCGTGCTGTTCACGCGCACGTCGCGCGGGCTCGCGCTCACGCGCGACGGGCAGACGCTGCTGCCGCACGCGGAGCGCGCGCTCGCCGCGGCCGCCGACGTGCAGCGCGCCGCTGCCGCGCTGCGGCACGAGGTGCGCGGCCGGCTGCGGATCGGCACGATCCTCGATCCCGGTTTCCTGCGGCTCGGCGGCTTCCTGCGCGCGCTGGTCGAGACCCATCCGCAGATCGAAACGGCGCTGCGCCACGGGATGTCGGGCTGGGTGCTCGAACAGGTGCGCGCGCAGGCGCTCGACGTCGGCTACTACATCGGCCGGCCCGACGACGATTCGCCGCGCGACGGCGCGCTGTTCCACACCGTCACGCTCACGCGCTTCGAATACCGCGTGCTCGCGCCGGCCGGCTGGAAGGAGCGCGTACAGCGCGCGCACGACTGGCGCGCGCTCGCCGCGCTGCCGTGGATCTGGACGCCGCCCGCGTCCGCGCACCATCGGCTGCTGTCGCGCCGCTTCGCGACGGCCGGCGCGCAGCCGATGAAGGTCGCCGAGGTCGACCAGGAGCAATCGATGCTCGACCTCGTCAAATCGGGGATCGGGTTGACGCTCGCGCGCGATTCGATCGCGCTGGCCGAGGCGCACGCGCATGCGCTGACGATCGTCGAACGCGTGACGGTGCCGACCGAGCTGACGTTCGTGACGCTCGCCGAGCGGCGCGACGAGCCGGCGATCGCGGCCGCGCTGCGGTTGATCGACGCGCAGTGGGCGATATGAGCAGCGCTCATCGTGCTGACCGGCTGCCGGGTGAAAAGATTGC
Organism: Burkholderia sp. AU28863; assembly: GCF_002223195.1. Lineage (NCBI taxonomy): Bacteria > Pseudomonadati > Pseudomonadota > Betaproteobacteria > Burkholderiales > Burkholderiaceae > Burkholderia > Burkholderia sp. AU28863. Next base: position 61,184 of record NZ_NKFE01000001.1, on the reverse strand, counting down.
GCGAGCATCGACCGGCCTTTCAACTTTCGTTCCGGTCCAATTGATGTCGCTGAAAGACGTTTGTAATCTCGTTGATTCGTCTATCGAAAACGGGAAATCCACACATGACCGGTCCGCTCGCCGATCACGCCCGCTCGCAAAGCTTCGCGGTATGCGATGCATTGCGACGCCATCGCCGCACACTCGCTGACCATACGCCCGCCCATACAAGCATTCGCACGCATCAGCGCAACGGTTGGCTGATCGGCGACGATTCTTTCAGCGGCGATTTCGATATCGATCCGCATCTTGCGGACCCGCTCCTGAGCGCACTCGTTACATCGGGCCAGTGTTCCGCGTCCGACTGGGTGCATGACTTCGCAGACCGCGGCCGTTCCGGCGATCCAGGAACGCTCGCCCGTCTTTACGAAGAAGGCCGCAACAACCTGGTAGGCCCGGAAAGCATTATCGGAAACCTCAACACCGGGCTCGGCGCCACCCATGCGGCGCATGCGCTCTCCCTGCAAAGAAATATCGATGCGGGCGCGCAGACGTTGATTCGCCGCGCTTCGCCAAGCGTGAGAATCAACCATTACGTCACGCTCTATGACGGCAACACCACGGGGAAGGGAAAACCTCGTCCGAAGCTGCGCATAAGCAACATGCCGATTCAGACCGTCCAGCCGGCGCTCGGACCCCATGCAAAGCACAATCCGCGCACGCAAACCACGACCGCAGCGCTCAAGGCGGCGGATCTCAAAAAGCTGACGCCCAGGATTTCGCCACTGAGGCACTTGTACGCCGGCAGCCTGATCGGCAGCGGCGTTCTGACGTTCGCGCCGAGTCTGGCACTCGACATGGCGGCCAGTATCAGCCGGGATACGCAGGGCGCGTTGAGATTCGATAGTCGTGCGTTCGTGCTCGCGTCTGCACGTAGTCAAAGCGGGAATGCGATCGGGTTTGGCGTTTCGATGATTATGTCCATAGGCCTGCTCTGGGGTGGCCTTAACGCCCTCCCAGTCATCCTGATCGCCTTCGGAACCGGATTCGTCGCGCAAGTAGCCTGGAACATGTCCACTGGTCCTAACCTCGCAGAATCGCGGGTTCAACGCCTGCTGGACAACTAACATGATGTTTCCCGACCTCGAGCGCGCCCGGCCGCTTCTCTGCCATGCCCCACTTTGCCTTGGCCCCGGCAGCATCATGATCTTCGGCCTCTTCCTGAGCGTCATCGCGGACGCAAATGGCATCGCGTTCCAGCTCAAGAGCTGGCCCATGCTTGCGCTCCTTGTCGCTGGGCTGGCTGCCGGATACCACATCAAATACCGCTCCACGCTGTCCGTACGCTCGCTGGCGGCGATCATGTTCTATATCGTAGTCGTGGCAGGACTTCTGCCAGGTACCGCCCTATTGAGCGCGTGGTCGCTCATCGAAAAACCAGCGTCCAGCAAGCCATACTTGTTTTTTGTTTTTCTTTATCACGCCACCGCGCTGTCCTCACTCGCGTTGCCGTTTGCCCTCAAACTCCGCGAACTGAGGCGCCATCCCGATCGCCGTTTCAAAAATAACGAATATCTGGCCGATACCCGCTCGTTCACGATCGATCCCAACTGCGGCAGGACCGTTCCCACGAGCACGCTCGCGCCGGCGACCATCGCCCTGACCGTCAACCTGCCGATTGCTCTGAATACCTACATCGGCAAAAATAGCAGCGCGCTTCTGATTGCGACATCACTGTACGCGCTGTTATTTTCTTACGTCGCCGCCGTCTTCGTTGGGCCGAAACTGGCCTACCTGTATGAGTTGTACCGATATGAACGCCAAACCGGCCGACGTTTCGTCAACCAGGAATACGAGAAAGCCCAGGCGCTCCGCCGCACCTTCCTCCTGTGCCGCTTGTGGGCGAAACTGGCATCGTTTCGGCGCGCACGCTGATCCCCTGCACGACGCGCATTGCGTCGCGCCCCCCGCATCCAGTCGACTCGCCGCCCACGTCACGCCACCACCGCAGGCTTTTTGCTAGATTGTGCGTTCGCACACCGCGAGACCCCGATTAAAGGAGACCCGCATGGCCCGCAACATCGAGATCAAAGCCCGCGCCCGCGAATTCGACCGCCTGCGCGAACGGGCGGCCCAGCTCGCGACCGAAGCCCCGCTCTTCTACCGCCAGCAGGATTTCTTCTATGACGTGCCGCGCGGGCGGCTCAAGCTGCGCCGCTTCGAGGACGGCACGCCGGCCGAGCTGATCTTCTACCAGCGCGACGATCGCGACGGCCCGAAGGCGTCGTACTACACGCGCAGCCCGGTGACGAACCCCGACGCGATGCATTCGCTGCTCGCGACCGCGCTGACCACCCGCGGGATCGTGACGAAGGAGCGGCACGTATACCTCGCCGGCCGCACGCGCATCCACCTCGACCGCGTCGACGGCCTCGGCGATTTCATCGAACTCGAAGTCGTGCTCGGCCCCGACGATGATGAAGCGGGCGGCGAAGCCGAAGCGCACGAGGTGTTCGCGAAACTCGGCGTCGCGCAGGACGATCTCGTCGCGGTCGCGTACGTCGATCTGTTGAACGCCGACGCCCAGCCCGAAACGGCCTGATCCGGCCCCGTCGAAGGTGGTACCGCGCGTGCCGCCTTCAGCGCCGATGCCGTGGCCGCCTCCCCGTCACGCGGCGCCCGGCGCCAGATGCGCGAGCGGCAACGCACCGTTGCGCTTGAAGGTCGTCAGTACGATGTTCGAGCGCACGCTGTCGACGCCCGGCACGCGCATCAGCTTCTTCATCACGAACTGCGACAGCGCGTTCAGATCCGGCGCGACGATCCGCAGCAGGTAGTCGGCATCGCCCACCACCGCATGGCATTCGAGCACTTCGGGCAGCACGTCGATCTGCTGCTGGAACTGCTCGATGATCGAATCGCCGTGATGCTTGAGCTTCAGGCTCGTGAACGCGGTCACGCCGAGCCCGAGTTTTTCGGGCCGCAGCATCACGCGGTAGCCTTCGATCACGCCGGCCGCTTCCAGCCGCTGCAGCCGCCGACCGATCTGCGACGGCGACAGCGGCACCTCCTCGCCCAGCTGCTGATGCGTCGCGCGACCGAAGCGCTGCAGCACGTCCAGCAGCGCGAGATCGAAGTGATCGAGTTCCAGCATGAGCATTCTCCGCATTGATACGTGATTTGATGCGCGATTATCGCATCATAAAGCAAATTTATGCCAACTATGCGCCCAATCCGCGCGTCGTCCGCTCTACACTTGCATGGTCCCAACCACAGCGTGCCGAGCCTGATCATGTCCACCGTCGTCACCGCGAAACTGCAGGAGCAGTTCGACGCGGGCCTCGAAACCCGCGCCGATTTCACCATCGACCAGCCGCTGCAGCGCTACGGCCAGGTCGACCACGCGGTGTGGAAGCAGCTCTATGCGCGCCAGTCGGCGCTGCTGCGCGGCCGCGCGTGCGACGCGTTCGTCGCCGGGCTCGGCAAGATCGCGCTGCCGGCCGATCGCGTGCCGTCGTTCGCCGACGTGAATCGCCAGTTGAAGCCCGCGACCGGCTGGGAAATCGTCGCGGTGCCCGGCCTCGTGCCAGACCGCGTGTTCTTCGCGCATCTCGCGAACCGGCGTTTCCCGGTCACCTGGTGGATGCGCCGTCCCGACCAGCTCGACTACCTGCAGGAACCCGACTGCTTCCACGACCTGTTCGGCCACGTGCCGCTGCTGATCGATCCGGTGTTCGCCGACTACATGCAGGCGTACGGCCGCACCGCGCTCGCGGTCGCCGACGACGAAGCGGCGCTGGCGCGGCTCGCGCGCCTCTATTGGTATACGGTGGAATTCGGGCTGATCCGCGACCCGCGCGGCACGAACGGGCTGTCGATCTACGGCGCCGGGATCGTGTCGAGCAAGGGCGAAAGCCTGTACAGCCTCGAAAGCGCGGCGCCGAACCGGCTCGGGTTCGACCTGGAGCGCGTGATGCGCACGAAGTACCGGATCGACACGTTCCAGAAGACCTACTTCGTGATCGACGATTTCGCGCAGCTGTTCGCGCTCGCCGACGTCGATGGCCGCGCGCTGGCCGACCGGCTCGCGGGGTTGCCCGAATTCGCGGCCGGCGCGGTGCTCGACACCGATCGTGTGCTGCATCGCGGCACGGGCGAAGGGTGGCCCGACGACGCCGACGCGTAACGCGCGGGGCGCCGCGGCACGGGGTGCCGACGACCGTCGGCCGGCCGCCCGTCGCCCTTTCCGCAACTATGGAACAATGAACGATGCCGGCTTCGCCGCGCGGCGCAGCCGCGCGCGGGCGCCGTTACCGAACGAGAGGTGCAAGATGATCCACAAGCTCACATCCGAAGAACGCAAGACCCGGCTCGAAGGCCTGCCGCAGTGGACGGCCGTGCCGGGCCGCGACGCGATCCAGCGCCGCCTGCGCTTCGCCGATTTCAACGAGGCATTCGGCTTCATGACGCGTGTCGCGATCAAGGCGCAGGAGATGAACCACCATCCGGAATGGTTCAACGTGTACAACCGCGTCGACGTCACGCTGTCGACCCACGACGCCGACGGCCTGACCGAACGCGACATCGAACTCGCGCGGTTCATCGACGGCGCCGCCGCGCACGCGCAACCGGGCGCCTGAGTCCCGCCTTCGCCGCCGCGCGCCTTCCGGTGCGCGGCGCGTCAACTTTTCATTTCGCTGAACGTTTTCTAGGATGTACTCAGCGAAAGCCTTCAGCTTTCCAAGCCATCCTTAAGGCGCACGTAAGTCTCGTACGCTTTCCTCGCCTTGGGGTCCAATCCTTCCAGTTGCAGCGCGCTTTCGCGCTGTACAATCAGCAGCGCATACGGCTTGGAGAGCGCGCTGGCCTCTTCGCAGAGTTTGAGTTCGTCGCCGCTCGACGGCGAGCGGGCGCGCCAGAAATTGATCGCGGCTTCGAGGTCGTGGATCGAAATATCGGACATGATTGGATTTAATCGTTCGCTGGCCGCCATGCTTGATGTCAGGCGATGCGGCGTTCCTGTGGAAACGGCTTCGTGCTGTCCGCGTGCCTGAACCGCCAACCCATTGTACTTGAGCGAACTTCATGCGACTCCTTCTGATCGAAGACGACCGCCCCATCGCACGCGGTATCCAGAGCAGCCTCGAGCAGGCTGGCTTCACCGTCGACATGGTGCATGACGGCATCTTTGCCGAACAGGCGCTGGCACAGAACCGCCACGAACTCGTGATCCTCGACCTCGGCCTGCCGGGCATCGACGGCATGACGCTGCTCACGCGCTTTCGCCAGACCAACCGCCACACGCCCGTGATCGTGCTGACCGCCCGCGACGAGTTGAACGACCGGATCCAGGGCCTGAACTCCGGCGCCGACGATTACATGCTCAAGCCGTTCGAGCCGGCCGAGCTCGAGGCGCGCATCCGCGCGGTGATGCGCCGCAGCGGCCCGCACAGCGACATGCCGCGTCCCGAAGTGTCGCTCGGCGGCGTCCGCCTGTCGGGCGTCGACCGCCGCATCTTCAACGACGACAAGCCGCTCGAACTGTCGCCGCGCGAATTCGCGGTGCTGGAAATGCTGCTGCTGCGTCACGGCCGCGTCGTCAGCAAGGCGCAGTTGCAGGATCACCTCACGCACTTCGGCGGCGATCTCGGCGACACCGCGATCGAAGTCTACGTACACCGCGTCCGCAAGAAACTCGAGCAGTGCCGCGTCGAAATCGTCACGGTCCGCGGCTTCGGCTACCTGCTGCAGGAAATCCGCCAGACGGCGAGCGTCTGAGCTGAGCGACGCCGCGCCGGCCGGCCGCGTGCCGCCGGCGCCATGCGCGCCGCTTCGCGTTGCCGTTCCCGGCGCACGACCGCGCCGCTCCCCGTGAGCGGCGCTTATCCCTTTGCCCGTCGAAATGTCTTCTGATCCGGCTGTGACCACCAGCCTGCGCCGCTCGCTGCTCCGGCGCCTCGCCGCCCCGCTGTCGATGCTCGCGCTGATGAGCGGCCTGATCGCCTACTGGCTCGCGTGGCAATACACGCAGCACGTGATCGACCGCTCGCTCGCCGACCTCGCGACCGCCATCTCCAAGCAGATCCAGATCGCCGGCCCCGACGCGCCGTTCACGGTGCCGCCGCTCGCGCAGGCGATGTTCTCGGATCCGGCCGAAGCGCTGATCTACCGGATCAGCGACGGCGAGGAGGAACTCGCCGGCGATCCGAAGCTGCCGCTGCAGGGCATCAACGTGCGCCGGATGCATCACGCGTACGTGTTCGAGGCCGAATACGACAACCGCGCGGTGCGGGTCGCGCAGGTGCGCGTCGACAACGTCGAGGGCGGCCGGCCGATGGTCGTCGAAGTCGCGCAGCCGGTGCGGCACCGCTACCGGATCGCGGCCGAATTCCTCGTCGCGATCATGATGCCGCTGCTCTTGCTGCTGCTCGCGGGCTGGGGCATCGTGTGGCGCGTCGTGAACCAGCAGTTGGGCCCGCTCACGCATCTCGCCGATTCGCTGAACCGGCAAACTCACACGTCGCTGGAACCGGTCGACGAAACCGATGTACCGCTGGAGATCCGGCCGCTGACCAGCGCGATGAACGCGCTGCTCGGCCGCCTGAAAACCGCGCTCGACGCACAGCGCAAGTTCATCGCCGATGCCGCCCACCAGTTGCGCACGCCGCTCACCGCGGTGAAGCTGCATGCCGAGCAGGCGGCCGTCGCGCGCGACCCGCAGCAGACTTTCGCCGCGGTGCGCGAGTTGCGCGCGGCCGCCGACCGCGCGGTACGGCTGTCCAATCAGTTGCTGTCGCTCGCGCGGGCCGAGCCGGGCGAACAGGCCGCGCGCTTCGTCGACGTCGATCTCGCGGCGATGGCGTTCGAGACCGGCGCCGAATGGGTGCCGCGCGCGCTCGCATCGCACGTCGACCTCGGCTTCCAGCGCAGCGACGAGCCGGGCGACGACGAGAAGCTGATCGTGCGCGGCAACCCGGTGTTGCTGCGCGAGGTGATCGCGAACCTGCTCGACAATGCGCTGAAGTACGTGCCGCTCGCGCGGCCGGACGGCGCGCGGATCACGGTGAACGTCGCGCGCGCCGCGCTCGAGGACGGCCAGCCGGCCGCCGAGATCGTCGTCGAGGACAACGGCCCCGGCGTGCCCGCGAACCAGCAGGCCGACCTGTTCAAGCGCTTCTTCCGCGGCGACGCGCAAAGCGGCAACGGTGTCGAAACAGGCGCCGGGCTGGGACTCGCGATCGTGCACGACATCATCGCGATGCACGGCGGCACCGTGTCGTACGAGGATGCACCGGAAGGCGGCTCGCGCTTCGTGGTGCGCGTGCCGCTCGCTACGCGTACGGAAAAGCCGGCCAGCGAAACGCCGGCTGCGGCGCCGACGCACTGAACGGCCACCGACCGAGTCGCGGCGGGCAATCGCTGGCCCGTCGACCCGAGGCGCCCCGCCAGAACAGGAACGGAAAGACGGAAAGGGAATGACGGCCGCCACGACGCGGCAGCCGTCGGCTGAGCGACAGCGGCAGCGCGCGATGCGCTGCCGCCTGCATCACTTCTTGTTCTTCTTGTCCTTCGAACCGGACGCAGGCTTGCCGTCCTTCTTGTCCTTCTTCTTTTTCTTCTTCCCGCCTTCGTCGGACGTCGCGAGCAACGTGCCGCGGCACGACGCCGCACCGCAGTGGCACGCGTATTCGCGCTTGAGCTTCTTCGTCAGCTTCGCGTCGATCACGAGGCCGTAGTCGTAGAACAGCTCTTCTTCCGGGTTGATGTCGCGCAGCGCGTGGATGTACACGCGGCCTTTGACCTCCTCGGCCTCGCAGTTCGGCGCGCACGAATGGTTGATCCAGCGCGCGCTGTTGCCGTCGACCTTGCCGTCGATCACGCCGCCTTCGTCGAGTGCGAAGTAGAACGTATGATTCGGCTCGCTCGGGTCGTGCGGATGGCGGCGCAGCGCTTCCTTCCACGAGATTCGCTCGCCCTTGTATTCCACTACGCGTTCGCCGGCCTTGATCGGCGCCACGGCGAACACGCCCTTGCCGTGTACTCCCGAGCGGCGCACCGCGATCCTGCGTGAACTCATCGAACCAATCCTTGTGAAGACGACTTGAACGGAAGCGACCGCGATCGCGGCCGGGCGCCGCGCCAAACGAAAACGCGGCACCGGTCGGTGCCGCGTCGGGTCATGCGGCGAATCATCCGCATCCTACACGTTCAAGATTGCTTCGTTCAACATCGCGCGCAATATTGCGCGATGCGCTCAGCGCTGGCCGAACGAGACGTCGCCGAACAGCGCCTTGTGCTCGCGCGGCTGCGAACGCCAGTACTGCGGCGGCGCCGTCACCTGCGCGCCCAGCTCGGCCGCCGCATGCCACGGCCAGCGCGGGTCGTACAGCATCGCGCGCGCCATCGCGACGAAATCGGCATCGCCGGCCTCGATCAGCCGGTTCGCATGCTCGGGTTCGTTGATCAGGCCGACCGCGATCGTCGGCATGCCGACCGCCCGCTTCACGGCCTGCGCGAACGGCACCTGGTAGCCGGGCGACAGCGGAATCTTCTGCAGCGGCGACACGCCGCCGGACGACACGTCGATCCAGTCGCAGCCGCGGCGCTTCAGTTCGTGCGCGAACGCGATCGTATCGTCGAGCTCCCACCCGCCTTCGACCCAGTCGGTCGCGGACACGCGCACGCCGACCGGCCGATCCTCCGGAAACGCGGCGCGCACGATCTCGAAGATCTCGAGCGGAAACCGCATCCGGTTCTCGCGCGAGCCGCCGTATTCGTCGGTGCGCCGGTTCGCGAGCGGCGACAGGAACTGATGCAGCAGGTAGCCGTGCGCCGCGTGCACTTCGATCGCATCGATACCGAGCCGCGCGGCCCGTCGGGCCGACGCCGCGAACGCTTCGCGGATGCGGTTCAGGCCCGCCGCATCGAGCGCGAGCGGCGGCGTCTCGCCGTCCTTGTGCGGCACGGGCGACGGGCCATGCGGCAGCCAGCCGCCGTCGGCAACCGGCACCAGCTGGCCACCCTCCCACGGCGCCGCGCTCGACGCCTTGCGCCCCGCATGCGACAACTGCATCGCGATGCGGATCGGCGAATGCTTGCGGATCGCGGCCAGCACCGGCTTCAGCGCGGCTTCGGTCACGTCGTCCCACAGGCCGAGGTCGCCCTGCGTGATGCGTCCGTCGGGTTCCACCGCGGTCGCTTCGATGCACAGCAGCCCGGCGCCCGACAGCGCGAGATGGCCGAGATGAATCATGTGCCAGTCGGTCGCTTCGCCGCGTTCGGCCGAGTACTGGCACATCGGGGAAATCACGATCCGGTTCGGAAGGGTCACGCCGCGCAGCGTGAACGGAGAAAACAGCGCAGTCATGGAAGCCGCTCGCCAGGAAAGGGAAAGAGCGGACGAGCGTAGCACGCACGCCTGAAGCGTGCAGACGGCGCGCTCGGCAGTAAGCGGATGGTCAGGTATGGCCGGCCGGACGCCGGCGGGGCGTGGAACAAACGGAATGGGCAATGGACGGCGATGCGCCGGCACGCGACGGACGCAGGCAGGCCCGCCTTTGCGGCGGGGCGGGGCCGCCCGCGACGTCAGAGTCCGACGCCGCCGAGCCACTCCGCGAACATGCTCCGGGCGGCCGTCTCGAGCGCGGGGCCGTGCTGCGCGGTATCGGCGCGCAACTGGCGCGCGTCGATACCGGGCGTCGCGGCGATTTCGCCGGCGTTCGCGATCAGCCACGGTTCGAAGCGATCGGTACGGATCTCGGGATGACATTGCAGCGCCAGCACGTGCTGCCCCCATGCGAACGCCTGATGGCGGCAAGCCGGCGTCGACGCGAGATGGATCGCACCGCCCGGCAGGTCGAACGTATCGCCATGCCAGTGCAGCATCGACGTCGTCGCGCCGTCGAGATGGCGCAGCGGCGACGCGCGGCCGGCGTCGGTGAGCGTCAGCGGCGCCCAGCCGAGCTCGTGCCGCGCGGCCGGATAGACGCGTGCGCCGAGCGCCCGCGCGATGAACTGCGCGCCGAGGCAGATGCCGAGGATCGGCAGCCCCGCGTCGATGCGCTGGCGCACGAGCGCCAGGAGCGGCGCGATCGTCGGATACTGCGCGTCGTCGTACACGCTGAGCGGCCCGCCGAGCACGACGAGCAGCGACGGCTCGAGCACGTCGAGGACTTCGACCCGCGACGATCCGACATCGACATAGCGCACCCGTCGACCGCGTTCGCCGAGCACCTGCTCGAAGCTTCCGAGATCCTCGAAATGCACGTGGCGGATCGCCACGACTTCAGCGTTCATCATCGGCCTCCCGGTCGATCGACGGACGTCAGCCTGCGAAAATCTTCCAGGTCTTCTTCTGCGTCGCCGCGTCGGCTTCTTCCTGCACCGAGCAGTCGAGACGCAGATCGCTGTCGGACATCGCGATGTCGAGCACCGCGCAGTGATGCACGGTCTTCTTCGACGGCTTGCCCGGCTGGAAATGCGTGCACGTCAGGCACATGCGCTGCGGCGGCGTCGCGCCGGCCACCTGCAGCTCGCGCAGCGTCTTCAGCAGCGCGCGATACAGCGTGCCCTGCTCGTCCGCGCCGAGCTTGCCGACCGCTTTCGTCAGGAATTCAGGCCATTGCAGCGCCTTCTTCGCGGCCGTGCGGCCACGCGCCGACAGGCGGACGGCCAGTGCCCGGCCGTCGTCCAGCGCACGGCGCTTCTCGACGAGCCCCTTCGTCTCGAGCGTGCTGACCGCATCGCTCGTGGTGGCCGCGGTGAGCTGCGTCTCGCGCGCGATCTCGCCGAGCCGCATCGGGCCCTTGCGCTGCAGCAGCAGCACGAGAATCTCGCCTTGCGTCGGCGTGAGGCCAGCGCCTTCCGCCCAATCCCATGCCTCGCTCCGCATGGCCGTGCTCAACCGCAGCAGGCTGTGGGTCACACGTCCCGCAGCCTGGTTCCCGTAAACGCCTTCGCTCATAGTCTTTTCGCTTTGCCGCCGCCCGGATGGCCGAGCGGCCGTAGTGTGGAGATCGAATCTATCTCAAAACAGACGCCCTCTCTCGAGTGCGTCAGCACGGCCGTCGCGAGGCACACGCGGCGGTCGCGTTCGCGGCGACCGGAGAGACACGCATCGTTCCGGTGTCCGCAAAGCCGACATTCTAAGCGAGAGCGGAAAATCGCACAGCTAAGTTATCCCCCGCATGCTGTGGAAAATCACTGGATAACCGGAATTTTTCGTTGTGCGCGCAATGTCGCGCGCCCGAGAAACGGGGCGTGCCGGTATTTTCCTGTTCGGATCGGCCATCGGCCGCGCGGGAATGATCCACCGGGTTATCCTGCCTGCAGAGCATTGACTTTGCAGCGGAATATCGGGTTATCCACAGATTTCGACGGCGCCTGCCAACGATTTCGGCGCGACAGGGCGCCGATAATCGTTCAGCGAATCGCGGCGCGGTCGATCCTGCAATCTGCAAAACATTTTTTCACTCGCGCCAACGTAAGCACTGCTGCCGGACCGTCTCGTTCAGCGATTTTTCCTGTTTGAAAACGGTTCTCAACCACGATGCGTCGTTCACGCGCGCCTTCGCGAGCGCGCCGATCTCGTCGAGCGCCGCGCGCGACCCGAGCGCGGCCGCATGCGGCGCGATCCGGTCGAGCGTATCGAGGATGTCTTCCGCGATCGTGCGGCGCTCGCCCGTCTGAGGATTCACGCAGGTGCCCTCGAGCCCGAAACGGCACGCTTCGAAACGGTTGAACGTGTAGACCAGGTAATCGTCCTCCGACAGCTTCAGCGGCCGGTCGGTCAGCAGGTAGCGTGCGAGCGTCTGGATGTAGCAGGCGATCGCCGCCGCGCGGTCGACCGACAGCGGCGTGTCCATCACGCGCACCTCGATCGTGCCGTAGCCGGGCTTCGGCCGGATGTCCCAGTAGAAGTCCTTCATCGAGTTGACGACGCCGGTGTTCACCATCTTCGTGAAGTACTCCTCGAACGAGTCCCAGGTCAGCACGAACGGCGCGCGGCCCGACAGCGGGAACGCGAACACCGAATTCAGGCGTGCCGAATGGAAGCCCGTGTCGACGTTCTGCACGAACGGCGACGACGCGGACAGCGCGATGAAGTGCGGAATGAAGCGCGACATCGAGTGCAGCAGGAACAGCGCGCTGTCGGGATCGGGGCAGCCGATGTGCACGTGCTGGCCGAACACGGTGAACTGCTTCGCGAGATAGCCGTACAGCTCGGAGATGTACTGGAAGCGCGGCGCATCGTAGATCTGCCGGTCGCTCCATTGCTGGAACGCATGCGTGCCGCCGCCGGCCAGCCCGACGTTGAGCTGGTCGGCCGCCTTCACGAGCACGTCGCGGATCGCATGCAGTTCGCTGACGGCCTGCTCGTGCGAATGGCAGATGCCGGTCGACAGTTCGATCATGCTTTCGGTGATTTCCGGCGTGATGTTGCCGGGAAAGGTCTCGCCCTGGATCAGGCGCATCAGGTCGGACGCCGCTTTGGTCAGGTCGTAGTTGTGCGTGTTGACGACCTGGATCTCCAGTTCGACGCCGAACGTGAACGGTTCGGAATTGACGAAGGTTTCGAGTGCCATGGCAGGTTCCGGAATCAGTTGCCGTCGCTGCGTTCGCCGACCGCCGACAGGCAGCGATAGACGACGAACGGGGTGACGAGCTGCAGGATCACGATCGAGCACATCACGATCGCGCGCAGGTGCGGGTCGAAATTGGGATAGAGCTGGTAGGTGTCGTCGACGAGCAGGTACGACAGCGCGGACATCGGCGTGAGCGCGATGCCGAGCGCGATGCCCTGCTTCATCCCGAGGCCGCTCGGCTTCGCGAACGCGACGACGCCGGCCAGCTTCGCGGCGAGCCGCGTGATGATCAGCACGATCGCGAGCAGCCCGCCGAGCGCGATGTCGCCCCACGTGAACGACGTGAGCGTCAGCACGAACAGCACCACCGTCAGCAGCCAGCCGGCCGTGCCGAAGTGCTCGGGCCACAGCTGCGGCCGCGCTTCGAGGTTCTTCACGATGATGCCGGCGAGCAGCAGCGTGAGCAGCGTCGACAGCTTCAGCGCCTGCGCAACGGCGATCGCGAGCATCACGAGCCCGAACAGCGCGACGAACGAATGCTCGTCGCGCATCGTCGCGGTCATGTGACGGAACAGGTAGTTGCACGAACGCGCGACGAGATACGCGACGATGAACGAACCGGCGAGCAGGTAGAGCGGTTGCAGGATCGTCGCGAAAACGTTGCCGTACGCTTCCTGGTGCAGCCAGCTCGTCACGAGCTTGGTCAGCACGATCGCGTACACGCTGTTGAGCGCGGTGAGCGTGATCAGGCGTTGCGACACCTGCCCTTCCGCGCGCAGTTCGGTCTTGAGCTGGATCACCATCGACGGCGACGTCGCGATCGCGATCGCCGACAGCACCAGCGCGACCATCCCCGATACGCCGAGCGCGAGCATCACGAACAGCACGAGCACGAACGTGAGCGTGGCTTCCGCGAGGCTGGACGCAACGAGCCACGGATTGCGCCGGATCCAGCGCAGGTCGAGGCGACTGCCGAGTTCGAACAGCAGCAGGCCGAGCGCGACGTCCATCAGCAGCCGCGAGGTTTCGTCGGTGCTGGTATCGATCACGCCGAATCCGAACGAACCGGCGATCAGGCCGATCACGGCATAGCCGGTGATGCGCGGCAGGCGCCACGCGCGATAGCACAGCTCCCCGCACAGGCCGGCTGCGAACAGCGCGAGCCCGGCCCAGAACACGGCATCCGGCGCGAGCGGCCAGTTGGGCAGGAATGAGAACGCCGACTTCATCGTGGTGACTTCTCCTTTGGAAGCAACCGCCAGCGACGCGGGTCAAGCGACAGGAATGGATGCGCGCCGGCTGGGTATTGCCCCGAATGTGATTGTTGTGCTCGACGATGGCGGTACATGGGGTCCGCCTGTTCCGCCACAAGGCGGAACGTCGTTCAGGTTGCCGATCTGGATTGTCGGCCTGGTGTGTGAACGGACTGCGCAGTCTCGAAGATTCAGATTCGAAATCGTGCCGACCGTTCCATTGAAGCATGCCCGGCGCTTGGCCGAACGAACGCGAAGGAAACCGATTGTGCCACAGCTTTTTCGCTCCGGAACCGATTGAATCCACTCGAGGTGCTGTGCGGCACGGCAGGCCTTTGGTTTCAAAGGTTTACTTGTATATATACGTAGTAGAAGTTAACAAAGGGCGCACAGTTCTGTGGATAACTCCGGTTTACGCTGGCAGATCAAGGTGTTGGCGAAACCATAACCGGTTGCACAGGCTGTTCGCGCACAGCGGTTTGAGTTGAGCAACTTTCGGGCCGCATCACAGCTGTGCCGAGTTGCCCAGTTTACGTCCACTGTGATTGCACACGAAGTGCGCGCGGATTCCGCGCGGTTATCCACAGCGTCGCGTGGATAACCTTGCGCGGAACAATCGGGAAACTGTGACGGATGCGCGCGGCCGGTCAGCCGGCCGAACCGACGCGGCGGGCGCGCAGTGCGCGGATCAGGAAGCGGGCGGGATCGACCGCGTCGGCGAGTTCACGCTCGAGCGGCCACGGCTCGCCTTCGAGTTGCGACGCGATCAGCTCGGCGCCGAGCGCAGCCCATACGAGGCCGCGCGAACCGAAGCCGAATGCGCCGTAGAGGCCCGGCGTGCGCGGCAGGTCGCGCGCCTGCGCACCGCCCAGCGCGCGTGCGTTCGCGGTGGCCTGCGCTTCGTCGGCGAGCGGGCCGACGAGCGGCAGACGGTCGCCGACGACCCAGCGGAACGCCACGCGGCCGCGCAGCGTGGCCGGATCCGGCAGGTCGCCGATCAGGCCCGGCAGCAGGTGCCGCACGCGGTCGAGGTTTTCGGCGTGGCCGGCCGCGCGCATTGCGGGATCGGTGTCGTCGGGTTCGAACGTGGCGCCGATCAGCAGCGTGCCGTCTTCGAGCGGCACCGCGTAACCGTCGCCGATCGCCGGGCACGGCAGCGGCGCCGTCGTGCCCGGCGGCAGCAGCGTGAGCTGGCCGCGTACCGGTTGCAGCGCGACATGCCGCAGCCCGGCAAGACGCGCGGCGTCGCCCGCGTTCGCGAGCACGACGACGGGTGCCTCGGCGAGCGTAGCGCCCGCGTCGTCGAGCGCATGCCAGGCGTCGCCCCGCCGTTCGAGCCGTGCGACGCAGGTGGACGCGAGCAGGCGCACGCGCTCGCCGGCCGCCGCATATTGCGCGGCGCATAGCCCGGCCGGCCAGACGGCGCCGCCGTGCGGGAACAGCAGGCCGCCGTGTGCGACCGGCAGATTCAGATGCGCGCGCGCGGCATCGGCATCGAGCAGCGCCACGTAGTCGGATGGCGCGCCGAACGCATCGAAGGCGTCGCGCATTCGCGCGAAATCGTCGGCCGATTCGGCGAGATGGATCATCCCGCGCGTGCTGCGTGCGAATGCATGCCCTGCGTGTTCGAGTGCACGCCAGCGCGCGATCGCGTGCAGGAAGCCGCCGCGCGTGAGCCGGCTCGCGACGTTGTCGTCGCGCGTCATCAGCGGATGGAAAACCCCGGCCGGATTGCCCGACGCTTCGCTCGCGATCCGTTCGTGCCGCTCGATCAGCGTGACGTCCCAGCCGCGCGCGGCCAGACGTTCGACGACCGCGCAGCCGGCGAGGCCCGCGCCGATCACGATCGCGCGGCGCGCTGCAACGGGCAGCGCACGCGGCGGCTCGTGCCGGCGCGCGCGCCAGCGCGGCGCATATTCGCCGACGAGACGATCGTCGACTTCGCGGAACGTGAAACCTGTTTCGCCGAGCGCGTGCTTCACGTCGTCGGACTTTGCATGTGTCGCAAACGTCGCGTGTTCGCCGGCGAGTTTCGCGAGTGCGCGGATCCCGTCGCTCGATATCGCGGCGCCGTCGAGAAAAAACGCATCGGCGCGCGCGACGAGCTTCTTCAACAGGTCGATCGCGTCGCCGAATGCGAGCGTGAGCACCACGCGCCCTTCGTCGAATTCGAGCCGATGCACGCCCGGTACCCGCATCGGCCATGCGTCGATCAACGCGTCGACGTCTGCCGATATGGTTGTGTCCGCAACCATGTGCGCAACCGCGCGGCGCAGGTCGTCGCGCGAGAACGGATGCGACTCGACCGCGACGACATGCAGCCGCTCGCAGCGCGCGGGATCGTCGCGCCACGCGGCCCACGCCGCAAGGAAGCCGGCGCCCGCGCCGAATTCGGTCGCGACGATCGTGAACGTCCGGCGGCGCTGCCAGCGCGCGGGCAGCCCGTTGCCGGAGACGAACGCGCGATGTGCGTGCGCGAGCGTGCCGGATGCGCCGCGATGGAGCTCGCCGAACTCGGGCGAGACGAGCGTGCCGTCGTCGCGAAGCGCGAGCGTGGCGTAAACAAGTCGGTCGGGCATGCGAAACAAAAAACGTGGCAGCCAAGCCTGGCAAGGGATTGCGGGAGGCCGTCCGGCCGGCCGTTGGAAAAGGGCAACGGGGCGGCGCATGGGCGGACCACGCTGCGTGTCCTGTCCGGTTGGCGCAGGTCAAAAAACGGGCAATCGACGATTCATTCGGCGAAATACCGATGAAAATCTTTGAAACCCTTGTCGTTATTGGGTTTGCGCTGCGCTATCATAGCAACGCCGTACCGCGGGGTGGCCGCCGGCAAGCCGGAGGGCGCGTCGCGCGGGCCAGGATTCGGCGCTGTGTCGTCGGAGTCTGACTCTCGACGGCACGGTTCGCGCACGTATAATCGGCGCGTTCGCGCTGTTCGTGTCAACCTAACCTGATAAAGGAACCTTAATGAACAAACAGGAACTGATCGACGCCGTCGCCGCCCAAACGGGCGCCAGCAAGGCTCAAACCGGCGAAACGCTGGACACGCTGCTCGAAGTCATCAAGAAGGCCGTGTCGAAGGGTGATGCGGTTCAGCTGATCGGCTTCGGCAGCTTCGGTTCGGGCAAGCGCGCAGCACGTACGGGCCGCAACCCGAAGACGGGCGAAACCATCAAGATCCCGGCAGCCAAGACGGTCAAGTTCACGGCTGGCAAGGCGTTCAAGGACGCCGTCAACAAGCGTTAAACCCGCGCCTGTTCCCAAAAAAACCCGCCTCTTGGCGGGTTTTTTGTTGGGCGCGCGCGGCATTTTCGCCACAGTTCGCGCCGCCCTTGCAAAAGTTAACGGTTGTTTTTACAAGCCGTTACCACGCGATCATGCGTGCACGATCTGCGTGTCGCCATGATCGTCGTCGTCGTGCGAATCGACGTCCCACGCCGGGAACGGATCGTCGAATGCGGCCCATCCCGCTGCGCCGAGCGCGAATTCCGCATCGGTCAGCAGGCATGCATCGAGTTTCGTGCGCCACGCGTCGGCGTCGAGCGCGATGCCGATCAGCACGAGTTCCTGTCGGCGATCGCCGACCGTGCGATCGTCGAGATCGCCGAGCCATTCGGCGCGGATTTCGGCGAGCAGCTCGTCGTCGTCCGGCCATTCCGCGCGGTCCTGCGCCGCCCACCACAAACCCGCCGGCCCGTGCCGGCATACGCCGCCCGCCTGCGACAGCGAACCCGCGATGTCGTTGCGCGTCGCGAGCCAGAAGACCCCCTTGCTGCGCAGCACGCCCGGCCACTCCTGATGCAGCAGCGCCCAGAGACGTGCCGGGTGAAACGGCCGGCGCGCACGGTAAACAAAATTGCCGATCCCGAATTCGTCCGCTTCGCCGTGCACGTGCGCGTGATGGTCGTCATGGCAGTCGGGGTCGTCGCAATGCGTGTGACCGTGGTCGAGCGATGCGAGCCAGCCGGGAGCGTTCGCGGCTTCGTCGAAATCGAAGCGGCCGGTATTCAGCACTTCGTCGAGCGGCACGTTGCCGAACGTCGATACGACCTGGTGCGCGCGCGGATTGAGCCGCGCGAGGATGTGCTGCAGGCGCGCGAGATCGTCCGCGCCGACCAGGTCGGCCTTGTTGATCACCAGCACGTCGCAGAATTCGATCTGCTCGATCAGCAGCTCGACGAGCGTGCGGTCGTCGTCTTCCGACGCGGCGATGCCGCGCGTCGCGAGTGCGTCGTCGGAGCCGTAGTCGCGCAGGAAGTTGTACGCGTCGACCACGGTGACGAGCGTGTCGAGCCGCGCGATCGCCGACAGCGACGCGCCGTCGTCGTCGACAAACGTGAACGTTTCGGCGATCGGCATCGGCTCCGCGATACCGGTCGATTCGATCATGATCGCGTCGAAGCGGCCTTCGGACGCGAGGTTGCGGATCTCGACGAGCAGATCGTCGCGCAGCGTGCAGCAGATGCAGCCGTTCGACATCTCGACGAGGCGTTCCTCGACGTGCGACAGCGCCTGCGCATCGCGCACGAGCGACGCGTCGATGTTGACCGCGGCGAGATCGTTGACGATCACCGCGACTTTCAGGCCCGCGCGGTTCGCGAGCACGTGGTTGAGCAGCGTGGTCTTGCCGGCGCCGAGGAAACCGGACAGCACGGTGACGGGCAACGGCTGTTTCATTGCCGGATTCATGATGATATGCACCAACGGAAAAGATGAAAAAGCGGCCGCGGCGCCCTGCCGGGGCGCGATCGGCCCGCACGCGGGTGAAACGGCGGCGTCAGCCCGCATTGTGCATCAAACGCGCGCCGGCCGGCCCGGCGTCAGCCGGCGACGCGGCGCCGAATCACTGAGCGGCGGCCTGCGTGGCCTGAGTAGCCGGAGCGGCCTGAGCAGTCTGCGCGGGCGGCAGCAGCTTCCATTGCGTCAGGATGCCGGCGATCTGCCGCGCGTACTTGTCGCGCAGCGACGGCGTTTCCGAATGGTAGGCGCCGACCGCCTGCCACGTGTTGCCGTAGCGGTTCATCTTCTGTTTGAGATGCCACGCGGCGATGTACACGTTCTTGCACGGCTCCATCAGCGTGTCGCGGCCGATCCCGTAGCGCGACAGCGTCGGCAGGTGGATCGAATTGATCTGCATCAGGCCGTAGTCGACCGAGCCGTTCGTGTTCTTGTTCAGCGCACCGGGCCGGTTGCGCGACTCCTGCCACGCGATCGCGCGCAGGATCAGCGGATTGACCTGCTGATATTTGGCCGCTTCGTCGAAACAATCCGCGCGTGCGTTGCCGCTGGCGAACCACGCGCCGGCGGCGATCAACGCGAGCGAAGCGAATCGTCTGTTCATCGTGCGGAAACGGAAAGGAATTGCGCGAAGCTCGGGAAAACCCGTGCCTGTTATTAGTGCGACGAGAAACGCGCCGCCCGTATCATACCGGCAGACCGTCCGATTGCGACAGCAGGAATACGGCAGCCCGTTTATACCGCATTTCCGTGTCGATTCATCTCGAAATCGGGGCGACGGCCGGCATGCGGAGGGTTACGCGGATCCTTACATATCGCATACGATTCGCCGGACACATGTCGTATGTGAGACAGTCTTCGGATCAATGTGATATTTCGGACATGAAAAACTGCTAATGTCGCCTCTTTCGGACTTGGATCCCAGCACTACCGCCGGAAGTGGCCTGAGCCGGCATCGACCCATTCATCCATGACAAGAAATCGCTTCGTTATGCGGCGTATCGCCACGACCCTGCTCGTGGCGGGCATCATCGTCTCGCAGGCTGCCTACGCTCAGGTCACGCTCAACTTCGTGAATGCGGACATCGACCAGGTCGCGAAAGCGATCGGCGCCGCGACCGGCAAGACCATCATCGTCGATCCCCGCGTGAAGGGGCAGCTCAATCTCGTCGCCGAACGGCCGGTGCCGGAAGACCAGGCGTTGAAGACGCTGCAGTCCGCGCTGCGCATGCAGGGCTTCGCGCTCGTGCAGGATCACGGCGTGCTGAAGGTCGTGCCGGAAGCCGACGCGAAGCTGCAGGGCGTGCCGACCTACGTCGGCAATGCGCCGCAGGCGCGCGGCGACCAGGTGATCACGCAGGTGTTCGAGTTGCACAACGAATCGGCGAACAACCTGCTGCCCGTGCTGCGGCCGCTGATCTCGCCGAACAACACGGTGACGGCCTACCCGGCGAACAACACGATCGTCGTGACCGACTATGCGGACAACGTGCGCCGCATCGCGCAGATCATCTCGGGCATCGACAGCGCCGCGGGTGCGCAGGTGCAGGTCGTGACGCTGCGCAACGCGAACGCGATCGACCTCGCCGCGCAGATGCAGAAGATGCTCGACCCGGGTGCGATCGGCAACAGCGACGCGACGCTGAAGGTGTCGGTCACGGCCGACCCGCGCACGAACTCGCTGCTGCTGCGCGCATCGAACGGCTCGCGCCTCGCGGCCGCGAAACGCCTCGCGCAGCAGCTCGACGCGCCGAGCGCGGTGCCCGGCAACATGCACGTCGTGCCGCTGCGCAACGCCGATGCGGTGAAGCTCGCGAAGACGCTGCGCGGGATGCTCGGCAAGGGCGGCAACGACAGCGGCTCGTCGGCGTCGTCCAACGATGCGAACAGCTTCAACCAGAACGGCGGCTCGTCGTCGAGCGGCAACTTCTCGACCGGCACGTCGGGCACCCCGCCGCTGCCGTCGGGCGGCCTCGGCGGTTCGTCGTCCTCGTCGGCGTATGGCGGCGGCTCGTCCGGCGGCGGCCTCGGCACGGGCGGCCTGCTCGGCGGCGACAAGGACAAGAGCGGTGACGACAACCAGCCAGGCGGGATGATCCAGGCCGATTCGGCCACCAACTCGCTGATCATCACTGCGTCCGATCCGGTCTACCGGAACCTGCGCTCGGTGATCGACCAGCTCGACGCACGGCGCGCGCAGGTCTATATCGAAGCGCTGATCGTCGAGCTGAATTCGACGACGCAGGGCAACCTCGGCATCCAGTGGCAGGTCGCGAGCGGCCAGTTCCTCGGCGGCACGAACCTGAACCCCGGGCTGGGGTTGGGCAACAGCATCATCAACCTGACGGCGGGCGGCCTGACCAACGCAGCCGGCGGAGTCACCGGCGGCGGGCTGGCCGCCAACCTCGGGCAGTTGTCCCAGGGGCTCAACATCGGCTGGCTGCACAACATGTTCGGCGTGCAGGGGCTCGGCGCGCTGCTGCAATACTTCGCGGGCGTGAGCGACGCGAACGTGCTGTCGACGCCGAACCTGATCACGCTCGACAACGAGGAAGCGAAGATCGTCGTCGGCCAGAACGTGCCGATCGCGACCGGCTCGTATTCGAACCTGACGAGCGGCACGACGAGCAATGCGTTCAATACCTACGATCGTCGCGACGTCGGCCTGACGCTGCACGTGAAGCCGCAGATCACCGACGGCGGGATCCTGAAGCTGCAGCTCTATACCGAGGATTCGGCCGTCGTCAGCGGCACCACGAACGCGCAGACCGGCCCGACCTTCACGAAACGCTCGATCCAGTCGACGATCCTGGCCGACAACGGCGAGATCATCGTGCTCGGCGGCTTGATGCAGGACAACTACCAGGTGTCGAACAGCAAGGTGCCGCTGCTTGGCGACATCCCGTGGATCGGCCAGCTGTTCCGTTCGGAATCGAAGCAGCGCGCGAAAACCAACCTGATGGTGTTCCTGCGTCCGGTGATCATTTCCGATCGCAGCACCGCGCAGGAAGTCACCGCGAACCGCTACGACTACATCCAGGGCGTGACGGGCGCGTACAAGTCGGACAACAACGTGATCCGCGACAAGGACGACCCGGTCGTCCCGCCGATGCCGCTGGGTCCGAGCCAGGGCGGCACGCCGGCCGGCAACCTGTTCGATCTCGACAAGATGCGCCGCCAGCAGTTGCAGCGCCAGGTCGCGCCGGTACCGGCCCAGCCGTTGCCCGAGGCGACGCCCGCGCAGCCGCAAAGCGTGCCTCAGCAGGCGGTGCCGCAACAGCCGCTGACCACCGCGCCGGGAGCGTCGCAGTGAGCGACGTGCTCGCGTCCTCCGCCCACGACGGCGCGCCGGGCGAACGCCAGCCGCCGTCGCCGCTCGCCGCGCGTTTGCTGCCGTACGGCTTCGCGAAGAGCGGCCAGGTGCTGATCGCGCACCAGCTCGACGACACGCTCGAGGTGTGGATCAGCGAACGCACGAGCGATGCCGCGCTCGCGGAGATCGCGCGCAACTTCGGCTCGATCGCCGTGCATCGCGTGCCGGCCGACGAGCTCGCGCAGGCGATCAACCAGGCCTATGCGCGCCAGGACGGCAGCGCCGCGCAGGTGGTCGGCGAGGTCGAAGGCGAAGTCGACCTGTCGCGGCTGATGCAGGACATCCCGGAAGTCGAGGATCTGCTCGAATCGGAAGACGACGCGCCGATCATCCGGATGATCAACGCACTGCTCACGCAAGCGGCACGCGAACAGGCGTCGGACATCCACATCGAGCCGTTCGAGAATGCGTCAGTCGTGCGCTTTCGCGTCGACGGCACGCTGCGCGACGTCGTGCGCCCGAAGAAGGCGCTGCACGGCGCGCTGATCTCGCGGATCAAGATCATGGCGCAGCTCGACATCGCCGAGAAGCGGTTGCCGCAGGACGGCCGCATCACGCTGCGCGTCGGCGGCCGGCCGGTCGACGTGCGCGTGTCGACGCTGCCGACCGGGCACGGCGAGCGCGCGGTGCTGCGTCTCCTGGAAAAGGATGCGCAGCGGCTGAACCTCGAAGCGCTCGGGATGGGGCGCGACACGCTCGTCCAGTTCGACAAGCTGATCGGCCGCCCGCACGGCATCGTGCTCGTCACCGGCCCGACCGGTTCGGGCAAGACGACCACGCTGTATGCGTCGATGTCGCGGCTCGAAACCGCGACGACCAACATCATGACCGTCGAGGACCCGATCGAATACGATCTGTCCGGCATCGGCCAGACGCAGGTGAACGAGCGGATCGGGATGACCTTTGCCCGCGCGCTGCGCTCGATCCTGCGCCAGGACCCGGACGTGATCATGATCGGCGAAATCCGCGACCTCGAAACCGCGCAGATCGCGGTGCAGGCGTCGCTGACGGGCCACCTCGTGCTCGCGACGCTGCACACGAACGATGCGGCGTCCGCCGTCACGCGCCTGACCGACATGGGCGTCGAGCCGTACCTGCTCGCGTCGTCGCTGCTCGGCGTGCTCGCGCAGCGCCTCGTGCGCCAGCTCTGCCCCGTCTGCAAGGAAGAGCGGCACGAGGACGGCCGCACCGTATGGCATCCGGTCGGCTGCGCGAAGTGCGGACATTCCGGTTATGCGGGCCGGCGCGGTGTGTACGAGCTGCTGGTGATCGACGATTCGATCCGCTCGCTGATTCACCGCAACGCGGCCGATGCTGAAATTCTCGCCGCCGGCCGAGCGGAAGGGATGCGCACGCTGCGCGACGACGCGGAGCGCTGGCTCGCGTCCGGCGTGACGTCGCTCGAGGAAGTGCTGCGCGTGACGGGAGGCGCATAGCGCGATGCCGGCATTCCGTTTCGAAGCAATCGATTCGGCGGGGCGCGCGCAGAAAGGCGTGATCGATGCCGACAGCGCGCGTGCCGCGCGCGGCCAGCTGCGCACGCAGGGGCTGACGCCGCTCGTCGTCGAGCCGGCCGCCAGCGCGACGCGCGGCGCACGTTCGCAGCGGCTCGCGTTCGGCCGCAAGCTGTCGCAGCGCGAGCAGGCGATCCTCACGCGCCAGCTCGCGAGCCTGCTGATCGCGGGGCTGCCGCTCGACGAGGCGCTCGGCGTGCTGACCGAGCAGGCCGAGCGCGACTACATCCGCGAACTGATGGCCGCGATCCGCGCGGAAGTGCTCGGCGGCCATTCGCTCGCGAATGCGCTGGGCCAGCATCCGCGCGATTTTCCGGAAATCTACCGCGCACTCGTTGCCGCGGGCGAGCACACCGGCAAGCTCGGCATCGTGCTGTCGCGCCTGGCCGACTACATCGAGCAGAGCAACGCGCTGAAGCAGAAGATCCTGCTGGCGTTCACGTATCCGGGCATCGTCACGCTGATCGCGTTCGGCATCGTCACGTTCCTGCTGAGCTACGTCGTGCCGCAGGTCGTCAACGTGTTCGCGAGCACGAAGCAGCAGCTGCCGATCCTCACGGTCGTGATGATGGCGCTGTCGGAATTCGTGCGGCACTGGTGGTGGGCGATCCTGATCGCGGTCGCGCTCGTCGTGTGGTTCGTGAAGACGACGCTGTCGCGCGCCGGGCCGAGGCTCGCGTTCGACCGCTGGGTGCTGACCGCCCCGCTCGCCGGCAAGCTCGTGCGCGGCTACAACACGGTGCGCTTCGCGAGCACGCTCGGCATTCTCACCGCGGCCGGCGTGCCGATCCTGCGCGCGTTGCAGGCGGCCGGCGAGACGCTGTCGAACCGCGCGATGCGCGCGAACATCGACGATGCGATCGTGCGCGTGCGCGAAGGCTCCGCGCTGTCGCGCGCGCTGAACAACGTGAAGACGTTTCCGCCGGTGCTCGTGCACCTGATTCGTTCGGGCGAAGCGACGGGCGACGTGACGACGATGCTGGATCGCGCGGCCGAAGGCGAAGCGCGCGAACTCGAGCGCCGCACGATGTTCCTGACGAGCCTGCTGGAGCCGCTGCTGATCCTCGCGATGGGCGGCATCGTGCTCGTGATCGTGCTGGCCGTGATGCTGCCGATCATCGAGCTGAACAACATGGTGCAGTGACGGTGCGGCCCGATTCCGACGGACGGACCGCTACCGTTCAGCGCATGTAGATCGCGGGGGACGGCGTGTTCGCCGGGAGCTGGATTTCGGCGCGGGCGCCGTTGCGGTCGACGATGATCGAGCGCGGCCGGACTTCGGCGAGCTTCGCGCCGGACGTGACCTCCGCGCCGAGCGACACGGCGCGCGGCGGTTCGCCGCCGACGCCGACGATCGCCGCGCCGCCGTGGTCGAGCGCGAGAATGCCGAACAGGTGGATGTCCTGGACGGGATTCTTGTCGAGCTGACCGCCGAAGAGCGCGGCGGCGTCCTCGGTGCGGATCGGCAGCCGCGCGGCGGCGGCGGGCAGCGGCGCTTCGCGGGCCGACAGCGTGACGACCCAGTAGGTGGCCGTCGCGCACAAACCCGCGAAGAGGGCGAGGGAAAGGATCCGGATCGAGAGCGCGTTCATGCGCGCTATTGTACGGATGTATATGAAATTTGCGTTGGGTGAAAGCCCTCGGCGATGCGCGCCTTACAATGCGTGCTCCGCGCCCGCCGGTCCGGAAGGTTGCTGTCAGGCAATCGTCCGGTGCGCCGGGTGCGTCACTCAATCGACGACATTTTTTGGAAAGAGGTAGTCAGTCATGCAAACGTGGATCACTCGCCGCAACGCGGCCGTGCGTCGTCAGCGCGGTTTCACGCTGATCGAGATCATGGTGGTGGTCGCGATCCTCGGGATCCTGGCGGCGCTGATCGTGCCGAAGATCATGAGCCGCCCCGACGAGGCGCGCCGCATCGCCGCGAAGCAGGACATCGGCACGATCATGCAGGCGCTCAAGCTGTACCGTCTGGACAACGGCCGCTATCCGACCCAGGAGCAGGGCCTGAACGCGCTGATCCAGAAGCCGACCAACGATCCGATCCCGAACAACTGGAAGGACGGCGGCTATCTCGAGCGCCTGCCGAACGACCCGTGGGGCAACGGGTACAAGTACCTGAACCCGGGCGTGCACGGCGAGATCGACGTGTTCAGCTACGGCGCCGACGGCAAGGAAGGCGGCGAAAGCAACGACTCCGACATCGGCTCGTGGCAGTAAGCCGGCGCTGATCGGCCCGACGTTTCATTTCCGTTCTTCATGCTCGCCATTCGCACGACCTCCCGCTGCGACCGCGATTGCCGGGTGCGTCGCGGTGCGGCGCCGTCCGTACCGGCACGTGCCGATGGCGGCTTGACGAAGCACCGTGCGGCGCGCCGTCGCGCGCGCGGCTTCACGCTGCTCGAAATGCTGGTCGTGCTCGTGATCGCGGGGCTGCTCGTGTCGCTCGCGTCGCTGTCGCTGACGCGTAATCCGCGCACCGACCTGCGCGAGGAAGCGCAGCGCATCGCGCTGCTGTTCGAGACGGCCGGCGACGAAGCGCAGGTGCGCGCGCGGCCGATCGCGTGGCAGCCGACCGCGCACGGCTTCCAGTTCGACGTGAGTTCGCCCGACGGCTGGCGCACGCTGCGCGACGACCTGCTGCGCCCGCGCGACTGGGACGGCGGCGTCACCGGCGCGGACATCGATTACCCGGGGTCGGACACGCGCGCGAACCGCGTCGTGTTCGGCACCGAGAGCATCGACACGCCGGTGCGCGTGACGCTGCATTCGGCCGCCGGCAGCGCGACGATCGTCGGCACCGGCAACGGCCGCTACGAGGTGCAATGACGATGCGTCGTCGCCTGCCCTTCTCCGTTTCCCCTTCCCGCGGCTTCACGATGATCGAGGTGCTGGTCGCGCTCGCGATCATCGCGGTCGCGCTCGCCGCGTCGATCCGCGCGGTCGGCACGATGGCGACCAATGCGTCCGACCTGCATCGCCGCCTGCTCGCCGGCTGGAGCGCCGACAACGCGCTCGCGCAGCTGCGGCTCACGCATGCATGGCCGGAGGTCGGCGAACAGAGTTTCGACTGCTCGCAAGGCAACGTGCAGCTCGTGTGCACGCAGCGCGTGAGCACCACGCCGAACCCGGTGTTCCGGCGCGTGCGGATTTCGGTGAGCATGCCCGGCCGTGCCGGCGTGCTCGCGCAAATGGTGACGGTGGTCGCGAATGAAACCAGCCGCCCGCTCTGACGCGCCGATGCGACGCCCGTTCGCCCGCCCCGCCCGCGGCTTCACGCTGATCGAGCTGATGATCGCGATCGCGATTCTCGCGGTGGTCGCGATCCTCGCATGGCGCGGGCTCGACCAGATCATGCGCGGTCGCGACAAGGTCGCGGCCGCGATGGAAGACGAGCGCGTGTTCGCGCAGATGTTCGACCAGATGCGCATCGACGCGCGACTCGCCGCGACCGACGACGAGGCCGGCCAGCCGGCGATCGGCGTCGCCGGCAACACGCTGCAGATCGTGCGCGAGCTCGACGTGCCGGGCGTCGCGCCGCGGCTGCAGGTGGTCCGCTACCGGATCGCCGGCGGCCGCGTCGTGCGCTATGCGTCGCCGCCGATCGACGACACGAACCGGCTGCGCACCGTGCTGAAGGACAGCAGCGTCGAAGGCTGGAGCTGGGTCGCGCTGATGGGCGGCGTCGGCGCGATCGACGCGAAGCTGTACGTGCCGCGCGTGGGCTGGACCACCAACCTGCAGACGGCCGACGAAGCGCTCGCGCAGAACAACGACGCGCTGAAGGTGCCGCAGATCGGCAACGCGCCGCCGGCGCGCGCGGTGACCGGGCTGCAGGTCAGCATCGGCGCGACGTCGCTGCGCGTGCCGGTCACGCGCATCTTCCTCGTCGGGGAATGACGATGCGTGCGCGCCCAGCCCGTCGAATGCCTGCCCGCCGCCAGCGCGGCGCCGCGATCATCACCGCGCTGCTCGTGGTCGCGCTGTCGGCGATCCTCGTCTCGGGGATGTTGTGGCGCCAGCAGGTGCAGATCCGCCGCATCGAGAACCAGCGCGTGATCGCGCAGGCGCAGTGGGTCGCGCGCGGCGCGCTCGACTGGACCCGGATGATCCTGCGCTCCGAAGGCGATACGGCGCCCGGCATCACGTATCTCGGCGGGATCTGGGGCGTGCCGATCGCGAAGACGAAGCTGTCGGATTTCCTCGGCCGGATCGGCGCGCCCAACGACACGGACGCCGAAGACACCTATCTGTCCGGCTCGATCGAGGATGCGCAGGCGAAGTTCAACCTGCGCAACCTCGTGTCGTCGCCGGCGCCCGGCGTGCTGCAGCTGAACGTCACGCAGATGCAGGCGTTCCAGCGCCTGCTGACGACGCTCGGCTACGACAGCGCGTTCGCGAAGCGCATCGCGCTGCAGGTGCGCGCGGGGCTGCTGCATTCGGCCACGCGGTTCCAGATGCCGAACCTGCCCGGCGGCGGCGGGACGGCCGCAAACGCCGCGACCGCGCCGGTGACGAGCAGCGACATGCAGGGCAGCGGCTTCACCGACGATCCGGGGATGGCCGGCGGCGACCGTGGGCCCGCGCCGCTGATGATGACGCGCGTCGACAGCCTGCTCGACGTCGACGGCGTGACGCCGGAGATGGTCGCGCGGCTGCGCCCGTTCGTCACCGTGCTGCCGACCACGACGCCCGTGAACATGAACACCGCGCCGGCCGAAGTGATCGCCGCGCTGATACCGGGAATGAGCGTGTCGTCCGCGCAGGCGCTCGTGGCGCGCCGCGAGACGGTGTTTTTCCGGAACGTCGGCGACGTGCAGCTCGCGCTGCGCGGCGCCGGCGCGCCGCCGAACGTGACGATCGACTCGAGCCTCGTCGACGTCAATTCGAGCTATTTCATCGTGCACGGCCGGATTCAGCACGAACGCGCGGAGGTCGACCGCACCTCGCTCGTGTATCGTGATCCGACCACGCACTCGACACGGGTCGTGCGCATCCGCGACCAGCTATAACGACGCCAATCGGGAGAGGAGCTCTTGTGAGCACGTTGATTGTTTCTTTGCCGCCGCGCGAGCCTGCCGTGCCGTTGCAGGAATGGCAGTGGCCCGAGCTGCCGTTCACGCTCGTCGACAAGGCCGGCCACGTGCAGCGCGCGGGCCGCGCCGCGCTCGCGCTGCTGCCGCGCGCGAACGCGACGGTGCTGATCGTCGCCGCGCGCGACGTGCTGCTGCTGGCCGCGACCGTGCCGCCGCTGAAGGGGCCGAAGCTGCGCCAGGCGCTGCCCAACATCGTCGAGGATCAGCTGATCCAGGATCCGCTCGGCTGCCACATCGCGCTCGACCCGGCCCCGCTGCCCGACGGGCGCCGCGTGCTGGCCGTCGTCGATCGCGCGTGGTTCCGCGCGATCTGCGACGCGTTTACCGCGGCCGGCCACCGGCACCTGAGCGCGGTCCCCGCGACCCGCTGCCTGCCGGCGCCGCGTGGGTCGGCCGAGGCCGCATCCACCGTGCCGGCCGACGGCGAGGCGACCGACGCCGCCGCGCTCGTCGCGGACGTCACCGAGCCGGCTGCCCGCCCGGCGACGGTCGCCGCGGTGCTCGGGCTCGCGACGGCGGTCGAACCGGTACTCGTCGAAGCCGGCGCATTGCCGGCCGCGGCCGGTGCGCGGCGCCTCGAGCTGGCGGTCGCGCGCGGCGCGCTTGGCGAAGGTTTCGCGGCGCCCGCGTCGCGCGCGGCCGGCACGCTGGCCGCGCTCGCGGGCGGCGGCGACGTCGAACTGTACGAACTCGGCGAGCCGGGCGCGGAGCCGCGGCTCGCGTCGGTCGGCCGCACCGACGCGCCGCTGCTGCCGGGCGCTGCACCGCTGTCGTTCGATACGTTCGCGCGCCGGGCGCTCGCCGAGAAGTTCGATCTGTGCCAGTTCGAATTCGAGTCGCAGCCGTGGCGCTTCGACCGCGCGACGCTCAAGCGCCTGCGCGTGCCGATCGCGCTCGCCGCGGCGACGCTCGGCGTCGCTGTGATCGGGATGAACGTGCACTGGTGGAAGCTGTCGCGCGAGCGCGATGCGCTGTCCGCGCAGATTACCGAGACGCTGCTGTCTGCGTTCCCGAAGACGACCACCGTGCTCGACCCGCCCGCGCAGATGCAGCGCCAGCTCGACCAGCTGCGCCTCGCGGCCGGCGAACTGTCGCCGAACGATTTCCTCGCGCTGTCGAGCGGCCTGGCGCGCTCGATGGGGGCGCTGCCGCTGAACGGCATCGCGTCGCTCGACTATCACGACCGGCGGCTCGACGTCGGCTTCAAGCCGGAGGTCAAGGTCGATCCCGATTTCACGCAGCGCCTCGCGCGTAACGGACTGTCCGGCGAAGTCGACAGCAACACGGGCAAATGGACGATCCGGAGCCGCTCATGAAAACCGAACAACTGAACCAGACGCTGGCCCAGTTCTGGGGCGAGCGCTCGCCGCGCGAGAAAATGCTGCTCGGCTGGGGCGGCGCCGTGCTGGCGGTCGCGATTGCGTATTCGGTGCTGTGGTCGCCCGCGCAGGAAGGCCGTGCGCGAATCCAGCGCGAGCTGCCGACGATGCGTCACGAGCTCGCGCAGATGACCGCGCAGGCGAACGAGGCGAAATCGCTGTCGGTCGCCGCGCAGGGTGTCGCGCCGACCGGCCTCGCGCTGAAGGATGCGCTCACTGCATCGCTGTCCGATCACGGGCTGCAGGGCGCGCAGGTGCAGATCGTCGGCAACGGCGTGCAGGTCCAGATGAAGAACGTGTCGTTCCCGGCATGGACCCAGTGGCTCGACGATGCGCGCCGGCAGTTCAAGGTGCAGGTCGGCGAAGCGCATGCCACGGCCCTGAAGGAAGACGGTCAGGTGGATCTGACGGCCGTGATGCAACCGTCCGTCCAGAAATAGATGACCGCAGTGGATGACGCAAACGAAGGCCGGCCGATGCGGCCATGGGTGAGACGGCTCGTCACCGTGTTGCCGTGGGTGCTGGCGGGCGGCGTGGCGACGGCGGTGACGCTCGTCGCGCTCGCGCCGGCCGCGTGGATCGCGCCGCAGTTCGCGCGCGCGACCGGCGGCCACGTGAATCTCGTCGATCCGGACGGGTCGCTGTGGCACGGCTCGGGCACGCTGATGCTCGCGCCTGGCGCCGACCAGAGCGCGGCGACGCTGCTGCCGGGCCGGGTCGAATGGACCACGCGCTTCTGGCCGCTGCTGACCGGGCGCGTGCAGATGCACATGCGGCAGACGGAAGCGATGCCCGATGCGGTCACGCTCGACGCGACGTGGCGCGGCGCGGTGCTGTCGGCGGGGACGATGGCCGTACCCGCGTCGCTGCTCACGGGGCTCGGTACGCCGTTCAACACGCTCGACCTGCAGGGCGACGTGCGGCTCCGCTGGAGCGACTGGCGGCTCATCGGCAACAACGCGTTCGGCCAGCTGACGGTGACGATCGATTCGATGAGTTCGCGCGTGTCGCGCGTGAAGCCGCTCGGTTCGTACCGCGCGGTATTGCAGGCGAAGGGCGCGGGCGCCGATCTCGACCTGTCGACGACGCAGGGCCCGCTGTTCCTCGACGGGCACGGCAGCTTCGGCCCCGGCCAGGGGTCGTTCCGCGGGACCGCGCATGCGGCGCCGGAGCAGCAGGCGAACCTCGCCGGGCTGCTGAACCTGCTCGGCCACCCGATCGGCAACAACCAGGTTTCGCTGATCTTCGGCGACGCGCAGCGCTGATTACGCGCGTCGCCCGCTTTCCTTCCTACTTCTGCGCGAGCGGCGCTGCGACCGACGGCGCGGTGGCCGCGGGCGCGGCCGCACCGGACGCCGGCACAGGCGCCGGCGCCGCCATGTCGCCGTTCTCGCGCGCCATCTCCGACACGTTCCAGCCGCCGCCGAGCGCCTTCACGAGCCCGACCGACGACACCATCCGCTGCCCGGCGATCGTCGCGAGCTTCTGCTGCGCGGTAAACGCGGTGGTTTGCGCGGTCAGCACGTTCAGGTACGCGACCGTGCCCGCCTTGTACTGGTTCGTGACGATCGCGAGCGCGTGCTCGGCGCTGTCGACGGCCTGCCGCTGCACGTCGATTTCCTGCGCGAGGATCCGCTGCGACGCGAGGTTGTCCTCGACGTCCTGGAACGCGGTGAGCACCGCGAGGCGATAGGCGGCGACGTCCTGGTCGTAGGTCGCGCGCGCGGCGTCGGTCTGCGCGGCGCGCAGCCCCGCGTCGAACAGCGTGGCCGCGAGTTGCGGGCCGACCGTCCAGAACCGTGCCGGCAGCGTGAACAGCTGCGACCACACCGAGCTCTGGAAGCCGCCGGTGGCCGACAGCGTCAGCGTGGGGAAAAACGCGGCGATCGCGACGCCGATCTGCTCGTTCGCGGCCGCCGCCCGGCGCTCGGCCGCCGCGATGTCGGGCCGGCGCTCGAGGATCGCGGACGGTACGTCGACCGGCGTGATCGGCGGCTCGGCCGCGAGCGGGTTCGGCGGCAGCGAGAAGGTCGACGCAGGCTCGCCGATCAGCGTCGCGATCGCATGCTCGTACTGCGCGCGGGCGACGCCGTTGTCGATCTGCGCGGCCTGCGCGCTCTGCAGCTGCGTCTGCGCCTGGATCACGTCCGCGCGCGCGGCGACGCCCTGCGCGTACTGGTTCTGCGTGAGCTGCAGCGAGCGTTCGTACGATTTCACGGTGTCGTCGAGCAGCTTTTGCAGCGCATCGGACGTGCGCAACTGGAAATAGGTCTGCGCGAGCAGTGCCTGCTGCGACAGCCGCGCGTTCGCGAGATCGGCCGCCGCGGCCGCTTCGCCGGCGCGCTGCGCGCTGACGGTGCGGCTCACCTTGCCCCACAGGTCGGGTTCCCAGCTGGCGTCGAGGCCGACGCTGTAGCTGTTGTTGATCGACCCGGTCGACCCGCTGCCGAAGCTCGACGACGCGCCCGACGACAGCGACGTGCGCGGCGACCGCGCGCGCGAGCCCGATGCGGTCAGCCCGACGGTCGGGAAATACGCGGCACGCGCCTCGGTGACGAGCGCGCGCGCCTGCCGGTAGGCGGCCGCCGATTGCGCGATGGTCTGGTTCGACGCGTTGAGCTTGCCGATCAGCGCATCGAGCTGCGGATCGTTGTAGACCGTCCACCACGCGCCGCGGTCGGCGCGATCGGCGGGCTGCGCGACTTTCCAGCCGGCCGGCGCTTCCTTGAAGGCGGCGGGAATCGACGTGTCGGGCCGGTGATAGTCGGGCCCGACGGCGCAGCCGGCGAGCAGCACGGCCGTCGCAATGGCGACGGCGGCGCTCAGCGGGCGAACGGCGCGCGGGAGGGGGGCGTACGGCATGGTGGTTTTCCTGTCTGGGCGTGACGGCCGGCGAGCGGCGCCGCGCGATGCGGTCGTCATGCCGCTGGCGGACAAATGGTAACTGACGGCGGGAAAGCTGCGCAGCCGTAAGGGTACGGTGCGCGGCGGCCCGGATGTGTTACCGGCGCAGCTGGCCGGTTTACCGGCCATTACGGCCGGCTTGCGGGAAAACGGACGTGCGAGCGGGCGCGCGACGCCCGCCACGCGTGACGCGGCCGGCGCTCAGGCGGGACGGGCGGGACGTTCGGGAAAGCGGCAGCGGTGCGGCGTCAGTGGCAGCGCACGGGCACCGGGACCGGGACGGACTCGGCGGCGGCCCGCCATGTCGACGGCTCCGTCGCGGACGGGGCCGACTGGGTCGTGCGGCGGGCGCCGCCCTTCGCGTTGCGCTGCCGGCGATGATCGAACCATGCGAACCCGAGCGCCGCGAGCGAGCCGCCAGGCACGACCAGCATCGTCACGTACAGCGCGATCTTCCAGCCGCGGTGCGGCCCGGAGAACACATGATGAGCGGTATCGGTCAGGTTGCGGCGCAGCGCGCCGGCGGCATTTTTCAGGAACAGCATCGCGAACATCCTCGGGGTGCCCGGCAGCGCGGGCCAATCGGTCAGAACATAGTCTCCGGCAGTGCAACATGCACGTCGTAACTGGTTGACCTAAATAATATTGACTAAGCAATCATTTTTCAAGATACTGGGCGCGTTCAAACCCGAAACGCACTATTGCTGCGCGCGCAATCGCATGACCGGCGGCCTCTACGATCCCGAGAACATCGCGCTGGAAACGAGCCTCGGCTATTACCTGTCGAAGGCGAAGCAGGCGCTCGTCGAGCGGATGGATCGCGCGCTCGAGCCGCTCGACCTCACCGCGCAGCAGATCGGCGTGATCCTGCTGCTGTCGCGCGGCTACGCGCGCACGCCGTTCGAACTGTCGCGCAAGATGTCGTACGACAGCGGGTCGATGACGCGCATGCTCGACCGACTCGAACGCAAGGGGCTGATCGCACGCGCGCGCAGCGAGCAGGACCGCCGGATGATCGAGCTGACGCTGACCGAGCGCGGCATCGAAGCCGCCCGCGCGCTGCCGTCGCTGGTCGCGACCGTGCTGAACGCGCAGCTCGAAGGCTTCTCGGCCGACGAACTGGCGACGCTCATTGGCCTGCTGCAGCGCTTCATCGCCAACGGGCCCGGTTCGACCGGCTGCCCGACGCCCGACGAACCCGGCTGCTGATGCGTACGGAGCCTCCATGTCCGGATTTAAACAATCGCTTATTTATCTGTCTGGGCAGAAGATGACAGGGCACGTGCTCCGCTTTTCCCCTTTTTCATTCCACCCGGCCGGGCCGCGCTGCGTCGCGCGCCCGTGCGTTGTGCCGGCGCGTCCCGCGCGCCGCGTCTAGGAGATTCCGATGTCCGCCACCACGGCATCCGCCCCCTCCCCCGCCGCCGAACCGGCGCCGCTGACCGGCGGCGCGCTCGCGCTGCTGACCGTCGGGCTCGCGCTCGGCACCTTCATGGAAGTGCTCGACACGTCGATCGCGAACGTCGCGGTGCCGACCATCTCGGGCAGCCTCGGCGTCGCGACGAGCGAAGGCACATGGGTGATTTCGTCGTACTCGGTCGCGTCCGCGATCGCGGTGCCGCTGACCGGCTGGCTCGCGCGGCGGGTCGGCGAGGTGCGGTTGTTCACGCTGTCGGTGCTCGCGTTCACGATCGCGTCGGCGCTGTGCGGCCTCGCGACCAACTTCGAGACGCTGATCGCGTTCCGGCTGCTGCAAGGCCTCGTGTCGGGGCCGATGGTGCCGCTGTCGCAGACGATCCTGATGCGCAGCTACCCGCCGGCGAAACGCGGGCTCGCGCTCGGGCTATGGGCGATGACGGTGATCGTCGCGCCGATCTTCGGCCCGTTGTTGGGCGGCTGGATCAGCGACAACTACACGTGGCCGTGGATTTTCTACATCAATTTGCCGATCGGCGTGTTCTCGGCGACCTGCGCGTACTTCCTGCTGCGCGGCCGCGAAACGAAGACGTCGAAGCAGCGGATCGACGCGATCGGCCTCGCGCTGCTCGTGATCGGCGTGTCGTGCCTGCAGATGATGCTCGACCTCGGCAAGGACCGCGACTGGTTCAACTCGTCGTTCATCGTCGCGCTCGCGCTGATCGCGGTCGTGTCGCTCGCGTTCATGCTCGTGTGGGAGGCGACCGAGAAGGAGCCGGTGGTCGACCTGTCGCTCTTCAAGGACCGCAACTTCGCGCTCGGCGCGCTGATCATCTCGTTCGGCTTCATGGCGTTCTTCGGCTCGGTCGTGATCTTCCCGCTGTGGCTGCAGACGGTGATGGGCTACACGGCCGGCAAGGCCGGCCTCGCGACCGCGCCGGTCGGGCTGCTCGCGCTCGTGCTGTCGCCGCTGATCGGCCGCAACATGCACCGGCTCGACCTGCGGATGGTCGCGAGCTTCGCGTTCATCGTGTTCGCGGGCGTGTCGCTGTGGAACGCGACGTTTACGCTCGACGTGCCGTTCAACCACGTGATCCTGCCGCGGCTCGTGCAGGGCATCGGCGTCGCGTGCTTCTTCGTGCCGATGACGACGATCACGCTGTCGAGCATCTCCGACGAGCGGCTCGCGAGCGCGTCGGGGCTGTCGAACTTCCTGCGCACGCTGTCCGGCGCGATCGGCACCGCGGCCAGCTCGACGTTCTGGGAGAACGACGCGATCTACCATCATGCGCGGCTGTCGGAATCGGTGAGCGTCTACGCGCAGAACACGACCGACTACCAGGGCGCGCTCGCGCAGCTCGGCATCGTCGGGCAGACGGCCAATGCGCAGCTCAACCAGCTCGTCACGCAGCAGGGTTTCATGATGGCGACGAACGACTTCTTCCACCTGTCGGCGGGCGTGTTCATCGCGCTCGCGGCGCTCGTGTGGATCACGAAGCCGAAGAAGGGAGCTGGGCCGGCGATGGGGCATTGATGATCCGACGGGCGGCCATCACGGCCGCCCTTTTCGTTTCACCGTTCGCTTCATCGCCCGGCGGCCCGGCCTTCACTCCCGCGCCCGCAATCCCCCGAACGCCAGATCGTCGCCCGGCGCGAGCGGCAGCGTCGCCCGCGCGACGTCGAGCCACGCGCGCGCCGCGTGCGACAGGTAGCCCTTCTTCAGCCAGCCGAGCGCGATCGCCCACGTGATTTCGGGCTCGACGATGGGCCGGCACGTGAACTGGCCCGCGTCGAGCCGCCGGCAATACGGCTCCGGCAGCAGCGCGATGCCGACGCCCGCATGCACGAGCGCGGCCATGAAATCCCAGTGGCCGCTGCGGCTTACGATCGACGGCGTGAAGCCGGCCTGCCGGCACGCATCCAGCACCGCGTCGTGCAGCGCGAGGCTTTCCGCATAGAACACGAACGATTCGCGCGCGAGATCGGCGAGCGGCACGGCCGCGTGGTCCTCCCAGCGCGACTCGCGCGGTGCGACGAGCCACAGCGGCGCGCGCACCATCGGCAGCCGCTCGAACGTGCCGGGATCCACCGGCTCCAGCAGCCCGCCGAGTTCCAGCTCGCCCGACGTCAGCGCGGCCTCGATCATCCGCGCGCCCTGCTCGAACAGCTTCAGCTCGATGTTCGGGTAGCGCTGCTTGTACGCGGCGATGATCGGCGTGAACAGCGAACCGCCGAGCGGCGGGATGCCGATCGTCAACTCGCCGCGTCCGAGCGTGCCGAGATCGTTCAGCTCCGATTGCAGCTGCGCCTGCGCGGCGAGCACGTCCTGGCCGCGCTGGAACACGATCCGCCCGGCGTCGGTCAGCACCATCTGCCGGCCGTCGCGCAGCAGCAGCGGCGAACCGATCTCGTCTTCCAGCGCCTTCACCATCTTGCTGATGGTCGGCTGCGTGACGAACAGCTTGTCGGCCGCCGCGGTGAAGCTCTGCTGGCGAACCACCTCGACGAAGTACCGCAGCGCGCGCAATTCCATCGATCACTCCCCAGATTGGTGCAGCTGAATTCAAGCGAATTCCGAATTGGAATGACAAGGATAGAGACAAGTCATTTTATTTATGGTTAGGGGAAACCCTATACTGACGCCATCGACAGAAACATCTGTAGGGAGTCCCGCCATGAACAAGCCGTCCGCCACTGCCGCCGCCCGCCCTGCCGCTTCGGGCAGCCTCGCGCACACGGGCCGGATCGTGCTGCAGGCCGCCGCGCTCGGCGTGCTGTGGATGGCGGTCGACTGGGCCGTGCGCAAGGTCGGGCTGCCGATTCCGTCCGGCGTGATCGGCCTCGCGGTGCTGCTCGTGCTGCTGTTCTCGGGCCGCGTCGCACCGGCATGGGTGAAGGACGGCGCGAACTGGCTGCTGTCCGACATGCTGCTGTTCTTCGTGCCGGCCGCCGTCGCGGCCGTGCAGTACGGCGGGCTGTTCCGCGAGGACGGCTGGCGCATCGCGCTGGTGATGCTCGCCGGCACCGCGTTCGTGATGGTCGCGGTGGCCGTCGCGGTCGATCTCGCCGCGAAGCTCGAACGCCGGCTCGCCGCGCAGCGCGTATTCGCCGAACGCCGCCGCGCGCGCCTGAGCGCCGTCGCGCACTGAGCCGGAGCCGCTCATGCTCGCCGCACTAGCGAACCTGCCCGCCGACCGCGTGAATACCGCGATCTCCGTCGGCTGCTTCGTGCTGACGATCGTGCTGTATTTCGCGTCGAAGCGGCTCTATGCATACAAGAAGACGCTGCTGTTCTCGCCGCTCGTGTTCGTGCCGGGCGTGCTGGTGCTGCTCGTGCTGCTGACCGGCATCCCGTATTCGGTCTATTTCCGCGACACGCGCTGGCTGATGTGGCTGCTGGGCCCGGCGACGATCGCGTTCGCGGTGCCGATCTACGACTATCGCGACCTGATTCGCCGCCACTGGCTGTCGCTGTCGGTCGGCGTCGCGGTCGGGATCGCCGCGGGCGTGTGCGGATCGCTGCTGCTCGCGAAGCTGCTGCACCTGTCGCCCGAGCTGCAGCGCTCGCTGATGACGCGCTCGGTGTCGACGCCGTTCGCGCTCGCCGTGTCGGACAAGATCCACGCGCCGAAGGACCTCACGGCCCTCTTCGTGATCGCGACCGGTATCTGCGGGATGCTGCTCGGCGAACTGGTGCTCGCGCTCGTGCCGATGCGCACGCGGCTCGCGCGCGGTGCGCTGTTCGGCGCGGCCGCGCACGGCGTGGGCACCGCGAAGGCGCGTGAGATCGGCAGCGAGGAAGGCGTCGTGTCGAGCCTGACGATGATGATCGCGGGCGTCGCGATGGTGCTGATCGCGCCGCTGCTGTCGCTGCTGCCGATCTGACGCCCGCGCGGGCAGGCGCCGCTGCCCGCCTGCCGCGCTCCTTCCTTGTGTGACGGCCCGGGTCCCGCCGGCCGCACGCCGTCCCCCCCGCCCGATCGTTTCCGCCGCCGTTCCTGCCCCGCATCGTGCCGACATCTGGCCGACACCCGGCCGACAATCGGCTGAGATAGCCGCAATTCCCCCCTCTTTTCCGCCCATCGGCCTCGGCCCGGATGCCGAACAATGCATGCTACGAGACATCACGCACGCATTCACATGGCCACGACTGCAACCCCGACCGCCGACAAGCCGGCTTCCTCCGGCAAGTTCAAGCGCATCGCGCTCATCGCCGTCATCGCGCTGGGCGCGGCCGCCGCCGCCGCCGGCGGCATGTACGTGTTCCTGAGCAAGGCAGGCGCCGGCCATGCGAGCGCACCCGCCGAGCCGGCGCCGCTTGCCGCGCCGGTGTTCTTCGCGCTCGACCCGCTGACCGTGAACCTGCAGTCCGACGACGGCGCGCAGCACTACCTGCGCGTCGGCCTGTCGCTGAAGCTCACCGACCCGAAGGCGCAGGAGCAACTGACCGCGCGGATGCCGGAAATCCGCAGCCGGATCCTGCTCGCGCTGTCGAACAAGCATCCCGAGGAGCTCGCGACGCCGGACGGCAAACGTTCGCTCGCGAAGGAGCTGCGCGCGCTGATCGAGCAGCCGACCCAGCCGGGCAACCAGCGCGCGAAGGTCGACGAGGTGCTGTTCACCGAATTCGTCGTCCAGTAACGCGGCCGCGAAAGGAGCGCGTATGGGTCACCAGGAGTTCATGTCCCAGGAGGAGGTCGATGCCCTCCTCAAGGGCGTCACGGGCGAAACCGATGCGGTCGACGAGCAGCGCGACACATCGGGCGTCCGCCCCTACAACATCGCGACGCAGGAGCGGATCGTCCGCGGCCGGATGCCCGGCCTCGAGATCATCAACGACCGCTTCGCGCGCCTGCTGCGGATCGGCATCTTCAACTTCATGCGGCGCACGGCGGAAATCTCCGTCAGCCAGGTGAAGGTGCAGAAGTACAGCGAATTCACCCGCAACCTGCCGATCCCGACGAACCTGAACCTGGTGCACGTGAAGCCGCTGCGCGGCACGTCGCTGTTCGTGTTCGACCCGAACCTCGTGTTCTTCGTCGTCGACAACCTGTTCGGCGGCGACGGGCGCTTCCACACGCGCGTCGAGGGCCGCGATTTCACGGCCACCGAGCAGCGGATCATCGGCAAGCTGCTGAACCTCGTGTTCGAGCACTACACGACCGCGTGGAAGAGCGTGCGGCCGCTGCAGTTCGAATTCGTGCGCTCGGAGATGCACACGCAGTTCGCGAACGTCGCGACGCCGAACGAGATCGTGATCGTCACGCAGTTCTCGATCGAGTTCGGGCCGACGGGCGGCACGCTGCACATCTGCATGCCGTACTCGATGGTCGAGCCGATCCGCGACGTGCTCAGCTCGCCGATCCAGGGCGAGGCGCTCGAGGTCGACCGCCGCTGGGTGCGCGTGCTGTCGCAGCAGGTGCAGGCCGCCGAGGTCGAGCTGACCGCGAATCTCGCCGAGATCTCGTCGACGTTCGAGAAGATCCTGAACCTGCGCGCGGGCGACGTGCTGCCGCTCGAGATCGAGGACACGATCACCGCGAAGGTCGACGGCGTGCCGGTGATGGAATGCGGCTACGGAATTTTCAATGGTCAATATGCGTTGCGCGTGCAGAAGATGATCGGCGCGAGCGATTCGATGAAGGAAGGTGGATATGAGTGAGCTGAACCAGACGCCCGACGACGACATGCAGGCGATGGCCGATGCGGCCCTCGCGGCGTCGGCCGCCGACGCGAAGGCGCCGGCCGCGGCCGACGAAGAGCAGGGCCTCGACGACTGGGCGGCCGCGCTCGCCGAGCAGAATCAGCAGCCGGTGCCGGCGGGTGCGACGGGCGCCGGCGTGTTCCAGCCGCTGTCGAAGGCCGCGGCGAGCTCGACGCACAACGACATCGAGATGATCCTCGACATCCCGGTCAAGATGACCGTGGAGCTCGGCCGCACGAAGATCGCGATCCGCAACCTGCTGCAGCTCGCGCAGGGGTCGGTCGTCGAGCTCGACGGCATGGCCGGCGAGCCGATGGACGTGCTCGTGAACGGCTGCCTGATCGCGCAGGGCGAAGTCGTGGTCGTCAACGACAAGTTCGGTATTCGCCTCACCGACATCATCACGCCCGCCGAACGCATCCGGAAGCTGAATCGATGAACGTCGTGAAGCCCGGTCGGCGCGTGTGTCGCGCGATCGCAGCGGCGGCGCTTGCCGTCGCCGCATCGCTCGCGTGCACGCCGGCCGGCGCCGCCGACATGAACGCGGTGAACCACGCCGGTTCGATCGCGTCGAGCGTGACGGTCGGCTCGGCCGTGCCGTCGCTCGGCATCGGCGCGGTGCTGCAGACGCTCGTCGGGCTCGCGGTCGTGATCGGCCTCGTGTTCGCGTGCGCATGGCTCGCGCGCCGCTTCGGCTTTCAGCCCGCGCGACGCGGCGGCCCGCTGAAGGTCGTGTCGAGCGTCGGGCTCGGCGCGAAGGAAAGCGCGACGATCGTCGAGATCGGCGACACCTGGCTCGTGCTCGGCGTCGCGCCGGGCAACGTGCGCCTGCTGCATACGCTGCCGGCCGGTTCGGTGGCGACCGCGGAGTCGACCTCGACCGACGCACCCGCCGGCGGCAATCCGTCCGACGGCGCCCTGCCCGGCACGTTCGGCTCGCGTTTTCGCGACGCGCTCGCGGGCGAAGCCGCGAAACGCCTCGGTCGCGGCAAGGACCGCTGACATGGCGTCGCGCCCTCTTTCAGTCTCCGCATTCCGATGAAACACGCATTCCTGCGTCACGCGGCACGCGTCGCGCCCGTGCTGATCCTCTGTCTCGCGCCCGCGCTTGCCTGCGCGCAGGCGAACGGCCTGCCCGCGTTCAACGCGAGCCCGGGCCCGCACGGCGGCACCACCTATTCGCTGAGCGTGCAGACGATGCTGCTGCTCACGATGCTGTCGTTCCTGCCGGCGATGCTGCTGATGATGACGAGCTTCACGCGCATCATCATCGTGCTGTCGCTGCTGCGCCAGGCGCTCGGCACCGCGACGACGCCGCCGAACCAGGTGCTCGTCGGGCTCGCGATGTTCCTCACCTTCTTCGTGATGTCGCCGGTGCTCGACCGTGCGTACAACGACGGCTACAAGCCCTTCTCCGACGGCTCGATGCCGATGGAGCAGGCCGTGCAGCGCGGCGTCGCGCCGTTCAAGACCTTCATGCTGAAGCAGACCCGCGAGACCGATCTCGCGCTGTTCGCGAAGATCTCGAAGGCCGCGCCGATGCAGGGCCCCGAGGACGTGCCGCTGTCGCTGCTGGTGCCCGCGTTCGTCACGAGCGAGCTGAAGACCGGCTTCCAGATCGGTTTCACGGTGTTCATCCCGTTCCTGATCATCGACATGGTCGTCGCGAGCGTGCTGATGTCGATGGGGATGATGATGGTGTCGCCGTCCACCGTGTCGCTGCCGTTCAAGCTGATGCTGTTCGTGCTCGTCGACGGCTGGCAACTGCTGATCGGCTCGCTCGCGCAGAGCTTCAGTTAAGCGGAGGAACACGCGCGATGACGCCCGAACAAGTGATGACGCTGGCGCACCAGGCGATGATGGTGGGCCTGCTGCTCGCGGCCCCGCTGCTGCTGGTCGCGCTCGCGGTCGGCCTCGTCGTGAGCCTGTTCCAGGCCGCGACGCAGATCAACGA
This sequence comes from Burkholderia sp. AU28863, assembly GCF_002223195.1. Classification (NCBI taxonomy): domain Bacteria; kingdom Pseudomonadati; phylum Pseudomonadota; class Betaproteobacteria; order Burkholderiales; family Burkholderiaceae; genus Burkholderia; species Burkholderia sp. AU28863. The sequence goes on along the minus strand of NZ_NKFE01000001.1, from coordinate 19,291 downwards.
AGCGACGCTGTCGTTCATCCCGAAGCTGCTCGCGGTCGCCGCGACGCTCGTGATCGCCGGCCCGTGGATGCTGACGACGATGCTCGACTACCTGCGGCAGACGCTGCTGCACGTCGCGACGCTCGGCGCCGGCTGAGCGGCGCGCACCGCCCCGCGGCGATGTTCTCGGTCACCTACGCGCAGCTCAACGGCTGGCTCACGGCGTTCCTGTGGCCGTTCGTGCGGATGCTCGCGCTCGTCGCGACGGCGCCCATGGTCGGCCACGCGGCCGTGCCGGTGCGCGTGAAGATCGGCGTGGCCGCGTTCATGGCGCTGGTCGTCGCGCCGACGCTCGGCGCAATGCCGGACGTCACCGTGTTCTCCGCGCAAGGCATCTGGATCCTCGTCACGCAGTTCCTGATCGGCGTCGCGATGGGTTTCACGATGCAGCTCGTGTTCGCGGCCGTCGAAGCGGCCGGCGACTTCATCGGGCTGTCGATGGGGCTCGGCTTCGCGACCTTCTTCGATCCGCATTCGAACGGCGCGACGCCCGCGATGGGCCGGTTCCTGAACGCGGTCGCGATGCTCGCGTTCCTCGCCGTGGACGGCCACCTGCAGGTATTCGCCGCGCTCGCCGCGTCGTTCCAGTCGCTGCCGGTGTCGGGCGAGCTGCTGCACGCGCCGGGCTGGCGCACGCTTGCCGCGTTCGGCGCGACCGTGTTCGAGATGGGGCTGCTGCTGTCGCTGCCGGTGGTCGTGGCGCTGCTGATCGCGAACCTCGCGCTTGGCATCCTGAACCGCGCGGCGCCGCAGATCGGCATGTACCAGATCGGCTTTCCCGTCACGCTGATCGTCGGGCTGTTGCTCGTGCAACTGATGATCCCGAACCTCGTGCCGTTCGTGTCGCATCTGTTCGACATGGGGCTCGATGCGATGGGGCGGGTGTTGATCGGGTGGCGGTAGGCGCCCTGCCGACGCCCATAGATCTTCTTCTGCCTCATGCGGGCCGCACTTTCCTTCCGCGATTCGCCCTGCGGGCACCCCGGCATTTGATTCCGACCGTGCCCTTTTTTTCGTCCTTTCCGCAGCCGCGGCGCGCCCGCCCCATGCGACAACCGGCCCGAATCCGCTTCCAGCCCGTCCGGCGGGCGATCGCGGCCGATACCAGCACGTTCGTCCCACATCGGCGCTTGACCTGCGCCGACCGACTCGCTAGCGTTTCGGGTTTGCCCGGGCGGCCATTGCCGCCGGTGCCGTGAGCGCGCCCGACGTCCTGGCGCGCGCGGCCGGGCTCCGATGGAAAAGACGATGCAGAAACTCGATGCGGCCAGCCCGCAGGCGATGTCGACGGATTTCACCGCCGACAACGTCGCGCGCCTGAAGGCGCTGTTCCCCGAACTCGTGACCGAAGGCCCGCACGGCGCGTCGGTCGACGTCGACGTGCTGAAGGCGCTGGTCGGCGAACGCACGGTCGGCGACGCCGACGAGCGCTACGGCTTTCACTGGCACGGCAAGCGCGCCGCGCGCCAGGCCGCGCTCACGCCGTCGACGGGCACGCTGAGGCCCTGCCCCGACGACAGCGTCGCGTGGGACGACACGCGCCATCTGATGATCGAGGGCGACAACCTCGACGTGATGAAGCTGCTGCACAAGAGCTACGCCGGCAAGGTGAAGCTCGTCTACATCGACCCGCCGTACAACACCGGCAGCGATTTCGTCTATCCGGACGACTTCAGCGACAGCATCCGCCACTACCTGGCGATGACGGGCCAGACCGAAGCCGGCGTGAAGCGCAGCACCAACACCGAGGCGAACGGCCGGTTCCACACCGACTGGCTGAACATGATGTACCCGCGCCTGAAGCTCGCGCACGCGCTGCTGTCCGACGAGGGGCTGATCGCGGTGCACATCGACGAGCACGAAGTGCATGCGCTGGTCCTGATGCTGCGCGAGATCTTCGGCGAGGAAAACGAGCTCGGCGTGGCCGTGTGGGACAAGCGCAACCCGAAGGGCGACGCGCGCGGCGTCGCGTACCAGCACGAATCGCTGGTGCTGTTCGCGCGCAACGCCGAGACGCTGCTCGAACGCGCGCCGCTCAAGCGCCCGAAGCGCAACGCGCAGCGCATGCTCGACGCCGCGCACGACGCGGTGTACCGCAGCGGCAACCCGAAGGACGCGCAAAAGGCGTACCGCGCATGGATGAAGGCGCAGACCAACCTGTCCGGCGGCGAGGTGATGTACGACCGGCTGTCGGCGGAAGGCCGCGTGTACCGCCTCGTGTCGATGGCCTGGCCGAACAAGAAGAAGGCGCCGGACGAATATTTCACGCCCCTGATCCACCCGGTCACCGGCAAGCCGTGCGCGATGCCGGCGCGCGGCTGGCGCAACCCGCCCGCGACGATGCAGGCGCTGCTCGAGCGCGGCCAGATCGAATTCGGCCCGGATGAAACCACGCAGCCGCAGCGGATCTACTACCTCGACGAGAACATGTACGAGAACGTGCCGTCGGTGCTGCCGTTCGCCGGCTCCGACGACGCGCTGTTGAAGACGCTCGGCATCCCGTTCGACCTGCCGAAGCCGGTCGACTTCGCGGCGGCGGTGATCGGCTGGTGCACGCGCGGCGACGACATCGTGCTCGACTGCTTCGCCGGCTCCGGCTCGACCGGCCACGCGGTGATGCAGGTGAACGCGACCGACGGCGGCGCGCGCCGCTATATCCTCGTGCAGTTGCCCGAGGCGCTCGATCGCCGCGACAAGACGCAGACGGCGGCCGCCGATTTCTGCGCGAAGCTGAAGAAGCCGCTGACGCTCGCCGAAATCACGAAGGAACGCCTGCGCCGCGCCGCGCAGCAGGTCGCGCGCGACTATCCGGAAAGCTATGGCGACCTCGGTTTTCGCGTATACCGGCTCGACACGACCAACGTGATCGAGTGGGACCCGCGCCGCGACGATTTCGACCATGCGCTGTTCGCGTCCGTCGAACACGTGAAGACCGGCCGCACCGAGGACGACCTGCTCGCCGAGCTGACGCTCAAGCTCGGCCTCGACCTGTGCACGCCGGTCGAGCATCACCAGGTGGCCGGCAAGACGGTACACCTGATCGGCCGCGCGATCGTCGCGTGCTTCGACGCGCGCATTTCGCGCGACGACGCGGGCCCGCTCGCCGACGGCATCGTCGACCTGGTGGATGCGACTGGCGCATCGCGCGACGTCACGTGCCTGTTCCGCGACAGCGGCTTCGTCGACGACGTCGCGAAGCTCAATCTCGCCGCGCTGCTGGAACAGCACGGCGTGAAGCGCGTGCGGAGCCTGTGATGCGGCTGCATTTCGAAGCGGATCTCGACTACCAGCGCGAGGCGATCGACGCCGTTTGCGACCTGTTTCGCGGGCAGGAATCGTATCGCGGCGACTTCAGCGTACTCGCGAACGCCGCGCCCGGCACGACGGCCGCCGCGCAAGGTTCGCTCGGCTTCGCGGTATCGGAGCAAGGCGTCGGCAACCGGCTGTCGCTGACCGACGACGCGCTCGCGCGCAATCTCGCCGACGTGCAGTTGCGCGGCGGGCTGCCGCCGTCCGGCCTGCCCGGCTCGCGCGACTTTACCGTCGAGATGGAGACGGGCACCGGCAAGACCTACGTGTACCTGCGCACGATCTTCGAGCTGAACCGCCGCTACGGCTTCACGAAATTCGTGATCGTCGTGCCGTCGATCGCGATCAAGGAAGGCGTGCACAAGACGCTCTCGATCACCGAGGATCATTTCCGCGCGCTGTACGCGGGCGTGCCGTACGACTACTTCCTGTACGACTCCGCGAAGCTCGGCCAGGTGCGCCACTTCGCGGCGAGCGCGGCGATCCAGATCATGGTGATGACGGTTGCCGCGATCAACAAGAAAGAGATCAACAATCTCTACAAGGACAGCGAGAAGACCGGCGGCGAGAAGCCGATCGACCTGATCCGCGCGACGCGGCCGATCGTGATCGTCGACGAACCGCAGAGCGTCGACGGCGGGCTCGAAGGGCGCGGGCGCGAAGCGCTCGCCGCGATGGCGCCGCTCTGCACGCTGCGCTATTCGGCCACGCACGTCGACCGGCACCACATGGTGTACCGGCTCGATGCGGTCGACGCGTACGAGCGCAAGCTCGTCAAGCAGATCGAGATCGCGTCGGCGATCGTCGAGGATGCGCACAACAAGCCGTACGTGCGGCTCGTCGGCGTGTCGAACCGGCGCGGCGCGATCAGCGCGCGCGTCGAGCTCGACGTCGCGACGGCGGCCGGCGTGAAGCGCCAGATCGTGTCGGCCACCGACGGCGACGATCTCGAGCGGCTGACGAAACGCGCGCTGTACGCGGGGCTGCGGATCGGCGAAGTGCACGCGGTCAAGGGCGCCGAATACGTCGAGCTGCGCCATCCGGAAGGCGAGGCGTTTCTGTCGCTCGGCGAGGCGTTCGGCGACATCGACACGCTCGCCGTGCAGCGCGAGATGATCCGCCGCACGATCCGCGAGCATCTCGACAAGGAATTGCGCCTCGCCGAGCGCGGCGTGAAGGTGCTGTCGCTGTTCTTCGTCGATTCGGTCGAACGCTATCGCCGCTACGACGAGAACGGCGTGCCGGTAAAGGGCGACTACGCGCTGATCTTCGAAGAGGAATATGCGCGCGCGGCGCGCGTGCCGGCCTACCGTGCGCTGTTCGACGGCGTCGACGTCGCCAAGGAAGTCGAGCGCGCACACAACGGCTACTTCTCGATCGACCGCAAGGGCGGCTGGACCGACACGAGCGAAAGCAGCGCGGCGGCCCGCGAGAACGCGGAGCGCGCGTACGGCCTGATCATGCGCGAGAAGGAAGCGCTGCTGTCGTTCGACACGCCGCTGAAGTTCATCTTCTCGCACTCGGCGCTGAAGGAAGGCTGGGACAACCCGAACGTGTTCCAGATCTGCACGCTGCGCGACATCCAGACCGAGCGCGAGCGCCGCCAGACGCTCGGCCGCGGGCTGCGCCTCGCGGTCGACCAGGACGGCGAACGCGTGCGCGACCCGGGCGTGAACACGCTGACCGTGATCGCGACCGAGCGCTACGAGTCGTTCGCGGAAAACCTGCAGAAGGAAATCGAGGCCGATACGGGCATCCGTTTCGGGATCGTCGAGGAACACCAGTTCGCGGCGCTGCCGGTGCAGGAAGACGACGGCCCCGCGCATGCGCTCGGCATCGAGCTGTCGCGCGTGCTGTGGAACCATCTGCGTGAGCAGGGCTACGTCGACGCGCAGGGCAAGGTGCTCGACCGGCTGAAGGATGCGCTGCGCCAGAGCGCGCTCGTGCTGCCGGATGCGTTCGAGCGGCTGCGCGCGCCGATCGTCGCGACATTACGCAAGCTGTCGGGCCGCTTCGCGGTGCGCAACGCCGACGAGCGCCGCGCGATCGCATTGCGGCGCGATGCGTCGGGCAAGGCCGTCGTGTTCGGCGAGGAGTTTCGCGCGCTGTGGGATCGCATCCGCCACCGCACCGTGTACCGCGTCGAGTTCGACAACGCGAAGCTGGTGCGCGACTGCACGGCCGCGCTGCGCGACGCGCCGGACATCGCGCGTGCACGGCTGCAGTGGCGCAAGGCCGAGATCGACATCGGCAAGGCCGGCATCGAGGCGATCGAGGTGGCCGGCGCCGGCACGGTGCTGCTCGACGAAGGCGAATTGCCGCTGCCCGACCTGCTCACCGAGCTGCAGGACCGTACGCAGCTCACGCGCCGTTCGCTTGCGACGATCCTCGCCGACAGCGGCCGGCTTGACGATTTCCGCGTGAATCCGCAGCAGTTCATCGCGGTCGCGGCCGACGCGATCAACCGCTGCAAGCGGCTCGCGCTGGTTGCCGGCATCGCGTACCGCAAGCTCGGCGAGCGCCACGTGCATGCGCTCGAATCGTTCGAGAGCGAAGCGCTGACCGGCTACCTGCGCAACCTGCGGCTCGATGCGCACAAGTCGATCCACGAGGCAGTCGTGTGCGAGACGGACGCGGAGCGCGCATTCGCCGATGCACTCGAAGCGCACGACGACGTGAAGCTGTACGCGAAGCTGCCGGCGTGGTTCCGCGTGCAGACGCCGCTCGGCAGCTATCACCCGGACTGGGCCGTGCTCGCGGAACAGGACGGCGGCGAGCGGCTGTACTTCGTCGTCGATACGCCGAATGCCGACGGCCACGTGCCGAGCGAGCACGAGCGCGCGAAGCTCGCGTGCGGCGAAGCGCATTTCCGTGCGCTGGTCGACGGCGACGGCGCGGCGCGCTTCGTGCGGGTCACGCAGCCCGATGCGTTGTTCGAACCTGCGGCGCCGCTGGCGGGCGCCGGGCGGTAAGACGAAGGGCGGCGACGAGCCGCCCATTTTTATCGGCGTGGCTCGGCCTTTATCGATCGTGCCGAGTGCCGGCGGCGCCTGTTGCTCCGCCGGTTCTCATCTTGTCATCCGCGTGAAAGCGATCCGTATTCTCGCGGGCGGGCGCCGCGGTTACGGCTGGTTGCAAATCGGGTCGGCACGATGTTTTTACCCGCCCCGTCACGTTGCGTTTTCTCCATGAAAGAAGGGCGCCGAAGCGCCCTTCTTCTGCATTCCCTGGCCGGACTTACAGCGTGCGGCCGAATGCGTTGCGATGCGAATGATGCGTGGACGTCGACGCATGCGCGGTATGGCCATGCGCGTGCGTGTGACCACGGCCCGGCTGCGTGCCGGCGCGATCGGCGATCGTGTCGGAACGGTCGGCCGCGCGCGCGAGGCCTTTGTCGCGGTCGCCCGCGTGCATGCCGTTCGAGTTGCTCAGCGCCTGGCCGCTCATGTGGCCGCCGGACATGCCGCCCGCGTTGCCGCCCGAGCCTCCTGCGCCATGGCCGCCCCCGTTGCCCCCGCCATTGCCGCCGGCCGCCGCATGGGCGGACACCGAGCCGAGCGCGAGCAGCGCGGCCGTCAGGACGGACAGATATCGTTGCTGTTTCATCTTGTACTCCCCGGAGCGCGTTGATGTGACTGCATTGTATGAACGCGCGACATTCGCGCCGCACGACGTTGTAAATGATCGTAACGACGCGCGCGCGCCACGCATTCGTCGGATCAATCCGCGGTGTACGCGCACGCAGGAACGGCGGGAACGAAGCACCGGAGCGACGCCACGGCATCGCCCCGGTGACGAGGTCACTTACTGCGCCGGCTGCATGCCCTGCGCGGCGGCCTTGTGCTGCGCGGCCTGTTCTTGCGCGTGCTTCTTTGCCATGTGATGGCCCACGATACAGCCGCCGACCGCGCCGACCACCGCGTGGTGCCCCGCATAGTGGCCGGCCACACCGCCGGCCACCGCACCCTTCATGCAGCCCGCCGCGTGCGCGCTGCCGATCGTTGCGAGCGCAACGACAGTGGCGGCGGCACACAGCCTGATGTATCGCACGGGCATCATGTTTTCACTCTCCTGTTGCGACGATCAGATGGACCGCTTAATCCCAGCGGCCGCCACGCCAGCCACCGCGATCGCGCCACTCGTGCTCGCGCCATTCATGGCGGCGCCATTCGCGTTCGCGCCATTCGCGCTGACGCCAGCCGTCGCCGCGCCAACCGTAGTCGCGATAGCCGACCGGCGCGTACATCACCGGCGGAGGCGGCGCCACGTAGACGGGCGCCGGCGCCGTGTAGACGCCCGGCACGCCGATGCCGACCGACAGGTCGACGTGGGCCGACGCGACGCCCGAGGCTGCCAGCGCCGCTACACCGAGAACTGCACCGAGAATAAGTTTCTTGCTCATTTCGCAACTCCCTGCACGTGTCGTGCGTCATGTGACTACGGTTCGGAGTCTAGGCACCGGACGCTGACACAGGTGAAACGGGTATGCGAGACAGGTAACGGACGTTTACGGGTGCCCGCAAAGCCTGATGGAGCAAGGGAAAGGCGACGTTCCACACACCGTTGCAGCGATGCACAGGGTCGGTAAAAAGGGGGATTTTCGGCACGAAACCGGCGATCGGATCGAACCCGCCGGTGTGCACGGGGAGCGAACCGCCCTCGCCCTGCGGCGCGGGCGGCTCGCAACAGTGCGCGTTACGCGCGGATATCGTCGACGCTGCGCAACCAGTGCACGCTGAACAGGTTGTCCGCGTCGGTCCACACGGTATCGGGTGCGAACCCCGCGCGGCGTGCCATCGCGTGGAAGCCGTCGATCGTGAACTTGTGCGAGTTCTCCGTGTGGATGCGCTCGCCGGCTTCGAAGCGGAACGCGTGGCCGCGCACGTGCACGGTCTGCGCGACGTCGCTGACGAGATGCATCTCGATGCGCTGCCGCTCGCGGTCGTAGAACGCGCAGTGCGAGAACGCGTCGACGTCGAAATCCGCGCCGAGCTCCGCGTTCGCGCGCACCAGCAGGTTCAGGTTGAACTGCGCGGTCACGCCCTGCGCGTCGTTGTATGCGAGATGCAGCGTGCGCTCGTCCTTCACGAGATCGACACCCACCAGCAGGCCGCCGCCGCGCAGCAGCCGTGCGGCGTCACGCAGGAACGTGTCGGCCTCTTCCGGCGAGAAGTTGCCGATCGTCGAGCCGGGAAAGAAGCCGATGCGTCGCCGCGGCGTTTCGGTCAGCTCGGCCAGTTGCTCGGCCTTCGTGTAATCGGCCGCGAGCGGCGCGACGTCCAGCCACGGATAGGCCGCACGCAGCCGCGCGGCGGCGCCGTGCAGGTAATCGGCGGAGATGTCGACCGGCACGTAGCGCGCCGGCGCGTTCGCGTAATTGTCCGCGAACGCGTCGAGCAGCACGCGGATCTTCTCGAGCGAACCCGCGCCGAATTCGACGATGTCCGCATGCGGGCCGACGCGCCGCACGATCTCGGCCGCGCGATCGCGCAGGATGCCGAGTTCGGTGCGTGTCGGGTAGTACTCGGGGAGTTCACAGATGCGGTCGAACAGCGCGGAGCCGACCGCATCGTAGAAGTATTTCGGCGGGATGCTGCGCGGCGTACGCGACAGTCCGTCGATCAGGTCGCGCTCGAACGCGCTCGGCCGCGAATCGCGGGCGGGTTGCAGGCCACCGCTCGTGGCCGTCAGGTCAGACGTCTCGCGCAAGTCGCACCCCCGTGAATTGCCAGCGTGCCGCCGGCGGAAAGAAATTGCGGTACGTCGGCCGTTCGTGCCCGGGCGGCGTCGCGATGCTGCTGCCGCGCAGGACCTGCTGGCCGACCATGAACTTGCCGTTGTATTCGGCAGCTACCCCGGCCAGCGGCCGAAAGCCCGGATACGGCTCGTAGGACGAACGCGTCCACTGCCACACGTGCCCGAGCATCTGCCGGATCCCGTCGGCCGCGAACGCGGTTTCCCATTCGAATTCGGTCGGCAGCCGCGCGCCGGCCCATTCCGCATACGCGGCCGCCTCGTAGAAGCTCACGTGACACACCGGTGCGTCGGGCGCCAGCGGTTCGACGCCGTGCAGGCCGAAGGTGCGCCGCACGCGCGTGGCGGCCGCATCGTCGTCGTCCGGCATCCAGTACGCGGGGCCTTGCCACCCTTCCCGCTGCACGGTGGCCCAGCCGTCGGACAGCCAGAACTCGGGGCGCGTATAGCCGCCGTCGGCGACGAACGCCGCGAATTCCGCATTCGTCACGAGGCGGTTCGCGATCTCGTACGGCCGCACGAGCGCGGTGTGGCGCGGCCGTTCGTTGTCGAACGAGAACGCGTCGCCGTCGTGGCCGATCTCGACGAGGCCGCCGGGTTGAGGCAGCCAGCGCAGCGGGCCGGCGTCGCCCGCGGCGAGCGCGTCGCCGTCCGTCGCGTTATGCGGCCGGAACGCCGGCTTCAACGGGTTGCACGAGAACGCATGCAGCATGTCGGTGACGATCAGCTCCTGATGCTGCTGCTCGTGATGCAGGCCGAGCACGAGCTCGGGCGCGATCGCGTCGAGCAGCGCCGCATCGGCGCCGGCCAGCGCGCGCAGCATCGCGTCGTCGACGTATTGCCGGTACGCATGCACGTCGCCCAGCGACGGACGTGTAAGCAGCCCGCGCTGCGGCCGCGGATGGCGCGGGCCAAGCGCTTCGTAATAGGAATTGAAGAGGAACTGGAACGCGTCGTCGAACGGCGCGTAGCCGGGCACGCGGCGCATCAGCACGACGGTTTCGAAGAACCAGGTCGTATGCGCGAGATGCCATTTCGTCGGACTCGCGTCGGGCATCGACTGCACGGCCTGGTCTTCGGCGGATAGCGTCGCGGTCAACGCGACGCTATGGGCGCGCACGTCCTGGTAACGGCGCTGAAGCTGTGATGCAAGAAGGCTCATCGGTTTACCGTTCACGTCGCGATTCGCTGCGTTGCGTTGCCGGAAAAGGGAAAGCCTTGCGCTGGGATGCGCGCGGCTGACGGGCGATTTGCTGCTGCGTCGTCGGGCAGCCGGCGCGCGCGCCGGGCCGCTCATGCGGCTTCACTTCATCTGCCCGTGCAGAACAGTATGGTCCAGAAATGTGAACGTCGCGAATCGGATTTCGGATGAAACGAAGGCGAAAGAAAAATGAAAGCATTCATGACGTCGGCACGCGTAAGTAATGAACCGTCGGCGCCCTTCGTAGCGGGGCTGGCCGGCAAACGCAATACGCGTGCCCGCGGCCGCGCCCTACTGACGTCCGGTGACAGCCGCTCGGCATGCGTGAAAGGTCGATGGCGCGCATGCGCCGCAGGAGCGGCGTCAGGCGGCCGATTCGTCAGTCGATATCGCGACCTTCTTGGTGCGCCGCTCAACGGCTCCGTCCTTCGCTTGCCGTCGCTTTCTTCTCCGGCCGTAAAAAATTTTCTGCGTCGATGTCACACGCGCGGGGTGCTCGCTCGTCATATCGGCGGAACCCACACGAAAGGAGAAGCAACATGACTGCGAAACTCAATCCGTTTGCCGCCGCCCCCACGCTGATGAAGCAGTGGATGACCGTGTCGGTGGCCGCCGCCGGGAGCCTCGAGCCGACGCTGATCGAGCTGGTCAAGATCCGCGCGTCGCAGATCAACGCGTGCGCGAACTGCCTTAACATGCACACCGTCGAGGCGCGCGAGCAAGGCGAGACCGAGCAGCGCATCTACCTGCTGTCCGCGTGGCGCGAAGCGCCCTGCTACACCGACCGCGAGCGCGCGGCGCTGGGCTGGACCGAGGCGCTCACGCGGCTGTCGGAGGGCCACGCGGCGCACGAAGCGGCCTATGCGGCGCTGAACGACCATTTCAGCGAAGAGGAACAGGTGAAACTCACGGTGATGATCAACGTGATCAACGGCTGGAACCGGCTCGCCGTCGGCTTCGGGTTATGGGTCGACCCGGCCGACGCGAAGGCCGCCGCCGCGAAGATGGTGGCTTGATGCCGAACCTCGACCCGGCCAGCGGCCGCGCCGACGAACGGGCCGACGCCGCGGCGAGCTTCGATCCGCTGCGTCGCACGCTGATCCGCGTCGCGTACCGGATGCTCGGCTCCGTCGCGGATGCCGAGGACATGGTGCAGGAGGCGTTCATCCGCTGGATGAACGTCGACCGCACCGAGGTGCGCGTGCCCGAGGCGTTCCTGCGCCGCATGGTGATGCGCATGTGCGTCGATCAACTGAAGTCCGCGCGACACCAGCGCGAAACCTATATCGGCCCGTGGTTGCCCGAGCCGGTCGTCGAGGAAGACGAACAGGACGATGTCACGCTGCCGCTGCTGCTCGCGCTCGAACGGCTGTCGCCGCTCGAACGTGCGGCGTTCCTGCTGCACGATGTGTTCGGCGTCGAATTCGACGAAGTGGCCACGACGATCCAGCGCGACCCGGCCGCATGCCGGCAGCTCGCCGCGCGGGCCCGCACGCACGTGCGCGAGGCGCGACCGCGTTTTCATGTGGAGAAGCAGCGCGGGATCGAACTCGCCGAAGCGTTCTTCGCGGCGTCACGCAGCGGCGACATGCGCGCGCTCGGCGCGATGCTCGCCGAGGACGTGAGCCTGCATTCGGACGGCGGCGGCAAGCGCACGGCGGCCGGCAAGCCGGTGTTCGGCTTCGAGCTGGTGATGCGGGTGCACGCATACCTGGCCGAGTTGTTTGCCACGCATGCGTCGAAGCTCGTGCGGGCCGGGTTCATCAACGGGTTGCCCGGTTTCGTCACGCTGGAAGCCGACGGCGAGCTGCAGACGACGGCGCTCGAGATCGACGACGGGAAGATCGTCGCGATCTATGTCGTGCGGAATCCTGACAAATTGAAGCATCTGCATTGAGGGCGGTGCAAGCGTGTGCCGTATGCGATGTGGATGCATGGCGACGGCGCCGTCCGCCCTCTTCGTTCTGCGCTGCGTGGCCGATTGCCGGCTATCGCGATCAATACGTCGCGCCTCCGACGTTGCCGATCATGTACAGCAGTACGCCGAGCAGCGGCGTCGCGACGGCGAAACCGGCCGCTGCCAGCCAGTTCGTGCCGCCTTGCGCCTCGAGCAGCGCGAGAAACGATTCGCGAGACGTCGCGTGCGGGCGCAGTTTTTCGATCTGGCGTTCGACGTATCGCTTGTAGAGGCTGTTCCCGCACCAGCCGAGCGAGACCGCGATCCCGATGGTGATCGGGTCGAGCGTGCTCGATTCGAAGTATGTCGGGAAGTACAGCAACTCGACCAGCGTGATGCCCAGCGTGACGGCGAGCACGACGGCCGCCTGCCAGTACATGCATCGATACGCCATCCAGGCCGGGCCCAGGAAGCACGCGGCCCAGTTCCACGATTGCCGGCTCTTGCGCGAGTCGGCGATCGCCCATTTTCGTTCGTACCAGGCGGCCTTCGTGCCGACGTAAGCGGCGATTTCGTCGTTGCTCGCGGATGAAGCGGCGGTCGTGGCCTCGGACATGATCGTGTGCTCTCAGTTGCGCGGATTGCGCGTCGTTGTTTTGATGCGGTGGAAGTCGGGTGACGGGCGATGCCGCCGCGTCGATGCGCACACGATTCTACGCGCCGCGCAGCGGCAGCTGTGTGGCGAATCGGAGGTTGATGACGATGCGATGCCGGGCCGTGACTCGCGCAACGCATCGGGGCTTCATGCGTTGTTTCGGACCGGAAAAGAAAAACGCCACGCGAGGTTGCCGCGTGGCGTTTGTATGTTGGCGAGCCGCGTTGCCTGTAGGCAAGTTGTGCTGCCGGACCCCTTCATTTTGTTCGTTGGTAGGCTCGATTGGATTCGAACCAACGACCCCCACCATGTCAAGGTGGTGCTCTAACCAACTGAGCTACGAGCCTAAGAAGCCGCGAATTATAGAGAGGGTTTTGGGGGAGCACAAGCCCCTTCGTCAAAATTTTTCGAATCGGCGTGCGCGGTGGCTCGCGATCGACGTGGCCTGGCGATGCGGGCACGCTGAAGCTTCATTTGTTTGCATCACAGGAAAACGCGTCGATGTGCTGTGGTGTTATCCACATTACCCTCTGGATAACCGTCCGGGAACGCTCTGGATTCACAGTGGAACGATTGAGGATATGTCGGCGCGGCTGTGAATCGACGAAAAGTTGTTCTGTGCTGCCGGACGCTGTTCACGTCGCACACCCAGGGTTATGCATTTCGGTTCGCGTTGAAAATTCAGTGCGTTACAGAGGTTATCCACTGTGGGGCACAGGGTTTGTTAACTATCACTACGTATATATACGAACCCTGTTAACACCTTTGGATAAGCACAGTCCGTCGACTGTGATCCGTGCGGGATATGCACTGCGTGCAGCGCGCGGACAACCGAAGCGGAATGCTGTGAAGCTTCGAGCGATACGTGAGCCTTCATGTCTGTAGAATCGCCGGCACTGTGTTGCCGCTACACGGGCGAGCGATTCGACGTGAAGTTCGATCTCGGCTACGGGGAGTGTCGAACGTGTCGGGCAACTCTCCGACGAAAACATCGACGCGATCGTCGGATGGCTCGCCGCGGTGTGAGCCGGATGAACTGACAGGCACAGGGACATGACCGATTCCTTGACTGCACTGCAGCGCTGGTACGAACCATCACTGCGATGACGTGTGGGAACACGTGCACGGCATCGAGATCGCCACGCTCGACGGCATGTCATCCGGCAAGGCGATCAACCCGGCGATCGAGGGACACGATGAAATCGAAGCAGGACGAGGGCGCCACAAGCGCTACCCGCAACCGGAGGCGCTGATGGAACCGCTCGTTTGCCATCGACACGGCTTCGATGACGCGAATCCGCTTGGGACGTCGATGAAGGATGTCGTCTTTCCGGAAACCGGCGAGATTCTCAGCGTCTGTCTGACCAGGTGACTTCGGAAGCGATGAAGGAACGCGCGGCCTTCATATGTGGATAACCGCGGCACAAAACGATGCGAAACGCTGTGCTGGCAAAAGGTGAGCGTTTGCACGGATCACAAGCTGGGTCCGGATCTCGGCGAATCATGACCTAGATAAGCCGCTCAGAATGTTTCGGCACGCGACTGGACGGAGAGAGGCAAGCCTTGAGAATTGGGTGCATGCGAAACGTACATCGGGGTTCGTGCGCTTGCCGACGGCGCGTATGTGGACAACCCGCACGCCCAACCAGTCGAATCGCTGTGCGCCGGACAGGTGAGCGCCATGCATTCGACCATGCGAATCAACTCGAACGCCGTGTGGATATCGATCAGCCAAGGCACTCGAAATTCTGTGCATTCAATGGGTGAGGGTACGGGAATTCGGTGAGGGCGTTCGCGTGACCTCACGGGGCGTGGATATCGCGCTTCCATTCAACTCGACGCCACGATTTCCCGGTGCGGTTCAAACGCCGACTCGGCTGGCGTCGCGAGAGAAGGCGGCATAGGGCAGGACAAAGTCGCCCGGCGAGGATGATCGTTCGCTATGCTGCCGGTGACAACGCATCGATTCCATCATCCGATACACATGGGCACAACAGCACGGACCATTCTCAAAGCCATTCTGAGCATCCCCATTGCCTTTGGGCTCGCCTATCCCCTTGTCTATCCCTCCGAAGACGGCGGCGTTCTCGGTGAAATAGCAGTGCTTGGGCCAATCGGAAGCATCGTCGTCATCGCGGTTTTCCTGGCTCTGGTCTATGCCTACGCGAGCGACCTCAGGACTATCCTGAAATCGGTCAGCCGGGGATCGCGTGTGGCCGAACCCAACAGCGTCTGGCTGATGTTCCTCTTGCCCTACAACTTCATCGAGGACTTCTTCATTATTTCCAACGTCGCGAAGTCCCTGGAAGCGGAGTCTCGTATCAATCCGGCGCTGTCGGGTTTGCGCTCGTTCGGCCGGATCAGCGGCATCGGGTGGTGTGCTGCCCAGGTTCTTTCGTTGATACCCAATATCATTGGCTCCATCGCCGGCGGCGTCGCGGTTTTCCTCTGGGTTTGGCACTGGGTGTTTGTGCGCCGAACGAACAAGATGCTTGCCGGCAGCCGGGTCTCCGTGGCGACTCTACCTGGACGGACAGGATCGTAGCCCGCCTTGGAAGCCAGATCGCTTACCCGTGATCGATGTGGAAATCCCGTTCAGCGACGACTCGAAACCCTGTGATTCCAAAGGTGAGGGCGCCGGCGCGGCCCGATGTGCATAACAGCCGGGGAAAGTCAGTCGAAACGCTGTGCATGCGAATGGTGAGCGGGCCCCGTTCAAGCCCGTCGGGCCGCCCCACAAAAGCCGCTGGCGGCCGCCACCCACCGCCAACCGGGCGCGCATCCTACCGCTTCAAGTCTGCTGATCGAGCGCCTGCACCACTGCCTTCTCGCCAAGACTCCCGGCCGGCCCGACCACCGCATAGTTGAGCCCATTCACCGACCCATACCGCGCGAGCAGCGCGCCATCCACGCGTTGCCCGTTCGGCAGCAGCCGATGTCCCGATTCCGCCGGCCGGAGATAGAAGCTCAGCGTCCGTCCCGCATCATCCTCATAGAGCACCATTGCAGCAGTCGCCCCGCTGTCCGTCGTGAACAGCCGCCCACCGACCGGCCTGAACCCCGCCGCGCTCAAATCCGGCAGCTTCGCCGATGCGCCCACGCCTTTGGTGAGCCACCCTTGCAAATCGCCCGCACCGGTCGGCCGGTAATCGACCTTGGCCGTCCGATCGACCACCATCATCTGATAAGCCTTGACCGCATCGCTCATCGGCGCGATGGGCGGCGCCGCGTTCCACCCGCGCGCCTGCCATCCGCCGAACGTGCCGAGCCCGACGCAGAACACGAACGAAGCCGCCATCGCGAACCGCATCCGCGCGCGCTCGGCCCGTCGGCCACGAATCGCGGCCGGATCCAGCGCGGGGTTGTCCGCCGGCATCCGCACGCTTTCCAGCGCGGCCCGCAGCCGCTGCGCGTCTTGCTGCCATTGCTTCACCTGTTCGGCGCGCGTCGGATGCAGCGCGAGATAGCGCTCGACCGCGGCACGCGCATCGTCGTCGAGCTGGCCGTCGACATAGGCCTGAAGGTCGTGTTCGTTCGGAGGCGTGTTCATTTCTTCATCAATCGGAGAGAAGGAGCAGGAAGTTCGCCGTCGCTGAGCTGGCGCAGCGCCTGGCGCGCGCGGGAGAGCCGAGACATCACGGTGCCGATCGGCACCTCGAGCAGGTCGGCGACTTCCTGATAGGTGAAGCCCTCGACCGCGACGAGCAGCAGCAGGCTGCGCTGCTCGTCCGAGAGCCGGCCGAACGCTTCGAGCGTCGCGCGCGCCGCGAATTCGCGTTCGGCGGACGGCCAATGCGCTTCGTCGTCGTCGCGGATGCGGCCGAGCAGCCACGCGTAGCGCTTCGCGCTGCGTTTGCCATCGAGAAATTGCCGGTACAGGATCGTGAAGAGCCAGCTGCGCAGCGACGCGTCGTCGCGACGGCTCGTCCAGCGCGACAGCGCGCGCTCGAGCGTCGACTGGACGAGATCGTCGGCCGCGTGGACGTCGCGCGCCAGCCAGAGCGCGAAGCGTCGCAGCCGGGGGATGAGTTCGCGCAATGCTTCGTCGTCGGGGGCGGTGGAGGGCATGGCCGGGCCGGTTGCCGAAAGGGTTGTAGATGCCGCGTAGGACGCCGGCCGGCATCGGTTATTCCCTCCAGCATACGAAAAAATTTCTCGTGGAATAAAGCGGCGTGGGCGGCGTCCTACACGCGTTCGACAATGATCTGACGATCGGGAGTGCATTCATGAAGCAATCTTCTTCTTCGCCGCAGCGCGAGCCCGGGCGGGGCGGGTGGCGCTGGGCCGTGATCGGCGGCGCGGTGGCCGGCATGGCCGTGGCGTTCGGATATGCCGGCGGGTGGCTCGCGCCGGCGCGTCTGACCCCGCACCGGCTCGTCGACGCGCTGCAGACCAACAGCGGCATCCATCCCGGCTACCGGCGTAATCACGCGAAGGGCGTGTGCGTGACCGGCTACTTCGAAGGCAACGGCGCCGCGAGCGCGTATTCGGTCGCGCCGTTCTTCAAGGCGGTGCGTACGCCGGTGGTCGGGCGTTTCGCGTTGCCGGGCGGGAATCCTTATGCGCCGGACAGTAGCGTACCGATCCGCAGCCTCGCGTTGAAGCTCACTGCGCCGGACGGCGAGCAATGGCGGACCGGGATGAACGCGATGCCGGTGTTTCCGGTCGCGACGCCGCAGGCGTTCTACGAACAGACGCTCGCGACCCGGCCCGATCTGAAGACGGGCAAGCCCGATCCGGCGAAGGTGAAGGCGTTTTTCGGCGCACATCCGGAAGCGGGCGCGTTCCTGCAATGGGTGAAGGGTGCGAAGCCGAGCGCGAGCTACGTCACCGAAAGCTATTACGGGCTGAACGCGTTCTACTTCGTCGACGCGGCCGGCAAGCGTCAGGCGGTGCGGTGGCGCGTCGTGCCGGAGCAGACGGCGGGCGCCGGCGACGTCGCGACGGCCGCGGATCCGAACGTGCTGCAGCAGGACGTGACGCAGCGCATCGCGGCCGGCCCGCAGAAGTGGAAGTTGCTGGTCACGCTGGCGGAGCCCGGCGACCCGGTGGACGACGCGACGAAGGTCTGGCCCGCGCAGCGCACGACGATCGATGCGGGCACGCTCGTGCTCGATCGCGTGGAGGCGCAGGACAGCGGCCCGTGCCGCGACGTGAACTACGACCCGACGGTGCTGCCGCAGGGGATTCAGGTGTCGGGCGATCCGTTGCTGGCCGCGCGTTCGGCCGCGTATGCGGATTCGTATCTGCGGCGCACGAGTGAAGAGGCCGGCGTGGCAGGCGTGGCGCGAGTGAGTGGGGAGGGACGGTGATGAAGGCTTCGACGACGTTTAGTTTGCCGGCGCGGGTGCTGCATTGGGTGATGGCCGCGATGATTCTCGCGATGCTGTTCATCGGAGTGGGGATGGTGGCGTCGGTTTCCGGGCGACATGAGATCCTGGTGGCGATTCACAAGCCGCTGGGCGTGGCCGTACTGGTGCTGGTGTGTGTGCGGATCGTGGTGCGGATGCTGTCGAAGCCGCCGGCGTTGCCCGACGATCTGCCGTGGTGGCAGAAGGCGGCGGCGCATGGGTCGCATCTCGTGCTGTATGCGCTGATGGTGGCGATGCCGCTGATCGGCTGGGCGATGCTGTCGGCGGGCGGGTATCCGGTGACGCTGGGCGGCGGCGTACAACTGCCGGCGCTGGTGGCGGCTGATCCGGTGACGTTCGCCTGGCTCCGGGTTGCACATCGCGTGCTGGCCTATCTCTTCTTCCTGACGTTCCTCGCGCACTTTGCCGCGGCGCTGTATCACGGGCTGATTCGGCGGGACGGCGTGGTGAGGGCGATGGTGGGGCGGTAATCGACGGACGGTTGTGTTCGATACGGCGGGGCAGTTCACGGGCGACCGAGGCTGCGCCTGCCGTGTCGCCTCCTATATATGAGCGCCAGGAAGGGCTCAACGGTCCCCGCCATAGCACGTCAAAAATATTTCACAAAAGGGGTTGCGGAGACCGGGGCGGATGCATAGAATCACGCCTCTTTCGCGCTAACGGAAACGCAGCGCGGGGGAAGAAGAGGGAAGCGGTGCTGTTGAAGTCGGTTTTATCGATTCCAGTGCACGCGAAATTAAACCGCAGTCGTCGCAACGAAGTAGTTAAAAAAGTTGTTGACGAGTCTCAAAAAACGGTTGATAATCTCGCTTCTCTGCTGCTGAAAACGCAGCGCTGCCGGGAAACACGAAGTTCCTCGCAGAATGCTCTTTAAAAATTAACAGCCGATAAGTGTGGGCGCTTGATGGTAGCGAGCTGATCCTCGGATCAGAAAGCGAAAGTATCAAGAGTCTCACACTAAAGTAAGTCAGGTTTATGAAGTGATTCATATTCCTGTCAGCTTTGAGTGAGCGACCGGTTCTTAACCGAACCGAAAACAGTAACAGGTTTGAACTGAAGAGTTT
>NZ_NKFE01000002.1:0-189018 GCF_002223195.1 Burkholderia sp. AU28863 | reverse complement strand
AAACTCTTCAGTTCAAACCTGTTACTGTTTTCGGTTCTTTCGAACCGGTCGCTCACTCAAAGCTGACAGGAATATGAATCACTTCATAAACCTGACTTACTTTAGTGTGAGACTCTTGATACTTTCGCTTTTCTGATCCGAAGATCAGCTCGCTACCATCAAGCGCCCACACTTATCGGCTGTTAATTTTTAAAGAGCATTCTGCGAGGAACTTCGTGTTTCCCGGCAGCGCTGCGTTTTCAGCAGCAGAGAAGCGAGATTATGAACCGTGTTCCGCAGTTCGTCAACAACTTTTTACACTACATCGTTGCGACCGCCGGGCCATCTTCCTGCGCCGCCACAGCCCGCTACATCCCGAACCCGACAACACCGCTTCCCTTCCTCCCGCGCCGCGTTTCCGTTAGCGCGAAAGAGGCGTGATTCTAAGCACCTGCCCCCATCCGCGCAAGCTCTTTGTGAAGAAAGTTTGAAAAAGCCTCCGGGCGCTGACGCGCACGGAGGCTTTGAAGCACCGGGCGAGGCAATCGCATCGACAACGGATACAGATCAGTCACTAGATACCTATCGCCGCGCCGGCCGATCAGCGGTGCTTGAACACGGGCTTCCGCTTCTCGACGAACGCCGCCATCCCTTCCTTCTGGTCTTCCGTCGCGAACAACGAATGGAACAACCGGCGCTCGAAGTGGACGCCTTCGGCCAGCGTCGTCTCGTATGCGCGGTTCACCGACTCCTTGACCATCATGACCGCCGGCAGCGAGAACTCGGCGATCGTCGCCGCCGCGGCAATCGCCTCGTCGAGCAGCTTGTCGGCCGGCAGCACGCGCGATACGAGCCCGGCACGCTCGGCCTCGGCGGCGTCCATGAAGCGCGCGGTCAGACACATGTCCATTGCCTTCGCCTTCGATACCGCACGCGGCAGACGCTGCGTGCCGCCCGCACCCGGCATGACGCCCAGCTTGATTTCCGGCTGGCCGAACTTTGCCGTGTCCGCCGCGAAAACGATGTCGCACATCATCGCAAGTTCGCAGCCACCACCCAGCGCAAAGCCCGAAACCGCAGCAATGATCGGTTTACGAATCTCGCGGACCGTCTCCCAGTTGCGCGTGATGTAGTCGCCCCGATAAACATCCATATAGGAGTAGGTCGCCATCATGCCGATGTCCGCGCCGGCCGCAAACGCCTTCTCGCTGCCGGTCACGACGATGGCGCCGATATCGTCGTCCGCGTCGAACGCCTTCAGCGCAGCGCCCAGCTCATCCATCAGCGCATCGTTCAGCGCATTCAGCGCCTTCGGACGGTTCAGCGTCACCAGACCGACACGCCCCCGGGTCTCCACCAGGATGTTCTCGTAAGCCATCTATTTCTCCTCGATCAATGAAATGAGAAACGCCTCGCACATGCGAATAGTTTGATGCTACCATTCTCCGACCAACCGGTCGGTTAATTAATCGATCCGATCCCTCTCAATGTTCATCAGGCTGCCGCCATGACCCATGCCCTGTTCACGAAGCACGAAGACACGCTGAAACACGCACTCGCCGCCATCGAGAGCCGCGGGTACTGGAGCCCGTTCGCCGAAATGCCGAGCCCCAAAGTGTACGGGGAAAGCGCAAGCGCGGACGGCGAGGCCGCGTTCAAGTCGCACCTCGACAAGACCTTCGTGCTCGACCAGCCGGCGTCCGATGATACGGTCGGCGCCGAGCGCTCGCCGTACGGTATCGCGCTGGGCATCCGGTATCCGAAATCGACGCCGGACGCTCTGATCGCTGCGGCAACCGCCGCGCAACGCACGTGGCGCGAAGCCGGCCCGAGCGCGTGGATCGGCGTCAGCCTCGAAATTCTTGCGCGCCTGAATCGCGCAAGCTTCGAAATCGCCTACAGCGTGATGCACACCACCGGGCAAGCCTTCATGATGGCGTTCCAGGCCGGGGGCCCGCACGCGCAGGACCGCGCCCTCGAGGCGGTCGCCTATGCGTGGGACGAACTGCGCCGCATCCCGGCCGATGCGCACTGGGAAAAGCCGCAAGGCAAGAACCCGCCGCTCGCGATGCACAAGCGCTATACGATCGTGCCGCGCGGCACGGGCCTCGTGCTCGGCTGCTGCACGTTCCCAACCTGGAACGGCTACCCGGGCCTGTTCGCCGACCTGGCAACCGGTAATACCGTGATCGTCAAACCGCACCCGGGTGCGATCCTGCCGCTCGCGATCACGGTGCGGATCGCCCGCGACGTGCTACGCGAAGCCGGGTTCGATCCGAACGTGGTCACCCTCCTCGCGACCGAACCCAACGACGGTGCCCTCGTTCAGGATCTCGCGCTGCGCCCCGAGATCAAGCTGATCGACTTCACCGGCAGCACGCAGAACGGCACGTGGCTCGAACGCCACGCCCACCAGGCGCAGGTCTACACTGAGAAAGCCGGCGTCAACCAGATTGTGATCGACTCGACCGACGACCTGAAGGCCGTCGCCAAGAACATCGCGTTCTCGCTGGCACTGTACTCCGGCCAGATGTGCACGGCGCCCCAGAACATCTACGTGCCGCGCGACGGTATCCGGACGGCCGACGGCCATGCGAGCTTCGACGAAGTCGCGCAAGCGATCGCTGTTGCCGTGCAAAAACTCACCGGCGACCCGGCACGCTCGGTCGAATTGATCGGCGCGATCCAGAACGACGGCGTGACCGCGCGCGTTGACGACGCGCGCAAGCTCGGCCGCGTGCTCGCGGACAGCGTGACGCTCCAGCATCCCACCTTCCCCGACGCGCGCGTGCGCACGCCGCTCGTGCTGCAACTCGACGTGGCCGATCGCGAGAAATTCACGCAGGAGTGGTTCGGTCCGATTTCGTTCGTGATCGCAACCGACTCGACCGCGCAGTCGCTCGATCTGGCCGGTGAAATCGCCGCCGAGCATGGCGCACTCACCCTCTCCGTCTACAGCACCGACGACGCAATCATCGACACCGCGCATGACGCGGCGGTGCGCGGCGGGGTCGCGCTGTCGATCAACCTGACGAGCGGCGTATTCGTCAATCAGTCGGCCGCGTTCTCCGACTTCCACGGCACGGGCGCGAACCCGGCGGCCAACGCCGCGCTGGCCGATCCGGCATTCGTCGCCAATCGGTTCCGCGTGGTCCAAAGTCGCGTCCATGTTGCTCCGAAGGCGGCACCGGCGGAAGCTGGCCAGACGGCATAACCCGATTGGCCGACGTGCAAACGCCGCCATGTTCTCTACCATGAACGAATCCGACACCCGGCGGGTTCGTCACTCACCGATACGCTCATGACAGACGCCTACATCTGCGACGCGATTCGCACTCCCATCGGCCGCTACGGCGGCGCCCTGAAAGATGTCCGCGCCGACGACCTCGGCGCGGTGCCGCTCAAGGCGCTGATCGAGCGCAACCGCGACGTCGACTGGGCGGCGATCGACGACGTGATCTACGGCTGCGCGAACCAGGCCGGCGAGGACAACCGCAACGTCGCGCGCATGTCGGCGCTGCTGGCGGGCCTGCCCACCGCCGTGCCGGGCACGACGCTGAACCGGCTGTGCGGCTCCGGGATGGACGCGGTCGGCACGGCCGCCCGCGCGATCAAGGCAGGTGAAGCGCGCCTGATGATCGCAGGCGGCGTCGAGAGCATGACGCGCGCGCCGTTCGTGATGGGCAAGGCCGCGAGCGCGTTCGCGCGCCAGGCCGACATCTTCGATACGACGATCGGCTGGCGCTTCGTCAATCCGCTGATGAAACAACTGCATGGCGTCGATTCGATGCCGGAGACCGCCGAGAACGTCGCGGTCGATTACCACATCAGCCGCGCGGATCAGGACCTGTTCGCACTGCGCAGCCAGCAAAAGGCCGCGCGGGCGCAGCAAGATGGCACGCTCGCTGAAGAAATCGTCGCGGTCACGATTGCGCAGAAGAAAGGCGACGCCATCGTCGTGTCGCGCGACGAGCATCCGCGTGAAACGTCGCTCGAGGCGCTCGCGAAGCTGAAGGGTGTCGTGCGCCCGGACGGCTCGGTCACGGCCGGCAACGCGTCGGGCGTGAACGACGGCGCCTGCGCGTTGCTGCTCGCCAATGCGCAGGCCGCCGACCAGTATGGCCTGCGCCGCCGGGCGCGCGTCGTCGGCATGGCGACCGCCGGCGTCGAGCCACGCGTGATGGGCATCGGCCCCGCGCCGGCGACGCAGAAACTGTTGCGCCAGCTCGGCATGACGATCGACCAGTTCGACGTGATCGAACTGAACGAGGCGTTCGCGTCGCAGGGCCTCGCGGTGCTGCGCATGCTCGGCGTCGCCGACGACGATCCGCGCGTGAACCCGAACGGCGGCGCGATCGCACTCGGCCACCCGCTCGGCGCATCGGGTGCGCGGCTCGTCACCACGGCGCTCCATCAACTCGAGCGTACCGGCGGCCGCTTCGCGCTCTGTACGATGTGCATCGGCGTCGGTCAGGGCATCGCGCTCGCGATCGAACGCGTGTAACCGCCGCGCCGCGCGCCTATAACGAAGTCATGACGGAGATACTGCATGTCCTATCAGGCGATCCAGTTGGATATCGATCAGGCCGCGCGCGTGGCCACGATCACGCTCAACCGTCCCGACAAGCTGAACAGCTTCACGCGGGCGATGCATCGCGAACTGCAGTCGGCGCTCGATGAAGTCGAAGCGGCCGGTGCACGCGCGCTGATTCTGACGGGGGCGGGGCGCGGCTTTTGCGCGGGCCAGGATCTGGCCGACCTCGACTTCACGCCGGGCGCGTCCACCGATCTCGGCGCGCTGATCGACGAGCATTTCAATCCGCTGATTCGTCGCCTGCAGCATCTGCCGATCCCAGTGATCGCCGCCGTCAACGGCACGGCGGCCGGCGCCGGCGCGAATCTCGCACTCGCATGCGATCTCGTGTTCGCCGCCCGCTCGAGCAGTTTCATCCAGGCCTTCGTGAAGATCGGGCTCGTACCCGATTCGGGCGGCACGTGGTTCCTGCCGCAACGCATCGGCATGGCGCGCGCGCTGGGACTCGCGCTGACCGGCGACAAGCTCGGCGCCGAACAGGCTGAACAGTGGGGCCTGATCTGGCGCGCGGTCGACGACGACGCGCTCGCCGCGACGGTCCGCCAGGTCGCCGCCCAGCTCGCGCAGCAGCCGACGCTCGCGATCGCGTCGATCAAGCAGTCGATGCGAGACAGCGTCACGAACACGCTCGATCAGCAGCTCGACCTGGAACGCGACCTGCAGCGCAAGCTCGGCCAGTCGCACGACTACGCGGAAGGTGCGCGGGCCTTCATCGAGAAGCGCGCACCGCGCTTCGAGGGGCGTTGACATGACGGACGCCACCGCCACGCTCGACCCCGATTCGCTCGCCCGCGCCGCCGCTCAGGCCATGTACGACGCCGATGCCTGCAGCCGCGCGTTCGGCATGGAAATCGCCGAAGTACGCGCCGGCTATGCCCGCCTGCAGATGCGCGTGCGGCCCGAATTCCTGAACGGGCACCAGACCTGTCACGGCGGGATCATCTTCACGCTCGCCGATTCGACGTTCGCGTTCGCGTGCAACTCGTACAACGTGAATGCGGTCGCGGCCGGCTGCTCGATCGAATTCCTGCGCCCCGTGCACGGCGGCGACATGCTGACGGCCGAGGCGATCGAACAGGCGCGCGCCGGCCGCCAGGGCATCTACGACATCCGCGTCACGAACCAGACAGGCGACACGGTCGCGATGTTTCGCGGCAAATCCGCCCAGATCAAGGGCACGGTCATCCCGGAAGACCGCTGACGTCGACGGCCCGCCCATAACAAACACTGGAGACATGCATGACTACCCCGCTACCGCTCGAGCCGATCGAGACCGCCTCACGCGACGAGCTGACCGCGCTGCAGCTCGAACGCCTCAAGTGGTCGCTCCGGCATGCGTATGACCACTCGCCCGTCTATCGCCGCAAGTTCGACGAAGCGAGCGTGCTTCCGGACGACCTGAAGACGCTCGCCGACCTGTCGCGCTTCCCGTTCACGACCAAGGGCGACCTGCGCGACAGCTATCCGTTCGGGATGTTCGCGGTGCCGCAGGACCAGATCTCGCGCATCCATGCGTCGTCGGGCACGACCGGCAAGCCGACGGTCGTCGGCTATACGGCCGCCGACATCGATACGTGGGCGAATCTCGTCGCACGTTCGATCCGCGCGGCCGGTGCGCGCCGCGGCGACAAGGTGCACGTCAGCTACGGCTATGGCCTCTTCACGGGCGGGCTCGGCGCGCACTACGGCGCCGAACGCGCCGGCCTCACCGTCATCCCGTTCGGCGGCGGACAGACCGAAAAGCAGGTACAGCTGATCCAGGATTTCCGGCCCGACATCATCATGGTCACGCCGAGCTACATGCTGTCGATCGCCGACGAGATCGAGCGCCAGGGCCTGGATCCCGCGCAGAGTTCGCTGCGCATCGGCATCTTCGGCGCGGAGCCGTGGACCAATGACATGCGCGTCGCGATCGAACAGCGGATGGGCATCGACGCCGTCGACATCTATGGGCTGTCCGAAGTCATGGGCCCGGGCGTCGCATCCGAATGCGTCGAGACCAAGGACGGCCCGACCATCTGGGAAGACCACTTCTATCCGGAAATCATCGACCCCGAAACCGGCGAAGTGCTGCCGGACGGCGAACTCGGCGAGCTCGTGTTCACGTCGCTGACGAAGGAAGCGCTGCCGATCATCCGCTACCGCACCCGCGACCTCACGCGCCTGTTGCCGGGCACCGCTCGCACGATGCGGCGAATGGAGAAGATCACCGGCCGGTCGGACGACATGATGATCGTGCGCGGCGTCAACGTGTTCCCGACGCAAATCGAGGAACAGTTGCTCAAGCAGCGCGTGCTCGCGCCGCACTATCAGATCGTGCTGACGAAGGAAGGCCCGCTCGACGTGCTGACGCTCAACGTCGAGCCCTGCCCGGAGACGGCGCCCGATACCGCGGCGATCCAGGCGGCAAAACAGGCACTCGCGTACGACATCAAGTCGCTGATCGGCGTGACGGCCGTGATCAACGTGCTGCCCGTGAACGGCATCGAGCGCTCGGTCGGCAAGGCGCGCCGCGTCGTCGACAAACGCAAGGGCTGAGCTCGTTCGCCGCGCGCACGTCGCGCCGCGGCGAATCCGTGCCTGCAAACGGAACAGCCCGGTCGGCCAACGCCGATCGGGCTGTTCTACTCCAACGCGTCGTTCGACGTGACACGCAGAGCATCACGCGAACTGAAATCACACGGGCACACCAGCGATCAGACCGGCACGCCCTGCGCGCATGAGACGCGCCATCCATGCCGCGTCTCGTTCACAACCGTCATCCGGGCTGCCTTCGCCGCCCCCCAATCACGAATTCGGGAACAGCAGCCACATCCGGCCGACCTGCTTCATCCGGCCGGCCTGGTCGCCCGCGTCGTCGCCGAGCCCCCAGAAATAGTCCGCCCGCACGCTGCCCTTGATCGCCGAGCCCGTATCCTGCGCGAACACGAGCCGGTTCATCGGCGTATTCGTCAACGGACGCGTGGTCTGCAGGAACACCGGCGTGCCGAGCGGGATCGACGACGGGTCGACCGCGATCGAGCGCTCCGGCGTCAGCGGCACGCCGAGCGCGCCGATCGGACCGTCCGCGCCGCCGTGCGGCGCATCCTCCTTGGTCGGCATGTCGCGGAAGAACACGAAGCGCGGATTCGTATCGAGCAGCGCGTCGACGCGCGTCGGGTTCGCCTTCGCCCAGGCCTTGATGCCCTGCATCGTCGCCTGCGCGGGCGTCAGCTCGCCGCGATCGAGCAGCCACTTGCCGATCGAACGGTACGGCTGGTTGTTGGTACCGCCGAAGCCGACCCGCATCACCGAGCCGTCGTCGAGCAGCACGCGCCCCGAGCCCTGCACCTGCAGGAAGAATGCCTCGATCGGATCGTCGACCCACACGAGCTCGTTGCCGTTCAGGATGCCGGCGCGCTCGAGCTGCGCGCGTGCCGGTAGCGCGGCGCCCGCGCGATAGCCGGCCGGCCAGCGATAGAGCGCGTACTGATACGGGCCGCGGCGTACGCGCGAACCGTGCAGCAGCGGTTCGTAATAGCCGGTCACGAGCCCGTCGAGCGTACCGTCGGTGTTCGCGAACTGGAACGGCGTGAAATATGTTTCGAAGAAGCTGCGGGCGCTGCTGACGTCGAGTTCGTCGAGCCGGTCGGCGGCCGCGCAAGCGCGTGTCCAGGCCGGCTGGCGCGCGAGCCGTGCACAGTTCTGCCGCAGCGCGGCCGTCGCGCCGATCAGCGAATCGTCCTGCCAGCCCGGCACCTGCTGCCACGCGACCGGCGTGAGCCGCTTCGCGGCGACCTGCCCCGGCACGATCGCCGCACCGGTCGGCGGCTTCAGCGCGGAAGTCCGCGTCGGCGCGCCGCCGCACGCGGCGAGCAGCGCCGCCGCCGCGGCCGCGGCCATCCACCCGGCCAGCCGGGGCCCAAACCACATACAATGTCCGTTCTTGATGGAAACCGCCATGTCAGATTTTCTCGACCAATATCCGATGCTCATCTTCGCGCTCGAAGCCTTCGTCGCGCTTGCCCTGCTGATCTTCATCGTCGTATGGACTTCGTCGGGCAGAAAGAAGCAGGCCCGCCGCGACGACCGCCAGCCGCGCTGACGCGCGCCGCACGCTCAATGCAGCGTGCGCGGCATGTGCAGGGCGAACTCGTCGACCGGCGCCTCGAAACGCTCGCCGTCCTCCGCCACGCAGAAGTACGCACCGCGCATCGTGCCGACCGGCGTCGCGATCACGGCCCAGCTCGTGTATTCGAAATGCTCGCCCGGCTGCAGCAGCGGCTGGTGCCCGACGACGCCAAGCCCCTTCACTTCCTGCACGTGGCTCTCGCTGTCCGTGATGATCCAGTGACGTGCGATCAACTGCGCCGCGACCTGCCCGGTGTTGCGGATCGTCAGCGTGTACGCGAATGCGTATTGACGGTGATCGGGGTCGGATTGTTCCGGCAAGTAGCTGGTTTTCACCGAAACGGTGAACTGATACTGACTCATGGTGTGTCCGCTGTAGGTAACCGCGCGCGCCGACTCGAGCGGCCGGGCCGCGGGCGCGCCGCATTGGTTCGGCATTCTATGCGCATTCGGGCCGCAACCGCACGGCCTGCCGCCGCGCAGCGGGTCGCCGGACGGTAGAATGACGGTTTTGCGCCGCAACGTCCCCGCTCCCCTGTCATGACTCAATTCCGCATCGCTCCCAGCATCCTGTCGGCCGACTTTGCACGGCTCGGCGAAGAAGTCCGCAACGTGGTCGCCGCCGGCGCCGACTGGATTCACTTCGACGTGATGGACAACCATTATGTGCCGAACCTGACGATCGGCCCGCTCGTCTGCGAGGCGATCCGCCCGCACGTGCAGGTGCCGATCGACGTGCACCTGATGGTGCGCCCGGTCGACCGGATCGTGCCCGATTTCGCGAAAGCCGGCGCGAACCTGATCAGCTTCCACCCGGAAGGCTCGGACCACATCGACCGCACGCTGTCGCTGATCCGCGACCACGGCTGCAAGGCCGGTCTCGTGTTCAATCCGGCCACGCCGCTGAACTACCTCGACCACGTGATGGATCGCCTCGACTTCGTGCTGCTGATGTCGGTCAATCCCGGCTTCGGCGGCCAGTCGTTCATTCCGGAAACGCTGAACAAGCTGCGCGAAGCGCGCGCCCGCATCGACGCGTACACCGAACGCACGGGCCGTGAGATCCTGCTGGAAGTCGACGGCGGCGTGAAGGCCGACAATATCGCGGAAATCGCGGCGGCCGGCGCCGACACGTTCGTCGCGGGTTCGGCGATCTTCGGCAAGCCCGACTACCGCAAGGTGATCGACGAGATGCGCGCGGCGCTCGCGACCGTCGAGCGGAGCTGACGCCGTGGCCGACTCGTCGTTCGCCGGCCACGCGCCGGCCGGGGCCGCCACGGACGCCGCGCCGATCCGCTTCGCCGCGCCGCGCATCGATGCGGCGCTGATCGACCTCGACGGCACGATGGTCGACACGGCCGACGATTTCACGGCCGGCCTGAACGGGATGCTCGCGCAACTCGGCGCGCCGGCCACGTCGCGCGACGAAGTAATCGGCTACGTCGGCAAGGGCTCCGAACACCTGATCCACAGCGTGCTGAAGCCGCGCTTTCCGGCCGACGAAGCGCACGCGCGCTTCGACGATGCACTGGCGATCTACCAGACCGAATACGCGAAGATCAACGGTCGCCACACGCGTCTCTATCCGGACGTGGCAGTCGGTCTCGATGCGCTGCGCGCGGCCGGCATCCGGCTCGCGTGCGTGACGAACAAGCCGCACCGCTTCGCGGTCGAACTGCTCGAACAATACGGGCTGGCCGGCTGCTTCGGCATCGTGCTGGGCGGCGACAGCGTCGCGCGCAAGAAGCCCGATCCGCTGCCGATGCTGACGGCGTGCGACGCGCTCGGCGTCGCGCCGGACGCCGCGGTCGCGATCGGCGACTCGGAAAACGACGCGCTGGCAGGCCGCGCGGCCGGGATGGCGACGCTGACGGTGCCGTACGGCTACAACCACGGCAAAGCTATACAAACGATAAATTCGGATGGTATAGTCGATTCGTTGCTGGTCGCGGCCCGCGCAATTTCCGCGCACAATGCCGGCCGGCCAACCGTCTGATTATTTCTTCCATCCGCATGTTTCTGAATAAAAAACGGAGTCTGAGCAGCATCGACCGGGGAGCCTGGCCCTGGCGTCGCTGGTCGCGCTAACCTCTTCGATGAGGTACGCTGAAGCACGTCTTCAGCGCCGTTTTTTATCTCGCTGCGCATCCGCGCGCCGACCGTCGCACCACCTCGAGTTCCACCGCGCCCGAACGCTTGCGTTCAGGATCGGCCGCAGGCTCGCGACGTTCACGCCCGGAGTGCCGGCCGGCAACAGGCACTTCTCGATCGACCGCCCTTTCGCCGACGGCCAGCCGCGCAGCGTCAAATGATCCCTGGCGCACGCGCCGCTCGTCCCGAACAGGACCGGAACATGACCGAACTCGAATTCCAATCGCTCGCGAACGAAGGCTACAACCGCATCCCGCTGATCGCGGAAGCCCTTGCCGATCTCGAAACGCCGCTGTCCCTCTACCTGAAGCTGGCCCAGCCCGAACGCGCGGGCGCCAACTCGTTCCTGCTCGAATCGGTGGTCGGCGGCGAACGTTTCGGCCGCTATTCGTTCATCGGCCTGCCCGCCCGCACGCTCGTGCGCACCCGCAACGGCGTGTCCGAAGTGGTGCGCGACGGCCAGGTCGTCGAGACGCACGACGGCGACCCGTTCCAGTTCATCGAATCGTTCCAGGCGCGCTTCAAGGTTGCGCAGCGCCCGGGGCTGCCGCGGTTCTGCGGCGGCCTCGCCGGCTACTTCGGCTACGACGCGGTGCGCTACATCGAGAAGAAGCTCGCGAACACCGCGCCGCGCGACGATCTCGGCCTGCCCGACATCCAGTTGCTGCTGACCGAGGAAGTCGCGGTAATCGACAACCTCGCCGGCAAGCTCTACCTGATCATCTACGCGGACCCGGGCCAGCCCGAAGCGTATGCGAAGGCGAAACACCGCCTGCGCGAACTGAAACAGCGCCTGCGCACGACCGTGCAGCCGCCCGTCACGTCGGCGAGCGTGCGCACCGAGACGTTCCGCGAATTCAAGAAGGACGACTATCTGGCCGCCGTGCGCCAGGCGAAGGAATACATCGCGGCCGGCGAGCTGATGCAGATCCAGGTCGGCCAGCGGCTGACGAAGCCGTACCGCGACAATCCGCTGTCGCTGTACCGCGCGCTGCGTTCGCTGAATCCGTCGCCGTACATGTATTACTACAACTTCGGCGATTTCCACGTGGTCGGCGCGTCGCCGGAAATCCTGGTGCGCCAGGAAAAGCGCGGCGACGACCAGATCGTCACGATCCGCCCGCTCGCCGGCACGCGCCCGCGCGGCAACACGCCGGAGCGCGACGCGGAACTCGCGACCGAGCTGCTGAACGATCCGAAGGAAATCGCCGAACACGTGATGCTGATCGACCTCGCGCGCAACGACGTCGGCCGCATCGCGGAAATCGGCTCGGTGCAGGTGACCGACAAGATGGTGATCGAGAAGTATTCGCACGTGCAGCACATCGTCAGTTCGGTCGAAGGCAAGCTGAAGCCCGGCATGACGAACTACGACGTGCTGCGCGCGACGTTCCCGGCCGGCACGCTGTCCGGCGCGCCGAAGGTGCGCGCGATGGAACTGATCGACGAGCTCGAGCCGGTCAAGCGCGGGCTGTACGGCGGAGCGGTCGGCTACCTGTCGTTCTCGGGCGAGATGGATCTCGCGATCGCGATCCGCACGGGCCTGATCCACAACGGCAACCTGTACGTGCAAGCGGCGGCCGGCGTCGTCGCGGATTCGGTGCCCGAATCCGAATGGCAAGAGACCGAGAACAAGGCGCGCGCGGTGCTGCGTGCGGCCGAACAGGTCCAGGACGGCCTCGATAGCGACTTCTGACCGGAGACTGACCATGCTGCTCATGATCGACAACTACGACTCGTTTACCTACAACCTGGTCCAGTACTTCGGCGAACTCGGCGAGGACGTGCGTACCTACCGCAACGATGAAATCACGCTCGACGACATCGCGCGCCTGAACCCCGACACCATCTGCCTGTCGCCCGGCCCGAGCAATCCGCAGCACGCGGGCATCACGCTCGACGTGCTGCGCGAATTCGCGGGCCGGAAGCCGATCCTCGGCGTCTGCCTCGGCCACCAGGCGATCGGCGAAGCGTTCGGCGGCCGCGTCGTGCGCGCGAAGACCATCATGCACGGCAAGGTGAGCCGGATCGAAACCGACTGCCGCGGCGTGTTCGCCGACCTGCCGAAGCATTTCGACGTGACGCGCTACCACTCGCTCGCGATCGAACGCGAATCGCTGCCGGACTGCCTCGAGGTGTCCGCGTGGACCGACGACGGCGAGATCATGGGCGTGCGCCACAAGACGCTGCCGGTCGAAGGCGTGCAGTTCCACCCGGAATCGATCCTGTCCGAGCACGGCCATGCGCTGCTCGAGAATTTCCTGAAGCAGCATCGCGCAGCGGCCCATGCCGCCGCACCGGCTGCCTGACGGGAGGCGCACGATGACGATTACCCCGCAGGAAGCGCTGCAACGCACGATCGAGCACCGCGAGATCTTCCACGACGAAATGCTGCACCTGATGCGGCTGATCATGCGCGGCGACCTGTCGCCCGTGATGGCGGCCGCGATCATCACCGGGCTGCGCGTGAAGAAGGAGACGATCGGCGAGATCGCCGCCGCCGCGACCGTGATGCGCGAATTCGCGAACCACGTCGAGGTGCTGGACAACTCGAATTTCGTCGACATCGTCGGCACCGGCGGCGACGGCTCGCACACGTTCAACATCTCGACCGCGTCGATGTTCGTCACGGCGGCCGCGGGCGCGAAGGTCGCGAAGCACGGCAACCGCGGCGTATCGAGCAAGTCCGGCAGTGCCGACGTGCTCGAGGCGCTCGGCGTGAACATCGACCTGCAGTCGGACCAGGTCGCCGCATCGATCGCCGAAACCGGCATGGGCTTCATGTTCGCGCCGAATCATCACCCGGCGATGAAGAACATCGCGGCCGTGCGCCGCGAGCTCGGCGTGCGCACGATCTTCAACATCCTCGGCCCGCTGACCAATCCGGCCGGCGCGCCGAACCAGCTGATGGGCGTGTTCCACGCCGACCTCGTCGGCATCCAGGTACGCGTGATGCAGCGCCTCGGCGCGCAGCACGTGCTCGTCGTGTACGGCAAGGACGGAATGGACGAGGTGTCGCTCGGGGCCGCGACGCTCGTCGGCGAATTGCGCGACGGCAAGGTGCACGAATACGAGATCCATCCGGAGGACTTCGGCCTGCAGATGGTGTCGAACCGCACGCTGAAGGTGGAAAATGCGGACGAATCGCGCACGATGCTGCTCGGCGCGCTGGACAACCAGCCGGGCGTCGCGCGCGAGATCGTCACGCTGAACGCGGGCACCGCGCTCTACGCGGCCAATATCGCCGAGTCGATCGCGGACGGCATCCAGCTGGCCCGCGAAGCGATCGCGAGCGGCAAGGCCCGTGCGAAGGTCGACGAACTCGTGCGCTTCACGCAGCAGTTCAAGCGCTGACCCTCTTACGAACCCAGCAGGAACCCCTATGAGCGACATTCTCGACCGAATCATCGCCGTCAAGCGCGAAGAAATCGCGGCAGCCATCCGCAGCACGCCGCTCGAGGCACTGAAACTCGAAGCATCGGCGCGCGACCTGCGCGACTTCGTCGGCGCGCTGCGGGCGAAACACGCAGCCGGCAATGCCGCCGTGATCGCCGAAATCAAGAAGGCGAGCCCGTCGAAAGGCGTGCTGCGCGAGCATTTCGTGCCGGCCGACATCGCGCGCTCGTATGCGGCGCACGGCGCCGCGTGCCTGTCGGTGCTGACCGACGAGCAGTTCTTCCAGGGCGGCGTCCGCTATCTCGAGGAAGCCCGCGCGGCCTGCACGCTGCCGGTGCTGCGCAAGGACTTCATCGTCGACGCGTACCAGATCGTCGAAGCCCGCGCGATGGGCGCCGACGCGATCCTGCTGATCGCCGCCGCGCTCGACACGCCGCTGATGCAGGATCTCGAAGCGTATGCGCACTCGCTCGGCCTCGCGGTGCTGGTCGAAGTGCACGACCGCCACGAGATGGAACAGGCGCTGACGCTGAAGACGCCGCTGCTCGGCATCAACAACCGCAACCTGCGCACGTTCGAGACGTCGATCCAGACCACGCTCGACATGCTCGACATGATTCCGGCGGACCGTATCGTCGTGACCGAATCGGGCATCCTGTCGCGCGCCGACGTCGACACGATGCGCGCGGCGAACGTGAACACGTTCCTCGTCGGCGAGGCGTTCATGCGCGCCGACCAGCCGGGCGAGGAACTCGCACGGATGTTCTTCTGATGGCGATCGAACAGGAAATCAAGCTCGCGCTGCCGGCCGGCCTGGCCGAGGCCGCGCGCCGCTTCTTCGAGACGCTGACCGGCGAACCCGGTCGCGCGATCACGCTCGCGAACGTCTATTACGACACGCCCGATCTCGCGCTCGCGCGTTCGAAGAGCGCGGTGCGCGTGCGCCGCACGCCGGACGGCTGGCTGCAGACGTTCAAGACGGTCGGCAGCGCGGAAGGCGGCCTGCACAGCCGCCACGAGTGGGAATTGCCGGTCGCGGGCGACGCGCTCGAAATCGACGCGCTCGTCGCGGCCTGCGACGTGCCGGAAGCCGCCGCCGCGCTCAATGACGCGGCCGGCGCGCTGCACGCACTGTTCCGCACGGATTTTTCGCGTACGCTGTGGCGCATCGCCATCGGCGGCGCAACCGTCGAGGCCGCGGTGGACCTCGGCGAGATTGTCGTCCAGGCGGAACACGAAACGCGCCGCGAACCGATCAGCGAAATCGAACTCGAACTGATCGACGGCCCGGAAACGGCGCTCGCGACGCTCGCCGCCGAACTGCAGCAGGCGCTGCCGGGCCTCGTTCCCGAAAACATCAGCAAGGCGCAGCGCGGCTACCGGCTGCGCGCGCAATAAACACGCATCACGCATGGCAACCCGCAAGACTTCCCGCGCGCCGCAACAGGCGTCGCTGTTCGACGATCCCGTGCCGGAAACGGCACCGGCCGATATTCCGTCCGCGGCTTCCGAGCCGCCGGCAGCCCGGCGCAAACCCGCGAAGAAAGCCGCCGCACCGGCGCCGGCGCCCATGCCCGAGCCAGCCCCGGCCGCCGCGGCACCGCGACCCGTTGCCGCCGACGTACCGCATCTCGCCGCGCAATTCGACGCGCTGCCGGCCGTCTGGCGCGACGTACTGAAACCGTTCACCGACAGCGACGCATACGCGCCGCTGTGCCGCTTCGTCGACGAAGAGCGCGCCGCCGGCAAGACGGTCTACCCGACCGACGTGTTCCGCGCGCTGCGCCTGACGCATCCCGACGACGTGAAGGTCGTGATCCTCGGCCAGGATCCGTACCATGGCGACGATCGCGGCACGCCGCAGGCGCACGGCCTCGCGTTCTCGGTGCCGCCGGCCGTCCGCACGCCGCCGTCGCTGCGCAACATCTTCAAGGAAATCGCCGCGAACTTCGGTCACGACACGCCGCGTCACGGCTGCCTCGACACGTGGGCGCGCCAGGGCGTGCTGCTGCTCAACACCGTGCTGACGGTCGAGCGCGGCGCGGCCGCGAGCCATGCGAAGCGCGGCTGGGAGCAGTGCACGGACACGCTGATCCGCGAGCTCGCCCGCCGCCATCGCGGGCTCGTATTCATGCTGTGGGGCGCGCACGCGCAGGCCAAGCGCGCGCTGTTCGACGCGAACGCGCATTGCGTGCTCGAGGCGCCGCATCCGTCGCCGCTGTCCGCGCACCGCGGCTTCCTCGGCTGCCGCCATTTCGCGCTCGCAAACGACTATCTGGTCGATGCCGGCCGCGAACCGATCGACTGGCGTCTGCCGGACGTGGCCGAAACGCTCGCGTAACGGCCTCGGCGGCGAGTTCGCCGGCCGAATGCAAAAACGCCGCGTCCCTTCGTGAAGGGCGCGGCGTTTTTTTATCGGGCGACGCAGCGGGTGCGTGGCACCCGCGTCGACCTGGCGCGTTACGCGGCGGCGATCGCTTCGCG
This sequence comes from Burkholderia sp. AU28863, assembly GCF_002223195.1. Taxonomy (NCBI): domain Bacteria; kingdom Pseudomonadati; phylum Pseudomonadota; class Betaproteobacteria; order Burkholderiales; family Burkholderiaceae; genus Burkholderia; species Burkholderia sp. AU28863. The sequence goes on along the minus strand of NZ_NKFE01000002.1, from coordinate 172,304 downwards.
TGCGCCCGCCAGCGCGGCGCTCTGCGCGTCCGGGCCGAGGTTCAGGCCTTCCGCATGGATGAAGTTCACGTCGGTCAGGCCGATGAAGCCGAGGAACGTGCGCAGGTACGGGGTCTGGCTGTCGTTCGGCGTACCCAGATACTTGCCGCCACGGGCCGTCACGACGTGAACCTTCTTGCCCTTGATCAGGCCTTCCGGACCGTTCTCGGTGTAGCGGAACGTGACGCCTGCGCGGGCGATCCAGTCGAAATACGTCTTCAGTTGCGACGAGATGCCGAAGTTGTACATCGGCGCGCCGATCACGATGATGTCGGCAGCCTGCAGCTCGGCGATCAGTGCATCGCTCTTCGCGACGATCGCATTCTGTTCCGCGGTGCGTTGGTCGGCCGGCGTGAAGAACGCGCCGAGCACCGATTCGTCGAGGTGCGGCAGCGCATCGGCGAGCAGGTCGCGAACCACGACGTTCGCGCCGGGGTTCGATTGTTGCAGCTTTGCCGTCAGTTCGTTGGCCAGCAGCGTGGATTGCGCACCTTGCGAACGCGCAGCGGAATTGATTTGCAGAATGGTCGTCATGTCAGGCTCCGGGTGGGGTTGCGCTTCGGTAGCGCGAGTGACGCCATTGTGCGTGGCCATATGACCGCGAAAAAGCGGGTTCAGGGCGACGGATTGTTGCAACAGCAGAACAATCCTGGATCGCGCCCCGCCACCCGCTTTCGTACGCTTACCCCTTCAGCCAGGCTTCGCGCGCCTTCGTGGCCGCGGCCGGCTTCGCGGCCGCCGTCAGCCGGTAGCGGGTGATGTCCGGCCCGTCGAGCTTCAGTTTCGCGGTGCGCAGCTCGTCGCGGCGGAACGCGTGAACCTCGACCTTGTCGCCCGGCCGGTAGCGTGCGAGCAGCGCATCGAGGTTCGTGCCCGTTACGCGCAGCCCGTCCACCGCGATCAGCGTGTCGCCGGCCGACAACCCCGCGCGATGCGCGGCGCCGCCTTCGTAGACCGCCGCCAACGTGCAGTCCGCGCCGCCGCGCAGGCGCGCGCCGATCGTCGGCTTCGCGGCCGCGCCGAGCGCGACGTCGGGGGCCAGCGTCACGCCGAACGGCGCGAACAGTTCGCCGAGCGGCAGGTCGCGCGTGCCGTGCACGGCGTCGGCGAACAGTCGGCCGAGCGCGACGCCCGTCGCCTCTTCGATCAGCGTCTCGACTTCGTTTTCGTCCACGCCCGCCTGCTTGCCGTGATAGAAGTCGCGGCCGTAGCGTTGCCACAGCAGGCGCATCACGTCGTCGAGCGACTTCCGGTTGCGCGTCCGCGCGCGGATCGCGAGATCGAACGCGAGCGCGACGAGCGAGCCCTTCGTGTAATAGCTGACGATCGCGTTGGTCGCGTTCTCGTCCTGGCGGTAGTACTTGATCCACGCGTCGAACGAGCTTTCCGCGACGCTCTGCTTGAGCCGGCCCGTGCCGCGCAGCACGCCGCCAACGGTACGGCCGAGCGCCGCGAAATAGTCGTCCTGCGACATCAGCCCGCTGCGGACCAGCATCAGGTCGTCGTAATACGACGTGAAGCCTTCGAACAGCCACAGCAGCGACGTGTAGTTCTCGCGCGTGAGGTCATACGGCACGAACGCCGCCGGCTTGATGCGCTTCACGTTCCACGTGTGGAAATACTCGTGGCTGCAGAGGCCGAGATAGGTGCGATAGCCTTCCGTCGTTTCCGCGCGCCCCTTCACCGGCAGGTCGGTCCGGTTGCAGATCAGCGCGGTCGACGCACGATGCTCGAGGCCGCCGTAGCCGTCGCTGACCGCGAGCGTCATGAACACGTAGCGATCCATCGGCGCCTTCTTCGACTTCGGCTCGAACAGCGCGATCTGCGCTTCGCATACGCGCTTCAGATCGGTACGCAGCCGCTCCAGGTCGAGCTGCGTCACGCGCCCGGCGATCACGATGTCGTGCGGCACGCCGTGCGCGTCGAACGTCGCGAGCGCGAATTCGCCGATCGTCACCGGATGGTCGGACAGTTCGTCGTAGTTCGCCGCGCGATACGCGCCGAAACCGTAGCGCCTGGTGCCGCGCGCCTCGGGCAGCGCGGTGCCGACGCGCCACGTACGGAACGCCGGGCCGGCCGGTTTCGCGATATCGACTTCGCACGGCGCCGCCTCGCGGCCGACGACGCTCAGGAACACGGCCGTCGCGTTGAAGAAGCCGCCCGAGTCGTCGAGATACGCGGAGCGCACCGACAGGTCCCACGCATAGACGTCGTAGCGCAGCGTCAGCGCGCCGGCGACGGGCGCGGCCTGCCACGTATGCTTGTCGGTCTTCGCGATGCGCACCTTGCGGCCCGCGTCGTTGAACGCATGCAGCGTCACGATGTTGCGCGCGAACTCACGCACGAGATAGCTGCCGGGAATCCATACCGGCAGCGAGAAGCGCTGGCCTTCGGGATCGGGATCGGCAACCGTCACCGTCACTTCGAACAGGTGGGCGGCAAGATCTTTCGGGACAATCGAATAGCGGATCGGCTGGGTCATCGTGGCAATCGGTCGGTCGAATACGGCGGCGAAAACGAAGAGAGGCGCCGGCAGATCGTGCGGGCGCCCCTCGCTGGCCGGGCCATGCGCCCGGCGTGCAGTCGGTTACTTGCTCGAGGCGAGCGCCTGGTTGAGCTGGTCCGCCGATACCGCGCCCGGCAGGCGGCGGCCGTCCGGCAAGAAGATCGTCGGCGTGCCCGTGACGTTCATCCCGCGGCCGAGGGCGAGGTTCTTGTCGAGCGCGGTGGTGTCGCAGGTACCGGCGCCGGACGGCGCGCGGTGGTCGAGCATCCAGCTTTCCCAGGTCTTCGCGCGGTCGGTCGCGCACCAGATCGCCTTCGACTTCGCGGTCGAATCCGGCGACAGCACCGGGTACAGGAACGTGTAGACGGTCACGTTGTCGACCGACTGCAGCGTCGTCTCGAGCTTCTTGCAGTACGGGCAGTTCGGATCGGAGAACACCGCGATCTTGCGGGCGCCATTGCCCTTGACGACCTTGATCGCATTCGCGAACGGCAGGCTCGCGAAGTCGATCTTGTTGATTTCGGACAGGCGGGCGTCGGTCAGGTTCTTGTGCGACTTGGTGTCGACGAGATCGCCGAGCAGCACGTAGTCGCCCGCCGCGTCGCTATAGATGATCTGCGAGCCGAGGTTCACTTCGTAAAGGCCTGCAACCGGCGATTTCGACACGCTCTTGATCGGCGCGTCGTTGCCGAGACGGGCTTGCAGCGTGGCCTTCAGCTTGTCGGTGGTCTGGTCGGCCTGCGCGGTGCAGCCAAGCGTCGCCATCGTGACGGCCAGCGCCAGCGACGCGATGCGGATCGTTTTTTTCATCGAAATCTTCCTTCAGCTCAATCGGAGTGCACGGCACAGTGTACGCCGTAACGGAACCGTCTCCGACCCACGCAGTGGCGGAAGGTTCGATCAGCCGAGCGCGGCCGACACGAGCCAGCGCTTCACGAGCGGCTGCGCGCCGACGAACGCCATGCCCGCATTGCGCACCGCCTTCGCGAGCGAGCCCGGCACCGCGAACAGCCGCTGCAAGCCATCGGTCGCGACCATCAGCGCGCGGATATCCTCGCGGCGCGAACGCTCGTAGCGGCGCAACAGCACCGGATCGCCGAGGTTGCGAAAGCTTTCCTTGCGCGCGATCGCGTCGGCGAGCGCGGCGACGTCGCGCAACCCCAGGTTCATCCCCTGCCCGGCGAGCGGATGGATCAGGTGCGCGGCATCGCCGACGAGCGCGACGCGCGGCGCGATCAGCTTGTCGACCGTCTGCAGCGCCAGCGGGAAGCCGGCGGCCGGCGTCACGCATTCGAGCGTGCCGACCTGGCCGTGCGACACGCGCTCGACCTCGGCCGCGAGCTGCGCCGGATCGAGGGCGAGCAGTTCGTCCGCATGCGCGGTGTGCGCGGACCATACCAGCGACACATGGCCGTCCGGCAGCGGCAGCAGCGCGACGATCTCCCCTTCGTGGAACCACTGGTACGCCGTCTCGCGGTGCGGCAGCGAGGCCTTGAAGTTCGCGACGACGCCCGTCTGCCGGTAGTCGCGCCGCTCCACCCTGGCCCCCATTTGGGAGCGCACCCATGAATGCGCGCCGTCGGCGCCGACGACGAGATCGGCTTCGAGCACCTGTCCCGACGACAGCGTGAGCACGGCCGCGTCGTCGCGCACGTCGAAGCCCTGCGCACGCGCGTCGAACCACGTGAGGTTCGGCTGGAACCGCAGCGCGGCGTCGAGCGACGCCTCGACCAGCGACGATTCGGCGATCCATGCGAGCTGCGGCACGGACGCCTGGTAGGCGGAGAAATGCAGTTCGGCGTGCGCATCGCCATATACGCGCATGTCGTAGACCGGCGCGAGCCGGCCGTGATCGAGCGCCTGCCAGACCCGCAGCCGCTCGAGCAACGCCTGCGAACTGGACGACAGCGCGTAGATGCGCGTGTCGAACGCGAGATCGGCGGGGCGCGGCGTGGCCGGCTGGGCGAGCAAGGCTGTCTTGTAGCCGGACTGGGTCAGCGCGAGCGCGGCCGTCTTGCCGACGAGCCCGCCGCCGACCACGGCGACGTCGAAGGAGTGGTGGGCAGTCATGGCGGGCATTATAGCCGCGGGGCCAAACCCTTACGCGGCCGGACTTTGCGGGAAATCAGCAGAATCGCAGGCCGGCGCGCCCGCGCGACGGCCCGCCGCATCGGCCGTTCGGCGCCAGGCCCGGAATCCGGCGCGCCGGCACGGTACAATAGCGTTTTTGACCGTCGGCCCGCCGCGCTCCACGCGCCGGCCGCCCTTTTTTCCCGCGCCGCCGTGCCCTGTCCGGCCGCGCCGCCTCACCCGTCCGAAGGATTCCATGAGTCTCAAATGCGGCATCGTCGGCTTGCCCAACGTCGGCAAGTCCACCCTGTTCAATGCGCTGACCAAGGCCGGCATCGCCGCCGAGAACTACCCGTTCTGCACGATCGAGCCGAACGTCGGCATCGTCGAAGTGCCGGATACGCGCCTGAAGGCGCTCTCCGAGATCGTCAAGCCGGAGCGCGTCGTGCCGGCCGTCGTCGAGTTCGTCGACATCGCGGGCCTCGTCGCGGGCGCGAGCAAGGGTGAAGGCCTGGGCAACCAGTTCCTCGCGAACATCCGCGAAACCGACGCGATCACGCACGTCGTGCGCTGCTTCGAGGACGACAACGTCATTCACGTCGCCGGCAAGGTCAGCCCGATCGACGACATCGAAGTGATCAACACCGAACTCGCGCTCGCCGATCTCGGCACCATCGAGAAGGCGCTCACGCGCTATTCGAAGGCGGCGAAGTCGGGCAACGACAAGGAAGCGGCGAAGCTCGTCGCGGTGCTCGAAAAAGTGCGCGCGCAGCTCGACCAGGGCAAGGCCGTGCGCGGCCTCGCGCTGTCGGACGACGAACAGGCGCTGATCAAGCCGTTCTGCCTGATCACCGCGAAGCCGGCGATGTATGTCGCCAACGTGAAGGACGACGGCTTCGAGAACAACCCGCACCTCGAGGCGGTGCGCAAGTACGCGGAAAGCGAAAACGCGCCGGTGGTCGCCGTGTGCGCGGCGATCGAGGCGGAAATCGCCGATCTCGACGACGCGGACAAGGAAGCGTTCCTCGCCGACATGGGCATGGAAGAGCCGGGCCTCGACCGCGTGATCCGCGCGGGCTTCAAGCTGCTGGGCCTGCAGACCTATTTCACCGCGGGCGTGAAGGAAGTGCGCGCGTGGACGATCCACATCGGCGATACCGCTCCGCAGGCGGCCGGCGTGATCCACACCGACTTCGAGCGCGGCTTCATCCGTGCGCAGACGATCGCGTTCGACGACTTCGTCACGTACAAGGGCGAGCAAGGCGCGAAGGAAGCCGGCAAGATGCGTGCGGAAGGGAAGGAATATGTCGTGCACGACGGGGATGTGATGAACTTCCTGTTCAACGTTTGAGCGTTGCTGCTGCATCGACCGTAAAAAAGCCCGCTGAATGCGGGCTTTTTCTTTTTCGATGACGGAAGACCGACTCATTCCCGCCCGACGATCTTCAGTGTCCCGGACATATGCAGGAACTGCCCGTCCTTCGTCACGATGTTCGTGTCCACCGTGCCGCGTTCGAAATCCTCGACGTGCACGACGTTCGAGCCGGTGGACGGCTCATGCCAGTACACCATGTACACCTGCGGACGGATCTCGCGCGCCATGTACTGCACCGTATCCGTCACACCGTTGAATTGGCCGGCCGTGCCGACGAACGACATCGTCTTGTCGTCCTGGAAGTGCAGGTCGAACGCGGCAGCGCCGAGCTGCACGCGCACCGTCTTGCCCGCCGCTGGGAACGGCGCCGGCGCGGGCCATTGCATCTCGCCCTTGGCGACCTTCGCGCCCAGCTCGAGCGACGACTTCTCGCCGAGATCCGGGTAGCGCGCCTCCATCGCCGCGATCAGCGCCGCCGAATCCTTCGCGCGCGCCGCTTCGTCGTCGAACGCCTTCACGTAATTGCGCGTGAACGCGACGCCGGTGGCGAACGGCTGGCTGCCGTCACGGTTCGGCAGGAAGTGGCCGGGCACGACGCGCGCCGGCTTCAGCGCATCGATCCGCTCGAGCGTCGCCAGCCAGTTCGCGTGCGACTGCGGCGTCTGCGTGTCGGCCATCCACACGTGAATGTTCGCGGCGACCGGGATGCCACCGACCACGGTCCGTGTGGAAGGAATCCACACGAACGTGCGATCGGGCGTCGGGCCGTCAAGCCCGACGATGCGCAGCGGCTCGCCGTCGACGCGCAGCGTATTGCCGTCGAGCGGCTGCGGCACGATCACCGAAGTCGGCGCATTGTCCTTCAGGATCGGGCCCCAGTAGGCGAGCTTGCCGTCCTTGCTGGCCTCGATCGCGGCGACGGTCTGCTGCGTCGCGATGACCTTCGCATCCGGGAACGCCGCGTGAATGGTCTCCAGCCCGAAGTAATAGTCGGGGTCGCTGTGGCTCACGTAGACGGCCTTGAGCGTCTTGCCGCTCGCCTTGATCCGGCTCACCAGCGCCTGCGCGTCGTTGCGCTGGAACTGGGCGTCGATCAGGATCGCCTCGGTCTTGCCCGAAACGATTTCGGACGAAACCGGGAAGATCGCATGCGCGCCCGGATTGTAGACATCGACGGTCAGCGGGGCGGCGATGCTCGCGGATGCGGCGCCGAGTAGTGCACTCGCCGCGAATGCGGAAGAAAACAGATGACGGATCGACATGGTCGGACTCTTGATTGGTGGTGAGCCCGTAGAATAAGTGAAACTGTCTCAGTAACAAATATCCCACGTGTCGATGATTTATTTCCCAACGGGAACGAATCGATCGTCACACATCGGGGCACGGTCGTTTAAGCGGACGCCAGCCGACCTGATCTCCTGATAACAGGACGCGAGTACGCCAGGGCATCACTCCTGCATGACATGGCGAACACGCATCGGCAGTGACGAGATCGCGAACGCAGCGGCCTTTTGTCATGTCGGACCGATTCATGAAGGTTTGCGGGAAGCGCGAGCCGACAACCTTTTCACCATTTCCTTCGTTGCCTCCGTTGCACAGATCGCCCGTGCCGCAGGTCGCATCGAACCATCGCCCCATGCGTTACGCGCCGATTTTTCGCAGGATGTGTCGCGCGCTTTCTTCCACTTCGCCATCTGCGCGTCGAGCGCCGCCTTGCGCCGTGGCTGCTCGCTCACCTGTTTGTCGACGATCCGCTGCAATTCCCGCTCGGCGACGAGCTGATCGCGCCACGCGCAAAAATTCATGCTCGTCTGGCTCGATTCACAGTCACTGAGCAGCGCGTTGACCTCGCTTGCCGGCAAGCCGCTGCGCGCCGCTATCTCGTCCGCTGCCGTCGGGCCGGCAAATGCATGCGTCGACGTCAGCACGAGCAAACCGATCATGGCCGTTCTCACGGTGCCCTCTGTTGTGACTGGAACGGCACCGATTCAAGTCGGCGCCGGTTGACAAGCCCGTTTGAACGAACGGGCGCCAGACGACGCCCGTTATCGTCTCGCGGATGAATCCAGACGCGCTGATTCATGTGCGACACGACGCCCGCGTCGTCGCTCTGATTCGCTGAACGGAACACGGCCAGCGCACCTGTGTTGCCGGTATTGTAGGCATAGCTGACGAGCTCATCGAATTGCAACTGCGTCAATTGCCGAAGCGGGACATGTCGCCGCACGGCGGCTTCTGCCCGACGGACCCGGACCGCGAGTTGTGCATTGACTTGCGTCGTCGCAACCGGCGTGCGCAATTCTTCCGGGGTGCACGGCCCGGTGTGAGCCAGCGTTCCGATACCATAGGTACAGTTGTTCGCTTGGTCGTTGTAGTAAGCCATGACTGCGCTTTCCCGTCTCCGCAGCTCGGCCCAGCCTGCGTCACTCAATCTCAGGCTTTCGTTCGCCATTTGCCTCTCCTGGCGCGACCGCTAAAGCGAGTCGGCCTCATCATTCACTTCGGTTCTCGAAGCGATCAATGTATGGCGTTGCCGTTCGCGATGAAATCAGACGAGTTCGATTTTGACGCGTTCGTACATCAACGATCGCGGGGTACGAAAGACCGGACAGCGTGACGTTACGTGTATCCGCGTGCTCGCGCAAAAAAGACAAATGGCCCGACCGGCAACCGCCGATCAAGCCATTTTCATGAACGGGGTTTCGCGCCCCGCCGCCACTTCAATTCATCACGTCGCCGACACCCGCCGCCCCGCATCCGCCCGCGCATCGCGCCCACGCTTGTTCAGCCACGACGCGAGCAGCACGATCAACGCCAGCACGGCCGTCGCGCCAACCTCCATCCGGTGTTCCTCGCTGACGAACATCACGGTCAGCGTGCCGCAGATGAACAGGATCACCGCCCACGTGAGCCACGGGAACAGCCACATCCGCAGCGTCAGGTCCGCGCCGCCCGCCTCGAGCGTCTTGCGCATCCGCAGCTGCGAGATCGCGATCACGAGATACACGAGCAGCGCGATCGCGCCCGACGTCGCGAGCAGGAAGCCGAACACCTGCTCCGGCATCAGGTAGTTCGCGATCACGGTCAGGAAACCGAACGCGGTCGACGCGAGCACGGCCGCGCGCGGCGTGCCGGTCGAATCGGTGCGATGCAGGAAGGCGGGCGCGTCCTTGCGCCTGGACAGCGAGAACAGCATCCGCGACGCCGTGTACAGCGCCGAATTCAGGCAGCTCGCGACCGACACAAGCACGATCACGTCGATGATCGCCTTCGCGTTCGGGACGCCGATCAATTCCATCGCGCGCTGATACGAGCCGTGCTTCGGCAGCAGCGGGTCGTTCCACGGCACGATGGCCGCGACGACGAGAATCGAGCCGAGATAGAACAGCGTGATACGCCAGATGACCGAGTTCGTCGCACGCACGATCTGGCGTTGCGGGTTGTCCGATTCGGCGGCCGCGATCGTCACGATCTCGGTGCCGAGGAACGAGAACATCGTCGTGAGCATCGCCGCGAGCACCGCGCTCGCGCCGTGCGGCATGAAGCCGTCGTGCACGAACAGGTTCGACACGCCCGACACGGCCGGCGCGGGAATGATGCCGACGATCGCCGCGCCGCCGATGCACAGGAACACGACGATCGCGACGACCTTGATCAGCGCGAACCAGAATTCGAATTCGCCGTAGTTCTTGACGGAAAAGAGATTGGTGAGGGTGAGCAGCAGCGTGATGCCGAGCGCGAAGATCCACGTCGCGATGCCCGGAAACCACGCATTGAGGATGGTCGCGGCGGCGGTCGCCTCGATCGGGATCACCAGCACCCAGAACCACCAGTACAGCCAGCCGATCGTGAAGCCCGCCCAGTGGCCGATCGCTCGATCGGCATAGGTCGAGAACGACCCGCTGTCCGGATGCGCGACGGCCATTTCGCCGAGCATGCGCATCACCAGCACGACCAGCACGCCCGCGATCGCATACGCGAGTATCGATGCCGGCCCGGCTTCCGCGATCGCGTGGCCGGAGCCGACGAACAAGCCCGCGCCGATGACGCCGGCAATCGACATCATCGTGACGTGACGCTGCTTCAGGCCGGTGCCGAGGCCTGTGTTGCTTCCACTCATCTGTCTCTCTCCAAAAAACGGTTCCGGTACGACCGGTGTCGCGTGAAGGCGGCGCGGGAGTTGTCGTTCTTGAATCCGGCCGCGGCCGCGCGTGCGGCGCACGCGGGCATGAGGCCGGATGGGGCCGTTCCGGTCGGGTCGTCCGCGCAGTCTGCGAAGCTGCGGGTGCGATGCGGCGCACCGGGCGCCGGGCATCGCGTACGCCCGTTCCGTCGGCCGTCGTCAGCCGCCTTCGAAGCGAAGGAGTGTAAGCACCAAACGGTTCTTCACTAAGAACCAATTGGAGAATTTCGATGGAACCACTCGTTGCATCGACACGAACCGATGCAACGCTTGATCCGGTTTCGGCGGCGGCTCGCGTGCTCCGCGCGCCGTTCAGTTCGTGTCGCCTGCGGCTTCGTTCCGCCACTTCGCCGGCACGATTGCGCGCCACTCCCGCAGGAGCAGGTTTTTCACGGCGTCGGGATGCGCGGCCGACAGGCGCACCAGCACGATCGGCCAGCCGACATAGTGATCGGTCACGTAATACACGTCGGGCGCCGACTCGATCAGCCAGGCGCGCTCGTCGGGGCCGACGCCCTTCACGACGAGCGTGTCGCCGTCCTCGCGCAGCCGCGCGAGCAGCTTGCCCTTCACCTTGAGCGCGGGCGTGCCGTACGACGTGCCTTCCTCGACGCCGCGCCACGTCAGTGCGATCTGCCGGACTTCGTCGAATGTCACGATGCCTCCCCGACCGCGCGTCGATGGTCGACGGTCCGGTCACCCTACCGGAAACCGCGCGACACGCCCACTCTCCGCCGCATCACGCGGAACGGCCGAAGGTTGCCGCGTTCCGCCGGTGGATTTTCGATGCCGCTCAGGCCGACGGCGCGGCGTAGCGTCGCGCCGGCACCCGGCGCCGATCCGCTAACATGCGGCGCGGGCGATCGGCCCGACATCGATAACAACGAACGGAACGAGAGAGACCATGCGCACCCTGCTCCGCCGCGCGACCCATGTCGCGACCCTGTCCGCCGCGCTCTTCGTCGCGGGCGCCGCGCTGCCGCTTCCCGCGCACGCCTATCGCGCGCCGCCCGGCTACGGCAACGAAGCCGATCTCGACCGTCACGACACGTATCGCAACCGCGACGGCGAAACCGTGCATGCGCCCGCGCATTCGAAATCGGGCCGCGTGCCGGACGGCGCGAGCGCGCGTTGCCGCGACGGCACGTACAGCTTCAGCCGCCACCGACGCGGCACGTGCTCGGGGCACGGCGGCGTCGCCGCGTGGCTGTGAGCGCGGGTCGGCCGAATGGCCTGCGCCGCGCCAGCGGCAGCCGGCGGCGAAGTACAATACGCGCTCGCACCGCCGCGCCCCGCGCGGCACGCTCCGTACCGAATCACCCGACGCCGCCACGCCCGCGCGCGCTGCGCGGCAGTCTCAACCACTTCTGACTTTCACACCGAAATGGCCCAATACGTTTTCACGATGAACCGGGTCGGCAAGATCGTGCCGCCCAAGCGCCAGATCCTGAAGGACATCTCGCTGTCGTTCTTTCCCGGCGCGAAGATCGGCGTGCTCGGCCTGAACGGCTCGGGCAAGTCGACGCTGATCCGCATCATGGCGGGCGTCGACAAGGACATCGAGGGCGAAGCCACGCCGATGCCGAACCTGAACATCGGCTACCTGCCGCAGGAACCGCAGCTCGACCCGACGAAGACCGTGCGCGAAGCCGTCGAGGAAGGCCTCGGCGACCTGTTCCAGGCCAACAAGAAGCTGGAAGAAATCTACGCGGCCTACGCCGAACCGGACGCCGACTTCGACGCGCTCGCGGCCGAGCAGGCGAAGTACGAGGCGATCCTCGCGTCGAGCGACGGCGGCAGCCCCGAGCAGCAGCTCGAAGTGGCCGCCGACGCACTGCGCCTGCCGCCGTGGGACGCGAAGATCGAGCACCTGTCGGGCGGCGAAAAGCGCCGCGTCGCGCTGTGCAAGCTGCTGCTCGAAAAGCCCGACATGCTGCTGCTCGACGAACCGACCAACCACCTCGACGCCGAATCGGTCGACTGGCTCGAGCAGTTCCTCGTGCGCTTCCCGGGCACCGTCGTCGCGGTCACGCACGATCGCTACTTCCTCGACAACGCGGCCGAGTGGATTCTCGAACTCGACCGCGGCCACGGCATTCCGTGGAAGGGCAACTACAGCAGCTGGCTCGACCAGAAGGAAGAGCGCCTGAAGCAGGAAGAAGCGTCGGAATCGGCGCGCCAGAAGGCGATCAAGAAGGAACTGGAGTGGGTGCGCCAGAATCCGAAGGGCCGTCAGGCGAAGTCGAAGGCGCGTATCGCGCGCTTCGAGGAGCTGAGCAGCCAGGAATACCAGAAGCGCAACGAAACGCAGGAAATCTTCATTCCGGCCGGCGAACGCCTCGGCAACGAAGTGATCGAGTTCAAGAACGTCAGCAAGTCGTTCGGCGACCGCCTGCTGATCGACAACCTGAGCTTCAAGATCCCGGCCGGCGCGATCGTCGGCATCATCGGCCCGAACGGCGCCGGCAAGTCGACGCTGTTCAAGATGCTGACGGGCAAGGAACAGCCGGATTCGGGCGAAGTGGTGATGGGCCCGACGGTGAAGCTCGCGTACGTCGACCAGAGCCGCGACGCGCTCGACGGTTCGAAGACGGTGTTCGAGGAAATCTCCGGCGGCGCCGACGTGCTGACGGTCGGCAAGTACGAAACGCCGTCGCGCGCGTACATCGGCCGCTTCAACTTCAAGGGCGGCGACCAGCAGAAGATCGTCGGCAACCTGTCCGGCGGCGAACGCGGCCGCCTGCACCTCGCGAAGACGCTGATCTCGGGCGGCAACGTGCTGCTGCTGGACGAACCGTCGAACGACCTCGACGTCGAAACGCTGCGTGCGCTGGAAGACGCGCTGCTCGAATTCGCGGGCTCGGTGATGGTGATCTCGCACGATCGCTGGTTCCTCGACCGGATCGCGACGCACATCCTCGCGTTCGAAGGCGATTCGCAGGTCACATTCTTCGACGGCAACTACCAGGAGTACGAAGCCGACAAGCGTGCGCGCCTCGGCGAGGAAGCCGCGAAGCCGAAGCGCCTGCGCTACAAGCCGATCAGCCGCTGAGCGGCGCGGCCCGGGCGCCCGGCGCCGCGATCACGCGGGGCCGGCGCCGAAGCTGGCCGCTTCAGGAGCGGCACAACGAAGAAGCGAGCCCTTGGCTCGCTTTTTTTATCCCGCGTCGCTTCCCCGCCGCTTACACCAGCGCGCCTAATTCGCGCAGTCGGGTCTCGGTCGCCGCCGCGCTCGTGTGATGAATGCCGTGCCAGCCGAGCGCCGTCGCAGCCGCCGCGTTGTGCGCGTTGTCGTCGATGAACACGAGCTCGTGCGGCGCGATGCCGGGCAGGTGCGGATCGATCCGCGCATGCATCTCGCGATAGATCGCCGGATCGGGTTTCACGAGCTTCACGCGGCCGGACACGACGATGTCCTTGAACCGGCGCAGCACAGGGAAGTTGTCCCATGCATACGGAAACGTCTGCGCGGACCAGTTCGTCAGCCCGAACAGCGGCATCCCCTGCGCGTCCAGCCGGTCGACGAGGGCCGCGCCCTCTTCGAGCACGCCGCCGATCATCTCGTGCCAGCGCGCGTAGAACGCGCGGATCAGCGCCTCGTGCTCCGGAAACTTCGCGACGAGTTCGGCCGTGCCTTCCTCGATCGTCTGCCCGCCGTCCTGGCGGACCACCCACTCCATCGCGCACACGTGTGTGAGGAACCAGCGGCGCTCGGCGGCATCGGGAATCAGCTGACGGTAAAGGTACTCGGGGCTCCAGTCGATCAGCACGCCGCCGAAATCGAACACCACTGCCTTGATCGTCATGCGAACTCCGTGGCGAGCACGTCCGCGAGCGGACGCGGCGTCACCGCGTTGCCCGACAGCGAATTGTTGTGCCAGATGAACTGATGGTGCGCGACGATCTGCGCCGCCGACAGGTGGGCGCGCTCGTTCGTCGTGTGCAGGTCGGACACGACGGTCGTCCGGTAGCCGAGCAGCGCGGCACGGCGCGCGGCCGAATCGACGCAGAACTCGGTCGCATAGCCGCAGATCAGTACCGAACGGATGCCGTGGCGATCGAGCTGCGCGGCGAGCGGCGTGTCGTGGAACGCGTCGCTCGCCTGCTTGCGCACGCGCCAGTCGTCGCGGCCGACGACCAGCCCCGCATGCAGTTCCCATCCCGGCGTGCCGGGCACGATGTCGTCGTCCGCGTCGCCGTCGTGCTGCACGAAGCACACCGGCGCGTTCGCCGCGCGCGCCGCCGCCGTCAACCGGTTGATGCCCGACACCACATCGTCGAGCCGGTACGCGGGCTGCGTCCGCTCCACCAGCCCGCGCTGCATGTCGACCACGATCACCGCAGTGTCCGCCATGGCTTGCCCTCGCTGTCATTGTCCGGACGTCGTCCGATCGTTGCCGGATCGCCATCCGGCCGTTCCCGCGCGCTGCGTCAGATCGGCTGCGTGCGCGCATCCAGCCACGCCTTCGCGTCGCCGCTCAGATGCCGGCCGACGCGCTCGCGCACCATCGCGTGATACGTGTTCAGCCACGCGCGCTCTTCGTCGTGCAGCATCTCGATCAGCACGCAGCGCGTGTCGATCGGGCACAGCGTCAGCGTCTCGAACGCGAGGAAATCGCCGAACTCCGTCTTCCCGGCCGCACGGTTCACGACCAGGTTCTCGATCCGGATGCCCCACTGGCCCGGACGGTACACGCCCGGCTCGATCGACGTGATCATCCCCTCTTCCATCGCCGTGTACGGCTCGGCCGGCGCGTAGTGCGAGATGACCTGCGGACCTTCGTGCACGTTCAGGAAGTAACCCACGCCATGCCCGGTGCCGTGGCCGTAGTCGAGCCCGGCCGCCCACATCGGCGCACGGGCGATCGCGTCGAGCATCGGCGAGCGGATGCCGCGCGGGAAGCGGGCGCGCGACAGCGCCATCATCGATTTCAGCACGATCGTGAAATCGCGCCGCTGCAGGTCGCTGACGGCGCCGACCGGCACGACGCGCGTGATGTCCGTCGTACCCGTCATGTACTGGCCGCCCGAATCGATCAGCAGCAGGCCGTCGCCGGCGATCGTCGCGTGCGACTCGCGCGTCGCGTGGTAGTGCGGCATCGCGCCGTTCGCGTTGAAGCCGGCGATCGTCGCGAAGCTCGCCGACACGTAGCCGGGGCGGCGGGCGCGCGCGGCCGTGAGCTTCTCCTCGACCGTCAGCTCGGTGATCGTCTCGCGATTGACGGCCTGTTCGAACCACGCGAAGAATTCCGCGAGCGCGGCGCCGTCGTGCTCCATCGTCACGCGCACGTGCTCGATCTCGGCGGACGTCTTGCGCGACTTCGCGAACGTCGACGGATTCACGGCCTCGACGAGCTTCACGCCGGCCGGCACGGCCTCGAGCGTGCCGAACGTCACGCGGCGCGGATCGATCAGCAGCGTCGCGCCGTCGGGCAGCGCCGCGAGCGACGCACGCGCGGCATCGTAGGCGCGGACGTCGACGCCATCCTGCGCGAGCGACGCGGCCAGCGCCGACGGCACCTTGCCGTCGGCGACGAACAGCGTCGCGCGATCGGCGCCGATCAATGCGTGCGCAACGAACACCGGATTGAAGTTGACGTCGGCGCCGCGCAGGTTGAACAGCCACGCGAGATCGTCGAGCGTCGACACGAAGTGCCATTGCGCGCCCTGCGCGTGCATCGCGCGGCGCACGTCGGCGAGCTTGGCCGCGCGCGTCGTGTCGGCCTGCGGCGCCACGTGCTCGAACACCGCGTCGCCGGGCAGCCCCGGCCGCTCCGGCCAGATCGCGTCGAGCAGGTCGACGTCGGTGCGCAGCGCGATGCCGCGCGCGCTCAGCGCGGCCGTCAGCCCGCGCGCGGCCGCGACGCCGAGCACGGCGCCATCGACGCCCACCGTCTCGCCGGCCGCCACGTTCTGCGCGAGCCAGTCGACGTGCGGTGCGCTCTGCTGCCCGCCCGTCATCTTCATCAACTGCACGCCCGTGCCCGCCAGCTCGGCGTCGGCCTGCACCCAGTAGCGGCTGTCGACCCACAACCCGGCGAACTCCGCGGTCACGACCAGCGTGCCGACCGAGCCCGTGAAGCCCGACAGCCAGCGGCGCGCCTGCCAGCGTTCCGGCAGGTATTCGGACAGATGGGGATCGGCGGACGGCACGAGATAGGCGGCCAGGTTCTCGCGGGCCATGGCGCCGCGCAGCAGCGCGAGACGGGCCGGCACCGGCGAGACTTCGGGGAGACGGGCATTCATGATTTCACCTGAGAGCATTCAGCGACGGGCCGACAGCGCGACCGTCACGGCTACGGCGAGGAACGCGACGCCGGTGCAGACCGGCCATTCGAGCGTCTCGCCATCGTAAAACAGTCCCGAGAGATTGCCGACCATGCGGGCGGCGGCCGCGCCCACGATGCCGACGAGCACCGCGATCCACCACGCCGGCCGCCCCGTGCGCCGCATCGGATGCAGCCAGCGGCCGAACAGCCCGACGGCCGCTCCCAGGACAAGGATTCCAAACCAGTTCATTCAACGCCTTCTATAAATTCAGATTCGTCCCATAGGCGTGAACGTTGCCAGCGGCTAGCATCGATTCATCCATCGAACCCGAGACCAGCCGGGCGCCGCGAACATTCGAGTGTAGGGGCCGACTCGACGTTATGGCAAGCGCACACCGGCTGCCGTATTGAAGAAATCGTCATGCGAATCGCTCTGATCGATCCGGAGCCGCGTCATAGCGCACTCCTGAACCGCCTGCTCTTCGCAGGCGGTCACGTGTGCCACGCGTTTCCGTCCAGCACCGCATTCTTCGAGTGGCTCGCCGCCGACAACACCTGCGACATGCTGATCACCGGCCACTGGGCCGGGGACCAGCCGGCGCAGGAAGTCATTCCGCGCGCGCAGGCGATCCTGCCCGGGTTGCCGGCCATTGCCATGATGCAGTCGGCGCGCGAGAGCGAAGTCGTCTCGTGCCTGCACGCGGGCGCCGACGATTGCCTCGTGCGCCCCGTGAGCGGGCCCGAGTTTCTCGCGCGCGTCAATGCATTGAGCCGGCGCGCGGGCGTACGGCGGACACCCGCCCGCTCGCGCGAAACGTATGGCGAATACGCATTCGACGCCACGCATTGCCTCGTGCGTTTCGGCAACGCAATCGTTTCACTCACGCCGAAGGAGTTCCGTTTCGCGCAGTTGCTACTCACGAACGTGTCGCGGCCCGTGTCGCGCGCCCACATCCTCGAAACGGTATGGGGCCGCCGCCGCGACATGAAGTCGCGCACGCTCGACACGCACGCGTCCCGGCTGCGCAGCAAATTGCAGCTGCTTCCGGAGCGCGGCTACCGGCTGCTGCCGCTCTACGGCTTCGGCTATCAGCTCGATCGCGTACCGATCGAGCCCCCAAATTCGCGGCCCCGCCACGCGGATGCCCGGTATGCAACGAGTGAGGAAATCACCGAAACGCTATAATATGGGGCTAAACGATAGCCCTCGATATGCAACTCCTCACGATCGGAATCAACCACCACACTGCGCCTGTCGCCCTGCGCGAACGCGTGGCGTTTCCGCTCGAGCAAATCAAACCGGCTCTCGTCACGTTCAAGAACGTGTTTCTCGGCCCGCAGGCGCCCAATACGCCCGAGGCGGCGATCCTCTCCACCTGCAACCGCACCGAACTGTATTGCGCGACCGACGATCGCGCGGCCCGTGAAGGCGCGGTCCGCTGGCTGTCGGAATATCACCGGATTCCGGTCGACGAACTCGCCCCGCACGTCTATGCCCTGCCGCAGTCGGAAGCGGTCCGGCACGCGTTTCGCGTCGCATCCGGCCTCGATTCGATGGTGCTCGGCGAGACCCAGATTCTGGGCCAGATGAAGGATGCCGTTCGCACCGCGACGGAAGCGGGCGCGCTCGGCACCTACCTGAACCAGCTGTTCCAGCGCACGTTCGCGGTGGCGAAGGAAGTGCGCGGCACGACCGAAATCGGCACGCAGTCGGTGTCGATGGCCGCCGCCGCGGTTCGCCTCGCGCAGCGGATCTTCGAAAAGGTGTCGGATCAGCGCGTGCTGTTCATCGGCGCCGGTGAAATGATCGAGCTGTGCGCGACGCACTTCGCCGCGCAAGGCCCGCGCGAACTCGTCGTCGCGAACCGCACGGCCGAACGCGGGCAGCGGCTCGCCGAACGCTTCAACGGCCGCGCGATGCCGCTGGCCGACCTGCCCACGCGCATGCACGAATTCGACATCATCGTGTCGTGCACCGCGTCGACGTTGCCGATCATCGGCCTCGGCGCGGTCGAGCGCGCGGTGAAGGCGCGCCGTCACCGGCCGATCTTCATGGTCGACCTTGCGGTGCCGCGCGACATCGAGCCCGAAGTCGGCAAGCTGAAGGACGTGTTCCTTTACACCGTCGACGATCTCGGCGCGATCGTGCGCGAGGGCAATGCATCGCGCCAGGCCGCGGTCGCCCAGGCCGAAGCGATCATCGAGACGCGCGTGCAGAATTTCATGCAATGGCTCGACACGCGCAGCGTCGTGCCGGTGATCCGTCACATGCATACGCAGGCGGACGCGCTGCGCCGGGCCGAAGTCGAGAAGGCGCAGAAGCTGCTCGCGCGCGGCGACGACCCGGCTGCGGTGCTCGAAGCGCTGTCGCAGGCGCTGACCAACAAGCTGATCCACGGCCCGACGAGCGCGCTCAATCGCGTCAACGGCGCCGATCGCGATTCGCTGATCGACCTGATGCGCGGCTTCTACCAGCACGCGCCGCGCTCGAACGACCAATCCGGCCACTAGCGCCGCCCGGTCGCCCTGCGGCCGGCCTGTCGTTGTCCTGCCGCCGGCCTATCCTTTCCGAATACCCCTTGCCCGGGAGCGTCGCTCCACACCATGAAGACGAGCATGCAACGCAAGCTCGACCAGCTGTCCACACGGCTGGCCGAACTGAACGACCTGCTGAGCCGCGAAAACGTCACGGCCGACCTCGACCAGTACCGCAAGCTGACGCGCGAACATGCGGAACTCGGCCCGGTCGTCGAGCAATACGCGTTATGGCGCCAGTCGCGCAGCGACGAGACGGCCGCGCAGGAACTGCTCGCCGATCCGTCGATGCGCGATTTCGCGGAAGACGAAATCCGCAGCGCGCGCGAGGGCATGGCGCGCCTCGAGACCGAGCTGCAGAAGATGCTGCTGCCGAAGGATCCGAACGACGACCGCAACATCTTCCTCGAAATCCGTGCGGGCACGGGCGGCGACGAATCGGCGCTGTTCGCGGGCGACCTACTGCGCATGTACCTGCGCTTCGCGGAACGCCAGCGCTGGCAGGTCGAAATGATGTCGGAGAGCGCGTCGGATCTCGGCGGCTACAAGGAAGTGATCGTGCGGATCGCGGGCCAGGGCGCGTATTCGCGCCTGAAGTTCGAATCGGGCGGCCATCGCGTGCAGCGCGTGCCGGCCACCGAGACGCAGGGACGCATCCATACGTCCGCGTGCACGGTCGCCGTGATGCCGGAAGCCGACGAAATCGGCGAGGTCGAGATCAATCCGGCCGACCTGCGCATCGACACGTTCCGCGCGTCCGGCGCGGGCGGCCAGCACATCAACAAGACCGATTCGGCGGTGCGCGTCACGCACATCCCGACCGGGATCGTCGTCGAGTGCCAGGACGACCGCTCGCAACACAAGAACAAGGATCGCGCACTGAAGGTGCTCGCCGCGCGCATCAAGGACAAGCAGTATCACGAGCAGCACGCGAAGGAAGCGGCGACGCGCAAGAGCCTGATCGGTTCCGGCGACCGCTCGGAGCGAATCCGCACGTACAACTTCCCGCAGGGCCGGATGACCGACCACCGGATCAACCTGACGCTGTACCGGCTCGAGGCGATCATGGACGGCGATCTCGACGAACTGATCGGCGCGCTCGTCACCGAGCATCAGGCCGAGCTGCTCGCGTCGCTCGGCGAAGCCGACTGAGGCCGCGATGTCCGACACCACCGCCGACGCGCTGCTGCGCGCATCGCCGCTTGATCCGGTCGATGCGCGCGTGCTGCTCGCCCATGCGCTCGGCTGGACCCGCACGCAGCTGATCACGCGCGGCGACACGCCGCTCGACGCGGCCGCGGTCGAGCGCTACCGCGCGCTCGAAGCGCGCCGCATCGCCGGCGAGCCCGTCGCGCAACTGGTCGGGATGCGCGAGTTCTTCGGCCGCCCGTTCGACGTGACGCCCGACGTGCTGATCCCGCGCCCCGAAACCGAGCTGCTCGTCGAAGCCGCGCTCGATGCGATCGGCGGGCTGCCGCACGCCGCCGTACTCGACCTCGGCACCGGCAGCGGCGCGATCGCCGTGTCGATCGCGGCCGAGCGTCCCGATGCGCGCGTCTGGGCGCTCGACCGTTCGCCGGCCGCGCTCGCGGTCGCGCAACGCAACGCCGACAAACTGCTCGACGCGCGGCGCCCCGGCGGCCCGCTGCGGTGGCTGCAGAGCGACTGGTACGCGGCGCTCGATCCCGCGCTCGCGTTCGATACGATCGTCAGCAACCCGCCGTACATCGCGCAGCACGACCCGCACCTCGCGCAAGGCGACCTGCGTTTCGAGCCGCGCGGCGCGCTCACCGACGATGCCGACGGCCTCAGCGCGATCCGCACGATCGTCGCGGGCGCCGGCGCGTATCTGAAACCGGGCGGCACGCTCTGGATCGAGCACGGCTACGACCAGGCCGCGGCCGTCCGCGCGATCCTGGCGTCGCACGGCTTCGTCGCGGTCGAGTCGCTCCCCGATCTCGCCGCGATCGAACGCACGACCGGCGGCCGCCTGCCGGGCTGATGCCCGGCCCGCCCGGTTGAAATCCGCTATCATTTCGATCTAACGCCCCGCAAACGCAAGGTCAGTCATGGACACCCAACAACGTATCAAGCAAATCGTCGACGAAAACCAGGTCGTGCTCTTCATGAAGGGCAACGCGCAGTTCCCGATGTGCGGCTTCTCGGGCCGCGCCGTGCAGGTGCTGAAGGCCTGCGGCGTCGACCAGTTCAAAACGGTCAACGTGCTCGAGGACGACGAAATCCGCCAGGGCATCAAGGCATTCTCGAACTGGCCGACCATCCCGCAGCTGTACGTGAAGGGCGAATTCATCGGCGGCTCGGACATCATGATGGAGATGTACCAGTCGGGCGAACTGCAGCAACTGTTCGCCGCCGCTTAACACGCGGCACCCGTCCTCGTTTCGATGGCATCTCCCAGCGCGCCGCCACGCCGGCTGATCGTCGCGATCACCGGCGCCACCGGCGCGATCTACGGCGTGCGGCTGCTCGACCTGCTGCGCGCCGCCGGCGGCGTCGAAACGCACCTGCTGGTTTCGAACGCCGGCTGGCTCAACATCCAGCATGAATTGAAGCTGCCGAAGGCCGATGTCGAACGCCGTGCCGACGTCGTGCATTCGGTGCGCGACGTCGGCGCGACGATCGCGTCGGGCTCGTTCGCGACCGACGGCATGGTGATTGCGCCCTGCTCGATGAAGACGCTCGCGAGCGTCGCGCACGGGTTGTCCGACAACCTGATCACGCGCGCGGCCGACGTCACGCTGAAGGAACGCCGCCGTCTCGTGCTGATGGTGCGCGAAACGCCGTTCAACCTCGCGCATCTGCGCAACATGACCGCCGTCACCGAAATGGGCGGCATCGTCTTCCCGCCGCTGCCCGCGTTCTATGCAATGCCGAAGACGATCGAGGAACTCGTCGACCAGACCGTCGCGCGCGTGCTCGACCTGTTCGCGCTCAGCGCGCCGCTCACGACACCGTGGGCCGGCATCCGTCACGCGCAGTAAGCCGCACCCCTTCTGCGCGGATCTCCGCCGATCCGCACGTCAATTCCGTCGATTTCCCGCCTTTTGATGCGAACCAGCACTCGAACGCGTGCCGTCGTCACCATTATCAACAAAGAAGCGTCAATCAAATTCCAAGGCGCGGATTTATCAATGTACGGTGTGCGCCTATAGTCACAGGCAACCCCCTTTTGCAGGTCACCACCATGAACCGCTTGCCTTCGCTGTACCTGTCCCACGGCGCCCCGACACTGCCGATCGACCCGGCGCTGCCGTCCGGCGCGTTCACGCATCTCGGCGCCGAGTTGCCGCGCCCGCGCGCGGTGCTGATGCTGTCCGCGCACTGGGGCACGCAACAGCCGGTCGCGAGCGTCGCCGCGCATCCGGACACGATCCACGACTTCTACGGTTTCCCGCAGGCGCTGTACGACATCCGCTATCCGGCGCCGGGCGCCCCCGACGTCGCCGAACGCGCGGCCGCGCTGCTGAACGCGGCCGGCATCGCGACCGCGACGACCGAACACGGCCTCGATCACGGCGCGTGGGTGCCGATGCTGCTGATGTTTCCGGAGGCCGACGTGCCGGTCGCGCAACTGTCGATCCAGCCGCGCGCGAACGCTGTGCATCACTTCGCGCTCGGCCGCGCGCTGCGGCCGCTGCGCGACGAGGGCGTGATGGTGATCGGCTCAGGCCAGATCACGCACAACCTGCGCGCCGCCGATTTCGGCGCGGCGCCCGAGGATGCGGACCCGCGCGTCGCGGAATTCACCGACTGGTTCGAGGCGAAACTCGCCGCGCGCGACGTCGATGCGTTGCTCGACTATCGCCGGCAGGCGCCGCACGCGGCGCTGATGCATCCGACCGACGAGCACCTGCTGCCGGTCTTCACCGCGCTCGGCGCGGCGGACGACGACTACCGGCTCGGCATCCAGTCGCTCGGCACCTACCAGCGCGTGCTCGCGATGACGAACTACGTGTTCGCGAGCGCCGACGCCTGAACCCGAACGGCGACGCAACCGCAGAGGCAGCCAGCAAAAAGCCCGCCCGAGCATCGCGCTCGGGCGGGCTTTTTTGCGCTGCATCCCGCCGCCGCCGAATCCGGCGACAGGTCACGCGTCAGACACCGACCCCTTCGAGGATCTCGTCGTGCGACTCGCGCTCGTCGAGATACTGGGTCCGGTAGCCGGTATTCACGCCCCAGAAGTAGAACACCAGAGAAATCGCCGCGACGATCAGCATGTCCCAGCCATACGGCAGGTAGCCATGACCGCCGAACTCCTTGCTGCCGATCAGCGACAGCACGGCCATCGTCGGCAGGTACGCGACCAGCCACCACGCGGCTTTCAGGTCGGCGCCCCAGCCGGTCCAGCCCGACTTCGCCTGGAAGTAGAAATACACCGGCAGCGCGACGATCATCAGCAGGATGATTTCGCCCGTCAGCGGCCACTTCGCCCAGTAAAGGATCAGCGACGCGCACACGAACGCGAACGGCGCGATCAGCTTCATCAGCGGAATCGACAGCGGACGCTCGATGTCGGTCGCCGAACGGCGCAGCGCCATCAGGCTGATCGGGCCGGTCAGGTACGAGATCACCGTCGCGACCGAAATCACCGCCGCGAGCGAGCTCCAGCCGCGGAAGAAGAACAGGAAGATGAACGACACGAGCAGGTTGAACCACATCGCCTGGCGCGGCACGCCGTAGATCGGGTGCACGTTGCCGAACATCTTCGGCATCGTGTTGTTGCGCTCCATCGCGTAGATCATGCGGGTGGTCGTCGCCATGTAGGTCGTGCCGGTGCCGCTGGGGCTGATGAACGCGTCGACATACAGCAGGATCGCGAGCCAGTTCAGGTTCAGCGCGATCGCGAGTTCCGCGAACGGCGACGAGAAGTTGAAGTGCTCCCAGCCCTTCGCGACATCGGCCGGGTTCACCGAACCGATGTATGCCATTTGCAGCAGCACGTAGATCACGAGTGCGAGCAGGATCGACGTGATCACCGCGAACGGCACGCTGCGCGACGGATTGCGCGCCTCGCCGGCCAGGTTCACCGGGCTCTGGAAGCCGTTGAACGCGAACACGATGCCGCTCGTCGCGACCGCGGTCAGCACGGCCGACCAGCCGTACGGCGCAAAGCTGGCATTGGACGCAGTGCCGAGGTTCTCCGCATGGAAGCTCGACAGCATCAGGCCGAGGATCGTGAGGCCGGGGATCAGGAACTTGAAGATCGTGATCGCGGTGTTCGCCCGCGCGAAGGCCTTGACGCCCCAGTAGTTCAGCATGAAGTAGACGACGACCAGCACGGCCGACAGCAGCAGCCCGAGCGTCTGTAATTCGCCGTTCACGAACAGGGCGTGCGCCCACGGATACGGCCACGTGCTCATGTACTGGATCGACGCTTCGGCCTCGATCGGGATCACGGATACGATCGCGATCCAGTTGGCCCATGCGCTGATGAAGCCCACCAGCGAACCGTGCGAGTAGCGCGCGTAACGCACCATGCCGCCCGATTCGGGGAACATCGCCCCCAGTTCCGCATACGTCAGCGCAATCGCGAGAATCACGACGGCGCCGATGATCCATGCGCAGATCGCCGCCGGACCGGCGATCTTCGCGGCCTTCCAGGCACCGAACAGCCAGCCCGAGCCGATAATCGAACCCAGCCCCGTCAGCATCAATGCAAACGGGCCGATGTTCCGTTGAATAGAACTCTTCACATCCTCTCCTGTGTCTCAAAAAGCATGGTCGGCCTACGGTCCGGGATCGGCTCGGAGCGCACCGCGCACGCATTCTTGGGGGGGAGGGTCACCCGATCGGGGCAACCCGTCCACGCGGCGCGTAGTTTAACGGTTGCACCTCGAACATGGCGCCAAAATCGATCGACCCCTACAAAAAATTCGCATCGCTTGCAAGCTTTGTAAACCGGATATCCGCAATAACCCTGAGAGCATGGGAATACGGTTGACCGTCAGACGGATTAGCCGTATAAAGAACTTCGCAGGATTTCAAGTGGCGAGTGAATTGGTTCTTTCGTAGTTCGCCCATCAACGGTACTCCGGTTGGTCCTATTACCCCTTCCTTGATTTTCCGCACCCCATGGGCTTCGGCCCCGTTTTATCTTTTTAGGAACAAGTAACATGGCAACCGGTACCGTCAAGTGGTTCAATGACGCAAAGGGCTTCGGCTTCATCACCCCGGAAGGCGGCGGCGACGATCTGTTCGCGCACTTCTCGGAAATCCGCGTCGAAGGCTTCAAGACGCTGCAAGAAAACCAGAAGGTTGAATTCGAAGTGAAGACGGGCCCGAAGGGTCTGCAAGCTGCGAACATCCGTCCGGTCTAAGCTTGGCGCGATCATTCGTGTAAAAAAGCCCCGCTTCGGCGGGGCTTTTTGTTTTTGGGCGCCGGGTTGTCCTACATGGCAGCGCAGGGCGGCCCGTAGCCGCCCGCCGTTCAGCCGAAGAGTCGCTGCGCGTGAATGCCGAGCCCCGTCGCGACACTCGCGAGGCGATCGCCGAACACCGGCTGCGCATCCGGGAACGCGCCGGCGAGCGCGCCCGACAGGAACGCGAGCCCCGTCGAACCGCCGGTAAAGTACAGCGCACCGACATCGCGCGGCGCCACGCCCGCGAGCCGCACGGTCTCGCGCGCGGCGTCGACGATGCGCGCGGTATCGTCGCGGCTCGCGTCGACCAGGCGATTCGCGTCGAATGCGATCAGCAGGTCTTCTTCCACGTCGTTCAGGTCGATCATCGTCTCCCCGCCCGCCGCGACGCCGATCTTTGCTTCCTCCGCGCGCGCCATCAGCGCGTGCCCGAGCCGCTGCTCGACCACGCTCGTGAGCCGCTCGTACTGCCGCACGTCCTGGTACAGGTGCTTCATCAGCTTCAGTTCGCCGATCCGCTTCGGCGTGTAGACGGTGTTGATCAGGTGCCAGGTCGCGAGATCGAAGTAGATCTTGTTCGGCAGCTCGCGCCCTTCCGGGTCGAGCGAACGATAGCCGAATGCGGGCAGGATCGCGGCCAGCTCGACACGCCGGTCGTAGTCGGTGCCCGCGACGTGCACGCCGTGGTGCGCCAGCACGTCGTCCTTGCGCTCGAGCCGCGCCATCCGCTGCGGGCCGACGCGCACCAGCGAGAAGTCGGACGTGCCGCCGCCGATGTCGGCGACCAGCACGAGACGCTCGGCCGGCTGACGCGATTCGTAGTCGAACGCGGCAGCGATCGGTTCGTACTGGAAGTGAACGTCCGCGAAACCGACCGATTGCGCGGCCGCCTCGAGCTGATCCTGGGCGAGACGGTCTGCGCGCGGATCATCGTCGACGAAGAACACCGGCCGGCCGAGCACCGCGCGGCCGATCGGCGCACCCGCGCGCGCTTCGGCCTTGCGCTTCAGGTGCGTCAGGAAGCGCGCGATGATTTCGGTGTACGCGATCGCGCTGCCGTCGCCGAGATCGGTCGTCGTTTCAGCGAGCGGCGAGCCGAGGATGCTCTTCATCGAGCGCATCAGTCGGCCGTCGAAACCATCAATATAG
This sequence comes from Burkholderia sp. AU28863, assembly GCF_002223195.1. NCBI lineage: Bacteria > Pseudomonadati > Pseudomonadota > Betaproteobacteria > Burkholderiales > Burkholderiaceae > Burkholderia > Burkholderia sp. AU28863. Next base: position 145,798 of record NZ_NKFE01000002.1, on the reverse strand, counting down.
GAAGCCAGCGCCGCCCGGCCGTATTCGACCGTCTCTTCGTCGTTGTTGAAGAAGATCGCGGTGGGCAGCGTCAGGTGGTCGCCCTCGACGGGCGCGAGGCGCATGCCATCGCCGTCGGGCAGCGCCACGGCGGAATTGGACGTGCCGAAATCGATCGCGCAGTAAGTCATGGGAAATTGCCGCAGCAGGGCCGGCGCGAAAACGGAAAGGACGGGCTTTTTAACATGAAGCCCGCGGGATCACAACCGGGGCCGGCCACCGGGGTCGCGCACGGGCGCAGGCGGCGGCGCGCGGCGTGGCGCGCCGGAAACAGGCGCGGACAGGATGCGCGACGCAGCCTGCCCGCCCGCGGGGTCAGGCCGCCGCGTCGAAGCTCTTCTTCCACGCGCCCGCGTAGACGACTTCGCCGAGCGCGTGGCGCGTGCGCGGCGCCTTCTCGCGGTCGCGCAGCACGGGGTCGAGCTTGTCGACATTGCCGTAGTGGCCGAGCGAAATGATCGACACGATCGCGACATCCGCCGGAATCGCGAACGCGTCGCGGAATGCCTTGGCGTCGAAACCGCTCATCTGGTGCGCGGCGAGGCCGAGCGCGTGCGCCTGCAGCACCAGCGACATCGCGGCGGCGCCGGCGTCGTACAGCGCGGTCGGCGCCGGCTCGCCCTTCGGCGTCAGCGTGTGCGCGGTGACCGCGATCAGCACCGGCGCCGGTGCATTCCAGCCCTGGTTGAACGGCACCAGCGTCGCGAACGCGCGCTTGAACGCGTCTTCGTCCTGGGTGCGATCGAATACGATGAAACGCCACGGTTGCGCGTTGTACGCGGACGGGGCCCAGCGTGCCGCTTCGAGCACCGCGTGGAGATCGCCGGCGCTGACGGCTTCATCCGAATACGCGCGGGGGCTCCAGCGGCCCGCGATCAGATCGTGAATCGAAACAGTGGTGGGAGCAGGTTTGACGGACATGCGGTTCCTCGCTGACATCGATGAAGGGGCGCGAACGCCCGGCGAACCGCAAGCATACCCGCTTGAGCGACAGCGCGCCCGATCCTGCCGCGCTATGCAAATCTCCGCGCGTGCAATGGCCGGCCGCAGCGCGTGCGGCCGGCCGGTCGGCCGCGCTCAGGCCGCCTGCGCGGCCGCGCGCGACGGGCCGCGATTGATCCGCAGCACGATCAGCGCGCCGACGATGCACAGCCCGCCCGAGATCATCGACGCGATCGTGTAGGTGCCGAGGCTCGCGCGCAGCAGCCCGGCGCCGAGCGCCGCGAATGCCGCGCCGAGCTGGTGGCCGGCGACGATCCAGCCGAACACGACCGGCGCCGCGGCCTTGCCGAACACGTCGGTCGCGAGCCGCACGGTGGGCGGCACGGTCGCGATCCAGTCGAGCCCGTAGAACATCGCGAACAGCGGCAGCCCGAAGAAATCGATCCCGAACGCATGCGGCAGGTAGATCAGCGACAGCCCGCGCAACCCGTAGTACCAGAACAGCAGCACGCGGTTGTCGTAACGATCGGACAACCATCCCGACAGCGTCGTGCCGAACAGGTCGAACACGCCCATCGCCGCGAGCAGCGACGCGCCCTGCACTTCGGTCATCCCGTAGTCGCTGCACATCGCGATCAGGTGCGTGCCGACATAGCCGTTGGTGCTCGCGCCGCAGATGAAGAAGCTGAAGAACAGCAGCCAGAAGTCGCGCGAGCGGCTCGCCATCAGCAGTGTGCGGAACGCGACCGCGAGCGGGTTCTCCTTCGTCGCATCGGGCGCCGCCGGCGTATCGGCCGGCTCGCCGTACGGGCGCAGCTTCACGTCGGCCGGCCGCTCGGGCAGCAGGAACGCGACGAGCGGAATCACGATCGCCGCCGCCACCGCGACCACCAGCACGACCGGCCGCCAGCCGTGGCGCTGCGCGATCGCCGCGAGCATCGGCAGGAACACGAGCTGGCCGGTGGCCGTGCTCGCGGTCAGAATTCCCATCACGAGGCCGCGCCGCGCATGGAACCAGCGCGTGACGAAGGTCGCGGACAGCGTCAGCGCGACGACGCCCGTCGAACAGCCGACCATCAGCCCCCAGATCACCACCATCTGCCAGCTCTGCGTCATCATCGACGACAGCGCAACGCCCGCGCTCATCGTCACGAGCGCGGTGAGGATCGTCGGGCGCAACCCGAAGCGCTGCATCGCGGCGGCCGCGAACGGGCCCGTCAGGCCGTACAGCGCGATGTTCACCGAAATTGCCAGCGAAATCGCCGCGCGGCTCCAGCCGAGCTCGCGTTCGAGCGGCACCATCAGCACGCTCGGCGTCGCGCGCGTGCCGGCTGCCGCCAGCAGGATCAGGAATACCACCGCCGCCGCGAGCCACCCGTAATGGAAGCGCCCGCCGATTCGTGTCACCGCCCAGTTCATCTTCATGTTCTCCAGTTGGCGTTCCGGTGTCGTCGCACCCGCTCCGCCCCGATCAGGCCACCTCCGCCGCGCATTTCAACATCGGCTGACCCGGGCCGACGCTTGGCATTCGTCTGTCGATCCGGCCGCGATTGTTACCGACCGGTCACAACTGTGTTGCGATCGTAGTTACCAGTCGGTAACATGTCAAGCAATCCATTACGTAGTCGAGGGTCATCATGTCGGGCATCGAGGTCGCCAAACCGCTGGCGCGGCGCACGCGCCGGCCGATCGACGGCGCCACCGCGCAGGAGCACCTGCTGCGTGCCGCCGAGGAGCTGTTTTACAAGGAAGGGGTGCGAACGGTCGGCGTCGAGGCGGTGGTGGAACGCGCGGGCGTCAACAAGATGAGCCTGTACCGCCAGTTCTCGTCGAAGGACGAGTTGATCCTCGCGTATCTGGAACGGATGGACGCATGCTTCTTCGAGCGGCTCGACACGAGCGCCGCGAAGCATCCGGGGCAGCCGAAGGCGCAGTTGATCCAGTACTTCGTCGATCTCGCCGAGCGTGCGACGCAAAAGGACTACCGCGGCTGCCCGTTCGTCAACGTCGCCGCCGAATTCCCGGATGCGTCGCACCCGGCGCGCGAACGCGTCGCGCAGAACAAGGAGCAGTTGATGAAACGCCTCGTCGCGCTGTGCGAAGGCGCCGGCGCGCGACAGCCGAAGGCGCTCGCCGATGCGCTCGCGCTGGTGGTCGAAGGCATCTATGCGGCGAGCCAGACCTACCGGCATGGCGAAACGCCGATCGGCACCGCACCCGCGCTCGTCACGCAGTTGATCGAAGCGGCCTGCGCGTGACGGGCCGCGCGCGTGCGTCCCCGGCGCGCCGGCTACAATGCGGCCCTCTTCGCCCTTCCGCCCGACTGGTATCACGATGATCGACACCCGCCCCGACTCGCACGACGACATCCTCGCCGCCACGCGACACTGGCTCGCGCGTGCGGTGATCGGACTCAACCTGTGCCCGTTCGCGAAAAGCGTCTATGTGAAGGAACAGGTGCGCTACGCGATCAGCGAAGCGACGACGCTGGAAGACGCGCTCGCCGAACTCGAAACCGAGCTGCGCGCGCTGGAAGCGGCGGACCCGCAGCAGGTCGATACGACGCTCGTGATCTACCCGCACGCGTTCGCCGATTTCGTCGACTACAACGATGCGCTGTTCTTCGCCGAGCGGCTCGTGCGGCAATTGCGGCTCGACGGCGTGCTGCAGATCGCGAGCTTCCATCCGCAATACCGATTCGACGGCACCGAACCCGACGACATCGAGAACTACACGAACCGCGCGCCTTATCCGATCCTGCACCTGCTGCGCGAGGACAGCATCGCACGCGCGGTCGACGCGTTTCCGGACGCGTCCGCGATCTACGAAAAGAATCAGGAAACGCTGCGCCGCCTCGGCCACGAGGGCTGGCGCGAATGGATGCGCCGGCCGGGCGACGACGTGTGATGCGGCGGGCGGGCGCGCTGCCCGCGCGTCAGCCTTCGGCAGGCTCGACGGCGGCGTCGCCCGCCGCGGCGGCCTGCGCGACGAAGAAGCGCTCGTTCAGCTCGGCGAGCCCGAACATCGCGAGGATTTCGTTCAACCGCTCGCCCGGCTTGCGGCGCGGCAGGTTCTTGTACTGCGCGATGATCAGCTCGTTCTTCATCGAATGCTCCCAGCCGACCAGCTCGGTCACGCTGACCTGGTAGCCGTGCGCCTCGAGCTGCAGGCAGCGCAGCACGTTGGTGATCTGGCTGCCGAATTCGCGCGTATGCAGCGGATGCCGCCACACCTCGGTCAGCGCATTCGCGAGCGACTTGCCCTTGTTCCTGCGCAGCACGCCCGCGACTTCCGCCTGGCAGCACGGCACCAGCACGATGTGCTGCGCGCGCTTCGCGAGCGCGAAGCGGATCGCGTCGTCGGTCGCCGTGTCGCATGCGTGCAGCGCGGTGACGACGTCGACCGTGTCGGGCAGTCGCGGCGACGTGATCGAATCGGCGACCGACAGGTTCAGGAACGACATGCCGCCGAACCCGAGCCGCGCGGCGAGCTCGGTCGAGCGCGTGACGAGTTCCTCGCGCGTCTCGATGCCGTACACGTGTGACGCGAACGCCGGCGTGCCGTGCCCCGGCTGCTGCTTGAAGAACAGGTCGTACAGGATGAAACCGAGATACGACTTGCCGGCGCCGTGATCGACGAGCGTCACGTGGCCTTTGTCGGCCTGCACGCCGGCGAGCAGCGGCTCGATGAACTGGAACAGGTGATAGACCTGCTTCAGCTTGCGGCGGCTGTCCTGGTTCAGCTTCCCGTCGCGGGTGAGGATGTGCAGTTCCTTCAGCAGCTCGACGGACTGCTCCGGGCGGATTTCGTGGGTCTTGTTCGACATCGTGAAGCGACGCCGGGCCACGGTCGGTCGACCACGGCCCGGCGGCGGAAATTCGTGAGGAATGGCGGTAGTTTACCGAAAATATGCGGTCAGGCCCGGGCGCCGAGCCGCCACAGCGACGTGACCTCGGCGCGACGCGCCGCATGCAGCGGATCGTCGGCGTCCGCCGACTTCGGATGCGCGGGACGGATGTCGTCGCGGCCGAGCACGACGAGACCGGCTTCGTCGATCCACTGCAGCAAGGTGTCGCGCGGCCGCAGCCCGAGATGCTCGGCGAAATCGGACAGGATCAGCCAGCCCTCGCCGCCCGGCTCCAGATGCGCGGCCAGCCCCGCGAGGAAACCGCGCAGCATGCGGCTGTCCGGGTCGTAGACCGCGTATTCGATCGGCGCGCTCGGCCGGGCCGGCACCCACGGCGGGTTGCAGACCACGAGCGGCGCACGGCCGGGGGGAAACAGGTCGGCCTCGACGATCTCGACCTGGCCCGCATGGCCGAGCCGCGCGACGTTCTCGCGCGCGCAGGCAAGCGCGCGCGGATCCTGGTCGGTCGCGACGATGCGCTCGACGCCGCGCGACGCGAGCACCGCCGCCAGCACGCCGGTGCCCGTGCCGATATCGAACGCGAGCGACGTCGCCGGCAGCGGCGCACGCGCGACGAGCTCGACGTATTCGCCGCGCACCGGCGAGAACACGCCGTAGTGCGGATGGATCGGCGCGCCGCCGAGCGCCGGAATCGGCACACCCTTCTTGCGCCACTCGTGCGCGCCGACGAGGCCGAGCAGTTCGCGCAGCGACACGACCGACGGCACACCGCCGGGGCCGTACGCCTCCTCGCAGGCCGCCCGCACGTCGGGCGCGCGGCGCAGCGGGATCGTGTAATCGGCGTCGAGCGGGATCAGCAGCATGCCGAGCGTGCGGGCGCGCTGCGATTGCGCGAGACGATGCAGGTTGAACGCCTCGACGCCGGCCCCGGCCTTCGCCTTCTTCGGCTTGCGTTCGACACGGCGCGCCATCGCCTGCACGAGCTGGCGCGCATTCTGGAAGTCGCCCTGCCAGACGAGCGCGGTGCCCTCGCAAGCGAGGCGGTAGGCCGCATCGGCCGTGAGGCGGTCGTCGGCGGGCACCGCGCGCTTCGGCGGTTGCACGCCGGCTTCGGAGCGCCAGCGCACGGCATGATCGACGCCGTCGGCGTCGGTCCAGTGGAAAAGGGGGAAATCGGTCACGCGAACTCGGTACGGTTGGCTTCAACGGCGGCGAGAATTCACCGCGCGGACCACACCATACCGCGCTTTGCCCGACCCGGCAAAAACAGGCACCGCGACGATGGCCCGAAGGCATCCGTCGCGGCGCCGCCGTCAATCAGGCGAGATCGACGGTTTCCGCCACGGGCGCATCGCGCTTGACGGCCGCGATGCCGTTGTCGCGTGCCTGCGCGCTGCTGTACGTTTCACTCGTGCCGATGACCTGGTGGTTCGCTGCCTTCAGGTTGAACATGGGCTCACCGTTGTGGGCGAGCTTGCGCTCGTAGCGCTCATCGAGCGGCGCGTTTTCCCGCACGGACGCGATCCCGTTTCTCGCGCCGCTTTTCTCCTCGTACCGCTCGCTCGCGAGGATGATCTCGCCGTTCGCCGACTTCAGGTGGAAGTAGTACTGGCCGTTCGTGGCCTTCTTGAGCTCGAATTTTGCCGCCATGGCGTTCCCCTAAAAGAATGTCCGACCCTCGGACATCGGCAAGTGTAAGGGGGTGCGCCGACAAAAGTCGACATTCGGGGGAAATAGACGTTAAAGACTGTCAAATGGTGAATTTTCCGACACATTTGACCGACGTTTAAGTTGGCCGCACGATCTATCCGCCCCACCCCGGCAGGCTCGGCAGACGCAGCGTGCCCGCGTCGTTGAAGTGCACGGTGCCCAGCCCGCTGCCGGCGAGCCGGCCGCGCAGCGCATACGGCAGCTCACCGTTCGCGGCCGCGCCGGGCAGGTTCCACGCCTGCCGCGCGGCCGCGAAGGCCGACACCGAAACCGGCACGTCGAGCACGGCCTCGCCGAACCGCGGCACGGTGCCCGCCCGGTCGCTGACGCCGCTCGCGAACGGCGTGCCGTTCAGGTCGAGCGAGACCGAGATGCCGTCGTAGTCGATCGGCGCATCGCTCGGATTCTGCACGCGCAACTTCAGGCTGAAGCGCATCTCGAGACCTTGCCCGACGAGCGGGTCGAGCCCGGCGACCGACACGCGCACCGGCTCGCGCATGAGCCCCGCGCAACCGCCCAGCAGGAACACGGCCGCGAACAGCAGCAGCACGGCGCGCAGCGGCGCGAAACGGGACAGGGTTCGCGGCATGGGAAGGCCTCCTCGCGGCAATCGGTGAACGGGGCGCGTCGGTGCATTGTACCGACCGTGCCTGTACCGGCCGTGCCGCCCGTCACGGGATTTCGTAGTTTCCGCGGCAGCGCGAGATCGTTAATAGATTAAAACTACGAAATTGCCGGACAAACGGAAAGCGCATTAATGACTTCCAGCATTCAATGAAGCGCCCGGATTTCAATAGATGCTCTTTCTAAATTTTTCGTTTCCTTTACCCAAAACCATCAAGTATATTTACGCATCCTTGGAGCAAGCCGACAAACCTTGAAGCCGCATGACGGCGAATTTACGGGACGGCGATACGCTGTCCATCCGTCCTGCGGCCTGGCCCGGCCAGCCCCGTAGGTCGTCGGTTCAAAGGGATTGCGCGCCCGTGCCGGGCGTGCGGCCCCGTGTCGTGCGCGCGAAATCAATTCAGTACAACACGCGCCCGGCCATTTTGAACCGGCCAGTTAAACGACATCCGGAAATCCAGAGGGGGCAGTAAACCATGATTACCTTCACGTAGTCGGCCGCCGTCTTTTTCGAATAATCCGTCATTGGCATTTTTTCGCTGTTGATTAAACGGCGAGGGGATTGCTTTTGCCGGCGTTTTCGCAGCACTGAACGATTCTTTCAACAATCGAGGTTTCAGTCATGTCGATTCATATTCGCAAGATGCGTTATCTGCCGCTCGTCGCCGCACTCGCGCTAGCCGGGTGCGGCGGCGACGACGGCGGTGCAGGCTCCGCTTCCGCACTCAGCTCCGCCGGCGCGCCGCATACGGGCTCGTCGCCCGCCGTCACCGCGCCGCCGAGCGCATCGAATGTCGACAAGAGCGTCTCGCCTGTCGAATTGCCGGACACGGTGGTGCCCGTGAACTACCGGCTGTGGTTCCGCCCGAACGACGCGCTGGACGCGTTCGACGGCCGCGCCGACGTCGAGATCAAGGTGCTGAAGCCGGTCAACAACATCGTGATCGCCGGCCACCGGATCAAGTTCACCAACGGCCGCATCACGCTGCAGCCGGGCAACATCCAGCTGATCGCGACGCCGCAGGACAAGGGCGACTTCTATCAGCTGCGCCCCGCCGCCGGCACGATCGCGCCGGGCAATTATTCGCTGCACATGGAGTGGTCGGGCATCATCAACTTCAAGTCGTACGACGATCCGGCCACGCAGACGGGCGGCAGCTGCGGCGACGATCCGTATCCGGGCTGCTCGGCCGCGGAGGGCGTATTCCGCGTCGACCTGAAGGGCACCGACGGCAAGACGAGCGGCGCGATCCTGACGCAGGGCGAAACCAACCTGTCGCGCCAGTGGTTCCCGGGCTGGGACGAGCCGGCGTTCCGCCCGACCTATGAAGTGACGGCCGAAGTGCCGCAAAGCTGGCGCGTCGTGTCGAACGCGGCCGAGAAACCGTCGACCAACGTCGGCGGCGGCTACAAGCTCGTGCAGTTCGAGAAGACGCCGCCGATGCCGTCGTACCTGCTGTTCTTCGGCGGCGGCCTGTTCGACACCTACGAGGACGACTTCACGAGCCCGCTGCCGGGCGGCAAGGGCGGCCTGCACCTGCGCGTGTTCACGCCGCCGGGCATGAGCGACTGGGCGAAGCCGGCGATGGACCGCACCAAGCAGGCGCTCGACTATTACTACCGCTACACGGGCATCCCGCTGCCGCTGACGAAGTTCGACACGGTGGCCGCGAACGACGCGTTCAAGGAGCAGAAGGACCTGAACTTCGGCGGGATGGAGAACTGGGGGTCGATCCTCGAGTTCGCCGACGACATCCTGCCGCAGCCGGGCCAGCCGATGTCGCGCTACGGCAACGAGGTGCTGACGCACGAAGTGGCGCACCAGTGGTTCGGCGATCTCGTGACGACCGACTGGTGGGACAACGTGTGGCTCAACGAATCGTTCGCGACGTTCTTCGAGACGAAGACGACGATCCAGTTCTTCCCCGACGAGTTCAGCTGGCTCGACCAGGTGAAGAACAAGTATCGCGTGATCAATCGTGACATCGGCCCGAACGCGTTCCCGGTCGCGCCGAACTTCAACGACTGGGCGTCGAACGACTTCGTGCTGAGCGCGAGCGCGTTCACGTACGACAAGGGCGGCCACGTGCTGAAGACGCTCGAGAACTATCTCGGCGAGCAGACGCTCCGCAAGGGCCTGCAGCAATACCTGGTCGACTACTCGTTCGGCAACGGGACGCCGAAGCGTCTGTGGGACGCGCTGTCGAAGGAGAGCGGCCAGTCGGTCGGCCCGATCGGCGACAGCTACGTGCGTCAGACCGGCGTGCCGCTGATCTCGCTCGACACGCAGTGCGACATGACGAAGAACCAGACGATCGTCACGCTGAAACAGCAGCCGTTCCCGAACAAGAACGCGTATCCGGGCCTGCAGTGGACGGTGCCGATCACGCTCGCGTACGGCCAGGGCCTCGCGAAACGCACGACGCTCGCGCTGAAGGATACGCAGGCGCAGACGCGGATCGACGGCTGCACGGGCGTGGTCGCCGACCCGAGCGGTCTCGACTACTACGTCGTGAACTACAGCGACGCGGCCTGGAGCGGGCTGCTGACGCAGGTGAACAGCTCGACCGATCCGGTGCTGCTGGAGAACCTGAAGAGCGAAGCGGCGCTGCTGGTCGCGAACAACCTCGCGCCGGCCTCGCGCTCGACGTCGATCGGCTCGGTCGCTTCGCCCGCCGCGATGAAGCTGCGCCAGACGCCGACCTTCGGCGGCATCGAACCGGTGACGAAGGAACGCCCGGCACGGCAATACCAGGGCCTCTTCAAGCCGCGCAAGGTAGTGACGCAGTAACGGTGCGGCTCCGGCCGGTGCCGCGCGACCCGCGGCGCCGGCCGGCGTACCGGTTTCTCCGACCTGTTGACGGGCCTCGCATGCGAGGCCCTTTTTTCATGCGGCACGGCGTTCGCCGGCCGTCACGCCCACGCGGCATCCCACGCCGGCTGCGCGAACCACGTGGCGAGGAACGCGACGAGCCGCGACGTGCGCGCACTGCCGCGCGGCTGCTGGCGCAGCACGTGAATCGTCGCCGCCTCGGGCGCCGCCGCGTACTGCGGCAACAGCGCGCGCAACCGTCCGTCGCGCAGCGCGTCCGCCACGAGCCAGGTTGGCAGGTGCGCGAGACCGAGCCCGTCGATCGCCGCCTCGAGCAACGCTTCCGAATGATTGCTGCGAAACCGCGGCTGCGCCGGCGCGTGACGGCGCTCGCCGAAGCGCCATGCGCCGGGCGGCGGCGCGCCATGCCACGCGAGACAGTCGTGGCCGGCGAGCGCGTCGGGCGATGCGGGCTCGCCGCGGCGGGCGAGGTAGGCCGCGCTCGCGCACAGCACGCGCCGCTGCGGCGCCAGCACCGTCGCGACGAAACGCGTGTCCTCGAGCGGGCCGATGCGCACCGCGAGATCGACGTCGGAGCCCAGGCGCGCGCCCTGCAGGTCGACCATGCTGTCGGTCAGCACGAGATCGACCTGCAGCGCCGGATGGCGCTGCATGAACGCGGCCAGCGCGGCCATCAGGTGCCGCCGGCCGAAAGGCGCCGGACAGTCGATGCGCAGCAGCCCGCCCGGTTCGTCGTGCTGACTGTGCAGGTCTTCCTGCAATCCGCGCAGCTCGGCCAGCATGCGTGTCGCGCGCCCGTACAGCAGTTGCCCGGCCTCGGTCGGCCGCAACGCGTGCGTGGTGCGATGCAGGAGGCGGATGCCGAGCTGCGTCTCGAGCCGGTCGATGCGCCGCGTGACCGACGACGCGGCGACGCCGAGCCGGCGCGCGGCCGCGGAGAAGCTCTGCTGGTCGACCACGTCGACGAACAGCGCAAGGTGCGGGGAAAGGAAGTCGTCCATTCGGAGCCTGTGGCGTTGGCTATGCGGAAAACGCAAAACTATCATCCGCCTTTGCACGTTTCCGCGTCAAATCGGGCCCACTAGACTGCATTCACCGGTTTCATCCGCCGCACGCGCCGGCCCGCCGGGCCGGGCGGCCGCCACTTCACGGAGATCATCATGCGCAGCATCCGCTTCGACACCCCCGCCGCCGACATCGAGTCGCTCGATGCGCGGGTCCGGGACATCGCCCCGCCCGTACCGGCCGACGGCCAGATGCTGATCGAGGTGCGCGCGGCCGGCGTGAACCCGAGTGACGTGAAGGCCGCGCTCGGCCGCATGCCGCACGCGGTGTGGCCGCGCACGCCCGGGCGCGACTGGGCGGGCATCGTGCGCAGCGGCCCCGACGACTGGATCGGCGCGCCGGTGTGGGGCTCGGGCGGCGATCTCGGCGTCGGGCGCGACGGTTCGCATGCGGAATGGCTCGTGCTGGACGCCGCGCACGTGCGCCGCAAGCCGGGCGTGCTGACGCTCGACGAGGCGGCCGGCGTCGGCGTGCCGTTCGTCACCGCGTACGAAGGCTTGCGCCGGGCCGGCATGCCGACGGCCGACGACGTCGTGCTCGTGTTCGGCGCGAACGGCAAGGTCGGTCAGGCCGCGATCCAGCTCGCCAGCGCGCGCGGCGCGACCGTGATCGGCGTCGAGCGCGGGCCCGGCGACTATCGCGGCCACGCGTCGGGCGACGTCCACATGATCGACGCGTCGAGCCGGACGGTGGCCGACGCGGTGCGCGAGTTGACCGGCGGCCACGGCGCGGACGTCGTCTACAACACGGTCGGCAGCCCGTATTTCGAAGCGGCGAACGCGTCGATGGCGATCGGCGCGCGGCAGATCTTCATCTCGACGATCGAGCGCAGCGTGCCGTTCGACATCTTCTCGTTCTATCGCGGCCAGCATACGTTCGTGGGCATCGATTCGCTGCAGCTCGGCGCGGCCGCGGTCGCGCAGATCCTCGACACGCTCGCGCCCGGCTTCGGCAATGGCACGCTGCGCCCGTTTCCGATCGGCGACGACTACGTGTATCCGCTCGAGCGTGCGCACGACGCGTATCGCGCGGTGCTGGCCGGTGCGCGCGAGCGCGTCATCCTCAAGCCCTGACACCGAACCTACGGGAGACCGCCATGATGGATTACGTGACCTCGCTCGCGGTGGGCATCGGCGTCGGCGTGTTGTACGCGCTGCTGCACGTACGCTCGCCGGCCCCGCCGCTCGTCGCGCTCGTCGGCCTGCTCGGGATGGTGATCGGCGAACGCGCGATCGCGCTGCTGCGTTGATGCGTTGATGCGTCGCCCGATGCGGCGCTAGCGATCGTCGCGGCGTCGGAACGCCCACCACGCGGCCAGCGCGGTGAAGCCGGCAACGAGCAGCACCATCAGCCAGAAACCGTGCTTGTTCTCCGAGAACGGCACGCCGCCGACGTTCATCCCGAAGAAGCCCGCGACGATGTTGATCGGCAGCGCGATCACGGTGACGAGCGTCAGCGTGAACAGCGTCCGGTTGTTCTGCTCGTCGAGGCGCGAACCGATCTCTTCCTGCAGCAGCTTGATCCGCTCGTTGAGCCCCGCCAGATCGGCGAGCACCAGCGAGAATTCCTCGGTCGACTCGCGCAGCTCTTGCACGTCTTCCGTGTGCAGCCACGCGGGCGGCTTCGCGAGCAGCCGGAAGATCGAGCCGGGTTCCGGCGCGAGCATGCGCTGCAGCCGCGTGAGCGTGCGGCGCATCGCGCCGAGCTCGATGCGGCTCGACGTGAGCCGCTGCGACAGGAAGCGATCCTCGATGCGATCGACGTCGATGCTCGTGCGCCGCATGATCTGGATCAGCAGGTCGGCCTGATCGCGCAGCAGATGCACGAGCAGCTCCGCGGGCGAGCGGAATCGCTCGCCGTCGCGCACGGACGCGCGCAGCGTGTCGACCGAGCGCAGCGGCTTGAGCCGCGCGGTCACCATGATGCGCCGCTCGACGTGGACGAACAGCGTCGCGATCTCCGACGGCGTGAGTTCGAGGTTGAACATCACGTCGTTGACGATCGCGCGCAACGCGCCGTCCTCCTGCTCGATGCGCGTCGAGCGCGAGCCTTCGTGCAGGAATTCGAAGAAGCTGTCGGGCAGCCCGAGATGCGTGCGCATCCAGCGCTCGCTCGCGCCGTGCGCGAGATTGAAATGCAGCCAGACGAAATCGCCCGATGCGGCCGCGCCGTGCTCGCGGCACGTGCGCAGCCACGCGGCGGCCGCGTCGGCATCGAGCATCGCGCCGGCGCCGCCCGGAACGAAGCGGAATCCGCACACCATGCCGGACGTATCGGCGCCGTAAGTCTGTACGATCAGGTCCATCGTGTCGAAGGTGATGCGGCGCGCGGCGCGCCGCACATCGCGGGTCGCGGGCCCGCGCCGGGAAAAGAAAGGAAACGTATGCCCGACGGGTGTGACGCGTTCGTGACAGCGTCATGCGGCATCATACCGGCAGCTTCTCCGTGCCTCCGAAAACAACGCGCCGCCCAATGGGCGGCGCTGACAGGGAAGACGCCGGGGCGTGCGCGACACGCGTTACTGCCGCGTCTCCGACTGCGCGGCGCTCGGGCACGCAGGGTCCTTGCCCCAGTGGCCGTCGCACACGCGCCAGCGGCACAGCTGATCCTCGAAGAAACCGCGCTCCGAGCACTCCTTCACGCGCGACGCCAGCGCGCCGCCGGTCGCCGCCGTCTTGGTGGGCACGGCCTGCGCCTTCTGAGCGGCGAGTTTCTTGTCGGCCGGCTTCGTGCGCGCGACGAGCGCGGCGAGCAGATCGGCATCCGGATCGTCCTTCGCGCCCGCCTTCGCGGTTCGGGTCGGCGCCGTTTCGCGGCGCTTCTTCGCCTGCGCGAGCTCGGCCTGCTGTTCCTTGCGATGCTTGCGGGCTTCGGCCTTCGCATCGGTTTTCGTGTCGGTCTTGCCGTGGGCCGCGACCTTCGTGCCCTTCGACGCGTCGGCCTTCGCCGTCTTGGTCGTCGCCGCTGCTGCTGCGGCCGCAGTTGCGGCGACGCCGGCCGTGGCCGCCGCGCCCGAACCCTCGTCGGCGCCGTTGGCGAGCGCGCGCGACAGGCGGCTGTTGTCCGCGGCGGAAGCGGATGCGCCGGACGCCGATGCGGATGCAACGGTCTGGGACGCCGAATCGTCGTTGACGATCGTGGCCGGTTGCGCGGCCGGTGCAGCGGACGCGCCATTCTGCGCGACCTGCGCGGCGGCGCCGCTGGCCGGTGCGGCCTTGGCCGGCGCAGCCGCCGATGGTTCCGTCGCGGCCGCGATCGCGGCAGGCCGCTCGCCCGACGACTGCTGCATGCGCCACGCGCCCCAACCGCCGACGGCCACGACCAACGCCACGACGGCGGCGATCGGCGCCTTCAGCGAACGGCGCGGCGGCTCGGCGGGCGGCGTGACACGCCCTTCCAGATCCGCGAGAATGCGCGACTGCCGAGGTCCTCCCTCCCCTGCCGGTTTAGTATCGGACAGCAGGCTGGGCGGAGTTTTCGAATTTGAATTTTCCGGCGCACTCATTCAGCGTCTCATTGAATCCTGGTTTAATTCACCGCGATAATATAGCCCGGCCTCTTGAAGCAGCCTGATTCTAAGAGCAAGCATTGCAAAACACAATCAATTCCAATTTCCGGGGATTTCTTTGATTGCCGTCGCACTCGTCGCCTATTTCGCCCTAGCCGTCGCGGTTGCGGCACTGTTGCTTTTACCGGGTATCCGCGCGAGCGTTTTCGAATCGGTCGCCCAGCTTCACGGCCGCCTGACGCGCCGGGCGAACGATCGCGCCGCCCGCGCGCGGAGTCAGATTGTTAAATCGGCAACCGTGACGCGCGGCGCATTAAGCGACGTGCAAAATTTACTGGTTCGGCGGCGCTTGATGATTATGGTGTCGGCAGGTATTCTTGCGACGCCGCCATTGGTGGCCATTGCGTTACGCGGTCGGCAATTATTTCAGTACGACGACACGGCGCGCGTGCCCGACGAGAAGATCGCCGCGCTGTTGCAGGGCGAACAACTCGTGCCGCCGCCGCCGTTGCCGCCGGAAGTCTTTGCCACGAAGGAAGTCGAGCAGGTCCGCCCGGCGCTGAAGGACGCAAGCCGCGACTGGAACCTGCTGGACCCGGATTTCCGGACGCGTTTGCTGCTGGTCTACAAGATCATGCACGAACAACATGGTTATGAAATGGCGCTGCTGGAAGGCTACCGGAGCCCGGAACGACAGAACCGGCTCGCGCAGATGGGCACGAACGTGACCAATGCGGCGGCGTTCCAGAGTTATCACCAGTTCGGGCTGGCGGCCGACAACGCATTCCTGCGCGACGGCAAGCTGGTCATTTCCGAGAAAGATCCGTGGGCGATGCGCGGCTACCAGTTGTACGGCCAGGTCGCCGAGCAAGTCGGCCTGACCTGGGGCGGCCGATGGAAAATGATGGATCTCGGGCACGTGGAATACCATAAACCCGGTTTTAAACTGGGACGCGGCAGCTAGTCAGGGCTGCCGGACAAGAAATAATGAGGGCGGCATGGGGCTTTTTAATCACCCGGCAGGAAACGATTTGGGCGGCGCAAACAATCGGGCATTCCGGTGCGCGATTTTTTCCGGCCGCCGCTTCCGTTTTAAATCTCACAGCGTCCTTTCGTTAATGCGCGCGCCTTCTCCGATGCCGCGAGCGCATTGATGCCAGCCTCCTTCATCCCGTTTGACAGCATGGCGACACATCGCGGCGCCACCCTTGCCGCTCGGCGCGCCTGCGTCGCCTCATCGAATCGCACCGGAACCTGAACGTCCTATGCAACGCATCCTCAACGTGCTGACTCATCCGCGTACGCTCTCGATCGTCGGGATCGTCGCGCTAGCGGCCATTCTGTTCATCGTCGCCGACATGCTGCAGCTGCCGCTCCTGTGGGCGGCGATCGCATTCGCAGCGGTCCTCGCGCTGTGGCTCGTCGTCGCGCTGTGGCGCCGCTGGCGCGTGAAGCGCGCGAACCAGCAGCTCGGCCAGGTGCTGGAAGAACAGGCGGAAACCGGCAAGATCGCCGCGCCGGCCGCCGCCGCGCTCGCGCCGGACGCGAAGACGGCCGACCTCGACGTGCTGCGCACGCGCCTGTCGGACGCGGTGAAGACGATCAAGACGTCGAAGATCGGCCAGGTGTCGGGCGGCTCCGCGCTGTACGAACTGCCGTGGTACATCGTGATCGGCAACCCGGCCGCGGGCAAGAGCAGCGCCGTGCTCAATTCCGGCCTGCAATTCCCGTTCGCGGACAAGAACAGCGCCGTGATCCACGGCATCGGCGGCACGCGCAACTGCGACTGGTTCTTCACGACCGAAGGGATCCTGCTCGACACGGCCGGCCGCTATTCGGTGCACGAGGAAGACCGCAGCGAGTGGCTCGGCTTCCTCGGGCTGCTCAAGCGCTACCGTCCGAAGGCGCCGATCAACGGCATCATCGTCACGGCCAGCATCGCCGAACTCACCGGCAACCGCCCCGAATTCGCGATCAACCTCGCGAAAAACCTTCGTCAGCGCGTTCAGGAGCTGACGGAAAAGCTCGAAGTGTTCGCGCCGGTCTACGTGATGTTCACGAAGGCCGACCTGATCACCGGCTTCACCGAATTCTTCAGCAGCAGCGACAAGCACGAGTACGACCGCGTGTGGGGCGCCACCCTGCCCTACGAGCCCGACGACAAGCGCGACGTCGTCGCGCAGTTCGACACGCACTTCGAGGAACTCTACGAAGGGCTGAAGGAAATCAGCGTCGCGCAGCTGTCGCTGTCGCGCGGCAACCAGCTGTCGCCGGGCCAGCTGAGCTTCCCGCTCGAATTCTCGACGATCAAGCCGTCGCTGCGCGCGTTCCTCGCGACGCTGTTCGAGAACAACCCGTTCCAGTACAAGCCGATCTTCCGTGGCTTCTACTTCACCAGCGCGCTGCAGGAAGGCGAAACCAACAGCGCGGCCGCGCAGCGCATCGCGCACCGCTTCGGCCTCGACGGGAGCGCGCTGCCGAAACCGCACAGCGCGTTCTCGAAGAACGGCTTCTTCCTGCGCGACCTGTTCTCGAAGGTGATCTTCGCGGACCGCCAGACGGTGCGCCAGTTCGCGAGCCCGACCAAGACGCGGCTGCGCTACGCGACCTTCTTCGGCTTCGTCGCGGCGCTCGCGCTCGCGCTGGGCGGCTGGACCTGGTCGACGATCGGCAACCAGCAGCTCGTGTCGAACGTGCAGGCCGACCTCGACAACGTCACGCGCCTGCAGCAGGGCCGCAACGACCTGCAGTCGCGCCTGCAGGCGATGGACATCCTCGAGGACCGGATCGAGCAACTCGAACAGTTCCGCCGCGACAAGCCGCTGTCGGTGTCGCTCGGCCTGTACCAGGGCGACCGTCTCGAGCAGCACCTGCTGACCGAGTACTACAACGGCGTGCGCCAGATCCTGCTGGCTCCCGTGTCGCAGAACCTCGCGTCGTTCATGAAGGACGTGAACGCGCACCCCGAGCAGCTGGTGCCGATGACGCGCCCGCCGGAATCGGGCGCCGTGCAGGGCGGCACGATGCCGGTGTCGACGAATGCGGCAGGCGCTGCGCCGCAGGCCGGCGCCGTGCCGGCCGCGTCGGGCGCCGCGCCGGCCGCCGCCCCGCAGCAGCCCGCCGCGCCGCAGGGCGGCCTCTACAGCGACGCGTCGCCGACCAACGTGCAGGACGCGTACAACGCGCTGAAGACCTACCTGATGCTGTCCGACAAGCGGCACGTCGAACAGGCGCACCTGACCGACCAGCTCGCCCGCTTCTGGCGAGGCTGGCTCGAGACGAATCGGGGCAACATGCCGCGCGACGAGATGATCCGGAGCGCCGAGCGCATGATCTCGTTCTACCTGTCGCGCGTGAACGACGACGACTGGCCGATGATCGACGCGAATCTCGCGCTCGTCGACCAGACCCGCGAGAACCTGCGCCGCGTGGTACGCGGCATGCCGGCGCGCCAGCGCGTGTACGAGGAAATCAAGGCCCGCGCGTCGACCCGCTTCGCGCCGATGACCATCGCGCGCATCGTCGGCGACGGCAACCAGGGGCTCGTGGCGGGCAGCTACGCGATTCCGGGCACGTTCACGCGTGAAGCGTGGTTCGACTACGTGCAGCCGGCGATCCGCGATGCGGCGACCAAGGAACTGCAGGCGAAGGACTGGGTGCTCAACACGTCGACGCAGGACGACCTGACGCTCGAGGGCAGCCCCGAGCAGATCCAGAAGACGCTCGTCGGCATGTACAAGACCGAGTACGCGCAGCACTGGCAGAAGTTCATGCAGGGCATTGCGGTACAGGGCTTCACGAGCTTCGGCCAGGCCGTCGACGGGATGAACCGCCTGGGCGACCCGCAGGATTCGCCGATCCGCAAGATCCTCGAGACCGCGTACGACCAGACGTCGTGGGACAACCCGTCGCTCGCGAACGTGACGATCAAGAAGGCGCAGACGGGCGTCGTGAACTGGGTCAAGCAACTGTTCACGCGCTCGCAGGCCGGCCAGATGGCGGCAGCCAACATCGACATCAACGGCAATCCGGCCGAGGTGCCGATGGGGCCGATCGGCCAGGAGTTCGTCGGGCTCGCGCGGATCGTCGCGACGCATGACGGCACGTCGATGCTGAAGGGCTACATGGAGTCGCTGTCGAAGGTCCGTACCCGCTTCAACGTGATCAAGAACCAGGGCGACCCGGGGCCGGGCGCGCGCCAGCTGATGCAGCAGACGCTCGACGGCAGCGGCTCGGAACTCGCCGATTCGCTGAAGCTCGTCGACGAGCAGATGCTGACGGGCCTGACCGATTCGCAACGCAAGTCGCTGCGTCCGCTGCTGGTGCGGCCGCTGATGCAGGCGTTCGCGGTCGTGATCCAGCCGGCCAGCGCCGAAGTCAACAAGGTGTGGAACGCGCAGGTCTACCAGCCGTTCCAGAGCTCGCTCGCGACCAAGTACCCGTTCGCGGCGAACGCGAAGGTCGAGGCCGGCGCCGGCGAGATCGCGCAGGTGTTCGGTCCGGACGGCTCGATCGCGAAGTTCGTCGGCACGACGCTCGGGCCGCTCGCGGTGCGCCGCGGCGACACGCTCGCCGCCCGCACGTGGGGCGACATGGGCATCGGGCTCACGCCGGACTTCACGAACGGCTTCGCCCGCTGGGTCGCGCCGCTCGCGGGCGGCGCCGCCGGCAGCGCGGCCGCGTCGGCCGAGCCGCAGACCGTGTTCCAGATCCTGCCGCAACCGAGCACGGGCACGACGGAATACACGATCGCGATCGACGGCCAGCAGCTGCGTTACCGCAACACGCCACCGCAGTGGACCAACTTCGTGTGGCCGAACCCGCAGGGCTCGCCGGGCGCGACGCTGTCCGCGACGACCTTCGACGGCCGTACGGTGCAGCTCGTCAACGAGCCGGGCCGCTACGGTCTCGAGAAGCTGATCAACTCGGCGCAGCGCAAGCGCCGTCCGGACGGCACCTTCGACCTGACGTGGGCACAGGGCAGCGTGAACGTGTCGGTGACGATGCGCATCATCAGCACGTCGCAACCGTCGGCCGGCGGCGGCGACCAGCCGCAGCAGCAGAGCCTGCGCGGCCTGCAGCTGCCGTCGTCGGTCGCCGACGCGAGCGCGGGCGCCGCGCAGAACGCGACGCAAGCCGGCACCGGCACGCCGGGCGCCGCGCCGGCCGTCGCGGCCGCCAACGCAACGAATGCACAGAGGGCGCAATGACGCAAACCGTACAGGCGCAAATCGCCTACTTCGGCAAGATTCCGTCGCGCGGCGACTTCGTGAAGAGCGCGCACAATCCGCAGCTGCTGCAGACGCTCGATCGCTGGATCGCGCAGGCGCTCGAGCTGCTCGCGGAAGATCCGCGCTGGAAGATCGTCTACGAGGACGCGAAGCCGATGCATTTCGCGTTCCTCGGTTCGCGCAGCAAGCTCGCGATCGCGGGCCACATGGTCGCGAGCCATGACGTGTCGATGCGCCGCTTCCCGTTCCTCGGCGCCACCGCGCTGGAGGTCGACCGGCCGCTCGCGTTCCTCGCGCGCAGCCCGCTCGCGTTCGCGCGGCTGTGGTCGCGCGTCGCCGCGCAGATCCCGCCGCTGCTCGGCAAGGACGAGCCGCCCGGCGCGCTGCAGGCGCTCGGCGACACGCAGGTGCCGATCGACATCGGCGGCCCCGGCACGTCGCATGACGGCACCTTCAACGATTTCGTCGAACACCAGTCGCTGCACGGCCTGCAGGAGATGCTGCTCGAAAGCGGTCATCCGGTGCGGCTGCGCGGCGCGATGCTCGCGCTCGGCTCGCTGCTGCGGCCGGTGATGCAGAGCGGCTCGTCGCACATCGAACGCGGCCTCACGCTGCCGCTGCCGGTCGATCCGTTCTACCGCAGCCTCGTCGCCGCGTTCTGGCTCGAGCTGATCGCGCCGTTCGTCGCGCAGGCCGACTTCGAGCTCGCGATCTTCATCGGCACGATCGCCGAACGCGAACGGCTGATCATCGGCTTCAACGGCGCGTCGGCGAAGACGCTGTTGAGCGTCGTCGACCCGCAGACCTACGCCGCCCACAACATCGACATCGACGATCCCGAGTGGATCGACGCCCATGCGCAAAACGATCACCAGATCAGCAAGCTCGTCAGCTACCTCGACCAACCGCAACTCTCGCTGCGCGTCGCCATCGACGCGTTCCGCGAAGCGTTCATCGGAGGCTGACGGCATGCATCGCACGATTCAGGTCCGGCGCACGCGCTCGTCGTTCGCCGTCTCGCCCGCCCTCGCCGCGCTGTTCGCCGCCGGCCTCGTCGCGAGCGGCGCGGCGTTCGCGCAGAACACGGGCGCGACCGTCACGCCGGTCGGCAACGGTACGGTCGCGACGACCGCGCTGCCGCAGGCGAACCCGAACGCCGCCGGTGCGTCGGGCACGATGGTGCACGGCACCGCCGGCACGATCGCGCCGCCGCCCGCGAACGCAACGCCCGGCCAGGTGGTGGTCGGCGGCAAGGTGCCCGACGAGGCGACCAAGGCCGCCGTGCTGCAGAAGCTGCGCGACACCTACGGCGCGACGAACGTCGTCGACCAGATCGAGGTGGGCGACGTCGCGACGCCGCCGAACTGGAGCGCGAACGTGCAGAAGCTGCTCGGCGCGCAGCTCAAGCAGATCAGCAAGGGCCAGTTGAAGATCAACGGGACGCAGATCGAGATGAAGGGCGAGGTGCACAACGAGGCGCAGCGCCAGCAGCTCGCGAGCGACATGGCGAACACGCTGAACCCGACGTATACGATCAAGAACGGGCTGCGCGTGTCGGCGTCCGAACAGGGCGTGCTCGACCAGACGCTGGCGAACCGGACGATCGAGTTCGAGACCGGCAGCGCGACGCTGACGCCGCAGGGCAAGCTGATCCTCGACCAGATGGCGGCCGCGCTCGCGAAGATGCAGAACCGCACGGTCGACATCATCGGCCACACCGACAATTCGGGGAACCGGACGTCGAACATCGCGCTGAGCCAGGCGCGCGCGGATGCGGTGAAGGGGTATCTGATCACGAAGGGCATCCCGCCGCAGCAGATGACGACGACGGGGGTCGGGCCGGATCAGCCGATCGCGCCGAACGATACGGCAGATGGCAGGGCGAGGAATCGGCGGATCGAGTTCCGGGTGGGGCAGTAACGGGAAACCGGCCGGCCGCTCGTGCTATGGCGAAGCGGGCACGGCACGGCACACGACGGGCGGCGGCAGCAATGCGCCGCCCGTCCTGCGTTTACGCCTGCTCGTCAGGCCTCACCCCCAGCAGCTCGCGAATGTGCGACAGCGAGCCGTCGTCCTTCACGACGCTCTCGAGCCACTTGTGCAGCGGCATGTCGGCCCATTCGGCCGCCTTGTCGGCGAGATACGCGACCGGGCTGTGCGGCTCGGTCTGACGGAAATAGCGCGCCACCGCACGCAACTGGTCGACGGCCTGCGCACGGTTCTGGATGCCGGCGATCATCTGCGTCACCGGAGGACGCGAAGCGGTCTGCTGCTGCACGTGAGTCTCCTCGGTCTGGATCGGCTGGCCGAACACCGGCTCGATGCGTTCTGACTGGGCCTGCGGCGGCGCCTGCGTGTGCGGTGCGCTGCCCGTATAGCCCTGTTCGCGCGCAAAGCGCTCGGCGAGCCGGTACACGGTCTCGAACGCGTCGCGCGCCTGCCGGAAGCTCGGCGCCGAATCGCCGGCGCGCTCGACGAGCCGCTCCTCGAACGCATCGAGCGCGAATTCGAACGCCTTCAGGTTCGCCAGCAACGCCGTGTAGAACGCGATCGACGTCACGCGCCGCGACGCATCGATCTGCTCGATCGACGGCTTGCCGCGCGCGATGTCGTCCGCGTGTTCGGGATCGCGCTTGATCGACTGCGCGACGTGCTGCGCGACTTCCCAGTCGAGCGTGCTGAATGCATTCGATGCGCCGTCCGTCAGCGGCACCGCGCGCAGCAGCTCGGCCGTGCGGCCGGAGAGCCACGCGACGTTGCCGAGCCGGTGCTCGATGTCGTCGTCCTCGGGCAGCGGGTGGAAGGTGTCCCAGAAGTCGCGGCACAGGCCCTCGAGCAGCGCATAGCCTTCGGTGAGGCCCGTGATGCCGTCCTCGAGCGCGAGCGCCTCGGTCAGCCATACGGCAAGCCGCAGGTCCTTCGTGCGCGTGCGCAGCAGCTCGCCCGCATGATCGACGACGAAGCCCCAGTCGGCCTCCTTGATCTCGGTCACCCATTCGCCCTGGTCGAGCGTCGGATCGTCGTAGCGCCGCGCGTCCTGGATCGCGTCGAATTCGTTCGAAAACAGCAGGTCGTCGCCGCTGGGCGACGCGTCGCTGATCGGCGTCAGCAGCTCGGGGAGATTGATCGGCATGGTTCGGTCAGTTCATCAATGCGGGTTGCGCGGCCGCGCTCATTCGACGGTGTACGCGAATTCGCCGGCCTCGTCCGCACGCACCGCGATGCGCGCGATGGCCGCGCCGTCGGCGATCCGGCCGAGCACGTGGCCCGCGATCTCCGGCAGCAGCGTGCCGTTCAGGATGTGGTCGACGTTGCGGGCGCCCGAATCGACCTCGGTGCAACGCGCGAGCACCGCGTCGACGAGCGATTCGTCCCACTCGAACGCGGCCTTGTGGTTCGCGTCGATCCGGCGGCGGATGCGCTCGAGCTTCAGCTCGATGATCTCGGCCAGCACGTCGTCGGAAATCGGATAGTACGGCACGACCTTCATCCGGCCGAGGAACGCCGGCTTGAAGGTCTTGTACAGCTGCGGACGCAGCGTTTCGGCGAGCGCGTCCGGATCGGGCAGTTCCTCGGCCGGCTTGTTCAGGCACGCCTGCATCACCGCAGCCGAGCCGACGTTCGACGTCAGGATGATCAGCGTGTTGCGGAAGTCGATCTCGCGCCCTTCCGCATCGTCCATCGTGCCCTTGTCGAACACCTGGAAGAACATCTCGAGCACGTCCGGGTGCGCCTTCTCGACCTCGTCGAGCAGCACGACGGAATACGGGTTGCGGCGCACGGCCTCGGTCAGCACGCCGCCCTCGCCGTAACCGACGTAGCCGGGCGGCGAGCCCTTCAGGCCCGACACGCTGTGCGCTTCCTGGTACTCGCTCATGTTGATCGTGACCATCTTGCGCTCGCCGCCGTACAGGATGTCGGCCAGCGCCAGCGCCGTCTCGGTCTTGCCGACGCCCGACGGCCCGACGAACATGAACACGCCGCGCGGCTTGTTCGGATCCTCGAGGTTCGCGGTCGCGGTGCGCACGCGCTGCGCGATCGCCTCCAGCGCGTGATCCTGGCCGATCACGCGCGCGGTCAGCAGCGGCTGCAGGTTCAGCACGGTGTCGATCTCGTCCTTCACCATCCGGCCGAGCGGAATGCCCGTCCACGCGGCGACGATCTCGGCGACGACGTGGCCGTCGACCTGCAGCGGCACCATCGGCTCGCCGCCCTGCAGCGCATGCAGCGCGGCGACGCGTTCGGAGAGCTTGTCGCGCGTGGCCTGCACGTCGACCGGCTGGCCGTCTTCCGACGGGCCGCGCGCCTTGTCGAGCGC
The DNA here is from genome assembly GCF_002223195.1 of Burkholderia sp. AU28863. Taxonomy (NCBI): domain Bacteria; kingdom Pseudomonadati; phylum Pseudomonadota; class Betaproteobacteria; order Burkholderiales; family Burkholderiaceae; genus Burkholderia; species Burkholderia sp. AU28863. Next base: position 121,657 of record NZ_NKFE01000002.1, on the reverse strand, counting down.
GTCGCGCAGCTCGGTGATCTCGGCGACGATCACGCGCTCGGCCTCGTAGCGTGCTTCGTCCTTCGCCAGTTGTTCGAGCGCCGTGCCGCGCGCGCCGCGCAGCTCGCCGAGCCGCTCGTCGTGCGCCGCGCCGCCCGCCGCCTCGCGCTCCAGCGACGCGATTTCCGCATCGATGCGCTCGATGCGCTTCTTCGTATCGTCGATCGCCGCCGGCGTCGCGCTGTGCGCGAGCGCGACCTTCGCGCACGCAGTGTCGAGCACGCTGATCGCCTTGTCCGGCAGCTGGCGGCCGCTGATGTAGCGGTGCGACAGGCGCACGGCCTCGGTGATCGCATCGTCGAGAATCCGCACGTTGAAGTGCTTCTCCATCAGGCCCGACATCCCGCGCAGCATCGCGGCGGCCAGCGGCTCGCTCGGCTCCTCGACCTTCACGACCTGGAAGCGCCGCGCGAGCGCCGCATCCTTCTCGAAGTACTTCTTGTATTCGCTCCACGTCGTCGCGGCGATCGTGCGCAGCTCGCCGCGCGCGAGCGCCGGCTTCAACAGGTTGGCCGCGTCGTTCTGGCCGGCCTGGCCGCCCGCGCCGATGATCGTGTGCGCCTCGTCGATGAACAGGATGATCGGGTGCGCACTCTTCTTCACCTCGTCGATCACGCTCTTCAGCCGGTTCTCGAACTCGCCCTTCACGCTCGCGCCGGCCTGCAGCAGCCCCATGTCGAGCACGTGCAACGCCACGCCGCGCAACGGCGGCGGCACGTCGTCGGCCGCGATCCGCAGCGCGAGCCCTTCGACGACCGCCGTTTTGCCGACGCCGGCCTCCCCGGTCATGATCGGGTTGTTCTGGCGGCGGCGCATCAGGATGTCGATCGCCTGGCGGATCTCGGCTTCGCGGCCGATCACCGGATCGATCTTGCCGTCGCGCGCGCGCTGCGTGAGGTTGGTCGTGTACGTGTCGAGCGCGGGCGTCTTCGACGGACCGGCCGCGGGTGCAAGGCCATCGGCGGCCGGCGCGGCGTCGCTGCCCTCGTCGTCAGCCTGGCGCGGCTCGGCTTCGCTCGAGCCGGCCATGATTTCGTCGAACTTGTGCTTCAGGTCCGTCACGTTCATTTCCGCGAACCGCGACGACATCCGTTGCGCGAACTGCGCGAGATCCGGCGCGGTCAGCAGTGCGAGCAGCAGATGCCCCGACCGGATGCGCCCGAGCTGCGAATCGAGCGACGCGATCAGCCACGCCTGCTCGAACAGCGCGATCAGGTGCACGGAGAACACCGGCGTGCGCGTGTTGCCCGTCTTCAGGCGCGTGAGCTCGCGTTCGAGATCGGCATGCAGCGCATGCGGATCGACGCGGCTCGCGCGCAATGCGAGCGGCAGGTCGCCCGTTGCTTCGTCGAGCAACGCGAGGAACAGGTGCTCCAGATCGACCTCGTAATGGCCGCGCGCCAGGCACGCGCTCGCCGCCCGCTCGGTCGCGTGGCGGCACAGCGGGTTCAGTTTCGTGATCAGGGTCTTCAGAGGCGTGCTCATGGCGTCGATCTCAGGTTCGATTGCGTGTTGTTGTTAGGGTCAGTGAATCACGTGCAGTTCGTAGCGGGCGTCCGAGCGGTCCTCGAGCGCGTCGCGCGTGCACAGGAACGCGTCCCAGCCGAGCCGCGAACCCGCGCCGAGCACGCTCGCGCCGACTTCCGTGCGCTTGAGCACGAGCTTCACCTCGTACTCCAGCGTGACGCCGGCGAGCAGCGTCAGCATCCGCTCGAGCGCGACGGCGTGCGCGCCGCCGGGCAGGAACGCCTCGTAATCGCGCTTGGACAGCGGGCCGACGACGATCCGCGCGCGCATGTCGCGCTGCCACACGCGCTCGCCGACGAGCGCCGTCGCACCGAGCACCGCATTGACTTCGCCGAGCACGCTCAGCTGGTCGGGCGGCACGTCGTACCACTTGCCGACGAACTGGTCGATCTTCACCGGCACGCGGAAGTAATCGGACAGCGTGCGCTGCAGGTAGGCGGCCGACATCGGCCGGTGCCGCGCCGCGAGCGCGTAGCCGGCCACGGCTTCGTCCAGCACGCCGCCCGGCCCGGCCGCGAGACTGTCGCGCACCTCGTCGCTCGGCACGCCCGCGATCGCGAGCAACAGCGGCAGGTAGCGCTCGTCGCGATCGAGTTCGTAATGGAACGGCAGCCGGTATTTCTTCCACGCCGCATAGAACAGCGCGGTCGCGCGGTTCGAAAACACGTCGAAGAACGCGCGCGCCGCGTGGTCGCGCCTCAGGTGCTCGCGCGCGACGATCTGTTCGGTGTAGTGCAGCGGCAGCGCGCCCTGCCCGCCCAGCAGCCCGAAGAACGCGGGCGTCAGCTCGACGCGGCCGAGCTCGCCGGCGGCCAGCGCGGCGCCGCGCTGCTCGTCCGAGTTCAGCGGCGCGCCGTCGCCGTCGAACGAGCGCGCGCCTTCGATCTCGCTCGGCGGGAAGCCGAGCGACAGCGTGTTGCGGAATGCGATGCGCTGCGCGACGACGTCGCCCTGCCGCCACGCGCCGGGCGCATCCGACGCCTGCCGCGCGAACAGCCCTTCAAGCACGCGCACCGCCTGGAAGAACTCGAAGCGATGCGGCTCGTCGAGCAGCGCGTCGACTACGCCAGGATCGATTCGCCGGTTCGGGGCTTGCATCGGATGATCTCCTCGCCGGTGCGCTTCGACACGACGACCAATTGAACGAAACTGTTGAGGTGGACGTACAGCCCGAAGAAGCTGTCGAGCACGCGCACGAACGATGCGAGGCTCGCGCCGACGAAGTGTTCCTCGTCGATCGTCAGCCGGATCTCGATGCCGCGCACGAAGGTCGCGAACGGCTTGCCGGGCAGCCACTGCACGGCGCCGCGCTGCTCGACGCCGGCCAGGCCGTCGATCTGGCGCATCGACACGGCCGTGCGTCGCAGGTCGTACAGCGTCAGCATTTCCTTCAGCGGCGCGAGGCCGTGCGCGACGAGCGACACGTGGTTGAGCGCGAGGTGCGACACGAGCCGCCAGTGCGCGGCGCGGCCGCGCTCGAAGCGCACGCTCTGCGTCGGGCGGCGCAGCATCGAGATGCCGCTCGTCTGCGCGCCGCCTTCCTGGAACAGGTCGCCGCCCTCGAGGCCGAACGCCAGCATCGCCGGCAGGTCGCGGTTCGTGCAGGTGAGGTCGAGGCTCAGCGTGTCGGTTTGCGGCGACGTCGGCTCGAAGTCGATGTCGACGATCGAGATCTCGGTTTCGTAGCCGGGGCTCTTCTGCGCGACCCAGTCGTTGCGGCGCGCGAACCAGTAATGGCCGATCCGCGCCGATTCGCCGTGATGCAGCGAATAGAACGGGCGGAACTCGATCACCGATTCCTCGTGCGCCTGCTGCCGGACGAGCTTCACCGAGTCGATCGAGTACACCTCGTACGCGAACGCGCGCCGCGCCTCGGCGATCACCGGATACGACACCGCGCGGTGCGTGATGCGGATCGGCTCGCCGTGCTGGCGGAACAGGTTGACGATCGGCGTGCAGAACAGCCGGAAATGGCTCGCCGTCAGCAGCTCCAGCAGGCGCGCGACATGCGAATCGCTGCGCACGTCCTGCAGCACGAGATGCAGCGTCGCGCGCTGGCAGCGGCCCGATGCGCGTGCGATCGCCGCGAGGTCGAAGTCGACGAAATCGAATTTGTCGGGAAACGCGAAGTATTCGGTGAGCAGCCGGTACGCGGGATGCGATTTCGCCGGGTAGTCGATCAGCGCGTCGTCCTCGGCGAAGCCGGCCTGCGCGATCGGCAGCTTGCGCAGCGCGGTCCAGCGGCCGTTGCGTTCGGGCTCGACATACGCGCCGAGCACGTTGACGAACAGGCAGTCGGTCAGCGCGGCGACGAACGACTGCTCGCCGTGCAGATGCGCGCGCAGCGTCGACAGCTTCAGCGCGCCGAGATCGAGCTGCGCGGCGAGCGATTCGAACGTGATCGAGATCACGCCCGTCGCATTCGACGGCAGCACCGTCGCGCTCGGCGCAAGCGCGACCGGCGTATAGCGCGCCTCCGAGATGCGGATCGGCGCGAGCGTCACGTCGTAGGCGGTGCGGAACCGGCATTGCACGCCGCGGATCGGGCGGCTCTTCAGCTCGGTGCCGCGATCGATCACGACCGGCTCGGTCTGCTGGCCGGGCGAAGCCGGCGTGAACTGCGCGATCGAGCACGACGGGAACGGCCGCAGGTAGTGCGGATACAGCACTTCCAGCAGCGCTTCGGTGAATTCCGGGTAGTCGTCGTCGAGCTTCTTGTTGATGCGTGCGCCGAGCAGCGCGAACGACTCGATCATCCGTTCGACGTGCGGATCCTCGCAGTGCTCGCCCGACACCGCGAGACGCGCGGCGATCTTCGGATAGCGTTCGGCGAAATCTCGCGAATAGCGCCGCAAAAACGATAATTCGCGTTCGTAATACGGCAGCAATTCTTCCATCGACGACCCCGAACCTCAATATTTCCTGCCGGACCTGATTGACCACCGGGCGGTCCGGCCCGCTCGGCGACTTGATTTACTGCATTCGTGCGGCGCGTGCGCGCGTGACCGAGTATTGCAGCGTCGACGGTTGCAGCATCGCGTCGAAACTCACCGGCTCCTCGGCCGGGTGTACGACGAGCAGTGCCTGGATCGCGAAATAGAGCGCGTTGGTGGCCTGCTCGTTCAGCTCGAACGTCACCTGCACCTGCTGCAGGCGCGGCTCATGGCGCGCGATCGCCTGCTGGATCGACTTGCAGATGAATGCGCGATCGTAGTGGCTCGCGAGGCTCAGCCCCGCGAAATCGTTCAGCCCGTAGGTCAGCACCGATTTCTGGCACTCCGGCAGCGCGGCCAGCTCGTTCTCGGTATGGGCGATACGGGTGTTGAGGATCGCCTCGACGTCGCGGGCGACCGTGTTCTTGAGCTCGTCCAGCGACAATTGCCGCATCGCTGCCGAGGCCGGCAGGTGCGGTTCGTCATCGAACAGCTTGTCGAGAAAACTGGGTTCGAATCGTTTCATCGGCCGGTGTGGACAGCGAAAACGGCAACGGGACGCGAAGCGCCCCGTTGCCGCAACCGACCTTAGACCGCGTAGGTCTTGTCGTTCTTCGTCAGGCTCCAGGCGCCTTGCGTGTTACCGCCCTGGTTGCCGCCGATCTTCTGCTGGGTTTGCTTCCACTGCACGGCTGCGTACTTCAACGAGAACGTCTCGAGGGGCAGACCTTCCTCGCGAACGCTCGGGGCGATGCTCGAGATGATCACGTACTTGAGCTTGACTTCCAGATACTGCACGCGCTTGCCTTCACCGTCCGCGCGCGAGAAATGGACCGTCACTTCGTCGAACGTGGTACCGCCCGAAGCGTGCTGGTACAGCAGCGGGCTCGACGAATCGATTTCCTTCGTGAAGATCATGTCGCCGTGCTCGCAACGCGTCATCGTGTGACCGCCAGCGGTCGATGCGGTTGCCGAACGCGGCTGAACGATCGAGTGATCCCACGATTTCAGTTCGATCCAGCCCTGGTGGTCCTTGTCCGCGGATTCGCCCTTCACCGCGGGACTACCAAACTGCAAGTGCATATGTAACATGGCCCTTCGACTCCCCAAAGAGGTGGTTTTAACGTCCTACCCAGGCGGCCCGCCCGGGCGATTTACTCGCTTATGAATTTGCCGGTTTGGGCAGATCAGCGACAAGTCGCAGAGAAATCGAGAGTTCGTCGAGCTGAAAGTGCGGGCGCAGGAACGCGACCGAACGATACGAGCCCGGCTTGCCCGGAATCTCCGACACTTGTATGGATGCCTCGCGCAGCGGAAATTGCGCTTTCTGTTCCTGCGAGGCGTTGTCGTCGAGCAGGACGTATTGCGAAATCCACCGGTTGAGGAAAGTCTCCACGTTCTGCGCCGATGCGAAGCTGCCGATCTTGTCCCGCATCATCGCCTTCAGGTAGTGCGCGACGCGCGATACCGAGAAGATGTACTGAAGCTGGGCGGACAGGACGGCGTTCGCATTCGCGCTGTCGGTACTGTATTTTTTGGGCTTCTGCACCGACTGCGCGGCGAAGAACGCGGCGTAATCTGAGTTCTTGCAATGGACGAGCGGGATGAAGCCGAGGTCGCTCAGCTCCTTCTCGCGGCGATCGGTGATCGCGATTTCGGTCGGGCACTTCAGCGCGACTTCACCGTCGTCGGTCTTGAACGTGTGGGTCGGCAGGTCCTCGACGAGGCCGCCGCCTTCGACGCCGCGGATCGCCGCGCACCAGCCGAAGTCGTCGAACGCGGCCGTCAGGCGGGCCGCGAAGGCCCATGCCGCGTTGCACCACAGGTACTTGTCGTGATCGGTGCCGTCGACGTCCTCGACGAAGTTGAAGTTCTCCGCAGTCTGGCCGTCCTTCGGATTGAACGGCAGGCGGCCGAGGAAGCGCGGCAGCGTCAGGCCGACGTAGCGCGAATCCTCGGCGTCGCGGAACGACTTCCACTTCGCGTATTCGACGGTGTCGAACACCTTGCCGAGGTCACGCGGCTTGCCGAGGTCGGAGAACGACTCGAGGCCGAGCAGTTCCGGCGACGCCGACGCGATGAACGGCGCATGCGCGGCTGCGGCGACGTGCGACATCTGCTCGATGAAGTACATGTCTTCCGGCTGGCGCGAGATCTCGTAATCGCCGATCAGCGCCCCGAACGGCGAGCCGCCGAACGTGCCGAACTCCTCTTCGTAGACCTTCTTGAACAGCGCGCTCTGGTCGAACTCGCTCGCACCCTTGAAGTCGCGCACGAGGTCGCGCTTGGGCGCGTGCAGCGCCTTGATCTTGATCGTCTGGCCCGTGTTGCTTTCCTTGACCAGATAATCCAGCCCGCGCCACGTGCTTTCGAGGCGCTGGAATTCCGGCGCATGCATCACGGCGGAAAGCTGCGTGGAAATCAGGCGGTCGAGTTCCGCGACGCGCGCGTCGATCGTGGCCGACAGGTTGTCCGACACGATCACCGTGCCGTCGAGCACCTGGTGCACGAGTTCGCCGATCAGGTCCTTCGCACGCGCATGCTCGGAATCGGATTTCGCGACCTTGCTCTTCTCGACGATGTCGTCGAGCAGCGAAGTCCCGGCGGCGTATTCCGCGCCGCTCGCTTGGGCCGCAGCCGTTTGCTGGTTCATCTCAACACTCCGTCGTCATTCGCCGTCTTTGTCGCCGCCGGTGCCCTTCGCGAGCTCCTGCAGCTGCTGCGTGTTCTTCAGCACCTCGGACAGCAGATCCTCGAGCTTGTCGTTGCCGGCGAGCTTGTTGCGCAGGTCGGCGAGCTTCGAACGCGCCTCGAGCAGGCGGCGCAGCGGCTCGACCTGTTCGACGACGTCGTCCGGGCTGAAATCCGACAGCGAGCGGAACTTCAGGTCGACCGCGAACTTGCCGCCTTCCGGGCTCAGGCGGTTTTCCACCTGGAACGCGGCACGCGGCTCGATCGCCTTCATCACGTCGTCGAAATTGTCGCGGTCGATATTGACGAACTTGCGGTCGCGCAGCTTCGGCTGCTCGATTTCGGACTGGCCCGCCAGATCGCCGACGACCCCGACGACGAACGGCAGTTCCTTCACCTCGATCGCATCGCCCTTCTCGACCTCGTAGGTCAGCTGGACGCGCGGCGGCCGTATTTTCTGCAAGCTTTTCTGAATGCTTTCTTTCTTGGCCATCTCGACGGCTCCCAGGTTAGTTGTGGTTATCGCGTCAGTTGCGGGTTCAGTTGCGCAGTGCGCCGAACGGATCCGCGCTGCCCTTTTGCGCGGCGGGCGGCGTCGGGGTCGGCGCGGCGCTCGCCGCCGTGTCCGCGGCCGGCGCGGCCCCCGCCTTCGGACGATGAACCGGACGGCGGCCGGTGTACTTCTTCGACTGCGCCCGCTGCTCCGGCGGGAACAGCGCCGACTCGCCGAGCGTGTCGCGCAGCTGCTTCGCGAGCGCCTGCGCGTCGGACTTCGCGTCGCCCGCGAGCGATGCATCCTGGCGCAGCTCGCCGAGCGACTGCGTTGCGATCCGCAGGCCGGCGACGGCCAGCACGCTCTTCGCCTGACGATCGGTCGCGTCGCGCTGCAGCGCTTCCTGGGCGGCGACGATCGCCTGCCCGTAATGGTTTTGTGCGAACTGGATTTGCGCGATGCGCGACCACGGCTCCTCGCGCGTCGGATCCGACTTCGCGAGCTGCTGGTACAGGCCCAGCGCCTTGTCCTGATCCCCCGCCTTCGCGACGGCGTCTGCATCGGCCAGCGACTTGTTGAACACTTCCGCAGTCGGCGGCGCGGAAGGCTGGCTCGCACAGCCGGCGATCACGCCGCAAGCCACCACCACCCCAGACAGTTTTGCGAACAGACGGTCTTTCATCGTTATATCCACCGGCGCGTGAGTTTTAAATCGTTGAGAATCTGGTTCTTTTGCTTTGCAAGAAGCGCGCGGGTATAGTACCGATCAATTTTTCATAATTCAATCGTCGTGTGAAGAGTAATTCCTTTTAAAACCGGGCGCTACCCCCTCGAATGGCTTCTCGTTGCGGGCTCGCAGCGGTTTTCCGTCGGGCTGGAAAGTGCAAGTTTTACTGATCGCGCGACGCGCCGCCGGGGCGGCGGAAAAAATTTCCGAGCGCTTGCCACGACGCAGGCGTGCCTAATAGTTGAGCGATGCAACGTCGGGGATACGCAGCGAACGCGGCAATGCCCGGCAGTTTTGACAGGGATAAAGGCGGCACGCCGGAAAAACGATGAGATCGTCCATGATTCGCTACGCGCTGCCGCTGCTTGCGTGCACCCTTCTGGCCGGATGCGCGGCCGCCCCGCTGCTCGGCTCGGCCGCGAGCGCCGTGATGTCCGCGGCCGGCATCGGCAAGCCCGAGGTGCCCGACGCGCAGAAGCCGCCGCGCAACATCGGGCTCACGCTGGCCGCCGCGCAGAACCTGAATGCCGCGACCGACCACAAGCCGCTCGCGCTCGTCGTCCGGCTCTATGCGCTGAAGGACCCGACTTCGTTCCAGCAGGCGCCGTTCGACGCCTTTACCGATCCGACCAAGGAAAAAGCCGCACTCGGCGCCGATCTGCTGAACGTGCGCGAAATCACGCTGATTCCGGGCCAGCGCTATACGGCAACCGAGAAGGTGTCGCGCGAGGCGCAGGCATTCGGTATTGTCGCGCTGTTCCGCGATCCCGCACTGCAACGATGGAAACTGACGTTCGATCCGGCGAAGTCGGAGAAATCCGGCATAATCATCGGCCTGCATAACTGCGCGATGACGGTCACCGACGGGACGGTCATCGCACCGCAACAGGGTGCGCCTTCGCAACCGCTGAATATGCTGTCTTCGGTGTCCTGCGGTTAAACATGACGCACGAATGTCAATTAACAAGAGTTAACAATTGGCGATTTAATTCGGGCACGAACAAATCGATTACGTCGCAACGCCACATTAACCGGATTTGACATGAGTTATTCGGCCAAGGTGCTGTGGGGGGAAGGACTGTTCCTTCGGCCTCAACACTTTCAACGACAGGACGCGTACCACGAGGCGCGCCTGTTCGAGTCCATCCAGGCAATCCAGCCGTACAACTGGGGCGTGCGCTCGGTGCGCATCGATCGCGACGCGCTCGGCAGCAACGTGCTGCGCGTGGCCGAGCTCGCGCTCGTGTTCCCGGACGGCGCGCTGTATGCCGCGCCGCAGGCCGACGATCTGCCGCCGCCCATCGCGCTGGATACGTTGCCCGACGGCATCAACGAATTCGTGTTCTATCTCGCGCTGCATCCGCTGCGCGAGAACGGCACCAACTACAGCGACGATCCGGCCGCCGGCTTCATGACGCGATTCGTCAGCGAGCAGACGAGCGTCGCCGACAACTTCACCGACGCCGCCGAAGCCGACATCACGTTCCTGAAGACGCAGGTCAAGCTGATCGCGCACAGCGAGCCGCGCGACCAGTTGCTGTCGGTGCCGCTCGTGCGCGTGCGCCGCACCGCGACGTCCGGCTTCGAGATCGACGACAGCTTCGTGCCGCCGTGCCTCGCGATCGAAGCGTCGCCGATCCTGCACCAGCGGCTGCGCCAGCTGGTCGACGCGCTGCAGGCGAAGGTGAACGCGCTGTACGGCTTCCACCGCGAGCCGTCGAAGAACATCATCGAATTCCGCTCGGGCGACATCGCGTCGTTCTGGCTGCTGCACACGGCGAACGCCGCATTCGCGACGCTCGCGCACCTGCACCAGCACGCGGCGCTGCATCCTGAACGGCTGTTCCAGGAACTGCTGCGCCTCGCGGGCCAGCTGATGACGTTCTCGAAGGGCTATACGCTCGCCGACCTGCCCGTGTACCGCCACGACGATCCGGGCCCCAGCTTCGCGCGTCTCGACCTGATGCTGCGCGAACTGCTCGACACGGTGATCTCGACGCGCTATTTCGCGATCACGCTCGACGAGGTGCGCCCGTCGTTCCACCTCGGCCGCCTCGATTCCGGCAAGATCGACGACAAGACCGAGTTCTACCTCGCGGTGTCCGCGGACATGCCGAGCGTCGAGCTCGTCGATGCGGTGCCGGCCCGCTTCAAGGTCGGCGCGCCCGACGACGTCGACAAACTCGTGCTGTCGGCGATGCCCGGCGTGCGGCTGTCGTACACGCCGCAGGTGCCGCCCGCGATTCCGGTGCGCCCCGGCGCGTGCTACTTCGCGCTCGATTCGCGCAGCCCGCTGTACGAGCGCATGCTGCAGGCCCAGTCCGCGATGATCTATGCGCCGACTGGCATCAATGACCTGAAATTCGAACTGATCGCGGTCACATCATGAGCTACGCGCCTTCCCTGTTCGGCGACAACGTGCCGCCGCCCCTGCATAGCCCGGCGTCGACGGACTCCGCGTTCCAGGCCCGTTCGCTGCTCGATCTGCTGTACGACGGGTTCTTCATGCTGTTCCTGCTCAAGAACAAGCGGGAGCCGGACAGCGCCAGCGAGTTCAGCACGCGAATCCAGGAATTCCTGTCGGATTTCGAGCGCGGCGCGAAGAAGCTGAATATCGCCGCCGAAGACGTGTACGGCGCGAAGTTCGCGTTCTGCGCGGCGATCGACGAGATGGTGCTGTCGTCGCAGTTCAAGATCCGCGCGGATTGGGAACGCCGGCCGCTGCAGCTCGTGCTGTTCGGCGAGCAGCTCGCGGGCGAGAAGTTCTTCCAGTATCTCGAGGAATGTCGCGCGCAGGGTGCGGCGCGGTTGCAGTCGCTCGAGGTGTTTCATATGTGCCTGCTGCTCGGGTTCCAGGGCAAGTATCTGCTCGAGGGGCCGGAGAAGCTCGCTTATCTCACCGCGCGGCTCGGCGACGAGATCGCGCACATGAAGGGCAAGCGCGCTGCGTTTGCTCCGCATTGGCCGCTGCCGGATCAGATCGCGCATCGGTTGAAGCGGGAGGTGCCGGTTTGGGCGATCGGGGCGGTGTTTGCGCTCGTTGCGCTGCTCGGGTATCTCGGGCTCAATACTTATCTCAAGGACAAGACGCTGCAGGCGTTGGCGCCTTATTCGCAGGTGATCAAGGTGGGCCCGGAGTCGGCGAATTTGACGATTTCGTTGCCGTAAGAGGCGCGCGTTTTTTCGAATGCCGCTTCATGGAAAAGGACCGCGTGGCGGTCCTTTTTCGTTTCCGCCCCGCTTCCTCTGGATCGCTGCAAAGATCGATCGCGTACCGATACGTCACGCCGTCCAGACATCTTCATAACCGGCATCGTCGATGATGAAAGCGCGCGCCGGCCGGCAACCGCAGATAGGGCAGAACCGAGGGCAGGTAGGTCGACAGGTGCGTGGCGTGCAGCGGCTGATAGAAATCGGCGGCGTCCGGGTATTCGCCGCAATGAAAGAACCAGCCGACGTTGTCGCCTTCGGACAGCGCGATGCGCGTGCCGTAGACAGGCATGCGCCCGAGCGTCGACATCGCGACGGCAACCATGTCTTCGGGTTCGACGGCATGCAGCCCGTAACGCATGACCGCACACCCGTGTGTCGATACCTGCATTCGGCTCCGCCATGTCGCGAATCGCGACGATGAACGACTTCAGATCCCGGTCGCGCATCGTGCCTCCGTCGACATCACGCGTGGTCCATTCGTTCGAAACCGATGCCAATTTCGCACCGTCCATACTAAAACATGCCACCGTGCCTTCGGCTCGGTTTCAGAACAGGATAAACGCGTCGTTCTCGACGTAGAAGACGAACGCGTCGAGCAATTGTGCGACGCTCGGCTCGTCGATCTGGTCGTGTGCGTCGATCACGATGTCCTCGATCGTCGCGCTGTCGAGCGTGACTTTCCAGCCGGACTGCACCGCAACGACAGGTGCGGCGTCTGCTTCCGCGTCATCGGCATCTTCGAAAAACGCCCCTTCGGTATCGAGCGTCCACGGCATCGGCGGCAGGTAAAGCCGCCCGGAGAAATCGCCGGGACGTTCGAGAATATGGTGCAGCGACACTGCGGTCGTGGAATCGAGCGACATGGGTATTGCGGTGGTATCCGGATTGATTGCGTTGCATCGGCCGCGAGCAACCCGCGGCAGGCCGTGATTATGCCAATTCCGCGCACGCCCGCCGCCGAACGCCCGTCAGTCGATGCGTGGCATGACCGAAGTCCCCGCAAAAACCGCCGCCAACCCCTGCTTCACGTGCTCGAGCCCGTCCGTCGCGCGCAACGCGATCGTGACAAGGCCGAGCCCTTGCGCCCATCGCGCATCCGGCGCCAGTTCGATATTCAGCATTTCTCCGCGCAGCGAGACGGATTCGACACCGCCATAACCGGCCACGCCGCGCTCGCCCACTTCCACATAGTACGTGTCGAGGCCGAGCGCCTCGTCCTGTTCGTCGTCCTCAGTTCCACGCTGCAGGATCACGTAGTTCGTCGGCGGGTCGCGATCCGCGAAGCCGACGACGTGAATGCCGTCCTCGAACCTGTCAGTCGCGATGTCGGCGAAAAATCCGGAATCCATGTCCATCTGCTCCTGGCCCGATGATGTCGGCGTCCTCCGGCGGACGGTTTTCGTCGGATTATTCGCATGCGCGAACGCGTCACCGGTTTTCGGTGAAATCGATTGCAATCAGGGCCAATTCGACTTCCGGCGCGGCGCGGTTGCGAGTAGTGTCTACGTGCCCGCATTCCGGCCGCCCCGGGTCGACCGATACCCGGCGCTCACACCACGACACTGAACCCTGGAGATCTGCGATGAAACGTTCGAAGTTCCTGCTGTCGGGCCTGCTGCTCGCGTCGGCCCTCGGCTTCACGGCCGTCGCCGCGCACGCGGACGACCTGCTCGATTCCGTGAAGAAAGCCGGCGTGCTGCGCGTCGGCCTCGAAGGCACGTATCCGCCGTTCAACTCGCGCGGCACGTCGGGCCAGCTCGAGGGCTTCGACGTCGACGTCGCGAACGCGGTCGCCGGCAAGCTCGGCGTGAAGACGCAGTTCGTCCCGACCGAATGGAGCGGCATCATCGCGGGGCTGCAGGCCGGCAAGTTCGACGTGATCGTCAACCAGGTCACGATCACGCCGCAGCGCAAGGAGGCGCTCGACTTCAGCGAACCGTACACGTACTCGGCCGCGCAACTGATCCAGCGCAAGGACGACACGCGCAACTTCAAGTCGCTCGAGGACTTCAAGGGCAAGAAGCTCGGCGTGACGCTCGGCACCAACTACGACCAGATGGCGCGCAGCGTGCCGGGCATCGAGGTGCAGACGTATCCGGGCGCGCCGGAGAAGCTGCGCGACCTCGCCGCGGGCCGGATCGAAGCGACGCTCGACGACCGCCTGATGCTGCCGTACATGATCAAGACGTCGAACCTGCCGCTGCGCTCGGGGGCGGTGCTGAACGGCGGCAAGCAGGAGATGGCGATCCCGTTCCGCAAGGGCAACCCGAAGTTCGAGAAGGCGATCAACGACGCGCTCGATTCGCTGCGCAAGGACGGCACGCTGAAGAAGATCTCGACGCACTGGTTCGGCAGCGACGTGACGGTGCCGGTCGCTCAGTAAGCGGTTCGCCGCGCGTTCAATGCGTCACGCTTTTCGCGGCGGCGAAGGCGTGACGCGCGGTTGCAGCCGTCTCCCTTCCTTCTTCCCCTTTTCCTTTTCCGTCAGGCCGCCTCGTCGAAGCGGGCAAGCAGCATCTGGCCGATCGGCGTCAGCACGGGGCGCGCCGCTATCTCGTTCACGCGTACCTGCGTGTCGTCGATCAGCCGCTTTTCGACGAGCACGGCGAAGGCCGCGTGCGCGAGGTCGACACTGTCGGGCGCGCGCGCAATGCGCAGCAGCATAGAGAATTCATGCGGACTCAACATGGTCCTTGTCTCCTGATCGTCCGCGATGCAGTTCGATCGGCGTCGATCGCGTTTTCGAATGGAATGGATGGGAGGCAGAAGCCGATGCGTTAGCGGGAGCGAGATCCCGGGTGATCCTGCGCGACGCGGGCACGGCGTCGGATGCGATCACGCACACACCCCGATCGCGAAAATGCTACCGCGGCGGGAGCGTGCAACATTAGAGATGCGGCGTGACGCGGGCGTGACAAGGAAAAGGGAAGAACGACGGCGCTCGCGACATCGCGGCGCGCAACTCCATGAACGAAAAAGGGGTTACGGAAAACTCCGTAACCCCTTTTCGGATTTGGTGCCGGCTGCAGGACTCGAACCCGCCACCTGATGATTACAAATCAACTGCTCTACCAGATGAGCTAAGCCGGCGTAGCGCGAGATTCTACCTCATTTCACGATCTTGAGGCGAGGTCTGCTGCCGCCTTTCGAGCCGTCGCCGTCGGTTTTCGGCGGTTCGTCGGCGCCTTCGGAAGGCTCCTCGTTCGCGCCGCTGCCGACGACCGGCGCCAACGGCGATACGGACTCGTCACGCTGCGCGTCATCGGCTTGCACGACATCATCGTCGAACGCGCCCGAATCCTCGCCTTCGCCCGCGACCGCATCGACCTGGAACGCCATACCCTGCCCGTTCTCGCGCGCGTAGATCGCGAGAACGTTCGCCACCGGAATCTCGATCTTGTGCGCCTTCCCGGAGAACCGGGCCGTGAACTCGATCCACTCGTTGCCCATCTGCAGCTGGCTCGTCGCCTCGAAGCTGATGTTGAGCACGATCTCGCCGTCACGCACGAACTGACGCGGCACGCGCGTCGAGTTGTCGACCCTCACCGCGATATGCGGCGTGTAACCGTTATCGGTGCACCACTCGTACAACGCGCGCAGCAGATAAGGCTTCGTTGAAATCTCTTGCATCACAATCCTCGAACCCGGAGCGGGCGCGCGGCACGCCGCCACCCGCTCCGTCATGCCTTCATTGCAACATTAACGACGCATGACCTTTTCGGACGGCGTCAGTGCTTCGATGTAGGCCGGGCGGCTGAAGATCCGTTCGGCATACTTCATCAGCGGCGCGGCGTTCTTCGACAGCTCGATGCCGTAGTGATCCAGGCGCCACAGCAGCGGTGCGATCGCGACGTCGAGCATCGAGAACTCCTCGCCGAGCATGTACTTGTTCTTCACGAAGATCGGCGCGAGCTGCGTCAGGCGATCGCGGATCGCGAGGCGCGCCTTCTCGTGATTCTTCTCCGCCGCCTTGCCCTTCTCGTTCTCGAGCGTGCTGACGTGGACGAACAGTTCCTTCTCGAAGTTGAGCAGGAACAGGCGCGCGCGGGCGCGCTGCACCGGGTCGGCCGGCATCAGCTGCGGATGCGGGAAGCGCTCGTCGATGTACTCGTTGATGATGTTCGATTCGTACAGGATCAGATCGCGCTCGACCAGGATCGGCACCTGACCGTACGGGTTCATCACCGAAATGTCTTCCGGCTTGTTGAACAGGTCGACGTCGCGGATTTCGAAGTCCATGCCCTTCTCGAACAGCACCAGCCGGCAACGCTGGGAGAACGGGCAAGTTGTGCCGGAATACAGAACCATCATATTTGCGTTTCCTCAAAAAAGCCGAGGGCCGGCACGCGGCGCAACCCCTTTCACGGGTTCCGCCTTGCGCCGGCCCCACGCCGGTCAGGCGTGTTTACTTGATATCTTTCCAGTACGCGGCATTGAGCCGCCAGGCCAGGAAAGTCAGGACACCGAGAAAGATCAGCACCCACACGCCGAGGCGTTTGCGGGTCTGCTGGGCCGGCTCGGACATCCACGTCATATAGGCCACCAGGTCGGCCACCGCAGCATCGTAGTCGGGCGACGAGAGCGTACCCGGCGTGACCTGCTGGAAGCCGACGAGCACGTGGGCCTTTTCGCCCGTCTCCTCGTCCGTCTTGTCTTCGAATTTGGCAACGCGCTGCCCCTGCAGCTGCCACAACACATGGGGCATGCCGACGTTCTCGAACACCGCGTTGTTCCAGCCGGTCGGCCGCGTATCGTCGCGGTAGAAGCTCCGCAGATACGTGTACAGCCAGTCGCGGCCGCGCGCACGCTCCTCGACCGACAGGTCGGGCGGCGTGGTGCCGAGCCAGTTCTTCGCGTCGTCGGGCCGCATCGCCACGGACATCGTGTTTCCGACCTTGTCGGTCGTGAACAGGAGATTCGTTTCGATCTCCTTCTGGGATATGCCCAGATCCGTCAGACGGTTGTAGCGCATCAGGTTCGCGCTGTGGCAGTTCAGGCAATAGTTTACAAACAATTGCGCGCCGTGCTGAAGCGAAACGAGATTTTCCGTGTTATCGGGCGCCCGGTCGAGCGGAAAATTACCCTCCGCCCGCACGGCCGGCGCCGCCAGCAGCGCACAGGCGGTCGCCCCGATCAGCGCGAGTGTCGAAAGCAGTTTCTTCATGTCGTTCTCTCCTCGCTCACGTTAATGGGGCTTGAAGCGCACCCGTTCCGGCGGCTGCTTGAACGTGCCAAGCGGCGTCCAGACGGGCATGCCGAGGAAGAACGCGAAGTAGATCAACGCGCAGAACTGCGCGATCAGCGTCGCCGCCGGCGAGGGCGGCCGCGTGCCGAGGAACGCGAGGGTCAGGAACGCCGCGACGAAGACCCCGAGGAACACCTTGTGGAACAGCGGCCGGTAGCGGATCGACTTCACCGGGCTGCGGTCGAGCCACGGCAGGAAGAACAGCGAGATCACCGCCGAGCCCATCACGACGACGCCCCAGAACTTCGACTCCGTCAGGTACATGAACACGACGATCGCGGCGGCCAGCACCGGCAGCCCGACCTTCCACTTGCCGCGCGCGCGGATCAACGCGAGCACGCCGAGCAGCGCGATCACGACCATCAGCACGATCTTGAACGGGTCGGTGGTCGCGCGCAGCATCGCGTAGAACGCGGTGAAGTACCAGACCGGCGCGATCTCGGGCGGCGTCTGCAGCGGGTTCGCCGGGACGAAGTTGTTCGCCTCGAGGAAGTAGCCGCCCATCTCCGGCGAGAAGAACACGATCAGCGCGAACACCATCAGGAACACGCACACGCCGAGGAAATCGTGCACCGAGTAGTACGGGTGGAACGGGATGCCGTCGAGCGGAATGCCGTTCTCGTCCTTCTTCGCCTTGATTTCGATGCCGTCCGGGTTGTTCGACCCGACTTCGTGCAGCGCAACGAGGTGCGCGACGACGAGTCCGACCAGCACGAGCGGGATCGCGATCACGTGGAACGCGAAGAACCGGTTCAGCGTGACGTCGGACACGACGTAGTCGCCGCGAATCCACAGCGACAGGTCCGGGCCGACGAACGGGATCGCCGAGAACAGGTTCACGATCACCTGCGCGCCCCAGAACGACATCTGGCCCCACGGCAGCAGGTAGCCGAAGAACGCCTCGGCCATCAGGCAGAGGAAGATCGCGCAGCCGAAGATCCAGACGAGTTCGCGCGGCTTGCGGTACGACCCGTACAGCAGCCCGCGGAACATGTGCAGGTAGACGACCACGAAGAACATCGATGCACCGGTCGAGTGCATGTAGCGGATCAGCCAGCCCCACGGCACCTCGCGCATGATGTACTCGACCGACGCGAACGCGAGCGTCGAGTCGGGCTTGTAGTTCATCGTCAGGAAGATGCCCGTGACGATCTGGTTCACGAGCACCAGCAGCGCGAGGGAGCCGAAGAAGTACCAGAAGTTGAAGTTCTTCGGCGCGTAGTACTCGGATACGTGTTTCTTCCAGGTGGACGTGAGCGGGAAGCGCTGGTCGATCCAGCCGGTGAAACCTGTCGTGGAGACTTCCTTGTTGTCGGCGGCCATCACGCTTCTCCTTTCTCGTCCTTGCCGATCACGAGGGTCGTCGCCGACGTGAACATGTAGGGCGGGATGTCGAGATTCTGAGGCGCCGGCTTGTTCTTGAACACGCGGCCGGCGAGGTCGTAGGTCGAACCGTGGCACGGGCACAGGAAACCGCCCGGCCAGTCGTCCGGCAGGTTCGGCTGCGGACCCGGCGTGAAGCGTTGGCTAGGCGTGCAGCCGAGATGCGTACACACGGCCATCACGACGAGAATGTTCTTGCGATCGGCCCGTGCACGATATTCGTTCGCGCAATACGCGGGCAACGGCATCGAATACGGGGATTTCGTGGTCGGATCGGCCACTTCCTTGTCGGCCTTGACCACGTCGGCCAGCATCGAATCGGTGCGATTCAGGATCCAGACGGGCTTGCCGCGCCACGGCACGGTGACCATTTCGCCGGGCTTCAGGCCGCTGATATCGACCTCGACCGGTGCACCGGCCGCTTTCGCTTTCGCGGACGGCGCAAGCGACGCCGCGAAAGGTATGACGGTGGCGACGCCTCCTACGCCACCTGCTACGGATGTCGCAATCAGCCAGGTACGGCGGCCGCTGTCGACGCGTTTCTCTTCCTTGTCTCGCATCACACGCCCCACTTCTGAGTTGGATTTTCCGTCACGACTTTCCATTCCGCCGCTAGTTTGCGCGAATGGAGTCGCCATTTACAAGGCCCGGAGATGAAAATCCCTTCGAAGTGTTTGATAGTTAAGGGTTATCCCCCACTATCGGAGCGATTAAATCATTTCTCTTTTAAGCAGGTGCTACATAGAGAAATTTCGATGCGCCGCCGCAAATTCGTTGCTCACACCGGATTATGAATATCGATAAAAAGGTGTTCGAGATCGAATTCCTCGGACAAGTGGCGCCCCAGCGCCTGGATTCCGTAGCGCTCGGTCGCATGGTGCCCCGCCGCAACGAACGCGACGCCGCTCTCCGCGGCTGCATGCGTGGTCGACTCGGACACCTCGCCGGTCAGGAACACGTCCGCGCCGGCGTCGATCGCCGCGTCGAAATAGCTCTGCGCGGCGCCCGTGCACCACGCGATGCGGCGCAGCTGCGTGTCCGGATCGCCGAGCACGAGCGGCGTGCGGCCGAGCGTGCGCTCGACCTTCGCGACGAAGTGCTCGAGCGTGACGGGCATCGGCAGCGTCGCCATCCAGCCGAGATCGCCTTCGCCGAAACGCTGCTCGCCGATCAGGCCGAGTTTTTCGCCGAGCTGCGCGTTGTTGCCGAACTGGGGGTGCGCGTCGAGCGGCAGGTGGAACGCGAACAGGTTCAGGTCGTTCGCGAGCAGCAGCTTCAGCCGCTGATACTTGCGGCCGGTGATCTGCGGCGCCTCGTTGCGCCAGAAATAGCCGTGATGGACGAGCACGGCATCCGCCCCCCATTCGAGCGCGGCTTCGAGTAGCGCGACCGACGCCGTCACGCCGGTGGCGATCTTCTCGATCTTGCGGCGCCCTTCGACCTGGAGGCCGTTCGGGCAATAGTCCTTGAAGCGCGCGGTTTCAAGGGTATTGTTCAAGTACAATTCGAGTTCGATCCGATCCATATAAACCTCTAATCCATTCAGATGCTTAGACGCTTCTGGCTGTTCTTCGCGCAGGCGGTGACCGTACTGCTCGCGCTGATGTTCATCGTCGTGACGCTCAAGCCGCAATGGCTGCAACGGCAAGGACAGCTCGGCAAGCAGCTCGCCACGCCGATCGTCGCGCTGCGCGAAGTCGCGCCGGGCATCGGCGGCGCACCGGCGACCACGTCGTATGCCGAAGCCGCGCAGAAGGCGATGCCGGCCGTCGTCAACGTGTTCTCCAGCAAGGACGGCTCGCTGCCGCCCGACCCGCGCGCGAAGGATCCGCTGTTCCGCTACTTCTTCGGCGACCGCAACGCCCGCAAGCAGCAGGACGAACCGGCTGCCAACCTCGGCTCGGGCGTTATCGTGAGCCCTGAAGGTTACATTCTAACGAACCAGCACGTCGTCGACGGCGCCGACCAGATCGAAGTCGCGCTCGCCGACGGCCGCACGGGCACCGCGAAGGTGATCGGCAGCGATCCCGAAACCGATCTCGCGGTGCTGAAGATCAACATGACGAACCTGCCGACGATCACGCTCGGCCGCTCCGACCAGTCGCGCGTCGGCGACGTCGTGCTCGCGATCGGCAACCCGTTCGGCGTCGGCCAGACGGTCACGATGGGGATCATCAGCGCGCTCGGCCGCAACCACCTCGGCATCAACACGTTCGAGAACTTCATCCAGACCGACGCGCCGATCAACCCCGGCAACTCCGGCGGCGCGCTGGTCGACGTGAACGGCAACCTGCTCGGCATCAACACGGCGATCTACTCGCGCTCGGGCGGCTCGCTCGGCATCGGTTTCGCGATTCCGGTCTCGACCGCTCGCACGGTGCTCGAAAGCATCATCACGACGGGTTCGGTCACGCGCGGCTGGATCGGCGTCGAGCCGCAGGACGTCACGCCGGAAATCGCCGAGTCGTTCGGGTTGCAGCAGAAATCGGGCGCGATCGTCGCGGGCGTGCTGCAAGGCGGCCCGGCCGACAAGGCCGGCATCAAGCCGGGCGACATCCTGGTGAGCGTCAATAGCGAGGAAATCACCGACACGACGAAGCTGCTGAACGTCGTCGCGCAGATCAAGCCGGGCACGCCGACCAAGGTACACGTCGTACGCAAGGGCAAACAGTTCGACGTGAACGTCGTGATCGGCAAGCGCCCGCCGCCGCCGAAGCAGACGCTCGACGAGCAGGACGGCGATAGCGAATGACGGTCGGCGGGCCGCGCACCGCCTGCCGGTCATGATGCAACGCGGAAACGGGAAAAGGCAGCCGGTTGGCTGCCTTTTTGCTTTGCTTCAAACGGCGTCTGGCGGAAGGTAAGCTTTGCGATGCGCCGGCTGGCGGCCCAACGCGGTACCCGGCGCCCCCGGCCGGGCCGGAAAGCCGCCGCGGCGCCGCCGTCAACTCGCGGCTTCGCCGTTCCCCGCCTCACTCTCTTCCACCGGCTTCTTCGGCACGAAGAACCGCGCGGCCAAGAGGCCGATCTCGAACAGCACGATCAGCGGCAGCGCGAGCATCAGTTGCGAAAACACGTCCGGCGGGGTGACGACCGCCGCGACCACGAATGCGCCGACGATCACGTACGGCCGCATCTCCTTCAGCTTCTTCAGGGACAGCACGCCCATCCTGACGAGCAGCACGACGACGATCGGCACCTCGAACGTGACCCCGAACGCGATGAACATCCCGAGCACGAAGCTCAGGTAGTTGTCGATGTCGGTCGTCATCTCGGCGCCGAGCGGCGCGTTGTAATGCGCCATCACGCGGAAGATCGTCGGGAATACGAGGAAGTACGCGAACGCCATCCCGCACAGGAACAGCACGTAGCTGCTGCCGACGAGCGGCGTGACGAGCTTCTTCTCGTGCTGGTACAGCCCCGGCGCGACGAACGCCCAGATCTGGTACAGCACGATCGGCAGCGCGATCACGAGCGCGACGAGCATCGTGACCTTCATCGGCACGAAGAACGAGCCGGTGACGTCGGTGACGATCATCTTGCCGTCTTTCGGCAGGTTCTCCATCAACGGCCGCGCGAGCAGCTTGAAGATGTCCGGCGCCCAGTACACGAGCCCGACGAACACGACGATCACGGCCAGCCCCGCGCGAATGATGCGATCGCGAAGCTCGACGAGATGGGAAATGAAGGTTTCTTCCGGGGCGTCGCCCGGGTTCTGCTGGGGGTCGCTCACACCGGCCCTCGGTAGGATTGACGAGCGAGCATGCGCTCGACTCAGAAGAAGCGCGTCGGCCGGCGCAGGCTGGCCGGCTGGTGGCGCGCGACACGCGCGGCGCCCGACTGCACGTGCGTGCGGCGGGTCGTCGCGCGCTTGTACCAGACGGGCGTCGCCGCCTGCTTGATGCGCCAGTTGCGACGCTTCGGCGCAAGCGCGGCCGTGCTGCCGCCACGCCACGACGGCGCCGCGGGCGTGTCGCTACCGTGCACGCCGGCATCGACCGAGCCTTCGTTGAGACCGCCGACCGCGGAATGCCACGTGTCGTTCAGTTCCTTCTCGTGCTCGCGCAGGTTGTCGTGAATCGTCGTCTCGACATTGCGCGCGGCCGATTCGAAATCGGTCTTCATCGTCCGCAGCGCGTCGAGTTCGATTTCGCGCGAGACCTCGGCCTTCACGTCGTTGATGTACCGCTGCGCGCGGCCGAACAGCGCGCCTGCCGTACGCGCGACGCGCGGCAGGCGCTCGGGGCCGAGCACCACGAGCGCGACGACGCCGATCAGCGCCATCTTCGAAAGACCGAGATCCAGCATCGCGAATGCCTCAGCGTGCCGGCGTTACGCCTTGTTCGAATCGGAACGCGTCGTTTCCTTCGCGTTGACGTCGACCGCGCCCGAACGCGGCAGTTGCTGCGCGTCCGCCGGCGTTTCGCCTTCCTTCATGCCGTCCTTGAAACCCTTCACGGCGCTACCGAGGTCGTTGCCGATGTTGCGCAGCTTCTTCGTACCGAAAACCAGCGCGACGATCAGCAGCACGATCAGCCAGTGCCAAATGCTCAATCCACCCATGATGAAACCTCTCCTCAACCACGCCGCGATGCGGCGCAAATTGCCGGCGACGCGCCGGCTTCGACTATCGGATGCGGGGAAACGCCCCGCGTCGTCAACCCATCCGTTGCCACGGGCGCGGGCCGGCCAGGATATGCGCGTGCAGGTGATAGACCTCCTGCCCGCCGCCCGGGCCCGTATTGATCGCCGTGCGAAAACCGGTTTCGCCGCCCGTATACGCGACGCCGAGCTGGTCGGCCAGACGCGCGACGAGCAGCATCAGCCGGCCGAGCATCGGCGCATCGGTGTCGACCGCCGCGGACAGCGTCGGCAGGTGCCGGCGCGGAATCACGAGCACGTGCGTATCGGCCGCCGGTCGGATGTCGCGGAACGCGACGAATTCGTCGTCCTCGTGCACCTTCGTGCTCGGGATCTCGCCTGCCGCGATCTTGCAGAACAGGCAATTCGGATCGTGACTCATGTTGCTCCTGCAAACGCCCGCGTGCGGCCGGTCAGAACCACGCCTGCGGATCGAGCGTCTTGTTGTCGTTCAGGTACAGCCAACCCTTGATGATACGGTACAGCGTCCAAATCCACGTGACAAACATCACGACGAATCCGACCACGACGAACATCAGCGCGAACCCGATCACGTAAGCGATCAGCGCGCGCCAGAACGTGCGGATCTGCCACTCGAAGTGATCGGCGTACGGCGTGCCGGCCACGTCGCCGCGCTTCACGTAGTTGATGATGATCGCGATGATGCCCGTGACGCCGCCCGTCAGCCAGTGAATTGCATAAAGACCGTACAGCACGTGGGTCAGCGTGCGCAGCCCGTTCAGGCGCTCGGCATCCGCGGCTCCCGGCACCGCCGGCGTCGGAAACTGGTTCGACGTATCGTTCATGATGCTACCCCCGTTAGATGACAATTCTTACAGCTTACCGCACTGTTGCCACCGCGGCGGGCCCTGTTCGTCACCCGCCGTTTTCCTCGCGCTCGCGGCGCTTGCGCAGCGCTTTTTCCTCGATGCCCGACAGGCCTTCGCGGCGCTCGAGTTCGGCGATCACGTCCGCCGGGCTCAGGTCGAAATGCGACAGCATCACGAGGCAGTGGAACCACAGGTCGGCCACCTCGCCGACCAGCGCGCTTGGCGCGCCGCCCTGGCGCACGTCCTTCGCGGCCAGCACGACTTCCGTCGCCTCTTCGCCGATCTTCTTCAGCACGGCGTCGTCGCCCTTGTGGAACAGGCGCGATACGTACGATTGATCGGGATCGCCGCCCTTGCGGCTGTCGATCACGGCCGCCAGGCGCAGCAGCGTGTCTTCGGTCGATTGCGTCATTTGTAGATGTGTTCGGGGTCTTTCAGCACCGGCTCGACCGCGACCCAGTCGCCGCTGTCCACCGTACCTTCGAATTTCTGGAAGAAGCACGAATGCCGGCCGGTGTGGCACGCGATGCCCGACACCTGCTCGACCTTCAGCAGCACGACGTCCTCGTCGCAGTCGAGCCGCACCTCGTGCACGTGCTGCACGTGGCCCGACTCCTCGCCCTTGAACCACAGGCGCTTGCGCGAACGCGAATAGTAGACCGCGCGCTGCGTCTCGATCGTCTTCGCGAGCGCTTCGCGGTTCATCCACGCGAACATCAGCACGTCGTTCGTCGACGCTTCCTGCGCGATCACCGGCACGAGGCCGTTGTCGTCCCAGCGGACCTTGTCGAGCCACGCGGGCACCGATTTCGTTTCGGTATTCATCACAGCCTCACCGCGATGCCCTGGTCGGCCATGAAGCGCTTCGCCTCGCCGACCGTGTGCTCGCCGTAGTGGAAGATGCTCGCGGCCAGCACCGCGTCGGCGCGGCCGTCCTTGATGCCGTCCGCGAGATCCTGCAGGCAGCCGACACCGCCCGACGCGATCACCGGCACCGGCACCGCGTCCGACACGCCGCGCGTGAGCGCGAGGTCGAAGCCCGATTTCGTGCCGTCGCGGTCCATGCTCGTGAGCAGGATCTCGCCCGCCCCGAGCTCGGCCATCCTGCGCGCCCATTCGATCGCGTCGAGGCCCGTGTTCTTGCGGCCGCCGTGCGTGAACACTTCCCAGCGCGGCGTCTCGCCGTCGGCAGACACGCGCTTCGCGTCGATCGCGACGACGATGCACTGCGAGCCGTACTTGTCGGCCGCGTCGCGCACGAGCTGCGGATTCGCGACCGCCGACGAATTCATGCTGACCTTGTCCGCGCCCGCGTTCAGCAGGCGCCGCACGTCCTCGACGGCGCGCACGCCGCCGCCGACGGTCAGCGGAATGAAGACCTGCGACGCGACGGCTTCGATGATCGGCAGGATCAGGTCGCGCTGGTCGGACGTCGCGGTGATGTCGAGGAAGGTCAGTTCGTCGGCACCCTGGTCGTCGTAGCGGCGGGCGATTTCGACGGGGTCGCCGGCGTCGCGCAGCTCGACGAAATTGACGCCCTTGACGACACGCCCGGCGGTCACGTCCAGGCAGGGGATGATGCGTTTAGCTAGAGCCATGATGTTGCGCCAAATGCCGCGCTGGGACGGCCGGTTGCGGAAGCCTCGCGCGAGGCTTCCGGTCGGGGCCGCCCGCGGGCAGCCCCGGCGAACGGGACGATCGCGGTTACGCGTTGTCGAGTTCGCCGTTCAGTTCGTCCGCGCGCTTTTGCGCGGCCGCGAAATCGAGATCGCCGGAGTAGATCGCCCGGCCGCAGATCACGCCTTCGACGCCGTGCTCTTCCACTTCGCACAGGCTCTCGATGTCCGTGAGGTTCGACAGGCCGCCCGACGCGATCACCGGGATGCCGACCGCCTGCGCAAGCTTCACGGTCGCGTCGATGTTGATGCCTTGCAGCATCCCGTCGCGGCCGATGTCCGTGTAGACGATCGATTCGACGCCGTAGTCCTCGAACTTCTTCGCGAGATCGATCACTTCGTGGCCGGTCAGCTTGCTCCAGCCGTCGGTCGCGACCTTGCCGTCCTTCGCGTCCAGCCCGACGATGATGCTGCCGGAGAACGCGGTGCACGCGTCCTGCAGGAAGCCCGGGTTCTTCACTGCCGCGGTGCCGATGATCACGTAGGACAGGCCGGCGTCGAGATACTTCTCGATCGTCTCGAGGCTGCGGATGCCGCCGCCGAGCTGGACGGGGATTTCGTCGCCGACTTCGTCGAGGATCGCTTCGATCGCCTCGAGGTTCTTCGGCTTGCCGGCGAATGCGCCGTTCAGGTCGACGAGATGGAGCCGTCGGGCGCCGAGATCGACCCACTTGCGGGCCATCGCCGCCGGGTCCTCGGAGAAAATCGTGGCCTGGTCCATATCGCCCTGTTTGAGGCGCACACACTGACCGTCTTTGAGGTCGATGGCCGGAATCAGCAACATAGCAATCGGGTGTCGTCGTGGAAAATGAAAAGAATCAGGCGCGTACCGGCCAAACCGGTGCCGCGCCGTCTCGCTAGTTTAGTACAACTCTTTCGGTGCTTAAGCGCGCGCGCCATGCACGACAGGCCGTTCGGCCAGGTCGACTGTGGCTCGCGCGCCACGTTTTACGGCTTCCAGTGTACGAAGTTGCGATACAGACGCAACCCGACTTCCGCGCTCTTCTCCGGGTGGAATTGGGTCGCGAAGATGTTGTCCCGCGCGACCGCGGACGTGAACGGCGCGCCGTAGGCCGTTTCGCCGACCGTGTGCGCCGGGTTGTCCGGGCTCACGTAATAGCTGTGCACGAAGTAGAAATACGCGTCGTCGGGCACGCCGTCCCACAGCGGGTGCGGCTGCGCCTGGCGCACGCGGTTCCAGCCCATCTGCGGCACCTTGAAGCGCGAGCCGTCGTCCTGCACGCGGCCGTCGAGCGCGAAGCGCACGACCTTGCCGGGCAGGAGGCCCAGACCCTTCGTGTCGCCTTCCGCGCTCCAGTCGAACAGCATCTGCTCGCCGACGCACACGCCGAGCAGCGGCTTGGTGCGCGATGCGTCGATCACGGCCTCCTGCAAGCCCGATTCGCCGAGGCAGCGCATGCAGTCGGGCATCGCGCCCTGGCCGGGCAGCACGACGCGGTCGGCCGCGCGAATCGCGGCCGGCGTGTCGACGATCGCCACGTCGGCGGCCGGTTCGGCCTTCTTGAGCGCCTGCGCGACCGAGCGCAGGTTGCCCATCCCATAATCCACAATCGCAATCGAAGTTTTCATCTCAGTGCAGGCAGTAGCGCCCTCAGTCCATCGACGATGAATTCCACCGCCAGCGCCGACAGCATCAGACCCATCAGCCGCGTGGCGATGTTGATGCCGGTGCGGCCGATCCAGGTCGCGATCGGCTCGGCGAGCCGCATCGCGACGAAACACAGAAAAGCCAGGACCGCGCCGATCGCGACCAGCCCGGCCCGCTCATACCAGTGATGCGCGTTCGCCGCATAGATGATCACCGTGCTGATCGAGCCGGGGCCCGTGAGCAGCGGAATCGCCAGCGGCACGACCGCGATGTTGTCCTTCAGCTCGGCTTCGTGGCGTTCCTCCGGCGTCGATCGCGTGTTGCCGATCTGCGCGTTCAGCATGTTGATCGCCATCAGCAGCATGATGATCCCGCCGCCCACTTCGAGCGACCCGACCGAAATGCCGAAGAAGTTGATGATCTGCTGCCCGAGCAGCGCGGTCACCGTCATCACGCAGAACACCGACACCGATGCGATCCGGATCGTGCGCCGCCGCTCGTCGTCCGTCTGCTGCGCCGTCAGGCTCAGGAAGAACGGCACCGCGCCGACCGGGTTGATCAGCGCGAGCAGCGAAATGAACGATTTGAGCAGATCCATCGCAAGCCGGCGCGCCGCGCCGAAGCCGTGAGGT
This sequence comes from Burkholderia sp. AU28863, assembly GCF_002223195.1. Lineage (NCBI taxonomy): Bacteria > Pseudomonadati > Pseudomonadota > Betaproteobacteria > Burkholderiales > Burkholderiaceae > Burkholderia > Burkholderia sp. AU28863. The sequence continues at coordinate 94,018 of NZ_NKFE01000002.1, read as the reverse complement.
TGTCCTTGGCGTCGTCCGTTCGGAAGTTAGAGGCTGCCTTTCGTCGACGGAATCTGCCCCGCCGCGCGCTCGTCGAGTTCCACCGCCGCGCGCAGCGCGCGTCCGAAGGCCTTGAACACCGTCTCGAGCTGATGGTGCGCGTTGATCCCGCGCAGGTTGTCGATATGCAGCGTGACGCCCGCGTGGTTCACGAACCCGCGGAAGAACTCGATCGACAGGTCGACGTCGAACGTGCCGATCCGCGCGCGCGTGAACGGCACGTGGAATTCGAGGCCCGGCCGGCCGGAGAAGTCGATCACGACGCGCGACAGCGCCTCGTCGAGCGGCACGTACGAATGGCCGTAGCGGCGGATGCCCTTGCGGTCGCCGATCGCCTTCGCGACGGCCTGACCGAGCGTGATGCCGACATCCTCGACCGTGTGGTGATCGTCGATATGCGTGTCGCCATGCGCTTCGACCTCGAGATCGACCAGACCGTGTCGCGCGATCTGGTCGAGCATATGGTCGAGAAACGGCACGCCGGTGGCCAGCTTCTGCCGGCCGGTGCCGTCGAGATCGAGCTTCACACGGATCTGCGTTTCGCTGGTATTGCGAACGACTTCCGCCACACGCATGGCAATTCCTTGATTGAGTCTGATGTAAATGGGGATTGATCGTCGCGCGCCGCCGCGCCCTGGGCTCAACCGGGCAGCGCGAGTTTCAAGGCGGCCAGCAGGCGGGCGTTTTCGTCGGGAGAACCGACGGTCAGCCGCACGCATTCGGCCAGTAACGGATGCATTTTACTCACGTTTTTGACCAGCACCCGCTCGGTGAGCAGCGCATCGAACACGGCCGCGGCGTCCGGCACGCGCACCAGCAGGAAATTGCCGGCGCTCGGGAACACCGTCGCGCCCGGCAGCGCGGCCACCGCCTGCGCGAGGCGCGCGCGTTCCGCGCGCAATTCGGCCGCCTGCGCGTCGAGCACGTCGAGGTGGTCGAGCAGGAAATCGGCGGTCGCCTGGGTCAGCACGTTGATGTTGTACGGCGGGCGCACCTTGTCGAACTCGTTCAGCCACGCGGGCGTGCCGACGAGATAGCCGAGGCGGATGCCCGCGAGGCCGAGCTTCGACACCGTGCGCATCACGACGACGTTGTCGAACTCGCCCGCGCGCGGCAACCACGAGCGCTCGGCGAACGGCTGGTACGCCTCGTCGATCACGATCAGGCTGTGCCGCGCGGCCGCGACGATCCGCTCGACATCGGCGTCGTCGTACAGCGTGCCGGTCGGGTTGTTCGGATACGCGAGATAGACGATCGCCGGCCGGTGCTCGGCGATCGCCGCGAGCAGCGCGTCGGCATCGAGCGTCAGGTCCGCCTTCAGCGGCACGCCGACGAACTCGAGCTGCGCGAACTTCGCCGAGAGCTCGTACATCACGAAGCCCGGCACCGGCGCGAGCACCTTCGCACCCGGCTTCGCGCACGCGACCGAGATCATGCTGATGATTTCGTCGGAACCGTTGCCGAGCAGCACGTCGCAGCCGGCCGGCACGCGCATCGCATGGCGCAGCTTGTCGAGCAGCGCGGCCGGGCGCGGCGCCGGGTAGCGGTTCAGCGCGACCTGCGCGAGCCGCTCGCCGAGCGCCGCGGCGAGCGGCTCCGGCAGCGAATACGGATTCTCCATCGCGTCGAGCTTCACGAACCCGCTCGCGTCGGGAACCGGATAGCTCGTCATCGCGAGCACGTCGCGGCGGATGATGTCTTGTGGCGTCGTCATGGTCTCAAGCCGGCGTGCATCGCGCCGGCGTCAAATGGTCGGCAAGGCGGCGGCTGCCGCCCTGCGCTCGTCCCCTGCCCCGATCCGGGGCGGCCGGCGCCGGCGCCTCGGCGCCCGCCCGGCCCGCGCACCCGGCGCGGTCAGCCCTTCATCCGGAACTCGGCGCTCCTTGCGTGCGCCTGCAGCCCTTCGCCGTAGGCGAGTTCGGACGCGATCTCGCCGAGCGTCTGCGCGCCCTCCGCGCTGACCTCGATCAGGCTCGAGCGCTTGATGAAGTCGTACACGCCGAGCGGCGACGAGAAGCGCGCGGTGCGCGACGTCGGTAGCACGTGGTTCGGGCCCGCGCAGTAGTCGCCGAGACTCTCGCTCGTGTAGCGGCCGAGGAAGATCGCGCCCGCGTGGCGAATCTGCTGGCCCCATTGCTGCGGCTCCAGCGCGGAAATTTCGAGGTGTTCCGGCGCGATGTCGTTCGCGATCCGGCACGCCTCGGCCATGTCGCGCACCTTGATCAGCGCACCGCGGCCTTCGAGCGACGCACGGATCACGTCCTGGCGCGGCATCGTCGGCAGCAACTCGTCGATCGCCTTCTCGACGCGATCGAGGAACGCGCCGTCCGGGCACAGCAGGATCGACTGCGCGAGTTCGTCGTGCTCGGCCTGCGAGAACAGGTCCATCGCGACCCAGTTCGGATCGGTCGTGCCGTCGCACAGCACGAGGATTTCCGACGGCCCGGCGATCATGTCGATGCCGACCGTCCCGAACACGCGGCGCTTCGCCGACGCGACGTACGCGTTGCCGGGACCGCAGATCTTGTCGACGGCCGGCACCGTCGCCGTGCCGTACGCGAGCGCGCCGACCGCCTGCGCGCCGCCGATCGTGAACACGCGATCGACGCCGCCGAGCAGCGCCGCGGCGAGCACGAGGTCGTTCTTCACGCCGTCCGGGGTCGGCACGACCATCACGATCTCGCCGACGCCCGCGACGCGCGCGGGAATCGCGTTCATCAGCACCGATGACGGATACGCGGCCTTGCCGCCCGGCACGTACAGGCCGACGCGGTCGAGCGGCGTGACTTTCTGGCCGAGCACCGTGCCGTCGCTCTCCGTGTACTGCCAGCTATGCGTGCCGCACTCGATCTTCTGCTTCTCGTGGTACGCGCGCACCCGCGCCGCGGCCGCTTCCAGCGCCGCGCGCGCCTTCGGCGCGAGGCCGTCGAGCGCCGTCTGCAGCGCGTCCTGCGGCAGTTCGAGCGCGGCGACGCTGTCCGCGCTCAGCCGGTCGAAGCGGTTCGTGTATTCGAGCACCGCGGCGTCGCCGCGCGACTTCACGTCGGCGAGGATCTGTGCGACCGACTGCTCGATCGCTTCGTCTTCGCTCGCCTCGAACGCGAGCACGGCGCGCAGCGCGGCGCCGAAGCCTTCGTTCGTCGAATCGAGCTTGCGGATGGTGATGGACATGGGAGTTCCGTTACGGTGATGCGCTCAACCGCCATTCTGCGACGCGCGTTCGAACGCGTCGAGGATCGGCTTGAGCGCCGCGCGCTTCAGCTTGAGCGCGGCCTGGTTCACGACGAGGCGCGACGAGATCGCCATGATCTCCTCGACCTCGACCAGATTGTTCGCCTTCAGCGTGCCGCCCGAGCTAACGAGGTCGACGATCGCGTCGGCCAGCCCGACCAGCGGCGCGAGCTCCATCGAGCCGTACAGCTTGATCAGGTCGACGTGCACGCCCTTCGCGGCAAAGTGTTCGCGCGCCGTTTCGACGTATTTCGTCGCGACCCGCAGGCGCGCGCCCTGGCGCACCGCGTTCGCATAGTCGAAACCGGCGGACACGGCCACCGACATCCGGCAGCGCGCAATGTTCAGATCGATCGGCTGGTACAGGCCCGAGCCGCCGTGCTCGACCAGCACGTCCTTGCCGGCCACGCCGAAATCGGCCGCGCCGTATTCGACGTAGGTCGGCACGTCGCTCGCGCGCACGATGATCACGCGCAGGTTCGGATCGGTCGTCGGCAGGATCAGCTTGCGCGACGTTTCCGGATCCTCGGCCACCTGCACGCCGGCGGCGGCCAGCAGCGGCAGGGTTTCCTCGAAGATCCGGCCCTTCGACAGGGCAAGGGTCAGCGGCGCGGTCATGCTTGGCTCCCGGAGAGGCGGCGCACGTTCGCGCCGACGGCGGTCAGTTTGGTTTCCATGCGGTCGTAGCCGCGGTCCAGGTGATAGATGCGGTCGACGAGCGTTTCGCCGTCCGCGCGCAGCCCGGCGATCACGAGGCTCGCCGACGCGCGCAGGTCGGTCGCCATCACGTTCGCGCCGGACAGCTTGTCGACGCCGGTCACGAGCGCCGTGTTGCCGTCGATCGTGATGTTCGCGCCGAGCCGGTTCAGCTCCTGCACATGCATGAAGCGGTTCTCGAAAATGGTTTCGACGACCTGCGCGGTGCCCGTCGCGACCGTATTGAGGGCCATGAACTGCGCCTGCATGTCGGTCGGAAACGCCGGGTATTCCGACGTGCGGATCGTCACCGCCGACGGGCGGCGGTCCATCTTCACGCGCAGCCAGCTGTCCCCTTCCTCGATCGACACGCCGGCTTCGCGCAGCTTGTCGATCACCGCGTCGAGGATGTGCGGGCGCACGCCCGTCAGCATCACATCGCCGCCGGCCGCCGCGACCGCGCACAGGAACGTGCCGGCCTCGATACGGTCTGGGATCACCGAATGGCGCGCGCCGTGCAGCTGCTCGACGCCCTGGATCACGAGGCGATCGGTGCCGATACCGTCGATTTTCGCGCCCATCGCGACCAGCAAGTGTGCGAGATCGCTCACTTCCGGCTCGCGCGCGGCGTTTTCGATCACCGTCTCGCCGTCGGCGAGCGTCGCGGCCATCAGCAGGTTTTCCGTTCCCGTCACCGTGATCATGTCGGTCACGATGCGCGCGCCCTTCAGGCGCTTCGCGCGCGCTTCGATGAAGCCGTGCTCGATGCTGATCTCCGCGCCCATCGCCTGCAGGCCCTTGATGTGCTGGTCGACCGGCCGCGCGCCGATCGCGCAGCCGCCCGGCAGCGACACCTTCGCCTCGCCGAAGCGCGCGAGCAGCGGCCCGAGCACGAGGATCGACGCCCGCATCGTCTTCACGAGCTCGTACGGCGCGACGAGGTTGTCGACGCGCGATGCGTCGAGCTGCACACGGCAGCCGTCCGTTTCGCTCTTCACGCCCATCTGGTTCAGCACCTTCAGCGTGGTGCGCACGTCCTTCAGGTTCGGCACGTTGTCGAGTTCGACCGGCTCGGCGCTGAGCAGCCCCGCGCACAGGATCGGCAGCGCGGCGTTCTTCGCGCCCGACACGACGATCTCGCCCGACAGCCGGCGGCCGCCTTCGATCACGAGCTTGTCCATCCCCTGTCCCTGCGATTCCCCGTTGGCGGCCGGGTGTGCCGTGGCGACGCTCTGGACGGCGTCGCGCTCGTTGACGGTGACTTGCACTCAGTGATTTCCGTTTATGCGTTCTGCCATTCGGCGGGCGTCAGCGTCTTCATGCTGAGCGCGTGAATTTCCTGCTTCATGCGATCGCCGAGCGCCGCATAGACGAGCTGGTGCCGCTGGATCGGCCGCTTGCCTTCGAAGGCCGCCGACACGATCGTCGCGAAGAAATGCTGGCCGTCGCCTTCGACTTCCAGATGCGTGCAGGCGAGACCGCCGGCGATGTATTGCTTGACCTGTTCGGGAGTCGGCAACATGGTGTAAGGCTCCTGTCGGCGCGCGCCGCCCTGCGGCGGCCGCGGCCTGTCGATATCAATGACGCAGTTTGTAGCCGGTCGCGAGCAGCCGCATCGCGATCAGCGCGAGCAGCACGAAGAAACCGGTGACGATCGCGAGGCTCGCGAACGGGTTGACGTCGGACGCGCCGAAGAACCCGAAACGGAAGCCGTCGATCATGTAGAAAAACGGGTTGAGACGCGACACTTCGCGCCACACGGGCGGCAGCGAGTGCGTCGAATAGAACACGCCGGACAGGAACGTCAGCGGCATGATCAGGAAGTTCTGGAACGCGGCGAGCTGGTCGAACTTCTCGGCCCAGATCCCGGCGATCAGGCCGAGCGTGCCGAGAATCGCGGAGCCGAGCAGCGCGAACGCCATGATGAACAACGGCGCCGCGAAGTGCATCGGGACAAACCAGATCGTCACGACGAACACGCCGGCGCCGACCGCGAGCCCGCGCACGACGGACGCGAGCACGTACGCGCCGAAGATGTCGCGGTACGACAGCGGCGGCAGCAGCATGAACACGAGGTTGCCGGTGATCTTCGACTGGATCAGCGACGACGAGCTGTTCGCGAACGCGTTCTGCAGCACGCTCATCATCACGAGGCCGGGCACGAGAAAGCTCACGTACTCGACGCCCGGATACACTTCGACGCGGCCCGACAGCGCGTGGCCGAAGATCGTCAGGTACAGCAGCGCCGTGACGATCGGCGCGCACACCGTCTGGAACGACACCTTCCAGAAACGCAGCAGTTCCTTGTAGAACAGCGTGCGGAACCCGCTTCCCGGCACGCGCCGGGCCGCCCCTTCGAGCGGCAGCGAACGCAGTTCGCGTGGGGAGTGTTGATTCATGCCAGACCCTCGATCACCTCGGCCCCGTTCATCACCTGGACGAACACATCCTCGAGGTCGGCCTTGCGGACCTCGATCTCGTCGAACGTGCAGCCGGCCGCGCGGCATTGCGCGAGGATGCGTTCGACCTCGTCGTAGCTCGCGAGGCGCAGCAGGTGCTCGCCCGGCGCGCGCGCGGCCGGGTCGGTTTCCAGCCCGCGCAGTTCGACCGGCAGCGCGCCGGTCGCGAACCGCAGGTACAGCTGCAGGCCCGCGAAGCGGCGCAGCAGCGCGTCGGTGCGATCGAGCGCAACGACTTCGCCGCGGCGCAGCATCGCGATGCGGTCGCACAGCGACTCGGCTTCCTCGAGGTAGTGGGTGGTCAGCACGATCGTGTGACCCTCGCGGTTCAGGCGCGAGATGAATTTCCACAGCGTCTGGCGCAATTCGACGTCGACGCCGGCGGTCGGCTCGTCGAGCACGATCACCGGCGGCCGGTGCACGAGCGCCTGCGCGACGAGCACGCGGCGCTTCATCCCGCCCGACAGCGCGCGCATGTTCGCGTCGGCTTTCTCGGTGAGATCGAGATTGGCCATCACTTCGTCGATCCAGTCGTCGTTGCGGCGCAGCCCGAAATAGCCGGACTGGATCCGCAGCGTCTCGCGGACGGTGAAGAACGGGTCGAAAACGAGTTCCTGCGGCACGACGCCGAGCGAGCGGCGGGCGTTGCGGAAGTCCTGGACGACGTCGTGACCGCGCACCGAGATACTGCCTTCGTCGGCCCGGGCGAGCCCGGCGAGGATACTGATGAGCGTGGTCTTACCTGCGCCGTTGGGGCCGAGCAGACCGAAAAACTCGCCTTCCTCGACCGACAGGCTGACGCCCTTGAGCGCCTGAAGCGACTTGTAGCGCTTCTTGACGTGACGGATTTCTATGGCTGACATGACTGTGCGCGACGCCAGGGCCGCGACGCCTATTCTGTGCTTGCTGCGAAAGAAAATGGGGGCCGGACGCCGATTGGCTGCCCCGCAAAACGCTTGATTATAGGGCAAACCGGCTGGGGGAGCCGGCGCCGGCGGCGCGCGGCGCGAAGCGTGCGCGCGCCGGCTGGCGCGGCAGGCTTCGATCGGACAGGGTCAATGTCGGCCGGTGCCTTCGATGAGCGCGTCGACGCCGTAGGCGCGCGCGAGGCTGGCGAGCTTCGGAGGGAGATTGAGGATGTCGAGGGCTGCACCGCGCGTCTTGGCGGCACGTTGCCATGCGAGCAGCACGGCGAGCGCGGACGAGTCGAACTGCGTGAGCGCCGCGCAATCGACGGCGGTCGCGCCCGCGCCGATGCGCGCAAGACCGTCCGCGAGCGCGGACTTCGCGCTCGCGACGGTCAGCGAGGAGCCGGCTTCGAAGCCGCTCACGACGCTTGCTTGCCGGCGGCAAGTTGCTGGTTGCGCTGCGTCAGGAACTGGATCAGCCCTTCCACGCCGCTTTGCTGGATCTTTTCGTTGAACTGCTGCTGGTACGTCTGGATCAGCCACGCGCCGAGCACGTTCAGGTCATACACCTTCCAGCCGTTCGCCGTCTTGTACAGGCGGTAATCGATCTGGACCGGCTGGCCGTTGTTCATCGCGACCGTCTTGACCACGACGTCGGTATCGGCCGGATCGGCGCGGAACGGCGGGTACTGGATCTGCTGGTCCGGCTTCAGCTGCGCCAGCGCGCCCGAATACGTGCGGATCAGCAGCAGCTTGAACTGCTCCTGAACCTGCTGTTGCTGCTCGGCCGTCGCCGTGCGCCAGTTGCGGCCCATCGCGAGCTGCGTGGTGCGGCGGAAATCGGTGTACGGCAGGATGTCCTTGTTGACGATCGAGATGATGCGGTTGGTGTCGCCCTGCTTGATCGTCTGCTGCTTGACCTCGTCGAGCACCTGCTGCGTCGCCGTCTTGATCAGCGCCTGCGGGTTCGACTGGTCGACTTGCGCGTGAGCCGCGCTGCCGAACGAGAACAGCGCCGCGAAAACGGGGATCAGGAACAGTTTTTTCATCATAGTGGCCTGCATGAATGAGTCGATGCGAAGGTTGGAGCAGGTAGCTTACGCGCAAGTTCGCATACGCTACCGACTGAATCGTTTCCGGCTGTAACGAATGTAAATCCGTCAGTGCAGCCGGATGCTCGGGAACCGGAGCCCGCCCGGCGACGGCGGCGCCACCTGCATCGCCGGCACGTTCGTCTCGCTGGCCGGGTTCGGCGATTCGGCCGTGCCCGAGGCCGGCGCAGCAACCGCCGCGCCCGATGCCGGCGCCGGCGCCGCGCCGCCCACCGCTGCCGCGCCCGCCGTACCGGCCGCGCCGGCTGCCGCCGGTGCCGCGCCGTCTTCCGGCAGGTCGTACTTCGGCAGCGCATCGTTGCTCGACGTCGCGGCAGCCTCGCCGCGCGCGTTGCTGATCAGCATCTGGCGACGCTGCAGGTACGCGTTGCGCACGAACGAATACTTGTCGAGCGCCGCGGCATCCAGCACGTCGCCCGCGCCGAGCAGGTTCGAACGCGTGTTGACCAGGTTCACGCCGAACAGGCCCCAGCTCAGGCCGTCCGGCTTCACGTAGGTGAGCGGGTTGCCGACGTAGTCGACGCCGAGGCCGGCCGTGTCGCGCAGCGTGCTCGGGCCGAGCAGCGGCAGCACCAGATACGGGCCCGACGGCATCCCGTAGCGGCCCATCGTGATCCCGAAGTCGGCCGTGTGCTTCGGCAGCTTCGCGATCGTCGCGACGTCGAACAGGCCGCCGACGCCGAACACCGTGTTGATCACGACGCGCATGATGTCGCCGACGCCGTCCGCGATCCGCAACTGCACGATGTTGTTCGCCGCGATGTACACGTCACCGATGTTCGAGAAGAAGTTCGTCACGCTGTCGCGCACCGGCTGCGGCACCACGTACTGGTAGCCCTTCGCGACCGGTTTCAGCGCGTACGTGTCCACCGTGTCGTTGAACTTGTACATCGACCGGTTGAAGCCTTCGAGCGGATCGCCCTTGGTCGGCGTCTGCACGGTCGCGCAGCCGCTCAACGCGGCGACTGCCGCCATCGCCAGCGCGGCGTGCCTGATGCGGATCGTGTGCATGGTCATTCCCTCTTGTTTTCTCTCGTGTGGTTATTGGCCGGCCGAACCGGACACCGCCGACGCCGGCACCGCCACCGGTGCGGGTGCGGCAGGTGCGGCGGGCGCGCCCGATGCGCCGGCCGCCGGCTTCGCACCGCCCGCATCGGCGGCCTTGCTGTACAGGAACTGGCCGATCAGGTTCTCGAGCACGATCGCCGATTGCGTCATCGTGATCGTATCGCCCGCCTTCAGCATTTCGGTGTCGCCGCCCGGCTCGAGGCCGATATATTGCTCGCCGAGCAGGCCCGACGTCAGGATCTTCGCCGACGAATCCTTCGGGAACGGGTATTGGCCGTCGACGTCGATCGTGACGAGCGCCTGGTACGTGTTCGTGTCGAAGCCGATCGACTTCACGCGGCCGACCACGACACCCGCGCTCTTCACGGCCGCGCGCGGCTTCAGCCCGCCGATATTGTCGAATTTCATTCTCACCGAGTAGGTCGGCTGAAACGACAGCGAGCTCATGTTGCCGACCTTCAGCGCCAGGAACAGCACCGCAAGGAAGCCCACCACCACGAACAGGCCGACCCAGAAGTCGAGAGCAGTCTTTTTCATCGTCATCCCAAAATTTGGCTTGGCTGAGGCTTAGCTGAACATCAGCGCGGTCAGCAGGAAATCGAGGCCGAGTACGGCGAGCGACGCGAACACGACCGTCTTGGTGGTCGCGCGCGACACGCCTTCGGGCGTGGGCTTCGCTTCATACCCTTGAAACAGTGCAATGAAGGTCACGGCGAACCCGAACACGATGCTCTTGATCACGCCGTTGCCGACGTCGGCCCAGACCTGGACCCCGCCCTGCATCTGCGACCAGAACGCGCCCGGATCGACGCCGATCAGCACGACGCCGACGAAGTAACCGCCGAGCACGCCGACCGCATTGAAGATCGCGGCCAGGAGCGGCATCGCGATGATGCCCGCCCACATGCGCGGCGCGATCACGTTCTTGATCGGGTCGACCGCCATCATCTCGAGCGCGGTGAGCTGCTCGCCGGCCTTCATCAGGCCGATCTCGGCCGTCAGCGACGTGCCCGCGCGGCCCGCGAACAGCAGCGCGGTGACGACCGGCCCGAGCTCGCGAACGAGCGACAGCGCGACCAGCAGGCCGAGCGCCTGCTCGGAACCGTAGCGGTTCAGCGTGTAGTACCCCTGCAGGCCGAGCACGAAGCCGACGAAGAGCCCCGACACGGCGATGATCACGAACGAATAGTTGCCGAGGAAGTGGATCTGCTTCGTGACCAGCCGCGGCCGGCGCAGCAGCGGGAAGAATTCCAGCACGAGGCGCACGAACAGGCGCGTGCCGTAGCCCGCGCGCTCGAGGCCGCCGATGACGTAACGTCCGATCGCGCTGATCATGCGCGCCCTCCGCCGAGCCCGAAATCCGCCGCCAGCGGCGGGCTCGTGTAATGAAATTTGAACGGGCCGTCCGGCGCGCCGTCGATGAATTGCCGCACGCTCGGATCGGTCGACGCGCGCAGCTCGTCGGGCGTGCCCTGCGCGAGCACGCCGCCGTTGGCCAGAAAATACACGTAGTCGGCGATCGCGAACGATTCCGGCACGTCGTGCGTGACGAGGATCGACGTCGCGCCGAGCGCCTCGTTCAGCGTGCGGATCAGGTTCGCGGTGATGCCGAGCGAGATCGGATCGAGGCCGGCGAACGGCTCGTCGTACATGATGAGCTGCGGATCGAGCGCGATCGCGCGGGCGAGCGCGATGCGGCGCGCCATCCCGCCCGACACCTCGGACGGCATCAGGTCGCGCGCGCCGCGCAACCCGACCGCGTTCAGCTTCATCAGCACGAGGTCGCGGATCAGGTCTTCGGGCAGGTCGGTATGCTCGCGCAGCGCGAACGCGACGTTCTCGAACACCGACATGTCGGTGAACAACGCGCCGAACTGGAACAGCATGCCCATCTTGCGGCGCAGCGCATACAGGCCGTCGCGCGTTTGCGCGCCGACGTCGGCGCCGTCGAACAGCACCTGGCCGCGGTTCGCGCGCACGAGGCCGCCGATCAGGCGCAGCACGGTGGTCTTGCCGCAACCCGAGCCGCCCATGACCGCGACGACCTGCCCGCGCCCGAAGCGCAGGTTCAGGTTGGACAGGACGAGGCGGTCGCCGTAGCCGAAGTCGACGTCGCGAAGTTCCAGCAGGGTCTCGGTAGGAGTGGGGCTCACGGAGCTGACAGTCCTTTTACGCAGAACGCCGAATTATAGGGCCTGCATTGGAATGATGTCGTGACGCCGTTCCGGGCCCTGCGGTCAATGATTGTCAAATTGTCGGGCAAAGCACTGCTGCAGCGCAACAAGCGCCGCCCGATAGTCGTCCGCGCCCGTGACCGCGCTGACCACCGCGACGCTGCCGACGCCCGTCGCCAGCACCGCCGGCAGCGTGTCGAGCGCGACCCCGCCGATCGCGACGAGCGGCGCGCTCGCGCCGGCGAAGCGCGCGTAGCGGGCAATCCGGGCGAGGCCCTGCGGCGGTGCGGCGACGGCCTTGGTGGCGGTCGCGTACACGGGGCCGAGCGCGAGATAGCTCGGCCGCTCATGCAGCGCCCGCAACATCTCGTAATAACCGTGGCTCGAAAGTCCGAGCCGCAGGCCCGCGCGCGCGATCGCGGCCAGATCGGCCGTTTGGAGGTCCTCCTGGCCGAGATGCACGCCGTACGCCCCTTCTTCTGCAGCGATTTGCCAGTGATCGTTGATGAACACGCGCGCATCGGGGTAGCGGCGCCCTGCCGCGACCGCTCGCGCGATTTCCCGGCGCAGCGCGTCCGGCGTCGCATCCTTCACGCGCAGCTGCACGGTTCGCGCGCCGCCGTCGAGCACGCGCTCGACCCATTCGGCGCTCGGCACGACCGGATAGAGGCCGAGCCGCGCGGGGCACGGCGCGAACGCCGGTTCCGGCGCAGGCGGCAGCCCGGCGACGCGCGGGAACCGCGCGGCATCGACCGGCCACGCGTCGGCGGCGCGCGTCTCGTCGCCGTCGCGCCACGCCAGCGCGAGCACCAGCGCGTCGACCGGTGCGAAGCCGCAATCGAGGAACGCGGCGAGCGCCGCGATCCAGTCGTCCGCGAGCGGATGCGCGGCGTCGAGCGCGTAGCGCACGCCGGCCGCGTGCAGCACGGCGCCCTGCTCGTCGAATTCGATCGCGACCGCCGGCGACGCAGGCCGCGACACGGCGGACGCGCGCGCCTGCGCGGCACGGTCGCCGGCCGACACGATCAGCACGTCGCCATCGGCGGGCACGTCGGGCGCCGCCACGCAGAGCCGCCACGGCGCCGCGCCGTCCGGCCAATCGCCGAGCCGCGCGCGAATTCGCTCGGCCGCTTCGGCCAGCTCGTCGGCCGGCGGCCAGAACGCATCGACGAAGCGCGCGCTCATGCGCCGCCCCCATCCTGGTGCCAGAACGGCATCCCGACGACCGGCGTGCTCGCGTGCGCGGTTTCGCGGGCATCCATCGGGCCGGCGAGATACGCGGCGCGACCGGCCTCGACGCCCTGCGCGAACGCGCGCGCCATGATCTCCGGGTGCGTGGCCTGCGACACGGCCGTGTTCAGCAGCACGCCGTCGAAGCCCCACTCCATCACCTGGCACGCGTGCGACGGCACGCCGAGCCCCGCGTCGACGATCAGCGGCACGTCCGGCAGCCGTTCGCGCAGCACGCGCAGCCCGTACGGGTTCACGACGCCCTTGCCGGTGCCGATCGGCGCGCCCCACGGCATCAGCGCCTCGCAGCCGACGTCGAGCAGGCGCCGGCCGATCACGAGATCCTCGGTGCAGTACGGCAGCACCTTGAAGCCGTCCTTGACCAGTTGCGCGGCGGCTTCGATCAGCCCGACCGGGTCGGGCTGCAGCGTGTAGTCGTCGCCGATCAGTTCGAGCTTGATCCAGTCGGTATCGAAGACCTCGCGCGCCATGTGCGCGGTCGTCACGGCTTCGGCGACGGTCTGACAGCCGGCCGTGTTCGGCAGCAGCGGCACCGCGTGGCGCTTGAGCAGGTCGAAGAAGCCGGCTTCGGCCGTGCCGCCCGTCATCTGGCGGCGCAGCGCGACCGTCACCATCCCGGGACGCGACGCGGCGATCGAATCGGACAGCGACTGCAGCGACGGATAACGCGACGTGCCGAGCAGCACGCGGCTTGCGAAGGTGACGCCGTACAGCGTCAGCGCGTCGGCGGAGGGGTGGGACGTCATGTCGTTTTCCTGGAAGAGCGGGGACGAACCGGCGGCGCTCAGCCGCCCGCGACGGGGTGCACGACGTCGAGCCTGTCGCCCGCCGCGAGCGCGCGCGCCGCATGCTGCGTGCGCGCGACGAAGTTGCCGTTCAGCGCCACCGCGTACGGCGGACGCGCGCCGTACGCGGCAAGCGCGTCGGCCACCGTCGCGCCGTCGGGCAACGTCAGGGTGTGTTGATTGATCTGGATATCCATGAGGCTGGGTCGGATTCGGTCGGCGGCGCGCGTCAGGCCGGCTGGCGCGCGTCGTTGCGGTGATGAAGCAGCGTCGGCCAACGGGCGGCGTCGCGCCACGCGGCGAACGCGTCGGGACTGCCGAGCGCGCCGCCGAGCGCGGCCTGCGCGAACGCGACGGCCGCGTGCGCGACTTCCGGCGCGATCATGAAGCCGTGCCGGTACAGGCCGTTGACGGCGAGCGTCGACGCGCCGTCCCAGATCACCGCCGGGCGATGATCGGGCAGCGTCGGCCGGCACTGCGCGTTGAGTTCGAGGATGCGCGCCTCGCCGAACGCCGGATGCACGGAGAATGCCGCGCTCAGCAGTTCGAGCGCGGAGCGCACGCTGACGGGCGACATGTCCTCGCCCTCCACCTCGGTCGCGCCGATCACGTAGAGATCGTCCTGCTTCGGCGCGACGTACAGCGGATAGCGCGGATGCAGCAGCCGCACGGGCCGGGTGAGCCCGATGCCGGGCGCGTGCACGCGCGCGACTTCGCCGCGGATGCCGCGCAGCGCGGGCAGCGCGGGTTTCGCGCCAAGCCCGCGGCAATCGATCGTGAAATGCGCGGCGGGCAGGTTCGCGTCGTCGACCGGCGCGTGCCAGTGCAGCGCGACGCCGCGTTCGGCGAGGCCCGCCGCGAGCGCGCGCAGCGCCTGGCGATTGTCGAGCTGCCCTTCGCGCGGCAGCATCAGCCCGCGCGCGAAGCGGCCCGCGAGCGCGGGTTCGGCTGCGTCGACCTGTGCGCCGGCGAGCGTCACGAAGCCGCCGTCGAACAGTGCGGCCGGCGCGTTCGCGCGCACGCGCCGCTCGAACAATGGCGCCTCCGCGCGGTCCGCGTGATGCCAGACGACGAGCGTGCCGTGCTGTTGGAAGAAGACGGGTTCGGGCAGTTCCGCGAGCCACTGCGGCCAGCGCGCGAGGGAAGCTGCTCCGAGCTCGGTGATCAGCAGTTCCGCGCTCGCCGCTTCCGCGAGCGGCGCAAGCATCGCGGCCGCGATCCACGCGGCCGACTGCTCGCCGTCCGGGCCGCCGCGCTCGTGGAGCGCGACGCTATGCCCGTCGCCGGCGAGGCGCCACGCGATCAGGCGGCCGACGAGACCGCCGCCGAGCACCGCGAAATCGGGCCGTGCATCCCGGACGTTCATCGCACGCCCTCCGCGCGCTCACGCGCGACGAACGCCGACGCGCACGCGCCGCCGCATGCGAACACACGCGGCATCGGGCCGGGGACCCTGCAAAAGACTGAAGATTGTGCGGCCATCATTCCTTCCGTAACGCGCAATGCGCGTACCCAAAAGGACGAAACCGGCAGCAAAGGCCGGCCGGGCGGGACTCGGGCGCTGACCATGTGGGATGGCGGCCAGCGCGGCCCGGCGGGATCAGAAACTTCCCTCGCCGGTATTACCCGGATCGGGTGCGAAGGGTCTTTCTCAGCCTCGCCGCGCTGCCCGGAACATCCGCCGGCCGCGCCACGAAGCACCCCTGTTTCGTCGTCGGCCATTAGACCATAAAAGCGGAAAGCGCCGCAAACTGTCCCCCTTGCGGCAAATTCGCCGGCGCGCCGCGCCGCTCTGGCACAATGCCCGCAGGCCGGCCGCGCGAGCGGCCGGTTGCCGCGTCACCGCCGGTCTTTAAGTGCCGTTTAAGCCGCACGGGCGACCATCCGGACGCCCGCCGTCAGTCGGCGCCGCGCCCCGGCATGCCGTATCGCGGCGCGCGCCCGGTTTCGCCCGGCCCGCGCGCCGGCTCATCATCAGGAAGCACATGACCCAATCGATCGATCCCGTCCGCTCCGCCTCCGACGCGCCGCAGGACGAGCGCCCGGTATCCGCATGGAGCCTCATCAAGCCCTACTGGGTATCGTCCGAATGGAAAATCGCGTGGGGCCTGCTGGTCACGATCATCGCGATCAACCTCTGCGTGGTCTGGATCAACGTCCGGCTGAACAAATGGAACGCGCAGTTCTACAACGCGCTGCAGTCGAAGGACGTCCACGACTTCCCGAACCTGCTGATGCAGTTCTCCGCGCTCGCCTTCGCATTCATCATCCTCGCCGTGTACGGCCGCTACCTGCGGCAGATGCTCGGCTTCCGCTGGCGCCAGTGGCTCACCGACCGCTTCCTCGGCCAGTGGCTCGGCGATCGCGCGTTCTACCGGATCGAGCGTGACCGCCTCGCGGACAACCCCGACCAGCGGATCACCGACGACCTCCAGTCGTTCGCGACCACGACGCTCGCGCTGTCGCTCGACCTGCTGTCGACGGTCGTCACGCTCGTGTCGTTCATCACGATCCTGTGGTCACTCGCCGGCGCGCTGACGTTCACGCTCGGCGCGACGCCGATCGCGATTCCCGGCTACATGGTGTGGGCGGCCGCGCTGTACGCGGTAGTCGGCTCGCTGATCATCCAGAAGGTCGGCCATCCGCTCGTGTCGATCAACTACCAGCAGCAGCGCGTCGAGGCCGACTTCCGCTTCGGGCTGATCCGCGTGCGCGAGAACGCCGAGCAGATCGCGTTCTACGACGGCGAGAAGACCGAGACCGGCAACGCGCAGACCCTCTTCATGCGCATCCGCGACAACTGGTGGCGCGTGATGAAGTACACGAAGCGGCTCACGTTCGTGCTGAGCTTCTACGGGCAGATCGCGATCATCTTCCCGCTCGTCGTGGCCGCGCCGCGCTACTTTGCCGGTGCGTTCTCGTTCGGCGTACTGATGCAGATCTCGTCCGCGTTCGGCACCGTCAGCGATTCGTTCTCGTGGTTCATCAACAGCTACTCGACCCTCGTCGAATGGCGCGCCACCGTCAACCGTCTGCGCGAATTCAAGCGCGTGATGGGCACGTCGCACCTGAAGGAAAGCCTGTCGCCCGCGACCGAGCACGGCGGCATCAACCTGCATTACGTCGACGCCGCGAAGCTGTCCACGTCGTCGCTGAAGCTCGCGCTGCCGAACGGCAACGCGCTCGCGAACATCGGCGACCTCACGATCGAGCCCGGCTCGCGCTGGCTCGTGACCGGCAAGTCGGGTTCCGGCAAGAGCACGTTCATGCGCGCGCTCGCGGGCCTGTGGCCGTTCGGCGACGGCGCGATCGACGCGCCGGTCGGCGCACGGATGATGTTCGTGCCGCAAACCAGCTACTTGCCGATCGGCACGCTGAAGGCCGCGCTCACCTATCCGGCGACGCCCGACGCGTTCAGCGACGAAGCGTGCCGCGATGCGCTGCGCGCGTGCCGCCTCGAGGATTACGTCGAGCGCCTCGACGAAACCGCGCACTGGACCCGCGTGCTGTCGCCGGGCGAGCAGCAGCGCCTGGCCGGCGCGCGCGTGCTGCTGCACAAGCCCGACTTCCTGTTCCTCGACGAAGCGACCAGCGCGCTCGACGCCGACAACGAAGCGCGTCTCTATCACCTGTTCGCCGAGCGGCTGCCGAAGGCCGCGATCGTCAGCATCGCGCACCGCGAGTCGCTGGCCGCGTTCCACGTCGGCACGATCAATGTCGAGCGCGTGAACGACGACGACAAGGTCGCCGCGTGAGCCCACGCGCCGCGCACCTCGCACGGATCGCGCTGATCACCGGCGCAGGTGCGGGGATCGGCGCGGCGCTCGCGCGGCGGCTCGCGGCACCCGGCGTCGCGCTGGCGCTGCATGCGCGCGGCGCGGACGATGCGGCACACGCGCGGCTCGCCGACGTCGCACAAGCGTGCACGGCGGCCGGCGCGGAATGCCTGACGCTGACCGGCGATCTCGGCGAGCCGGGTATTGCGGCCGCGCTCGTCGATGCCGTCGCCGCCCGCTTCGGCGGGCTCGACCAGCTCGTCGCAAACGCCGGCTTCGCCGCGCGGCAATCCTTTTCCGATCTCTCCGTGGATGCACTCGCATCCGCGTTCGCGGCGATGCCGGTGCGTTCTCCGCGCTCGCGGGCCGCGCGCGGCCGCTGCTCGAAGCGTCGGCAGCACCACGAATCGTCGCGGTCAGTTCGTTCGTCGCGCACCGCTACCGCGCCGATGCGCCATTCGCGGCGACCGCCGCCGCGAAGGCCGCGCTCGAATCGCTGGTGCGTACCGCAGCCGCCGAATTCGCCGCGCACGGCATCACCGTCAACGCGGTCGCGCCGGGCTTCACGCGCAAGGACCACGGGCCGAGTGCCGGCAACGCCGCCGCGTGGGCGCAGGCCGAACAGGCGACGCCGCTCGGCCGCATCGCCGAACCCGACGACGTCGCCGCACTGATCGCGTTCCTGCTGTCGGACGCGGCGCGGCAAATCACCGGCCAGGTCATCCACGTCGACGGCGGCCTGACGCTCTGACGCGTCTTTCCGCCAGCCAGCTTTCCCGCACGACCCTGCATCCGCCTTTTTGGCGCGCCGAATCGCGCCCGTAAAATAACCGCGACGCGGCAGCGCCGGACGAGACAAGACGAGAGAGGGCGGCAAGCATGCAGGCATTCCAGTGGTTCAACGAATTGTCGACGCGCGAGCGCCGGACGCTGTACGCCGGTTTCGGCGGCTATGCGGTCGATGCGTTCGACTTCATGATCTATTCGTTCCTGATTCCGACGCTGATCGCCACCTGGGGCATGACGAAGAGCGAGGCCGGGATGATCGCGACCAGTTCGCTGATCTCGTCGGCGATCGGCGGCTGGGTCGCCGGCATCCTCGCCGACCGCTACGGCCGCGTGCGCGTGCTGCAGTGGACGATCGCGACGTTCGCGCTGTTCACGTGCCTGTCCGGCTTCACGCATTCGTTCTGGCAGTTGCTCGCAACGCGCACGCTGCAAGGTTTCGGCTTCGGCGGCGAATGGTCGGTCGTGACGATCATGATGGCCGAGACGATCCGCTCGCCCGAGCATCGCGCGAAGGCCGTCGGCACCGTGCAGAGCAGCTGGTCGTTCGGCTGGGGCGCGGCCGCGATCCTCTACTGGGCGTTCTTCGCGCTGCTGCCCGAGCAGGTCGCGTGGCGCGCGTGCTTCTGGATCGGCATCGTGCCCGCGCTGTGGATCCTGTACATCCGCCGCAACGTCAGCGATCCCGATATTTATACGGCCACGCGCCGCGCGCGCGACGAAGGCCGCGTGTCGGGCCACTTCCTCGAGATCTTCTCGCCGCCGCACCTGCGCGCGACGCTGTTCGGCAGCGCGCTGTGCACCGGCATGCTCGGCGGCTACTACGCGATCACGACGTGGCTGCCCACCTATCTCAAAACCGTGCGCCACCTGTCGGTGTTCAACACGAGCGGCTATCTGGTCGTGCTGATCGTCGGCTCGTTCGTCGGCTACGTGGTCGGCGCGATCCTGTCCGACCGGCTCGGCCGCCGCGCGTCGTTCATCCTGTTCGCGATCGGCTCGTTCTCGCTCGGCATGGCGTACACGATGCTGCCGATCACCGATACCGCGATGCTGCTGCTCGGCTTTCCGCTCGGCATCGTCGTGCAAGGCATCTTCGCGGGCGTCGGCGCGTATCTGTCGGAACTGTATCCGGGCGCGATCCGCGGCTCGGGCCAGGGCTTCTGCTACAACCTCGGCCGCGGGCTCGGCTCGTTCTTTCCGATCCTCGTCGGCGCGCTGTCGCAATCGATGTCGCTTGTGAAAGCGATCGGCCTCGTCGCGGGCGGCGGCTACCTGCTCGTGATCGTCGCGGCGCTCGTGCTGCCGGAAACGCGCGGCAAGTCGCTCGCCGACGATCCGGCCGTCGCGTCGTGAGCCACCGTTTCATTCCGGACACCGCATGCACGTGATCGTTCTCGGCGCCGGCGTGATCGGCGTCACCACCGCGTGGCACCTGCGCGAAGCAGGCTGCGACGTCACCGTGATCGAACGCGAGGCCGACGTCGCGCAAGCGACGAGCCTCGGCAACGCGGGCGTGATCGCGCCCGGCTACGTGACGCCGTGGGCCGCGCCCGGGATGCCCGGCAAGATCCTCAGGTACCTGTTCAAGCCCGCGTCGCCGCTGATCTTCCGGCCGACGCTCGATGCCGCCCAGTGGCGCTGGATCGCGCGCTGGCTGCGCGAATGCGAATTCGGGCGGTTCCGCGTGAACAAGCAGCGGATGCAGCGCATCGCGTATTACAGCCGCGCGTGCCTGCATGCGTTTCGCGAGCGCTATCCATTCGACTACGGCGCGAGCCGCGGTTACCTGCAACTGCTGCGCGGCGCGTTCGACGTCGAGATGGCGCAGCCCGCGCTGAAGGTGCTGCGCGATGCCGGCATCGCGTTCCGCGAACTGGACGCGGCCGGCTGTACCGCGATCGAGCCGGGCCTGCGCTGGGCACGGCAGGCCCCCGTCGGCGGCATCTACCTGCCCGACGACGAAGCCGGCGACTGCGCGCGCTTCACCCGCGAACTGCGGGCGCTGTGCGAAGCGAACGGCGTGACGTTCCGATTCCGCACCGCGATTCGAGCGCTGGATGTCGCAGGCGGCAAGGTGCGCGGCGTGCGAATCGACTCGCTCGAAGCAGGCACGGCCATTCAACGCGATGCACTGCTCGCCGCGGACGCGATCGTCGTCGCGCTCGGCGCCGACAGCGCCGGCCTGCTGCGACCGCACGGCATCGACGTGCCGCTGTATCCGGTGAAGGGCTACTCGGCCACGCTCATGGTCGTCGACGACGAAAAGGCGCCGTGCGCCGCGCTGATGGATGAATCGCTGAAGACCGCGATCACGCGCTTCGGCCCAACGCTGCGCGTCGCGGGCACCGCGGAGCTCGGCAACCGCCACGCAACGCTGCGGCAGCAGGCGCTCGACACGCTGATGAAGGTGCTCGACGACTGGTTCCCGCATGCGGCCGACCGCGCATCGGCGCGTTTCTGGGTCGGCCGGCGGCCGATGACGCCCGACGGGCCGCCGCTGCTTGGCCCGAGCGGGATCGACGGCCTCTGGCTCAACGTCGGCCACGGCTCGACGGGCTGGGCGATGTCGATGGGATCGGGAAAGGTGGTCGCGGATCTCGTCACCGGGCGCGCACCGGAGATCGATCTGTCCGGGCTGACGCTCGCGCGCTACGACCGGTAGTGCGGCCGGCGGGGTAGTACCGTCGATGCGATCGATGCGCGGCCGCGACCGGTATGGCGCGCGGCCGTCCGCGCGTGTCGCTACCGCGGCGTCCACCGGCCTTCGGCCGCGGCGATCGGCGCCGACACGATCGGCCGATGCGACACGCCCGCCTGCGACAGCCGGCTTTCGAACAGCGTCAGCGCTTCGACGCGCACCTCGACGGGCCGCCCCGGCGCGCCGCCGTGCGCGGGCTGGCCGACCGCATCGCGCGGCAGCCGCGCGAGCGTCACGTGCGGCCGGAACGGCCGCCGGTCGGTCGGCACGCCGAGTTCCCGCAGCAACGCCACCAGCCCGGCATTCAGCGCGACGCACGCGGCATCGGCCGCGAGTTCCGCGACGATCAGCCGCGCGCGCGGCAGGCTCGGCCACCACGCGATCCGCTCGACCGGCAACGGCGGCAGCGCATGCGCGGCCGCGAGCGCGGGCAGATGCGCGGCCAGTGCGTCGCACCGCTCCCGCTCGATTGCGCCGATGAACGCGAGCGTCATGTGCAGTTGCGCGGGTAGCGTGCGCCGCGCGCCACGCGTGACGGGCAACGCGTGCAGCGCGTCGCGCGACGCCGCATCGGGCATCAGCGCGACGAACGCACGAAGCCGGTCGCCGTTCATTCCAGAGTCCCTGTCAATGAAATCCCTGATGTGATCAGATTAGGCGACGCCTGGCGGAAATGATGGGGCTGCGCCAGCACGCAGCCGCCCGGGCACAAAAAAACCGGGCGCCCTCTCGGACGCCCGGCGGTCATCGAAACCCGCTCGCGCGATTCGGCTCAGCGCGGCAGTTCCGAATGCCCCATCAGGTACGCATCGACCGAGCGCGCGCACTGGCGGCCTTCGCGGATCGCCCACACCACGAGCGACTGGCCGCGGCGCATGTCGCCTGCCGCGAACACCTTGTCGACCGACGTGTAGTACGAACGATCGCCTTCGGTCGCCGCGCGCGCATTGCCGCGCGCATCCTTCGCGACGCCGAACGCGTCGAGCACCGGCGCGGCCGGCTGCGTGAAGCCCATCGCGAGCAGCACGAGATCGGCCTTCATCTCGAACTCGGAACCCGGCACTTCCTGCATCTTGCCGTCCTTCCACTCGACGCGCACCGCGATCAGCTTCTCGACCTTGCCGTTCTTGCCTTCGAGACGCTTCGTCGCGACCGCCCAGTCACGCTCGCAGCCTTCCTCGTGCGACGACGACGTGCGCAGCTTGATCGGCCAGTACGGCCACACGAGCGGCTTGTTTTCCTCTTCCGGCGGCTGCGGCAGCAGCTCGAACTGCGTGACCTGCTTCGCGCCGTGACGGTTCGACGTGCCGACGCAGTCCGACCCCGTATCGCCGCCGCCGATCACGATCACGTGCTTGCCCTTCGCGAGCAGCTGGTCGGTCAGCTTGTCGCCCGCGTTCACGCGGTTCTGCTGCGGCAGGAAGTCCATCGCGAAGTGAACGCCCGCGAGTTCGCGGCCCGGCACCGGCAGGTCGCGCGGCGTTTCCGAACCGCCGGCGATCACGACCGCGTCGAATTCTTCCTTCAGCGTATCCGGCGAAATGGTTTCCTTCGCGAGGCTGCCGATCGACTCGGGCAACGGATCGTTGCCGATGAACACGCTGGTGCGGAACGTCACGCCTTCCGCTTCCATCTGGCGCATGCGGCGGTCGATCAGCCACTTCTCGAGCTTGAAGTCGGGAATGCCGTAACGCAGCAGGCCGCCAATGCGATCGTTCTTCTCGAACACCGTCACGTCGTGACCGGCGCGCGCGAGCTGCTGCGCGGCGGCCAGGCCCGCGGGGCCCGAACCGACGACCGCAACCTTCTTGCCGGTCTTGTGCTCGGCCGGCAGCGGCTTCACCCAGCCTTCGCCCCAAGCCTTGTCGATGATCGCGTGCTCGATCGACTTGATGCCGACCGGGTCGTCGTTGATCCCGAGCGTGCACGCCGCCTCGCACGGCGCCGGGCAGATGCGGCCCGTGAACTCGGGGAAGTTGTTGGTCGAGTGCAGGACTTCGATCGCCTGCTGCCAGTCCTGGCGGTAAACGAGATCGTTGAAGTCCGGGATGATGTTGTTGACCGGGCAGCCGTTGTTACAGAACGGGATGCCGCAATCCATGCAGCGCGCGCCCTGGACCTTCGCGTCCGCGTCGGTCAGCGCCGCGACGAATTCCTTGTAGTGCTTCACGCGCGTGAGCGGTGCTTCGTACGCCTCGTGGCGGCGTTCGAACTCCAGAAAACCGGTTGCCTTGCCCATAAGGTGCTCTTCTGTTCGGTGTATCGGGTGGGGGAGCCGCGCGCGGCCGTCAGGCGCGCGCGGCATTCGCTATGTCGTTCGTCGCTCAGGCGGCCAGCACTTCCTTCGCCGCCTTCTTCGCACCGATCTCGCCCAGCGCGCGCTTGTATTCGTGCGGGAACACCTTCACGAACTGGCGGCGCGCCGCGTCCCAGTTTTCCAGCAGCGACTTCGCGCGCGGCGAACCCGTGAACTG
Organism: Burkholderia sp. AU28863; assembly: GCF_002223195.1. Lineage (NCBI taxonomy): Bacteria > Pseudomonadati > Pseudomonadota > Betaproteobacteria > Burkholderiales > Burkholderiaceae > Burkholderia > Burkholderia sp. AU28863. Next base: position 70,558 of record NZ_NKFE01000002.1, on the reverse strand, counting down.
GAAATGACGCTCGACGAGCCCCTTGAGCAGCGCTTCGTCCGTCGTGCCTTCGTGCCAGAGCGCGCGGTCGACCGTGCGCTCCTGCTCGGCCTGCTGCAGCACCGGCTCGAGCGCGACCATCGACTTGTTGCACTTGGCCGCGAACGCGCCTTCCGGATCGTAGATGTACGCGAGGCCGCCCGACATGCCGGCCGCGAAGTTGCGCCCGGTCTCGCCGAGCACGACGACCGTGCCGCCCGTCATGTATTCGCAGCCGTGGTCGCCCGTGCCTTCGACGACCGCCGTCGCGCCCGAGTTGCGCACGCAGAAACGCTCGCCAGCCACGCCGCGGAAGAAGGCTTCGCCTTCGATCGCGCCGTACATCACCGTGTTGCCGCAGATGATGTTTTCCTCGGACTTGCCGCGGAAGTCGTTGGTCGGGCGGATGATGATCCGGCCGCCCGACAGGCCCTTGCCGACGTAGTCGTTGCCGTCGCCGACGAGGTCGAGCGTCACGCCCTTCGCGAGGAACGCACCGAAACTCTGCCCGGCGGTGCCCTTCAGCTGGATGTGCACCGCGTCGTCGGCGAGACCGTCGTGGCCGTGCTTCTTCGCGATCACGCCCGACAGCATCGCGCCGACGGTGCGGTTCACGTTGCGCACCGGCTGGATGAACGACACATGCTCGCCGTTCTCGATCGCGGCCTTCGCCTTCTCGATCAGCACGTGGTCGAGCGCGCGCTCGAGGCCGTGATCCTGCACGTCGACGTGACGGCGCGCGACGTCCTCGCACTCTTCCGGCTGGTAAAACACGCGCGAGAAGTCGAGGCCCTTCGCCTTCCAGTGCTCGATGCCCTTGCGCGTGTCGAGCAGATCGGCGCGGCCGATCAGGTCGTCGAACTTCGCGATGCCGAGCTGCGCCATGATCTCGCGCACTTCCTCGGCGACGAAGAAGAAGTAGTTCACGACGTGCTCGGGCTGGCCCTTGAACTTCGCACGCAGCACCGGATCCTGCGTCGCGACGCCGACCGGGCACGTGTTCAGGTGGCACTTGCGCATCATGATGCAGCCTTCGACGACGAGCGGCGCCGTCGCGAAGCCGAATTCGTCCGCGCCGAGCAGCGCGCCGATCACGACGTCGCGGCCCGTCTTCATCTGGCCGTCGGCCTGCACGCGGATGCGGCCGCGCAGGCGGTTCAGCACCAGCGTCTGCTGCGTTTCGGCGAGGCCGAGCTCCCACGGCGTGCCCGCGTGCTTGACCGACGACAGCGGCGACGCGCCCGTGCCGCCGTCATGGCCGGCGATCACCACGTGATCGGCCTTCGCCTTCGCGACACCGGCCGCGACCGTGCCCACGCCAACTTCCGACACGAGCTTCACGGAGATGCTCGCGCTCGGGTTCACGTTCTTCAGGTCGTGGATCAGTTGCGCCAGATCCTCGATCGAGTAGATGTCGTGGTGCGGCGGCGGCGAGATCAGGCCGACGCCCGGCACCGAGTAACGCAGCTTGCCGATGTATTCCGACACCTTGTGGCCCGGCAGCTGGCCGCCTTCGCCCGGCTTCGCGCCCTGCGCCATCTTGATCTGGATCTGGTCGGCCGATGCCAGGTACTCGGCGGTGACGCCGAAGCGGCCCGACGCGACCTGCTTGATCTTCGAGCGCAGCGAATCGCCGTCCTTCAGCGGAATGTCGCTGACGATCTCGTCGCCGATCACCGACTTCAGCGTCTCGCCCGACTTGATCGGAATGCCGCGCAGTTCGTTGCGGTAGCGCTTCTGGTCCTCGCCGCCTTCACCGGTGTTCGACTTGCCGCCGATCCGGTTCATCGCGACCGCGAGCGTCGCGTGCGCTTCGGTGCTGATCGAACCGAGCGACATCGCGCCCGTCGCGAAGCGCTTGACGATCTCCTTCGCCGGCTCGACGTCGTCGATCGGGATCGCCTTGGTCGGCTCGACCTTGAACTCGAACAGGCCGCGGAACGTCATGTGACGCTTGGTCTGGTCGTTGATCAGGTGCGCGTATTCCTTGTACGTCTGGTACGAGTTGCTGCGCGTCGCGTGCTGCAGCTTCGCGATCGAATCCGGCGTCCACATGTGGTCTTCGCCGCGCACGCGGTACGCGTACTCGCCGCCCGCGTCGAGCATGTCGCGCAGGACCGGGCTGTCGCCGAACGCATCGCGGTGCAGGCGGATCGCCTCTTCCGCGACTTCGAACAGGCCGATGCCGCCGACCTTCGACGCCGTGCCCTTGAAGTACTTCTCGACGAGGTCGCTCGACAGGCCGAGCGCTTCGAAGATCTGCGCGCCCGTGTACGACATGTACGTCGAGATGCCCATCTTCGACATCACCTTCTGCAGGCCCTTGCCGACCGCCTTCGTGAAGTTGTAGACGGCCTTCTCCGGCGACAGGTCGCCCGGCAGGCCTTCGGCCATCTTCGCGAGCGTTTCCATCGCGAGGTACGGGTGCACGGCTTCCGCGCCGTAGCCCGCGAGCAGCGCGAAGTGGTGCGTTTCGCGCGCGGAGCCCGTCTCGACGACGAGGCCCGTGCTCGTGCGCAGCCCTTGCTGGACGAGGTGCGTGTGGATCGCCGACGTGGCGAGCAGCGCGGGAATCGCGACGTGCTCCGCGTCCGTCTTGCGGTCCGACACGATCAGCATGTTGTAGCCCGACTTGACCGCGTCGACGGCTTCCGCGCACAGCGACGCGAGGCGCGCCTCGATGCCTTCCTTGCCCCAGGCGACCGGATAGCAGATGTTCAGTTCGTACGCGCTGAACTTGCCGCCCGTGTACTGGTCGATCGCGCGGATCTTCGCGATGTCCTTGAAGTCGAGCACCGGCTGCGACACTTCGAGACGCATCGGCGGGTTGATGTTGTTCGTGTCGAGCAGGTTCGGCTTCGGGCCGATGAACGACACGAGCGACATCACCATGTTCTCGCGGATCGGGTCGATCGGCGGGTTCGTGACCTGCGCGAACAGCTGCTTGAAGTAGTGATAGAGCGTCTTGTTCTTGTTCGACATCACCGCGAGCGGCGAGTCGTTGCCCATCGAACCGACGGCCTCTTCGCCCTGCTGCGCCATCGGCGCCATCAGGAACTTCAGGTCTTCCTGCGTATAGCCGAACGCCTGCTGGCGGTCGAGCAGCGCGGCGCCCTGCGTGCGGCCGGCCGCGACGTCCTCGGCCTTCGGCTCGATCTCGTCGAGCTTGATGCGCACCGCGTCGATCCAGCTCTTGTACGGCTTCGCGTTCGCGAGGTTGTCCTTCAGTTCCTTGTCGTCGATGATGCGGCCGTGCTCCATGTCGATCAGGAACATCTTGCCCGGCTGCAGGCGCCACTTCTTGACGATCTTCGATTCGGGGATCGGCAGCGTGCCGGCTTCCGACGCCATGATGACGAGGTCGTCGTCGGTCACGATGTAGCGCGCCGGGCGCAGGCCGTTACGGTCGAGCGTCGCGCCGATCTGGCGGCCGTCGGTGAACGCGATCGCGGCCGGGCCGTCCCACGGCTCCATCATCGCGGCGTGGTATTCGTAGAACGCGCGGCGGTTCTCGTCCATCAGCGTGTGCTGTTCCCACGCTTCCGGGATCATCATCATCACCGCGTGCACGAGCGGATAGCCGGCCATCACCAGCAGTTCGAGACAGTTGTCGAACGATGCGGTATCCGACTGGCCCGGATAGATCAGCGGCCACAGCTTCGGCAGGTCGTCGGCGAGCACGTGCGACGCGATCGCGCCGGTACGCGCGTTCAGCCAGTTCACGTTGCCCTTCACGGTGTTGATCTCGCCGTTGTGCGCGATCATCCGGTACGGGTGAGCCAGCTCCCATGCCGGGAACGTGTTGGTCGAGAAGCGCTGGTGCACGAGCGCGAGCGCCGACACGACGCGCGGGTCCTGCAGGTCGCGGTAGTACACGCCGACCTGGCCGGCCAGCAGCAGCCCCTTGTAGACGACCGTGCGCGCCGACATCGACGGCACGAAGTATTCCTTGCCGTGCTTGAGCTTCAGCGCCTGGATGCGGTGGCTCGCCGTCTTGCGGATCACGTACAGCTTCCGCTCGAGCGCGTCCGTCACCATGATGTCCTTGCCGCGGCCGATGAAGATCTGGCGGATCAGCGGCTCGCTCGCCTTGACCGTCGGCGAGATCGGCATCGCATGGTCGACCGGCACGTCGCGCCAGCCGAGCACGACCTGGCCTTCGGCCTTCACCGTACGCTCGAGCTCCTGCTCGCATGCGAGACGCGACGCGTTCTCCTTCGGCAGGAAGATCATCCCGACCCCGTATTCGCCGGCCGGCGGCAGGTCCACGCCCTGCTTCGCCATTTCCTCGCGATAGAACGCGTCCGGAATCTGGATCAGGATGCCCGCGCCGTCGCCCATCAGCGGATCGGCGCCCACCGCGCCGCGGTGGTCGAGATTCTCGAGAATCTTCAGACCCTGCTGAATGATCTCGTGACTCTTCTTGCCCTTGATGTGAGCGACGAAGCCGACGCCGCAGGCGTCGTGTTCGTTTTGCGGGTCGTACAGACCTTGTGCGGCGGGCACCGCGGCGAGCGGCTGCTGGTGGTCGTTCATGGGGACACCGTCGTAAAGGGGGCCTGGAGGCCGTTGAACCGTTTTCTTGTTGCCATCGATCCCGCTCCCGGCGGGAGACGGCGCGGCCGACCGTGGTTGGGCAAGCTTCGCCCGGGCCACCGGAATTCGGAATATACGCGACGAATCAAGGGAATAGCAACAAAAACCGCTTGATCGAACCCCAATTAAATGAATGCCTTGATGTGGTGCCATTTTATTGGGGCCGTATCGTTTTGGTGCAAAAAGAAGCGGCGCCCGGAGCGCCGCTTCTGGCCCGCCTTTCCGGCGTTACTGCTGGATCGGCGGCGTGTTCTCGCGCACCTTTCTGGGGCGTCCGCGCGGCAACGGCGAGACGCGCCGGTTCGCGGTGCGCGCCGCCCATTCGCGGTAATTCTCGCCGCCCAGCACCCAGCCCTTCAACGTCGCCTGCTGCAACTGGTCGGCCTGCCGCTCGTCGAGCGGCTGCTCGCACAGCTCCTTGTACGCACGCTGTCGGTCGAACGGCGTGTTGCCGAGCGCCCAGTAGAGCGGATGGTCGGTGATCAGGCTGTCGACGGTAAGCCCGACGTGATGCCGGTAGCTCGACCAGCGATAGGCTTCGGGCGTCGCGACGAGCTGCGAGCGCACCGGGCTCATCTCGACCACGCGGCTCGCGAGCAGGAAATAGCGCTCGCCTTCGATCACCGTCGCCCGGTAGCGGCCTTCCCACAGGGTGCCCCGCCGCGAATAACGCCGGTTGAAATGCGCGACGTAGCGGCGGCCGACGGCCTGCATCGCCTTGGGCAGGCTGGCCTCGTCGCTCGGCGTCACGAGCAGTTGCACCTGGCGCGGCAGCAGCACGTAGGCATGCACCGACAGGTGGTGATCGCGTGCGGCGGCCTTCAGGCAATCGATGAAGAGTTCGTAGTCCTGGTCGTCGACGAACGCGGGTTGCTGATCCAGGCCGCGCAGTATCACGTGCTGCGGCTGGTCGGGAACGTAGAGTCGTGCTAACCGTGCCATGCTGAATGTCCGTTTGAACGCGTTAGGAAATACCCGGAGGTCCGAAATTGCGCACCTGCGTAGAATGCCTGTCCCTGCGGCGCGCGTAAGCGTACGGTCGTGCGAATCCTAGGGAGAAAACTCTAACTTACGAGCTTGTTTGGTTTTAAACGCAGTCGTCATAATGAGCACGCCTTTGATCGGAGGAGACACAATGAAACGAAAACTGGCCATTACGGGGGCTGCAGCGCTCGCATTCGCGGGCGGTACGGCACATGCACAATCCGCAGGTGACTTCTACGTCAGCACCGGGTGGTTCCACCTTTCGCCGCAGGACAGCAGCGACCCGCTGTTCGTCTACCGCGTAGGCGGCACGCCCATCAACCAATCCATTCCCAACACCGGCGCTGGCATCAACGACGCCGATACGCTTGGGCTCGCAACGGGCTACTTCATCACCGACCATATCTCCACCGAGCTCGTGATGGGGATACCGCCGAAGTTCGACATTACCGGCAAGGGTCAGTTCGAAAGATTCGGCGTACTCGGTCGTGCGTACCAGTGGAGCCCCGCCGTGTTGCTTCGCTACCACTTCAACGACGCCAATGCGAAGTTCCGTCCGTATGTCGGCGTCGGCGCGACGTACGTCTGGTTCACCGGCGCCAAGATCACGAACGGCAGCTTCGAGAACGGCGTGCTCGGCGGCCCGACCAGCGCGACGACCAGCAACCAGTGGGCGCCCGTCTTCAACGCCGGCTTCACGTACAACTTCACGAAACACTGGTTCGCGGGGCTGTCGCTCTCGTACGTCCCAGTCAAGGTGACGGCAACCTTCACGACGGCCCGCCGGACGCCGGTCGGCACCCTGACCGAAACGTCGAAGGCGAGGATCTCGCTGAACCCGATCGTCACGTACCTGAACGTCGGCTATCGCTTCTAAGCGTAGTCGAATATTTGGGGAATGGTTAATCCTGCTGCAATTTGTAGCGGAATTTTCCTGGCGTAACGTCTCCACGATGCAAAACGCCCCGGCGGGAATCCCGTCGGGGCGTCGTTTTTTCGCGTCAGGCACGTTCCGAGCAAGGGTTTCGCCGGACGCCGCCGCGGCCGGGACCGTGGCTGGCGCCATCAAACGGCGTCGATGTCGTCCAGCGCGTCGGGCGCGATCAGGTCGATGCGATCCGTGCACACGGCATCGACGCCCCAGCGCGCGAGTTCGCGCGCCCGTTCGAGGTCGTTCACCGTGTAAACCAGGATGCGCAGCCCGGCCGCCTTGATCGCGCGCACGAGCGGTTCGTCGAGCCGGTTGTGGTCAGCATGCAACGATACGCAGTCCAGCGCATCGATCACCTGCGCATGCCAGTCGTCCGGCACGACTTCGTAGAGCATCCCGCGCGGCAGGCCAGGCACGGTCGCCCGCGCCTGCTGCAATGCGTCGAACGAGAACGACGACAGCAGCGGCGCCACGGCGGCATCGCGCCAGTACGCGGCCGCGTCGGCCGCCACGCGCTGCCCGGTTTCGCGCTCGCGCCCCGGGCACGGCTTGATCTCGACGTTCGCGGCCAGCCCGTGCGCGATGCAGCGCGCCGCGGCCGCCTCCAGCGTCGGCATCCGTTCGCCCGCGAAGCGGGCATCGCGCCACGCGCCCGCGTCGAGCGCGGCCAGCGCCGCATAACGCATGCCCGCCGCCGCGCCGTGGCCGTTCGAGGTCCGGTCGACCGTGTCGTCGTGCAGCAGGAACGTCACGTCGTCGGCCGACAGCTTCGCGTCGAACTCGACCATCCGGTGACCGCGCCGCGCGCCCTCGTCGAGCGCGGCCAACGTGTTCTCCGGCGCGAGCGTGCCGCCGCCGCGATGGGCGACGACGCGCGGATAGGGCCAGTCGGTGTGGGTGATCATCGTCGGTCTCTCGGCAGTCGGACGGTTTCAGCCGGCACGCTTGCCGGTTTCGGGATCGAAGAAATGCAGCCGGTGCGCGGGCAACGCAGCCGCCAGCGCCGTGCCGCGCGCGGGGCGGTCCGCGTGCGGCAGGCGCACCGCGACGTCGTGATTGCCCCAGCGGCCGTGCGCGAGATTGTCCGCGCCGAGCAGCTCGCACGAGTCGACCGGCAGCGTCGCCTGCGCGACGCCCGGCTGCGGCGTCATGTGTTCGGGCCGCACGCCGAGCACCCAGTCGCGCCCGGCGGCGATCTCGCGGCCGATGCCGGGCGCGCCGGCGACCGGCAACGCGGGGCCGCCGCCCGCGACCGTGAAGGTCGCGCCGTCTTCCGACAGCCGGCCGTGCATCAGGTTCATCGCGGGCGAGCCGATGAAGCCCGCGACGAACACCGTCGCCGGTTTCTCGTACACGTCGACCGGCGCGCCGATCTGCTCCGCGTAACCGCGATTCATCACGATCACCCGCTGCGCGAGCGTCATCGCCTCGATCTGGTCGTGCGTCACGTACACGCTCGTCGTCGCGAGCCGCGCATGCAGCCGCTGGATCTCGAGCCGCATCTGCACGCGCAGCTTCGCGTCGAGGTTCGACAACGGCTCGTCGAAGAGGAACACCGACGGCTCGCGCACGATCGCGCGTCCCATCGCGACGCGCTGCCGCTGTCCGCCCGACAGTTCGCGCGGCCGCCGCGCGAGCAGCGGCTCGAGCTCGAGGATCTTCGCGGCCGCGGCCACCCGCGCATCGATCGTCGCGCGCTCGATCCCGCGGATCTTCAGCCCGTAGCCCATGTTCTGCGCGACCGTCATGTGCGGGTACAGCGCATAGTTCTGGAACACCATCGCGATGTCGCGGTCCTTCGGCTCCAGCGTGTTGACGACCCGGTCGCCGATCGCGATTTCGCCGTCCGTCACGCTCTCGAGCCCCGCGATCATCCGCAGCAACGTCGACTTGCCGCAGCCCGACGGGCCGACCAGCACGATGAATTCGCCGTCGGCGATCTCCACGTCGATGCCATGCAGCACGTGCTGCTTGCCGTCGTAGGATTTCCTGACGCCCTTCAAGCTCAGCGCAGCCATACCTGGTCCTTCTCCCGGTTACTGTCGGTCATTCATTTCTCGGAATCGACGAGGCCGCGCACGAACCAGCGCTGCATCGCCAGCACGACGACGAGCGGCGGGATCATCGCCAGCAGCGTCGCCGCCATCACGTATTGCCATTCGGTCGCGGCGTCGCCGCTCGCGATCATCGTCTTGATGCCCACCACCGCCGTCGACAGCGATGCTTCCGTCGTGATCAGGATCGGCCACAGATACTGGTTCCAGCCATAGATGAACGTGATCACGAACAGCGCGGCGATGCTCGTCTTCGACAGCGGCAGCACGACGTCCCAGAAGAAGCGCAGCGGCCCCGCGCCGTCGATGCGCGCCGCGTCCATCAGCTCGTCGGGCAGCGTCATGAAGAACTGGCGGAACAGGAACGTCGCGGTCGCCGATGCGATCAGCGGCAGCGACAGCCCCGCGTAGGTGTTCGTCAGATGCAGCGTCGACACGACCTGCACGGTCGGGAAGATCCGCACTTCCACCGGCAGCATCAGCGTGACGAAGATCAGCCAGAACGCCGTATTGCGGAACGGGAAGCGGAAATAGACGATCGCGTACGCGGACAGGATCGACACCGCGATCTTGCCGACCGCGATCCCGAGCGCCATCGCGAAGCTGTTCACGAGCAGCCGGCCGAACGGCGCCGTCGTGCCGCCGCTGCCGTGCCCCCAGATGTACGCGATGTTCTCGAACAGGTGCGTGCTCGGCACGAGCGACAGCGGCACCGTGAACACTTCCTGCGCGTTCATCGTCGCCGCGCAGAACGCGACGTAGACGGGAAACACGATCAGCACGACACCCGCGATCAGCACCGCGTGGCAGAACAGGTCGAAGCCCTTGCGATTTTCGATCATGCGTATTGCACCCTGCGCTCGACGAAGCGGAACTGGATCACCGTGAGCCCCACGACGATGATCATCAGCACGACCGACTGCGCGCCCGAACTGCCGATGTCGAGCCCCTGGAAGCCCTCCGCGAAGATCTTGTAGATCAACGTCTTGGTGCTCTGCGCCGGGCCGCCGCCGGTGGCCGCGTCGATCACCGGGAAAGTGTCGAAGAACGCGTAGACGAGGTTCACGACCAGCAGGAAGAAACTCGTCGGCGACAGCAGCGGCAGCACGATGTTGAAGAAGCGCCGCACCGGCCCCGCGCCGTCGATCGCCGCCGCCTCGATCAGCGAGCGCGGAATCGCCTGCAGCCCCGCGTAGAAGAACAGGAAGTTGTAGCTCACCTGCTTCCACACCGACGCCAGCACGACGAGGAACATCGCCTGGCCGCCGTTCAGCGCGTGATTCCAGACGATGCCGCCCTTCGCGAGCGCATACGTGATCAGGCCGATGCTCGGGTTGAACAGGAACGCCCACAGCACGGCCGCGATCGTCGGCGCGACTGCGTACGGCCAGATCAGCAGCGTGCGGTACACGCGCGCGCCGCGAATCACGCGGTCGGCGCATGCGGCCAGCAACAGCGACACGACGAGCCCGCTCACCGTGACCAGCGAACTGAACACGAGCGTCGTGCGGAACGAATCGAGATACAGCGGATCGGCGAACAGGTGCGTGAAATTCGCGAAGCCGACGAATTCGCTCGACGTGCCGAACGCGTCCTGCATCTGCGTGGACTGCCACAGCGCGACGCCGGCCGGCCACAGGAAGAACACGGCGGTGATCGCGAGCTGCGGCGCGATCAGCAGGTACGGCACCGGGCTCGTACCGAAACGGGAACGGGATTGCATCGCGGGTGTCCGGTCAGGCGAAACGGAAGGGAAATCGCGCCGCCGGACGGCACGCGCTGACGCGCGGCGCCGCCGGCGGCACGGAGCGATGCGTGCTCAGCCGCCCGACTTCTCGAAGCGGCGCAGCAGTTCGTCGCCGCGCGACGCGGCCGAATCGAGCGCGTCCTTCGGCGACTTCTTCTGCGCCCAGACCTGTTCGAACTCCTCGTCGACGACCGTGCGGATCTGCGGCATGTTGCCCAGCCGCAGCCCCTTCGTGTACGGCAGCGGCGGCTTGTTCAGCATCTGCTTGATCGCGGTTTCGGCGCTCGGGTTCTTCGCGTAGAAGCCCTGCTGGCGCGTCAGGTCGTACGCGGCGGTCGTGACCGGCAGGTAGCCCGTGTCCTGGTGCCACTTCGCGGCGACGGGCGGCGAAGCCAGGTAAGAGAGGAATTTCGCGACGCCCTTGTAGGTCGCCGGATCCTTGCCGGCCAGCACCCACAGGCTCGCGCCGCCGATGATCGCGTTCTGCGGCGCGCCTTTCACGTTCGCGTCGTACGGCATCATGCCCGTGCCGTAGCTGAACTTCGCGAACTTCTGCACGTTCGCGAGCGCGCCCGACGACGTCGTCAGGATCCCGCAGTCGCCGCTGTAGAACTTCGCCGACGCTTCATCCTTGCGGCCCGCGTACGTGAACGTGCCGTCCTTCGCCATCTGCTGGAGGAAGGCGATATGTTCGATCTGCTGCGGCTTGTTGAACTCGAGCACGGCGTCAGTGCCGTCGAAGCCGTTGTTGCGGCTCGCGAACGGCAGCCCGTGCCACGCGCTGTAGTTTTCGAGCTGGATCCAGCCCTGCCAGCCGGTCGTGAAGCCGCACGCCATCCCCGACTTGCGCAGCTTCTCGGCATCGGCCTTCACGTCGGCCCACGTCTTCGGCGGCTGGTTCGGATCGAGGCCGGCCTTCTTGAACGCGTCCTTGTTGTAGTACAGCACCGGCGTCGAGCTGTTGAACGGCATCGACACCAGGTGGCCCGTCTTCGCGTCGCTGTAGTAGCTCGCGATGGTCGGCACGAACGCCTTTTCGTCGAGCGTCACGCCGGCCTGCTTGAACACGTCGTAGACGGGCACGACCGCCTTCTTCGCCTGCATCATCGTCGCCGTACCGACTTCATAGACCTGCAGGATCGCCGGCGCGTTGCCGCTGCGATAGGCCGCGATGCCGGCCGCGAGCGCCTGGTCGTAGGTGCCCTTGAAGACCGGCACGATCTTGTAGTCGCTTTGCGACGCGTTGAACTGGTCGGCGATCGCGTTGACCCGCTCGCCGAGCGCGGCCTCCATCGCATGCCAGAACTGAATTTCCGTCGCGGCGAGCGCCACGTGCTGCACCCCGAACATCAGCGCGCCGCCGAGCGCGATCGAACGAACCAGTGTCCCCGCAGGCTTCTTCTTCATCGACCTCTCCTATGAAAACGTTACCAACAGCGTGTGCAACATTCCCGTCGCCATTGAACCGGCGAAGTCTAGTGATCGTTTGTGACAGTCAGTTGTCGTTGATGACGAACAGGCGCTGATATTCCTTCAGCGCGAAGCGGTCGGTCATGCCGGCGATGTAGTGCGCGACGAGACGCGGCTGCTGCGCCGCGTCGTCGGACTGGTACGGCGGCGGCAGCAGGCGCGGATCGTCGATGAACGCGTCGAACAACCCCGTGACGACGCGTTGAGCCTTGCTCGCCATGCGCATCACCTTGTAGTGGCGATACAGGTTCTTGAAGAGGAAGCGCTTGAGGGCCGCTGCCTGCTCGGCAACCTCGGGGCTGTGCGACACGAGCGGCGGCGCGGCGCGCACATCGTCGAGCGACGCGGGCACGACGCGGGCGAGATTGCGCGTCGTCTCGTCGATCAGGTCGACGATCAGCGTGTTGATGATGCGGCGCACCGTCTCGTGCACGAGACGACGGCCTTCGAGGTGCGGGAATTCGGCCAGCGCCGCTTCATAGTGACGCTGCCACAGCGCGACTTCCGCGAGCTGCTCGATCGTGATCAGGCCGGAGCGCAGGCCGTCGTCGACGTCGTGGTTGTTGTAGGCGATCTCGTCCGCGATGTTCGCGAGCTGCGCCTCGAGCGACGGCTGGCGGCCCTGCAGGAAGCGCTCGCCGAGCGCGCCCAGCTTGCGCGCATTCTCGCGCGAGCAGTGTTTCAGGATGCCTTCGCGCGTCTCGAAGCACAGGTTCAGCCCGTTGAACGCGCCGTAGTGCTCCTCGAGCTCGTCGACCACCGCAAGGCTTTGCAGGTTGTGCTCGAAGCCGCCGTGCTCGCGCATGCACGCGTTCAGCGCATCCTGCCCCGCATGGCCGAACGGCGTATGGCCGAGATCGTGCGCGAGCGAGATCGCTTCGACGAGATCCTCGTTCAGTCGCAGGTTGCGCGCGACCGAGCGCGCGATCTGCGCGACTTCGAGGCTGTGCGTGAGGCGGGTGCGGAACAGGTCGCCTTCGTGATTGACGAAGACCTGCGTCTTGTATTCGAGCCGGCGGAACGCGGTCGAATGGACGATGCGGTCGCGATCGCGCTGGAATTCGGTGCGCGCCGCCGGCGGGGTTTCCGGATGGCGGCGGCCGCGCGACTGCGACGCGTGCGCGGCATACGGAGCGAGATGGGCTTCCAGCGCCGCCAGCGTCGGCGGCTCGGCCACCGGCGCGACGGACGCGCGGCCGGCTTCGGGCAGTGTGCTGCTGGATGTCTCGCTCACGTCTCCTCCATGTCAGGGGCGCCGGCGAATCCGGGCCGCCGTTAGCGGGTCGTCCGCGCCAGTGTAGCGAATACCGCTTCGTCCGGCGCCTGCGTGATCAGCGTATCGCCGAATCGCTTCAGCAGGATGAACTTGATCGCGCCGGCCTCGGCCTTCTTGTCGACACGCATCAGGTCCATGTAGCGCGCGTCGCCGAGCGCGGGCCCGCGGGTCGGCAGATGCGCGGCCGCGATCACCGCATCGAGACGCTGCCGCGACGCTTCGTCGAGGAGGCCGAGCCGCACCGACAGGTCGCCGGCCATCACCATCCCGCAGCCGACCGCCTCGCCGTGCAGCCATTCGCCGTAGCCGAGCCCGGCCTCGATCGCATGGCCGAACGTGTGGCCGAAGTTCAGGATCGCGCGCAGGCCGCCTTCGCGCTCGTCGGCCGCGACGACGCTCGCCTTGATCTCGCACGAACGCTTCACCGCGTGCGCGAGCGCAGCGGGCTCGCGACGGTTCAGCGCATCGACGTTCGCCTCGATCCAGTCGAAAAACTCCGCATCGGCGATCGCGCCCGTCTTGATGACTTCGGCGACGCCGGCCGCCAGTTCGCGATCGGGCAGCGTCGTCAACGCGCCGATGTCGGCGATCACGGCCTGCGGCTGGTAGAACGCGCCGATCATGTTCTTGCCGAGCGGGTGGTTGATGCCCGTCTTGCCGCCGACCGACGAATCGACCTGCGACAGCAGCGTCGTCGGCACCTGGATGAACGGCACGCCGCGCATGTAGCATGCGGCGGCAAAGCCCGTCATGTCGCCGACCACGCCGCCGCCGAGCGCGACGAGCGTCGTCTTGCGGTCCGCGTGATCCGTCAGCAGGCCGTCGAAGATCAGGTTCAGCGTTTCCCAGTTCTTGTACGCCTCGCCGTCCGGCAGCACGACCGTCGACACGCGCTTGCCGAGCGGCGCGAGCGCCGCGCGCAGCGCGTCGCCGTAGAGCGGATCGACCGTCGTGTTCGTGACGATCGTGACGGACGAACCCTTGATATGGGGCGAGAACAGCTCGGTGCGGCCGATCAGGCCGGCGCCAATATGAATCGGATAGGCGCGGTCGCCCAGATCGACGTTGACAGTAATCATGCTTGTAGCGGCTTGGCGATGACGCCGGCCAGTTCGAGTTGCATCAACACCATGTTGACGAGACCGTTGACCGACGGACGGCCGGTCTCGATGACGAAATCCGCGCATTCGCGGTACAGCGGGTCACGCACTTCGTACAGCGCTTCGAGACGCCCCTTCGGATCCTCGGTCTGCAACAGCGGGCGGTTCTTGTCCTTGCGCGTGCGCAGCCACAGATCGTGCGGATTGGCGCGCAGGTAGACGACGATGCCGTGGCTTTTCAGGCTGTCGCGATTTTCCGGGCGCAGCACCGCGCCGCCGCCCGTCGCGAGCACGATGTTCTCGCGCTGCGCGAGCTCGGCGATTACCTGCGTTTCGCGATCGCGAAAGCCGGCCTCGCCCTCCAGCTCGAAGATCACCGGAATGCGCGCGCCCGTACGGGCCTCGATTTCGTGGTCGGAGTCGAAGAACGTCCTGTCGAGACGACGCGCGACCGCACGGCCCACGGTGGTCTTACCCGCTCCCATAAGGCCGACGAAAAATACGTTTGCATGTGGGTCCCGCGCTTGCAACGGCTTCCTCTGCTTCAATCTTGCTGGTGTGTGGCGCAGCTTACTGGCAAAGCGGCTGCCTTGTCGAGCCTGCGCCGGCGGCTTCCGGCCCCGTTTTCTCGGCATCCGCGTCGCCCGCGCCGGGTGCGCCGCAACGCGCATCGACGACGGTCGGCGTGATGAAGACGACGAGCTCGTTGCGCTGGTCGCGCTGCACGCGGTGCCGGAAAAGCGCGCCCAGAAACGGTATTTTGCCCAAGAGCGGCACCCGCGTCACATCGTTCCGGTTCAGTTGTTCATAGATGCCGCCGATCGCGACCGTCCCGCCATTCTCGACCTCGACACGCGTCTGCACGTGCTTCGTATGGATCGCGGGGCCCGCCGCGGTCGGCTCGCCGACGCTGTCCTTCGTCACGTCGAGATCGAGCACCACGCGCCCGTCCGGCGTGATCTGCGGCTCGACCTCCAGCTTCAGCGTCGCGCGGCGGAATTGCACGCCGCTCATGCCGTTGCCGACCTTCGCCTGGTACGGCAGCTCGGAGCCCTGCTCGACGATGGCCTTCACGCGGTCGGCCGTCACCACCCGCGGACGCGAAACGATCTGGCCCCGGCCCTGTGCCTCCAGCGCGCTCAACTCGATGTCGAGTACGCGGCTGAGCGGCGCGGCGAACAGCGTGAAGCCGGCGGTCGCCGCGTCGAAGCCGCCGAGCGGGCGCGCGGCGAGATCCAGCGCGTTACGCGCATCCGCCGTGAAGGACGCACCCTCGCCCGATGACGGCCGTCCCTGCGCACGCAGCGCGACGCGTGCGCCGAGGTTGCGCGAGAAACCCTGCTCGCCTTCGACGATGCGGGCCTCGATCCGGACCTGCCGCGACGGCCGGTCGATCGCGTCGATCAGTTCCGCGATCTGCACGATGCGCGGCGCGAGATCGGTCACGAACAGCAGGTTCGTGCGCGGATCGGCCGCCGCGGCGCCGCGCTTCGACAGCAGGCGCTGGCCCGTCGCACCGGCCAGCAGCCGCTGCACGTCCTGCGCGCGCGGATAGTGCAGCGAGAACGTACGGCTCGCGAGCGGCTCCAGATCGGCGGCCCGCGCATGCATGTCGAAGCGCTCGCGTTCGCGCGCTGCCAGCTCGGCGGCCGGTGTGACCCAGATCACGTTGCCGCGCCGGGACATCGCGAGCCCGTGCGTATCGAGCAGCGTGTCGAACGCGTCACGCCAGCCGACATTGTTCAGACGTAACGTGACCGTGCCGCGCACCTGTTCGCCGACGACGATATTGAGCCCCGTGAACCGCGCGATCGCGTCGAATGCAGCCGCGAGCCCGACGCCCTGCAGATTCAGCGAGATCCGCCGCGCGTCGTCCGCATCGCCGGGTTGCCGTGCCGCGGCGTCGCTCATCCGGGCCGGCGGCGCCAGCGGGATCGGCGGCCCCTCCAGCGCGGGGGGCGGTGCGGCGGTTTCCGTCTGCAGCGCCGTGCGCGCCGCCTGATCGAACGGCGGCGGGCCGGCGTCCTCCGCTACCGCGCTGCCCACGCTGTCGGCCACACGCGGCGGCGGGCTCGGCACGGACACATCCGCGGCTCCGGCCGGCCAGACCGCCGGCAGCGGCGGCAACGACGCGCTTGCGCCGGCCGCCGTCACGCCGGCCCAGATGGCGAGTACCCAACAGCCTTGCGTCGTCATGGCCGGCCTCCGTCGTCAAGAACAAGCCGCTGCGATCCGTCCGCCGTCGCAAGCGTCACGGCCGCGCGCTCGACCCGCACCACGCGCGCGGCCCCCAGCACCTCGCCAGGTGCGACGACCGTGAACACGCCGTCACCGTCGTCGAACAACGCGAGACCGGTACGCGCGTTGCGAATCGTGCCGGCAAGGCGGGCTGCGCGCCCCGGCGCTTCGGCCGGGCCCGCCTCGTCGAACGGATCGGCGGCGGGCGCAGCGGCGCGAACCGGCACGTTGGCCGCCGCGGCCGTTGTCGCCGGCAGCGCCGGAAACACGTCGACCGACATGTCCACCCGCGCCGCCGACATGCCGCGCTCGATACGCAGCGCCGACGGTACCGCCAGCACCGGGAAGCGCGCCAGCCCGCCAACCATATGCAGCAATGCGTGAAAGCCGCCGTCCGCGACGATGTGCACGGTGCGTCGGCCGTCCGGTGCCGCGCCATCGGCGCGCTGCGGTTCGATCGATACGCCGCGCAACCCGCTCGACGCGGCGAGATCGACCAGCGCCAGCATCAGCGCGGCCCATTCCGGCTTAGGTGGCAAGCGATCGTCACGCATTGACGCAGGATGTCCGTCGCGTCGTTGTCCGGCGGAAGCCAGCACGCGCTGCGCGTCGGCAGCGCGCGCCTGCGCGGCGGCGAGCAACGCGCGACTATGTGCCAGCCCGCTCCAGTCGGCCGCATTCGCCAGATGAATGCCGCTCGCCAGCACGACCGCGAACGCCAGCACGCAACCCGCGGCATGCGCGGCGCCCGCCGACACGCGCGGCATGCGGCCCGTCCCGGCACCGGCGCACAGCGCCGGCCGATGCGCGAGCGCCGTCATGCGCCACCTCCCGACACCGTCCGCGACGACGTCGCGTCGTGCCAGCGCAACTGCACGGAGAACCGGAACGGCATCCCGGCCGTCGAAGCCGGCGCATCCGACGCAGACTTCAACGTGTCTATATCGATCCGCCAGTCGCGCTGCTCGCGCGCCATCGCGGCGAGCCACCGCGCAGCCGCCCGGTAACTCGCGGCGCGCGCCTCGAGCACGGCGCCGGTCGTCGTCATGCGCAGCGCGTCGAGCCGGATATGATCGGCGCGCACCTGCTTCAGGGTCGCCAGCAACCCTGCCACGCGCCGGTAAGGTGCGGCCAGCGCAGTCGCCTGCGCTTCGCGCCGCGCGACGGCGGCGGCTGCGTCAGCCGCGCGCGTCGCAACGGCCACCTGCGGCTGCACCTGCCGCAGCCGTGCCTCCACGCCGGCGCGCTCGGCGTCCACCCGCCACCGCGACAACACGGCAGCGCCTGTCCACAGGCCGGCGCCGAGCACGCCGAGCAGGATCGCGACACCGCACTGCATGGCCCGCCGACGCCGCAACGCGTGCGCCAGCCGCTCGCGGTACGGCAGCAGGTTGAAGTCGCCGAGTACCGCCTGTACGGCCTGCTGGGCCGCAGCCGCGGCGTCCCCGTTTGCCGCCAGGTGACCGGCCGTCATTCCCGCACCCCACGCAAGGCCAGCCCGAACGCGACGGCAAACGCCGGGCCGCCCGGCATGGCGGCGCACGCGCACGGCTGGCCGTCCCAGCCCGTGCAGTCGAACGGGATCACCGCCGTGCCGAGCACATCGCCGATCTCGGCGATCGACGTATCGAAGCGGGCGATACATCGCGCGTCCCCGGCGACGAGTACGCAACCCACGGCCCCCAGCACGCGCCGACGCAGCGCATCGGGAAGTGCCTCCGGCAACGTGCCGGACAGGGTGAGCACCGGAATCGCCGACGGGCCCTCGATCCGCCAACCGCGCACGCCCGCGTCGCAGAACCAGAGCACGGCATAGGCGCCCTGCGCATCGAGTTCGAACCGTGCGGCATAGCGCAGCGCGCGCAGCACGGCGGCCGACTCGCCGTCGATCACCGTCAGGTCGATACCGGCCTGCGCGGCCACGTCGATTCGCCGCTCGAGCAGCGCCAGCGGCGCCACCGCCACCGCGATCTCGCCGGACTGCGCGCCGCCGTAGTGCCGCCAGTCGAACGCGAGACTGTCCGGCGCGAGCCCCGAGATGCGCTCGGCGGCCTGCCGCGCGGCATCCGGGATGTCGCCGCGCCCGGCCAGATCGAGCGTCGCGGTGCGCATCTCGTCATCGTGCAGCGCCATCACGCCGCGCGCGTCGCACTGCACGCCGGACGCCGCCAGCCGCGCCACGGCCGCCGCCAGCGACCGCGCGACCGCCGCCCAACGCGCGTCCTCCGGCCCGCCCGCCAGTCCGACCGGTTCCCGCTCGAGCCCCTCGACGCGCACCTCCGCTTCCCTGCCGCGCCGGCTCAGCACGGCCACCCTCACTTCGTGCGCACCGACGTCGATTCCCGTCGACCGGTGCCTGCCCTGCGCAAACCGCGCCACCCATCGTCCTGCCATCCCAGCCTCCCGAGATCGTCGCGGCCCACGCCGCGCTTCCGAGACCTGATTCTGCAAAGCGACGCGCGCGGCCGACAGTCGGCCAAACGGCCAGCATTGGCTCACGGCGGCCGTGCACGGACTATGCTGACGGCACGCCGACCCGCGGCTTCGCGACGGGCGGCCCCCGCGTCCGGAGCGGTCTTACCGGGCGGCTATAATCGCGGGACTGTTTTCCGGTATGCCTATGCAATCCACGACTCCTACGTCCCCGCCTCCCGCCCCGGAGCCGAAGAAGCGGCCCTGGTGGCAAAAAGTCCTGCTCGGCTTCGCCGCGATGTGCGTGGCCCTCGTCGTGGCCGGCGGCCTCGTGCTCGGCTACGCGCTCGTCGTGGCCTGGCCGAACATGCCGTCGCTCGATGCGTTGACCGACTACCGGCCGAAGGTGCCGCTGCGCATCTACACGTCCGATCACGTGCTGATCGGCGAATTCGGCGAGGAACGTCGCGACGTCGTCCATTTCAAGGACGTGCCCGACTCGCTGAAGAAGGCGATCCTCGCGATCGAGGACGCGCGCTTCTACGATCACGGCGGCGTGGACCTCACCGGCATCATCCGCGCCGGCTTCGTCGCGCTGACGAACGGCCACGCGTCGCAGGGCGCGAGCACGATCACGATGCAGGTCGCGCGCAACTTCTTCCTGTCGAGCGAGAAGACCTACACGCGCAAGATCTACGAGATGCTGCTCGCGTACCGGATCGAGCGCGCGCTGACGAAGGATCAGATTCTCGAGGTCTACATGAATCAGATCTATCTCGGCCAGCGCGCGTACGGCTTCGCGAGCGCCGCGCGGGTCTATTTCGGCAAGGACCTGAAGGACATCACCCTCGCGGAAGCCGCGATGCTCGCGGGGCTGCCGAAGGCACCATCCGCGTACAACCCGGTCGTCAACCCGAAGCGCGCGAAGGTGCGCCAGGAATACATCCTGCAGCGGATGCTCGAGCTGAACTTCATCACGCGCGAACAGTACGACGAAGCTTCCGCGCAGCCGCTCGTCGTCAAGGGTCCGGGGCGCGATTTCAGCGTGCACGCGGAATACGTCGCCGAAATGGTCAGACAGATGATGTACGCGCAGTATCGCGAGGAAACCTACACGCGCGGCTTCAACGTCGTCACGACGATCGATTCCGCGGACCAGCAGGTTGCGTACACCGCGCTGCGCAAGGGCATCATGGATTACGAGCGCCGCCACGGCTACCGCGGGCCGGAAGGCTTCATCGAGCTGCCGGCCGGCGCCGACGACCGTGAACAGGCGATCGACGACGCGCTGCTCGAGCACCCCGACAACGGCGAGCTGATCGCCGCGGTCGTGACGGCCGCGAGCCCGCGCCAGATCACGGTGGCATTCATCGACGGCAGCACCGCGACGATCGAGGGCGACAACCTGCGCTTCGCGTCGGGCGCGCTGTCCGCTAACGCGCAGCCGAACCGCCGCATCCGCCCGGGCGCGATCGTCCGCGTCGTGAAGAACGACGCCGGCAAATGGTCGATCACGCAGTTGCCGCAGGTCGAAGGCGCGTTCCTGTCGATCGTCCCGCAGGACGGCGCGATCCGCTCGCTCGTCGGCGGCTTCGACTACAACAAGAACAAGTTCAACCACGTCACGCAGGCGTGGCGGCAGCCGGGCTCGTCGTTCAAGCCGTTCATCTACTCGGCGTCGCTCGACAAGGGCCTCGGGCCGGCCACCGTGATCAACGACGGCCCGCTGTATTTCAGCGCCGCGGAAACGGGCGGCCAGCCGTGGGAGCCGAAGAACTACGGCGGCGGCTTCGAGGGCCCGATGTCGATGCGCACTGCGCTGCAGCGCTCGCGCAACCTCGTGTCGATCCGGATCCTGAACCACATCGGCACGAAATACGCGCAGCAATACATCACGCGCTTCGGTTTCGACGCCGAGCGCCATCCGGCCTACCTGCCGATGGCACTCGGCGCCGGCCAGGTCACGCCGCTGCAGATGGCCGGCGCGTACTCGGTCTTCGCGAACGGCGGCTACCGCGTCAATCCGTACCTGATCGCCGAAGTCACCGATCCGAACGGCGCGATCGTCGCGCGCGCGCAGCCGCTCGTCGCCGAGCAGAACGCGCCGCGCGCGATCGACGCGCGCAACGCCTACGTGATGAACAGCCTGCTGCAGAGCGTCGCGCAGCGCGGCACGGGCGCGCGGACCAACGTGCTGAAACGCACGGACCTCGCGGGCAAGACCGGCACGACGAACGACTCGCACGACGCCTGGTTCGCCGGCTACCAGCACACGCTCGCCGCGATCGCGTGGATCGGCTACGACAATCCGCGCAGCCTCGGCGATCGCGAAACGGGCGGCGGCCTGTCGCTGCCGGTCTGGATCGACTACATGGGTGCGGCGCTGAAGGGCGTGCCGGAGTTCAAGCCGACGGTGCCGGACGGCGTCGAATCGCTCGGCGGCGAGCTGTACTTCACCGAGTTCACGCCGGGGCACGGCTTCGTGTCGACGGTCGGCGTGCCGCAGGCGCCGGCCGCGCAGAACGTCGACGAGGCCGTGCCGCACGTCGACGAGCAGGAAAAGCAGGACATCATGAACCTGTTCCAGGGCCACTGACCCGCGGCTCGACCATGAAAAAAGCGCCCCGCGGGGCGCTTTTTCTTTGGGCACGACGTTCGGGGGCCGGTGCCCCGGCCGTCACGCGCCGAACGTGATCGGCAGGCCGGCCTGCTGGGTCGCGTATTCGGTGAGCGCCGAGAAGAACTCGGTGCCCGTGCGCGTATCGCGCCATTCGCCGTCGATGAAACGGTAGTGGAATCCGCCGGCCTTCGCGGCGATCCACACCTCCTTCATCGGCGGCTGCAGATTGACGATGATCTTCGAGCCGTTCTCGAATGTCAGCGTGAGCACGCTGCCGTTGCGCTCCAGATCGATGTCGTGATCGCCGTCGTTCGCGACGTCCACGGTACGCTCGACGGCCGCCAGCACGGCCTCGGCACGGGCCAGGTATTCAGTATCGGACATGCTAAACTCTATCGGTTAAATTGTTCAGGGACGATCATGCGAGTCGTTTTCCGGATGAGCGCGATTGTAGCGGCTTTGGCGATTCTTGCCGGCTGCGGTCAAAGCGGCGCGCTCTATCTGCCCACCGTGCCCCCGATGCCCAAGCCGATCCAGCAGCAGAACACGCCGCCGTCGGACGTGAAACCGACCGACGAAAACGCGTCGTCCGACGAGACGCCCGACACGTCCGGCTCGCCGCTCACGCTGTCGCCCGAGCTGTCGAGCAGTGCATCGACCATGCCCGCCCCGGCATCGGGCCCGGCCGTCACGAAGTAACGACGCGATGCCGCCCGCGCGGCGCTCGCAACGAGGCGATGACTTCCCGGTCATCGCCTTTTGTTTTTCCGGGCCGCCGCGTCACGCGCGCACGCGCCGCCATCCCCACGCCACCAGCCGCCAGCCGAGCAGCACGGCGACGATGGCCGCGTAGAGCTTCGGCTGCGCGAGATTGTGCTTGCCGGCCCGCATCCACCAGAAGTGCAGCACGCCGAACAGCGCGATCGCGTAGATCGCACTGTGCAGCGTCGCCCAGTGGCGCCCCAGCCGGCGCACCATCGCACGCGGCGACGTCGCGGCGAGCGGAATCAGCAGCACGAACGCCGCGAAGCCGACCGTGATGAACGGGCGCTTGCCGACGTCCTTCAGGATCGCGACGACATCGAACCACTTGTCGAACCACAGGTAGGTCGTGAAGTGCAGCGTCGCGTAAAAGAACGCGAACAGCCCGATCATCCGGCGAAAGCGCAGCAGCGGCGCGAAGCCCGTGATGCGCCTGAGCGGCGTGACGGCAAGCGTGACGCACAACAGGACGAGCGTCCACAAGCCCGTCGAACGCGTGATGAACTCGATCGGGTTCGCGCCCAGTCGGTCGGTCAGCCCGAACAGCACGAGGCGCACGAGCGGATAGAGGCCGGCCGCGAACGCCAGCACCTTGGCCGGTGCGAGCCAGCGCGGCGCGGCGGGACGGATCGCACCGGTGCGCGCGGTGCGTGCGGCCGACCGGCCACCCGCGGCGCGCTCGGAAGTGAGCGTCGAAGGACGCATGTCGTTTCTCACCGTCACGCTCAGAAATTCTTCTTCAGGTCCATCCCCTGATACATCGATGCGACCAGATCGCCGTAGCCGTTGAACATCAGCGTCTTGCGCTTCGGCGTGAAGAAGCCGTCCTCGCCGATGCGCCGCTCGGTCGCCTGGCTCCAGCGCGGATGATCGACGTTCGGGTTCACGTTCGAATAAAAGCCGTACTCGTTCGCGGCGTACGTGTTCCAGCTCGTCTTCGGCTGCTTGTCGACGAAGCGGATCTTCACGAGCGACTTCGCGCTCTTGAAGCCGTACTTCCACGGCACGACGATCCGCACCGGCGCGCCGTTTTGGTTCGGCAGCACCTGCCCGTAGACGCCCATCGTCAGCAGCGTCAGCGGATTCATCGCCTCGTCCATGCGCAGCCCTTCCGAATACGGCCAGTCGAGCACGGGTGTCGACAGGCCGGGCATCTGCGACGGATCGGCCAGCGTGACGAACTGCACGTATTTCGCGTTGCCGGTCGGCTGGACACGCTTGATCAGCTCGGACAGCGGCACGCCGATCCACGGGATCACCATCGACCAGCCCTCGACGCAGCGCAGCCGGTACACGCGCTCCTCGAGCGGCGCGAGCTTCAGCAACTCGTCGAGATCGAACACCTTCGGGTGCTGTACCTCGCCTTCGACGCTCACCCGCCACGGGCGCGGCCGCAGCGTGCCGGCGTTCTGCGCCGGGTCGCTCTTGTCGGTGCCGAATTCGTAGAAGTTGTTGTAGGACGTGATGTCCTTGAACGGCGTCACCTTGTCGATGGCGACGAACTTCGGGTTCGTTTTTGCCGCGAGCTTCGCCGCCCGCGCGTCGGGCGACGCATACGCGGCGAGCGCCGCGCCGCTGGTGCCGAACAGGCCGCCCGCGGCCGCGAGGCCGGCCGCCTGCAAGACGCGCCGCCGGTTCTCGAACACAGCGCGCGGGGTGATCTCGCTCGGCGCGATATCCGCGCCGGTCAGTACGTCACGCAAAGGGCGTTTGATCCACATCGTGCAGTTCCTCCCGCATGCGCGGCGCGCATGCTTCATCAACGTTCGACCGGGCCCGTCACGCGTCGTTCGACGCCCGGTTCGCCCGCCGCGTTACAAAAGAAAACCGCCGGGCACGCAGTGCACCGGCGGTTCGATAGTCGGACGAGCGGCGGAAATCTTACAGTTTGCCGTAGCTGTGCAGCCCGGACAGGAACATGTTGACGCCGAGGAACGCGAACGTCGTGACCAGCAGGCCGGTGAGCGCCCACCACGCGGCCACCGCGCCGCGCAGGCCCTTCATCAACCGCATGTGCAGCCACGCCGCATAGTTCAGCCATACGATCAGCGCCCAGGTTTCCTTCGGGTCCCAGCTCCAGTAGCCGCCCCACGCTTCGGCCGCCCACAGCGCGCCGAGGATCGTCGCGATCGTGAAGAACGCGAAACCGACCGCGATCGACTTGTACATCACGTCGTCGAGCACTTCGAGCGTCGGCAGGCGATCCGCGAGGATCCCGCGCTCCTTCATCAGGTATGCGACCGACACCATCGCCGACAGCGCGAAACTGCCGTAGCCGATGAAGTTCGCCGGCACGTGGATCTTCATCCACCAGCTTTGCAGTGCCGGCACGAGCGGCTGGATCTGCTGCGCATCGCGCGCGACCGAGTACCACATCAGGAAGCCCACCGCCGCGCTGATGACCAGCAGCACGAATGCGCCGAGCGAACGCGTGCCGTAGTGGCCTTCGTAATACAGATAAAGCAGCGCGGTGATCAGGCTGAACAGGACGAACACTTCATAGAGGTTCGACACAGGGATATGCCCGACGTCCGCACCGATCAGGTAGGACTCGTACCAGCGCACCATCAGCCCCGTGAAGCCCATCAGCACGGCGACCCACGTGAGCTTCTGGCCGATCGCGGCGCCCGTTTCGGCGCGCGCGAGCAGGCCGATCCAGTAGAAGATCGTCGCGAGCACGAACAGCGCGCTCATCCACAGAATCGCCGACTGGCTCGACAGGAAGTATTTGAGGAAGAACGCCGAATCGGCGCGCGCGAGATCGCCCTGGTAGATCTGGATCGACAGCAGCGACAGCACGGCGATCGACGCCATCATCAGCCGCGCGGGCTTCCAGCGCCAGCCGAGCGTGACGAGCGCCGGCACGGTGCCGATCAGCACCGCCTTGTCGTAGTAATCCATGTGCGCGTTGTAGTGCACGAGCGCATAGCCCGCGCCCGCCACCAACGCCAGGGCGAACAGCCAGTCGAACAGCGACAGGCGCGCGAGGAACGGACGGTCGTCGAACAGCGGCGACGATGCCGGCGCCGTACGGGAAGAGGAAACTTGCGTGAGATCCATGATGTTACCGGGTGGAATTCTCGGAATCGGAACCGCCGCCGGCAGGCGGGCGGGCCGTCGAAGCCGCACCGGCCGGTGCGGCGTCGCGAGGCGCGGCGTGCAAGGCGGCGCCGGCCGCATCGCGCGTCTGCACGAATTCTTTCTCGAAATCGAAGGTCTTGCGGGCCGTGGACATTGCCATCACCACCTCGACGCCAGAACCGGCGTCCTTCAGCCAGAACCAGAGCCGCCGCTCGCGCACATAGAACATCGAGAAGATGCCGGCGACCAGCAGCAGGCTGCCAAGATACACCAGATTCTTGCCGGGCGCGCGCGTCAGCTGAAATACCGAAGCTTGCACCTGCTTGAAGGAGTCAAGCTGCAAATAGACCGGCGATCCATACAAGAAGCTGTCGGATAGCGCATTGATCGCGTTCTGCACGAAGCGGATCGTGTCGGTGCCCTGCTGCGCGGCCGGCTCGCCGGCACGCTCGCGCGCGATCTGCCACACCTCCCACATCGAGCCCTCGAGCATCCGCAACAGCAGGCTCGCGGCCTTTTCCTGCTCGCCCTTCGGCACCGAGCGGTCGATGAACGTCGCCACCGCCTGGAAGCCGCCAATCGGCTGGCCGTCCGCGCCGCGTCCGACGCTGTCGTCGCTCGCTGCGAAAAGGGTCAGCACCTTCGACGCACTGTCCTGCAGGCGGCCGCGCAGCGACGCGTCGCCCGGCAGCGAACGCTGCGCGAAGCGCGCGGCGGCCTCGGTGCGCACGGCCGGATCCTCGAGCGCGGCGCGCAGGCGCATCCATTCGCCGATCGAATCCTGGCTGTCGGCCGGGATCCGCATGTAGCGGAACGGGTCGTTCGGGCTCGCGCGCACGCCGGCGAGGAACACGCGCTCGCCGTTCATGTCGACGGGCAGCATGTAGTTGTTGAATTCGCGCGCCTGACCGTCCTTGCCGCGGATCTTGTATTGCACCGACGGCCCGATGTTGTGGAGCTGCGTCGGCTTCGACGTCTTCGCGCCCGAGCCGAGCCGCTCGTCAAACACTTCCTTCAGCGAGCTGGTCGTCGCGACGCCGCGCACGTCCGGCTTGCCTTTCGCGTCGGCCATGTTCTCGACGTTGATCGCGCGGAAATCGGAGAATTCGATCGTGTCGCCGTCCGCGCCCGGGACCTGCAGCGGCGCCGAGCTGCCGATCGTACCCTTCACCGGGACCGTCGCCGCGTGGCTGCCCGTCATCGGATAGGCCGTCATCTGCATCTGCGAGCCGCCGTCCTGGAAGCTCGACTGGTAGATCGACACGCCCTTGTAGGTGAACGGCTTGTTGACCTCCACGCGCGCCGGGATCTTCTGGCCGGTCTCGCGATCGATCACGACGATGTCGCTCGCGAACAGCTTCGGCATGCCCGTCGTGTAGTAATCGACGATGAACTTGTCGAGCTGGATCGAGAACGGCAGATCCTGGATCAGCGAGCCGCTCGGCTGGTTCAGGATCGCGGTCGACACGAACTGGCCTTCCGGCACCCACGCATAGCCGCGGAACGTCGGGTTCGACGCGGACAGGCGATGGTCGGGCGAGATCTCGCTGATCGTCGCGCTCGTGTTGACCGGGCTCTTGCCGAACATCAGCATCTGGAATTTGATCGGCAGGTTGCTGTCGAGCAGGCCGCCGATACAGATCACGACGATCGCGAGGTGTGCGGAGATGTAGCCCCACTTGGTCATCGCGCCGCGCTTCGCGGAGATCAGCGTCGCGCCGTCGGTTTCACGCACGACGTGCTTGTACCCGGCCTTCGTGACGAACGTGGCGAGCGTCGCCGCGACGCTCGCGCGCGTGCCGGACGCCGTGTATTCGGCCTTGTGGTGGAATGCGCGCAGGCTGCCTTCGCGAACCTTGTCCTTCCAGCTCTTCGCATCGGCGAGCATCTTCGGCGCATTGCGGATCACGCACAGCGAGATCGACACGACGAGGAAGATCAGGATCAGCATGAACCACCATGCGCTGTACACGTTGTACAGGCCGAGCGAGCGGAAGATGTCCGCCCAGAACGGCCCGAACTGGTTCACGTAGTTCGGATACGGATCGTCCTGGGTCAGGACCGTGCCGATGATGCTCGCGATCGACAGCACCACCAGCAGCGCGATCGCGAAGCGCATCGAGCTGAGCAGCTCGACCGCACGTTTCGACGCACCCTGACCCGACTTCGACTGCAACCCCGACGTGGTAACGCTCATTCAAACTCCGACTAAGGGGAAACAGCCCCCACGCTCACTATGTTCGCCCGGGGAGCGCAGCTCCCCATCGCCTGCAAGCCGCGCCATCGCGGCTCGGCCCGGCGAGTGCCGACAAAAAAGAAGGGCGAGGCAACCGCGACGGCGCGGCGCCCCACCCTTTTCTTGTTCTGACTCCGGCCGCCCTTCGGGCGCCCGGTCATTCCATTCGCGGCTGACCGCTCAACGCAGGCCCGCGATGTAATCCGCGACGGCCTTGATTTCGGTATCCGACAGCCGCGACGCGATCTGATGCATCGCCTCGTTGTTGTTGCGCGCGCCGGCACCCTGCTGGAACGCGGTCAACTGCGCGACCGTGTAATCGGCCCATTGCCCCGACAGACGCGGGTACTGGACCGGGATTCCCTGCCCCGTCGGCCCGTGGCAGCTCGCGCAGGCGGGAACGCCCTTTTCCGCGATGCCGCCGCGATAGATCTTCTGGCCGACCGGTACCGTCGCCGCATTGCGTGCGGTACCGAGCTTCGTCGTCTGCGACCCGTAGTACGCGGCGACGTTGCGCATGTCGTCCGCGCTCAACGCGCTCGCGAATCCGACCATCACCGCGTTGTTACGCACCGGCCCCTTCGCGCCCGGCTGCGTCTTGAAGTCGTTCAACTGCTTGACCAGATATTCGGGATGCTGGCCGGCGAGCTTCGGGAAACTGCCCGACGCGCTGTTGCCGTCGGCGCCGTGACACGACGCGCAGACCTGCCCGGCAATCGCCTTGCCGCGGTCGAGATCCGGCTTGGCCGCATCTGCCGCGTTTGCCTCCGCTACGAAACCTACGAACCCTGCTGCAACCTGAAGCACCATCAGAGACTTGCACAGTCGATTCATTCGCACACCCTGTTTCGTCTTGTGGGAATTTGAGGTTCTGCAAAAAACGACGGCGTTCAGTCTACCGCAGAAGCCACATAAAAGCGCGAGGCAGGCGCCCGGTGGCCTTCGGCAAAACCGCCGTATTGTACAATATCGTGCTGAAAGCTCCCGCGCCTATCGGGGCTACCCCGCCTCCACCAAGCGGCTCGCGCCGCCCGTCCTTCCGGTTCCCATGGCCTTTCTGCTCCATCAAGCCCGCTTCTACACGACCGTCAACCATCTGCGCGACCTGCCGCCGACGGTCCAGCCGGAAATCGCGTTCGCGGGCCGCTCGAATGCCGGCAAGTCGACGGCGATCAACGTGCTGTGCAACCAGAAGCGGCTGGCCTTCGCGTCGAAGACGCCCGGCCGCACGCAGCATATCAACTACTTCTCCGTCGGCCCGGCCGCCGAGCCCGTCGCGAACCTCGTCGACCTGCCCGGCTACGGCTATGCGGAAGTGCCCGGCGCCGCGAAGGCGCACTGGGAAATGCTGCTGTCGTCCTATCTCGCGACGCGCTCGCAGCTCTGCGGCCTGATCCTGATGATGGATTCGCGCCGTCCGCTGACCGAGCTCGATCGGCGCATGATCGAGTGGTTCGCGCCGACCGGCAAGCCGATACACACGCTGCTGACCAAGTGCGACAAATTGACGCGCCAGGAAAGCATCAACGCGCTGCGCAACACGCAGAAGGGGCTCGACGCGTATCGCGACCAGGGCGTGAAGGGCAAGCTCACGGTCCAGCTGTTCTCGGCGCTGAAGCGCACGGGGCTCGACGAGGCCCATGAACTGATCGAGAGCTGGCTGCGGCCGTCCGTCGCCGACGAAAAAAGCGAGCCTGTAGCACAATGAGCGGGCAACGCGCGGCTGGGATCGGCCGTGCGCACCTGACGGCGTCTGCGGATTCGGCCGGCTCATAAAAAAACCCGCCGTTGAACGGCGGGTCAAACAGCCTAATCGAAAAACGACAGGCACCCGCTCAGGGAGGAGAAGCGGGGAGCTGCACGCAACGCGTGCCGCTCGATCGCTATCATATACCAACGATCTCGAAAATGACCTAAGGGTTCCGTAAGGTCCTTCTTGCCCTGATTTCTGCCAAATCGCCATGAGCTTCCATCCGCTTCATCGTCCGCGCCGGATGCGCCGCGACGACTTCTCCCGCCGCCTGATGCGCGAAAACCGCCTGACCACCGACGACCTGATTTACCCGGTGTTCGTCGTCGAAGGCGCCAACCAACGCCAGCCCATCCCGTCGATGCCGGGCGTCGAGCGCGTGTCCGTCGATCTGCTGATGCACGTCGCCGAGCAATGCGTCGAACTGGGCGTGCCCGTGCTGTCGCTGTTCCCGGCCATCGAGCCGTCGCTGAAGACGCCCGACGGCCGCGAGGCGGCCAATCCGGAAGGCCTGATCCCGCGCGCGGTGCGAGAGCTGAAGAAGCACTTCCCCGAACTGGGCGTGCTGACCGACGTCGCGCTCGATCCGTACACGAGCCACGGTCAGGACGGCGTGCTCGACGAGAGCGGCTACGTGATCAACGACGAAACGATTGAGATCCTGGTCGACCAGGCGCGTGCGCAGGCGGAAGCCGGCGTCGACATCGTCGCGCCGTCGGACATGATGGACGGCCGCATCGGCGCGATCCGCGAGATGCTGGAAAGCGACGGCCATATCCATACGCGGATCATGGCCTATTCGGCGAAGTTCGCATCGGCGTTCTACGGCCCATTCCGCGATGCGGTCGGTTCGGCCTCCAACCTGGGCAAGGGCAACAAGATGACCTACCAGATGGATCCGGCGAACAGCGACGAAGCGCTGCGCGAAGTGCGCCTCGACATCGACGAAGGGGCAGACATGGTGATGGTCAAGCCCGGCATGCCGTATCTCGACATCGTGCGCCGCGTGAAGGACGAGTTCCGCTTCCCGACCTACGTGTACCAGGTGAGCGGCGAATACGCGATGCTGAAGGCGGCCGCGATGAACGGCTGGCTCGACCACGACAAGGTCGTGCTCGAATCGCTGCTCGCGTTCAAGCGCGCGGGTGCCGACGGCGTGCTCACGTACTTCGCGCTCGATGCCGCGCGCCTGCTGAAAGCGCGGCGCTGATCGCGCGCCGGCAGGCGCCAGCAAAAACGGCGGGACACCTCGGTGTTCCGCCGTTTTTTGTTTACCGTCGATCTCGACCGTCAGCCGGCCCGGATCTTCGCCGGTTCGCCGCAGCCGGCCGCCGTCATACCGTCGGAACGGCCGCCCGATCAAGGCTGCGCAGGAACGTGTCGGCCGCCTGATAGCCGACTACGCGGCCGATCTCGTGGCCGTTGCGATCGAAGAAGATGATGCCCGGCGGCCCGAACAGGTTGAAGCGCTTGAGCAGCGCCTGATCGTCCGGGTTGTTCGCGGTGACGTCCGCGCGCACGAGGTGAAGCTGCGCGAGCCGCGCCTGCACGCGCGCGTCGGTGAACGTCAGATGCTCCATCTCCTTGCAGCTCACGCACCAGTCGGCGTAGAAGTCCAGCATCACCGGCTGGCCCGACGTCTTCAGCAGTGCGTCGAGTTCGCCGCTGGAACGCACCGACGCGAACGCGGGGCCGTCCTGCGCCGCAGCCGTGCCGGCCGTCGCCGCGCCGCCGGACGCCACCGTACGCGCCGCCAGCACGGCCAGCGGCTTGACGGGATCGGTCGAGCCCGCAGCCAGGCCGACGAGCAGCGTCGCGGCCCAGATCGCGAGCGCGGCGCCCACGCCGCGGCCCAGGCGGCGCCAGATCGACGCGGCGCCGGCATTCGGCGTGAACAACCCGAGCGCCGCGGCGGCGATCAGCAGCCACAACGCCGCGAGCACCATCTTCAGCCCGCCCGCCAGCACCGGCCACACGATCCACAGCGCGGCCGCGAGCAGCACGATGCCGAAGAACACCTTCACGCCGTCCATCCACGCGCCGGCACGCGGCAGCACCGTCCCGGCCCCGACGCCGACGACCAGCAGCGGCACACCGAGCCCCAGCCCCATCGCGAACAGCGCCGCGCCGCCGAGCAACGCATTGCCGGTGTGCGCGATGAAAGCGAGCACCGCGAACAGCGGCGCCGTCATGCACGCGCCGACGACCAGCGCCGACAACGCGCCCATCGCCGCGACCGCGACGAAGTGGCCGCCCTGGCGCGCGCTCGATGCCTCGGCCGCGCCGTTCTGCCAGCGCTCCGGCAATGCGATGTCCTTGCCCGAAATCAGCGACACCGCGAACGCGGTCAGCAGCACGCCGAACGCGCCGAGCACCCACGGGTTCTGCAGCCATGCGCCGAGGCTCTGGCCAACCAGCGCGGCGGCGATGCCGAGTACCGTGTAGACCAGCGCCATGCCGACCACGTAGGTCAGCGACAACGCGAAGCCGCGTGCATGCGTCGCGCGCGTGCCCTGGCCGATGATGATCGCGGACACGATCGGAATCATCGGGTACGAACACGGCAGCAGGCTCAGCACGACACCGGCGACGAAATAGAGCGCGACGATCGTGAAGAAGCCGTGGCCTTCGAGCAGGGACTGCGCGAAATCGGCGCTCGTGACCTTGTCGAGCCAGTTGCCCGCGGCAGCCGTGCCGCCGGGCGGCGAGGCGGCGCCGAGCGCGGCGCCATCGACCTTCATCACGTGCTCGGCCGGCGGATAACAGATCCCTTCGTCCGCACATCCTTGCGACGTCACCGCGAGCTCGAACGGCCCGGCCGCCTGCTTCACCGGCACGTGAACGACGACTTCGTCGCGGTAGGTCTCGACGTCCTTCTGGAACGTCTGGTCGAACTTCACGTGGCCGGCCGGGAATTGCGGCTCGCCGAGCGTGGCCTGGCCGCTTTTCACCGCGAACGCGAACCGCTCGCGGTACATGTAGTAGCCGTTGGCGATCTTGAAGCGGACGTCCACCTGCCCCGGCGATTCGCTCGCGCTGAACTTGAACGCAACCGACGGATCGAGGAAATCGTCGGCCGCGCGCGCGGCGGACAGCCCGCCCAGCACGAGCACGAACGACAACAGGACCGCAAGAAACCGCAGCGCGCGCACGCGTACCGAAGGCGCCATACCGTTAAACATGAAATAGACGTTGAGTTTCGTTGATCACCCATTGGCCATACGCGGGCGATGCCGTCGTCTGCCACGAGACGATTTCGGGTGTCTCGTACGGATGATGCGCGAGAATAAATCGCTCCAGGTCGATTGCCCGAACCGGGCTCGTCTTGAACAGCAACTGGATCTCGTCGGCCGTTTCGACCTTGCCCTGCCAGTGATAGCGCGACTTGATCGTGCCGATCTCCGACACGCACGCGGCCAGCCGCGCGTCGAGCGCGCCGTCGGCGAGCGTCGCAGCCGTCGCCGCATCGGGGACCGTCGTCAGCATCAGCACCACTATCATCCCGCCTCCTCGCTGGTCTGCCGGCGCCGGTTACCCGTTCAGGGACCGCACCGGTTGCCCGTATCGTAGCGCAGCCCGCGCGACGCTGTCGGCACCGGCCTGCGACAATCGATCGCAGCCGGCATCTCAAAAACAAAAAGGGCCAAGCAATCGCTCGGCCCCTTTCAGATCCTGCTGCGTACCGGAAGCTTACTCGGCTTCTTGCACGTTTTCCGTTTCGTCGACTTCCGGACGGTCGAGCAGTTCGACCAGTGCCATCGGTGCGTTGTCGCCGACGCGGAAGCCGAACTTCAGCACGCGCAGGTAGCCGCCCGGACGGTTCGCGAAACGCGGACCGAGCACGTCGAACAGCTTCGCGACCGAGTCACGATCGCGCAGGCGGTTGAACGCCAGGCGACGGTTTGCCAGCGACGGCTTCTTGCCGAGCGTGATCAGCGGCTCGACGACCTTACGGAGTTCCTTCGCCTTCGGCAGCGTCGTCTTGATGACTTCGTGCTCGATCAGCGAGTTGGACATGTTACGGAGCATAGCCAGACGGTGGCTGCTCGTGCGGTTCAGTTTCCGCAGACCATGACGATGGCGCATTTCAGTTTCCTTGATTCAAAGTTTTGGTCCAGCTCTTCTATCGCGCCTCGGCGGGCGCACGGGCCGGTAACGAAAAAAAGCAAGATGCGGATTTTAAAGGAAAATCCGCATCTTTGCCAACTACAGCTATAGCCAGGCTACGACCGGGCTTACTTGTCGAGACCAGCCGGCGGCCAGTTCTCGAGCTTCATGCCCAGCGTGAGACCGCGCGAAGCGAGCACTTCCTTGATCTCGTTCAGCGACTTGCGGCCGAGGTTCGGCGTCTTCAGCAGCTCGTTTTCCGTGCGCTGGATCAGATCGCCGATGTAGTAGATGTTCTCGGCCTTCAGGCAGTTCGCCGAACGAACCGTCAGCTCGAGATCGTCCACCGGACGCAGCAGGATCGGATCGATCTGCGGTGCACGCGACGGTGCCTCGGCTGCCGTTTCCGTACCTTCCAGCGCCGCGAACACGGACAGCTGGTCGACCAGGATGCGGGCCGACTGGCGGATCGCTTCTTCCGGCGTGATCACGCCGCTCGTCTCGATGTTCATCACGAGCTTGTCAAGGTCGGTACGCTGCTCGACCCGTGCGCTTTCAACCGCATAGCTCACGCGGCGAACCGGCGAGAACGATGCGTCGAGGACGATGCGGCCGATGATCTTGGCCGTGTCTTCGCCGTAGCGACGGACGTTGCCGGGCACATAGCCGCGACCCTTTTCGATCTTGATCTGAACGTCGAGCTTGCCGCCCTTCGACAGGTGCGCGATCACGTGATTCGGGTTGATGACTTCGCAATCGTGAGCCAGCTCGATATCGCCGGCCGTCACGACGCCTTCACCTTCCTTGCGCAGCGTAACCGTCACTTCGTCACGGTTATGCAGCTTGAACACCACGCCCTTCAGGTTCAGCAGCAGGTTGACGACGTCTTCCTGCACGCCATCCAGCGTCGAGTACTCGTGCACCACGCCCGCGATCGTGACTTCGGTCGGCGCGTAGCCCACCATCGACGACAGCAGCACGCGGCGAAGCGCATTGCCCAAGGTGTGGCCGTAACCGCGTTCGAACGGTTCCATGACCACCCTCGCGTGGTTCTCGCCCAGCGATTCCACGGCGATGATCTTGGGTTTCAGCAAACTGGTTTGCATGGGCTTTCCTTTTCAATACCCTCGGCTCGTTACACCGATAAGGCTGACCGGTAACAACCAGAAAATAAACAGCCGAGGCCCCTCCTTGCGCAACGCAATCGGGGTACCTCGGCCGTCAATCGGATTAACGCGAATACAATTCGACGATCAGGCTTTCGTTGATGTCGCCTGCGATTTCAGCGCGTTCCGGCATTTGCTTGAACGTGCCTTCGAACTTCTTCGCATCGACTGCAACCCAGCTCGGCATACCGCCTTGCTCGGCCAGCGACAGCGCTTCGACGATACGCGCCTGCTTCTTCGCCTTTTCGCGGATCGCGACGACGTCACCCGCCTTCACTTGCTGCGACGGGACGTTTGCGACGACGCCGTTCACGGTGATCGACTTGTGGCTCACCAGCTGACGCGCTTCAGCGCGGGTCGAGCCGAAGCCCATGCGATACACGACGTTGTCGAGGCGCGACTCGAGCAGTTGCAGCAGGTTTTCACCCGTGTTGCCCTTGCGGCGATCGGCTTCAGCGAAGTAGCGACGGAACTGACGTTCCAGCACGCCGTAGATACGCTTGACCTTCTGCTTTTCGCGCAGCTGCGTACCGTAGTCGGACGTACGTGCGCCCGAGGTACGGCCGTGCTGACCCGGCTTGCTGTCGAGCTTGCACTTGTCGGCGAGCGAGCGGCGCGCGCTCTTCAGGAACAGGTCGGTGCCTTCACGGCGGGACAGCTTGGCTTTGGGGCCGATATAACGTGCCACTTTGCATTCCTTTATCAATCAGTCACGCGGATCGAAATCCGCGCTAGTCCGCTCCCTTTGGGGCGAACGGTGGGCTTAGTCAATCAAAAAAGCAACGCCCGTCGACGCTGAGCGGCGACAGGCAATGCGCTAGCACGAACGTGCCAGCACATCCTTAGATACGACGACGCTTCGGCGGGCGGCAGCCGTTGTGCGGAATCGGGGTGACGTCCGAAATCGCGGTGATCTTGATGCCGAGGCCGTGCAGTGCGCGCACTGCCGACTCGCGACCCGGGCCCGGGCCCTTGATCCGCACTTCCAGATTCTTCACGCCGTATTCCATCGCGACGCGGCCAGCCGACTCGGCTGCGACCTGAGCAGCGAACGGCGTCGATTTGCGCGAGCCCTTGAAGCCCTGACCGCCCGACGTCGCCCATGCCAGAGCGTTGCCTTGGCGATCGGTGATCGTGATGATCGTGTTGTTGAACGACGCGTGAACGTGAACCACGCCTTCAGCGACGTTCTTCTTAACCTTCTTGCGAACGCGTTGCGCCGCGGTGTTCGAAGCCTTAGCCATTACGTTTTCCTGTAACTGTCAGTTCCGCTTACTTCTTCAGCGCTTGCGCTGCACGACGCGGACCCTTGCGGGTACGTGCGTTCGTACGCGTACGCTGACCGCGCATCGGCAGGCCCTTGCGATGACGGACGCCACGGTAGCAACCGAGGTCCATCAGGCGCTTGATGTTCATCGTCACTTCACGGCGCAGATCGCCTTCGACGACAAACTTGCCCACTTCTTCACGCAGCTTTTCCAGGTCTGCGTCGGTCAGATCCTTGACCTTCTTCGAAAAATCGACGCCAGCTGCCACGCAGATGCTGCGCGAACGGGTGCGGCCGACACCAAAGATAGCCGTCAGGCCGATCTCGGTGTGCTGGTGATTCGGGATGTTAACCCCTGCGATACGAGCCATTGTTTTTCCTCAAACAAAAAGCGCAAACAAACGCGCGGTCAGCCTTGGCGCTGCTTGTGGCGCGGATCCGAGCTGCAGATCACGCGAACGACGCCTTTGCGCTTGATGATCTTGCAATTGCGGCAAATGCGCTTAACCGATGCCATCACTTTCATGATAATACCCTTTTTTCAAATCACTTCGCCCGGAACACGATCCGCGCACGAGACAGATCGTAAGGCGTCAACTCAACCGTCACCTTGTCGCCGGGCAGAATGCGGATGTAGTGCATCCGCATCTTTCCGGAAATATGCCCCAACACGACATGGCCGTTTTCCAGCTTCACACGGAAGGTCGCATTCGGGAGGTTTTCAATCACCTCACCCTGCATCTGGATTACATCGTCTTTGGCCATAGTCCTTTCAACGCATCGGGATGTTGCCGCCCTTGAAGTTTGCCTTCTTGAGCAGTGACTCATACTGTTGCGACATAACGTACGACTGCACCTGCGCCATAAAGTCCATCGTGACGACGACAATGATCAGCAGCGACGTTCCACCAAAATAAAACGGCACGTTCCAGCGCAGCACCAGGAATTCCGGCAGCAGACACACGAAGACGATGTAGATCGCACCGGCCAGCGTCAGACGCGTGAGGATGCGGTCGATATATCGTGCGGTCTGATCGCCCGGACGGATGCCCGGAACAAACGCCCCGCTCTTCTTCAGGTTGTCTGCGGTCTCCCTGCTGTTGAACACCAGTGCGGTGTAGAAGAAGCAGAAAAACACGATTGCCAGCGTGTACAGCAGCACATAGACCGGCTGGCCCGGCTTCAGCGCTTCCGCAACGTTATGCAACGTATTGGAAATCCAGCTTCCCGTCGGCTGACCGGTACTGAACCAGCCGAGAATCGTTGCCGGGAACAGAATGATCGACGATGCAAAGATCGGCGGAATCACGCCCGACATGTTCAGCTTCAGCGGCAGATGCGACGACTGCCCACCGTAGATCTTGTTGCCGACCTGGCGCTTCGCGTAGTTCACGAGGATCTTGCGCTGACCGCGTTCGATGAACACGACCAGGTAAGTCACCGCGGCGATCAGAACGACGATGATGATCGCCGAAATGATGCTCATCGAACCCGTACGCACCAGCTCGAACAACCCACCCACGGCATTCGGGAACCCTGCTGCGATCCCGCCGAAGATGATGATCGAGATACCGTTGCCCAGACCACGCTCGGTAATCTGCTCGCCGAGCCACATCAGGAACATCGTGCCGGTCACCAGCGTCACGACCGTCGTCAGACGGAACAGCGTGCCGGGATCGGTGACGAGGCCCGGCTGGTTTTCCAGCGCGGCCGCGATACCGAATGCCTGGAAGGTCGCGAGCACCACGGTGAAATACCGCGTGTACTGCGTGATCTTCCGTTGCCCTGCCTGCCCTTCCTTCTTCAGCGCCTCGAGCTGCGGCGAAACAATCGCCAGCAACTGCATGATGATCGACGCCGAGATGTACGGCATGATCCCCAGCGCAAAGATCGTGAAGCGGGAAAGTGCGCCACCCGAGAACATGTTGAACATGCCCAGGATGCCGCCCGCCTGGCTCTGGAACAGCTTGGCCAGTTGATCCGGATCGATGCCCGGCACGGGAATGTGCGCGCCGATGCGATAGACGATCAGCGCCAGGAGCAGGAACATCGCTCGCCGGCGCAGATCGCCGAATTTCGCCGTGCTTCGACCGGGTTTTGCAAGACTCGGGCTGTTAGCCAAGTACCTTCTCCGATGAATGCAAATGACGACGCGCTACGCGTGTCACTCGGCGAACGAACCGCCAGCCGCTTCGATCGCAGCGCGCGCACCCTTGGTGGCACCGAGACCCTTCACGACGATCTTGCGCTTCAGTTCGCCCGTCGCGATGATCTTTGCGCTCTTCGTCAGCTCGCCGACCAGGCCGGCTTGCTTCAGTGCGAGCAGATCGATCTCGTCGACCGGCAGCTTCTCGAGGTCGCCCAGGCGCACTTCACCGACGAATTCCTTCGTCAGCGACGTGAAGCCGCGCTTCGGCAGACGACGTTGCAGCGGCATCTGACCGCCTTCGAAACCGACTTTGTGGAAGCCGCCCGAACGCGATTTCTGACCCTTGTGACCACGGCCGGCCGTCTTGCCGAGGCCCGAACCGATGCCACGACCGACGCGACGCTTGGCGTGCTTGGCGCCAGCTGCCGGCTTCAGGTTATTCAATTCCATATCAACTCCTTGATCCGTAGGGCCGCTTACGCGATGACCTTAACGAGGTACGAGACCTTGTTGATCATGCCGCGGACCGCCGGCGTGTCCTGCAGCTCGCTAACCGAGTTGAGTCGGCGCAGGCCCAGGCCACGCACGGTCGCGCGGTGCGATTCGCGGGTCCCGATCAGGCTCTTCACGAGCTGAACCTTGACAGTTTTTTCAGACATGGTGACCACCCGGGCTTAGCCCAAAATATCTTCGACGGACTTGCCGCGCTTCGCCGCGATGTCTGCCGGGGTCGACTGCTTGCGCAGGCCGTCCAGCGTGGCGCGAACGAGGTTGTACGGGTTCGTCGAACCGTGGCTCTTCGCCACGACGTTCTGAACGCCCATCACGTCGAACACTGCGCGCATCGGGCCGCCGGCGATCACGCCCGTACCTGCCTTCGCCGGAGCGAGGAGGACAGCGGATGCGCCGTGCTTGCCGTGCACTTCGTGCTGCAGCGTGCCGTTCTTGAGCGGCACCTTGAACATGTTGCGGCGAGCTTGTTCCATTGCCTTCTGGACAGCGACCGGCACTTCCTTCGCCTTGCCCTTGCCCATACCGATGCGGCCATCACCGTCGCCAACCACGGTCAGTGCGGCGAAGCCGAGAATACGGCCACCCTTCACGACCTTGGTCACGCGATTGACCGAAATCATCTTTTCGCGAAGGCCGTCGTCGCGCTCGTCAGCCTGAACTTTCGCTTGCATCTTTGCCATGACGAATTCCTTCCTTAGAACTTGAGCCCAGCTTCGCGAGCTGCCTCAGCCAGCGCCTTGACGCGGCCGTGGTAGCGGAAGCCCGAGCGGTCGAAGGCGACGGATTCGATGCCGGCAGCCTTTGCCTTTTCGGCAATACGCTTGCCGATCAGCGTCGCGGCATTGACGTTGCCGCCCTTGCCCGACTTGTCGGCCAGTTCTGCGCGCACTTCTGCCTCGAGCGTCGATGCGCTGGCGAGCACCTTGGTGCCGCAGGGCGAGAACACTTGAGCGTAGATGTGCGTGTTCGTGCGATGCACGGCGAGACGCGCGACCTGCAGCTCAGCGATCTTGATACGCGTCTGGCGAGCGCGGCGCAGGCGAGATTGAGTCTTATCCATGATTGCGCACCCTTACTTCTTCTTCGTTTCTTTGAGGATCACAACCTCGTCGGCATAACGCACGCCCTTGCCCTTGTAGGGCTCCGGCGGACGGTAACCGCGGACTTCCGCAGCCACTTGACCGACTTGTTGCTTGTTGATCCCCTTGATCACGATTTCGGTTTGCGTCGGGGTTTCAGCCTTGACGCCTTCCGGCATCTGGTGCACCACCGGGTGCGAGAAACCCAGCGACAGGTTCAGCTTGTCGCCTTGCGCTTGCGCACGGTAACCGACGCCAACCAGCGTCAGCTTGCGCTCGAAACCCTTGGTCACGCCGTGCACGGCATTCGCGATGATCGCGCGCATCGTGCCCGACAGTGCATTTGCTTCGCGGCTTTCGTCGACCGGCGACAGATTCAGCGTGCCGTCGTTGTTCGCCACGTTCACGAGCGGATTGATCGCTTGCGTGATGGTGCCCAGCGGGCCCTTGACGGTGATCGCACCGTCGGCCAGCTTGACTTCCGCGCCTTGCAGCGCGATCGGGCTCTTACCTACTCGAGACATGTTTCTCTCTCCTCGGCTTTAAGCGACGTAGCAGATGACTTCGCCGCCGACGCCGGTAGCGCGCGCCTTGCGGTCGGTCATCACGCCCTTCGGCGTCGACACGATTGCCACACCGAGGCCATTCATGACCTGCGGAATGTCGTTGCGGCCGCGGTACACGCGCAGACCAGGCTTCGACACGCGCTCGAGGCGTTCGATGACCGGGCGACCTGCGTAGTACTTCAGCGCGATATTCAGTTCGGACTTCGCACCTTCCGCCTTCACGGCGAAATCGTCGATATAGCCTTCGTCCTTCAGGACTTGCGCGATTGCAACCTTGACCTTCGACGAGGGCATCGCGACCGATACCTTCTCGACCATCTGCGCGTTGCGGATGCGAGTCAGCATATCGGCGATAGGATCACTCATGCTCATTTACGTTTCTCCTATTACCAGCTCGCCTTGGTCAGGCCAGGAATCTCGCCACGGAATGCGATTTCACGAATCTTGTTACGCGCGAGGCCGAATTTACGGAACGTGCCACGCGGACGGCCCGTGATCGCGCAGCGATTACGCTGGCGGGTCGGGTTTGCGTTGCGGGGCAGTTGCTGCAGCTCCAGGCGTGCTTCGTAGCGCTCTTCTTCCGACTTGCTTTGGTCTTCGACGATCGCCTTCAGCGCTTCACGCTTTGCTGCGAACTTCGCGACCAGGCGGGCGCGCTTCTTTTCACGTTCGATCAGTGCCAGTTTAGCCACGGTAACCTCAGTTTCTGAACGGGAACTTGAAGCTGGCGAGCAGAGCCTTTGCTTCGTCGTCGGTCTTCGCAGTCGTCGTGATGCTGATGTTCAGCCCACGCAGTGCGTCGATCTTGTCGTAATCGATTTCGGGGAAAATGATCTGCTCTTTCACACCGATGTTGTAGTTGCCACGGCCATCGAAAGCACGACCCGACACACCGCGGAAGTCACGCACGCGGGGCAGGGCAACCGTCACGAAACGGTCGAGGAATTCGTACATCGCCTGGCCACGCAGCGTCACCATCGCGCCGATCGGGTAACCCTGGCGGATCTTGAAGCCTGCGATTGCCTTGCGAGCCTTCGTGACGACCGGCTTCTGGCCGGCGATCTTCGTGAGGTCGCCAACGGCGTTCTCGATGATCTTCTTGTCAGCGATTGCTTCGCCAAGACCCATGTTCAGCGTGATCTTGGTGATGCGCGGCACTTCCATGACCGACTTGTAACCGAACTTCTCGATCAGGCCGGGCACAACCTTTTCTTTGTAAAACTCTTGAAAACGAGCCATTTTTTACTCCGCTGCGTCAGGCGCTCAGTACGGCACCGGTCGTCTTCAGGAAGCGAACCTTCTTGCCTTCCTCGACCTTGATGCCAACACGCGACGCCTTGCCATTCGCGTCGACCAGTGCGACGTTCGAAATATGCAGGGGCATCGTCTTCGCTTCCACGCCGCCCGTCGTACCCTTCATCGGGTTCGGCTTCACATGCTTCTTGACGAGGTTGATACCTTCAACCGTCACATGTTCAGCACCGACAGCCAGCACGACGCCGCGCTTGCCCTTGTCCTTGCCAGTGACGACGATGACTTCGTCACCTTTGCGAATCTTGTTCATCGCGACTCCTTACAGCACTTCCGGCGCCAGCGAAACGATCTTCATGAATCGTTCGCTACGCAGCTCACGCGTCACCGGCCCGAAGATACGGGTGCCGATCGGCTCGAGCTTGTTATTCAAAAGCACAGCGGCGTTGCCGTCGAACTTGATCAGCGAGCCGTCTTGACGACGCACGCCCTTGGCGGTGCGAACCACCACGGCGTTGTAAATTTCGCCTTTCTTCACGCGCCCGCGCGGCGTTGCCTCTTTGACGCTCACCTTGATGATGTCGCCAATGCCGGCATAACGACGCTTCGAGCCGCCGAGCACCTTGATGCACAGGACTTCACGTGCACCCGTGTTGTCGGCTACTTCGAGCCGAGATTCGGTCTGGATCATGGTTTGTCTTTCCCAACTTAATCCGGATGCACCACCATGATGCATTCGGTCAGTCTTGGTCCCGTCAGCCAATCGGCTGCTTGGGTTGGAACAGCAGCGACGGCAAACGAAACCCGCCATCGCAATTCGGTGAATCTTTCGGACAGGCAGGCGCCAGTCCGCTTCCCCCACCAACTTCGCCCGCGACGGGGCTCCCATAAAGAGGGAAGACCAGGATTATAACAAATAATCCTGGTCCCGCAAGCAAAAACTTTGCGATTTCAAGCACTTCGTGGAGAAGTGCCTGTTACTGCCTACTGCGCTGTCCGCTTAGATGACGCGAGCAGCTTCGACGAGGCGCGACACCGTCCAGGCCTTCGTCTTCGAAACAGGACGCGTTTCCTGGATTTCGACGAGATCGCCTTCGTTGTAGGTGTTCGCTTCATCGTGCGCGTGGTACTTCTTCGAGCGCACGACATACTTGCCGTAGATCGGGTGCTTGACGCGGTGCTCGATCAGCACGGTGACGGTCTTGTCCATCTTGTTGCTGACGACCCGACCGACCAGCGTCCGCTTCAGCGAGGTTTTCACGCTATCGTTCATTTCTGGTTCGCCTTCTGAGTCATGACGGTCCGCACACGTGCGATGTCGCGACGAACCTTCTTCAGCTGGCTCGTGTTCGTGAGCTGCTGGGTCGCGAGTTGCATGCGCAGGCCGAATTGCGCCTTCAGCAGGTCCGCCAGCTCCTTGTTGAGCGCGGCCTGGTCTTTCTGGAGAAGTTCGGAAGCCTTCATGTTTTCTCCTTAGGCGCCGAGCTGGCGCACGATGAATGCCGTCTTCAGCGGCAGCTTGGCTGCGGCCAGACGGAACGCTTCGCGTGCCAGTTCTTCGGTTACGCCGTCCATTTCATAGAGCATCTTGCCCGGCTGAATCTCGGCGACGTAGTACTCCGGGTTACCCTTACCGTTACCCATACGTACTTCGGCCGGCTTCTGCGAAATCGGCTTGTCCGGGAAGATCCGGATCCAGATGCGGCCGCCACGCTTGATGTGACGCGTCATTGCACGACGCGCCGCTTCAATCTGACGTGCAGTCAAACGACCGCGACCGATCGCCTTCAGGCCGAATTCACCGAACGACACTGCGTTGCCGCGCGTCGCCTTGCCGGTGTTACGACCCTTCTGCTCTTTACGATACTTTCTGCGTTTCGGTTGCAGCATCGTTATTCTCCAGTCTTGCCGTCTTCGGGCTTGCCGGCGCCGCGGCGCGGTGCGCCACGACGAGCACCCGGAGCGCCGCCTTCGCCGTCACGGCGCGGACGACGGTCGCCCGGACGCGCATTGCGACGCGGACGCTTGTCTTCGGCTACTTCTTCCACCACCGGTGCGTCGTTGCGGCCGAGCGTATCGCCC
This sequence comes from Burkholderia sp. AU28863, assembly GCF_002223195.1. Classification (NCBI taxonomy): domain Bacteria; kingdom Pseudomonadati; phylum Pseudomonadota; class Betaproteobacteria; order Burkholderiales; family Burkholderiaceae; genus Burkholderia; species Burkholderia sp. AU28863. The sequence goes on along the minus strand of NZ_NKFE01000002.1, from coordinate 27,103 downwards.
TTGTAGACCCACACCTTGACGCCGATGATCCCGTAAGTCGTCTTCGCTTCCGAAGTCGCGTAGTCGATATCAGCACGCAGCGTGTGAAGCGGCACGCGACCTTCGCGATACCACTCCGTACGAGCGATTTCGATACCGTTCAGACGGCCCGCGCTCATGATCTTGATGCCTTGGGCACCCAGACGCATCGCGTTCTGCATCGCACGCTTCATCGCGCGACGGAACATGATCCGGCGCTCGAGCTGTTGCGTGATCGAGTCAGCGATCAGCTGAGCATCGGTTTCCGGCTTGCGGATTTCTTCGATGTTGACGTGAACCGGCACGCCCATGCGGCGTTGCAGTTCCGTCTTCAGCTGTTCGATATCCTCGCCCTTCTTGCCGATGACCACGCCCGGACGCGAGCTGTAAATCGTGATGCGCGCGTTCTTCGCCGGACGCTCGATGACGACCCGACCGACCGAAGCGTTCTTCAGCTTCTTCTTCAGGTATTCACGAACACCGATGTCTTCCTGCAGCATCGCCGCGAAATTGTTGTTGTTCGCGTACCAACGCGAAGCCCAATTGCGGCTGACAGCCAGGCGGAAGCCAGTCGGATGAATTTTCTGTCCCATCGTATGGCTCCTTAATTCCCGACCGTCACAGTGATGTGACAGGATTGCTTCTCGATGCGGTTACCGCGGCCCTTGGCGCGCGCGGTGAAACGCTTGAGCGATGCAGCCTTGTCGACGTAGATGCTCTTGATCTTGAGCTCGTCGATATCAGCGCCTTCGTTGTGCTCCGCATTCGCGATTGCCGACAGCACAACCTTCTTCACGATGCCAGCCGCCTTCTTCGGCGAGAACGTCAGAACGTTCAGCGCCTTGTCGACCGGCAAACCGCGGATCTGGTCAGCCACAAGGCGCGTTTTCTGCGCCGAGATGCGGGCACCGCGATGAATTGCTTTCACTTCCATCTTGATTGCCCCTTATTTCTTGGCCTTCTTGTCGGCTGCGTGACCCTTGAACGTACGGGTCAGTGCGAACTCGCCAAGCTTGTGGCCGACCATGTTTTCCGAGATGTACACCGGAACGTGTTGACGGCCGTTGTGAACAGCGATCGTCAGGCCGATGAAATCCGGCAGAATCGTCGAGCGACGCGACCAGGTCTTGATCGGCTTTTTGTCGCGCGAAGCTGCAGCCGCCTCAACTTTCTTCAGCAAATGGGCGTCGCAGAACGGACCTTTTTTAACAGAACGTGCCATTGCCTACTCCTTAACGCTTGTGACGGCGCTGGACGATCATCGTCGTCGTGCGCTTGTTGCTGCGGGTGCGGTAACCCTTAGCCGGCGTACCCCACGGGCTCACCGGGTCGCGACCTGCAGCCGTCTTGCCCTCACCACCACCGTGCGGGTGATCGACCGGGTTCATCGCAACGCCACGCACCGTCGGGCGGATACCGCGCCAGCGGTTCGCGCCGGCCTTGCCGATCTGGCGCAGGCTGTGCTCTTCGTTACCGACTTCACCGATCGTTGCACGGCACTCGATGTGCACGCGGCGGATTTCGCCCGAACGCAGACGAACCTGCGCGTAGACGCCTTCACGTGCCAGCAGCATGGCCGACGTGCCAGCCGAACGCGCCATTTGCGCGCCCTTGCCCGGCAGCATCTCGATGCAGTGGATCGTCGTACCGACCGGAATGTTGCGGATCGGCAGCGTGTTGCCTGCGCGGATCGGCGCTTCCGAACCCGACATCAGCTGTTGGCCGACGGTCAGGCCCTTCGGGGCGATGATGTAGCGACGCTCGCCGTCTGCGTAGAGCACCAGCGCGATGTTCGCGCTGCGGTTCGGGTCGTACTCGAGACGTTCGACCTTTGCCGGGATGCCATCCTTCGTGCGACGGAAATCGACGATACGGTAGTGCTGCTTGTGACCACCACCCTTGTGACGCGTGGTGATACGACCGTTGTTGTTACGGCCGGCGGTCGAGCTCTGCGAGTCGAGCAGCGCCGCGAACGGCTTGCCCTGGTGCAGGTTCTTGTTGACCACCTTGACCATCGCGCGGCGACCCGGCGATGTCGGCTTAACTTTAACGATTGCCATGATTACTTGGCCTCCGCTTCAAAGTTGATTTCCTGGCCGGGCTTCAGGCAGACGTACGCCTTCTTCACGTCCTTGCGGCGGCCCATCGAACGGCCGAAGCGCTTTTGCTTGCCCTTCTGAACCAGCACGTTGACCGAATCAACTTCAACCTTGAACAGCAGCTCGACAGCCGCCTTCACTTCCTGCTTCGTGGCATCCGGTGCGACTTCGAACACGACTTGCTCGTTCTTGTCGGCAACCAGCGTCGCCTTTTCCGAGATCACCGGTGCGAGCAGGACCTGCATCAAACGATGATCGTTCTTGCGAATCTCGCTCATGACAGCAACTCCTCGATCTGGGCGACCGCAGCCTTCGTGACCAGCACTTTCTTGAAGTAGATCAGCGACAGCGGGTCAGCGTAGCGCGGCTCGACAATCGCCACGTGCGGCAGGTTGCGCGAAGCCAGGTACAGGTTCTCGTCGACCGTGTCCGTGATGATCAGAACGGAGTCGAGACCCATGGTCTTGAATTTGTCGGCCAGCAGCTTGGTCTTCGGCGCTTCGAGGATGATGTCCTCGACGACCGACAGACGGCCTTCACGGGCCAGCTGCGAGAAGATCGAGCAGAGACCTGCGCGATGCATCTTCTTGTTGACCTTGTGCGAGAAGTTTTCTTCCGGCGAATTCGGGAAGATACGACCACCGCCACGCCACAGCGGGCTCGACGACATACCGGCACGAGCGCGGCCCGTACCCTTCTGGCGCCACGGCTTCTTGGTCGTGTGCTTGACTTGCTCACGGTCCTTCTGTGCGCGGTTACCCTGGCGAGCATTCGCCTGGTAAGCGACGACGACCTGGTGGATCAGCGCTTCGTTGTAGTCACGACCGAACACGACGTCCGATGCGTTGACCACTGCACCTTCCTGACCATTTTCGTTCAGGAGCTTGAGTTCCATTATTTCGCCCCCTTGGTCTTGACGGCCGGCGTCACGAATACCTTGCCGCCCTTCGCGCCCGGAATCGCACCCTTCACGAGCAGCAGCTTGCGCTCTGCGTCGATACGAGCGATTTCGAGGTTCTGCACCGTCACCGTCACGTCACCCATGTGACCCGTCATGCGTTTACCCGGGAAAACACGACCCGGATCCTGCGCCATACCGATCGAGCCCGGCACGTTGTGCGAGCGCGAGTTACCGTGCGTGGCACGGCCGGAGGAGAAGTTGTAACGCTTGATCGTACCGGCGTAGCCCTTACCGATCGACACGCCTTGCACGTCGACCTTCTGGCCCACTTCGAAAAGATCTGCACCGACCACGGCGCCATTCGACAGCTCGGCTGCCTTGGCCGCGTCAATGCGGAATTCCTTGAGGATTTCACCGGCTTCGACACCGGCTTTGGCGAGATGACCTGCCAGCGGCTTCGTCACGCGCGATGCGCGGCGGGAGCCGAATGCAACCTGCACGGCCGTGTAGCCGTCGGTTTCAACAGTCTTGATCTGCGTCACGCGGTTGTCCGACACGTCCAGCACGGTGACGGGAATCGAATCCCCTTCAGCCGTGAAGATACGGGTCATGCCAACCTTGCGACCTACGAGTCCAAGGCTCATCATTTTCTCCATTCCCGACTGCGATTGGTCGGGGCTGATTTACAAAATGCCGGGCACGCAAGGCCCAACTTTTTTACGCGAATACGCGAAAAGCCAAGCAGTATAGCCCGACTTCTCGATTTCCGCAAGCAATACAAAGACTTAGCGCCGCCCGGCATGCCGATCGGCGCTGGAAGCCTTACTGCAGCTTGATTTCCACGTCGACGCCAGCCGGCAGGTCGAGCTTCATCAGCGCGTCAACGGTCTTGTCCGTCGGGTCGACGATGTCCATCAGGCGCTGGTGGGTGCGGATTTCGAGTTGATCGCGCGACGTCTTGTTGACGTGCGGCGAACGCAGGATGTCAAAACGCTGAATGCGCGTCGGCAGCGGCACCGGGCCACGGACGATTGCGCCAGTCCGCTTCGCGGTATCGACGATTTCGGCAGCCGATTGATCGATCAGACGATAGTCGAAAGCCTTCAGGCGAATGCGGATTTTCTGTTGCTGCATGACAATTCCTTGAAAAGAGCGAGGCGATGTTGCATCGCCGGACACTAAAAGAACGTGAAACATGACGCCAGCGGGGAGCGAAGCATCAGGTTCCGGACAGTACTTCCATTGCTAAGCCCGCGATTCTACACGAAAATTCGCGGCGGTGGGCGTTTCTCAATAGCGCGATTCGCACACCACAAAGAAAAACCGGGCGCCAGATCGAACTGGGCACCCGGTTTCTACGGTACACCGCGGCTTACCGTGGAATCGCGGACCCCGAAGGGATCCGCGGATCGTCGATATTACTTACTCGATGATCTTGGCGACGACGCCGGCGCCGACGGTACGGCCGCCTTCGCGGATCGCGAAGCGCAGACCTTCTTCCATCGCGATCGGAGCGATCAGCTTCACCGTGATCGACACGTTGTCGCCCGGCATCACCATTTCCTTGTCCTTCGGCAGCTCGATCGAGCCCGTCACGTCCGTCGTACGGAAGTAGAACTGCGGACGGTAGTTGTTGAAGAACGGCGTGTGACGGCCGCCTTCGTCCTTGCTCAGCACGTACACTTCTGCCGTGAAGTGCGTGTGCGGCGTGATCGAACCCGGCTTCGCCAGAACCTGGCCACGCTCCACGTCTTCACGCTTCGTGCCGCGCAGCAGGATACCCACGTTGTCGCCTGCCTGACCTTGGTCCAGCAGCTTGCGGAACATTTCCACGCCCGTGCAGGTCGTCTTCACCGTCGGCTTGATACCGACGATTTCGATTTCCTCGCCGACCTTCACGATGCCGCGCTCGACGCGACCCGTCACCACCGTACCGCGGCCCGAGATCGAGAACACGTCTTCCACCGGCATCAGGAACGCGCCGTCAACTGCACGCTCCGGCGTCGGGATGTACGTGTCCAGCGCGTCGGCCAGGCTCATGATCGCCACTTCACCCAGCTCGCCCGTGTCGCCTTCCAGCGCCAGCTTGGCCGAACCCTTCACGATCGGCGTGTCGTCGCCCGGGAAGTCGTACTTCGACAGCAGTTCGCGAACTTCCATCTCGACCAGCTCGAGCAGTTCAGCGTCGTCCACCATGTCGCACTTGTTCAGGAACACGATGATGTACGGAACGCCAACCTGACGCGCCAGCAGGATGTGCTCACGCGTTTGCGGCATCGGGCCGTCTGCTGCCGAGCAAACCAGGATCGCGCCGTCCATCTGCGCCGCGCCCGTGATCATGTTCTTCACATAGTCAGCGTGGCCCGGGCAGTCGACGTGTGCGTAGTGGCGGTTAGCCGTTTCGTACTCGACGTGTGCCGTGTTGATCGTGATGCCGCGCGCCTTTTCTTCCGGTGCCGCGTCGATCTGGTCGTACGCCTTCGCTTCGCCGCCGAACTTCTTCGTCAGAACCGTCGTGATCGCTGCCGTCAGCGTCGTCTTGCCGTGGTCAACGTGACCAATCGTACCAACGTTCACGTGCGGCTTGGTCCGCTCAAACTTTTCTTTTGCCATGATTCTCTTCTTTCAAAAAATAATCGATTGAGAGCTACAGATTTACTTCGACTTCGCGCTGATGATCGCCTCGGCAACGTTGCGCGGAGCTTCAGCGTAGTGCTTGAACTCCATCGTGTACGTTGCACGACCTTGCGTCAGCGAGCGCAGCGACGTCGAGTAGCCGAACATTTCCGACAACGGCACTTCGGCGCGCACGATCTTGCCGCCGCCAACCATGTCTTCCATGCCCTGGACGATACCGCGACGGCCCGACAGGTCGCCCATCACGTTGCCCATGTAGTCTTCCGGCGTCTCGACTTCGACAGCCATCATCGGCTCGAGGACGACCGGGTTCGCCTTGCGCATCGCTTCCTTGAACGCCATCGAACCGGCCATGCGGAACGCGTTTTCGTTCGAGTCAACGTCGTGGTACGAACCGAACGTCAGGTGAACCTTCACGTCGACGACCGGGAAGCCAGCCAGCACGCCCGACTTCAGCGTGTCCTGGATACCCTTGTCGACCGCCGGGATGTATTCACGCGGAATCACACCACCCTTGATCTCGTCGAAGAACTCGTAGCCCTTGCCTTGTTCGTTCGGCTCGAGCGTGATGACCGCGTGACCGTACTGGCCGCGACCACCCGACTGCTTGACGAACTTGCCGTCGACATCCTTCGCCGTCGAACGGATCGTTTCGCGGTACGCAACCTGCGGCTTGCCGACGGTCGCTTCCACGCCGAATTCACGCTTCATCCGGTCGACCAGAATTTCGAGGTGGAGCTCGCCCATGCCCGAAATGATGGTCTGGCCCGACTCTTCGTCGGTCTGCACGCGGAACGACGGGTCTTCCTGAGCCAGACGGTTCAGTGCGAGGCCCATCTTTTCCTGGTCGGCCTTGGTCTTCGGCTCGACTGCCTGCGAAATCACCGGCTCCGGGAACACCATGCGTTCGAGAACGATCGGGTTCGCCGGGTCGCACAGCGTGTCGCCCGTGGTCGCTTCCTTCAGGCCGACCGCTGCGGCGATGTCGCCTGCGCGGACTTCCTTGATTTCTTCACGCTGGTTCGCGTGCATCTGCAAAATACGGCCGAGGCGTTCCTTCTTGCCCTTGGTCGAATTCAGCAGCGTGTCGCCCGAGTTGACGACGCCCGAGTACACGCGGAAGAAGATCAGCTGGCCGACGAACGGGTCGGTCATGATCTTGAACGCGAGCGACGAGAACTTCTCTTCGTCCGACGCCTTGCGCTCTGCTTCTTCGCCGTTTTCGAGCTCGCCCTTGACCGGCGGGATGTCGACCGGCGACGGCAGGAAGTCGATCACGGCGTCGAGCATACGCTGCACGCCCTTGTTCTTGAACGCGGTACCGCACAGCATCGGCTGGATTTCGCACGCGATCGTACGATCACGCAGCGCCTTGACGATGTCGGCTTCCGGCAGATCGCCTTCTTCCAGGTACTTGTTCATCAGGTCTTCGCTGGCTTCGGCAGCCACTTCGACCATCTTTTCGCGCCATTCCTTGCAGGTCTCCGCGAGCTCGGCCGGGATGTCGACGTAGTCGAACTTCGTGCCTTGCGACGCTTCGTCCCAAATGATCGCCTTCATCTTGATCAGGTCGACCACGCCCTTGAAGTTTTCTTCCGAGCCGATCGGCACCACGACCGGAACCGGGTTCGCCTTCAGGCGCAGACGGAGCTGGTCGTAGACCTTGAAGAAGTTCGCGCCGGTACGGTCCATCTTGTTGACGAACGCGAGACGCGGCACCTTGTACTTGTTCGCCTGGCGCCACACCGTTTCCGACTGCGGCTGCACGCCGCCCACTGCGCAGTACACCATGCATGCGCCGTCGAGCACGCGCATCGAACGCTCCACTTCGATCGTGAAGTCGACGTGGCCCGGGGTGTCGATGATGTTGATGCGGTGTTCCGGATAGTTGCCGCCCATGCCCTTCCAGAAGGCCGTGGTAGCAGCGGACGTGATCGTGATGCCACGTTCCTGTTCCTGCTCCATCCAGTCCATCGTGGCTGCGCCGTCGTGGACTTCACCGATCTTGTGGTTCACACCGGTGTAAAACAGAATGCGCTCGGTCGTCGTCGTTTTGCCGGCGTCGATGTGAGCGCTAATACCGATATTGCGGTAGCGCTCGATAGGAGTCTTGCGAGCCACTTTGATCCTCTACTGGGATGACGTGATGCAGCCCTGCCGCATCACGCCTCAACACAAACGGGCGAGGCGCCTGAAAAGCGCACCCGCCCGGAATTTATTTCCGCAAACAGCCCAGCCAGGCGCTTAGAAACGGAAATGCGAGAACGCGCGGTTGGCTTCTGCCATGCGGTGAACTTCGTCGCGCTTCTTCATCGCGCCGCCACGGCCTTCGGCCGCTTCGGAGAGTTCACCTGCCAGGCGCAGGGCCATCGACTTCTCGCTGCGCTTCTTCGCAGCCTCACGCAGCCAGCGCATCGCCAATGCCATACGACGCGACGGGCGCACTTCGACCGGAACTTGATAGTTGGCACCACCAACGCGACGGCTCTTCACTTCGACCACCGGCTTCACGTTGTTGAGCGCAACCGTGAACACTTCCAGCGGGTCCTTGCCACCCTTGGTCTGGATCTGTTCGAATGCGCCATAAACGATGCGCTCTGCGACCGACTTCTTGCCGGACAGCATCAGCATGTTCATGAACTTGGCAACATCAACGTTACCGAACTTCGGATCCGGCAACACTTCCCGCTTGGGGACTTCGCGACGACGCGGCATGATTCTTCCTTTACTTGTTCAGTTGGAGCTGGATCCAGCTCCGCGGCCACCAACAAACCCGATCACATCTTCACGACTAACCAGCTTGGCCGGGTGACCACTTACTCGACAGCACCGGCAATCCGGCACTCCCGCCTTGACCGCCCTGCGGCGATCCCTGATCAAAAACTGCTTACTTGGCAGCCTTTGCACGCTTCGCGCCGTACTTCGAACGCGCTTGCTTACGGTCCTTGACGCCCTGGGTATCCAGCGAGCCGCGAACCATGTGGTAACGCACACCCGGCAAGTCCTTCACACGGCCGCCGCGGATCAGCACAACCGAGTGTTCCTGCAGGTTGTGGCCTTCACCGCCGATGTACGAAATCACTTCGAAGCCGTTCGTCAGACGAACCTTGGCGACCTTACGGAGTGCCGAGTTAGGCTTCTTCGGCGTCGTCGTGTACACACGGGTGCACACGCCGCGACGCTGGGGGCAGTCCTGCAGGGCCGGGCTCTTGCTCTTCGTCGTTTCCGACTGACGGCCTTTGCGAACCAGTTGGTTGATGGTTGGCATTGTTTATTCCTGAAATTGAACAAAATCTGCACATCGATTTCGGGCAAAGCGAGAATCGACGCACAGTTGACTTCCGAACCGGCGAATCGGGTGCGAACTGTCGAACGCGACTCGGCCCACCGAATACCGGAACCCAGCATGATATTCCGGAAATGCCAACTAAGTCAACGGCTTGCGTGATTTGCCGGCCGATCGCGCGGTTTACAGCAGGGGTCGGAACGCTGTGTCAGGCCGATTCGACGACGTCGATGATCTCGTCGCCGAAGCGCTCGAGCTTGCGCACGCCCATGCCGGGGATGTGGCGCAGGTCCTCGATCGTCTCCGGCGCGTTGCGCGCGATTTCGGCGAGCGTCGCGTCGTGAAAAATCACGTAGGCCGGCACGCCGTCCGTTTTCGCGGTTTCCGCGCGCCAGGCACGTAGCGCGTCCCACCGTGCGCGCTCGCGGGCGCCCATGCCGGCCGTCGGATCGACGCGCGTGCCGCTGCGGCTCGACGACTGGCGCGTGCGCTGCGGCTTCACGTAGCGACGCAGCGTGACCTTTTCCTCGTTCTTCAGCACCGGCTTCGCGGCCTCGGTAAGCACCAGTGCGCCGAAGCCGCCATGATCGACGGCCAGGTAGCCGTACGCGACCAGTTGCCGGAAAATCGCGCGCCACTCGGGCTCGGACAGCGCTGCGCCGATACCGAACGTGCTCAACTGGTCATGGCCGCGCTGCAGCACCTTCTCGGTGCGGCCGCCGCGCAGGATCTCGATCAGATGGCTCGCGCCGAAGTTGAAGCCACTCGCGCGCTGCGCGCGGAACACGCACGACAGCGCCATCTGCGCCTCGCGCGTCGCGTCCCATGAATCGGGCGGCTCGAGGCACGTGTCGCAGTTGCCGCACGGCTGGCTCGCCTCGCCGAAGTAGTTCAGCAGCCGCACGCGGCGACACGAGATCGTCTCGCACAGCCCGAGCAGCGCGTCGAGCTTCGACGTCTGCACGCGCTTGTGCGCGTCGTCCGCGTCCGATTCGTCGATCATCTTGCGCTGCTGGACGACGTCGCCGAGGCCGTACGCCATCCACGCGTTCGCCGGCATCCCGTCGCGGCCCGCGCGGCCGGTTTCCTGGTAGTAGCCTTCGACGCTCTTCGGCAGATCGAGGTGCGCGACGAAGCGCACGTCGGGCTTGTCGATGCCCATGCCGAACGCGATCGTCGCGCACATCACGATGCCTTCCTCGCGCTGGAACATTTCCTGGTGCTTCTGCCGCACCTCGAACTCCATTCCCGCGTGATACGGCAGCGCGCGCACGCCCTGCGCCTTCAGCCATTCGGCCGTTTCCTCGACCTTGCGGCGCGACAGGCAATAGACGACGCCGGCGTCGGTCGTGCCGTCTGCATTCGTGTGCTCGGCGCGGATGAAGTCGAGCAGTTGCGAACGCGCGTTGTCCTTTTCGACGATCCGGTAGCGGATGTTCGGGCGATCGAAGCTCGACACGAACACGCGCGCGTCGTCGAGTGCGAGACGATGGATGATCTCGTCGCGCGTGATCGCATCGGCGGTGGCGGTCAGCGCGATGCGCGGCACCGACGGGAAGCGCTCGTGCAGCACCGACAACTGGATGTATTCCGGGCGGAAATCGTGCCCCCATTGCGACACGCAGTGCGCTTCGTCGATCGCGAACAGGCCGATCTTCGCGCGCTCGAGCAGGTCGAGGAAGCGGCCCGTCATCAACCGCTCCGGCGCGACGTACAGCAAATCGATCTCGCCTTCGCGCAGCGCGCGCTCGGTGGCCGCGGCCTCGGCACCCGACAGCGTCGAATTCAGGTAGGCCGCGCGCACGCCGACTTCGCTCAACGCGGCGACCTGGTCCTGCATCAGCGCGATCAGCGGCGACACGACGATGCCGGCGCCCTGCCCGGCCTCGCGGCGCAGCAGCGCGGGAATCTGGTAGCACAGCGACTTGCCGCCGCCGGTCGGCATCAGCACGAGGCAATCGCCGCCGCCGGCGACGTGCTCGACGATCTCGCCCTGCTGGCCGCGAAAGGCGGAGTAACCAAAGACTTCGTCGAGTATTTCGAGGGCGCGGGACATGAATGAGACCAGGGACGGCTGAGCGATGACCGCAATTTTAACAACCCGCTCGCGCGACGCGTGGCGAATCGCACGATGTTGGCCATTCGGTCAGGGTTCGTTCGCGTGCGTCACGGGCCTGTCGCGGTCATGCCGAAGGCGATCGCGGGGCATGCGCCGGCGCGGCACAGGCACGTCATGCGCGGGAACGAAGGATGAAAAAAAACCGCCCGGCAGAACCGGGCGGTTTCGGCGACAGCGATGATAGCAAGGCAACGCGGCTTGCGCCGTGCCGCGCTTACTCGGCTGCCGGGTGTTGCGGCTCTTCCGCCGGCGCGCTCGGCGTGCCGAAGTCGAATGCCTCTTCCGCTGCGATCTGGTCGAAACGCTCGCGATCCGACGATTCCTTCGCCTTGCGTGCCTTGTGGAACGCGAGACCCGTACCGGCCGGAATCAGACGGCCGACGATCACGTTTTCCTTCAGGCCGCGCAGATCGTCGCGCTTGCCCATGATCGCCGCTTCGGTCAGCACGCGGGTCGTTTCCTGGAACGATGCCGCGGAGATGAACGAGTCGGTCGACAGCGACGCCTTCGTGATACCGAGCAGGACGTTGTCGTACGAAGCCGGACGCTTGCCCTCGGCGATCATGCGATCGTTCTCGTCCAGCATGTCGGAACGTTCGACCTGTTCGCCCGGGATGAAGCGCGTATCGCCGTTGTCGGTGATCTGCACACGACGCAGCATCTGGCGAACGATCACCTCGATGTGCTTGTCGTTGATCTTCACACCCTGCAGACGGTACACGTCCTGGACTTCGTCGACGATGTAGCGCGACAGTGCCTCGATACCCTGCAGACGCAGGATGTCGTGCGGATCGGCCGGACCGTCCACGATCATTTCGCCCTTGTTGACGACCTGGGCATCGTGAACCAGAACCTGCTTTTCCTTCGCGATCAGGAACTCGTGCTGGTTGCCCTCGAGGTCCGTGATGACGAGACGCTGCTTGCCCTTCGTGTCCTTGCCGAACGACGTCGTACCGGTGACTTCCGCGAGAATGCCGGCATCCTTCGGCGAACGCGCTTCGAACAGTTCCGCCACCCGCGGCAGACCGCCGGTAATGTCACGCGTCTTCTGCGCTTCGGTCGGGATACGTGCAAGCACTTCACCGACCTGCACCTGCTGGCCATCCTTCACGGTGATCAGCGCGCCGACCTGGAAGCCGATCTGCACGGCGTGTTCCGTGCCCGGGATCTTCACTTCCTCGCCGTTCGCGTCGAGCAGCTTCACCTGCGGACGCACGCTCTTCGAAGCCTGCGAACCGCGGCGCTTCACGTCGATCACGACCAGCGTCGACAGGCCGGTCACGTCGTCGATCTGCTTCGCGACGGTCACGCCTTCTTCGACGTTCTCGAACTTCACCGTACCACCGTACTCGGTGATGATCGGGCGCGTCAGCGGATCCCACGTGGCGAGCTGCGTGCCGGCCTTGATGGTCGCGCCGTCGAGCTGCAGCAGCGTCGCGCCGTACGGCACTTTGTGACGCTCGCGCTCGCGACCGAAGTCGTCGGTGATCATCGCTTCGCCCGAACGGGAAATGACGATCTGCTCGCCCTTCGCGTTCGTGACGTAGCGCATCGTCGCCGTGAAGCGGACGATACCGTTGCTCTTCGCTTCGACCGACGAAGCCACTGCCGCACGCGATGCCGCGCCACCGATGTGGAACGTCCGCATCGTCAGCTGCGTGCCCGGTTCGCCGATCGACTGCGCCGCGATCACGCCGACCGCTTCGCCGACGTTCACGAGCGAGCCGCGGCCGAGGTCACGGCCGTAGCAGGCCGCGCACAGGCCGTAACGCGTTTCGCAGGTCAGCGGCGTGCGCACGCGCACTTCGTCGATGCCGAGGCGTTCGATTTCCTCGACCGCCGTTTCGTCGAGCAGCGTGCCCGATTCGTACAGCGTTTCCTGCGTTTCCGGGTTCACGACGTCCGCGACCGCGACGCGGCCGAGGATACGGTCGCGCAGCGCTTCGACGACTTCACCGCCTTCGACCAGCGCCTTCATCGCGACGCCGTTCGACGTGCCGCAATCGTCTTCCACGACGACCAGATCCTGCGTGACGTCGACCAGACGACGCGTCAGGTAACCCGAGTTCGCGGTCTTCAGTGCCGTATCAGCCAGACCCTTACGTGCACCGTGGGTCGAGATGAAGTACTGCAACACGTTCAGACCTTCGCGGAAGTTCGCGGTAATCGGCGTCTCGATAATCGAGCCGTCCGGCTTCGCCATCAGGCCTCGCATACCGGCCAGCTGACGAATCTGAACCGCCGAACCCCGGGCGCCCGAGTCGGCCATCATGTAGATCGAGTTGAACGACTCCTGGCGCGTCTCGTTGCCGTCGCGATCGATCACCGGCTCCGTCGACAGCTGCTCCATCATCGCCTTGCCGACCGCTTCCGACGTTGCCGACCAGATGTCGACCACGTTGTTGTAGCGTTCCTGCGCGGTGACGAGACCCGACATGTACTGGCGGTCGTACTCCTTCACCTTCTTCGCGGCGTCGCCGACGATCGTTTCCTTCTGCGGCGGCACGAGCATGTCGTCCACGCAGATCGAGATGCCGGCACGCGTCGCGAGACGGAAACCCGACTGCATCAGCTGGTCGGCAAACACCACCGTCGCGCGCAGACCGCACTTGCGGAACGCCGTGTTGATCAGGCGCGAGATTTCCTTCTTCTTCAGCGGCTTGTTCAGCACCGAGAACGGCAGGCCGTGCGGCAGGATCTCCGACAGGATCGCGCGACCGACGGTCGTCGCGTACAGCGAGATCTTCGGCACGAATTCCGGCGCGCCTTCCGACGTGTCCTCGTTGCGGACCATTTCGGTGATCCGCACGTTGACGCGCGAGGCCAGCTCGACTTCCTTGTTCTCGTACGCGCGGATCACTTCCGACACGCCGGTGAACGACAGGCCTTCGCCCTTGCCGTTGATCGCTTCCCGGGTCGCGTAGTACAGACCCAGCACGATATCCTGCGACGGCACGATCGACGGATCGCCGTTGGCCGGGAACAGCACGTTGTTCGACGCCAGCATCAGCGTACGCGCTTCCATCTGCGCTTCGAGCGACAGCGGCACGTGAACGGCCATCTGGTCACCGTCGAAGTCGGCGTTGAACGCCGCGCAGACGAGCGGGTGCAGCTGGATCGCCTTGCCTTCGATCAGCACCGGCTCGAACGCCTGGATGCCGAGACGGTGCAGCGTCGGCGCACGGTTCAGCATCACCGGGTGCTCGCGGATCACCTCTTCGAGGATGTCCCACACCACCGGCGTCTGGTTCTCGACTTCCTTCTTCGCAGCCTTGATGGTCGTAGCTACCCCCATCACTTCCAGCTTGTTGAAGATGAACGGCTTGAACAGCTCGAGCGCCATCAGCTTCGGCAGACCGCACTGGTGCAGCTTCAGCGTCGGGCCGACCACGATGACCGAACGGCCCGAGTAGTCGACGCGCTTGCCCAGCAGGTTCTGACGGAAACGACCGCCCTTGCCCTTGATCATGTCGGCGAGCGACTTCAGCGGACGCTTGTTCGCGCCCGTCATCGCCTTGCCGCGACGACCGTTGTCGAGCAGCGAGTCGACGGCTTCCTGCAGCATCCGCTTTTCGTTGCGGACGATGATTTCAGGCGCCTTCAGCTCGAGCAGACGCTTCAACCGGTTGTTACGGTTGATCACGCGGCGATACAGGTCGTTCAGGTCCGACGTCGCGAAACGGCCGCCGTCCAGCGGCACGAGCGGACGCAGTTCCGGCGGCAGCACCGGCAGCACTTCGAGGATCATCCACTCGGGCTTGATGCCCGAGCGCTGGAATGCCTCGAGGACCTTCAGGCGCTTCGCGTACTTCTTGATCTTCGCTTCCGAGCCGGTGTTCTTCAGCTCGGTGCGCAGCGTCTCGACCTGCTCGTCGATGTTGATCGCGCGCAGCAGTTCACGCACGCCTTCCGCGCCCATCTCGGCACGGAATTCGTCGCCGTATTCCTCGACCTTGTTGTAGTAATCCTCTTCGGTCATGATCTGCCGCGCCTTCAGCGGCGTCATGCCCGGTTCGATCACCACGTACGCTTCGAAGTACAGCACGCGTTCGATGTCGCGCAGCGTCATGTCGAGCACCATGCCCAGACGCGACGGCAGCGACTTCAGGAACCAGATGTGCGCGACCGGCGAGGCCAGCTCGATGTGGCCCATCCGTTCGCGACGCACCTTCGCCAGCGTCACTTCGACGCCGCACTTCTCGCAGATCACGCCGCGGTGCTTCAGGCGCTTGTACTTGCCGCACAGGCACTCGTAGTCCTTGATCGGCCCGAAGATCTTCGCGCAGAACAGACCATCGCGTTCCGGCTTGAACGTACGGTAGTTGATGGTCTCCGGCTTCTTCACTTCGCCGAACGACCACGAACGGATCTTGTCGGGCGAGGCCAGACCGATCTTGATCGCGTCGAAAACTTCTTCCTGTTGGACTTGCTTGAATAGATCGAGCAGAGCTTTCATTGCTTTCTCTCCGTAGTCCGATTAATTGCGGTCGAGATCGATATCGATACCGAGCGAGCGGATTTCCTTCACGAGCACGTTGAAGGATTCCGGCATGCCTGCATCGATCACGTGATCGCCCTTGACGAGGTTTTCGTACACCTTCGTCCGGCCGGTCACGTCGTCCGACTTCACCGTCAGCATTTCCTGCAGCACGTAGGACGCGCCGTACGCTTCGAGCGCCCACACTTCCATTTCACCGAAACGCTGACCACCGAACTGCGCCTTACCACCCAGCGGCTGCTGCGTGACGAGCGAGTACGGGCCGGTCGAACGCGCGTGCATCTTGTCGTCGACCAAGTGGTGCAGCTTCAGGTAGTGCATGTAGCCGAGCGTCACGCGACGTTCGAACATCTCGCCCGTGCGGCCGTCGTACAGGCGGACCTGGTTCTTCGACGGGTTCATGCCGAGCTGTTCGGCGATGTCGTCCGGGAACGCGAGGTCGAGCATCTTGCCCATTTCTTCCTCGGTCGCACCGTCGAACACCGGCGTCGCGAACGGCACGCCTTCGCGCAGGTTCTTCGCGAGTTCGAGGATCTCGTCGTCGGTGAAGCTTTCCAGATCTTCCTGGCGGCCCGACTCGTTGTAGATCTTCGTCAGGAACGTACGCAGTTCCTCGATCTTCGCCTGACGCTGCAGCATTTCGCCGATACGCCAGCCGAGGCCCTTCGCGGCCCAGCCGAGGTGGACTTCCAGAACCTGACCCACGTTCATCCGCGACGGCACGCCGAGCGGGTTCAGCACGACGTCTGCCGGACGGCCGTCGGCCATGTACGGCATGTCTTCGATCGGGACGATCTTCGACACGACACCCTTGTTACCGTGGCGGCCTGCCATCTTGTCGCCAGGCTGCAGACGGCGCTTCACCGCGAGGTACACCTTGACCATCTTCAGCACGCCCGGCGGCAGTTCGTCGCCTTGCGTGAGCTTCTTGCGCTTCTCTTCGAACGCGAGGTCGAACTGGTGACGCTTCTCTTCGATCGAGTTCTTGATCGCTTCGAGCGATGCCGCTGCTTCGTCGTCCGCGAGGCGGATGTCGAACCAGTGGTAGTGGTCGAGATCTTCCAGGTAAGCCTGGTCGATCTTCGTGCCCTTCGCGAGCTTCTTCGGACCGCCGTTCGCGACCTTGCCCACGAGCATGCGCGCGAGACGCTGGAACGCGTCGCCTTCCACGATGCGCAGCTGGTCGTTCAGGTCGAGACGGTAGCGCTTCAGTTCGTCGTCGATGATCTGTTGCGCACGCTTGTCGCGCTGGATGCCTTCACGCGTGAACACCTGGACGTCGATCACGGTGCCGCTCATGCCCGACGGCACGCGCAGCGACGTGTCCTTCACGTCCGAAGCCTTCTCGCCGAAGATCGCGCGCAGCAGCTTCTCTTCCGGCGTCAGCTGGGTCTCGCCCTTCGGCGTGACCTTGCCGACCAGCACGTCGCCCGCTTCGACTTCAGCACCGATGTACACGATGCCCGATTCGTCGAGACGGCCGAGCTGGACTTCCGCCAGGTTCGAGATGTCGCGCGTGATTTCTTCCGGCCCGAGCTTCGTGTCGCGTGCAACGACGTTCAGCTCTTCGATGTGGATCGACGTGTAGCGATCGTCCGCGACCACCTTCTCCGAGATCAGGATCGAATCCTCGAAGTTGTAGCCGTTCCACGGCATGAACGCGATCAGCATGTTCTGGCCGAGCGCGAGCTCGCCCAGGTCCGTCGAGGCGCCGTCGGCCAGCACGTCGCCGCGCGAGACCTTGTCGCCCATCTTCACGATCGGACGCTGGTTGATGTTCGTGTTCTGGTTCGAACGCGTGTACTTGATCAGGTTGTAGATGTCGACACCGACTTCACCCGCGACCGCTTCGTCGTCGTTCACGCGAATCACGATACGGCCCGCGTCGACGTAGTCGACCACACCGCCGCGGAACGCCTGGACCGTCGTACCCGAGTCGACCGCGCAGGTGCGCTCGATGCCCGTACCGACGACCGGCTTTTCCGGACGCAGACACGGCACGGCCTGACGCTGCATGTTCGAACCCATCAGTGCACGGTTCGCGTCATCGTGTTCGAGGAACGGGATCAGCGATGCTGCCACCGACACGATCTGCGACGGCGCGACGTCCATGTACTGGATCCGATCCGGCGTGACCATCATCGTTTCGCCGGCTTCGCGCGACGACACGAGTTCGTCGATCAGCTGGCCGTTCTCGTCGATCGCGGCGTTCGCCTGAGCGATCATGTAGCGGCCTTCCTCGATCGCCGACAGGTAGTCGATCTGGTCGGTCACCTTGCTGTCCACGACCTTGCGGTACGGCGTCTCGAGGAAGCCGTACTCGTTCAGGTGCGCGTACAGTGCGAGCGAGTTGATCAGGCCGATGTTCGGACCTTCCGGCGTTTCGATCGGGCACACGCGGCCGTAGTGGGTCGGGTGCACGTCGCGGACTTCGAAGCCTGCGCGCTCGCGCGTCAGACCGCCCGGGCCCAGTGCGGAAACACGGCGCTTGTGCGTGATTTCCGACAGCGGGTTGGTCTGGTCCATGAACTGCGACAGCTGCGACGAACCGAAGAACTCGCGGATCGCCGACGAAATCGGCTTCGAGTTGATCAGGTCGTGCGGCATCAGGTTTTCGCTTTCGGCCTGGCCGAGGCGTTCCTTGACCGCGCGCTCGACACGCACGAGACCCGCGCGGAACTGGTTTTCCGCCAGTTCGCCGACGCAACGCACGCGACGGTTGCCGAGGTGGTCGATGTCGTCCACTTCGCCCTTGCCGTTGCGCAGCTCAACGAGGATCTTGATCGTCGCGAGGATGTCGTCGTCCTGCAGCGTCATCGGGCCGACGATCTCGTCACGGCCGACGCGGCGGTTGAACTTCATACGGCCGACCTTCGACAGGTCGTACGCTTCTTCGCTGTAGAACAGACGGTTGAACAGCGCCTCGACCGCTTCTTCGGTCGGCGGCTCGCCCGGGCGCATCATGCGGTAGATCGCGATGCGCGCGGCCGTCCTGTCGGTCGTTTCGTCGACACGCAGCGTCGACGAGATGTACGGACCCTGGTCCAGATCGTTCGTGTAGAGCGTCTGGATGTCCTTGATGCCCGCTTCGCGCAGTTTCTCGAGCACGCTTTCCGTGACTTCGTCGTTCGCGCTCGCGATCACTTCGCCGGTATCGCCGTCGACGACGTTCTTCGCCAGCACGCGACCGAGCAGATAGTCTTCCGGCACCGAGATGAACTTGGTCTTCGCGGCTTCGAGGTCGCGAATGTGCTTCGCGTTGATCCGCTTGTCCTTCTGGACGATCACCTTGCCATCACGATCCGTGATGTCGAAACGCGCGACTTCGCCACGCAGGCGCTCGGGCACGAACTCGAGTTGCGCGCCTTCGTCCATCAGCGTGAAGTTGTCGAACACGAAGAAGTTCGCGAGGATCTGTTCCGGCGTCAGGCCGATGGCCTTCAGCAGGATCGTGACCGGCATCTTGCGGCGACGGTCGACGCGGAAATACAGGATGTCCTTCGGATCGAATTCGAAGTCGAGCCACGAGCCGCGGTACGGAATGATCCGTGCCGAGAACAGCAGCTTGCCCGAGCTGTGCGTCTTGCCCTTGTCGTGTTCGAAGAACACGCCGGGCGAACGGTGCAGCTGCGAGACGATGACACGCTCGGTGCCGTTGATGACGAACGAGCCCGTCGGCGTCATGAGCGGAATTTCGCCCATGTACACTTCCTGCTCCTTCACTTCCTTGACGACCGGCTTGTTCGGCGATTCCTTGTCGAGGATGACGAGGCGGACCTTCGCGCGCAGCGCGGAGCAGTACGTCAGGCCACGCTGCTGGCATTCCTTGATGTTGAATGCCGGCGAGGACAGCGCATAGCTCACGAACTCGAGGCGCGCGAAACCGTTGTGCGAAACAATGGGAAATACCGATGTGAACGCGGCCTGCAAACCCTCAGGCTTACGTTGCGTCGCGGGCACATCGGCTTGCAGAAACGTGCTGAATGATTCAAGCTGGGTAGCCAGCAAGAACGGAACTTGGTGAACGATGGGGCGCTTCGCGAAACTCTTGCGAATGCGCTTCTTCTCGGTGAAGGAATATTGCATACGATCTCCGAATCACGGCGGGTGCTATCGAGGCGGAATACCTGGACGTTTCAAACCCGAGTGTTCACCGACTGAGACCCGATGGCCGTTCGACGGCTTGAACGAGCCGAGAAGCTTGGTGGTTGGCCGCTACCAACCGCTGGCTGACGGCAGCGGATGCCTGTGTTGCCCGCTACCCGACCAAACTTGCCTTCTGCAGTCGCTTCAGAAGACAAAGAGAACCGCCAGTCGTGAGTGATCCATCACAACGATCAGGCGGTTTTCTTTGGCTTCTGGGGCCGATTATTCGGGCTCCCGAATGAGTGCCAGAATAACGACCCCACAAAGCACAAAAAGGCCGGCGGTGAAAATACCGCCAGCCTTCGCACAGCGCGCCGAAACTTACTTGACTTCGACCTTCGCGCCAGCTTCTTCCAGCTTCTTCTTGGCTTCTTCAGCAGCAGCCTTGTCGACGCCTTCCTTGACGGGCTTCGGTGCACCGTCAACCAGGTCCTTCGCTTCCTTCAGGCCCAGGCCCGTCAGTTCGCGAACGGCCTTGATGACCGAAACCTTGTTGGCGCCGGCTTCAGCCAGGACGACCGTGAATTCGGTCTTCTCTTCTGCTGCAGCAGCTGCGCCGCCGCCTGCCGGGCCAGCGACTGCCACTGCAGCTGCCGACACGCCAAACTTCTCTTCGAACGCCTTGACCAGTTCGTTCAGTTCCAGAACGGTCATCCCTTCGACTGCTGCCAGGATGTCTTCTTTTGCGATTGCCATTTGAAATACTCCTAAATTGAATTCGGATACAGCCAGCGATCAGTAACGCTGATGCACGTTCGCTTACGCAGCTTCCGCTTGCTTCTTCTCGGCCAGCGCGGCGAGAGCACGCGCGAAGCCCGAAACAGGCGATTGCATAACGAACAGCAGCTTCGAGAGCAGTTCTTCGCGGCTCGGGATGCTTGCCAGCGCTTGCACGCCAGCCTTGTCCATCACCTTGCCATCGAACGAACCAGCCTTGATGACCAACTTTTCATTGCCCTTGCTGAAGTCGTTGACGACCTTAGCAGCGGCAATTGCATCTTCCGAGATGCCGTAGATCAGCGGACCAGTCATCTGCTCTGCCAGCGGAGCAAACGGCGTACCTTCGACGGCGCGACGCGCCAGCGTGTTCTTCAACACGCGCAGGTAAACCTTCTGCTCACGCGCTTGCGCGCGCAGCTTGGTCAGATCGCCAACCGCAATTCCACGATACTCAGCCAGCACAACGGTCTGGGCCTTCGCGACTTGCGCGGAAACCTCAGCGACGACGGCTTGCTTGTCTTCTCTATTAAGCGGCACGGTTAGCCTCCAGAAACGATACGTTCGGCGCGGCCGGTATGACCGGAACCTCACGTACCTCGTTCAACAACGGCGTCCGACCTCGTTAGGAGTATTTCCACCTCACGCCGCGAATCGCTTCTCGGCCTGCGGCTTCACCACTGCAAAACTTTTTCGGGTTCGCCATCTGCGTTGGCTTGAATTAAGGGATCGCCTGACTGCTGCGCCCCACCAACGGTCTTTGATAACCGGTTGTTCGCCTTGCTGCACGAACAACCGCCCAAAGCCCATGTAGGCCGCTTCGCGAGCGAGGCGGCCCGAATACTTGCTTACTGTGCTGCCAGCGTAGCCTGGTCGACACGCACGCCGACGCCCATCGTGCTCGACAGTGCGATCTTGCGCAGGTACACGCCCTTGCTCGTTGCCGGCTTTGCCTTCTGCAGCGCGTCGATCAGCGCCGACAGGTTCGAACGCAGCGCGGTCGGCTCGAACGATGCACGGCCGATGGTCGCGTGGATGATACCGGCCTTGTCGACACGGAATTGCACCTGACCAGCCTTCGCGTTCTTGACGGCGGTTGCGACGTCCGGCGTGACCGTACCGACCTTCGGGTTCGGCATCAGGCCGCGCGGGCCGAGGATCTGGCCGAGCGTACCGACGATACGCATCGTGTCCGGCGAAGCGATCACGATGTCGAAGTCCATCTGGCCAGCCTTGATCTGCTCGGCCAGCTCTTCCATGCCGACGATTTCCGCGCCTGCTGCACGCGCCTGCTCGGCCTTTTCGCCTTGCGCGAACACGGCAACGCGAACCGACTTGCCCGTACCTGCCGGCAGAACGACCGAACCACGAACGACCTGGTCCGACTTCTTCGCATCGATGCCGAGCTGGACTGCGACGTCGATCGACTCGTCGAACTTCGCGCTCGCGCATTCCTTCACGAGGCTCAGTGCGTCTTCGATCGCGTACAGCTTCTGACGGTCGACCTTGGCGGCAAATGCCTGACGGCGCTTGGAGATCTTAGCCATTTACACGCCCTCCACAGTGATACCCATCGAGCGTGCGCTACCAGCGATGGTGCGAACGGCTGCGTCCAGATCAGCTGCCGTAAGGTCCGGCATCTTGGTCTTCGCGATTTCTTCGGCTTGAGCGCGCGTGATCGAACCGACCTTGTCGGTGTGCGGCTTGCTCGAGCCCTTGTCCACCTTGGCCGCCTTCTTGATCAGGACGGTTGCCGGCGGCGTCTTCATCACGAACGTGAAGCTCTTGTCAGCGAATGCCGTGATGACCACCGGCACCGGCAGACCCGGCTCCATGCCTTGAGTCTGCGCGTTGAACGCCTTGCAGAACTCCATGATGTTCAGGCCGCGCTGGCCCAGTGCCGGACCGACCGGCGGCGACGGGTTGGCTTTACCTGCAGGGATCTGCAGCTTGATAAAGCCGATAATCTTCTTTGCCATTTGAAACCTCATTGGAACGCCGGAGAAGGCGTTCGGTGAGTGATAACGCGCTTTCGCCGCTGGCTACTGACGCTCCTCAACGACCATGACGCGGGCCGTAAGCGCGAAGGTGGGCAGCCGAGGCTGCCCACCGAATCGGGATCAAACTTTTTCGACCTGACCGAACTCGAGTTCGACCGGGGTAGAGCGGCCAAAGATGGTGACCGACACACGCACGCGCGATTTCTCGTAGTTGACTTCTTCGACGGTGCCATTGAAGTCCGTGAACGGGCCTTCCTTGACACGCACCATCTCGCCGACTTCGAACAGGGTCTTCGGGCGCGGCTTTTCGACGCCTTCCTGCATCTGCGACATGATTTTCTCGACTTCCTTCGGGGAAATCGGGGTCGGGCGGTTACGCGCACCGCCGACGAAACCGGTGACCTTCGCGGTGTTCTTCACGAGGTGCCACGTTTCGTCCGTCATTTCCATTTCCACCAGCACGTAGCCGGGGAAGAAACGACGCTCGGTCACAGCCTTGTGGCCGCCTTTGACTTCGACCACTTCTTCGGTCGGAACCAGGATCTGACCGAATTTGTCCTGCATGCCAGCACGTTCGATGCGCTCTTGAAGCGCGCGTTGCACGCTCTTCTCCATACCGGAGTAGGCGTGCACGACGTACCAACGCTTTCCGCTCGGGGATGCCGGAGTATCGCTCATATCATTTCCAACCCAGAATCGCCGAGAAAATCACCCATTCGATCGATTTGTCACTCAACCAGAGGAAAATCGCCATCACGAGCACGAAACCGAACACGACGAGTGTGGTTTGCGTTGCTTCCTTGCGGGTGGGCCATACGACCTTACGGACTTCCTTGTACGAATCCTTGGCAAACGCGATGAGGCTCTTGCCAGGGGCGGACATCAGCCCGACGGCCACGCCGGCGATGATACCTACCGCCAACGCGGCACCGCGGACGTACCACTGCTGATTGGCCAGCCAGAAGAAGCCCACGAATCCGGCCAACACCAGCAATACGCCCAGGGCCAGCATCAGCTTATCGCCGGAGGTATTTACAGTTTCGACGGATGGATTCGCCATAACACCTTAAAACAAATGCCACGTGGGACACGTGGCGATTTTTGGCAGGGGCAGAGGGAATCGAACCCCCAACCTTCGGTTTTGGAGACCGACGCTCTGCCAGTTGAGCTATACCCCTAAACCATGCTGGGGCCGGCTGATGCCAGCCCCAAAACTGTCGATCAACGAATAACTGGCTTACTCGATGATCTTGGCGACGACGCCGGCGCCGACCGTACGGCCGCCTTCGCGGATCGCGAAGCGCAGACCTTCTTCCATCGCGATCGGAGCGATCAGCTTCACCGTGATCGACACGTTGTCGCCCGGCATCACCATTTCCTTGTCCTTCGGCAGCTCGATCGAGCCCGTCACGTCCGTCGTACGGAAGTAGAACTGCGGACGGTAGTTGTTGAAGAACGGCGTGTGACGGCCGCCTTCGTCCTTGCTCAGCACGTACACTTCTGCCGTGAAGTGCGTGTGCGGCGTGATCGAACCCGGCTTCGCCAGAACCTGGCCACGCTCCACGTCTTCACGCTTCGTGCCGCGCAGCAGGATACCCACGTTGTCGCCTGCCTGACCTTGGTCCAGCAGCTTGCGGAACATTTCCACGCCCGTGCAGGTCGTCTTCACCGTCGGCTTGATACCGACGATTTCGATTTCCTCGCCGACCTTCACGATGCCGCGCTCGACGCGACCCGTCACCACCGTACCGCGGCCCGAGATCGAGAACACGTCTTCCACCGGCATCAGGAACGCGCCGTCAACTGCACGCTCCGGCGTCGGGATGTACGTGTCCAGCGCGTCGGCCAGGCTCATGATCGCCACTTCACCCAGCTCGCCCGTGTCGCCTTCCAGCGCCAGCTTGGCCGAACCCTTCACGATCGGCGTGTCGTCGCCCGGGAAGTCGTACTTCGACAGCAGTTCGCGAACTTCCATCTCGACCAGCTCGAGCAGTTCAGCGTCGTCCACCATGTCGCACTTGTTCAGGAACACGATGATGTACGGAACGCCAACCTGACGCGCCAGCAGGATGTGCTCACGCGTTTGCGGCATCGGGCCGTCTGCTGCCGAGCAAACCAGGATCGCGCCGTCCATCTGCGCTGCGCCCGTGATCATGTTCTTCACATAGTCAGCGTGGCCCGGGCAGTCGACGTGTGCGTAGTGGCGGTTAGCCGTTTCGTACTCGACGTGTGCCGTGTTGATCGTGATGCCGCGCGCCTTTTCTTCCGGTGCCGCGTCGATCTGGTCGTACGCCTTCGCTTCGCCGCCGAACTTCTTCGTCAGAACCGTCGTGATCGCTGCCGTCAGCGTCGTCTTGCCGTGGTCAACGTGACCAATCGTACCAACGTTCACGTGCGGCTTGGTCCGCTCAAACTTTTCCTTGGCCATTTTCAACTCCCAAAAGGAATTTCACAGGTTGCGCCGCGCGCAAACAAGACACTGACTTTTTTACTGCTGGTGCCCATGGGCAGGATCGAACTGCCGACCTCTCCCTTACCAAGGGAGTGCTCTACCACTGAGCCACATGGGCGCTACGCTTCAACTTAGCGGTCTGGAGCGGGTGAAGGGAATCGAACCCTCGTCGTAAGCTTGGAAGGCTTCTGCTCTACCATTGAGCTACACCCGCATGGGCCACTAACGATTCCTTACCGCTCACTGCGCTGATATCTTGGTGGAGGAGGTTGGATTCGAACCAACGTAGGCGTAAGCCAACAGATTTACAGTCTGCCCCCTTTAGCCACTCGGGCACCCCTCCGTAGAGAACTGACGATTATGGGGGTGCATCGCACTCCTGTCAAGCACATCCGGAAGATTATTTTCACTTTCTTCCCGACTTCCGCTTTCCGCCGATCCCCGCCCTCGCCCGGCTAAGGCAAGCGCGAGATGTTGCCGACCGGCGCCACATCTTCGTCAGACTCCGCCTTCAACGCCGATCTGCATCTGCGCTAAAAACGAAAGACCGCCATCATACGGCCTCTTTCGCACAATGCCAAGCGGGTAGACACAAAATTTCGGCAAATTTCGTGCCGGGCGGGTTTGGAGAGCCGACTGGCGGTTGTCCACGGGAGCGTCCACGGTGCTTCCGGAGCGGAATAGAAGCTCTGCGGCCGGCGCCGCAGGCAGCCTGACCTCAATGCTGGGACTCGTGTATGGACCAGAACTTCGCCCTTCTGGCGATTGCAGCAAGCCGGCTCCATCACCGAATTCGGACGCTGCTTGCTGGGTTCGATAGCTTCATTGGAACGCACGATTTCGTGTGCGGTCGTTCTCCTACGCCAGTACAAGCCTCTAGGCGCCCGCTTGGCCCGCAGCGACATTCTTCGCGGTTGCAACTGCACGTGCCGCGGCTCCGGCAAGCGCCCCGGTGCCGCATGAGCCCGGTCAGGAAGGTTCGACGCAGGTTCTGGCCGACAGCGTCACCGCAGAGCCCAAGAGCATGCCCGGCGCCTGGGGCGCGTCAGCAGTTGAAGGCATCACTCGATGTCGGGGTACGCGGGTTCGGGATTTCGCCGGCTAGGGCGCGCACAACCGATGAATCGGCACGTGCCGGTCCGACGACGTCCCGCAGGATGAATCCGGCGATTCTGCAGGCCCCTGCGATGCTCACAGCCGCTACTCGGCGACGACGTGCGTATAGGTCCAGCCGCCTCCATAACCTCACTGCCGCCGCATCGAGTAGTCCTTACGCTCGGCGACCCCACGCCCCTTCGTGGAAACCGCCTAACATCAGCGGCCGGCTTATCGCAGCAAATCTTCGCAAACAGTCGATATCGCTACTATTCGTGTTCCGCACCCGCCTCGCCCGGTTGAACGCGACTATCCGTGCCGGATTCGACGCAAGCGCCTTTGCCGTACCTCACGCACCCGGAGCCGTTATAAAGCCGATATATGGCGGCAGAGCGTCGACATCCAGCATGCGCTGTCCGGCAATGCTCAGCTGGCGCGGGATCAAGGCCAAAACACGATGCACCAGCTTTCGCTTGCCCCGAGACTCTCCATTCGACGATCCGGATACGATACGCGCCGAACGCCGCCAGGCGTCGGCGCAGGCAGCACATAATTCACGCGTACGGGTGATGAACGAGATCGCGTAGGTGGTGAAGCCCATTCGCGCATCGAGGAAATCTACGCGTTACAGGACGGTCAATGACAGACATCGAAAGGAACCGCGCCGATTTTTGATCTTGTCCGAGCCGCTATACGGGTACGGCGCTGCCTCCTTGGTCCGATCGCTTTGATCGAAGATGGAGCAGAGACGAGGTGGCGGGTGCAGGAAGCGGAAGGCGGGTCACGCAATCGCGCTTGTCGATGTACGTTTGCGGGAGCAAAGCGCGGTTAGATCGAAGATACGATCAATAATCAGCGGAATCGCCGAAGATGGAAGGGAGTAGAAGAGTTTGATGCTGCAATGGTTTGCGGCAGAGGAGCCCGGCTTACGTCGCCTCGGAACGCTTCGCCCCATGCTTTTTTGGACGCCGAAATGCAAAAACCCCCGCCTGATCGGGCAGGGGTTTCTGGCTTAGGGAGCCTGACGATTACCTACTTTCACACGGGAATCCGCACTATCATCGGCGTAGAGTCGTTTCACGGTCCTGTTCGGGATGGGAAGGGGTGGGACCGACTCGCTATGGT
The DNA here is from genome assembly GCF_002223195.1 of Burkholderia sp. AU28863. Taxonomy (NCBI): domain Bacteria; kingdom Pseudomonadati; phylum Pseudomonadota; class Betaproteobacteria; order Burkholderiales; family Burkholderiaceae; genus Burkholderia; species Burkholderia sp. AU28863. Next base: position 10 of record NZ_NKFE01000002.1, on the reverse strand, counting down.
CATCAGGCAA